>JBJHCW010000006.1:0-156101 GCA_050486205.1 Gammaproteobacteria bacterium | reverse complement strand
GTCAGGGTTTGGGGTTGATAGTGGCTTGCGGGACCTTCGCTGGCCATGGATGGCCAGCGCAGAGCGATACAGGGACGTACTCGAGCGTGTCCCGCAAGGCACTATCAGCCCCACAACCCGGGCTGACGCCACCTCATTTGACCACGCGCAATGACGGCCGCTCGCTCTTGTCCCCAGGCTTTCGCGCCGGTTTATCCACATTGTCACCGCTGGCATCAGCGTCGCTGGCCGGTGGCGGTTCAGGCGCTGGTTTTTCAGTCTCGAACACCATGCCCTGCCCATTCTCACGTGCGTAGATGCCCATGACGGCAGATACCGGTACATACACCGGCGTGGGAATACCGGCAAAACGCCCATTGAACTGCATGGCCTCGTTACTCAGCTGCAATTCATGCACGGCGGTGGGTGAGATGTTGAGAACAATCTGTCCGTCCTTGACATACTCCTGGGGAACCATTACCCCGTCCAGCCACGCATTGACCACAACATAGGGTGTGCAATCGTTCTCCAGAATCCATTCGTAGAGTGCGCGAAGTAAATAGGGACGACTTGACGTCATAGACATAGAAACACCATCAGTTTCGGCTTGCGAGCGGAAAGCGGGATCGAAAACGGGCGCCATGGGCGCCCGTAAACGATCAGACCATTTCCTTTTCCTGTTCGGAAAGACTGGCTCTAACTGCGTCACGACCGAACAGCCGCGCACGATATTCCAGAAGAGGTTGTACTGCCTTGTGGTTACCCAGATCAACACCCATGGCGGGCAGGCGCCACAGGATCGGAATGACACAGCAGTCCACAATGGTGAACTCATCACTCATGAAGTAAGGTTTCTCGGCAAATATCGGCGCAATTGATATCAGGCTCTCACGCAATTCCTTGCGAGCCTTGTCCAGCGTCGCTGCGCCACCCTTGCCGGCAATAATCTTGTCAGCCAGCGCACACCAGTCGCGCTGTATCCGGTACATCCACAAGCGGCTTTGCGCCCTGGCCACCGGATAGACCGGAAACAGCGGCGGGTGCGGGAATCGCTCGTCAAGGTACTCCATCATGATATTGGCTTCGTAAAGCACAAGATCACGATCAACCAGCGTCGGCAGGCTGTTGTAGGGGTTCAGGGAAGACAGGTCCTCCGGCGGATTGCCCGGATCAACATTCACTGTCTCTACAGTGACGCCCTTCTCGGCCAGCACAATCCTCACACGATGGCTGTACTGGCTGGCCCCGTCCGAATAGAACGTCATTGAAGAACGTTTGGCGACTACACCCATGTCTTGATCCTCTGCTCGCTTCCGCTGACCTTAATGAATCCGTCTCCAGTATTCACGATTGAGCAGGAATACCAGGATGAACAGGATTGCCAGGAAACCCAGCACGTAAACACCGATTTCCTGACGCTTCATACGAATGGGTTCACCCGTGTAGTGCAGGAAATTGGTTATGTCATAGACGATCTGATCGAACTCATCGGGCGTCACAGCACCATTGCCTACCGGCTCCAGCACACAATCTTCCGGGTCCGTCGCGTTATTGGTGCACGATACATCACCCTGCAATTCATACAGCACGTTTGGCATACCCACATTCGGGAATACCCGATTGTTGGCACCGTAAATACGGTCGTCGTCGTTGTAGAAGCCGCGCATGTAAGAATAGACCCACTGCGGGCTACGCGCCCGGGTAATCATGGTCAGATCCGGTGGTGCCACACCGAACCAGTCATTGCCGTGCTGGTCCTGCATGGTATTGTCCATCAGCTCGCCGATGGCCTGATCACCAAAAACCAGGTGCTCCATGACCAGATCGTGCGGAATACCCAGATCATCAGCAGTACGTTCGAAACGCTGGAACTTCAGTGAGTGGCAGGAGTGGCAGTAGTTCATATAGTACTTCCAGCCACGTTGCAGGGAGGCTTCATCTCGAAGATCCATGCGGACATCATCCAGCTCGACATTGGCTTCGGCACCAACTGCCTTCAGCGGAATCAGGACCATGGCAGCGATCAGCGCGATGGTGCCAAGCAGCGCCCTGGTGCTGATCCAACGGCCTGTTACGCGGCTCGGTTCAGGCGAAGTTGCCTCGATTTTTGTGTACCAGGGCATCAGAATGAAATACAGGAAGTAGATCACTGTACAGATCTGTGCCAACACAATGCGTCCGGTGGTCGTGCCCAAGGTGCCAAGGTAGCCCAGAATGATGAAGCTCACCACGAACAGCAGCAGCGCGGTCCGGCTGTACCAACCCTTGTAACGCATGGATTTGACCGGACTGCGATCCAGCCACGGCAGCACAAACAGGATGGCAATCGCGCCGCCCATCACCAACAGACCCCAGAAGCTTGCGTCAATACCGAACAACGGCACCGTGATCGCACGCAGCATGGAATAGAATGGTGTGAAGTACCACACCGGTGGTACATGTTCCGGAGTCACCAGCGGGTTGGCTTCCTCGAAATTGGCATGCTCCAGGAAGTAACCACCCATCTCGGGTGCAAAAAACACAACTGCACAGAAAGCAAACAGGAACACCACGATACCCACCATGTCATGCACGGTGTAGTAAGGGTGGAACGGCACACCGTCCAGCGGCTTGCCATCAGGTCCCTTGTTCTTCTTGATCTCGATGCCATCAGGGTTGTTGGAGCCCACTTCGTGCAGCGCGAGCAGGTGCAACACAACCAGGGCAATCAGCACGATCGGCAGGGCAACAACGTGCAGGGCGAAGAAGCGATTCAGTGTTGCGTCGGAGATCAGGAAGTCACCACGTACCCAGACCAGCATGTCCTGACCCACTACGGGGATCGAACCAACCAGTGACACGATCACATTGGCGCCCCAGTACGACATCTGACCCCAGGGCAGTACGTAGCCCATGAAGCCTTCAGCCATCAGTACCAGATAGATACACATGCCGAATACCCAGACCAGTTCGCGCGGCTTCTTGTAGGAGCCGTACATCAGGCCACGGAACATATGCAGATAGACCACCACAAAAAAGGCCGAGGCACCGGTGGAATGGATGTAACGGATCAGCCATCCGAATTCAACATCCCGCATGATGTATTCAACAGACGCAAAGGCACCGTCCGCGCTGTTGGTATAGAACATGGTCAGGAAAATGCCGGATACCAACTGGATCACCAGCACAAGTAGCGAAAGGACACCGAAGAAGTACCAGAAGTTGAAATTCTTGGGCGCGTAGTACTGGCTCATGTGCTTTTCCCATGCCTGCATGATGGGAAGTCGCTCGTTGGTCCAGTCTCTCAGTCCGATCAGTGAAGATACTACAATACCGTTTTTCTTGGCTTCGCTCATGGTTACGCGCTCTCCTCGTCTTCACCAATCACAAGGATGTTCTCAGTCTCGTAATAGTAGGGTGGAACCTGCATGTTTCGGGAGGCGGGTGAACCATTGTACACCCGACCGGCAATATCAAACTTGGAGCCGTGACAGGGGCAGTAGAAACCGCCTTTCCAATTGGCTTCGAACGGCTCGGGGCGAATCGCCAGTCGTGGTGTCGGCGAGCAGAACAGATGCGGACACAGCCCGATCAGTACCAGAACCTCAGGGTCCCGCGAACGGTGCAGGTTCTGCGCGTACTCGGGCTGCTCGGGGTTGCGTGACTCCGGATCCTGCAGTTGGTTATTGATGGTTGGCAAGGCGTCAAGCGCTTCCTGGGTGCGACGCACAACAAAAATCGGCCGGCCGCGCCAGGCGGGAATCGGCCCCAGCATGCTGCCCACGTCAATCCGGCTGATATCCACTCGTACCGGTGCACCCGCGGCGCGCGCCCGCGCACTCGGGCTCCAGGAACCTACAAAGGGGACAGCAGCGCCTACAACGCCGACCGCTCCTACTACAGAGGTTGTCCCAAGCAAAAATCGCCTTCGGGCAGAATCAGTACCGTCTACACTCACCGTGTCATCTCCTGAGCATTTGTCTTCGTGAAACTAAAAAAAAGCGCCAGGCCTTTTGGGCGATAGCGCTTTTGATTTCTTGAGCGGTCAGGCTTCGACCGTAAGAAGAGTACTCTGTGCCAGTGGAATCAGCGCTTGGAGAACTGCGGGCGTTTGCGCGCCTTGCGCAGGCCCACTTTCTTTCGCTCGACTTCGCGCGCGTCGCGAGTCACAAAACCCGCCTTGCGCAGCGGCGAACGCAGCTCTTCATCATATTCCATCAGGGCACGCGTAATACCGTGTCGAATGGCTCCGGCCTGGCCGAAGCTGCCGCCACCACGCACTGTCACCTTGACATCAAACTTGTCAGCCATGTCCACCAGTTGCAGGGGCTGCTGCACAATCATGCGCGCCACTTCACGGCCAAAGAATCCGTCCAGCGGGCGCTTGTTGACGGTGATGGTGCCATTACCTTTGGTCAGGAAAACCCGTGCTGTAGCAGTCTTGCGCCGACCTGTGCCGTAGTATTGAGTTGTAGACATAGCGTTTTCGATAAACCTCTTTGCTGGATTGGGGGCATCAGGCGCTGATTACAGCTGCAACGCCTGCGGCTGCTGTGCAGAATGCGGATGCTCGGTGCCGGTATAGACCTTCAGCTTCTTGAACATGGCCCGACCCAGGGGGCTGCGTGGCAGCATGCCCTTTACAGCCAGCTTGATCACCTTCTCGGGTGACTTTGCCATCATGTCCTCGAAACTGGCGGACTTCAGCCCGCCCGGAAAACCGGAGTGAGCGTGATACATCTTGTCCTTCGCCTTGTTGCCGGTGACGCGCACCTTGTCAGCATTGACCACAACAATATAGTCGCCTGTATCCACGTGCGGGGTGTACTCAGGCTTGTGTTTGCCGCGCAGTCGGCTGGCAATTTCCGCAGCCATACGGCCCAGGGTCTGCCCTTCGGCGTCGACGAGCAGCCAGTTGTTCTCGGCGGTCTGCGATTTGGCACTAAACGTTTTCATTGAACTCCACCAGAAAGGCATTATCTTCAGGGAGCGCGAATACTACCCAAGCTCCCACGAACTTTCAAGCATTATAGCCTGTTTACGCACAAAAAATCAGGCCTTGTGCTGGCGCCCGAGATAATCCTCTGACTGCATTTCCAGCAGGCGGCTGGTGGTGCGCTCAAAGACAAAGGCCAACTCCCGCCCAGTATACAGTGATTGCAGCGGAACGGCGGCAGAAATGATCAACTTGACGGATCTGTCATAGAATTCGTCCACCATACTGACAAACCGGCGGGCCGCGTCATCACGACTGGCGTCCAGCTGGGGCACATTGGACACCAATACGGCCTGGAATTCCCGGCCCAGCTCAATATAGTCATAGGCACTGCGTGGCCCGCCGCACAGCTGGTCGAAATCGAACCAGACCACATCATCGGCAACACGCCGGGCAGCAATCTTTCGCCCCAGCACCTCCAGGTTACAGTCCGCACGCTGGGCAGCGTGCTCGGGGGACAGACGATTGAAGCTTCGGGCCAGCTCCGTTTCCGCTGCCGGCCCAAGGGGTGTGAAGTAGATGGCGGCCTGCCGAAGCACCCGCAGCCGGTAGTCCACGCCGCCATCAAGCTCGACAATATCTGTGTGGGCGTGCAACAGCTTGATGGCAGGCAGGAAGCGATCCCGCTGAAGCCCGTTTTCATAGAGCCGATCCGGGTGGATGTTGGAGGTGGCCACAAGCACCACACCGCGCTCGGTGAGCAGCTCAAGCAGACCACCAAGAATCATGGCATCGCCAATGTCGGACACAAAGAACTCGTCAAAACATATCACCACCGCCTGCTCGGCTATACGATCGGCGACCTGGACCAGCGGATTCTTCTGCTGCCTGAGCGTGGACAGCTCTGCGTGCACCTTCTGCATGAAACGGTGGAAGTGCGTGCGCAATTTGCGCTCCAGCGGCAGACATTCATGAAAGGTATCCATGATGTAGGTCTTGCCCCGACCCACGCCCCCGTGGAAATACAACCCTCGCGGGGGCGGCAGACGATGCCGCCTCGACATCAGCCGGGCGAGCAGGCCGGCGGCCGGACGGCCATTGCCATGGCGTGCCAGCAGCTCGTCATACAACCGCTGCACATGCACAATGGCTTCAGCCTGCGCCGTATCGGGCAACAGTCCGCCACTGCTGATGTCCTGCTGATAACGCTGGCTGGGGGTCATGATTGGACGGCAACGCGATGCATCATGGAAAGTGCGGCATTCTAACTGCCGTACCGGGGCAGCACCAGCCATTCAACAGCCTGACTGATCCATTCGCCGGAAATTGCGGGCGACTTTGCCTGCGATTTCACGCTATACTTGCGCCATCAATTTCAGGGCGGCGGATTCCTGGCCAGCCCAAAACGTGGAGGTAGTAGTCCTTATGGTATGGTTGATCGCACTTGCTTGTCTGGCTGCGGGAACAGTTCTTGGCGTAGTCATAGCCGGTCGCCTGGGCAACAGCAGCCCGGCCCGAATCAGTGAACTTGAATCCCAGCTGGAAGCCATGCGGGAGAAACACGATACCTACAGGGACAGTGTAAGTGACCACTTTGGCACCACTGCCGAACTGATTCAGCAAATGACCGACAGCTACCGGGACGTTTACCAGCACCTGGCTTCCGGGGCCCAGGATCTGTGTACCGAGGACGTTGCTGGAAAGATGCTGCCAGCCACCGAGGAAAAGCTGTTCCACAACAGCCAGCCGAATACTGAATCCGAGCCACCCAAGGATTACGCAGCCCGCAAGGACCCGGCACGTGCCGGCGCTCTGTCAGAGGAGTTCGGGCTTGAAAAACCGCGCGAGGAAACTGCCAAAGCCGCAAAAACCGCGACAACCGAGAAAGCGTAACGCTTCACCTGACTCGCCAGTCTGGCACCGCGGTGGCTCCACGCCATCGCGGTCAGCGGCATGTGCATTGACAAAGACCATTCACCATGACTGACTACAACCTGACGCACCTGAAACAACTGGAAGCGGAAAGCATCCATATCATTCGCGAAGTGGCCGCCGAGTTCGACAACCCGGTCATGCTGTACTCCATCGGCAAGGACTCCTCGGTCATGCTTCATCTTGCGATGAAAGCTTTCTACCCGGGCAAGCCCCCCTTCCCCCTGATGCATGTGGACACCACCTGGAAATTCCGGGAAATGATCCGTTTCCGCGACGAGCAGGTGAAGAAACTCGGTCTTGACCTGATCGTCCACACCAACGAGGACGGGGTCAAACTGGGCATCAGTCCCTTTGTGCACGGCAGCGAAAAACATACGGACATCATGAAAACCCAGGCGCTGAGGCAGGCACTGGACAAACACCGCTTTGACGCGGCCTTTGGTGGCGGACGTCGTGACGAGGAAAAATCCCGGGCCAAGGAGCGCGTATTCTCCTTCCGCGACAAGCATCATCGCTGGGATCCCAAGAACCAGCGCCCCGAGTTATGGAATATTTTCAACTGCAAGGTCAACAAGGGCGAAAGCATCCGGGTTTTCCCGTTGTCCAACTGGACCGAGCTCGACATCTGGCAGTACATTTACCTGAACAACATCGACATTGTGCCATTGTATTTCGCCAAGCCCAGGCCCGTGGTCAACATCGATGGCATTGACATCATGGTTGATGACGAGCGCATGCCTATCACGGACGACATGAAAGTGGAGACCAAAATGGTGCGCTTCCGCACCCTGGGCTGTTATCCACTGACCGGCGCGGTGCAATCGTCAGCCAATACCCTGCCCGATATCATCCAGGAAATGTTGCTGACCACCAGCTCGGAGCGCCAGGGCCGGTTGATAGACAGCGACAAGGCCGGCTCTATGGAAGAGAAAAAACGCCAGGGTTATTTCTGACACACCAGCGTTAAGGACCAGACCGAGAACACCGGCAGCCATAATGCCTGCCGCCAAGGAACCCCAACACTTTCCGGATTCAAGCACTATGTCACACCAATCGGATCTCATCAGTTCGGACATCAATGCCTATCTTGCCCAGCACGAACGCAAGGAATTGCTGCGCCTGCTGACCTGCGGCAGTGTCGATGACGGCAAGAGTACGTTGATCGGCCGCCTGCTGCATGACTCGAAGATGATCTACGAAGACCAGCTGGCCGCGATCAAGGCAGACAGTGTCAAATCCGGCACCACCGGCGGTGAGCTTGACCTGGCCCTGCTGGTCGATGGCCTGCAGGCTGAGCGCGAACAGGGCATCACCATTGATGTTGCCTACCGCTATTTCTCCACAGCCAAACGAAAATTCATCATTGCCGACACCCCGGGCCACGAACAGTACACGCGCAATATGGCAACGGGCGCCTCGACCTGCGACCTGGCAGTGATCCTGATTGACGCCCGCAACGGCGTACAGGTTCAGACTCGTCGCCACAGCTTCATCACGTCACTGCTGGGTATCCGGCACATCGTGGTCGCCATCAACAAGATGGACCTGGTGGCGTTCAGCGAAGACGTCTACGAAAGCATCAAGGCCGACTACCTGAAATTCAGCAAACACCTGAAACAGGCCGAGGCCGATTTCCATTTCATTCCCTTGTCTGCACTCAACGGCGACAATGTGGTCAACGCCAGCGAATCCATGCCCTGGTACAGCGGACCAACCATGATGTCGCTGCTGGAAAATGTCGAGATTGCCAAGGATCGCAATCACGACGATGTGCGCTTCCCGGTCCAGTACGTGAACCGACCAAACCTCAACTTCCGGGGTTTCTGCGGCACCCTGGCGTCCGGTGTCATTCGCAAGGGTGATGACATCATGGTACTGCCATCGCGCAAGACCAGTCGCGTGAAGTCAATCGTCACCTACGATGAAGAACTGGAACTTGCTCACGCAGAAATGGCCATCACGCTGACACTCGAGGACGAAATCGACGTCAGTCGCGGCGACATGATTGTGCATCGCAACAACCTGCCCGCCATAGTCAGCAATTTTGAAGCCACGGTCGTCTGGATGTCCGAGGATGCGATGCTGCCCGGGCATGCCTACGACATCAAGCTTGGCACCAAGACCGTGACCGGCCGCATCCAGAGCCTCAAGCACCAGATTGACGTCAATACGCTGGAACAGCGCCCCGCGCCGACACTTGAGCTGAATGAAATCGGCTTCTGCGATGTGGCAGTGGATCAGCCCGTCTGTGTGGACAGCTACGATCGCAACCGCCATACGGGCGCGTTCATCATCATCGATCGGCTGAGTAACGTCACCATCGGTGCCGGCATGATCAATCTGGAGGCAGCTGCCCAGCGCCAGCGCGGCAAATCAGCATCCACACATGTGACCAAGGACGAGCGCGCAGCACGTTACGGACAGACGCCGGCAACCATCATGTTCATCGGTGTGTCCGGGTCTGGCAAGTCCACACTGGCACATGGCCTGGAGCGACGCCTGTTTGACATGGGCCGGGTCAGCACGGTACTGGACGGCAAGGCCATGCGCCTGGGTATCAGCAAGGATCTGCCTCACGACCAGAAGGGCCGTGCCGAGAACCTGCGGCGCAGCGCCAGCGTGGCCCGCCTGCTCAATGACTCGGGACTTATCTGCTGCGCTGCCTTTGTAGCCCCCAACCGCGATTCGCGGGAACACGCCCTGTCAGTCATCGGCAAGGACAACTGTGTCATCGTCTATCTGAACCCGCCCATGGAAGTCTGCCAACAGCGTGACCCCAGTGGCCTGTATGCCGCAGCGGAAAATACTGATTCGCCTGACATTCCGGGCGTGTCCTTCCCCTATGACGCACCGGAAAATCTCGACCTGGAGCTGGACACCGCGGCCCTCAGCGTCGAGGATTGTCTGGACCAGGTCGTGGCGTTGATGAAGGATCGCAGAATCATCCGTTAAGGAACCTCTGACGATTCACCTTCACATGGACCGCGTTTATTCGCATAATGCCATGGTCAGGGCTGTTCAACGGATAACATGAAAAAACTACTGCAGTACATCAGCTGGCCCGTGATTGCCGGCGCCCTGTTTGCGGTCATTCTTCTGCAATACCAGCAGATCGAGCGCCTGGGCACCGTGCAGGAAAGTGTGTTGCAGGAACTGGCACAATTACGAGCGCTCGGGCAGGACGATCGCGAACCGGACTCGTATGCCGACGCGGTGGAACGCGCCGCTTCCTCTGTGGTCAGCATCCATTCCACCATCCGGGAGCAGATCGAGTTACCGCCAATCGATCAACTGCCGCCGGTTTTCCGGGAATTGTTGCAGGACATCCCTTCCGAACGCCTCTGGGACAGCCTCGGCTCCGGCGTGGTGATCAGCGCAGACGGCCATATTCTCACCGCCCTGCATGTCATCGAGGGTGCCGAGGATATCGAAGTGCATTTTGGCGACACCTTCAGCAGCACCGTCATTTCCCGCGCCCAACTGGTCGGGGCCGACCCGGCCACAGACCTGGCCTTGCTGCAGATCCAGGCAGACGACCTGCCGCCGGTGATTCCCGTGGGAACTTCGGAAGGGCTGCGAATTGGCGACAAGGTCCTGGCCATCGGGTACCCAAGGCGCGACCTGATGAACCGCAAGTCAGTATCCCACGGAATTGTCAGCGCCCTGGGTATTCCACGAGACGGTCTGCCCATCGTAGAGTACATACAGACCGATGCTGCCATGAATTATGGTAATTCCGGCGGTGCGCTGATCAACGTCAATGGCGAGTTGATCGGCATCAATTCCTTCATTTATTCAGAGTCCGGCGGCTCTGACGGCATCGGTTTTGCCGTACCCGTGAACAAGGCCATGCTGGTTGCCGAGCAGCTGATGGAGTTCGGGGAAGTAACGCCGGGTTACCTGGGTGTGATTACCGGTGAGCTGTTGACCACGGCGACCAGTCAGGAATTCTTCGGCCGTCCGGATATCGAGGGCCTGCTGATCGAACAGGTGAATACCGACAGCCCGGCAGAAGAGGCTGGCGTTCGCGCCGGCGACGTGATGTCAGCCATTGATGGAGCGCCAATCACCAGCGTCATCAACGCCATCGAGCGCATCAACCGGAAAACGCCTGGGGAATCGGTGGACCTGCGGATCTACCGCAACGGCGACTATCGCACCATCACCGTAACATTGGGCACAGGCACCGCGCAGTACCGCACCCATCTCAGCCAGTAAGACCTTGCGGTCAAGGTAGCCCCACCCGGCCAAAGCCAAAGCCTTCAGACTTTACGCACCCGACAGGCAGCCGACAGCGCGTGGGCCTGCAGCTGCTCATTGTTGGCCAGTTCCTCGGCAGCGGCGGCCAGCGGCGCTACACCTTCGGGTGCGCAGAACAGAATCGAGCTGCGCTTCTGGAAATCGTACACCGACAACGGCGAGAAAAAGCGGGCAGAGCCCGATGTAGGCAGCACGTGACAGGGTCCAGCGCAGTAGTCCCCGAACGCTTCGGGTGTGTACCGGCCCATGAAAATCGCACCGGCATGCCGAACACCAGGCAGCAAGGCTTGCGGATCGGCGACGGAAAGCTCCAGATGCTCCGGTGCAATACGGTTGCTCACCATAATCGCTTCGTCCAGATCTGCCACCTTGATCAGCGCGCCGCGCCGGTTCAGTGACTCCCGGATGATGTCAGCTCGCGCCATGGTGGGCAGCCGCTGCCGGATACAGGCCAGCACCTGCTCAATGTACGCCGCATCCGGACAGATCAGAATCGACTGAGCCTGTTCGTCATGCTCGGCCTGGGAAAACAGGTCCAGCGCTATCCAGTCCGGATCGGTTTTCCCGTCACAGATGATGGTCAGCTCGGACGGACCAGCAATCATGTCGATGCCAACGTCACCAAAAACCTGCTTCTTGGCAGCGGTCACATAGACATTGCCCGGCCCGACAATCTTGTCTACCCGGGGCACACTTTGTGTGCCGTAGGCCAGTGCTGCCACCGCCTGGGCGCCACCGATGGTGAACACCCTGTCCACACCGGCGACTGCCGCTGCGGCAAAAATGAGGCGATTGTCTTCAGTCCAGGCGCTGGGTACAACAGCAATCACCTCGTTGACGCCTGCCACGCGCGCCGGGATGGCTGCCATCAGCATGGACGAGGGGTAACTGGCCTTGCCTCCGGGCACGTAGACACCGGCACGCTCCAGAGGCATGACCTGCTGGCCATACACCGAACCATCAGCCTCGCTGTATTGCCAGGACTCCAGGCCCTGCTTCTCGTGGTAGTGTCTGATGCGATCAGCAGCCAGATTCAGGGCCGCGGCCTGGGCCTGCGGCAAGCCCCCAAGGGCTGTTTGCATCTGTTCGCGACCAACCTCCAGTGCTGACATGTCCGGGGCTTCAATGCGGTCAAACCGCCGGGTGTACTCAAGCACAGCCTCATCGCCTCGCTTGCGCACATCCTGAATGATCGCGGCCACAGCCTGCGACACAGACGCGTCATCAATCATACCCCGGTCAAGCAGTCGCTCCAGCGACTTTTCAAAGTCCGGGGTGCCAGCATCCAGCATGGCAATAGTCAGTGTATCTGTCATGGCATCATCCCCTGCTACTTCTGTCGGGACCTGTTCCGGGCCACCGCATCGGCCAGCCGCTCAAGCAGCTCACTGATGCGGCGGTGTTTCATCTTCATCGCTGCCTTGTTGACAATGACACGTGAGCTGATCTCCGCAATCAGTTTCACCGGCTCCATGCCATTGGCGCGCAAGGTGTTCCCGGTATCCACAATATCAACAATCTGGTCGGCGAGACCCATTGCCGGCGCCAGCTCCAGCGCACCATTGAGTTTGATGATTTCGGTCTGTATACCCTCAGCTGCGAAGTAACGCTTGGCAATGTTGACAAACTTGCTGGCCACTCGCATGCGCCCTTCTGGCGCGGGCACACCCACAGGCGCTGCCGTCATGAGTCGGCACCGGGCCAGCTCCAGGTCCAGAGGTTCATAGAACCCGCCCTCACCATACTCCAACAGCAGATCCTTGCCCGCCACGCCCATGTCGGCACTGCCGAACTCAACATAGGTGGGCACATCCGAGCCACGAATCACCATCAGGCGCACATCCGGCAGATTGGTATCAAAAATCAGCTTGCGACTCTCGTTGATGTCCTCCAGCGGATGAATCCCGGCGGCGGCCAACAATGGCAGGGTTTCCTTCAGAATCCGCCCTTTGGTCAAGGCGATGACAAGCGTGTTCTGTGATTCGGATGCGGACATGGTCTGGCTTCTTCAATGCGTGACAATTTCAGTGGCGGATCAGGATGGCATTCGACGTATACGCGCGCCAAGTGATTGCAGTTTTTCCTCAATACACTCATAACCACGATCAATGTGGTAGATCCGGTCCACTATCGTCTGGTTCTCGGACACCAGGCCAGCAATGATCAGGCTGGCCGATGCGCGCAGATCGGTGGCCATCACCGGCGCGCCTTTCAGTTTCGGCACACCCTTGACGATCACGGTATTACCCTGTACCTGCATGGACGCACCCATGCGATTCATCTCATGCACATGCATGAACCGGTTCTCGAATACGGTTTCGGTAATCGAACCGGTACCCGAAGCAATGGCATTTAGCGCGGTGAATTGAGCCTGCATGTCGGTAGGAAATGCCGGATAGGGCGCGGTGCGCAGGGAGACCGCACGCGGGCGGCGACCGTGCATGTCCAGCTCAATCCAGTCAGAGCCCGAGCGCACATCGGCACCGGCCTCTTCCAGCTTGCTCAACACTGCCTCGAGAATGTCGGCACGCGTGTCCTTGAGTTTTACGGACCCGCGCGTGGCCGCGGCCGCGATCAGATAGGTGCCGGTTTCAATACGATCCGGCATCACCGCGTAACTGCAGCCGTGCAAGGTTTTCTTGCCGTCAATCACAATGGTGTCGGTTCCGTGTCCACTGATCTGGGCGCCCATCGCAATCAGACATTCCGCCAGATCCACCACCTCGGGTTCGCGTGCCGCGTTCTCGATGATTGTGCGACCATCGGCCAGCGTTGCCGCCATCAGGATGTTTTCGGTGCCGGTCACAGTGCTCACATCCATGAAGATATGGGCACCTTTGAGTCGCCCGTCCACTCTTGCGTTGATGTAACCATCTTCCACAACAATGTTGGCGCCCATTTTCTCCAGCGCTGTAATGTGCAGGTTGACCGGGCGACTGCCAATGGCGCATCCACCGGGCAATGCCACCTCCGCCCGGCCCAGGCGAGCGAGCAGTGGCCCAAGCACCAGGATGGATGCACGCATGGTCTTGACAAGGTCATACGGGGCATTGGCATGGCGCAAAGTGGACGCATTCACTTCCACGTTCATCTTTTCATCCAGCACCGTCTCCACACCCATGCAGCCAAGCAGCTCCAGCATGGTGGTGATGTCAAAAAGATGCGGAAGATTGCGTATCTGAACCGTTTCTTCCGTCAACAGTGTTGCCGCCAGGATCGGCAAGGCAGAATTTTTCGCGCCGGCAATACGGATTTCGCCGTGGAGGCTGACGCCACCATCAATGACCAGTTTATCCATTATGTGTCCTGTGTATTCGACAGCCGGTCAACCGGCACCACTGGCTTCATCCTGCGTCATCAATTGCATGCTGACCGCATGGATGGCACCGGAAACTATATGCTCGTTCAATATCTGATAGATCTTCTGCTGGCGTCTGACCGCATTGAGCCCATCGAATACCTCCCCGATGGCGGTGACCTGAAACTTGCCACCACCGCCCTGGACGCTGACGTCACAATCGGGGAGTTGTGCCTTGAGTAGCGCTTCTATAGTACTGCTGTCCAAAATAAGAGTCCGTTAGCTTGACGTTGGATGTCATTGCCAGGCATTGATTGCCGCGTCAATGTCATTGTTGTGCCGCGACATGAGAGCCGCAAACTGGGTGTGATACTGCCTGCGCAGATTGATGCCGCCGACAAACAGGTTTCGCAGCTTCCACTCACCTTCATCGTTCAGAAACATGGTCGACTGAAGTTCGATGCGCGCGCCATCACCGGAAATCTGCAAGCGTACATTGGTCGCCTGCTCCGGATCAGAAGGTGGCTCGGACGGCGGCTGGTAGGTGATGCTCTGCCCGCCATACTCCACCAGCGCGGATCCGTAGAAGCGGGTCAGCGTGGCGCGAAGCTTATCGGCAAAAGCATCGATCTGCTCATCAGTGGCATCCCTGGAAAACCGGGCCATGACACCAATGGCAACTTCCCGGAAGTCGACAAACTTTGCCACTTCTTCCTCTATACCAGCGTAGTAACGCGCCTCGTCCGACTGATAGTACGGGCGCAACTCCTCTACGCGCTCAAGCAGGGACGTGACAGCCTGCTCGGCAGCTTCCACGGCCGACATTTCAGTCGCATGGCTGGCCACTGGCAAAAATACCACTGTCGCGAGTAACAGTATGGCTCTACGCACAATATTCATCTGCTTTCCTCCGATTCAGGGCAGAGGCCGAGTTTACATCAATTGCGCCGGTCAATAAATTACTACTTGCAAACGGTCACAAACCTTCGTCTAATTGGTGCCCTGCTATTCCGGCAACGCTGTACCAGGTACCATGCTGCTAGACATCACCATAATCTGTCTGGGTTTTGTCGGCTTGATCTGGGGCGCCGACAAATTTGTCTTCGGCGCATCCGCTCTGGCCCGCAATCTGGAAGTGTCGCCGTTGGTGATCGGACTGACGGTTGTCGCATTCGGTACCTCGGCTCCTGAAATATTCTCTTCGGCCGCCTCCGCGCTGGCCGACGAACCCGAACTGGCCATTGGCAACGCCATTGGATCGAACATTTTTAATGTCGGCGTGGCCGTGGGCATTGCTGCAATCATAAAACCCTTGACACCACCGGCCAGCCTGAGTCGCCGGGAACTGCCGGCCATGATCTTTGTGACCGCCATCACCGGTCTGTTGATGGCCAATTTTGTGCTGGGCGTGGTCGACAGCCTGATTCTGATCGCCATTGTTGCCTTTTTTGCCTACTACCTGGTGAATTTCCGCAGCAGTGCGGTGATTCCCGATGACAGCGACCTGACCGACGCAGACACCCTGAGCAACTGGCGCGCGGCGGCCTGGCTGATTTTTGGCCTGTTACTGCTGATACTCAGTGCCGAAGCGCTGGTGCGCGCGGCCATCTCGGTGGCAGAAACCTTCCAGGTGGCGCCCGCCATCATAGGCCTTACCCTGGTGGCACTGGGTACCAGCCTGCCCGAACTTGCCTCCACTGTGGCCTGCGCCATGCGTGGCCACCATGATCTGGCTATTGGCAACATCATCGGCTCGAATATCATGAACCTGCTGATCGTGCTGCCCTTTCCCGGTCTGCTCAGCCCCGGCCCGATTGATGCCATGCTGGTCTGGCGTGATTACACGGCGATGCTGGTGCTGACACTGCTGCTGTCTGCACTCTGCTACCTGGCCATCAAACGGGGCGGCGCCATCGGGCGCCTCAGCGGTATCGGCTTTCTGTGTATTTATGCCGGCTGGTTTGGCATCATGTACCTGCAATTGTGACCAGCCACCGTTACACGTCATCGAGACAGACCACCGAGAAAGGAATCACCCTCTCCCCATGCCCGACGACAACCTGATCATCCAGAGCGCCCTGCGCACCATACAAATCGAGCACGCTGCCATTGGCACACTGCCGGGCCGTATCGGGGAGGGTTTTGCGCGCGCCTGCCGGCTGATGCTTGAATGCCAGGGCCGCATCGTGGTGACTGGCATGGGAAAATCCGGGCATATCGCGCGCAAGATCGCCGCCACGCTGTCCAGCACTGGCAGCCCGGCCATGTTTGTCCACCCGGCTGAAGCCAGCCACGGCGATCTGGGCATGATCACGGAAAAAGACGTGGTGCTGGCACTGTCCAACTCGGGAACCACCGCGGAAATCCTGGCCATACTGCCCCTTTTCAAACGCAAGGGTGTACCGCTGATCTGCATGACCGGCAATCTGGACTCAACCATGGCCAGCACGGCCGACGTTGCCATTGACGCCAGTGTTGCCGAGGAGGCCTGCCCGTTGGGCCAGGCGCCAACGGCCAGCACCACCGTCGCGCTGGTACTGGGAGACGCGATGGCCATGGCGCTGCTGGAAGCACGCGGCTTCACCCAGGAAGATTTTGCCTTCTCCCATCCTGGCGGCAGGCTGGGCCGACGGCTGCTGCTGAGAGTGCGCGATGTCATGCATGCGGGAAACGCCATTCCAAGCGTACGCAGCGGCACCCTGTTGCGCGATGCGCTCTATGAGATCAGCAGCAAGGGCCTGGGCATGACCACGGTCATTTCATCAGACAATGACCTGCTCGGTGTTTTTACCGATGGTGACCTGCGACGCACCCTGGATGCAGGACATGATGTCATGCGGATTGCTGTGGACGAGGTTATGTCACGCAACAGCAAAACCATTGCGGACACAGCACTGGCGTCGGAAGCAGCGCGCATCATGCAGGACAACAGTATCTACACGCTGGTCGTGGTTGACAGCAGCAACCGGATGAACGGTATCATCCGAATGCACGACCTTTTACGCGCCAACGTCGTCTAGTGGTCCATCCTGACATGCAAATACTCACCAGCATAGACGACATAACGACCCGTGCACGCGAGGTCCGCACACTGGTGCTGGATGTGGACGGCGTGTTGACCAACGGTGAACTGCTCTACACCAGCAGCGGCGAGGAACTGAAGCAGTTCAACATCCTGGACGGTCTTGGCATCAAGCTGCTGCAGCAGAACGGCATCGAGGTGGCCATCATAAGCGGTCGCCAATCGCCGATGTTGTCGCGTCGGGCCGAGGAGCTTGGCATCACCAGGCTGATCCAGGGCCGGGAAGACAAGCGTGAGGCCCTGTTGGCGCTTTGTGAGGCATCCGGCATGCAGCTGGAACATCTGGCCTATATGGGTGATGATCTGCCTGACCTGCGGGCGATCCGGGCTGCGCGCCTTGGTATCACCGTACCCAACGGTCATCCGACCCTGCGCAGTTACGCCCAGGGTTGCACCGTGAAACCCGGGGGCTGCGGTGCCGTTCGGGAGCTGGCAGACTTCCTGCTCAAGGCGCAGGGCGCCTACGAGGTGGCGATTGCACAGTTTCTGTAATCCGCCACGATCAGTACAGGGCCAGACACAATGATCAGACTGGAAAAACGCTGGTACATCGCCGCCATTGCCGGAGCAGCCGCTGCGGTCGTGTTGCTGCTTCAACCCTGGCAGCAGGACAACGCCATTCTGGTGGATACCTCGGACCTGGATCAGGAAACACTTCATGACAGTTTTGCCCGCGACATACACACATCGCTGTATGGTGAAAGTGGACAGCTTGAATACACCGTGCAGGCCGAAAGCCAGATGACGTTTGGCACGGCCCGAACCGAACTCACGCGCCCGGTCATCCGGTTGTTTGACAACGCAGTTCAGCGCTGGGATGTGAGCGCGGATCAGGGCCGCATCCTGGGCAACAGCGGCACCGTATCGGGTATCGAGCGCATGGAGCTTATCAATCGCGTCAATGTGGTTCACAGTGATGAATCCGGTTTTCTGATGCGTATGCAGACCGGATTCCTGATCATCGAGCCCGATGCCGAAGTACTGCGTACCAACCAGCGTGTCTACATCAGCGGCAACGGCTTTGAGCAACAGGCCACCGGCGTGATCGCCGAATTGTCGCTGGATCGACTCACATTCCTCTCCGACCTTGAAGGCCGATATTATGATCAACAGGCTCGCTGAGCTGTCTGCACATGACAAGACTGCCAGTGTCCGCTCTGCCATCGGGCACTGCGTGAAACTGGCCGGCCTTGTGTTGTGCTGCCTGTTCCCGCTGATGGCAACAGCAACCATTGCAGCTCAGGTGGACAGCGGCGAAGATATCGAGTATCGCTCCGATGGAGGCGGTACCATTGAAAACATTGACGGCATGCGTGTCACTACCCTGCGGGGCAACGTACACGTACGCCAGGGTGAGTCACAGCTTTGGGGCGATACGGCACGACTGGAACAGGACCCGGAAACCGGCGATATCCTGCGCGTCACCGTGGAAGGCGCGCCGGCGCGGTTTGAGCGACGTCTGGCCGCCGATGCCGACATGGTCCAGGGCAGCAGTGACAGCATTGTGTACTACCTGGATCGCAGCCGTGACCCCCAGCAGACTATTATCGAATTCATCGGCGACGCCAGATTCACCAGCGGCCGCACCGCACTGCAATGTGTCCTGATCAGGCATTTCCTGGAATCCGAAACCACCGAATCCACCGGCCCCTGCAGCGGCGTGCTGGCTCCGAGAACTGACTGATGGACCTGTTGACTGCACAGCATCTGGCCAAAGCCTACAAAGGCCGACAGGTCGTCAGTGATGTTTCAATCAGCGTTGGCAGCGGCCAGATTGTTGGACTGCTGGGCCCCAACGGGGCCGGTAAAACCACCTGTTTCTACATGATCGTCGGGCTGATCCGCGCAGATCGCGGCGCAATTCGTGTCAACAACACTGATCTGACCCGCCAACCCATGCATGTGCGCGCGCGCTACGGGCTGGGCTACCTGCCCCAGGACTCGTCTATCTTTCGCAATCTGACAGTGGCCGAAAACATCATGGCGATACTTCAGACCCGCAAGGATCTCGACCGCAATGGACGCCGACAGCGCATGGAGTCGCTGCTGCAGGAGTTCAACATCAACCACATCCGGGACAACAAAGGCATGGCGCTTTCCGGTGGCGAGCGCCGTCGCACCGAGATTGCCCGCGCGCTGGCCACCGAACCACGATTTGTGCTGCTGGACGAGCCTTTTGCCGGCGTGGATCCGATATCGGTCAGCGATATCAAGGAAATCATCCACCACCTGCAGGAGCGCGGAATCGGCGTGCTGCTCACCGATCACAACGTCCGGGAAACACTGGATATCTGCGAAAAAGCCTACATCGTCAGTGAGGGACGCATCATCGCGGAGGGAGCGGCCGATGATATCCTTTCCAACCAGAAGGTGCGCGATGTCTATCTCGGGCACGAATTCCGCTACTGATGGCCAGCGTTTGCCAACTTGCCCTGCTTGCACACCAGCGCACCCGTCATGCAAAATCCGTATTGCAAAACTCATGCGCTATCGGCATGATGATTGCTAGGCGATAATCAAGTAACGCCCCCGGTAACCCCACAATTCAAGCCCGGACAAAGCACTCGCAACCATGAAGTTGTCTCTACAGCTCAAGCTCGGTCAGCAGTTGACCATGACGCCGCAGCTTCAGCAGGCGATACGCCTCCTCCAGCTGTCGACGCTCGATCTTCAACAGGAAATCCACGAAGCACTGGAATCCAACCCCATGCTGGAAGTGGATGAGTCTTTTGATGACACGCCAGCCTATGAGCAGAACTCCCAGGCAGCAGAGCCGGTCGGCCAGGACAAGACCAGCACCAGGGAAACTGCGGGTGAAGATGGCGAGGAGCACCGCTGGGAAGAAAACATCCCCGATCAGTTACCCGTTGACACCAACTGGGACGACATCTATCAGAGCAATTACAGCAGCGGTGGAGCGACATCGGATTTTGACGGCGGCGACTTTGAGTCACGCAACACGGCAAGCGAAACGCTGCACGATCATCTGCACTGGCAACTGAACCTGACCCATATGTCAGACGTGGACAGGGTTATTGCCACTGCGCTGATTGACAGCATAGATGCCAACGGCATGCTTACCTCCGACATTGAGTCCATCCACGCCGGACTGGTGCCGGAACTGGATATTGACGTTGACGAAGTACTGGCCGTGCTGCACCGCATCCAGCAGTTTGATCCGGTGGGCGTCGGTTATCGAGACCTGTCCGAATGCCTGCTCATCCAACTGGCACAGATCCCCAGGGAAGCAGAGACCGACGCCATTAAAAATGCCCGCATTCTGGCACGCAGCCACCTGCAGCAACTGGGCAGCCGCGATTACGCCCAGATCATGCGCCAGACACGAATGAAAGAGCCGGAACTGCGCGATGCCATTGCGGTAATCGAGAAACTGGACCCACGCCCTGGCTCGGCAATCAGCACAGAAGTTGCCGATTACGTGGTACCCGATGTGTTTGTCACCAAGGATCCGCGATCCGGGCGCTGGCGTGTTGAACTCAACCCGGAAACTGCACCGAAACTTCGCATCAATCCTGACTATGCCGCGTTGGTCAAACGCGCTGACAATGGCAAGGACAACGGTTATCTGCGGGACAATCTGCAGGAGGCTCGCTGGTTCCTGAAAAGCCTGCAAAGCCGCAACGAAACCCTGCTCAAGGTCGCCAGTCGTATAGTTGAGCATCAACAGGGTTTTCTCGATCATGGCGAAGAAGCCATGAAACCGCTGGTGCTGCACGACATTGCCGAAGCGGTGGAGATGCATGAATCCACGATTTCGCGAGTCACCACACAGAAGTACATGCACACACCACGTGGCGTGTTCGAACTGAAATACTTCTTCTCCAGCCACGTAGGCATGGCCAACGGCGGCGAGGCATCATCCACCGCCATCCGGGCACTGATCAAGAAACTGGTTGCCGCCGAGAATGCCCGTAAACCGCTCAGCGACAGCAAACTTGCCAAGATCCTGGAAGACCAGGGCATCAATGTCGCGCGTCGCACGGTCGCCAAGTATCGTGAATCCATGGCCATTCCGCCGTCAAACGAACGCAAGCGACTGGTCTGAGCGGTGTGTTCACCCACCGGGCTTTGATATAGAATATCGCCTGCACAGACATTGACCCCCGCTATCCTGACGAGTCACCTGACATCATGCAGCTTGAAACCCTGATAACGCCCGAGCGCTGTTTCTGCAGACTGCCCGGCGTCAGCAAGAAGCGATTCCTGACCTCCATCAGTGAACTGATTGCCGAAAAAACCAGAGACCTTTCCGCCGACGACATCTACAACGCACTGCTGGCCCGCGAAAAGCTGGGCAGCACGGGTGTCGGCAACGGTATTGCCATTCCCCATTGCCGGGTCGGAAGCTGTACACGCATCACGGGTGCGCTGGTGACGCTGGACGAGGGAATCGACTTCGACGCTATGGACTCGCAGTCCGTGGATCTGCTGTTTGTCCTGATCGTGCCCGAAGAAGAGACCGACGAGCACCTGAAAGTGCTGGGCAAACTCGCGGAACTGTTCCACGACGAAGCCTTCTGCAAAGCCTTGCGACAGGCGGGTTCAAACGAGCAGCTCTACGAAACCGCCCTTCGTTTCAGTCAGGCTGCACAAATCAGCCAGAGCGGATGAGACCACTGTGAAACTCCTCATAATCAGCGGCCGGTCAGGCTCGGGCAAGAGCACCGCGCTCAACATGCTGGAGGATCATGGGTTTTATTGCATTGACAATCTTCCGGCCAGCCTGCTGCCTGCCCTGGTGCAGCGCATCCGCGGTGACCATGTGGATGTGCCGCGCATCGCTGTGAGCATTGATGCGCGCAACATTCGGGAAGACCTGAAGAACGTGCCCGCCATCATCAGGGAACTGGAACCCACCTCGATAGAAACCGAAGTGATATTTCTGGATGCCGTCAGCCCGACACTGATACGCCGGTTCAGCGAGAGTCGCCGCAAACATCCACTGACCAGCACTGTTGTGGGGCTTCGTGACGCCATCGAAATGGAGCGCACCCTGCTCGAGCCTCTGGCGGCGCTGGCCAACCTGACGCTGGACACCAGCAATCTGTCCATACACGAATTGCGCGACACCATTCGCCAGCGTGTGGTCGATCGCAAGGACAAGTCGCTGGCCCTGCTGTTCCAGTCATTCGCCTACAAAGGTGGAGTCCCCATCGATGCAGATCTTGTGTTTGATGTGCGTTGCCTGCCCAATCCCTACTGGGATACATCGCTGCGCAAACTGACCGGGCTGGATGCGGCGGTGGTCTCGTTTCTGTCGGCCGAACCCGAGGTGAATAAAATGCAGCGCGACATACAGGGTTTCCTTGAAGCCTGGCTACCACAATTCGAGGCCAGCAACCGCAGCTATATGACCGTGGCCATTGGCTGCACGGGCGGCCAGCATCGTTCGGTCTACATGGCCGAACAACTCAGAGCAGCCTTCGCCGGCCAGTTCAACAATGTCCAGACCTTGCATCGGGAACTTCGTCAGTTGGAAGACAAACCGTAAGGGCAACATGAAGAAGATCAGTGTTACCATCATCAACAAAGCTGGCCTCCATGCGCGTGCGGCGTCCCGACTTGCCACACTGTGCAACAAATTCGACAGCAGCATAAAGGTGGGCAAGGAAAAGCTGGTGGACGGCAAAAGTATACTTTCCCTCATGATGCTGGCCGCAAACAAGGGTACCGAACTGGACGTGATTGCCGATGGCGCCGATGAATGCGAGGCGCTGAACGCAGTCAGGACATTGATCAGCAACCGATTCGACGAAAGCGAATAATGCGGACACCATTGAATTCATGAACACTGACTACCACAACGACGACCGGGAAGCGCCAAGCAAAAGCCTGAAAAAGCGGCAAATGACAGCCCTGCAGGACCTGGGGCAGGAGCTGACAACACTCAACAGGAAACAACTGGCAAAGCTGTCCATAGATCCAGCTCTTGAAGCTGCGCTCAAGGAGTACGAGCGATTGCCCAACAGCCATGAAGCAAGGCGGCGCCAGTTACAATTTATTGGGAAGGTGATCAGGAAAAGTGACTACGAACTCATCCAGTCCGAGTTGCAACGCATGCGCGAACCGGATCCGGCAGAGATACGTCGCGGCAAGACCATAGAGAGCTGGGCCCAGGCGCTTACCGATGGTGACGAAGATGCCATCAATCGCTTTGTTGCTGACTATCCGGCTGCCGAGCGTCAGCACCTGAGGCAACTGCTTCGCAACATCAAGACTGCCGACCCGGATGCCGCTGCGCCGCGTCGGCGTCGCATGATCGATTATATCAAGACGTTCATCTGACACCTGCTTCCCTCGGTATCGGACATCACCACAAGCTGTTCTTCATGCCCTCAGCATGCAAAGGCAAATTCTCCGACAGAAAATGCCAACGCCTGGCATAATCCTCAATCAATACTCTCACCTGTCCGGTATCCTCGTGACCCGGTCGCCGGGTTTCCGAAAACAGAACCGGCACCTGACCTTTCAGGGCGTGCTGGAGTGCGGCCACGTACTTGTGGCTGTGCCAGGCACTGACCACCGGATCATCCGGCGCGGCAATCACCAGTGTTGCCGGGTGGCAGCCAGGCAGCGCGTTCATGGCTCGGTGGTAAGGTGAGATCGACGCCAGCATCAGAGCGTCATGCGTATCTGCCGGGTCTCCATATTCAACAAGCCAGGCGCTGCCCGCGCCGCTTTGCGGAAAACGCAGCAGATCCATGACGCCTGAATCGACCAGCAAAGCAGAGAACAATTCGGGACGCTGGGCCGCAGCAGCCGCAGCCAGGGTCGCCCCGTGACTGCGCCCTCCCAGCGCCAGGTATCCGGGCACGGTGATATCAAGGTTTACCAGCGCCTCGGCCACCGCCAGCAAGTCATCAATACTGTTCTGGCGATTGCTACGCGCACCGCCACGGTACCAGGCAGCGTCGTATTCGCCGCCACCGCGCACGGCGGCCACTGCAAACAGGCCGCCACGATCCATCCATGCGGCCCGACTTACCGAATAACCGGTATCCACAACCAGATTGAACCCGCCATAACTCTCCAGCAAAAGCGGTGAAGGCCGGGCACCAGGGACATCCTGCCTGCCTGCGATGTAAACAGGCGCCTTACGCCCGTCACCAGCTCCTGTATCCACAAACAGCCGCTGGACCTCCAATGCATGAAGATGCTCGGGGACCGGTGCAGACCAGTGCCACAACAGAGCCTGGTCCGGGACATTGAAGCGCAAAACGACTGGTGGCTGGGCAAGACCGTCGAAACCCATGTAAACATCGGCAGCATCAGGCGTCACGTGCCATTCCCTGATCCGCCCATAGTCCGGCAGTTTGATCGCTGAAGACGTCTGAGTCTCCAGAGACCAGTAGACCAGTTCAGACACGGCATGCTCCAGATACTCCAGCAGCATACCCCCGCGAACAGGCACGGCGCGATTGAGCAGAGCCTCCGCGGCTGGCACAAGCACCTCCCAGGTCACACCAGTTTCGGTCACCCGTGCACTGATCAACTCGCCGTACCAGGTATCACGGTAACTGATGAAGTAGAGTGCCTCACCCTGCGTGGCAACATACTGCAGGCCTTCCGCGTCGCTGATCAGCACCCTGGATTCAACAGCACGCGCACCATCAGCACTGAGCAGCAGTAACTCGGTGACTCCGTCGGGCGTCAGGTTCTGTACCAGCAACTGCGACGTGTCAGCAAGCAGGTAGAGCGCTGTTGCGCCAAGTGGCTGGCCCGCGGATCCACTGACCTGAAAACAATGGTCATTGTGTTCATCGTCGTGCAGGGACACAAAAACAAGGCGGCAGTCAGGACTGTCAGCAATTGCCCATAGACCAGAACCGTCGTGATGCCAGACCGGCATTTCAACCGTCAGATCCGACAGCGACCTGTCCCGGTCGCGATCAGCACCCGTGGTGCCGACATACCAGGTTGAATGACCGGGCCCGGCCAGATAACGACGATAAGCCATGTGGTCACCATCCGGACTCAGCAATACCTGTTCCAGTCGGTCTCCGGTCGGCCACAGCTGCGGATCCAGCAGGCGAACGGCGTCGGCATCCGGCGCCGCGCCGTCGGCCCTGTACCAGACATAATGATCGTCTGTGCCGGTATTGTGAAAGTAGTAGGATGAAGGACCTGAAAGCTGCGGCGCTGTCCTGCGCGGCATTTGCCATCGCGTTGTCAAGGCCTCACGCCATCGTGCGGACTGCCCGTCTGCATCATGCGCCCGAAACCACTGCGTCGCCTCATCCTCCCGGCCGGCATGCCACCGCGCCACAGAAGGCGCCTCACGGCCGCCCTCAAGCCATTGCCAGGGATCTTCCATACCAATAACGGCATCGCGGGGCGGCATGGCAGTGCAGCCAGCCAGCAGAAGCAGCAACATCAGCCCTTTTAATGCCGCAGGCACGGCGGTTACGCCGAAAACAGGGTCAGCAGGGAGTCTCTCAACCAGCGATGCGACTGATCGCTGTCAGACTGTTTGTGCCAGTAGACATGCAGATCCAGTTCCGGCACCTCAAAAGGAAGTTTCAACAGGCTCAGGTGATACTGCTCGGCGAGGAACCGCGGCACCGTCATCACCAGGTCAGTCTCACTGACCACAGCCGCCGCCACACGGTAGTGCTGCACCCGCAGATGGATCTTGCGTTCCGCCTTGTAGCGCAGCAGCGCCAGATCCACCTGGCCCAGACCCTTGCGGCGACTGGAAACATGAATGTGTTTCATCGTCAGATAGGATTCAAGCGTCAATGATTCCTGCGCCAATGGGTGTTCCGGCCGAACAGCACACACATAGTGATCACTGATAAGGGACTGGTGAAGCAACTGCGCGTCCTCGACCACCGGCACGTCAATGGCAAAATCCAGCTCACCGCGTGACAGCTGTCGAACCAGTTCATTGCGTTTGGTGTAGTAACTGTGCAAACCCAGGCCTGGCGCATGCCGCTGAAAAAACGGAAACAGGCGCGGCAGTACCACCGCCTCGGCCAGATCGGTCATACTGAACTGATAGATACGTTCAGCCGACGCAGGATCAAATTCCTCGCGCTCCCGGATGCTGCTGTTGAGCATGACCAGGGCTTCGGACACATTCTGCGAGATGCTGTCGGCCACCGGTGTGGGCAACATGCCACGCGCGGTACGAATGAAAAGTTCATCGTTGAAAATTTTTCGCAGGCGTGACAGGGCATTGCTGACCGCAGGCTGGGTGATGGACAGGGATTTTGCCGCCTCGGTCAGATTACGTTCAGTGTAGATGGTGTCAAACACCAGGAACAGATTGAGATCAACCTTTTTCAGGGGTATTGTCCTCTATGTTTTGTTGTATCCCCGTGACTGACGTATTAACTGCAATGCACGGTGACTGGACATTAAATTGATTTCGTGAATAATACACAAAAGCCAAAATAATACAAATCAATAGCGATAACATGAGCGAACTTTACTTTGTACGACACGCACAGGCCTCTTTCGGCAGCCGCAACTACGATCAGTTGTCTGAACTCGGCTACCAGCAGGCGAAGTGGCTTGGTCAGTGGTTTCGCTCACATGACGTCCGCCCCGATCAGGTCATTACCGGCACCATGGTCCGCCAACATCAGACGGCCGATCAGCTGATCAAGGCGCTGGACCTGGACTGCCAGATCACGGAAATCGCCGGCTTCAACGAGTTTGATTTCCATGCACTCACCGCACTCTATTGCCGTCTGACCGATCAACCAGTGCCAACCGCTGAAGAGGGTGCGCGCAGGTTCTTTCAGCTGCTCCGAAAAGCCATGCTTGCCTGGTCGCGTGGCGAACTGCACGCAGCCGGTGAAGGTGAGTTCAAGCCACCTTTGGAAAGCTGGCCACAATTCCACGTACGCATAGCCAACGCGCTGAATACACTGCGTGAGCTGCCCGATCGCCAGACGGTCATTGTTGTCAGTTCCGGAGGCGCCATTGCCATGGCACTTCACCAGATCCTGCAATGCAGTGTAGACACGCTGATCAACCTGAACCTGCAGGCAAAAAATACCGGTTTCAGTCACCTGTATTTCAATCAGCGCAGCATGCTGCTAAGCAGTTTCAACAATGCACCCCATCTTGAAACGCCGGATCGGCGCCATGCACTGACATACACCTGATATGAACGCGAAGACAGATCAACTGGACATCCCGCGACTCACCGCCTGGCTGGCTGAAAACCTGCCGGGCTTTCAGCCGCCCCTGTCCGTGCGGAAATTCGGTGATGGCCAGTCCAATCCAACCTTCCTGCTCACCACCGCGTCCGGATGTTTTGTGCTCAGACGTAAACCACCAGGACAATTGCTGGCATCGGCACATGCTGTGGATCGCGAGTACCGGGTGATCAGTGCCCTGCAAAACGCCGAGCTGCCGGTAGCAAAGCCTCTGGTGCTTTGCGAAGATGAACAGATCATTGGCAGCATGTTCTATGTCATGTCGTACGAACCGGGCGATATATTCTGGGATCCGGCGCTGCCAGAGATTGATCCGGCCAGGCGGCCTGACTACTACCGTGAACTGGTGCTGTCACTGGCACGGCTGCATGAAATTGATCATCGTGCCGTGGGCCTGGGTGATTTCGGCAAACCAGGCAACTACTTCGGTCGCCAACTCGATCGCTGGACGCGCCAGTATCGGGCATCGGCCACCGATGAAATCCCGCCCATGGACGAACTCATCCAGTGGTTGGAGCAGCACCTGCCGGAAGACGATGGCCAGAGTTGTCTCATTCACGGTGACTACCGACTGGACAATGTCATTTTCCATCCCGGTGAGCCCAGGATACGTGCCGTACTTGATTGGGAACTGGCCACCATCGGACATCCCCTGGCGGACCTGGCGTACTACTGCATGGCACTTCGTCTGCCCACACAAGGTGAACTGCGTGGACTGGGTGATCAGGATCGCAAGGCGCTGAACATACCCGACGAAAGCACCCTGCTTGCATGGTATTGTGAGCAGCGGAACCTGAAACAGGTCAGCAATTGGTCTTTCTGCATGGCGTTCTGTTTCTTTCGTCTGGCGGCCATATTGCAGGGTGTGTACAAAAGGGGGCTGGATGGCAATGCCTCCAATGCCCGTGCCGAGCGCATGGGAGAACTGGTGACACCACTGGCAACAATGGGGATGACTGCCACGCGTTCCTGAAGTGCCGATTGCCGCCCCACGCAATGCAATAGTAAGATCGACCACAATAACAACAAAGGGCCCTTCGAACATGTCCAACAACGACGCTCGCGCCTACTGGAAAGCCAATGTTCGCCTGCTCGGCATTCTGCTGAGCATCTGGTTCTTCATCTCCTACGTTTGCGGCATTCTGCTGGTTGATGTACTCGACAACATCCGGTTCGGTGGATTCAAGCTCGGCTTCTGGATTGCCCAGCAAGGCTCGATCTACGTCTTTGTGATCCTGATATTTGTCTACATCCACATGATGGATCGCCTGGATCGCAAGTACCGCAGCGATCGTGACAGCAGCAAGCGTGCGGAGGATGGATCACAATGAGTGTTCAGATCTGGACCTATATTTTTGTTGCCCTGTCCTTCAGCCTTTATATCGGCATTGCCATCTGGTCGCGCGCAAGCTCAACCAATGAGTTCTATGTGGCTGGCGCTGGTGTCAATCCCCTGGCCAACGGTATGGCAACCGCGGCGGACTGGATGTCTGCCGCATCCTTCATATCAATGGCTGGCCTGATAGCCTTCCTCGGGCGAGACGGCGCCTTCTACCTGATGGGCTGGACAGGCGGCTACGTGCTGCTGGCCATGCTGCTGGCACCGTATCTTCGCAAGTTCGGCAAATACACAGTGCCCGACTTCATCGGTGACAGATACTACGGCAGCAATGCCCGCATCATAGCCATCTTCTGCGCCATATCGGTTTCATTTGTTTATGTCTGTGGCCAGATGCAAGGCGCAGGTATCGTTTTTTCGCGCTTTCTGGAAGTGGACATCACCACCGGCGTGATAATCGGCATGACCATTGTATTTTTCTATGCGGTGATGGGTGGCATGAAAGGCATCACCTATACCCAGGTGGCACAGTATTGTGTACTGATCTTTGCCTACATGGTGCCAGCCATCTTCATTTCCCTGATGATGACCGGCATTCCGGTTCCACAGATCGGTTTTGGCGCTGAACTGACCCCCGAATATGGTGGTGGATTCCTGCTGGACCGACTGGACGAACTGAGCACTGATCTGGGTTTTGCTGCCTATACCGAAGGTCAGCGCTCAACACAGGACGTGTTCTTCATCACCGCCGCACTGATGTTCGGCACCGCTGGTCTCCCTCACGTCATCATCCGCTTCTTCACCGTGCCCAGCGTGCGCGATGCCCGAAAATCTGCAGGTTATGCGCTGATTTTCATTGCGCTGCTGTACACCACAGCGCCGGCCATCGCCGCATTTTCCAAGACAAACCTGCTGACGACGGTGAGCGAAACAGCCTACGAAGAGTTGCCTGACTGGTTCAACACCTGGGAGAACACGCGACTACTGGTATGGGATGATCGAAACGAGGACGGCATCGTGCAGTACTCCGGTGATCCGGCCATCAACGAGTTGGAGGTGAACCGGGACATCATGGTCCTGGCCAACCCGGAGATTGCCGGGCTGCCCAACTGGGTGGTGGCCCTGGTGGCAGCCGGCGCGCTGGCCGCAGCACTGTCCACCGCTGCCGGATTGCTGCTGGTCATATCCACTGCGGTGTCGCATGACCTGATGAAACGCACCTTCATGCCTGACATTACGGAGAAACAGGAGTTGCTCTATGCCCGAATTGCCATTTTTGTAGCGATACTGATTGCGGGCTACTTTGGCATCAACCCGCCAGGCTTTGTGGCCGAGGTGGTTGCCTTTGCCTTCGGACTCGCAGCTGCCTCGTTCTTTCCTGCCATTGTGATGGGCATCTTCTACAAACGGCTCAATCGTGAAGGTGCCATTGCCGGCATGGTGACAGGTTTCACATTCACGGCTGCTTACATTGTGTATTTCAAGTTCATCAACCCGGCGGCCAGTACACCGGAGAACTGGTGGTTCGGCATTTCACCCGAAGGCATTGGCACCGTCGGCACCGTACTGAACACGGTTGTTGCCCTGGTCGTGTGCCGCTTCACGCCGGAGCCACCACAGGAAGTGCAGGACATCGTGGAGAACATCCGGCTGCCCGGTGACCTGGTTGTGCCTGATATGGCCCCGGTCGCCACACCGGTTGCCACCTCAGCTGCGGCCTCGGCGACAGTCAATCATCCGTGATGATGAGCTGCGGCGCCGGCGATTGATCCGACAAGGCCCGGACCTGTTCTGTCAGGCGCGAGGCCAGCGCATGATAGGCCCGGGCAACCGGGCCATCAGGATCGACCAGCATCAGCGGCATGCCCGAATCACTGTGCTGTCGTATGGACAGGTCCAATGGCAAGGAGCCGAGCACTTCGACGCCATAGTCGCGCGAGAGTTGCTCACCGCCGCCTTCACCGAATATGGCTTCGCTGTGACCACAGTTGGAGCAGATGTGAACACCCATGTTCTCCACGACGCCCAGCAGGGGCACCTTGACCTTGCGGAACATCTCTATGCCCTTGCGCGCATCAAGCAAGGCCACATCCTGGGGGGTGGTCACCACAACAGCACCGGTCAGACTGACTGCCTGCGACAGACTGAGCTGGATGTCCCCTGTGCCCGGCGGCATGTCAATAATCAGAAAATCCAGCGGCGACCATAGCGTCTGCTTCAGCAGCTGATTGAAGGCACCAACAATCATCGGGGCCCGCCAGACCATGGCGGTACTGCCTTCCACCAGGTAGCCCATGGAGTTGGTCTCAATGCCATGGGCCACAACAGGCTCCATGAATTTGCCTTCTCGCACAAGTGGCCGGGTTCCCGCCTTGACCCCCAGCATGGTGGGCTGACTGGGCCCGTATATATCTGCATCTAGCAGACCCACTGTGTGACCCTGCTGCTTCAGGGCCATGGCCAGATTCACGGCGGTGGTTGACTTGCCCACCCCGCCCTTGCCTGACGCCACACAGATGATGTGGCGGATGTTTTCAAGATTTGTCACTCCAATCGCTCCCATGCCCCGGGATTGCTTGCGCAGAATCCGTAATGGCGCCGGACTTGAATTCCCGGGCAAAACCGTGTTCTATTCATTGAATGTTGTTTACTGATGATTTTGTGGACCTGTACTGACATGCGAAGACTGTGTTTTGCCCTGACGGCGCTGCTGTCATGCCCGGGGTTAGCCCTCGCACAACCGATGAATGACGACCCGCTCAGCGTTGAAACCACGTCCGAAGCCTATCCGGTCAAGTACGCGATCTACTCGCCTGCCTGGTCTATCCGCAGCAATGCCGGCCTTCGCGTGGTGGCGCAGAATACCGGAAATGATGACCTGACCATGCATTCCATCAATTTCCGCGATGAGACCGGCGCCGATGACGCTGTCCGCCTGGACCTTGATCTGGAAATCAAGGCAGGTCGATGGGCTGAAACCGAAGTACCCTACGTCGATTTGCTGTCCGGCAATGACTGCATCAACGCAACCCTGCAGGATCGATGGCGCCTGATGGAAATTTCCAACTACACACTCAACCCGTCCGTCCGTGGGTTGATCATCGAGGACACCGTTTCGTTCCGGATCTACCAGTGTGTACGGGAAGTGCGTATCACCTGGCTTGACAGCGAAGGCAGCCCTCACGAGGAAAACCTGTGGGTGATGTATCACTTTGAGCGGGTCAACCTGGACTGATGTGACTGCGCTACCCAGAATCGCGACATCCCCTACTGCGACTGACGGGTCAGTTCCTCGGCTTCACGGATAAGTGCATTCTTCCTGGCTTCGAGCTCGGCAATCAGGCCTTGCTGCAATGGCTCCACGGTCTGGCCACTGTCATCGAGGTTTTCGTACTTCTGCTGCTCACTGTCCAGCATCTGCAACAGTTCCTCAGCCGCCGTTATCGCCTCTCTCAGCCGGACATTGGCCTGCTCACGGCCGGTAATGCGCTGCTGCATGGCCGCCAGTTCAGCTTCCATGGAGGCCAGCCTGGCCCGCTGCTCCTGCTGTTGCTGGCTCCGGGCCGCAGCCTCGCGCTGCGCGCGAAGCGCAGCCGCCTCTCTGGCCTGTTGCTCGGCCTGCTCACGGGCCAGACGTTCAGCGCGCGCCAACTCTTCGCGCTCTCGCTCCAGCCTTTCCATGGCCTCTACACGCTCACGTTCGGCCTGCTCAGCCGCGCGCCGGGCCGTTTCGGCGGCCCGCGCAGCCTGTTCAGCCTCGGATCGGGCTTCCTCGGCAGCTACCCGTTCGGCAGCCAGTTGCGCCTCGAGTTCCTCAATCTGCCCACCGGCGCACGCTGTCAGCATCAGACAGGCTGTTACCGCAGCCGCCGTCAGTAACTGCCGCTTACCAGCTCCGGCACCTTTTACGAACGCGCCTGAACGTACAGTTGATTGTATTGCCGAACGCTTGCCTGGTATGTCAATTGGTCTCATTATAAGCTCCTGGGCCTTACCGCGAGCCGCTGTTTTTCCTGATTCTACCGCATACTGGCGCACAAGGCATTATGCCAGTCCCCAGCCCCGGTTTATAATCCTGCAGGCATGAACACTTACTTGTACCCCAAATGGCAAAAAACGCTACTGGCAGCCTTGCTGATGCTGGCCGCAATGGCGTTTCTGTTGTTTTTACTGCTGGATTTTCGCCCGGCAGTCACTCACCCGGGCCCGCTGACAGACGCGCAGAGGGTCCAGGTGGAGCGCATAGTCGTCGACAACAGCCCTCCCCGCTTCCGACGCAGCGGCTACAGTCACGTGTCCCTGAGTGCCCAGGAGATGGATCTGCTTGCCGCACTGGCGCTGGAATCCATCCCTGGCCTTGACGAAGTGGCTGCACGCTTTGATTTCACACCCGACGGCATTACGCTGACAGTGAGCCGCGCCATTGCGCTGGGGCCCGTCAATCCTTATCTGAACATGACAGCCGTGTTCGGTATCGACGCTGATCGTATTGCCCTGCAGTCCTTGCGTGCCGGCAAACTGCCTGTACCCGGCCCATTACAGCGTGCACTGATCAACCGTGCGGACACGGCACTGCGACACTACAGCATAGACTATGACGAGCTGCTGGAGTTGCAACAACACGTCAGCGAACTGGAGCTGGCCGACCAGCGCCTGCATGCCCGGCTGCAATGGCAACCAACATCCATCACCGAGCTGCGTTCTCAGGCGCAGCAGATGTTTGTCAGCCAGCAGGACCGTGACCGGCTGATTCACTACTACCGGGCCATTCGGACACTGAGTGACGAACTGCCTACCGGACCTGGCAGTCAATCGGTTCACCCCTATCTGCAGGCTCTGTTTGAAAACGCCAGCCAGCGCACCGGTCAGGGCCATGACCCTGTGGCGGAGAATCGCAGCCTGCTGCAGGCACTGACGCTTTACGTCAACAATCTGGAACTGGCCACACTGGTACACGATGCACCCGGCGACCTTGATGGGCTGCACGGCCCGGGACGGGTGACACTGCTGGGCCGAAGCGATCTTGCGCGTCACTTTGTCACCTCTGCTGCCATTACTGCCTCGGCAGGCGCCGCCATTGCGGAGGTCCTGGCCAACAGCAAGGAACTGCACGATGCCAGGTACTCTACCGGATTCAGTTTCAGTGACGTGACGGCCAACGCCGCTGGCGCGGCCTTGGGCGAGCTGGCCGCTGCGGAGTCAGCGCTGGCCCGCCAGCTCCAGGAGCGAATGCGCCACGCCAACAGCGAGCAGGATTACATGCCCACTGTTGATCGGAGCGAGGATGGGCTGAGCGAATCAGAATTTCTCGCTCGCTACGGCGACACCGAAAGCGAGCGCTATCGACAGCGCCTGCAGCAGATCGAGCGCCAGGTTGAAGCCTTGCCAATCCACCAGTGATACAAACGCGGCCGAGACCCACTATTCATCATCGGCCCAAGCACAGGTATACTGCCGCTCGTATCCATCGGCCTCACCCCGTTCAGTTTCACAACAGGAGCCAGTTTTGGAAACCGCCTTGCTTATTGGCAGCCACCTGGGATTTCTCATCATAGGTGTATTACTCACAGCCTGGGGTGCCTGGCTGTTTCGTGCAGATGCGGCCGGATCCGCATCTGCACGAGAGGCAACTGCACGGCGACTGGCGCTGACCGAAGAGGTCGCGCTGCAGTGCGGCGCGCTGCACCACCGCTTCCAGCGCTACTGTAATCTGTTGAGCGAGCGCCTCGCCGCTGGGCCCGCATTCTCCGCCGACCGACAGCTGGAGCTTGAGAAGGCGCATCAGGAGCTGCTGGTTCTGGCCGATGAGTTGAGCGAAGCCGACAGTAAATTGTTATTGCTGGATGAGACCTCGCTGGCCAAATTGTTGCGCGTCTATGCTGCCAAGGTGCAGGCAGTGCGTCGTCAATACCCGGGTAATCTGGCGAAACTGAGCGACGAGGTGCTGAAACAGCAACGACAGGAAGTCAATGCCCTGCGCGACAGGTTTTTCAAATCACTGAGCCAGCGCTACGGCCACAAGCCCAACGCAGGCTGACACCTGCCAACCAGTCATCAGCAAGATACAAATCTCATGAAAAAAGCCGGATTCACCACGAGCAATATCCACTCCGATCGTCAGGACGGCCCGGAACACGGTGTGCTGCACAAGCCCGTGCACACCTCGGTAGCCTTTGGTTACGAGGACGCCCGCGATCTGGCGGCAGTATTCCAGGGGCGAAAAAGCGGGTACAACTACGGGCGCCAACTCAACCCCACCGTGACGGCGCTGCAAAAACGCATCACCACCATGGAAAACGGCCTGGACACCATCGCCTTTGCCACGGGTATGGCCGCCATCGGCTCAACCCTCTTCGCGCTGCTTCGTGCAGGTGACCACATTGTTTCCAGTGCCTTCCTGTTTGGCAACACCAACAGCCTGCTGAGCACCTTCCGCGGACTTGGTATTGAGGTGAGCTTTGTTGACGCCACCGAGGCCGGCAATGTCGAGGCTGCCATACAGGACAATACCCGACTGGTGTTTGTGGAAACCATCGCCAATCCGGTGACCCAGGTTGCCGATCTGGCAAGCATTGGAAAGCTTTGCGCACAGCGCGGCCTGATCTATGTGGTCGACAACACCATGACCACGCCTCACCTGTTTCAGCCCCGCACCGTCAAGGCCAGTCTGGTCGTCAACTCATTGACAAAATACATCGGTGGCCATGGCAATGCGCTGGGCGGCGCAATTACCGATACCGGCCTTTACGACTGGTCGACCTACCCCAATATTGCCGACGGCTATCGCACCGGCGACGCCGGCAAGTGGGGGCTGACCCAGATCCGCAAGAAAGGCCTGCGGGATTTTGGCGCAACCCTGGGCCCGGAAGCAGCACACCATCTGGCTGTCGGTTCCGAGACGCTTCCGCTTCGCGTGGAAAAGGCCTGCGACAATGCCCGGGCCCTGGCACAGTTCCTTGACTCCCATCCCCGTATTGCCCAGGTGTCACATCCAGGCCTGCCGTCTCATCCGCAGCATGAGCGCGCGGCCAGCCTGTTCCGGCGCCCCGGTGCCATTATGAGCATCACCCCGGTGGACGAAGTCGACTGCTTTGATCTGCTGAACAGACTGCAATACGTCGTCGCCTCAAGCAATCTTGGTGATACGCGTACCCTGGGCATCCCTGTTGCCCACACCATTTTCCATGAAATGGGCGCCGAAAGACGCGCATCAATGGGTATTGCGGACAATATGATCCGCCTGTCGGTCGGCATAGAGGACACTGACGACCTTGTTGAGGATTTCAGGCAAGCGCTGGAGCTGGGCTGATGACCGAGGATCTGGTAACGCTGTGTCACAGCGCGGAAATCGAGGAAGGCACGTCCCGGGGTTTTGAAGTGGCCGGCAAGTATCTGTTTGCGGTCCGCAAGGACGATCAGTACCACGTCTACTACAACTACTGTCCGCATCTGGGAACACCACTGGAGTGGCAGGAAGATCAGTTCCTTGATCCTGATGGCGCCTTGATCCAGTGCTCAACCCACGGCGCACTGTTTCTGATCGAAGACGGGCAATGCATCGCCGGCCCCTGCAAGGGCAAACACCTGAAACGCATTAACCATGTGATCGGTAACGGTTACCTGATGGTCAGCCACGGCGAAGTCGCCCGACTGGGCCGAATCTGAATCAGACCAGTACCGCCTGCAATCGCTCGACGGCCAGCTCCAGATCGGCCTGGGCAGTGGTAAAGGCAAATCGGACAAATTCTCTGCAGCGATGCTCACCAAAGTCGGTTCCCGGCGTGATTGCAACCCCGTGCTGTTCCAGCATGTCACTGCAGAACTGTTCACTGTCATCAGCAAATGCGCTGATCCCGGCATGGATGTAGAATGCACCTTCGGGTGTATACGGCACATCAAACCCCAGCTCACGCAGCGCCGGAAGCAGAAAATCCCGCCGCCGCCTGAACACCTGCCTGCGCCGCTCAAGCTCTTCCCGCACATCACTGTCCAGCGCGCGAATCGCCGCATGCTGGGACATGGTTGGTGCTGCAATAAACAGGTTCTGGGCCAACACCGTGGCCATCTCCACCAGGTGTTCGGGTACCACCAACCAACCAATACGCCAACCGGTCATACCAAAGTATTTGGAAAAGCTGTTCACCACGATGGCCGAGTCATCCACCTGCAACACCGACGGCAGGCCATCACAGTAGTCCAGGCCGTGATAGATTTCATCCACCAGCAGGTGAACATTGCGCTGCCTGGACCAGGCACTGAGCTGTGTCAATTGTGCCAGCGTCAGGGCCGCACCGGTGGGATTGGCCGGCGAGGCCAGCCACAAACCGCGTGTGCGCTCGTCAGCGCAGCGCTCCAGCGCACTGGTACCCAAATGCCAGCCATCACTGGCCGAGACTGGCACCAACTGCACATCAGCACCTGCCAGGCGGACAAAATTGCGATTGCAGGGATAGGCCGGGTCGGGCATCAGCACACAGTCTCCGGGCTCAAGCAACAACTGCGCGATCAGGGAAAGCGCTCCGCTTGCACCGGGAGTGACAATAATCCGCGAGGGCGCCACAGACACCCCGTACTGCTCAGCATAGTGTTGGCTGAGCCGATCCCGAAGACCGGGCAGGCCGGTTGCCTGTGTATAAGCGGTTCTGCCGGCCTGAAGCGCCTGGCAACCGGCCGCCACAATGGCATCTGCGGTGGGGAAATCCGGCTCGCCCACTTCCAGATGAACTATGTGCCGCCCCATGGCCTCAAGTTCTGCCGCTCGCGCCATCACACGCATTACCCTGAAGGGATTCACACTCTGCATGCGAGTCGCTGCTTCCAACATCATTGCCAACCTGTATTGATTTTTATGGCCCAGGGAACCACTGAATAACTCTATAGCCACTCTGCGGAAGTCTGGCGCGTGCGACTGCAAGGCGCTGTGCGCAGGCAATGGCCGTAGCCCTTGGCAAGCACGGCAACGCGGCAGCCGTGCGCGCCAGACACCGCCTTTATGCCCCTTTACGGGGTACGAAGGGGCTTTCGGCCAACCCCGCTTTCTTCGTTGCGGTTTCTTGACAGGCCGACGCATGCTGGCGAAACCGCGCCTCGAAAACGGTATTGGCTGAAAGCCAGAGTCGCTATAGAGTTATTCAGTGGTTCCCTAGGTCCAAATAATCTGTTAGTTTACTGCGCTTTCGTGTGCAGACGAAACACGAGATCGAACAACAGTTGGCAAGCGAGAGGGATCGCGCTAACGTTACAGTGTTGACCCTTCGGGTGACGAGGCTTGGTTACCATGGCAAAGAAACAGCAAAGCGCCCTGCAGACAATTCAGGAAAAATTCACGCCCTACAAGGAAAAAAAGGGCGAGGAATACATGAATGAAAAGCAGAGGGATCACTTCAAATCCATTCTGCTGGCATGGCGCAGTCAATTGATGGAAGAAGTGGACAGAACTGTTCATCATCTTCAGGACGAAGCAGCCAATTATCCGGATCCGGCTGACCGCGCGACACAGGAAGAGGAATTCAGCCTCGAACTGCGCACGCGTGATCGCGAACGGAAACTCATCAAGAAGATCGACTCCACCATCGAGAAGATTGTGCAGGACGACTACGGCTTCTGTGAGTCCTGTGGCATCGAAATCGGCATTCGACGCCTGGAAGCGCGTCCGACGGCGGACAAGTGCATTGACTGCAAGACCCTGGACGAAATCAAGGAAAAGCAGTGGGGCCTTTGAGCCACCGCCAGTTAACCTGACACCGTTTCCGGCAAAGCCACGCTGATGACTGTCAGCAATCCACACTACATCGGGCGCTTCGCTCCCTCTCCAAGTGGTGCCCTGCACTTCGGTTCACTGCTTGCCGCCATGGCCAGCTTTCTGGACGCAAGGTCGCAGGGTGGCCAGTGGCTCCTGCGCATGGAGGATCTGGATCCTGCACGCGAACCCCCCGGCGCTGCCGACGACATTCTGCGCCTGCTTGACGCGCTGCATCTGCACTGGGACGGATCTGTTCTCTACCAGAGCACTCGCCTTGATGCCTACAAGGACGCACTTCAGACCCTGATCAATGACGGTCTCATCTTCCACTGCCTTTGTTCGCGCAAACGTGTCCAGGCACTGAACGGCATCTATGATGGTCGTTGCCGGCACCGTTTGACTGCTCCTGCGCGCGCCAGTGCCCTGCGCGTGCGTGTCAGTGATGACACCACAATCAGTTTTTTCGACGCTGTCCAGGGCACGGTCACACAATTCCTGCCGGACGCATGTGGCGACTTTATCGTAAGGCGCAAGGACGGATTGTTTGCCTATCAGCTGGCGGTGGTGGTGGATGACGCCTGGCAACAGATCAGCCATGTGATTCGTGGTCATGATCTGATCGATTCAACCCCGCGACAGATCTACCTGCAGCAGCTGCTGGCGCTGCCCCGACCTGACTACGCCCATATACCGGTGGCCAGCAACGCTCTGGGCCAGAAACTGAGCAAGCAGCACTTTGCCGCACCACTGGCGCTTGCCAATGCAAGGGAAAACCTGCACAAGGCCCTGCAGTTCCTCGGACAGCAGCCGCCCGCCAGGCTGATTCGGGAAGCCCCGCCAGTCCAGCTTCAGTGGGGAATCGAACACTGGGATATACAGAAGGTGCCCGCCTTGGCTAAACTGCTGATCGAGGAGTGAACCCACTGTGTATATACCACCATCAACGCTGATATTCCTGGTCTTTGCCTACCTGCTACTGGTACTGAGCTCGGACTGGGCATTACATCCTGACGGCGCGTGGTATCGACCGTTTGTCCTTTGTTTTGCAGTTATTGCCATGGCCGCCTGGGCATACAGGGATCAACGCTCCGATGAACTTTGAACTCAGTACCCTGTTCATTATCGGGGTCGTTTATCTCGGGATACTGTTCGGTGTTGCGTGGATTACTGACCGGGGTTACATCCCGCGCAGCGTGAGCCGCCACCCGGCTGTCTACGTCCTGTCCCTGGGTGTATTCGCCAGTGTCTGGTCCTACTATGCAGCAACCGGCAATGCCTTTCGTGATGGCTTTGGTTACCTGGCACCATTCATTGGCATTTCGCTGGCCTTTCTGCTGTCCCCGATTCTGCTGCGCCCGATCCTGAATCTCACACGCACCTATCAGCTGAGTTCCCTGGCTGATCTGCTGGCTTTTCGTTACCGCAGCCCCTGGGCCGGCACCCTGACCACCATCGTGATGCTGGCCGGTGTCATGCCACTGCTGTCCCTGCAGATACAGGCGGTTGCCAACTCGGTGGCCATTCTTGCGCCGGATACCACGCAGCGCGCCCTGGCCTTGATTTTCTGTGTGATCATCACCGTCTTCGCCATTTTTTTTGGCACCGGACGACGCTCTAGCCGGGAGCGCCACGAAGGCCTGGTCATGGCAATCGCCTTTGAGTCACTGGTCAAACTGCTGTGTCTGCTGGTGGTCGGCTTTTTTGCGATCTATACCGGTTTTGGCGGGTTCGAAGCCATGAACAACTGGCTTCAGGCACAACCCGAGCTGATGCAGCGATTGAAGCAGCCCGCCGCGCCGGGAACCTTCCAGGTCATGGGCCTGCTGTTCTTCACTGCGGCCGTGGCCACGCCGCACATGTTTTACATGACCTTCAACGAAAACCACAACCCGCGCGCCCTGGCCGTTGCCAGCTGGGCGCTTCCACTGTACTTCCTGCTGCTGAGCCTGCCCGTGTTCCCGATTCTCTGGGCTGGCCTGCAGGCGGGCTCACTTACGCCCATTGAATACTATCCGGTCACCCTTGGCGCCGACTACGGCTCACCGCTGGTGACACTGATCGGTTTCCTGGGCGGACTGTCGGCTGCCAGCGGCCTGATGATTGTGGTCGCGCTGGCGCTGTCCACCATGTGCCTGAATCACATCATCCTGCCAATGACACAACCGTCAGCCAAAGATGACATCTACCGCTGGCTGTTGTGGAAGCGCCGCCTGCTGATCACCGCCCTGATCTGGATGGGATTCCTGTTCTACTACCTTCCCGAGGATGCACAGAGCATCCGTGCCATCAGCAATGTCGGCCTGATCGCCAGCCTGCAGTTCCTGCCAGCCATCATCGCCCTGCTCTACTGGCCGCGCGGTAATCGCAAGGGTTTCATGGCCGGGCTCGGCGCCGGTATTTTCATCTGGTTTGTGCTGCTGGTGTTGCCAGTGGCAACAGGTGTGAACTTTTTCACGCTGGGCGGGCTGAACACAAGGGAGATCACCATCATTTCCCTGCTCGTGAATATCGGGCTTTTTGTGCTGGTGTCGCTGTTGACCCGCACTTCCGAAGAGGAGCGGGTGTCAGCCGAAATCTGCTCGGTCGACCGTATGCGACGGCAGGGTCAGGCCCGCGTGGCAGCAGCGTCTCCCCAGGAATTCATTACCCGATTGACAACACCGCTGGGTGAGCGCACTGCCAGGCGCGAGGTTTTACAGGCCCTGGATGACCTGAAGTTCTCGCGCAAGGAGACCAATCCCGGCGCCATGCGTCTGTTGCGCGGTCGCCTGGAAGCCAACCTGTCCGGCCTGCTCGGCCCGACCATATCACACGACCTGATCAACCGGTTCCTGCCGGTCAACGCGGACGCTGACCACAACGCCACTGATGTCACGGCAATAGAGAGCCGCATCGAAGCCTACCGGAGCAATCTGTCCGGTATGGCAGCGGATCTGGACAATCTTCGGCGTTATCACCGACAGATACTGATGGATCTGCCGCTGGGCGTCTGCTCCCTGGGCCGGGAGAATCGCATAGTGATGTGGAACCATGCCATGGCCCGGATGACCGGTATCAGTGCCGAGGATGCCGTTGGCACATGGCTGGCCGAGATTCCTGAACCATGGCGTTCACTGGTCTCCGGCTTTGCCAGTGACAGCATCAATGATCAGCAAAAGGAAACGGTCGAGGTCAATGGCAGTCGCCGGGTGTTCAGTCTGCACAAATCCACGATTGAAAAAGCAGCCAGTGAGCATATCCAGCAGGATGGCGTGATCATTCTGCTTGAGGATCTGACGGAAACCGAGCTGCTGGAAGAAGAGCTGGCACACAGTGAGCGACTGGCATCCATCGGCCGCCTGGCCGCCGGGGTGGCACACGAGATCGGTAACCCGATTACCGGTATCGCCTGCCTGGCACAGAATATCCGCGACGAAAGCACCAATGAGGAATTGCAGGTCATGGCCCGTCAGATCATCGAACAGACTGATCGCACTTCCCGCATTGTGCAATCACTGGTGAACTTTGCCCACAGCGGCTCCAACAGAACGGCCCGCACCCGGGAAGTGGTCAATATCGCGGAATGCATCAACGAGGCTATAACGCTGATCTCTCTCAACAAAAAGGGCAAGGATATGCAGTATACTGTGTCCTGCAACAGTGATACGCGCATCATGGGGGATTCCCAGCTGCTTCTGCAGATCATGGTTAATCTGCTCAACAATGCGCGCGATGCGAGCCCTGAAAACAGCACCATCCGGATAGATTGCGACCGTATTGCCGCATCAGCGCAGATCAGCGTCACGGATGAAGGCTCCGGCATCCCTGAATCGATCCGCGATCGGGTTTTCGAACCCTTTTTCACCACCAAGGAACCGGGCGAGGGAACAGGATTGGGCCTGGCACTGGTCTATAGTCTTGTTGAAAGCCTTGATGGGCATATTGATATAATGGCCGCCAGCAACCGGAGCGTGAACCCGGGAACCAAGGTAATTCTGAGTTTTCCCTGTTATGATGAGGGCTTGGCGCCGCAATCATAGCGCAGCACAGGACGGAATGGCTTGAGTAGTATTGCAATGACAGTAAACAACAGGGTTCTTGTTGTCGAAGACGAGCAGATCATTCGCACTGCGTTGCGCCGACTGCTTGAACGACACCATTATGAGGTAAGCGAGGCCGGCTCCGTTCAGGCTGCCCGCGAGCAGCTTGGTGAATCCGAATTCGACATCATCATAAGTGACCTCCGACTGCCCGGTGCGCCCGGCACAGATCTGATCAAGGCAACCCGCACACCGGTTCTGATCATGACCAGTTACTCCAGTCTTCGCTCGGCCGTGGACTCAATGAAACTGGGCGCCGTCGACTACATCCCCAAACCTTTTGAACACGAAGAAATGCTGCAGACGGTGGCCCGCATTCTGAGCGAGCGCAAAAACAGCGGCAACGGCGCCACACCACAAGCTGCCGATGGTCAGGACGAGCCACCGGTGCCCGGTATGATTGGAAGTTGCCCGCAAATGCTGGAACTGTTCCGGCGTATCCGGAAAGTGGCACAAACCAGTTCCACTGTGCTGATTCATGGCGAATCGGGCACCGGCAAGGAACTGGTGGCCCGTGCCATTCATCAGCTTAGCGAGCGTCGCGAAAACGAGATGATCTCCGTCAATTGCGCAGCAATTCCCGAAAACCTCATCGAATCCGAATTGTTCGGACATGAAAAAGGCGCATTCACCGGCGCCACCAGCAATCGTACCGGCCTGGTGGAAGCAGCCAATGGCAGCACACTGTTCCTTGACGAAATTGGCGAATTACCACTGGATGCCCAGGCTCGCCTGCTGCGGGTGCTGCAGGAAAATGAAATCCGCAAGGTAGGCTCCGTGCAATCCCGCAAGGTGGATGTGCGCCTGGTAGCAGCTACCCATCGTGACCTGAAACAACTGGTGATCGATGGCGACTTCAGGGAAGATCTGTACTATCGCATCAATGTGATGACACTGGTCATCCCGCCGCTGAAAGAACGCGGCAACGACATCATGGAACTGGCCGACGCCATTCTCGAGCGCACCTGCCAACGCCTCAAATCCCCCATGCTGGACTTCACTGACGAAGCCACCCAGGCAATCACGGTCTACCCGTGGCCTGGAAATGTCCGGGAACTGGAAAACGCCATCGAGCGCGCTGTTGTGCTCGCCGAAACAAGAGAAATCGGCGCCGAACTACTGGCTATTGACCTGAGTGGCAGCAAAAACAGCACTCGCCCGCTGAGTGAACGCTCACAACATATGGACGCCCCGGGCTCAGCTGATGATGCAGCGGAGGAATTATCCCTGGAGGATTACTTCCAGAAATTTGTCCTGGAACACCAGGAACACATGAATGAGACCCAGCTGGCCAAAAAGCTGGGGATCAGTCGCAAATGCCTGTGGGAACGTCGTCAGCGCTTTGGCCTTCCTCGCAAGAAAAAACGCGCCTGAGCACCTGACCGGTGTTGGCCAGAAACGACACCTTAACTGTTACCGCTACACTTCTACACACTTTTTCAGAGACATTCGGTAACACTTTCCATTTTTCTGCCAGATTTCAATCACAGAAAAAAACGTAACAACTTGTTTTATAAGGCAATTGTATTTCTGGCACGGTTCATGCTCTATTACACGCAAGAATAATAATAAAAACGAACACGCTGCGAGCAGAAATACAAATAAAAACAGCTGGCGCAGTCAGATATACAAAAAACAACAAATAACAATAAGAATAAAAAGTAATAACAAGAAGAAAAAACAGGACAACAATAAAAATCAAAAGTCTTGTCGGCGGAAAACAATAAGAATAAAGAGCGGTAGTTCAGTAGAATTTTTGGTGGCAAAGTTGTTACCCGTCTGAAGTAACTGTTTCCGAGCTGTTGGATACCTCGCTTGGTATCAAAAAATATAACAATAATAAAAACTTGATTACCTTCCTTGCGGGGGGGTGTAACCACCCCCCAGAGCATTTACCCCCTGCTAATTTTCCTTGTTCAGTGTATTATTCCGCTTTGAGTGAACGCACCCGAATCTGCGTATGGAGGTCGTGGTGATGACAAGGACACGGAAGCAGACCATCTGATGTTAAAAAAGCTCACGCGCGCACTGTTTGGCAAGGCCAATGGCGATCAGCCCAAGGCCGGAAACGGCGGCGGCCAACAAGCCAGGAGCACACACGATGAGCTCGGCTCGCTGGACCTCACCGGTGCCAGAGTGATTCCTCGCGACGAACACATCATCTCACGACGCAATATCTCCCCGAACGCCCTGAAAGTCCTGTACCGACTCAATGATGCCGGTTTCCAGGCTTTTCTGGTCGGCGGCGGGGTGCGTGATCTCATGCTGGGCGGACGTCCCAAGGATTTTGACGTCTCCACCGATGCGACGCCTGAACAGATCAGGGATCTGTTTCGCAACAGTCGTATCATCGGGCGACGGTTCAAGATTGTACACATCCGGTATGGCCGCGAAATCATCGAAGTCACCACTTTCCGGGCCCATCACGCAGCGGACAACGAAATCAGCGATGACAGCCCGCGTCGCAGCATCCGTCACCTCGATTCGGCGCATTCGGAAAGTGGCATGATTCTTCGCGACAACGTTTACGGCAGCATCAACGAAGATGCCCTGCGCCGGGACTTCACCATCAATGCGCTCTACTACACCACACGCGGCTTTGCAGTGCTGGACTTTGCCAATGGCGTGGATGATCTGGAGCGCCGCTTGGTGCGCATCATAGGCGATCCGGAAACCCGATTCCGGGAAGATCCTGTCCGCATACTTCGCGCCATCCGCTTCTCGGCCAAGCTGGACTTTGATATCGACAGCGGCACCGAGCAGCCCCTTGATGATCTGGCACCACTGCTCGACTCGATCTCTCCGGCGCGCCTGTTTGACGAATCGCTCAAACTGCTGGCCAACGGTGACGCCGAGGTGACCTATGATCTGTTGCGGCAGTATCGGGCCGGTGAGTACCTGTTCGGCTCTACACTCGCTGCAACCAGCGATCCGGACGCGCCAGCCAGTCAACTGGTGATTCTGGCGCTGCGGAACACCGACAACCGACTGCGCGCCGGTAAATCCATCACCCCGGCGTTTCTGTACGCCGCCCTGCTCTGGCCGCCCTATCAGCAGGTTGTGGAAAAACTGTCCAGCGGGCGCCGAATGACACAGCCGATCCTGCATGAAGCGGCCAGTGAGGTCATCGCCGATCAGATCAAACGCACTGCCATTCCCAAGCGCTTCACCAGCATGATGCGTGAGATCTGGGATCTGCAACAACGTTTGCGCCCCACCAGCCGCAAACGCGTTGAATCCCTGTTAGAACACCCGCGTTTTCGCGCCGCCTATGATTTCCTTCTGCTGCGCGAAGAGTCCGGAGAGCAGCTGGGCGGGCTGGGTCAATGGTGGACCGATTACCAGGCCGCCGATGGATCACAGAAGGAAAAAATGCTACAAGAACTGGACAAAAAACCGGGCGACGGTAAACCCAAGCGGCGTCGACGTGCACGTTCACGACCGACAGACAAGGCCAGACATTGATGAGCAATCAGCCAGCACCGGACTCGCATGCTGACCAGGTTTATGTTTCCATGCCCGACGATCACAAGCCCCCGGGGTTCATTGCTGTCGAAGGCCCCATTGGCGTTGGCAAGACCAGCCTGGCACGACGCCTGGCAGAAAGCTTCAATTATGAAATCCTGCTTGAAAAACCTGAAGACAATCCTTTCCTGGCACGTTTTTACCGCAATCCGCGCCAGCACGCCCTGGCAACGCAGCTGTCCTTTCTGCTCCAGCGTGCACGCCAGATCGAGGACATGCGCCAGGAGGATATGTTCTCCCCGGTGCGCGTTACCGATTTTCTGATCGACAAGGACATGCTGTTTGCACGTCAGACACTGGAACCGGAAGAGTTCGAGCTGTACCAACAGGTTTATCAGCACCTGACAATCAACGCGCCGATACCGGATCTGGTGATCTACTTGCAGGCACCCACGCCGGTATTGTTAAATCGCATACAGAAACGCGGAATCGCGGCTGAGCAATATATCGAACCCGCCTATCTGGAGCGGCTGAGTGAGGCCTATACAGAGTTTTTCTATTATTTCGACAGGGCACCACTGTTGATTGTGAACAGCACTGACATTGACCCGGTCAACAACGAAACACATTATCAGGAATTGCTGGAGCGGGTACTGTCAGCGCCTCAGGGTCGGCAGTACTTCAATCCCGGTTCGGCATTACTGTAAGGCGCGAGGCACGCAATGAGCGCACAATCGGATAAATCCCACATTACACTCAGCACGCTGAACCGGATACGGGACAAGGGTGAACGCTTTGCCTGCCTGACTGCCTACGATGCCTGTTTCGCCGGCCTGCTCAACGATGCAGGTGTGGAAGTGATTCTGGTCGGCGACTCCCTGGGCATGGTGCTGCAAGGCCATGACAACACACTGCCGGTGACCATGGCTGACATGGTTTATCACGTCGCCAGCGTGAAGCGCGGTAACAGCCGCGCCTTTCTTATGGCCGACATGCCATTCATGAGTTATTCCTCGGAAACCGAAACGCTGGAAAACGCAGCATCGCTGATGCGCGCCGGAGCGGAGATGGTCAAACTCGAGGGAGGCGCCTGGCTGGCCAGTAGCACCCAATTGCTGGCCGAGCGCGGAATCCCGGTATGTGTGCACATGGGTCTGACACCCCAGTCCATCAATCGCATCGGGGGTTACCTGGTGCAGGGCCGGGATCCGGCACAGGCGGAAACCATGGTCAAGGAGGCCGTGATGTTGCAGGAGGCTGGCGCCAGCATTCTGTTGCTCGAGTGTGTGCCAGCGCCATTGGCCAAACGCATTACCGAGACCCTGGAAATCCCGGTTATCGGTATCGGCGCCGGGCCCGGCACCACCGGGCAGGTGTTGGTCTTGCACGATCTGTTGGGCATCTCGCCAATTTCCCCGAAGTTTGTGAAAAACTTTCTCCGCGAGTCCGACAACGGCATTGCCGGCGCCATCAAGGCGTATGCCGACGCCGTGAAAAACGGCACGTTCCCCGGCCCCGAACACAGTTTCCAGTAATGGATATTCACCACAGCACATTGTCGCTTTTGCAATCGCTGGACCAGGCAAGATCCGAAGGCAAACGTATCGCAGTTGTACCCACCATGGGCAACCTGCATGAGGGACACCTGTCCTTGGTAAGAAAAGCACGCGATATTGCCGGGCACGTGGTTGCCACGATATTTGTCAACCCGATGCAGTTTGGCCAGAATGAAGATCTGGACAAGTATCCACGCACACTTGCCGCCGACACCGAAAAACTTGTGGCCAGTGGATGCCATACCCTGTTTGCACCAGCCAATGAAGAAATCTACCCTGACGGATTGGGCACCCAGACAGTGGTCTCGGTACCCACTCTCTCAGCACTGCACTGCGGTGCCAGCCGACCCGGTCACTTTGACGGGGTCACTACTGTGGTCTGCAAACTGTTCAACATCGTACAGCCCGACGTTGCAGTTTTTGGCCTCAAGGACTACCAACAATTTGCATTGATCCGCAAAATGGCCCGCGACCTGTGTATGCGCATCGAGCTGGTGGGTGTCCAGACCTGTCGCGACAAAAACGGTCTGGCACTCAGTTCCCGCAACGGCTACCTCACCGATGAGGAGCGCGACCGCGCCGCCGCCATCTACCAGGCATTGTGTGTGTGCCGGGATGCCATCAAAGCCGGTGAGCGCGACTACCACAAGATCGAGTCCGATACCGCCCGGGCTCTGACTGTGTCCGGCCTTCGTCCGGAGTATGTGGCGATCTGTCAGGCGGATACCCTCGCACCGGCAACACCGGACGATCAGCACCTGGTGATACTGCTGGCCGCGTACATGAACAACACACGTCTGATCGACAACATAGAAGTCACGCTACAGAACCCCGTACATCAGGAGTGATCCATGTCAGTCAGTAAAATCTATCCGGTCAATGAGGAACTCGCCGCGCAAAGTCTGGTGGACAAGGCTGAATACCAGCGGCTGTACCAACAGTCGATTGATGATCCGGAACGCTTCTGGTCTGAGCAGGCCAATCGTTTCCTGGACTGGTATCAACCCTGGAGCAGTGTTTACAAAGGTGACTTCGCCAACGCCAGCGTCAAGTGGTTCAAGGACGCAAAACTCAATGCCTGTTACAACTGCGTGGACCGTCACCTGCCACACCGGGCAGACCAGACTGCGCTGATCTGGGAGGGTGACAACCCTGCAGACAGCAAACGCATCACCTACAGCGAACTGCACGAACAGGTGTGCCTGCTTGCCAACGTGTTACGTCAGCGCGGCGTACAAAAAGGTGACCGCGTCTGTATCTACATGCCAATGATTCCCGAGGCGGTTTACGCCATGCTGGCATGTGCGCGTATCGGCGCCATACACTCGGTGGTTTTTGGGGGATTTTCGCCAGATGCCATCAAGGACCGGATTCTGGATTCTGACTGCCGTACCGTCATCACGGCCAATGAAGGTATTCGGGGCGGCAAGATCATTCCGTTGAAGGAGAATGTCGACAAGGCACTTACGCATTGCCCGGATGTATCAACCGTATTGGTCGTCAAGCGAACCGGTGCCAGTGTGGACTGGGTAGAAAACAGGGACATCTGGTTCCACGAAGCCATCGAATCAGTGGACAAGAATTGCCCACCGGCAATCATGGACGCCGAGGACCCGTTGTTCATCCTGTACACATCAGGTTCAACCGGGAAACCCAAAGGTGTGCTGCATACCACCGGCGGCTACCTGCTATATGCCGCGATCACACACAAGTACGTATTTGACTACAAGGAAGGCGACATCTACTGGTGCTCGGCTGATGTTGGCTGGGTCACCGGGCACAGCTACATTGTGTACGGCCCACTTGCCAATGGCGCGATCTCCCTGATGTTTGAAGGTGTGCCAACCTACCCGGATGTTTCGCGCTTCTGGCAGGTTGTGGACAAGCACAAGGTCAACATCTTCTACACTGCGCCCACTGCCATCCGCGCACTGATGGGCGCCGGCGATGAAGCGGTCAAACGGACATCCCGGCAGTCCCTGCGCCTGCTTGGCAGCGTGGGCGAACCGATCAACCCCGAAGCCTGGCAATGGTATTACGATGTGGTTGGCGAAGGTCGCTGCCCGATCGTGGACACATGGTGGCAGACTGAAACAGGCGCGGCGCTGATCACGCCACTACCGGGCGCTACCGATCTGAAACCCGGTTCGGCCACCCTGCCCTTCTTTGGTGTGCAGCCGGCGCTGCTTGATGCGGACGGTAAACTGATTGAAGGGGCGGGCAAAGGCAATCTGGTTCTGTGCGCCAGCTGGCCCGCCCAGATACGCACAGTCTTTGGTGATCACCAGCGCTGTATCGATACCTATTTCAAAACCTACCCCGGCTACTACTTCACCGGTGACAGCGCACGGCGCGACGAGGACGGCTACTACTGGATCATCGGCCGGGTGGACGATGTGATCAATGTCTCCGGCCACCGATTGGGCACCGCCGAGATTGAAAGCGCTCTGGTGTTGCACCCGAAAGTGGCCGAAGCGGCTGTGGTAGGCTACCCACACGACATCAAGGGCAACAGTATTTATGCCTATGTCAGCCTGATGAGCGGGATTGACGAAAGTGAAGCGCTGCGCAAGGAACTTACCCGGTTTGTGGCCAATGAAATTGGTTCCTTCGCAAAACCCGAGTTGCTGCAATTTGCGCCGGGACTACCAAAGACGCGGTCAGGAAAAATCATGCGCCGCATATTGCGCAAGGTTGCAGCCAACGAGCTGGACAACCTTGGCGACACCACCACGCTGGCCGATCCTGCGGTCGTGGATGACATCATCAGTAATCGGCTCAATAAACCGAGCCGTTAGTCAGTTACCAAGCACTTTTTGATCAGGAAACCAAAATGCAGGACATCCACATAGTCGCGGCCGGCCGCAGTGCAATCGGCACTTTCCAGGGCAACCTGGCGCCTCTTGCAGCTACCGGGCTGGGCAGTCAGGTCATCCGGCAACTGCTGGCCAGCCGCCAGATTGATCCGACACTGGTTAACGAAGTGATCCTGGGGCAGGTTCTCACTGCCGGTTGTGGTCAAAACACGGCTCGGCAGGCAAGCATCAACGCCGGCCTGGGCCATGAAGTGCCGGCCATGACCATCAACAAGGTCTGCGGCTCAGGGCTGAAAGCCGTACATCTTGCTGCACAGGCCATTCTTGCTGGCGATGCCGACATGATTGTTGCCGGTGGTATGGAAAGCATGAGCCAGTCAGCGCATGTGTTGCCGAACTCACGCACCGGACAGAAAATGGGCCACTGGCAGGCCGTGGACACCCTGTTGCATGACGGGTTGTGGGATGCCTTCAATCAGTTTCATATGGGCATCACCGCCGAGAATCTTGCCGAACAGTACAACATATCCCGACAGGAGCAGGATGTGTTTGCTGCCGCCTCCCAACACAAGGCCCAGGCTGCTATCAGCGAGGGCCGATTCAGCAATGAAATCCTGCCGATCAGCATCCCGCAGCGCAGAGGCGACGCCGTTGTTGTGGACAGCGACCAGGGACCCAGGCCCGGCACAAATGCAGAATCACTGGCCCACCTGTCCCCAGCGTTCAAAAAGGACGGCACCGTGACAGCGGGCAATGCCTCAGGCCTCAATGACGGGGCCGCTGCCGTCGTGGTCTGCAGCGACCAGAAGGCCAAATCACTGGGCCTCAAACCGCTGGTTACAATCCGTGCGTGGGCCAATGCCGGCGTTGATCCAAAAATCATGGGTATTGGCCCGGTGTCCGCCACAAGGCGCTGCCTGGCCAAAGCCGGTTGGGCGATTGAGGATCTGGATCTTGTTGAAGCCAACGAAGCGTTTGCCGCGCAGGCCATTGCCGTGAACCGGGAGCTGGGCTGGGACACCGACAGGGTCAATGTCAACGGCGGCGCAATAGCCCTGGGACACCCGATAGGCGCTTCAGGCTGCCGCGTACTGGTGACTCTGATTCATGAAATGATCCACCGTGATGTCCGGCGCGGACTTGCCACACTGTGTATTGGTGGGGGTCAGGGCGTAGCCATTGCCGTGGAACGCCCGGTCTGAATACGACAGGCTTCCACCGCCTGGAAATGACTCAGAAATACCTGGCCGGACAGTTCAGTCAGGAAATGAGTACGCACCAGCGCGTCCATCACCGGCCCCTTCACTTCTGACAGGTGCAGAGTGATTCCCAGCTCGGACAGGCGCCGGTTCACTGTTTCCAGCGACTCCAGTGCGCTCAGGTCTATCTCATTGACAGCGCTGCACATCAGAATCACATGTTGCAGCGCTGGTCGCTCCGCCACCTCACGGTAGATGAGATCTTCCAGAAAGCGGGTATTGGCAAAATACAGGCTTTCGTCCACCCGCAGTGAGAGAATGTGTTCGTAGGTGATGACCTTGTGACGTAGCACATTGCGAAAATGCCGGGTTCCCGGCACTTCCCCGACAATGGCCACATGGGGTCGTGATGATTTATAGACATGCATCAACACCGATGCCACGATGCCGCTGGCCACACCCAGCTCCACACCCGCCATCAGAGTCACCAGCATGGTCACCGCAACGGCCAGGAAATCCGTACGCGCGTAGTTCCAGGCCTTTTTCAGAATGCCGTAATCAACCAGTGCCAGCACGGCCACAATAATGGTGGCTGCCAATGTTGCCTGTGGCAACCAGGCCAGCGCGGGCATCAGGAACAGCGTTGACAGCGCAATCATGAGCGCCGCAAACAGCCCCGCCGCTGGCGTGGCGGCCCCTGCATCAAAATTCACCACTGACCGGGCAAAACCACCGGTAACGGGGAACCCGCCTGTGAAGGATGCCGCAATATTGCTGTTGCCCAGCGCAATGAGCTCCTGGTTCGGGTTGATCCGTTCGCGTTTGCGCGCCGCCAGCCCCTGGGCCACGGAGACCGATTCCACGAATCCGATTACAGCGATCAGCACCGCCGAACCCAGCAGCGTCAGCCAGATTTGGATGGAAAACGAGGGTAAAGTCAAGCCGGGCAGGCCTGCCGGTACCGAGCCGGTCAGGCGGACACCCATGGTATCCAGATTCAGCTGCCAGGCCAGCAGTATGGTGGCAATAACGGCCACGACCGGGCTGGTGCGGGCCAGCACAACGGCCAGCCGGCCTGGCAATCCGATACGCGACAGCAGGGAAGCCATATAACGCCTGGCCCATAACAGATAAAGAATACACCCGCCACCTACAACCACCGTTGGCCAGTTCATGTTCTGGCCCGACTGCAAAGCCGAACCAAAGCCAGCCAACAAGGCTGGCAGGCTCTGGCCCGAAAAACTGATACCCACTATATGTTGCAACTGACTCAGCGCAATGATCAGCGCCGAAGCGGTAATGAATCCGGTAATGACGGGATGGGAAAGAAAGTTGGCCAGAAAACCCAGCCTGAGCACACCCATCAGCAGCAGAATCATGCCCGATAACAGGGCCAGGGTCAGGGCGGCAGTCAGATAGGCCTGGCTGTCGGGCAAGTCCAGTTTGGCCAGAGCGGCTGCGGTCATCAACGAAATGATCGCCACCGGGCCTACGGACAGGGTACGGCTGGTACCAAAAATCGCGTACACCATCAGCGGAACAATACTGGCATATAACCCGACCTCAGGCGGCAGACCGGCGAGCATGGCATAGGCCAGTGATTGCGGCACAAGCATCACTGTGACCACCATTGCGGCGAGCGTGTCGTCAGCCAGATTGCGGCGGTTGTAAGTCGCCATCCAGCCCAGACAGGGCAGTATGCCTTGCACGTTCATTGGGTACCTGTGGTTTGTTGATACTCTGTGTCAACCGCCGCGTTGCAACCAGTTCACCACAGGCGTCAGGTCATAACCTGCGCGGTTACCGGCTTCCATGATTTCCTCGGGAGCTCGCCCGCTGACCCCTTCGGCCAGTGCCCACAATTGAATGGATCGGGTACCGGTCCTGCAGTAGGCAAGAATCGGCTTTGGCATTTCTTCCAGCGCAGCGGTCATGGCAGATATGTCACCGGGTGTGAGCTGGCCGGAAGTCACCGGAATATTACGAAACTCCAGCTTCCATGCGTCTGCACCGGCTTTGATCTCGGCAACGGTGGGCTGATCTGGGCCCTCTCCGTCTGGTCGATTGCAGACAATGGAGCGGAACCCCTGTTCGGCCAGTTCGGCCAGCTCATCTGCCTTGATCTGCTCACTCACAGCAAACCCCTCCACCACCTGCTTCACTTTCATATCATGCTCCTGATCCGATTACACATTTTCTGTCTTGCTGGCGTGGCAGACTACACCATCAGGTCTTTCAGTGAAACGGCTTCAGGCCCTGACCGACTCGCCCGCAGCGATGGACTTACCGGTTTCCACAATCATGCGCCGCAGCCAGATATGGCCGGGATCATGCTGCAACAGTGGCGACCAGGCCAGCTGCAACTCAATAGGGATAATCATGAACGGCGGCTTGTGAACACAAAGTCGTGAATCATCAGCATGCAGCGCAGCCAGGTTCGACGGCACGGTAGCGATCAGGTCAGGATGATGTGCCAGCAGTGGCGCTACCTGGTAATGGCGCGTGAACACGCTGATATGGCGCTCATGGCCAATTTCTGCCAGTGCCTCATCCACCCAGCCCATCCGTTGGCCGTCCCGCTGACTCATGCCGCGCCCCACACCCATACCGGTCTTGCTGACCCATATATGAGGTGCGGCCAGGTAGGCCGTCAGATCAAAGGCCGTTGCTGCAGGATTGTCCCGGCTCATCAGACACGAAAACCCGTCGTGCCATACGGTCGCCTGATGAAATGACTGGGGCAGTCTATCGAAGCGGTTGACCGCCACGTCCACCTTGCCCTGTTCGAGATCGTGGAAAGTTACATCACTGGGCGTGAGCACATCCAGACTGATACCCGGGGCTTCACGCCGCAAACGATACATCATCGGCACAAGCAAGGTGGATTCGGCATAGTCCGAGGCCATGATACGGAACACGCGCCGGCTGTCGGCGGCGTCAAAAGGTGTCATCGGCAACACCGCCTGCTCGACGTTGGTGAGTATGTCACGCAATTGCGGTTGCAGCGCCCTGGCGCGCTCGGTCGGTGTCATACCATTGCTGGTACGCACAAGCAGGGGATCGTCAAACAGGGTGCGTAATCGCCGCAGCCCGTTACTCATGGCCGGTTGGGTAATGCCTAGCTGCTCCGCGGCGCGCGTGACATTCTGCTCACGCAGCAACACGTCCAGATACACCAGCAGATTGAGATCGATGCGGGACAGTTTCATTATCAAAATTCACACAGTGAATGATTGAAAGCCAGCAATCATCACATTTTATAGTCAAATTGCGGACAAAAAAAGCCCGGGGAACCCGGGCTCGAAGGACCGCCTGACAAATCGATCAACGTGATGAACACTGCAAAAGACCTACCTTGCGAGTAGCGCTTTGTAATGTCTACGCCACTTGTGCAGTATCGGTTCAGTGTATCCGCTGGGTTGTTCGCAGGCCTTGAGAACCAGTTCACAGACTGCCTGGAAGGCAATGCTGTGATCCAGGTCCGTTGTCATCGGCACGTACTCCGGATCCGCGGCGTTCTGGGCATCCACCACCGCAGCCATACGCCTCAGCGTCTGCATCAGCTGTTGCCGGGTGCAGACGCCGTGGCGAAGCCAGTTCGCCATGTGCTGGCTGGATATGCGCAGCGTTGCACGGTCCTCCATCAGCCCCGTATTGTTGATGTCTGGCACCTTCGAGCAGCCTGTTCCCTGGGTAATCCAGCGCACCACGTAGCCAAGCAGCCCCTGGGCATTGTTGTCCAGCTCATGCTGGATCTCCCCAGCGCTCCAATGCGGGTCACGCGCCAACGGCAATGTCAGCAGGTCATCCAGTGACCGCTGGGCCAGAGCCGGCAATTGTTGCTGAACCGCCGACACATTGACCTCATGGTAATGGATGGCATGCAGCGTCGCCGCCGTTGGTGACGGCACCCAGGCACAGCTTGCACCGGCGCGCGGGTGCGCTACTTTTTCCCGCAGCATCGCAGCCATCTCATCCGGCATTGCCCACATACCCTTGCCTATCTGGGCGCGCCCCCCGAGGCCACAGGCAAGCCCCTTGGCCACATTGCCTTTTTCATAGGCCTGTATCCAGGGCTGCGATGTCATGTCCGCCTTTCGCACCATGGCACCGGCAGCCATGCTGGTGTGGATTTCATCACCAGTGCGATCAAGAAAGCCGGTATTGATGAAGATCAGTCGATGTGACGCGGCAGCGATGCAGGCTTTCAGATTGATACTGGTGCGACGTTCTTCGTCCATGATGCCAATCTTCAGCGTGTTGCAGTCCAGGCCAAGCACATCCTCGACTCGACCAAACAACTCGCAGGCAAAGGCTACCTCATCCGGGCCATGCATCTTGGGCTTCACAATATAGATGCTGCCTGTGCGCGAATTGCGCAGCTGTGAATTGCCTCGCAGGTCATGCATGGCGGCCAGCGCTGTGATCAATGCGTCCAGAAAGCCTTCGGGAATCTCATTGCCGTCGCTGTCCAGCACGGCATCAGTGTTCATCAGGTGGCCGACGTTGCGAACCAGCATCAGGCTGCGACCGGGCAAGGTCAGCTCACTGCCGTCGGGCGCTGTGAGTTTCCGGTCAGGAGCCAGCGTCCGGATTACTGTGCGGCCATCACGTTCGAAGCGTTCGCTCAGTGTGCCACGCATCAGCCCCAGCCAGTTGCGATACACCAGCGTCTTGTCGGCCGCGTCTACCGCAGCTACCGAGTCCTCGCAATCCTGTATGGTGGTCAAAGCCGACTCCAGCACAATATCACAGACCGCTGCGCCATCGGCCGCACCGATGGGATGGGATGCGTCGATACACAGTGCGATATGCAGGCCATTGTGGATCAACATGATACTGTCCGGTGCGCTGGCATCCCCGGTGTAACCCACAAAAGCGCTCGGCTCGGACAACCCACTGCGTTGACCCGATGACAGCGTTACAGACAACCGTCCGTCCGCAACACCGTAGGCGCGTGCGTCAGCATGACTGCCTTGCAGCAGTGGTACAAACTGATCCAGCATGGCCCGGCCCCGGGCGATGACCCTGGCGCCACGAGCCGGATTGTAGGCATTGCCGCGCGCGGCGCCGCCTGAATCGGGTATGACATCCGTACCATAGAGCGCATCATAAAGGCTGCCCCAACGGGCATTGGCAGCGTTCAGGGCATACCTTGCATTGATCACCGGCACGACCAGCTGCGGACCGGACAACCCCGCAATCTCCGCATCCACACCCTCGGTGCTGATTTGCACGTCATCGGGTTCGGGCAACAGATAACCAATATCGCGCAGGAAGCTGACATAAGCCTCGTGATCATGTGCCTTGCCTGCCTGCGCCTGATACCAGTTATCCAGATACTGCTGCAGGGATTCGCGCCGCGCCAACAATTGTCGGTTGCGCGGACCCAGGTCAGCAACTATCGAGGCCAGGCCTCGCCAGAGGTGGTCCGCATCCAGGCCTGTGCCCGGCAGCGCTTCATTCACCACAAAGTCGTAAAGACAGTCTGCGATCTGAAGACCAGCGTGACTGACGTAGTCCGGTGCAATTAATGAGGCAGTCATCCTGATTCTCCGGCGTGTGATCGGGACTTGAGCAGGCGATGGTAGGTGGGGCGCACCAATTTAACCAATTTATCTTGTCCATTCAGGCCATTCACAGAAAAAATGAATAGGCTCGCCAACATATTCATAAGGAAAATGACAGAAATATAAGTAATAAATTTAAAGAATCCACCGTGGCGCCCTAGACTGGCCCCCTGATCGCCGATCATCGGCAACGGACATCACCACAACCACGCTGGCAAGAGGTATGCGACATGGGAAACTACGACCGGGAACAGGAAATTGCTGCCATCCAAAAGGACTGGACCGAGAACCCGCGCTGGAAAGGCATCCAGCGCGACTACAGCGCCAGCGATGTTGTAAGACTGCGCGGCTCGCTGACAAGAGACAATACACTGGCACGCCGGGGTGCAGAAAAACTCTGGACGCTGGTCAATGAAGGTGCCCGCCCGGCCTTCAGGCCCGACAAGGATTTTGTCAACGCAATGGGTGCACTGACCGGTGGCCAGGCCGTGCAGCAGGTAAAGGCCGGTGTGCAGGCCATCTATCTGTCAGGCTGGCAGGTGGCTGCGGACAACAATACCTCTGAAACCATGTATCCGGATCAGTCGCTGTATGCGGTGGATTCAGTGCCCGCGGTTGTGCGGCGTATCAACAATGCCTTCGAGCGTGCCGACCAGATCCAGTGGCGCAAGGGCATGAGCCCGGACGACCCCGCCTACATCGACTACTACGCACCGATAGTGGCTGATGCTGAAGCCGGATTTGGCGGCGTACTCAATGCCTACGAGTTGATGAAAAACATGATCCGTAATGGCGCTGCCGGTGTGCATTTCGAGGATCAGCTTGCCTCGGCCAAAAAGTGCGGCCACATGGGGGGCAAGGTACTGGTGCCAACACAGGAAGCGGTGCAGAAGCTTGTGTCGGCGCGCCTGGCCGCTGATGTGGAAGGCGTACCAACCATTGTGCTGGCACGCACCGATGCCAATGCCGCCGACCTGTTGACCTCCGACTGTGATCCGCGTGACGCGCCGTTTGTTGTCGGCGAGCGGACTGCGGAAGGGTTCTATCGCACCCGCGCTGGCATTGATCAGGCCATCGCCCGAGGCCTGGCCTATGCCCCCTACGCCGATCTGTTGTGGTGTGAGACGGCAACCCCATCATTGGAAGAAGCACGCCTGTTCGCCGAAGCCATTCGGCAACAATACCCGGATCAGATCCTGGCCTACAACTGCTCTCCGTCCTTCAACTGGAAACGCAACCTGGACGACGCCACCATTGCAAAGTTCCAGCGCGAACTCAGTGCCATGGGATACAAGTTCCAGTTCATCACCCTGGCGGGCATCCACAGCATGTGGAACGGCATGTTCAACCTGGCATGGGACTATGCACGCCGGGACATGTCGGCCTATGTTGCGCTTCAGGAGAAGGAATTTGCCGATGCAGAGAAGGGTTACACCTTTGTCTCGCATCAGCAGGAAGTGGGTACCGGGTACTTTGATGACATGACCACCGTGATACAGGGTGGGCAATCATCGGTGACAGCACTCAAGGGGTCAACCGAGGAAGAACAGTTTTCGGTGGCCTGAGCACTTCCGGCCTGAACAGTCAGCCTGACAGCCGGTGGGCGCACCGCGCCCACCTTTTGTTCAGCGCAGCATTGTGTGAATATACACGCGCAGCTTTGGAGCCCCTATCGGACATGACCATGATCGCGCGACGACTCGCCAAAGCCATTCTCAACGGCTTTGATGCCTTCTTTGCCGAGTACAAGAATATCACCTACGGCGCCCAGGGTCGGTTCGAACGGGCAGACTGGCAGGCAGTGCAAGTGGCCATGCGGCAGCGGCTGGATCTGTACAAGCAGAAAGTGATGACAGTTGCTGACAGCCTTGAAGCCATCACGGGCTCCGACTTGCATGACCGCAATCTGTGGCAACAGGCCAAACACGACTACGCGCAGATCATCCAGGGACACCGCAACTTCGAAATCACACAAACTTTTTTTAATTCCGTCTACTGTTACGTTTTCGGTCACGAAAAAATACGCGACCTGCACGCCTTTGTCATGGAACCGGCACCGCAGTATCTGCCCATACCCGGTGAAGATATTGTTCTGCGTTACAACAACAGTGAAGGTCTTGAAAAACTGATCATTCGCCTGCTTGATCACGCTGATTTCAACATCCCCTACGAAGACAAGGACCGCGATGTGGCTTTCATCCACAACGCACTGCAGTCAGTGCTGCTCCCGCTGCTTGAGTGTGACACCGAACACTTGTATGCCGAAGTATTGGAAAGCCTTTTCTTTCGCAACAAGGCTGCCTATCTGGTGGGGCGCTTTGTCTGCCAGGGCCAGTGCGTTCCCTTTGTGCTGCCTTTTCTCAATAACGAACAAGGCCGGATCTATGTGGATACCCTGCTGCATGACAGTGATGACATCAGTATCGTATTCAGTTTTGCGCGCAGTTATTTCATGGTCGATGCTTCCACCCCGTCCGAATATATACGTTTCCTGCAGCAGTTGATGCCACACAAGGAAGTCTTTGAGCTCTACAGCGCCATCGGCTTCCCCAAACACAGTAAAACCGTCTATTACCGCAGGGCAGTGCAGATGACGCTGGCCAGTGACGACCGATACGTCATAGCACCGGGCATCAAGGGTATGGTCATGCTGGTATTCACCCGGGACAATTTTGATTACGTTTACAAGGTGATCAAGGAGCGCTTCACACCGCCCAAGGACATGTCACGTGAACACGTACGCCAATGTTATTCACTGGTGAAACGCTGGGAGCGAGGCGGACGCATGGCTGATACCCAGGAATTCAACAACCTGGCGTTCGACCGGCGACGCTTCTCCGATGAGCTTATGGAGGAGCTGAGAAAGGAAGTACCGTCGCTGATCGAAGAACACGGCCATGCACTGATCCTCAGTCACGTATATGTGGAACGCAAGATGATCCCGCTGAACCTGTACATCCAGGACTGCACCGATGAACAGCTGCACAATGTCATGGATGAGTATGGCAACGCCATCAGGCAGCTGGCTGCCGGCAATCTGTTTCCTGGCGACATGTTGTTGAAAAATTTCGGTGTCACCCGGCACGGGCGTGTGGTGTTTTATGACTATGACGAAATCTGCCCACTGACCGACTGCCACTTTCGTGATCTGCCCGAACCGCAGACTGACGAGCAGACCCTGGCCGGCAGCCCCTGGTTTCGTGTGGACGCCCATGACATATTCCCGGAGGAGTTCAGACTGTTCTTCTCGGGTAACCGCCGGGCACGCGAGGTTTTTGACACGCTGCACAGCGATCTTTACGACCCACAGTGGTGGCGGGATCTGCAGCAGAAAATCCGCGATGGCTACGTTGCCGATGTATTTCCGTATCGTAAACGGCAGCGTTTCCAGCAGCGGCCGGTCTGACCGTCGAGCATGGCGGGACGTTCATCGAATTCGCGTCTTCGGATTTGGACAGCACAAGCGGGCACACCTATACTGGGTTGTTCGAATATCCGAATGACGAAGGACAACCAGACATGACCAGTAATCGACTCCCGGCACTGCGTATCCGGCAACTGTCAACAGCCGGACTGCTTTCCATACTGCTGACCGTGGGCATGCCTGCCGCTGCACAGGGCACTGGCGACGAAATCATTCGAGGCGAGCTTCCCCCCATGCCGCCGGTGAGTTATCACCCACACCCGCAAGGTTATGATGTTGAGGTCTTCGCGGACGACCTTGAAGTGGTCTGGAGCATGGAGTTTGCCCGCGATGGCCGACTATTTGTGACCGAACGCCCGGGCCGTGTCCGCACGTTTGATGCCAATGGCACTCCTCATGATGAGCCCTGGCTGGCTATTGAGGATCAGATATTTCACCGTGGGGAAAGTGGCCTGACCGGGCTGGCGTTGCATCCGGACTTTCCGGCAACACCCTGGGTGTACATCATGTACACCTACACAACGGACGGCGATCCGCTGACACGCCTGAGCCGCTTTCGTGATGTAGACGGCAAGGCGGGTGAGGAAGAAATCCTGCTGGATGATCTGCCTGTTCAGGTACCAGGTGGCAGCCACAGCGGCGGCACGTTGAAATTCGGATCTGACGGCATGCTCTATGTCGCCACCGGAGACGCTTTCGACCGCTCACTGTCGGATGAGCTTGACGAGCCGGCCGGCGCCGTTCTTCGCCTTACCGAGGATGGCGAGGTACCTGCCGACAACCCCTGGCCCGGCAATCCGATCTGGGCACACGGCCTTCGCAATGTACACGGCCTTGACTGGCAACCGGGCACCGGACGCCTGTTCGCGGCCGACAATGGACCGACCGGCGAAGACCGCCTGATGGCTCACGACCGCATCATCATACTGGAAGGTGGCGCTCACCACGGCTGGCCACATGTGGTCGGCGCGCCGGGACTGCCGGAGTATGTGGACCCGATCCTGACCTTTGCACCGGCTTCGGCACCACCTGGCGATCTGATCTTCTATACCGGTGACCTTATGCCGGACTTGCAGAATGATATGTTTGTATCCATACTCGGCTTCCAGTCCGAGGATAGACAGACCCTGCTGCGAATCCGCTTTCAGGACAATGACGATCCCAGCCGGCCGACCAGTATAGAACGATGGTTCAATGATGAGCAGGGTAACAGCGTTTATGGACGCCTGCGCGGGCTGGCAATTGGACCAGACGGCGCACTCTATGTCGGCACAACCAACACAGACGGTCGCCAGCGCAATGAAGCGCACCGGGATGTACCTGATCGCATTCTGCGCATAGTCCCGGCTACCAACTGATAACGGACCGGAATAACGACCTGTTCGATAGGGGCAATTGAAATTGGCCCAGTTGCCCCCATGAACTTTCTGTACCCCAGTCAGAAAAGGGTAAAGGAGGGTTACACATGAGCAAATGGATACACCTTGTCGCTCTGGCGTCCGTGGCAACACTGTTGAGCGCCTGTCAGGGCACCGTTTCAGAGCGCGAGCAGGCGATCAGGGCCGGTACCCAGGGCAGCAGCGTCAATTCGGTATGCTTCTCGCGTGATATCCGGAACTGGTATGCACTGGATGATCAGAGCCTGATCGTGGAGCGGGGCCGCGAGAACTACTACAAACTCGATCTCATCGGCGGGTGCGACACGTCCCAGGCTTTCCTGACCCTGCGGACCGAGTCGCGCAGCGGAATCTGCCTCAGTCCCGGAGACCAGATCAGCTTCCCGCACGATCGGGGCTTCTCCTGCTCTGTCACGCGTATCTATGAATGGATACCGGCTGACCCGGATGAACTCGAGGTCCTGCGCGAGGAAGCATCAGGCACCTGAGCGGGCCAGCATTGGACGTTGGGGCTTTAACCGCGCTCGGAACCGGGCGGATACAGCAAGCGGATCGACGGTTGCTGGCCCAGTTCTATGTCGCCGCGCAATCGATACTCCTCTCGGTCAAAGGCGGCTTGCATCTGGGCATATATCCAGCGTCCCTGCTCGTCACTCGGCGCAGTGATAAGAACAAAAATGTCCTTCTCGCGAACCGTAAGAGCCAGTGACTGGAGCATGTCGATCAGCGATTCAGCACCACTGGCCAGCTCTCGACCGTCGAGCAAGGTTACACTGTGGGTTCTGGACCTCTCGCGGGACAGCTGTGCCCGACTGGTGTTGATACCCTCATAGCCGGGGTTGACCTGGGCGGCCCGACGGAGAAAGTTCTCCGCGTTCTCGAACTGCCCCTGTCGTGAGGCTATGTCAGCCAATTGCAGATAGCGCTGCACAATCTCCTGCAGCCCTTCCGTTGCCAGTTCATTGTCGGGTTCCAGCGCCAATACACGGCTGAAGTAGGTGTGTGCACTGCGCTCGGGTGGCGTCAGCAGGCGATCTTCTCGCAAGGCGCGCAACCCTTCATAGAGCCAGTCAGCAATCATGCGCCGGTAACGCTCTTCCTGTTCGGACAGCAGCAGGGGCTGGTCAGTGATCACCGCCGCTGTTGGTGTCGTCTCAGGCGCAGGCCCTGTCTCGGGCTGCGGCGGTCGCGGCGCCTCACAGGCGGACATTAGCAGGGCAAATACCAGCACAATGCCCCAAACCACAATCCTCGACAGATTGGGCAGCAAAAGACTGATTGTGAATCGACGGGTCATGCCTGAACACACATCCGGCTAACTGACTGAAGCTCAGACTATGGCATCGAAACTGATGAATCTCAACAGTTCGCCATCGCGAACACGCCTGCCGGGCTCTACGATGGCCAGGCCATCACCCTGCCTCAGCGACGAGATGACGCCAGAGCTCTGATTCGGACAGGGCACCAATTGGCAGACCCCGCCTTCGGTCTTCTGGATCATGACGCGCAGGTATTCCTGACGATCACTGACGTCCTTGCGCTCGAATCCGGCAGGCAGCATCAGTTCAGTCGGCGCGACATTCGCGGCGCCAGCCATTCGCAACAGACAGGGCCTCACCAGCAACACAAAAGTGACAAATGCCGACACCGGATTACCGGGCAGACCAAAAAACGGAGCCGTACCGACCTGCCCGAAGGCAAAGGGTTTTCCCGGTTTTAGCGCCAGACGCCACAATTTCAGCTGCCCGACAGCCTGGACTGCATCACGCACGTGATCTTCTGCGCCTACCGATACCCCACCGGTGCTGATGATACAGTCGGCGCTGTCAGCCGCGCGCAGCAAGGCCGCCTGGGTGGCAGCGCGATTGTCACGCACGATGCCCAGATCGAGCAGTTCGCACGGCAGACGCTGGATCAGGGCGGCAAGCAGGAAGTGATTGGAATTGTAGATCTTCCCGGGACCAAGCGCCGCCCCCGGCGCCTGCAATTCGTCTCCGGTGGTCATCAGCGCGACGCGCAGCTTGCGTGTCACTGCAAGCCGGGAAATGCCGCAACTGGCCAACAATGCCACCTCGGCGGGACCGGGACGACTGCCCGACGCCAGAAGTTGCGCACCGGCCTGGATGTCATCACCTGCGCCACGGATGTTCTCTCCACGAGCCGGTAGCTGTCGTACGCGCACCCGGTCAACAAGTTCATCGCAGTTTTCCTGCATGACAACGGCATCGGCACCGGGCGGAACCGGCGCACCGGTAAAGATGCGTGCTGCTGTCCCTGGGAGCAATGGTTCTCCCACACTTCCGGCCACAATGCGCTGGCTAACCGGTAACTCGTCACCCGCGCAAAGGGTTTCGACCCGCACTGCGAAACCATCCATGGCGCTGTTGTCCCAGGCAGGGACTGAGACCGCTGCAACGATGTCCTCTGCCACGATTCGGCCTGCGCTGGCCTCAAGCAGTGACACCGACTCCTGCTCAGTGATGGCCGGCATGGCGGCGAGCAGATGTCTGAGCGCCTGGTCTACCGGAATCAGCGGTGTCATGTTGTGGGCCCATAATAACTCTTGATCAGTGCTTCCAGGCTGCCATGCCAGGCACGCTGCCTGATACCGAAGGTCTCGAAAATTTTCTTGCTGGTCAGGGTTGTATTGGCGATATCCGGCGCCCCGGTGCGGATATTGTTGATGCTCAGGTGATCCAGCAGCCGATAGATCGATTCGTCATATCGGGCCGCAACACGAATCACATCCTGGGCGAATTCACTTTCACGCCGGCTTTCCAGTGCACAGTAATGATAGGTACCCCAGACGTCAGCGCCACAGTCCACCTGCAGTGAAATGGCCAGCAATACCCGAGCAAGATCCTCGGTGGGTGTCGGGCTCAGTTTCCGGCGCCCGGCACTGACGGTGCCATCGGTGCTGCGTACCTCTTCCAGCCAGGCGCGCAGCACCTGGTCCTGCCCGGGTCCGAACAGCCATCCGGAGCGCACAATAACAAAACTGTCCATGGCTTCCTGGATGGCCATCTCACCAGCCAGCGCCGTCTTGCCGTAGATGCCGGCAGGCGAGGCCTTGTCATCCTCACTGTAGGCCAGCTTCTTGCCGCCGCTGAAAACAAGTGCGGTGGACAGATGAATGAGTGGCACCGTGAGATGATCGCAGACCTGGGCCAATACCCCGGCCTGTGACTCGTTGACCAATGCACAGGCTTCAGGGTCTGCCTCGGCACTGTAGGGCGCAAGCTGGCTGCCTGCGGCATACGACGACAGGTTGATGACCTGATCCGGTTGATTGTGGGTGATGACCCGGGCGGCGCTGATCGGATCCGTAGCATCAATTTCTTGCGGCCCCGGTGCGACAAATCCGATGCCACGCTCCTTCAGCAGTTGCAGGAGTTTCTTGCCTACTGCACTGTCGGCCCCTACCAGTAAAACCTTCACCTTGTCAGATTACCCTGTGCCTCGTCTGTGGGGTCAATGGCCGCTTCGCAAGTGCCGATCAAAAGGGGATGTCGTCGTCGAAACCACCGTCATCGACCGGTGCCGGCCGGGGCTGTGCCTGCTTGTTACCACCGGCAGCCTGCTGCGGTTCACTGCGCGCCCTGCTCTGCTGCGCCGGCATGTCCTGATTGTAGTCATCACTGGCGCTGCCACCGCGCGAATCCAGCATCTGCATTTCGCTGGCCACAACCTCGGTGGCATAACGTGTCACGCCATCCTGTTCCCAAGAGCGCGTCCGCAGGCTGCCCTCGATGTAGAGCTTGCTGCCCTTGCGCACATACTCATTGACAATCTCTGCCAGGCGATTGAAGAACACGATCCGGTGCCACTCGGTGCGCTCCTGCTGCTGACCGGTATTTTTGTCCTTCCAGCTCTCACTGGTTGCCAGCGTGAGATTGCTGACGGCGCCGCCACTTGGCATGTAGCGCGTTTCGGGATCCTTTCCTGCGTTTCCGATCAATATGACTTTGTTTACGCCGCGACTGGCCACCTTGAACCTCCAATGATTCTGTCTGTGACATTTTACGGCAAGCATAGCATGAAATGGAAAAAGCCGCCGTGCCACAAACAAGTCAACAAGGCTTTGCGATTACACCCCGATTTACTCATAATAAAGGGTTTTCGCCAGTGACCAGTCATGGACAAGATCTCAATCCGGGGCGCCCGGACGCACAATCTGAAAAATCTGGACCTGAGTCTGCCGCGCGACAGGCTCATTGTCATTACCGGTATTTCCGGTTCCGGCAAGTCCTCACTGGCCTTCGACACACTGTATGCCGAAGGGCAGCGGCGCTATGTCGAGTCATTGTCCACCTACGCGCGACAATTCCTGTCCATGATGGACAAACCGGATGTGGACCATATCGAAGGTCTGTCACCGGCCATATCCATCGAGCAGAAATCAACATCACACAATCCGCGCTCCACTGTCGGTACCATCACCGAAATCTACGACTATCTGCGACTGTTGTTTGCCCGCGTGGGGCAACCGTTTTGTCCGACGCACGGACTGCCCTTGCAGGCACAGACCGTCAGTCAGATGGTGGATCAGATTCTGGCCATGCCACAGGACAGCCGGATCATGATCCTGGCGCCAGTGGTGCGGGACCGAAAAGGTGAACACCAGCATGTACTGAATGAATTGAAGGCTGGCGGTTACATCCGGGCGCGCATCAATGGTCTGGTCACCGAACTGGATGATCTGCCCGAGCTGGATCGCAATCGCAAACACCGCATTGATGTGGTCATCGACCGGGTTCGCGTGAGGCCAGACGTGCAGCAGCGTCTGGCCGAAAGCCTTGAAACGGCGCTGCAACTCAGCGACGGCCTGGCCATCGTGGCCCCGATGAGCCCGGACAGGGACACAGCAGGGGGTGCCGTGGAGGAGGACCTGCTGTTTTCTGCACGCTTTGCCTGCCCACAGTGTGGCCACAGCATCAGCGAACTGGAACCGCGCATGTTCTCGTTCAACAACCCGGCCGGTGCCTGCAGTACCTGTGACGGCCTGGGCGTTCATCAGTACTTTGATCGCAATCGTATCATCACCGATGAATCACTGTCGCTGGCCGAGGGCGCCATCCGGGGCTGGGACAGGCGCAATTTCTACTACTTCCAGATGCTGGGCTCTCTCGCCCGTCACTACGGATTTGCAGTGGACACCCCCTTTGCCGATCTGGCGCCGGCACACCAGGACATCGTGCTCTACGGCAGCAAAGGCGAGGAGATCGATTTCAGGTTCATGAATGATCGCGGCAGCGAGACCGTGCGACGACATGCTTTCGAAGGCATTCTGCCCAATATGGAGCGTCGGTACCGCGAAACCGAATCCACCATGGTACGCGAGGATCTGGGCAGATTTCTCAGCACCCAGCCCTGTCCGGACTGCAAGGGTACCCGCCTGCGCAAGGAAATGCGTCATGTGTTCATCAACGACTGGACCCTGCCAACCATTACCGAGCTGACCATTGCAGAGGCATCTGACTGTTTTCTGAGCCTGACACTGACTGGCGCGCGGGCACAGATTGCCGAAAAAATCATCAAGGAACTCAGGCAACGCCTGCAGTTTCTCATGGATGTGGGGCTCAACTACCTGACGCTCAGTCGCAGCGCCGACACGCTGTCCGGCGGCGAGGCACAACGTATACGCCTTGCCAGCCAGATTGGTGCCGGCCTTGTTGGTGTGATGTACATTCTGGACGAGCCTTCCATTGGCCTGCACCAGCGGGACAATGACCGCTTGCTGCGCACACTGTTTCACCTTCGCGATCTCGGCAACACTGTCATCGTGGTAGAACATGATGAGGACGCTATCCGCAGCGCCGATCACATTATCGACATCGGGCCTGGCGCCGGCGTGCATGGCGGCCAGGTTGTGGCGCAGGGCGCCCTGCAGGACATTCTGGACAGCGAGCACTCCCTCACGGGGCAGTATCTGTCAGGTCGCAGGTCAATTGCCGTGCCGGCAACCCGGATCAGCCCGAAGAACCGCAAGTCACTTAAACTGGCAGGCGCCAGCGGCAACAACCTCAAGCAGGTCACACTCAATATTCCACTGGGCCTGTTTGTGTGTGTCACCGGTGTATCGGGCTCGGGCAAATCGACCCTGATCAATCATACCCTGTACCCGATTGCGGCCACTCGCCTGAATGGCGCCACCACGCTGGAGGCATCACCGTATTCCGCCATCAGCGGTCTTGAGCACCTGGACAAGGTCGTGGACATTGATCAGAGCCCGATCGGCCGTACACCACGATCGAACCCGGCAACCTATACGGGCATCTTCACACCGGTGCGCGATCTTTTTGCCTCGACCCAGGAAGCCCGGGCGCGCGGTTACGCGCCAGGGCGTTTCAGCTTCAACGTCAAGGGCGGACGCTGCGAGGCCTGCCAGGGTGATGGCATGGTCAAGGTGGAGATGCACTTCCTGCCGGACGTCTATGTGGCCTGCGATGTCTGCCACGGAAAACGTTACAACAGGGAAACCCTGGAGGTGCGTTACAAGGGCAGAAACATCAGCGACGTGCTCAATATGACCATTGAAGAAGCACGTGAGTTCTTTGACCCGGTGCCGGTGATTGCACGAAAATTGCAGACCCTGATCGAGGTTGGTCTGTCCTACATCTCACTGGGTCAGGCGGCCACAACATTGTCCGGTGGTGAAGCCCAGCGCGTAAAACTCGCGCGTGAGTTGTCAAAGCGGGACACGGGTCAGACGCTTTACATCCTTGACGAACCAACAACCGGCCTGCATTTCGAGGACATCAGCCAACTGCTGACAGTACTGCACCGCCTTCGCGACAAGGGCAACACGGTCGTGGTCATTGAACACAACCTGGATGTGATCAAGACGGCTGACTGGGTAATTGACCTGGGGCCGGAAGGCGGAAACGGCGGCGGCGAGATCATCGCCGAGGGTACACCGGAAGACATTGCCAAGGCACCGGCCTCACATACTGGCCGGTACCTGGCAAAGTTATTGCCCACTGTTCAGGGCGCTGCCTCATCGGCCATTATCAGCAGATAGGCGCGGATACTCTCCACTTCCACGGCACCGATATCCGCCTCGAAACCAGCCATGCCACGATGGGCCAGTGAGCCTTCCAGCACGATATTGGCAAAGACCTCGGCATTGAGCAGGGTGCCGGTATAACGCAGATCCGGAATCGGTCCGGCACTCATGGCAAACGGTCCATGGCAGACCAGGCAGTAAGCCGCGTACATGATAGCGCCGTAATCCGGATCACCATCACTGCTGGCACCTGACACATCCAGTGGTGTCGGTGGTAACAGTTCGACTTGTGGCAGCTCGGCGTCAGCGCCCAGCCTGAATGCCATCAGGCGGCCGTTGCGCTGACGCGGGTAGTTGCCGGACAGCAGCCCCATGGTCAAGGGTATCGCACCACCCTGGCCGGCAAGTGCCAGCACGTACTGCTCACCGTCCAGCTCATAAGTGACCGGTCCACCCAGAATCGCGTCACCAACATCGAACGTCCAAAGGCGCTCGCCGGTGTCTGTTCGGTAGGCGTTGAACCGCCCGTCGGCCACGCCCTGGAAAACCAGTCCGCCGCCCGTACTCAGCACGCCGCCATTGCCAAGTACCTCGTAGTCCACACGCCAGACTTCCTGTTGTGTCACCGGATCCCATGCCAGCAGGCTGGAGGGGGGCAGTTGCAGCGCACGTTCTTCGTCCTCAGGATTGACGGGTGTTCGTGGTACAGGATCCAGACCGATATTCCACCCTACCTCCTGTTCCTCGAATTCATCCGGATGCGCAAAGAGATAGGAGGTGTTCTGTGTCGGTATATAGACCAGGCCTGTCTGCGGGTCAAAGGACATCGGGTACCAATTGTGTCCGCCCAGCGGGCCGGGAATCACAATTGCGGGGTCGCGCTCATACCGCATCTGCTCATTTTCTATCGGCCGCCCGGTGACCGGATCCAGGCCGCTGGCCCAGTTAACATCCACGTAGTTCTCTCCGGAGATGAACTCACCCGTGGCGCGATCCAGCACATAGAAAAAACCGTTCTTTGGCGCCTGCATGATGACCTGACGAAGCTGTCCGTCAATTTCCAGATCGGCCAGTATCATGTGCTGGGTGGCTGTGTAATCCCAGGATTCAGCTGGTGTGGTCTGGAAGTGCCAGACGTACTCGCCGGTGTCCGGTCGCAGTGCCACAATCGAGGACAGAAACAGGTTGTCGCCTTCCCCGTCCGAGCGTATCTGGTGGTTCCACGGGCTACCGTTGCCAACACCGATGTACAACAGGTCCAGCTCCGGGTCGTAGGCCATGGAATCCCACGCCGTGCCACCACCACCAAGCGACCACCATTCACCGGACCAGGTCTCGGCAGCCATTGCCATGACATCACTTTCGAAGCCATCGGCGGGGTTGCCCGGCACGGTATAGAAGCGCCAGTTCATGTCACCGGTTTCTGCGTCATAGGCAGACACATAACCGCGCACACCCAGCTCAGCGCCGCCGTTGCCGATGATGACATTGCCATTGACCACACGTGGCGCACCGGTAATGGTATAACGCTGCTCCGGATCAGCCGTCACTGTTGACCAGACCACGTCGCCAGTTGCCCTGTCCAGACCAATCAGACGTCCATCCAGCGTACCAAGAAAGACCTTGTCGCCCCAGGCTGCCAAACCCCGGTTGACAACATCACAACAGGCATTGACGGCATAGCGCTGGGGTACTTCCGGATCATATCGCCACAGCTCTTCACCGGTTCGGGCATCCAGGGCAAATGCCTTGCTCCATGCCGACGTGAAATAGATGACCCCATCAATGACCAGAGGAGTGGCTTCCTGGCCGCGATTGGTGTCCAGCTCGAATGACCAGGCCAGGCCCAGTTCAGCCACCGTATCGCGATTGATACTGTCCACAGGACTGTGACGTTCCTCGGCCCAGGTGCGACCGTGAGTCAGCCAGTCCGCCGTATTGTCAGCGGCGGCCGCAATCCTGGCCCCATCAACCGGCGTGATCGTCCGGGTGGCAGCTTGTGTATCCGATGCCGTGCCGGGTGTTGGCGTGGTCCCGGATTCGCCGGAACAGGATACCAGACCGGTCAGTAAAAATGCCGGCAGCAGCACCACCATTGAATGACGCCGGAGCTGGCACAGAAACTGGCACAAACCAGTCACCTCAGTCGACCCCGGTGTCCTGTCGATTCTTTCAGGATTGCCTCGCTTTCTCATTATTATTCCTCAGCATGAAGGGCGTACTCTTGCTGTTCCAGAATAAACAGCCAGCTTCGCAACTGCAACCCGTGAGCCCGTGATGTCACTTGACCACAGCCTGCACACGCACGGTCAGGGTCACCTCGCTCTCTCCAGCCCTGGCAGAGGGTGCCGTCATGGCATCGGCACTCTCTGTTGCCATCATCGAACGCATCATACCCGGCGGTTGGCCGGAAAGATCTGCGTCCACTTCCAGCGTGGCGATATCGGTCTGGCTTCTACCCAGGGCACGACCAGCGCGTTCGGCCTTCTCCTGCGCACGGGCGATGGCGCGCTCCATCAATTCATCACGCACCTCATCGGCACGCTGGTTGCTCAAACGATAGGACAACTGGTTCATAACAAAACCACTGGCCTGCAACTCACCGGCCAGTTCCAGCACCCGCGCTACCGCTTCCCGACTTTCCAGGGTCAGACTCTGGGAACCCCGCCAGACGGGGTCCGCACGGCTGGCCTGGGGCTGTCGGTTGAACTGGTACACCGAATAGAAACCGGTGGACACTGTGATGTGCTCCTCACCATCAACAAGGCTCAACGCCTCCTCCATGGCTGAATTGATTCTGTCCTGGAGTGCAGTGGCATCCCGGTCTTCTGCCTCCACCCGCAAGGTAGCCACCAAGGTGTCCTGCGCCACCATGGTGCGCTCGGTGACCGACAGGGTAATCAGTGTCTGACCTTCCGGCAGCAGTGTTGTGCCAGTCTGGGCATGCACCCATGGCAGTGTGATACAGGTCAACAACACAACGGTGACAATACGGTGTACATTCATGAGCAGACTCCTTTGACTGAATGATCACAGCCATTCTACCCCCGGCGGCGGTCGTGCGATACAATCAAGCCTGGACTATTCTATGACGTATGACGATCCTCAGATCAGCCTGTTGACCGAAGACGCACTGTTGCTGCACTTCAGTCACAATGGCAGCCCCGACCTGCAGAGCCGCCTGCTTGCACTGGCGCATGCACTGCGCAGCCAGACGGAAACCGCTGCGGTATTGCGTGATGTGGTGCCTGGTCCTGGCAACCTGATGTTAAGGCTGCACCCCGACCAGCGTATGCCACTTGCAGAGCTGACCTCAAGGCTGGAATCCCTCTGGCAAACATCAACGACCGCGCAGCAGATCAGTCGCACAGTCGACATTCCGGTACGCTACGGCGGTGATCACGGCCCGGACCTGACGGCAGTCGCTCGCCACTGCGGGCTGGACACAGACCAGATCGTCACCCTGCACAGCCAACCACGCTATCAGGTCATGTGTATCGGATTCCAACCCGGATTCCCCTATCTCAGTGGTCTGGATTCAAGGCTCTTCACACCACGTCGCAACACGCCACGCACGCGCATACCGGCCGGATCGGTTGCCATCGCGGGCGATCAGGCGGGCATTTATCCAGCTGACAGTCCCGGTGGATGGCAGATAATCGGTCATACTGACTTCCGTCTTTTTGATCCAACGGCTGATCCGCCTTGCCAGCTGGCGCCAGGTGACTCAATCCGTTTTGTACCGGAAGACCCGTATGATTGAAGTACTGAGCTGTGGACCGTTGACCAGTGTGCAGGACAACGGCCGCCACGGGTATCGCCATCTCGGTGTTGGCCAGTGCGGGGTTGTAGATCCCGTCGCTGCCATGCAGGCCAATCTGTTGCTGGGCAACAGTGCCGATGCTGCGATCCTCGAATTTCATTTTCCGACACTGACACTGCATTTCAGTGAGGCGACAGATGTCGCTTTTGGCGGCACTGACTATCAGGCCCGTCGCATGCTCGCCGATGGCAAATCCGGAGAACTTCTGACACCGGGCCATGTTCACCATATCAAAGGCGGACAACAGCTTCGATTCGGCAGGCCGCCTGGCGCAGGACTTTTTGCCTGCCTGGCTGTGGCCGGTGGCATTGAGGTACCTGTTGTCATGGGCTCCAGAAGCACCGATATCAGCGCCGGGTTCGGCGGCCTGGAGGGACGTCAGTTGCAGTCCGGTGACCGCCTGTTCCAGGGTACACTGCAAGAGCGCGAACCCATGCGTGACAAGGGTGTTCGTTCTCTGATACCCACTGGTTTGCTGCGTGCGATAGCCGGCCCGGAATTCAAGCTGTTCCGCCCTCAGTCACAGGCAGACCTGTGGCAGACAAGCTGGCGTGTAAGCCCTGACAGCAACCGGATGGGGACGCGTCTGGTCGGTGAGGCCCTGGCGCGGACAAGTAACAGTGAATTACCCTCCTCCGCTGTGCTGCCTGGCGTAATACAGGTGCCTGGTGACGGACAACCCATCATCCTTGGCAATGATGCACAGACCACTGGCGGTTATGCACGCATAGCCAGCGTCATCCGAGCCGACCTGTGGCAGCTGGCGTATCTGCCGCCGGACAGCGTGGTGCGACTCCAGCGTGTGGAAGCGGAGCAGGCGCACGCAATCAATGCAGGACTGGACAGGGAACTGCAGCAGCTGGCGTACAATATCCGCACTCACGGGGCATGACGGCATGCAACAACGAATCGATCTCAATGCCGATCTGGGTGAAGGCTGCGGCGATGACCTTGCGCTGCTGAAGCTGGTGACATCCGCAAACATCACCTGCGGGGCCCACGCTGGCGACAGGAGGAGCATTTGCGCAGCCATCAACGGCGCACTGGAGCACAACGTGGCCATTGGCGCGCATCCGTCCTGGCCCGACCGGGCCAATTTCGGCCGCACTGCCATGACCATGTCCGCCGCTCAGCTCAGGGCAACCATTCACCAGCAACTGGACAGCCTTGCCGAGCTGGTCACCGCAGCGGGTGGCAGACTTTCTCATGTCAAACCACATGGCGCGCTCTATAATCAGGCAGCCAGTGATATCGCGCTTGCGCAACAACTGGCCCGATGTGTGCACGACTTTGACAGATCAGTGATACTGGTCGGGCTGGCCGGAGGCCAGCTGCTCAGGGCCGCTGCCGCCATTGGTCAACCTCACCGGGCTGAAGCGTTTGCCGACCGTGCCTACGCGCCGGACGGCACCCTGGTGCCGCGTACCGATCCACGGGCGCTGCTGGGTGACAGCGCGCAGGCCGTCCAGCAGTGTCTTGACATGATATGCCGCGGCCAGGTGGTGGCTGTGGATGGTACACGGCTCGAGCTGCAGGCAGACACATTGTGTGTCCACGGCGACACACCAGGCGCTGTACATTTCGCCTGGGCGTTACGCGACGCGTTGATTCAGAAGGGTATCGAGATCAGTCATCGCTGACTCGACCGGGACTGGCTCACCTCGCACAGGCGGCGTATATTGCCAGTCATGCAGACACCGGATTTCTTTTACGAACAGGACCGCGCACAGCAACGCTGTGAATCCTTCGCGGACGGCGCCTGGCTGTTGCGCGGGTTCGCCCTGCAGCAGGATCGGGCTCTGATTAACGCCATAAAAGACGTGTTGACGCAGGCGCCGCTGCGCCACCTGCAAACACCCGGTGGCCACACCATGTCCGTTGCCATGAGCAATTGCGGCACACTGGGCTGGGTCAGTGATCGCAACGGCTACCGCTACCAGGCTCACGACCCGCGCACCGGTCAGCCCTGGCCGGCCCTGCCCGAGTGTTTTGCAGATCTTGCAGCCCGGGCAGCCACCGCCGCCGGGTACGATGCCTTTGTGCCGCAGGCCTGCCTGATCAATTGTTATCACCCCGGCACAAGGCTTACACTGCATCAGGACAAGGATGAGCTGGACCTGTCAGCCCCGGTGATATCGGTGTCGTTGGGTGTGCCAGCCACGTTTCTGTTTGGCGGCAACGCGCGCAGCGATCGTACGATGAAGATTCCCGTGTTTCATGGTGACACGGTCGTCTGGGGTGGCAGCTCACGGCTTGCCTTTCATGGCATTGCCACACTGAAGCACGACCATCATCCACTGACTGGCAACTATCGATACAACCTGACGTTTCGCAAGGTGGATCGAGGATGAACATGGAAATTTTTGCTGTCGCTGTCACCCTGTTTCTGATCATGGACCCGCTGGGTAACATCCCGGTATTCCTGTCCGTCCTCAAGAACGTGCCCGAACATCGCCGGCGTCGGGTATTGATCCGGGAACTGTTCATTGCCCTGATGATCATGTTGCTGTTCCTGTTCCTTGGCCCACCCACATTGAACATGCTGGGGCTATCGCGCGAGGCGGTTGCCATCGCTGGCGGGCTTGTGCTGATGATCATCGCCATACGTATGATTTTCCCGTCCCGCGGCGGTGTCATGGGAGATGACAACAACCAGGAGCCGCTCGTAGTGCCATTGGCAGTGCCACTTATCGCCGGCCCTTCCGTATTGGCCACACTGGTTCTTCTGGCGGAAACAGGGCCTGACAGAAGCCTTTACTGGCTGATTGCCCTTGTCGGCGCCTGGGGTATCAGTTCGATCATACTGCTGAGCTCACAATTTCTGTACAATCTGCTTGGTGATCGGGGGCTGAAAGCGATCGAAAGACTGATGGGCATGATCCTGGTGTCAATATCAGTCCAGATGTTGCTGGACGGCTTCAAGAGTTACCTTGGTTAGGGAATCTCTGAACAGACAAATGAAGTCACTGGAACTGAAATTACCGCCACCACTTGTAACCGCGCTGACAGCGATCGGTATGTGGTTCACAGCCAATGCCTCACCCGGACTGAACCGGGTGCATGCAATGCAGACCAGCCTGACGGTAACGCTGACCCTGGTGGGGATTGCCATTGCTGTTTACGGTGTGCTGTGTTTCCGGCGCGCGCGAACCACCATCAACCCGATGAAACCGGCCGACGCCAGCTCACTGGTGATCACCGGCATTTTTCATTACAGTCGTAATCCAATGTATCTCGGCCTGCTATGTGTTCTGATGGGCTGGGCAATCCACCTGGGCAATGTGCTGGCAACATCCTGGCTTTTTGTTTTTGTGGTATACCTGACCCAGTTCCAGATCATCCCGGAAGAACGGGCACTGCTGGAGCGATTTGGCGACGAATACGCCGACTACATGAAACGGGTCCGACGCTGGATCTGACCTGTCCCGACAACGGGATCAGACACGTTCCACGTCAACCGTGAACCCACCGGTGGCCTCTGGCCGAAACGTCAACCGCTGATTGATACAGTCTGGCGCTTCACCGCTTGTATGACTGACATAAAGTATATGTGTCCTGCCACCTGCAGCGATACGATCCACCGCCTCGAGTATCATCGCCCTGTAATGTGCGTCCAGGCCCACGCAGGGTTCGTCCAGCACAAGTATGACCGGTTGTTTGATCATGGCGCGCGCCAGTAATACCATCCGCTGCTCTCCGAAAGACAGCTCGTGGTACCAGTTTGTGGCCATGGACCGGAGCCCAAAAGCATCCAGCCAGGCCAGTGCACACTGACGTTCACTGGCGCCGCTGTCATCGTAGAGACCAACCGAATCAAAGAATCCGGACACCACCACGTCCAGCACGCGCCATCCTCTGACATAACGATTGTGCAACTCGTTGGACACCACACCAAACCTGGCCTTGATATCCCAGATGCTCTCACCGGTGCCGCGCCTGCGACCAAACAGCGTCACTTGCTGGCCGTACGCCATGTGATTGTCTCCATCCACCAGCGCCAGCAACGTGGATTTGCCGCAGCCATTTGGTCCCTGGACCAGACTGTGGTCACCTACATTCATGACCCAGTTCAGCCCAGTAAACACCGTTTTGTCCTGGTAGCGGGCGCTGACACCATCAAGCCTGATCAGTGACTGACTCGCATCCAGCGCCTCAGGCTCGCGCCCGGCTGCCGGGCCTGGCAACCGGGCAGGTAACCGGGTTGCAGGCAACAACCCGTCGCCTTGCAACGACGAGGCACTGACCTGCGCAATCGGCCCCTGATCAATGAGCACCAGGTCCGACATCACCGCCATATGGGTGATGCCCGGCAATATGCCGCTCTTGTGCCGACACAACAGCAGGGTTGCTGTGTCCGCGCCCATGTAGGTTTCAATAACAGCAACAAGTCGCTCGCGCGACTCCCTGTCGATACTCTCCAGCGGCTCATCCAGCACCAACAATCGAGGCCGCTGCATCAGGGCTCGGGCAAGCAAGGCACGGCGCACCTGGCCCGATGACAGAAACCGGATACCCCGATCCAACAATCCCGTCAGACCCAGGTCCTGCACCAGCTGCCGCCTGCTCTGATCCATGTCAGAGAGATCCTGATCTGCACCCAGAAGTGCCGCAACGGTAGTGCCACTGTCAGCAGCATCGGCACTGTACTCGCTGACATCATGCCGATCGTCTCGCCACCACAACCGCTGCTGCTCTTCAAAGGACACCACTGCCACATCACGCTGTACATCAAAGTCCCGCGCGAAATGCACGTGACTGCGCCCGACAGTGAGCGCTCCCAACAGAAGCGCAGCCAGCAGGGACTTGCCAGCACCATTGCCGCCAAAGACACACCAGTGCTCGCCCGTGCTGATGGCAAAGCGGTCCACCTTCAGGGTATGGCGGGCATCAATACGACATAGTGCAGCGTCAACGCGGATCAGGGGTGTAGTCAATGCGGGCGGCTCCTGACTGAGTGGTCAACCATCAACTGCTGGAGCGTACAACATCACCGCTGGCAGCACGTCCCGTGAGGAAGGACTTGAGCCAGTCTGCAGCAGAATTGACGATGACATAAAGACAGGGCACAACAAACAGGGTCAGCACCATGGAGACCAACAGCCCACCAACCACTGAAACGGCCAGCGGTCGCATCAATTCCGCGCCCTCGCCCAGCCCGATGGCCAGAGGCAACATGCCGAATACGGTTGTAAATGTTGTCATCAGGATGGGGCGAAAACGAATCTCCCCTGCCCGCAACACCGCTTCAATGACAGGCAGTTTCCTGTCTCGACGCCCAAGCTCGATATATTCCACCAGCAGGATGGCATTATTGACTACAATGCCGACCAACAGAATCACCCCGAGCATGACAGGTGCACTGAGGCTGGTGCCGGTCAGCCACAACATGCCACCAACACCGGTGAGGGCCAGTGGTACCGCAGACAGTATCACTATGGGATTGGCCAGTCGTTCGTATTGTACCGCAAGCACCACAAACACCAGAAATATCGCCAGCGCAATGACGGTATACAGATTGCGATTGGTTTCACGTATCACTTCTTCCTCACCACCGAATATCAGGCTGTAGCCCTCTGGCAGGGGATAATCGCGCATACGTGCGCGGATCTCATCATTGATACTGCCCACATCCGAGACGGCCGGGTTCACATCGCCGTTGATGCGTACAATACGTACCTGATTCTCTCGTTCAATATGCGCCGGTCCGTCTGTCAGATCAAAGGCTGCCACATCATTCAGTCGCACCGGTTGCCCATCTCGGCGGAACAGCACAATATCGCCCAGATCATCACGGTCGCGAACCATCTCACGCGGCAACATGACACGAATGTCGTACTCGGCGCTGGCGGTACTGAACCGGGTCGGCACGGTACCGAGAACGGCCGTTCTCACAGCCTGGCCGATCTCTGCGGTCTGCAGCCCCAGTGATGCAGCGCGTTCAGTGTCCACATCCACATTGAGCAGAGGCGTCCTGTCATCGCGACCCAGATCAAAATTGTCCAGGCCTTCAATGTCACCAAGATGCATCACCAGATCCCGTCCGATCTGGTCCAGTGTGGCAATATCGTCACCGACGATACCTACTGAAATATCGGCGCCCGCCAGGTTCGTGCGTATACCCTGAATACGCGGGGCCCGGACAAAAATGCGGGCACCCGCAATATCCAGGTCCTCGAGCCGTTGCTGCATGTCGGATACCCAGCGCTGGGCCTGATAGTCCGGGCGCTGGTGCGCCGGCTCCAACTGTACCGCAAATCGTGCAGTGCCAGGTCGCTCATTCAAAATGCCGCCACCAAGGTGCCCACCGGAAATGGCGAATATACTCTCCACGTGTGGCATCTCCGCGATGGTGTTCTCAATCAGTATTGACGCCTCATTGGTCACGTCTGGCGGCGCGCCGGGCGGGAACGACATGGAGACATTGAAGCCCCCGTCATCCACCTGAGGCAGAAATTCGTTACCCAGGCTCTGGACAAGAAAGTAGACACCTCCAAGTGCGCAGAACGCCAGCGCGACCACTGCGTAACGCAGCTTCAGCGCCCGCTCGGCCAACCAGCGATAGCCGCGCGTCACGCTCTGCAGCCGGCGATTGAAGCCTTTGTTGAATCGCGATTCTGACAGCCCACTGGAAAAACGTACCCGGGCCAACAGTGCAGCCAGCATGGGGACCAGCGTCAGTGCGGCAGCCAGCGATGCGATGATGGCAAAGGAGATGGTCAATATCAGCTCCTGGAAAATCATCGACACCAGGCCGGTAATCAACAGGAACGGCAACACCGCAGCAAGGTTGGTCATGGTAGAGGCAATGGCCGCAGAGGTCACCTCCCGCGCGCCATCATAAGCTGCATCATCGGGGGATTTGCCCAGCTTTTCGTTGTGCCGGAAGATGTTTTCCAGCATCACAATGGCATTGTCCAGCAACAGCCCCACGCCAAGCGCCAGACCACCCAGACTCATGATATTGAGCGTGAGATTACCGGCTCCCATCATGCTGAACGTTGCCATGATTGCCACCGGGATGGACAGACCGATTATGAAACTCTTGCGCAGACTGCCCAGAAACAGCAGTACAACCAGCATCGCCAGCACACCACCAAGAATGGCGGCGGTACTCACAGCCCTGATCGAAGCCCGAATGAAAAAGGACGGATCACGCGTGGCCTGGATGATCATGTCATCAGGAATGAAACCACTTTGCTGCAACCGGGAAATCTCGGCCGACACTCGGTCCACCACCTCAACCGTGTTGGCATCGGGCAGCTTCATCACGGCAACCTGCGTTGCCGGCTGGCCGTTGAGTCGCACAAAAATACGCTGATCCTGATGGGTATCGCGCACTTCAGCAAGTTCGCCCAGCGGTATACGCTGGGAAGTGCCGGGTATGGTGAGCTCGACACGTTCCAGGTCCTGCAGGGTGCGATAGCGCCCGTCTGTCTTTGCCATGACGTCAAACGTCGGCGACGTCACCTGCCCGGCCGCAATATCGATGTTTTCATCCCGAATGGCCGCCACCACCTCTTCCAGCGAAAGTCCGTAGTGGTGAAGTCTGTCCTGGTCCACAATGACCTGCATTTCACGAATCTGTCCGCCAGCCACTTCCACGCCGCCAACACCGCGAATCGAAAGCAACTGGGGTACCAGGCGGTTTTCCAGCCAGTCACGCACCTCGATCTCCGAGCGTATACTGGAGGTCACCCCGGCCTGATAGATCGGGTCACTTGCCGGGTCATGTTTGTAGATGCGCGGTGGAATGATGCCATCCGGCATCTGGGTTCTGGCCAGCTCCAGATTCCGGGAGGCATTCTGCAGGGCAACATCGATGTCAGTGCCGTACTCGAAAATCAGATTGACATTGGTTCGCCCTTCCGATGCCCGGCTCTCGATGCTGATCAGATTCTCGGTGGAGGAAAGATTGGTTTCCAGCACGCGGGTGATCTGCTCCTCCATGACCTCCGGGGCGGCGCCGGGATAGTTCACAGTGACAGTCACCTGCGGATAATTGATCTGTGGCAACAGATCAACGGACAGGCGCTCCAGCAGAAAAAACCCTATGACGATCACAACCGCGGTTACCGCCATCGTACCGATGGGGCGCCGTATGGCCTGCGCCGTAATACCGCGGCGCGGTTCAACAGCGGGTGTCTGTCCGGAACTCTCGGTCATTGCTGTCCTTTGTCACTCCAGTCGGCTGATCATTTCCTCACTCATGTCTTCAGGCGGTTCTCCGTCCACCCATTGGGTAATTCGCACCCGCATATCGTCACGAAAATTGGTAGGATTGGTACCCACAATAATGTCACCAGGCACCAGGCCATCAAGCACTTCGGTCCAGTTGCGCCGGGCCACACCGGTCTGCACATCACGGCGCTCAAGACGGTCGTCAACGATCATGTAAACCCAGGTTTCATCACCTTCGGATGCCAACAGTGACTCCCCCGGGATGGCAATCACATCATGGCGACTGTCCACATTCAATGTGGCACGTGCCAGATAACCCGGGCGAATGCTCAACCCCTCCGGCACACCGGTAATCTCAAGTTCGACCGGCACCAGGCGGCTGGTCGGGTCCGCCGATGGAAACACCCGCCGTACAGCGCTGACAACCGTTTCTCCTGGCAGGGAATCCATTGCCAGCGGTATCAGCGCACCGGTGACAATACCGGATACATCCCGATCGGAGACACCCACTCGCACGACCAGCGTCGACATGTCCGACAACTCGAATATCACTTCATTGGCCGCTACGGCGTCACCACTTTCCGCCATACGCTGGGTCACCACCGCACTGCTGTCGGCGCGGATCTCACCAAAGCCCACCCGTGTCTCCCAAAGCGTCACTTCGGATTTTGCCACTTGATGGTCGGCTTGCGCCTGATCGTATTCAGCCCGGCTGATGGCCCCGCGTTCATACAGGTCGCTGGTCCTGTCATAGACGGTTGTGGCCTGCGCCAGCAAAGCCTGGGCCCGGTGCAACTGGGCTTCATGCTCTCGAATATCCAGCCTGGCCAGCAGATCACCAGAGGCCACCTGGTCTCCTTCGCTGACCAGGACATCGAGTAGCGTACCCGACATCTGCGGCGCCACGCGGATCACTCGCAATGGTTCGACAGTGCCAGTGCGACTGACCACCCGGGTCAGATCCTGCGCCTTGACTTCGTAAGCCGCCACGGCAACACCCCGGGGTACGGCATCCCCGTTACTGTCGCCCTGATCCGCTCCGCAGGCTGACAGGGTAAAAATCAGCAACAGAACCCGAATCACAGCGGGACGAAATCTGACAACAGCCATTCAATTACTCGCACAATTAATAATAATTTCTTTATATATCATAGCCTTCATGCCCGCTTAACCCGAAAACAGGCAGCAAGTGTGACAAGCTGTAACTGCTTCACTGCGAAATACCTGCCTGGTAAGTCAGTGATTTGAACAAGGCAGACAGGTTGAACGCACCGGCGGGGCTGATCTGCATCATCAGGATGCTGATGGTATCAGTGCCCGGATCGGCCCATGAAAAAGTGCCCAGTGAACCATTCCAGCCGAATTCACCCCGGTTGACACCAAAAGCACTGACAGCTGGGTCAATCACAACAGAGAACCCGTATCCCCAGCCCAGGGCCGGCAGCTCATTGCCACCCAGCTGGAACGGCAAAAGTTCGTCGCGCAACCGGTTTTCTGTCAGAAGGACAACACTTTGTGCCGACAGGACACGCTGGCCGTCCAGTTCGCCCTGATTAAGCATGGCCTGCAGAAACCGCAGGTAATCCGGTACCGTGCTGACCATGCCGGCAGCGCCTTCCAGTAATGCCGGCGGCTCGATGATGGGAACTGGCATCTCAGGCAAGGGTTGCAGCCCTGCGTCGCGGGCCTCGGCCACCTGATAGGGAATGGCACGCCGATGCTGACGATCGGCAGGTATATAAAAACCCGTATCGTGCATGGCCAGGGGGGTAAACACGTTAGCCTGCAGGTACTCGTCAAAGCGCTGACCGCTGACCAGCTCCACAATCCGGCCCAGCACGGTGGTGCCAATACTGTAATTCCAGAGTGTACCCGGGTCAGCAATCAGTGGTACTGCGGCCACCTTCTCCACCAATTGCTCCAGCGTATCCGCCCTGGAGCGCACCTGACGACTGCTGTATAGCGGCTGCAGCCTGTGACTGAGACCACTTTGATGCAACAGCAGATCCTCTATGGTAATGGGCCGACTCGCCTGGCGGGTTAGCCCATCGTCCGGATTTGCCGGATCAGTGAATACCCGCATATTGGCAAATGACGGGATATGATCCGAAAGCAGATCCTCCAGGCCCAGCTTGCCCTGCTCGACAAGTTGCATCACCGCCACGGCCGTGATCGGTTTGCTCATGGAGCGGATCTCGAAGATCGTATCAGGCGCCATCGGCACCTCTGCCGCCACATCCTGCCAACCATTGGCCGACAGATGCACCAGCTGGCCACCACGCGCCACGGCAGCCACATAACCGGGTACACGGCCATCGTCCACGTATTGCCGCATGATGTTATCCATCATGCTCAGACGCTGCTCAGAGAAGCCCATGGCCCGGGGCTCGGCCAATGGTAGCGCCACTGCCAGAGGCATTGCCACACAGGCGAGCATAATCAGGCACCCTGTGCCGGGTCCTGGAATCAATCTGTATGTCATCAGCTGTTTTTCCCTGTAAATGAGCGGTCGCCCAGTGGCTTGCAGCTAGGCTAGAATGAGGTGACGGAATCAAAACAATACAAGAGGAGAATACGCATGAAACACTCAATTGGACAACTGATCGGCGCAGGGCTGTTGCTCAGTCTGCTGTTCTCACAGACACATGCCCAGAATCAGGAATTTGTTCGCTACGATCACAATGGCACTGTGTCATGGGGCGAGCTGCGGGATGGCACCATCCATCAGCTGAGCGACGCACCCTACCTGGATGGACAGACCACCGGCACCACTGTGGCACTTGGCGATGTCACGTTGAAAGCGCCAGCGGAGCCACGACTGGTGGTGATGACCGCACTGAACTTTCGAAGCCACATCAGCGGTGAGCCAGCGGAATACCCGGGCCTTTTCATAGTACCGCCCTATTCAGTGATCGGACCGGAAGAGGCTATCGTGCGCCCGGTGGACTCCACCAATCTGCATTATGAAGCCGAACTGGTGGTCATTATCGGGAAAAAAGCGCAGAAAGTGTCCATTGAGGACGCATCTGACTACGTTTTTGGCGTTACCGCAGGCAATGATGTCAGCGAGCGTAACTGGCAGCGGGCAGACCTGCAATGGACTCGCGCCAAGGGTACGGATACCTTCAATCCGGTAGGGCCAGTGCTGGTGACAGGCCTGGACTATGGCAATCTGGAAATTGTCGGCCGACTCAATGGTGAAGAGCGCCAGCGGGAGAACAGCGCTGATATGATTTTCAGCATTGATCACATGGTCAGTTATATTTCACATCACTTCACTCTGGAGCCTGGCGACATGATCTGGTCCGGCACCATGGGTACCACACGCGCCATGGAACCTGGCGATGTCTACGAAGTTGAAATCGAGGGTGTAGGCATACTGAGAAACCGGGTTGTACAGGGCGAGTGAATCATCTCACAAGCATGGCAGTGGAATCTGACCATCAGCTGAGCGCACAAAAAAGCCGGGCAATGCCCGGCTTTTTTGTGTTGATCGCTTCAGATCAGTTGGCGCTGCTTACCATTGGACCTTCTTCCTCGTCCTGGTAGCGGCTCTGGTCTACAAACTTGTAGTACACCTGACCGAACATCATCTCATCCCAGCTCTGCAGGCCCCAGGGCACCGAGCGTGACGGATCCGGATTGGCCAGATTCTGCTCTGAGTTATCAAAGGCCGCCGTGGCCACAACGCGTGTACCGGCAGGCACAAAGATCGGCTCTTTGGGCGTATAGGTCATCTGCCAGTTGTAGTTGTAGTGAGCAATGTTGATCAACGGCTGAATCGTGCCATCAGGCAGGTGCGCGTCGAACTTCATGTACTTGCCACGGAAATGCATATGCGGCAGGAAACCATGCAGATAGGCATCATCAGGAATGGTGATGTGCTTGGTCTGGATGAACTCCGGATCATACGGTGGAATGTTGGTCCACTCCGGCGTGAAGATACAGGCACACTCACCTGTCATCCGCTCGGTCGGAATATCGTCGTCATCATAGAACCAGAGGCCAATCTTGCTGTTATCCACAGTTTCCTGACCGAAGGTTGTGTAGTGCAGCTGAAGAGCCAGCATGGAGCCCGGCTTCAGCACACCACCAGTATTCGGCGGCTCGATATGCGGCGAAGCCCCCGGCACATACGCCTGGATATAGGCAGCATTCGGATCGGGCGTAGCGGTGAAACCACCACGACGCGGATCGCTTCCCGGCGGGATCAGGAAGTTCAGTGTATGGTGCAGTACACGATGGTCACCAGGCACATACTGGCTGGCACGCACCCAACGCTCACGGTCGATGTCAATCGGCACCACAACGTTCATGTAGTCCAGTACGCCAGTGGCGGGAATGGTCTGCTCCGGCACCTCGATGATGAGGTCCGGCTCACCCAGTACCCACACAGACTCGGGCCACTCGATCAGCGCCAGCGGATCGGGTGCATTCTCGTCACGCTGTGCGCCAGCGGCGATCCAGTCAAGAATATTACGCTCATCCTCGAAAGCCAGTGTCATGTGGTTCTCGAACTCACCAACGTGAGGGTCCAGCTGACCCGGCGGCATACGCTTGGTCATCAGCACTTCACGAATCATTGGTGACCAGCCCTGGACCATGGCATGACTGTCCAGAGCAAACGGGGCAATGCCACCGTCACGGTGGCAGTCAGCACAGCTCTCGGCAATCACCGGAGCAATATGTTCGCTGTACTTGATGGACGACACATCGCGCCGGGGATAGCTGACCGCCTCACCAGAGCTCGCCACAACGGCGTTGCTGATACTGTTGCCGGCAACCACAGCAGCCAATGCATCGGCCAATGGCGCATCCGCCGGTCCGCGGTAGATGACACGGAAGCTGCGGGGATCGTAGACAACCGCCTGACCCAGATGCTCGATACCCAGATTCTCGGAGATCGCCTGTACGTCATCGATCAACACCGGCATATCAGCACCCCAGGCAGCAACCTGCTCCCGGACCGCACTGCGCTCTTCGCCCAGCGGGTTGATCATGAAAAATACAATGCCTTGATCCTGGTACTTCGCCTTGAGCTCGGAAAAGGCGGCCAGCGCCTGCTCTGTGTCAGCCGAACCATTGCCCTGCACCAGGAATGCAACAGCCTTGTTGTTGTCATACCAGGCCATGTGGTGGAAATACCCCTCATGGTCCAGCAATGCAAAATCGCCCACACGTTCGGAGGCATGGCCAATGCTTGCCGCAAAGGCAAACATCAGCGCAGTCACCATCGTGCAGACCGTGCCCCTGCTCTTTGTTCGAAACCAGCTAACCATAAACTCCTCCAGCGTTAGCAATACCAAAATAGCATCAAGAAACCGGCCCTGAAAAATGAGCCCATTCATAATCAACGATCGTACCACTTCCCGACAAAGTGTCAAACCGAAATTGACCGCCACACATGCAGATGCGCCAGAATGACCGCCAAGCTCGACAACCTGCAGATCAGGTGAGTGCCGGCTGATCACCACTGAGCAGCATGGCCAGTGCATTCCGAAGATTCTTGCGGAATTCTTCCTCGCTTAAGAAGCCGCAGAGAAAACCTTGCAGCAGATGGTAATACAATGCAAAGGCGCTCCAGGCGGCAGTTCCCACGTACAGGGTCTTGTCGCTTTTTCCGTCATGCTGGGCGCGATCGATGACCTGCATCAGCTTGGCGTAGGAAACACCCATGATGTCATCGATATCCTGTTTGCGCTGCTCGGTATTGGAAAACGACAACTCCTTCAGCACAGTACGCGATAGCGCCTTGTCGCGCTTGTGGTACTCGATATGACCGTCGAAAAACGTCATCATCTGATCCAGCAGGGTGTCGCGAGGGTCAACAGCGTCGTAGGAATCCTCGATCATCTTGACAATATGCTCCCGGAAAACCAGTACCAACAGGTCTTCCTTGCTCTTGGCATAGAGATAGAGCGTACCCAGCCCGACGTCAGCTTCCTCGGCAATGTCCTGGATGGTGGTATTGGTGAAGCCCTTGTCGACAAACAGTTTGTGCGCGGCGCCGATGATACGTCTTAGCCTGATCAGCTTCTTCCTTTCCCGCAATCCGAGATTGCGGATGTCCGCATTGTAGCCTGCAGCCGGTGTTCCGTTCCTTTGGTCAGCTTGTGTCATCGCGCAATTCCATGTATGTCACTGACAGGGCATTGTGACTGCCCGGTTACCTTATAAAGATTATCACAGTAACTTATGCCAAAATAGCCGATGCTGCGCCCGGACCAGAAGGCCGGCTCCAGCGCCTGCCACAGAGCCAGGCAACCCACAATCCAGGAAGCCGACTACTCATGCTTTATGCCCTTTTCCGCGTCATCCATCTGATTGGCCTGCTGGTCATGGCCACCTCATTGATCATCAGCAATGTCGGGTTCAGCCGCACACTGAACCGCGAGGACGTAACGAACCTGATCCGGGTCGATCGGACGGCGCATATCTCACTGACAGTGCTACTGCTGGCCGGCATCACCCTGTGGTTCTGGGTAGGCAGGCCAGCTGCATTCTACAACGGCAACCCGCTGTTTCACCTGAAACTGGGGTTGTTCGTGGCATATGTGCTGTTGATATTCCCGACCACACGCTTCCTGATGCACAACCGGAAAGTGGACGAATCGGCGCTGCTGGAAGTGCCTCGCCACATCCGCTTTGCATTGCGGACGCAACTGGCGCTGCTGCTGGTTGTTCCGGTGCTGGCCTATCTGATGGCGCGCGGCGTCGGGTACTGACCCCGCATCAGGTGGTCTGGGGCAGGACCTGTTGCAGCCAGCTGGCAATGTCGGCTATCTCTTCCGGGCACACGGCATGCGCCATGCTGTAAGTGCTGTACTGCACGTTGTAACCCATAGCACTCAGGGCTTCAGCGCTACGCTTGCCCAGCGCCTGGGTAACCATCGGATCCAGGGTGCCATGGCAGATGCGAATCGGAAGTCCACGGTTGGCCGGTGAGGGCTTGACTGTTTCCGCAGTCGGAAAATAGCTGGACAGTGACAGCAGACCCGCCAGCGGCTGATCAAAAGTCAACCCAGCCTCCAGGACCACAGCGCCGCCCTGGGAAAAACCAGCCAGTACTATGCGCGATGCAGGTATCCCGCGCTCCATCTCCCTGCGCACCAGATCATGCACAGCCGCTGCAGATTTCCGCAATTGCCCTTCATCCGTACGCCGGTCCGACCCAAGAGACAGGATGTCATACCAGGCCGGCATGACCACACCACCGTTGATGGTCACGGGAATTGACGGGGCATGAGGAAATACGAACCGGACGCCCATGCTGGCGGGCAGGCGCAACTCTGGCACAATGGCAGCAAAATCGTGGCCATCGGCACCCAGGCCGTGCAGCCAGATGACAGCAGCATCAACGGGTCGATCAGCTTTGTGTTCCAGTTCCACACAGGGCAGATAGTCAGTCATAATCAGGCGTTCCGGTCTGTTTCTGTCAATCTGGCGGCCACGGCCGCCACCTCGAAGCGGGAGAATACCATGAGACGCCACCTGTGCACGCATACTGCACCTGGTTTGCACAGCCAGGTAGCACAACTGGCCATGAGCCCGGGGCAAATGCTGACGAACCTGCTGGCAACACTGAAGACAGTGTCGCTGGCGCTGGTCCTGGCGCCGATCCTCACAACAGTCCTGCTGCTGTGGCCCGCCGGAGCGGCGTGGAGCTTTGACCGCCAGGCTCTCGAAGCCGCGCTGCAGGGCATCGATCGCGACATTCAGGACCGTATGCGTGATGCGCAGCGCAGACCGGTGGATGTCATGGCCTTTCTCGGCATCTCCGAAGGCATGCATGCCCTGGACGTCTATGCGGCGGGGGGTTACTACACTTTTGTGATGTCACGCGCCGTGGGCGACTCTGGCCGCGTCTACGCCCAGAACTCCCCGCGCGCCTCAAACTTCAATCAGCAACAATCCGACATCAGCCAGGGAGACGCGCTGGATGCTGCTATCGAGCGCGGCAACCTGCACAACGTGGTACGCGTGGACCAGGCATTGCACAACATGGACCTGGCACCGGATTCAGTGGACTTTGTTCTGGTATCACAGATACTGCATGACTACTACAATCGCAGTCCGCAGCGCGCTCTGGCCATGCTGGCGGTGTTGTACCAGGCGATGAGGCCAGGTGCCATTCTCGGTGTCATTGATCACAGCGGACTGCCGGACCTGAACAACGAGCGGCTGCACCGCATGGTGCGCGAGGATGCCGTCGCCGTGATCCAGGCAGCCGGATTTGAACTGGAGGCCGAAAGTGATCTGTTGGCCAGGCCGGAAGACAACCTGAGGCGATCCATCTTTGATCCGATGCTGGGGCGCAACACCGATCAGTTTCTGCTCAGGTTCCGTAAACCGGAATGATCGCCACTTGATTACCAGCGACCAATACCTGAGGCTTCTGCCTCGGCAATGGTCTGCTCGCCATCCTCCGGCAGAATGAAACCGTCAGCAATATTACGCTCGACCGTCTCCCGTACTGCATTGATGTAAGCCTGATGATCAGGATACAGATCACGCAAGGTTTCCATACCAAAGGGTTCATGGGACCCGTAGAGCCGGCAGAAGCCATCACCTGAATTCAGGCCGGTATTGGTTGCAATCGGCACCGCGTGAGCTGCCAGTGATATACCACCAATGACGTTGCCGTGACGGTCTCTGGCAAACTCTACCGGCTGCGTCGCCCGCACAATTTCCATGGCAGGCGCTCGCGGCGGCGCCGTGCCTTCAACTATCCAGGCGTGTAGATGGTGAAACGCTGCGTTCATGGCGTGACGGAATGGCACGTGACTGTAGGCCGGTCGTTCGCATGGTTGCTGGCGCGGCACGAACTCGCCCATCGGTTCACCGGACTCCACCGCCATCATGCGCGCAAATTCGTACTCGAAAGGCAGGTCCACGTGTGAACTGCCTGCCACCTCCCAGTGACGGAAGTAGTGACTGTCCGGTTGCGGATTCGCCGCTCGGGTGACCATGTCCCCTTCAGCCATCACCCGGAAAATACGCACCGGCTGATCATCGCGCAGTCGACCACCGCCGCCATGAATCATGAACCCGTCGAAGACCGGGTCCAGGGCATGGATATTGTTCAGATACACACCCAGGCGCGAGGCCGATTGGGAATGCCCGGTTGCAATGACCACACTGGGCCGCAGCCCGCCCAACACATCCGGACCATCACCCTGAACGGCTGCACGCGCTATGGCGGAAAAAATATCATAGGAAAGCGCATCACCTTCCACACGCCCATCAACGGTGACATCCAGCTGACCATATCGCTCCGGATTCCATTGCCGCATGTGATCCACACCCACTCGTTGCGGTGAAGCTGCAATGAAGGCATATCCACTGCGCACCAGGTACTGCCATGACTGCCACCAGTCGATATCCAGATCACGCCCGGCCGTCACGTTGTTCCATTCCACCACCAGTGCACCATTGAAGTCATCAACCGATGCCGGGCGCCGCACAATAAACCGCGTTCGGTAGGGGTGTCCCGTATCAATGACTTCCCCGGTTTCAAGATCCGGTGTTGTATAGCGGTTTGCGGTACCCTCGATGAAGTATTCCTCTTCTACATAACCCCACTCGGACAGATCCAGGCCAGCCGGATTCAGCATGCCGTTGGGTCCGTACCGTGCATCCAGCGGCCCATGGACCGAGGCCGGTGGCACCTGCGCATGCAGCAGGGGTGCACACAAAAGCAAAACCATTACACTGACGTTTTTCACCATGATATGGCTCCCTGTTCAGTTGATGACTCCCTGTTCGGTTGACGACTCCCTGTTCGGTTGACGACTCCCTGTTCGGTTGACGACTCCTGGCCCGGTTGCTCAGAGAATTCCTATCGCGCCGCTTGCTCAAAAATGATTTCACCGGACGGGAACTGTTGGCGATCAGTTGCCGTGGCGCTGTCGCGACATTCACCCCGGACAGACAGTACACCCGGGTCGCGCTCGCGATAGAGCTCAAAATACCCGTCCCGACAGTATCCCGTCTGCTCCAGCACCTGCTCAACACGAGGCCCGACATCAGCCCGCATGGCTCGCGGGTCGCCGCGACGCGATGGATCCACGCCAAAAAAACCCTCCGTGTACTCTCTGCGAAAGATGAAGAATTTACTTCCGTCGTCAGTGATCTGGACAGCAAGGGTTTCATCCGCTGGCGGCAGTGCGGCCAGCGGATCGCCGCTGCGGCACGCGACCAACAACAGTGCCATGATCAGTGTGAGCACACGACATGCGAGTTGTGACACGGTCATTTTGTGACTCCCGACTGGAGTACTTGTGGTTTGGGAACCTCTGAATCAGAAGCCGAATGAATAGCGTCCAGCATTATAGCCGGGATCGGGCATTGATCCAGCCCCCGAGCTGGTCCACCTGCCCGGGCGCCAGACGAAGACCCAGTTTGCTGCGACGCCACAGCACATCCTCGGCCGTTCGCGCCCATTCATGCTTCATCAGGTAGTCCACTTCCCGCTCGTATAATCCGGCACCAAAGTGCTCCCCCAGATCATCGGAACCGGATGCGTCGCCCAGGATACCTTCCAGCCGAGTGCCATAACTGCGCACCCATCGCCTCAGCAGACTGGCATCAAGCCAGGGGTGACTGGATCGGTATCTGTCATAAAGCGCCGCCTGACTGTCAAAATCCCCACCCGGCAACGTGGCTGAATGTGTCCATGAGTCGCCCATCTGCGGGAAATGCGAAGCCAGTCTCGACAGGGCTTTTTCGGCCAGGCGCCGGTACGTGGTGATCTTGCCTCCGTACACGCTGAGCAGGGGCGCTGGTGTATCCCTGAGTACCAGCGAATAGTCGCGTGACAGTTTGCTGACCGACTCCCCCTCCTCTTCCAGCAGGGGACGCACACCACCAAAGCTGTGCACAATGTCCGACGGATGCAGCTGGGTCCTGAAATACCCGTTCACTATCCCCAGCAGGTAATCGGTTTCCTCATCGCTGATACCCGCACTGGCCGGATCCCCCGTAAAAGTCACCTCTGTAGTACCGATCAGGGAATAGTCATTCTCGTAGGGTATGACAAAGACCACCCGCTTGTCCGGATGCTGCAACAACCAGGCATGCTCCTCATCGAACAGACGGCGCACAACCAGATGGCTACCCTTGACCAGGCGCATACGGGCAGCCCTTTCACCACCGAGCCCCAGGTCATCAGTTTCGGTGGCCCATGGCCCGGTGGCATTTATTACTGCACGAGCGTCAACCGTCTGTGCTGAGCCCAGGGTGGACTGTAGCCCGGCACGCCAATGACCGTTATGGGGGGAAAGCGACTGACAGCGCATACGGGGAAGCACAACAGCACCGTGTTGATGCGCCAGCATGGCATTCAAAACCACCAGACGAGCGTCATCAACCCAGCAATCGGAATATTCAAAGCCCCGGGTGAATTCCTCGCGCAGCGGACTACTGCTGTCCAGGCGCAGCCCATGTGATCCGCGCAGCGAATTGCGACGACTCAGATTGTCATACAGGAACAGGCCGCTGCGAATCATCCAGCGTGGCCGAAGTCCCTTGCGGTGCGGCAGGCGAAAGCGCATTGGCCAGATGATATGTGGCGCCATTTTCATCAGCACTTCACGCTCGGCCAGTGACTCTCTGACCAGTGAAAACTCGTAATGCTCGAGGTAACGCAGTCCACCATGAACAAGCTTTGTGCTGGCCGAGGAAGTGCCAGAAGCCAGGTCATTCATCTCACACAGCACAACCGACAATCCGCGCCCGGCAGCATCTGCTGCGATGCCCGTACCATTGATGCCACCACCAATGACCAACAGGTCAAAAGTCCGACCGGAACCCGTGCGCGTGTCTTCATTGTCCATTGACTGTACCTTTAGTAGCATTCATCAGGCGAGTGGGATAAAGCGGCACTGCCGGAACCTCATCACACCACCTACGGATACCGCATGATGACAGATTACATAATGGCAATCGACCAGGGCACCACCAGCAGTCGCGCAATCATTTTTGATCATGAAGGCCGAAAGATCAGCAGCGGCCAATATGAGTACACACAGCACTACCCAAAGGACGGCTGGGTAGAGCATGAGCCGGAGGATATCTGGCAGACCAGTCTGAGCAGTTGTCGTGATGCATTGCAGAGCGCCGGTCTTGAGGCTGAAGCCATCCGCGCCATAGGCATCAGCAATCAGCGGGAGACCACGCTCATCTGGAACCGTCGTACCGGGGAGTGCATTCATCGCGCCATTGTCTGGCAGGACCGGCGCACGGCGTCAATGTGCAGGGACATTGCGAAGCGGCTGGAACAGGGCAATCGCGGGGATCTGATCAACGAACGCACCGGCCTGCTGCTGGATCCGTACTTCTCGGCCACAAAAATCTGCTGGTTACTGAATGAGGTGCCTGGTGCGCGCGACGCAGCTGAGGCCGGCGAACTGGCCTTTGGCACCGTTGACACCTGGTTGCTGTGGAAACTGACCGGGGGCAGGAGCCACTATACCGATGCTACTAATGCTTCCCGAACCATGTTGTTCAACATCCACACACAGCAGTGGGATGAGGAATTGCTTGAATTGTTCAACATCCCGGCTGCACTGCTGCCCGAGGTACTTGACTGCGCTGCCGACTTCGGCCACACCGAAGCCCATCTGCTGGGTTCCCGGGTTCCCGTCACCGGCATGGCCGGCGATCAGCAGGCAGCCGCGTTCGGTCAATGCTGTTTCGAACCCGGCATGGCCAAGAGCACCTACGGTACAGGCTGTTTCTTGCTGCTTAACACCGGCGACAGGGTACTGCGCTCAGAACACCGATTGCTGAGCACGGTGGCATACCGGCTCAACGGCAAGACCACCTATGCACTGGAAGGCAGCATATTCATGGCCGGTGCCACGATGCAGTGGTTGCGCGACGAACTGAAATTCTTTACCGATACCAATGAGACTGAAGCCATGGCGCAGGATGTACCCGAGGACTCTCCCGTGATGTTTGTACCCGCATTCACCGGGCTTGGCGCACCATGGTGGGACGCAGAAGCACGGGGCGCGATTTTCGGGTTAACCCGTGATACGGGCATTCGCGAGATCACTACCGCTGCCCTGTTGTCCGTGTGTTATCAGACTCGTGATCTTCAGAAAGCCATGGAAGCCGATGGCGAGCGCCCCGAAACACTGCGCGTGGACGGGGGCATGGTCGCCAACAATTTTGTCCTGCAGAACCTGTCCGACCTGCTCGGTTGTGTGGTGGACCGCCCGGAAGTCACAGAAACGACCGCTCTGGGGGCAGCCTGGCTGGCAGGATTGCAGATCGGTCTGTATGATTCCCCCGAAACCATCAGCAAACACTGGCGCCTGGATCGTCGCTTCGAACCCCGGCGCGACAGACAATGGCGCGAAAAACGACATGCGCTCTGGCGTGATGCTGTGCGAAGGACACTGAGCAGTAACTGACAGCACTTGTGGTCTCAATACGGTGGCCAAGAAGGAGTGATGATTGAACACACTACGTATACACCTGATACGACACGGCCAGACCAACTGGAATAGCGAAAAACGCGTACAGGGCCACGCAGAATCAGAACTGACCCCATTGGGCCAGATGCAGGCACGCGCTCTGGCGCCACAATTGACCGAACACACTATCGCTCACGTCTATTGCAGCAGCAGCGTACGGACAAGGCAGACTGCTGCGTTGCTGTTTGCCGGCAATGAACTGCCCACCGAATACTGTGATCAGCTGAGAGAAATCAGTCTCGGTCCCTGGGAAGGCCTGCTGCAGGCAGAGGTGCTAAAAACATGGCCAGAAGCATTCCAGCATTTCTGGCATGAACCTCATCGCTTTGCACTGGCCGGAGCTGAAACCTTTGACACGGTGCAGTCCCGCGCCATGGATCGGTTCCAGCGCATCATCGCCTCTCACTCGCAGGGCGATGTGGCTGTGGTCAGTCACGGTGTCCTTATCAAGACCATACTTTGTGCGCTGGAGCCACGCCCCCTGAGTCAGCTCTGGGAGCCTCCGCGGATGACAAATTGCTCACACAGTATTGTGGAAATCAAACGCGGAGAATCGCCGCGGATCATCCAGTACGCAGAAGCCGTTGAAGTCATCGGGCAGCCAGCGTGAAAGCAGGTGCCGGCAAGCCGTCAACGCGGTAAAATGCCAGGCCATCCCTCTATCATCAACAACAGGACACCTTAAACATGCGTACGCCAACCAGCAGTCTCGTCAATGATCCTGTGCGTCTGAAAAAGTGGATGCGTATTGCTGCCGCCCTGGCCGTGGTGGCCGGGTTCGGTGTTGCACTGCTTGGCCTGGTTGCCAGCCTGGGTGTGTGGGCGGGACTGTGGGATTTTCGTCAGGGCTTTTCCTACCTGCAATCAGCCAACTCAAATGCACGCTGGATTGTTTTTGTATGCGCAGGTATCGGATTTGCGTTGCTGGCCCTGGCTCGCCTTCCGGCCGGCCAGCGGCGCTATCGCCCGGGTGCACTGGCGCTGGTCGCGGCCTTTGCCGCCCTGCTGGTCTGGATGATTCCGGAAACCTACCGCCCGGCACCCGGCACGCCGCCGATTCATGACATCACCACCGACCTGGACAACCCACCGGCATTTGTTGATGTGCTGCCGCTGCGCGGTCCGGGCACCAACCCTGTCGAATACGGCACCAGCGCCAACATGACGCCAGAGCGGCAGGCACAACTTCAACGCGAAGCCTATCCTGATATCCAGCCGCTGATCACCAGCGACGCACCTGACCAGGCTTTCCGACGAGCACTGGCGACTGTGGAGTCACTGGGCTGGGAACTGGTTGCCCAGGTACCGGAAGAAGGTCGTATCGAAGCAACCGACACCACCTTCTGGTTCCGCTTCAAGGACGATGTTGTGATTCGGATCCAGGCAGTCGATGGTGGCAGTCGAGTTGATGCGCGGTCAACGTCCCGTGTTGGTGTCAGCGATGTGGGCAAAAATGCCGCGCGCCTGCGTGAATTTTTCGACGCATTCCAGGCTCAGTGACATGAACAGTTGGTCACGATCGGCCCTGATGGGGGTGTTTGCTGCCATCACTGCAGCTACGCTCGCGCTGTCACAATTGAGCAGCCATCTGGTCAACACCCACATCCCGCTGGGCGAATCGGTTGTTGTAAACAGTTACCTTCACCTGACTCACATCCGTAACCTGGGTGGTGTGTTTGGTATTTTCCAGGGCCAGGGCTGGGTATTCGCCATCATCAGCAGCCTGCTGATTCTGGCCCTGACCGTCTATCTGATGAAGAGCCGGCATGTGCGTCCTTACGAATTCATCTGTTTTGGTTTCATCGCCGGCGGCGGCGCCAGCAACGTCATGGACAGGTTGGTGTACGGCAGTGTGATTGATTTCATCAATGTCCAGCAGATCCCCAACTGGCACTATATCTTCAACACCGCCGACGTCATGGTTCACCTGGGACTCTGGCCCATGCTGTTCATCAGCCTGTTCTCGCGCCAGCCTCCCGAACCTGGCAATCAGTCCCGCGCCTGATAAACTGCCTGGCTGGCCGCAAGCGCTGCATCGATATCGACCCGCAAACCACTTTCGCCCAGCACGTGGCCCAGCGCGGCAATACAAGTCAACACGTTACGCTGATTGCAGGCGTAACCCATCAGGCCGATTCTCCATACCTTGCCGGCAAGCGCCCCCAGGCCGGCACCGATCTCCAGGCTGTATTCGCTCAGTAGTCGCTGTCTCACACGCGCCTCATTCACACCTTCAGGAACCGACACAGCATTGAGTTGCGGTAGGCGATGATCCGGGTCAACCGGCAGCGCCAACCCCATGGACTGCAGGCCGGCCGCAAGCGCCCGGTGATTCAAGGCGTGACGTTGCCAGGCATTCTCCAGGCCCTCCTCCCTGAGGATCAGCAAGGCTTCATGCAAAGCGTACAGACTGTTCACCGGCGCAGTGTGATGATAACTGCGTTTGTTGTCCCCGCCCCAATAATCCATCACAAGATTCATGTCCAGAAACCAGCTCTGAACGCGATGTTGACGATTACGTATACGCGCCACCGCTTTTGCACTGAAACTGACCGGTGACAGTCCCGGCACGCAGGAGAGACACTTCTGCGTGCCGCTGTAGATTGCATCCACGCCCCAGCCGTCAACATCCAGCTCTATGCCGCCCAACGAGGTGACCGCGTCCACAATGCTCAGGCACTCATATTCTCTGGCCAGGCTGCACAGCGCAGCAGCATCGGATCGAACGCCGGTGGAGGTTTCTGAATGCACAAAAGCCACTGCCACCACATCCGGATTCTGTTCCAGTGCGCGCTCAACCTGTTCCGGGTTAACTGCCTGGCCCCAGTCGTTCTCGACCATGATGGGCGTAGCACCGCAGCGCAACACATTTTCACGCATACGCCCGCCAAAAACGCCGTTCTGGCAAACCAGCACCTTGTCGCCTGGTTCGATCAGGTTGACAAACACCGCTTCCATACCGGCAGAACCAGGCGCGGAAATCGGCAACGTAAGTGTATTGGTGGTCTGGAAGGCATATTGAAGCAGCGCCTTGATCTGATCCATGAGCCCAATGAACGCCGGGTCCAGATGACCTATGGTTGGTCGGGCCAGGGCTGCAAGAATTCTGGGGTCTACATCGGAGGGTCCGGGGCCCATGAGGGTGCGCACAGGGGGATGAAACGAGCCAGACATTGTTCTACCTCGGTTTGCAGTTTGATTTCAGACACAAAAAAGCCGAGACATGCCCGGCTTTTTGTTCAGTCCTGTTCACGCAGTCAGGCTCACTCTGCGGTGGCCACTGCGCTCGGTTGCTCTTCTGCGTCGTCTCCGTCAAGGCGCGGACGATCCACCAGTTCCACGTAAGCCATCGGGGCCTTGTCGCCAGTGCGAAGTCCACACTTCAGGATGCGGATGTAACCACCGGGACGATCCTTGAAGCGGGGACCGATATCGGTGAAGAGTTTACCAACGGCAGCCTTGTCACGCAGACGGCTGAAAGCCAGTCGGCGATTAGCCACACTGTCTTCCTTTGCCAACGTAATCAGCGGCTCCGCCACCGACCTCAGCTCCTTGGCCTTGGCCAGGGTGGTCTTGATGAGTTCATGTTCAACCAGTGAGGCAGTCATGTTACGGAACATGGCCTTACGGTGAGCACTGTTTCTGTTTAGCTGACGCCCACTATGTCGATGACGCATATCTTCTGATTCCTGTCGGTATCCCGTAAATGGCTTCGGGAACTGTCTTTACAATTTCCGGCATGAGTGGCTGTCCCCCAGGACAGCCGGACCATCCCAAATCAGTTGGCCTTTTCCTCGGTTCGGAGGCTGGCAGGCGGCCAGTTTTCAAGACGCAGACCCAGAGACAGGCCACGCGAAGCAAGCACATCCTTGATCTCGGTGAGCGACTTCTTGCCAAGGTTCGGTGTCTTCAGCAGTTCCACTTCGGTACGCTGGATAAGATCGCCAATATAGTAAATGTCTTCCGCTTTCAGACAATTTGCCGAGCGCACTGTCAGCTCCAGGTCATCGACCGGGCGCAGCAGAATCGGATCGATCTCATCCTCAGGCTCTTCGGGCTTGGCCGCCTCCTGGCTCTGCAAGTCAACAAACACTGCCAGCTGGTGCTGCAGGATACTGGCCGCACGCCGAATAGCTTCTTCCGGATCGATGGTGCCGTTGGTACGCAGATCAAGAATCAGTTTGTCCAGGTCGGTTCGCTGCTCAACACGTGTGCTTTCAACGGTATAGGCAACAGACAGAACAGGACTGTAAGTGGCGTCCAGCAGCAGTTTGCCAACAGCGCGCGACTCGTCGTCCTTGCTGGATCGGGAGTCAGCCGGCGAGTAACCGCGGCCCTTGCGCACAGTCAACCGCATATTCAATTCACCACCGCTGTTCAGGTTGGCGATAACGTGATCGGGGTTAACGATTTCCACGTTGTGGTCGGTAACAATATCGGCCGCCGTCACAACGCCCTGACCCTTGCTTTTGAGGGTCAGCTCTGCCTCGTCCTGATCGTTCAGTACAACTGCAACACCTTTGAGGTTCAGCAGGATCTCGATGACGTCTTCCTTTACCCCCTCAATGGTGCTGTACTCATGCAGTACACCTTCGATTTCGACTTCCTCAATGGCACAGCCGGGCATAGAGGACAGCAAAATCCTTCTGAGCGCATTACCCAGGGTGTGGCCAAAACCACGTTCCAGTGGCTCCAGAATCACTTTCGACCGGAACCGGTCGAGCTCTTCTACCTTGATCAACTGCGGTGTTAAAAAATCTGACAATGAAATCTGCATGTATTCACCTTTCACACTTGGCCTGGTGCATTTACTACTTGGAGTAGAGCTCAACGATCAGGTTCTCGTTGATATCAGGTGACAGATCTTCGCGATCCGGTTTGCGCACGAATTGACCTTCAAGCTTCTCGGCGCTGACAGTCACCCACTCCACCGGTGTCCGCTGCCCGGCCAGCTCAACGGCCGCCTTCACCCGCAGTTGATCCTTGGCTTTGGGTCGAACGGCAACGGTGTCGCCAGGCACGATCTGGTAGGAAGGCACATTCACCACTTCCCCGTTTACCAGGATGCCCTTGTGTGAAACCAGTTGGCGAGCTTCAGCGCGCGTGGCGCCAAAACCCATGCGATAAACCACATTGTCCAGTCGCTGCTCGAGCAACTGCAACAGGTTCTCGCCGGTAGCTCCCTTGATACGGGCAGCATGCTTGTAATAATTGCGGAACTGCTTTTCCAGCACCCCGTACATACGACGCACTTTCTGCTTTTCGCGCAGCTGCACACCATAATCGGACAGGCGACCACGACGCTGGCCGTGCTGCCCCGGAATGGTATCAGCCTTGCACTTGCTGTCCAGCGGGCGCACACCACTCTTGAGGAACAGGTCTGTTCCTTCGCGGCGTGACAATTTGCATTTCGGGCCTATATAACGGGCCATATTCCTTCTCCTGTAATCTTATCGCGGAGATAAGCCTCAAATTCGGTTCAGTCAGTAATTTGCGATAGCCGGTATCGGCTCACACCCGACGTTTCTTCGGCGGACGGCAACCGTTGTGTGGAATCGGTGTGACATCAGTAATATTGCCAATCTTCAGACCAACGGAATTAAGAGCGCGAACGGCTGACTCGCGGCCCGGTCCGGGACCATTGACCTTCACATCCAGATTCTTCAGACCGTAGAGCTCAACCGCGTTCTTGCCGGCGCGCTCGGCTGCAACCTGGGCAGCGAACGGTGTGCTCTTGCGTGAACCACGGAAACCCGAACCGCCGGACGTCGCCCATGACAGAGCATTACCCTGACGATCGGTAATCGTGATGATCGTGTTGTTGAAGGATGCGTGGATAAACGCAATGCCATCCACGACCGCTTTACGCGCCTTCTTCTTGGTCGAAGTCTTAGCTGCTGGCTTGGCCATATATTCAAATTTCCTGACTAGTGTCGAGCCCGTGGCTCTTGATCAATTACTTGCGAATAGGCTTACGTGGGCCTTTGCGCGTTCTGGCATTGGTCTTGGTACGCTGACCACGCAGCGGCAACGAACGACGATGACGAATACCACGGTAACAGCCCAGATCCATGAGTCGCTTGATACTCATGGAGACTTCCCTGCGCAGGTCACCTTCGACAACGAACTTGCCGACCTCGGTACGTACAACATCCAGTTGCTCCGGTGACAACTCACCGGTTTTGGTCTGTGGCGCAATGCCAGTCGCCTGGCAGATGGACTGTGCCCGTGTCGCACCTATCCCGTAGATGTACCCAAGGGAGATAACCAGATGCTTGTTATCGGGAATATTGACACCGGCAATACGTGCCATAACTTTACTCCAATCTTCTATTGTCTCGTTACGAAACAGGGATCCCGGCCGGGCGAAAAAGGCCGCACAGCATATACCCTGTTACTTAAAAAATCAACCAGGCGTCTTCAGCCCTGTCGCTGCTTGTGCCGGGGTTCCGCATCACAAATCACGCGAACCACGCCATTGCGCTTGATCACCTTGCACTTGCGGCAAATTTTCTTGACCGATGTACGTACTTTCACTGCTACTCTCTCCAGTTATGCGCCCTGGCCCGCAAACGGGTCTCTGGCCCTGATTTCTACAATCCACTGCGCCCGAAACTGCCCAGGTTGGACTTCTTCATCAACGAATCATACTGGTGCGACATCAAATGCGATTGCACCTGGGACATGAAGTCCATAGCCACCACCACAACAATCAACAACGCTGTACCGCCCAGATTGAAAGGCACATTTGCCATCATCTGGAAGAAGTTCGGCAACAGGCACACAATCGTGATGTAGATCGCTCCGAACATGGTCAATCGTGTCAATACGCCATCAATATACTTGGCCGTCTGCTCACCCGGGCGAATACCGGGAATAAATGCTCCGGAACGCTTCAGGTTGTCTGCCACATCGCGCGGATTGAATACCAGCGCGGTGTAGAAGAAACAGAAAAATATGATCATCGCGCTGAAGATGATGATGTACAGCGGCTGGCCGGGACCAATCAGCAATGCAATGTCCTGCAACCACTCAGCACCTTCAGCCTGTCCGAACCACTGGCCCAACGAGGCCGGGAACAGCAGGATGCTGCTGGCAAAAATTGCCGGTATTACACCCGCCATATTGACCTTCAGCGGCAAGTGGCTGGACTGCGCCTGGTACATCTTGTTGCCCTGCTGGCGCTTGGCATAATTGACGGTAATCCGACGCTGCCCGCGCTCTACAAAAACAATACCGGCGATAACCACAATCGCGATGATGCCAACCACAAACAGCAGCAGTCCGCTGATCTGCCCCTCATAAGCCTGGGACAGCGATGAACCGATTGCCGCAGGCAGTCCGGCAACAATGCCGGCAAAAATCAGCATGGAAATACCGTTGCCCACGCCGCGCTCGGTAATCTGCTCACCAAGCCACATCAGGAACATGGCGCCTGTCACCAAAGACACAATCGCCGTGATCGTGAAGCCGGGGCCGGGATTGTAGGCCATGGGCGCAAGCAGGCCCACCGCCATGCCCGTTCCCTGCACCGTGGCCAGCATAAGCGCACCGTAGCGGGTGTACTGGGTGATCTTGCGACGGCCCGATTCGCCTTCTTTCTTGAGCTGCGCCAGATACGGATTAACCGCTGTCAGCAGCTGCATGATAATGGCAGACGAAATGTAGGGCATGATGCCCAGCGCAACGATACTCATCCGCTCCAGCGCACCGCCGGAAAACATGTTGAACAGACCAAGGAAGGTGCCCTCGTTCTGCTGGAACATGTTGGCCAACTGGTTCGGATCAATACCAGGGACCGGAATGTGAGTACCGACCCGATATACAAAGATCGCGAACAACAGGAACAGCAGGCGCGACTTAAGCTCGCCCAGTCCTGTTCCTATTCCTTCTCTGGCCTGATTCGGTACACGCGCCATGGTCAGTTATCAGCCTTTCTTCTTCTTTTTCGAGGGTTCTGCCACTTCAGCTTCAACGATCTTGCCGCCAGCCGCTTCAATAGCTTCTCTTGCGCCTTTGGAAACACGCAGTCCGTTCAAGGTCACCGCTTTGGTGACATCACCCGAGAGCATGATTTTCACACGCTTGATGTTTTTGGCCACAATGTTTGCTTTCTGCAGCGCTGCCACGTCAATCACATCCGCCTCAATGGCGTTCAGTTCACTGGTGCGCACTTCTGCCGTGCTGCGACCTACACGCGAGGAGAAGCCAAATTTTGGCAACCGACGCTGCAAAGGCAATTGACCACCTTCGAAACCCGGACGTACACGACCACCGCTACGCGCTTTCTGGCCTTTGTGACCGGAGCCGCTGGTTTTGCCGAGACCGCTGCCGATACCGCGACCAACGCGTTTCCTGGCTTTGGTGCTCCCCGGTGCCGGAGAGAGAGTATTCAGTTCCATGCTCAGTCCTCGCCTTCTACAGACAACATATAGCGAATTTTATTGATAATGCCGCGCACGGCCGGTGTGTCTTCCACCTCAACCGTCTGATGCATACGGCGCAGGCCAAGACCGGTCAGACACTGTCTGTGCCTTTCCATGGTACCGATAGGGCTGCGTACCAGCGTTACTTTCACAGTCTTCTTAGACATATCTGCTTAACCCGTAATTTCTTCGAGAGTCTTGCCGCGCTTTGCCGCCACACTGTCTGCAGAACGCATGTTTTTCAGTCCCTTGAACGTGGCGTTAACCACATTGACCGGGTTGGTTGAGCCATAACACTTCGCCAGCACGTTCTGTACGCCAGCGAGCTCAAGAATGGCGCGCATGGCGCCACCCGCGATGATGCCCGTACCTTCTGAGGCCGGTTGCATGTAAATCTTTGATGCGCCGTGTCGGGCCCGAACCGGGTACTCCAGTGTGTGCCCGTCCAGGGATACACTGACCATGTTGCGGCGTGCCGCTTCCATCGCCTTCTGGATTGCCAGGGGCACTTCACGGGCCTTGCCGCGACCGAAGCCGACACGACCGTTTCCGTCACCAACAGCTGTCAGCGCAGTGAAACCGAAAATACGACCACCTTTGACAACCTTGGCGACGCGGTTTACCTGGATCAACTTCTCCTGCAAACCTTCCTCGTTTTTTCTCGCCTCGTCTTTTAATGCCATAACCTTAAACCCTTAGAATTCCAGACCACCTTCACGGGCGGCATCCGCCAGTGCTTTCACACGGCCGTGATAGTTGTAACCAGAGCGATCAAATGCCACTTTGCTGATACCCGCTGCCTTGGCACGCTCAGCAATCAGTGCACCAATGCGACCGGCTGCCTTCACGTTGCCGGTAGCATCACCGCGCTGGTCTTTTTCAACCGTCGAGGCGCTTGCCAGTACCTTGCTGCCGTCCGGTGTGGTCACCTGTGCATACATGTGTCGCGGCGTGCGATACACGTTCAGGCGATTGACACCCAATTCGCTGATCCTGGCCCGGGTTCTCTTTGCGCGACGGAGTCGAGCTTGTTTCTTCACATTCATAATGACCTCAAGCCTTATTTCTTCTTCGCTTCTTTTCGGTACACGTTTTCATCTACGTACCGAATGCCCTTGCCCTTGTACGGTTCCGGCGGACGGAACGCTCGGATCTTGGCAGCCGTTTCGCCCACCAGCTGCTTGTCAGCGCCAGTCAGTACGATTTCAGTCTGCGAAGGCGTGTCCACCTTGACCCCTTCAGGCACCTCAAAATCTACCGGGTGCGACAGGCCCAACGTCAGGTTGAGGCTGTTGCCCTGGGCCTTGGCCCGGTATCCAACGCCCTGCAGCTGCAGACGACGCTCGAATCCCTGACTGACACCCACCACCATATTGTTGATCAGCGCGCGAAAGGTTCCAGCCAGAGCAACCGACTTGCGGCTGTTGTCCCTGGCTGACACTTTCAGCACGTCACCATCCTGCGCCACTTCAATCGCCTGGTGCAGGTTCAGGGTCAGGTTGCCCTTGCTACCCTTGACGGAAAACTCTGACTCCGAGAACTTCGCTTCCACACCCTTGGGCATGGTCACCGGATTATTCGCTACTCTGGACATATTCGTGCTCTATTACTGGTTCAGTCGAAATTGGACATCAGAAAACAGTACACAGTACCTCGCCACCAACACCGGCAGCCCGTGCTTTTCTGTCAGTCATCACGCCCTGGTTGGTGGAAACGATCACTGTTCCCAGACCGGCGCGGTTATTCGGCAACGCGTCCTTGCCGCGGTAAAGCCGCAGACCCGGTCGACTCACCCGTTTGATTTCCTCGATAACCGGTCGACCCTGAAAATACTTCAGGTCAATGGTCAGCGTAGCCTTGGCTCCGTCAGTGCTGACAGAAAAGCCCTGGATGTAACCTTCTTCTTCCAGCACTCGGCAGATAGCGACCTTGGTCTTGGAAGACGGGCCGGATACTTGCGGCAGCTGGGCCATCTGCGCATTACGAATACGCGTCAGGAGATCTGCAATCGGATCGGACATACTCATAGCTAAATCTCTCCCGTTTACCAGCTGGCCTTTTTAAGGCCCGGCACGTTACCGAGCATCGCTGATTCACGCAATTTATGGCGACACATGCCAAATTTTCGATACACACCGTGCGGGCGACCAGTGATCTGACAGCGATTTTGCTGTCGAACCGGACTGGCGTCACGCGGCAGCTTCTGCAGCCTGATCTGTGCATCCCACTTTTCTTCATCACTGGCGTTCACATCGGCGATGATGGTTTTCAGCTCCAGGCGCTTGGCGGCGTACTTCTCTACCAGCCGGGCGCGCTTCTTTTCACGCGCTATCATTGATGCCTTTGCCATGTCAGGACTCCTTCTCAGCCGTATTGAACGGGCCGCCCTTGAACGGGAAGCGCATCGCGCTCAGCAGCGCCCGGCCTTCATCATCTGTTTGTGCCGTTGTGGTAATGGTGATATCCATGCCACGCAGCTTGTCGATTTTTTCGTATTCAATTTCCGGGAAAATGATCTGCTCGTTGACACCCATGGCATAGTTGCCACGACCATCAAAGGCCTTGGGGTTCAGTCCGCGGAAGTCACGAATACGGGGAATGGCAATATTGACCAGTCGCTCCAGGAACTCGTACATGCGCTCGCCGCGCAGAGTCACTTTACAACCGATTGGCCAGCCTTCGCGGATCTTGAAACCGGCGATGGACTTGCGCGCTTTCGTAATCACCGGCTTCTGGCCACTGATCAGCGCCATTTCGGCCACCGCGTTGTCCAGCAGCTTCTTGTCGCCCACGGCCTCGCCCACACCCATGTTGATCACAACCTTGGTGACGCGGGGAACACGCATGGGGTTCTCGAACCCGAACTGCTTGGTCAGCGCAGGAACCACTTCGCTTTTGTAAACTTTCTTTAACTGAGCCATGTTGGCAACCTGAGTCCCGTTAATCAATTACTTTCTTGCTGGATTTGAATATCCGTTTTTTCTTGCCGTCCTCAATGATGAAGCCAACACGATCGGCTGCGTCAGTTTCAGGATTGAGAATGGCAACATTGGATACATCCAGAGGTGCTTCCTTCTCGATGATGCCCCCTGCCTTTCCAAGGTTGGGGTTCGGCTTGGTGTGACGCTTGATCATGTTCACACCACTGACTACCACCTTGTTGTCACCGACCAGACGGGAAACCGTTCCACGTTTTCCTTTGTCCTTGCCGGCAATGACGATCACTTCGTCGTTACTCTTGATCTTACGCATAGTCCGCGGCCTCGTTCTATTACAGTACTTCGGGAGCCAGGGAGATGATCCGCATGAATTTCTCGGATCGAAGCTCACGGGTCACTGGACCGAATACACGTGTACCAATCGGCGCCTGCTGGTTATTGAGCAGAATAGCCGCATTATCATCAAACTTGATCAGGGAGCCATCGTTTCGACGAACACCCTTTTTGGTTCTGACAACCAGAGCAGAAAGAACCTGGCCTTTTTTGACCTTGCCACGTGGAATCGCTTCCTTGACCGTGACCTTGATCACATCACCAATACGGGCGTACCGCCGGTGTGAGCCGCCGAGCACCTTAATACACATGACGCGCTTGGCACCGCTGTTGTCTGCCACGTCCAAATATGACTGTACCTGAATCATCGATTCTCTCCGAACCCTGCTTGAGTTGCCGTACCGACACCGTTTGTCCGCACGTCATCAACCCGTGAAACTGTTAGTTGATCTCTGTTGCTCTGTCGTCAATGGAAACCAGGGACCATGTCTTGGTCCTGGAGATCGGTTTCACTTCCTTGACAGTAACAGCGTCGCCGGGACGACACTCGTTGTTCTCGTCATGAGCATGAATTTTCGATGAGCGCGTGATGTACTTGCCATACACCGGGTGCTTCACCCGTCGCTCAATCAGCACAACAATGGACTTGTCCATCTTGGCGCTGACTACTCTGCCGGAAACGCTGCGTCCGGTTTTGACATTCGCTTCTGTAGCCGACATAACTATGATCCACTTTTCTCTTTTTCAGTAATGATGGTCTTCACACGGGCGATATCTTTCTTTACCGCTGCCACCAGATGTGACTGGCCAAGCTGGCCGGTCGCCTTTTGCATACGATAGTTGAACTGGTCGCGATACAGACCATTCAGCTGCTCGGTCAGCTCGGCAATAGACTTGTCTCTGAGTTCGTTGGCTTTCATCACATCACCGTCCGTTTAACAAAAGTGGTTGCGAAAGGCAGCTTGGAAGCGGCCAGGTCAAACGCCTCACGAGCCAGCGACTCGTCCACCCCCTCGATTTCGAACATGATGCGACCGGGCTGAATTTGTGCCACCCAGTATTCAACACTTCCCTTACCCTTACCCTGGCGTACTTCCAGCGGCTTCTGGGTAATCGGCTTGTCCGGAAACACGCGAATCCAGATTTTTCCGCCACGTTTTACATGACGGGTCATGGCGCGTCGCGCGGCTTCGATCTGGCGCGCAGTAAGGCGACCACGGGAAATGGCTTTCAGGCCGAACTCACCAAAATCCACACTGCTGCCGCGATGAGCCAGACCGCGATTGCGGCCCTTCATCTGCTTGCGAAATTTCGTACGTTTAGGTTGTAACATCTCGGCCTATCCCCTATTTCGATGCTTTCTGCGGCGTCGACACTTGCTTCAGATCCAGGATCTCTCCTTTGAAGATCCAGACCTTGACACCAATGATGCCGTAAGTCGTGCGCGCTTCGGATGTTGCGTAATCAATATCGGCTCGCAGTGTATGCAAGGGCACTCGACCTTCGCGATACCACTCCGTACGGGCAATTTCAGCACCACCCAATCGACCGGAAACCTGGATCTTGATACCTTCGGCGCCCTGGCGGATGGCGTTTTGTACGGCACGCTTCATGGCGCGACGGAACATCACACGACGCTCAAGCTGCTGAGCCACGCTGTCGGCCACGAGCTGGGCGTCAAGATCGGGCTTGCGAATCTCTTCGATGTTGATGTGAACGGGCACACCCATCTTCTTCGCCAGTTCGCCGCGCAGCGCCTCTACGTCTTCACCTTTCTTGCCAATGACAATGCCGGGGCGCGCAGTATGGATGGTAATCCGTGCCGTCTGGGCGGGTCGCTCGATCTCCACACGAGAAACCGACGCATTGCTCAGTTTCTTTCGAATGAATGCACGAACTTCCAGGTCCGACAACAGATTCTCGGCATAACGCCGGCCTTCTGCGTACCAGATTGAAGCGTGTTTTTTTACGATACCAAGCCGAATGCCGGTTGGATGTACTTTCTGACCCATCCTGATCTCCTAGTTATCGGCCAATTTGATGGTAATGTGGCAGGAGCGCTTGAGGATTCGATCTGCACGGCCTTTGGCGCGCGGACGGATTCGCTTCATCGTCATACCTTCATCAACGTAGATGGTTGCAACACGCAACTCATCGACGTCAGCCCCTTCGTTATGCTCTGCATTGGCAATGGCAGAGTTGAGCACTTTCTTGATGACTTCAGCACCTTTCTTGGGGCTGAACGCCAGCACCTGAAGCGCCTCTTCCACACCTTTGCCGCGAATCTGATCGGCCACCAGCCTTGCTTTCTGCGCTGAGAGCCGAGCACCGCGTAATCTAGCTACCACTTCCATCTTCTTGTCCCCGTTTATCAGCGCTTGGCTTTCTTGTCAGCGACGTGGCCACGATAGTTTCTGGTCAGCGCGAATTCACCAAGCTTGTGGCCAACCATATCTTCCGTAACAAACACAGGCACGTGGTCCTTGCCGTTATGAACGGCAATCGTGAGACCAAGCATATCCGGAGATACCATCGAGCGACGCGACCATGTCTTGATCGGACGCTTGTCGTTCTTCTCCTGGGCTACCTGCACTTTCTTCATCAAATGAAGGTCAATAAATGGACCTTTTTTCAGTGAACGTGGCACTTTACTTACCTCTGTCTGTTAACCGTTAGCGGCTGGCGTTTCTGCGACGCACAATCATGCTGGACGTCCGCTTGTTCTTTCGTGTCTTGTAACCCTTTGTCGGGCGACCCCATGGCGTCACCGGATGACGTCCACCGGAGGTACGGCCTTCACCACCACCGTGCGGGTGATCCACCGGGTTCATGACCACGCCGCGGACCGTCGGGCGGATACCGCGCCAGCGGCTGGCACCGGCCTTGCCAAGTGAACGCAGGCTGTGCTCTCCGTTGGAGACCTCACCCAGCGCCGCGCGGCAATCAGCCAGCACCTTGCGTGTCTCGCCTGACCGAAGTCGCAGCGTGACGTAGTTACCTTCTTTGGCTACCAGCTGCACGGACGTACCGGCACTGCGGGCAATCTGCGCGCCCTTGCCAGGCTTGAGCTCAACACAATGTACCGTGCTGCCAAGCGGAACATTACGCAGCGGCAGGCAGTTACCGACCTTGATCGGCGCATCCTGACCGGAAATGACCTGGTCGCCGGCTGCCACACCCTTGGGCGCAATAATGTACCGTCGCTCACCGTCAGCGTAGACCAGCAGCGCAATGTTGGCAGTACGATTGGGATCGTACTCCAGCCGCTCGACTCGTGCCGGAATTCCGTCCTTGTTGCGACGGAAATCAATGATGCGATACTTCTGCTTGTGACCACCACCAACGTGACGGGTGGTGATACGACCGTTATTGTTGCGACCGCCGGTTCGGGACTTGCTTGCCACCAATGCCCCATGGGGCTGGCCTTTATGCAGGTCAGGGTTTACAACCTTGACGACAAAACGGCGTCCGGGCGATGTTGGTTTACACTTAACAACTGCCATAACTGTCAACCTTCCTTATGCCAGCTCCACAAAGTCAATTTCCTGACCTTGTGCCAGCTTTACATAAGCCTTTTTCCAATTGGATTTTTTTCGCTGCTTGCCTCGCGCTGTGCGCTTGGTCTTGCCCTTGACGTTCAGCACCTGGAGCTCTTCAACCGTCACATCGAACAACTTCTCCACGGCCTGGCGAATCTCTGCCTTGGTGGCGTCAATGGCAACCTTGAAAGCAATCTGGTTGTGAGCATCGGCCATGATGGCTGTCTTTTCAGACACATGCGGGCCGAGAATCACTGTGTACAGTCTTTCGTTGTTCATGCCAGCATCTCCTCAACCTTTTTCAGCGCCGGCACTGTCATCAGCACCTTCTCGAAACCGATGAGGCTGACAGGATCCAGACCATTGGCGTCCAGCACGTCAACCTTGTGTAGGTTTCGTGACGCCAGGTACAGATTCTCCGAGACTTCATCAGCTACAATCAGCACGTTGTCCAGCGCAAAATCTTTCAACTTGCCAACCAGCTCACGCGTCTTGTGCGATTCGATGGCAAAGTCCTCTACCACCAGCAACCGATCCTGACGCAGCAGCTCGGACAGAATCGAGCGCATCGCACCGCGATACATTTTCTTGTTGAGCTTTTTGGTGTAGTCCCGTGGACGCGCAGCAAACGTGACCCCGCCGCTGCGCCAGATCGGGCTGCGGATGGTGCCGGCTCGTGCGCGACCGGTACCCTTCTGGCGCCAGGGCTTACGACCGCCGCCACTGACTTCGGACCGGGTTTTCTGCTTGGCAGTGCCTTGTCGGGCGCCCGCCATGTAGGTAACTACAGCCTGGTGAACCAGTGACTCATTGAATTCCCGACCAAAGGTCTCGTCGGAAATCGAAATCTTTTCACCCGCTTTGTTACCGGGTTTTGCAACATTCAGCTCCATTGCTTACCCCTTGGTATCTGATGCTTTAACGGAAGGACGCACAATAACTCTGGAACCTGTGGCACCCGGGATAGCTCCCTTGACCAGCAACAGATTGTTGTCCGTGTCTACACGAACAATTTCCAGGCTTTGTGTGGTCACGCGGACACTGCCCATATGGCCAGCCATCTTCTTGCCTTTCCAGACACGACCGGGTGTCTGGCATTGGCCAATGGAGCCGGGAGCACGATGGGAGAGTGAGTTACCGTGAGTAGCGTCCTGCATGCTGAAATTGTGTCGCTTGATGACACCAGCAAAACCCTTGCCCTTGGACGTTCCGGTGACATCCACCTTCTGTCCTTCGGCAAACAGTGTAACCGTGAGCTCGGCGCCCGGCGCCAGCTCGGAAAGCTCCTGCGCCTCGGCACGGAATTCCCAGAGACCGTCACCAGCTTCGGAGCCCGCCTTGGCGAAATGACCCGCCATGGACTTGCCCACGCGATTCGCCTTGCGCGAACCCGCTGTGACCTGGATGGCACTATAGCCGTCCAGCTCCTGGGTTTTGACCTGGGTTACCCTGTTCGGGCTGACTTCCACGACCGTCACCGGGACGGAATCACCGGATTCAGTGAATACGCGAGTCATGCCGCTCTTTCGACCGACCAAACCAATCGACATCTTTAAAACCTCTCGTGTACGGGGCTCAAACCCGCTATGGCTGCTAAAGCATTACACCGAGTCTGCTACGGGCAAACATGGCACTTTCCGCAGCACACATTTTCAGAAAAAAACCGATCCCTTTTTCAGAAGAACCGATGGAATCGCTGCAGACCCGCCGCACACCTTGTTATGCGACTGGGCCGGAAAAACTAGCCGAGACTGATCTGCACCTCTACGCCGGCAGCAAGATCAAGCTTCATCAAGGCATCCACAGTCTTCTCGGTGGGCTCGACGATATCCAGCAGACGCTTGTGGGTACGGATTTCGTACTGATCACGCGCGTCCTTGTTAACGTGGGGAGAAATAAGGATGGTATGGCGCTCCCTATTGGTCGGCAACGGAATCGGACCGCGCACCTGGGCGCCGGTTCGTTTCGCCGTGTCGACGATCTCCTGAGTAGACTGATCGATCAGCCGATGATCAAAGGCTTTCAGCCGGATTCTGATACGCTGACTCTGCATCTACTCTACTCTCCAAAAAACTTTTCAAATTAAATAGTTACAATTTGCTGTGCCCCACCCCGCTCAGCACCGGAAAATGGGAAGCGGAATTCTAAGGTTGGAGCCTTCCCCTGTCAAGGAAAAACAGGATAAATCTTGCCTGACGAGCAACCCGAAAATGCCGGGTACAAAAAAGCGGGGGTCCCTGTTTGGACCCCCGCTCCGGAAAGCACTTACTCTTTGATCTTGGATACCACGCCAGCGCCCACTGTGCGGCCACCTTCGCGTACCGCAAAGCGCAGACCTTCGTCCATCGCAATCGGGGCTATCAGGGTAACATCAAACTTCAGGTTGTCACCCGGCATCACCATTTCCACGCCTTCGGGCAACTCTACCGCACCGGTCACATCCGTGGTGCGGAAGTAGAACTGCGGGCGGTAACCCTTGAAGAACGGCGTGTGACGACCACCCTCCTCCTTGCTCAGCACGTAAACCTCACCCTCAAACTTGGTGTGCGGCGTGATGGTGCCCGGCTTGGACAACACCTGACCACGCTCCACGTCTTCACGCTTGGTGCCGCGCAGCAGCACACCCACGTTCTCGCCAGCCCGACCTTCGTCCAGCATCTTGCGGAACATCTCAACACCGGTGCAGACCGTCTTGGTCGTGTCCTTCAGACCTACAATCTCCAGCTCGTCACCCACCTTCACGATGCCACGCTCTACACGGCCGGTAACCACTGTACCGCGACCGGAGATCGAGAACACGTCCTCGATCGGCAGCAGGAACGGCTTGTCAATGTCTCGCTCGGGCTGGGGGATGTACGAATCCAGTGTCTCAACCAGCTTCTGGACCGCCGGCATGCCAATGTCAGAGGTATCCCCTTCCAGGGCCTTGAGCGCGCTGCCGATGATGATCGGCGTGTCGTCGCCCGGAAACTCGTAAACGTCCAGCAGTTCACGCACTTCCATCTCCACCAGCTCCAGAAGCTCGGCGTCATCAACCATGTCCGCCTTGTTCATGAACACAACAATGTAGGGTACACCCACCTGGCGGGACAGCAGAATGTGCTCGCGCGTCTGCGGCATCGGACCGTCGGCAGCGGAAACCACCAGGATCGCGCCATCCATCTGCGCCGCACCGGTGATCATGTTCTTCACATAGTCAGCGTGGCCCGGGCAGTCAACGTGCGCGTAGTGGCGTTCGGGCGAATCGTACTCAACGTGTGAGGTCGCAATCGTGATACCACGCTCGCGCTCTTCCGGTGCGTTGTCGATCTGATCAAACGCACGCGCCTCACCACCGCCCCACAACTCGTGACACACACGCGTGAGCGCCGCCGTCAACGTTGTCTTGCCGTGGTCCACGTGTCCAATGGTGCCCACGTTTACGTGGGGCTTGTTTCTTTCAAACTTTGCCTTCGCCACAATATCACCTCGTTTTCAAATTGGTATTTTTAACCCTGGTTAATGATACCTTCCGCAATATTTGCGGGCACTTCGCCATATTTCAGGAATTCCATGGTGTAGGTCGCACGTCCCTGACTGATGGAGCGCAGGTCAGTGGCGTAACCGAACATTTCCGACAGCGGCACCTCGGCATCAATGACCTTGCCTGAACTGCTGTCCTCCATACCCTGGACCATGCCACGACGACGGTTCAGGTCACCCATGACATCACCCATGTTTTCTTCCGGCGTCACCACCTCAACCTTCATGATGGGCTCCAGCAGCGCCGCATTGGCCTGCAGCGCACCCTTTTTCAGGGCCATGGAACCGGCAATCTTGAACGCCATTTCACTGGAGTCAACATCGTGGAAGGATCCATCGTACAGGGTAACCTTCATGGCAAGCAGCGGATAACCGGCCAGCACGCCGTTTTTCATCTGCTCCTGCACACCCTTGTCTACAGCAGGAATGTATTCCTTGGGTATTACACCACCCACAATGGCGTTGACAAACTCGTACTCGGCTTCCGGATCCAGCGGCTCCAGACGCAACCACACGTGACCGTATTGACCACGACCACCGGATTGTTTGACGTGTTTGCCTTCCACTTCCACCATCTTGCGGATGGTTTCGCGGTAGGCCACCTGCGGTTTGCCTATATTGGCTTCAACACCGAACTCACGGCGCATACGGTCGACCAGTACGTCCAGGTGTAGCTCACCCATACCGGAAATGATGGTCTGACCGGATTCCTCGTCGGTTTCCACCCGGAAAGACGGATCCTCCTGGGCCAGCTTGCCCAGCGCGATACCCATCTTTTCCTGGTCTGCCTTGGTCTTTGGCTCCACAGCCACGGAGATGACCGGCTCCGGGAAGTCCATGCGCTCCAGCGTGATCTGCTTGTCCAGATCGCACAGCGTCTCACCGGTGGTGACATCCTTGAGCCCGATCACTGCTGCAATATCACCGGCGCGTACTTCCTTGATTTCTTCGCGGTTATTGGCATGCATCTGCACCATACGACCAACCCGCTCTTTTTTGGATTTGAGCGGGTTGTACACGGCATCGCCACTTTTCAGTACACCGGAGTACACACGGATAAAGGTCAGGGTACCCACGAACGGGTCGGTGGCGATCTTGAACGCCAATGCCGCGAACGGAGCGGAATCATCAACTTCTCGCGTAGCCCTTGTACCATCCGGAAGCTCACCCTCGATGGCCTTTACTTCGGTGGGCGACGGCAGGTATTCGATTACCGCGTCCAGCACCGCCTGCACACCCTTGTTCTTGAACGCGGAGCCTGCCAACACCGGCACAATTTCATTGGCCAATGTACGTGCGCGGATACCGACCTTGATCTCTTCTTCGGTCAGCTCGCCACCTTCCAGGTACTTGTTCATGAGCTCATCATTGGCTTCAGCGGCGGCCTCTACCAGATGCTCACGCCACTCGGCGCACTCGTCTGCCATATGGGCTGGAATTTCACCATATTCAAAGGAAACACCCTGGTCCGCCTCACTCCAGATGATGGCCTTCATCTTGACCAGGTCAACAACGCCGGCAAATTCCTCTTCAGCACCAATGGCCAATTGCAGCGGCACCGCGTTGGCTTGCAGTCTTTCCTTCAGCTGACGAACAACACGCAGATAGTCAGCACCGGCACGGTCCATCTTGTTGACAAACACCATGCGCGGGACTTCGTAACGATTGGCCTGGCGCCATACGGTCTCGGTCTGCGGCTGTACGCCGGAGGAACCACAAAGCACCACGATGGCGGCGTCCAGTACACGCAGGGAACGCTCCACCTCAATGGTGAAGTCCACGTGCCCGGGTGTGTCAATGATATTGATGCGGTGCTCATCGAACTGCCCCGCCATGCCCTGCCAGAAACACGTTGTGGCCGCTGAGGTGATGGTGATACCACGCTCCTGCTCCTGCTCCATCCAGTCCATGGTGGCAGCGCCATCATGAACCTCACCGAGCTTGTGGGAAATACCGGTGTAAAACAGAACACGTTCTGTTGTCGTAGTTTTACCGGCATCCACGTGAGCGGCAATACCAATATTTCTATATCGGCTCAAAGGAGTTTTTCTGGCCACAATTGCACCTATGTCTTAGTAATTGAATGAACTGGAATCGGTAATCAGAAGCGGTAGTGCGAGAACGCCTTGTTGGCCTCTGCCATGCGATGCACGTCTTCACGCTTTTTGACTGCGCTGCCACGGCCCTGCGATGCATCACTGATCTCGCCAGCCAGGCGCAATGCCATTGATTTCTCGCCGCGCTTGCGCGCGTGCTCCACCAACCAGCGCATGGCGAGAGCATTGCGACGCTCGGGCCGCACTTCAACCGGCACCTGGTAGGTCGCACCACCAACGCGGCGGGATTTCACCTCGACCATCGGCGCGATAGCCTCAAGGGCCGCTTCGAAGGCCTCCAGTGGATCGCCCCCGGTTTTCTGTTTGACACCATCAAGGGCGCCATAAACGATGCGCTCGGCAACAGATTTCTTGCCGCTCTCCATCACATGGTTCATGAACTTGGCCAGCACTTTGCTGCCGTATTTGGCATCTGGCAATACTTCACGTTTCGGGACTTCGCGTCTTCTTGGCATGACTGGCTCTCCATTCAGGGTATTCCATGATTCCCCGGTCTCAACCGGGCACATGGCCTTACTGACTTTGCTGATAAAAAACAGGCCAACCCTTCTGGGCTGACCCGTGATACTGCGCCTTCAAAATGCTGTTACTTGGGTCGCTTGGCACCGTACTTGGAGCGACCCTGCCGGCGGGCGGACACACCGGAGGTATCCAGGCTACCGCGCACGGTGTGATAACGCACACCCGGCAGGTCTTTAACCCGGCCACCGCGAATCAGTACAACAGAGTGCTCCTGAAGATTATGGCCTTCACCTCCAATATAGGAAGTGACCTCATAACCATTGGTCAGGCGCACCCGGCATACCTTACGCAGTGCAGAGTTCGGCTTCTTCGGCGTTGTTGTGTATACACGGGTACACACACCACGCTTTTGCGGACAGCCCTGCAGAGCCGGCACGTCACTCTTGACGACCTTGCTCTTGCGCGGCTTGCGCACCAACTGGTTGATAGTTGCCATCAAATACTCCTACACTGATCCTTGGATCTTTATTGATCTACGTTCTGTTCATTCTGTAAACAGCGTGAATAATTCCGCTTTCCGGGCATGGCCCGAACCGACTGTTGACTCGCCGCCGTCACACAATGGACAGACCGCGGCAAAAAGCCGAATATAAAGGATGCGAGAGTTTAATGATCTCGCACCCTCCAGTCAACTGAAATTGGCCGGGGCCACCGCCTCAACCGCCACTCTTCAGCGCCTCGGTCAATGCTGCCTCGACATCACTGGCACTGACACCAGTGCTTTCCTCAGTGATCCTTGCCGCCGCCAGGCGCTTGCGCGACTCGTGGTACGCCAGACCGGTACCGGCAGGAATCAGTCGACCAACTACCACGTTCTCCTTCAGGCCACGCAGATAGTCGCGCTTGCCTGTTACGGCAGCCTCTGTAAGCACACGTGTGGTTTCCTGGAAGGACGCAGCCGAGATAAACGACTCAGTAGCCAGCGACGCCTTGGTGATACCCAGCAGCAGCCGATCGAAACGCGACTCGATCTTGCCGTCCTTGCGCATACGCTCATTCTCTTCGATGACCTGCTGCAAGGAAGCCTGCTCACCCTTGATGAAGCTCGTATCGCCAGCTTCGGTGATTTCCACCTTACGCAGCATCTGGCGCACAATCACCTCGATGTGTTTGTCGTTGATGCGCACACCCTGGAGCCGGTAGACCTCCTGTACTTCGTTGACGATGTATTCCGCCAACGCCGTAATACCCTTGAGGCGCAGAATGTCATGCGGCGACGGCGGACCATCGGACACGACCTCGCCCTTCTCGATATTCTCACCCTCGAATACCGTCAGGGTACGCCACTTGGGTATCAGCACCTCATAGTGTGTGCTGCCATCATCCAGCGCCTCGCCTTCCTTCGGTGTGATGATGAGACGACGCTTGCCCTTGGTTTCCTTGCCGAAGCTGACCGTGCCGGAGATTTCGGCCAGAATGGCCGGCTCTTTCGGCTTGCGCGCCTCGAACAGGTCCGCAACCCGTGGCAGACCACCGGTAATATCGCGGGTCTTCGAGCCTTCCTGCGGGATACGTGCCAGAATGTCACCCACGTTGATGGGCGCACCATCTTTCACGGCCACAATTGCGTGAGCCGGCAGGAAGTAGTGCGCTGGCACGTTGGTGCCCGGAATACACAACTCCTTGCCCTTCTGGTCCAGCAAGGTGATCGCGGGCCGCAGCTCCTTGGCCGCCGTCGGACGCTCGGACGGGTCAATGACTGTAAGGCTGGAAAGGCCGGTCACCTCGTCAGTCTGACGCTTGACCGTGACACCTTCCTCCATATTGGCAAAAGCCACCTTACCTGCCACCTCGGTGATGATCGGGTGCGTGTGGGGATCCCAGGTCGCCACCACATCACCGGCTTCCACAGCATTGTCCTTCTTGAGCCGGACAATGGCGCCATAGGGCAGCTTGTACTTTTCACGTTCGCGACCGGATACATCACTGACCACCAGCTCGCCGGAGCGTGAAACCACAACCAGCTCGCCCTTGTTGTTCTCGACCGTCTTCATGTTGAACAGCTGCACAGAGCCCTTGTTCTTGACCTGTACGTTATCAGCGGCCGTTGCACGTGACGCCGCACCACCGATGTGGAACGTGCGCATGGTCAACTGTGTACCGGGCTCACCGATGGACTGCGCCGCAATCACACCGATGGCTTCACCGACATTGGCCAGGTGCCCGCGGGCAAGGTCACGACCGTAACACTGACGACAGATACCAAAACGGGTCTCACAGGTAATGGCAGAGCGCACATGCACTTCGTCCACACCAGCCAGCTCGATGCGCTCTACATCCTTCTCCGTCAACAGGTGGCCGGCCTCGACCAGCACCTCTCCGGTTCGCTCGTTGACCACTTCACGAATGACAACCCGACCCAGAATGCGCTCACCCAGCGGTGCAATGATGTCGCCGCCCTCAATGATGGGACGAATCAGCAAACCTTCCTGCGTACCACAATCCTCCTCGGTGATGACCAGATCCTGGGAAATGTCCACCAGACGGCGTGTCAGGTAACCGGAGTTGGCTGTCTTCAGTGCCGTATCCGCCAGACCCTTTCGGGCACCGTGCGTGGACGTGAAGTACTGCACAACACTGAGACCTTCACGGAAGTTTGCCGTGATCGGCGTTTCGATGATGGAGCCGTCAGGTCGTGCCATCAGGCCACGCATACCGGCAAGCTGACGAATCTGGGCCGGGGACCCCCGTGCGCCGGAGTCAGCATAGATGTAGACAGAGTTGAACGACTCCTGCTCCTCTTCCTTGCCTTCCCGGTTGATCACGGCTTCCTTGGAGAGCCCTTCCATCATGGACTTGGCCACCAGATCGTTGGCACGCGACCATATATCAATGACCTTGTTGTACTTCTCACCCTGCGTCACAAGACCCGAGGCATACTGGTTTTCGATTTCTTCCACCTCAGCATCGGCACGGGCAATGATCTTTGCCTTCTCATCAGGAATCACAAAGTCGTTGACACCAATGGATGCACCGGATCGGGTGGAGTACTTGTATCCGGTATACATCAGCTGGTCAGCAAAAATCACTGTTTCCTTGAGGCCCACGTTTCGATAACAGGCGTTCAGGATCTGGGAGATCTGCTTCTTGGCCATCTTCTGGTTGACCATGGAAAACGGCAGGCCCGAGGGCACTATGCTGTACATCAGCACTCGACCAACAGTGGTGTCTGTCAGCCGTCGGATGGCCGTCCGTTCGCCGGCATCATCCAGATCCCAGTCATCAATACGTGCCTTGATGCGTGCCTGCAGATGCACGGCCCCGGTGTCGTAGGCGCGCTGGACTTCAGCCATATCACTGAACACCATGCCTTCGCCCTTGGCATTCACACGTTCGCGGGTCATGTAGTAGAGACCAAGCACAACGTCCTGGGAAGGCACGATAATGGGGTCACCACTGGCAGGCGCCAGAATGTTGTTGGTCGACATCATCAGGGTGCGCGCTTCCAGCTGGGCTTCCAGCGTCAGCGGCACGTGGACAGCCATCTGGTCGCCGTCAAAGTCGGCGTTGTAGGCCGCACAGACCAGCGGATGAAGCTGGATGGCCTTGCCTTCAATCAGCACAGGCTCGAATGCCTGGATACCAAGACGGTGCAGCGTCGGTGCGCGGTTGAGCAGCACCGGATGTTCACGAATGACTTCAGCCAGAATATCCCAGACCTCAGCTGTCTCGCGCTCAACCATTTTCTTGGCAGCCTTGATCGTGGTTGCCAGACCCCGACGCTCGAGCTTGCCAAAAATGAATGGTTTGAACAGCTCCAGCGCCATTTTCTTGGGCAGACCGCATTGGTGCAACTTGAGGGTCGGACCCACCACGATCACCGAGCGGCCGGAGTAGTCCACACGCTTGCCGAGCAGGTTCTGACGGAACCGGCCCTGCTTGCCCTTGATCATGTCGGCCAGGGATTTCAGCGGGCGCTTGTTGGAACCTGTAATGGCGCGGCCGCGACGACCGTTGTCCAGAAGGGCATCTACCGCCTCCTGCAACATACGCTTTTCGTTACGCACAATAATGTCAGGGGCGTTCAGATCCAGCAGACGCTTGAGGCGATTGTTCCGGTTGATCACCCGACGATACAGATCGTTCAGGTCCGAGGTCGCGAAGCGACCACCGTCCAGCGGTACCAGCGGGCGCAGGTCCGGCGGCAGTACTGGCAGAACGGTCAGGATCATCCATTCCGGGTTGTTGCCCGAGTCAGCAAAGGCTTCCAGCAACTTGAGCCGCTTGGACAGCTTCTTGAGCTTGGTTTCCGAGTTGGTTGCCGGAATCTCCTCACGCAGGCGCTGGATCTCCGAGGGCAGATTCAGATCCTTCATCAGCTCCTGGACGGCTTCGGCACCCATCTTGGCTTCGAACTCATCGCTGAATTCTTCCATCGCCTCGTAGTACTGCTCATCGGTCAACAACTGGCCCTTTTCGAGCGTTGTCATGCCCGGGTCAGTGACCACAAATGATTCGAAGTACAGAATCCGTTCAATATCACGCAGGGTCATGTCCAGCAACAGTCCAATACGCGAAGGCAGGGACTTCAGGAACCAGATGTGCGCAACCGGGCTTGCCAGCTCGATGTGGCCCATGCGATCACGACGCACCTTGGACAGCGCGACTTCAACACCACATTTTTCGCAGATCACACCGCGGTGCTTCAGGCGCTTGTACTTACCGCAAAGGCATTCATAGTCTTTTACCGGCCCGAAAATCTTGGCACAGAAAAGACCATCACGTTCCGGTTTGAACGTCCGGTAGTTGATGGTTTCCGGCTTTTTGACCTCTCCGAATGACCAGGAGCGGATCATTTCAGGTGATGCCAGACCGATCCGAATCGAATCGAATTCTTCCGTCTGTGTCTGTGACTTAAGCAACCCCAGCAGGTCTTTCATTCTATTTTCCTCCGCCGCAAACCGATGTTGCAGGCTTCATAAAAATCAGCAATTCGTTGTCCGGACAATGTCACTCGTCAGAGACATCCAGTTCCATGTCGATACCCAGTGAGCGGATTTCCTTCAACAACACATTGAAGGATTCGGGCATACCCGGCTCCATGCGATGATCACCATCCACGATGTTCTTGTACATCTTGGTTCGACCACCAACGTCATCCGACTTCACGGTCAACATTTCCTGCAGCGTATAGGCAGCGCCATAGGCTTCCAGCGCCCAGACTTCCATTTCCCCGAATCGCTGACCACCGAACTGCGCCTTGCCGCCCAGCGGTTGCTGGGTAACCAGGCTGTAGGATCCTGTAGATCGGGCATGCATCTTGTCATCCACCAGGTGGTTGAGTTTGAGCATGTACATGACACCAACTGTCACCGGTCGATCAAATGCGTCACCGGTGCGTCCGTCGTAGAGTGTTACCTGGCCACTTTCGTCGTAACCGGCCAGCTTGAGCATATCCTTGATTTCCGACTCCACCGCGCCATCAAATACCGGCGTTGCCATGGGCACACCGCTGCGCAGGTTGCTGGCAAGCTCCAGGATTTCATCATCGCTGAGCGTGTCCAGTGGCTCCTTTCTTGAGCCGACCGAATTGTAGATCTCGTCGAGCAACTTGCGCACCTCAGCCGCCTTCTTCCGGGCAACCAGCATCGTGTTGATGCGCTCGCCCAGTCCGCGCGCAGCAGCGCCCAGATGAGTTTCCAGCACCTGACCCACGTTCATTCGAGAGGGCACACCCAACGGGTTAAGCACAACGTCCACCGGCTCGCCCTTCTCATCGTAAGGCATGTCTTCCACCGGCATGATGGCAGAAATAACACCCTTGTTTCCGTGTCGGCCGGCCAGTTTGTCGCCCGGCTGGATGCGACGCTTGATAGCCAGATAGACCTTGACGATCTTCAGTACGCCCGGCGCCAGGTCATCGCCCTGGGTCAACTTGCGTCGCTTGTCTTCAAAGCGGTCATCCAGATCCAGACGTCGCGCCTTCAGTTGGGCTTCGGCTTTTTCCAGCTGCTGGTTCAGGTCTTCATCTGCCATACGCAGCTTGAACCAGTCATCACTCTTGAGTCCATCCAGGTACTTGTCGGTAATCTCCGCGCCCTTTTTCAGGCCCGGACCGCCGGCAACTTTCTTGCCGACCAGGGCACCGCGCAGACGATAGAATGTGGCGCCTTCCACAATCTTGTATTCGTCGTCTATATCCTTGCGAACCTTGTCCAGCTGCGATTTTTCGATTTCGCGTGCGCGCTGGTCCTTTTCCAGCCCATCCCTGGTGAACACCTGCACATCCACAACAGTGCCTTTCACGCTGGAGGGTACGCGCAGCGAGGTATCTTTCACATCAGATGCTTTTTCACCAAAAATGGCACGCAGCAGTTTTTCTTCCGGCGTAAGCTGGGTTTCACCTTTCGGCGTGACCTTGCCCACCAGGATGTCGCCGGCGTCCACTTCGGCACCGATGTACACCACACCGGACTCGTCCAGCTTGCCCAGAGCGCCTTCACCCACGTTGGGGATGTCCGCGGTAATTTCCTCGGAGCCCAGCTTGGTATCACGCGCCACACAGGTCAGTTCCTGGATGTGGATACTGGTCAGACGATCTTCAGTCACCACTCGCTCGGAGATGAGGATGGAGTCCTCGAAGTTGTAGCCATTCCAGGGCATGAATGCGATACGCATGTTCTGACCAAGTGCCAGTTCACCGATATCAACAGACGGGCCGTCAGCAAGAATGTCGCCGCGGCTGACCACATCACCTTCCCTGACCAATGAGCGCTGGTTGATGCAGGTGTTCTGGTTGGATCGCGTGTACTTGGTCAGGTTGTAGATGTCCACACCCGCTTCACCCGCCTGGGTCTCTTCGTCGTTGACGCGCACAATGATGCGCGAGGCGTCCACAGACTCGATCACCCCGCCGTGCTCGGCGACCACACAGACACCCGAGTCATGCGCCACATTGCGCTCGAGCCCGGTGCCGACCAGCGGTTTTTCAGCCCGCAGAGTAGGCACTGCCTGACGCTGCATGTTGGAACCCATCAATGCACGGTTGGCATCATCGTGCTCCAGGAACGGGATCAACGCTGCAGCCACGGACACCATCTGTTGCGGTGCCACGTCCATGTAATTGATCTGGTCCTTGGGCATCAACGTGGTTTCGCCGTTGTAACGCACCGTCACCAGGTTGTCGACAAATTGTCCTTTCTTGTCCAGGCTCGCACTGGCCTGGGCGATCACAAACTGGCCTTCATCAATTGCCGACAGAAAGTCAATGTCGTCAGTAACCTTGCCGTCAATCACACGACGATACGGACTCTCCAGGAACCCGAAGTGGTTGGTTCTGGCGTAGATGGCCAATGAATTGATCAGACCGATGTTCGGCCCTTCAGGCGTTTCAATGGGGCACACGCGACCATAGTGCGTCGGGTGAACGTCGCGAACTTCGAATCCTGCACGCTCACGCGTCAGACCGCCCGGCCCAAGCGCCGAGACACGACGCTTGTGTGTCACTTCGGACAGCGGATTGTTCTGGTCCATAAACTGGGACAGTTGGCTGGATCCGAAGAATTCCTTGATTGCAGCGGCTACTGGCTTGGCATTGATCATGTCCTGTGGCATCAGGCCTTCGGAGTCCGCCATGCTCAGCCGCTCTTTAACCGCACGCTCAACACGCACCAGGCCTACACGGAACTGGTTCTCAGCCATCTCACCCACTGATCGGATACGACGGTTACCCAGGTGGTCAATATCATCCACTGTGCCAAAGCCATTACGAATAGCGACCAGTGTCTTCAAGACGTCAACAATATCATCGACGCTGAGCACAGTTTCGCCTTCCATCTCTTCTCGACCGAGCCTGCGATTGAACTTCATGCGACCGACTGCTGACAGATCGTAACGCTCGGCTGAGAAGAACAGGTTTGAGAACAGGTTCTCGGCTGATTCTTTCGTTGGCGGCTCGCCAGGACGCATCATGCGATAGATCTCTACCAGTGCATCCAGACGCGTGGTCGTGGAATCAGTGCGCAGCGTTTCAGAAACAAACGGGCCGCAATCCAGATCATTGGTATACAGCGTCTCGAATTCCTTGATGCCGGCAGCTGCCATGCCATCTACGATTTCGGGCGTGATCAGGGTGTTGCATTCGAACAGGATCTCACCGGTGTCCGGGTTGACGATATCGCGAGCCAGGGACATACCGGTAACAAACTCCGCCGTCACCGGCAGCTCGGTCATCTTGGCTTTCTCCATATCACGAATGTGGCGCGCAGTGATGCGGCGGCCAGACTCGACCATGACCTTGCCTTTTTTGTCCAGAATGTCGAAGTTAAGCACTTCGCCACGCAGCCTGGAAGGCACCAGCTCTAGCATCAGGTTGCCGGTTTTGGCGTCAATACGAACCCTGTTATTGTCGAAAAACATCTCCAGGATCTGCTCGGAGGAGAAATCCAGTGCGCGCAGCAGCACGGTAGCCGGCAGCTTGCGTCGACGATCGATTCGCACATACACCAGATCTTTCGGATCAAATTCGAAGTCCAGCCAAGAGCCACGGTAGGGAATGATCCGCGCTGAGTACAGCAGCTTGCCGGAGCTGTGAGTCTTGCCCCGGTCATGATCAAAAAACACGCCCGGCGAACGATGCAACTGGGAAACAACAACACGCTCGGTGCCGTTGATGACAAATGTACCACTATCGGTCATCAGGGGGATTTCCCCCATGTAGACTTCCTGCTCCTTGATGTCCTTGATTGTCTGGGTGGATGATTCCTTGTCATAGAGAATCAACCGTACCTTGACGCGCAAGGATACCGAGTAGGTGATGCCGCGGAGTTGGCATTCCTTGACGTCGAATACGGGTTTGCCCAGATCGTAACTGACGTATTCGAGTATCGCCTTACCCGAATAACTGACGATGGGGAATACAGATTTGAAGGCCGCATGCAGACCCTGCTCCAGCCGATCATCTGACTTGATACCGGCCTGGAGAAACTGGCGGAACGAGTCTATCTGGGTGGACAGGAGATACGGAATATCCATAACACCCGGCAGCTTGCCAAAGTCTTTACGGATACGTTTTTTCTCTGTATACGAATAGGCCATTTGTGTGTTCCTGGTAATAATGTTCGAAACGTCAGCAAATCAGGTCATCCAGGGTGGACAGCCCAGTTGCCTGAAAGTTCTATCTGGCGCCGGTATTGCCCGATCGCCTGGCCAGAAAACCAAAATGCCGACGCCCGTCGAATGCACTTGCACTCGCCGGACATCAGCGTTTTACTGCAGTTCAAGCTTTACTTCAGCTCGACGGAAGCACCGGCTTCTTCCAGTTGCTTCTTGGCATCTTCTGCTTCATCCTTGTTAACGCCTTCCTTCACAGTTGAGGGGGCGCCATCAACCAGGTCCTTGGCTTCTTTCAGGCCAAGACCGGTCAGGCCGCGAACAACCTTGATCACGTTGACTTTCTTTTCGCCAGCACCGGTCAGAACAACATCAAACTCGGTTTTCTCTTCTGCAGCAGCAGCTTCGCCACCAGCAGCAGCCGGACCTGCAACAGCAACAGCAGCTGCAGCAGACACGCCGAATTTCTCTTCCATTGCTTCAACAAGCTCTACCACGTCCATAACGGACATTTCGGCAATTGCATTGAGGATATCGTCTTTAGACAGAGCCATGACTCCAATCTCCTAATAGGTTCAAATGTTTAAAAAGTTTCGCAAAGTCAGGATTAAGCTGCTTCTTTTTTCTGGTCGCGAACTGCAGCCACCACCCGGGTCACTTTTGTCGGAACCTCGTTGAAGGTTCGAACAAGTTTGGTTACCGGTGCCAGCATCACACTCATCAATGTTGCCAGGGCCTGATCGTAGGTCGGCAGATTGGCAAGAGCGTCCAGCTGACTGGCGGGCAGCAATTTGCCACCAATGGACAGCGCCTTGATCTCGAAATGGTCGTTACCCTTGGCAAAATCCTTGAGCACGCGCGCAGCGGCACCGGGATCTTCCTGGGAAAAGGCCAGAATGGTCGGACCAACAAATGCTTCAGACAGGCATTCGAAATTGGTATTCTCCACGGCACGACGCAACAGCGTGTTACGCACAACCCGAAGATAAACACCGTTTTCACGAGCCTGTTTGCGAAGCGCGGTCATGTCGGAAACCGTGACACCACGGTAATCGGCGATGACGGCCGACAAGGCACTGCTAGCAGCTTCATTGACTTCCGAGACTATCTGTTTCTTGTCTTCAAGTCTTATAGCCACTAACTCAACTCCTGAATCGAGTTACCCGGAGGCAACTCATTGTTGTTTACGCTCCCGGCCAGTACCGCGCCGGAAGTGCTGATCTGGTGAGCAGGATCCGGACAGCCCGGATCGGGTTACACCATCTGCGTAGGCACCTGTATTAAGTCCTGCGGGCATTGTCCTGCGCCCTGGACACCTACGGTCTTTGACAGCCCTGTTGCCACCGCAGTGACAACAAAACCCCAAAGTTGATAACGGCCTGCGTCCTGCAGGCCGTATTAAAAAGGCCGATCAGGCTTTCAGTGAAGCGTGATCGATCAGGATGCCTGGCCCCATGGTGGAGGACAGCACAACCTTCTGAATGTATATACCCTTTGATGACGCCGGCTTGGCCTTCTTCAGGTCGGCCAACAGGGCTTCCAGGTTGCCCTGGACTGCTTCAGCAGAAAAACCGATCTTGCCGATACCGCCGTGAATGATACCCTTCTTGTCAGTCCTGTAACGCACCTGACCGGCCTTGGCATTTTTCACTGCAGTCACAACATCCGGGGTCACCGTGCCCACTTTCGGGTTTGGCATGAGGCCGCGCGGGCCCAGCACCTGACCAAGCTTGCCAACAACGCGCATGGCGTCGGGCGTGGCGATGACCACGTCAAAGTCCAGGTTACCGCCCTGGATACTTTCGGCCAGGTCGTCAAAACCAACCACATCCGCGCCAGCTTCTTTTGCCTTGTCAGCATTCTCACCCTGGGCGAAAACAGCAACACGCACGTCCTTGCCGGTGCCGTGTGGCAACAAAGTGGAGCCACGCACCACCTGGTCGGATTTACGCGGATCAACACCCAGGTTGATGGCTACGTCGATGGATTCCTTGAATTTGCCGGAGGCAAAGTCTGCCAACAGACCCACCGCCTCTTCAATCGAGTAGCTTTTGCTTCGATCCAGTTTTTCGGCAATCACTTTTCGCTTTTTGGATAATGCAGCCATGACTTACTCCACCCCCTCAACATCAATACCAGCGCTTCTGGCACTACCGGCCAGGGTACGCACCGCTGCATCCATACCTGCCGCTGTCAGATCGGGCATTTTCTGGGTTGCGATTTCTTCCAGTTGTGCACGATTGAGCTTGGCGACCTTTACTGTATTCGGCGTTGCACTACCCTTGGCAATACCGGCGGCCTTGCGCAGCAATACAGCCGCAGGCGGCGTCTTGGTGATGAAGGTGAAGCTGCGATCGGCATAAACCGTGATCACAACAGGAATCGGCAGGCCCGGCTCGACGTTTTGGGTCTCGGCGTTGAATGCCTTGCAGAATTCCATGATATTGACGCCGTGCTGACCCAGTGCAGGACCCACCGGCGGGCTCGGATTCGCCTTGCCAGCTCCGACCTGGAGCTTGATATAGGCGGTGACTTTCTTGGCCATGACTTATTCTCCTGTGGGTGCAAACGCCGGAGGCTGACTGATACAGACCTTCTGGCTCCCCGTTACTTTCAAATTGACACCATCCGCTTGACAGATGATGGTCCGGATCAGCTCTTCTCGACCTGACCGAATTCCAGCTCCACGGGCGTAGAACGACCGAAGATGAGAACCGCCACTCGCAGGCGGCTCTTTTCATAATTCACTTCTTCAACAGTACCGGTAAAATCGTTGAACGGGCCGTCAATCACGCGCACCATTTCACCCGGCTCGTAGATCACCTTGTGAGTGGGCTTGTCCTGGCCCTCTTCCAGTCGCTGCAGAATACGGTCAGCTTCCCGCTTGCTGATCGGCGCTGGTTTGTCGGACTTTCCGCCAATGAATCCCATCACCCGCGGAGTGTTCTTTACCAGATGCCACGTGTCGTCATTGAGCTCCATCTCCACCAGTACGTACCCGGGGAAAAACTTCCGCTCACTTTTCCGTTTCTGTCCTGAGCGCATCTCCAGCACTTCTTCGGTAGGCACAAGCACCTCGCCGAACTGGTCTTCCATGCCAGCAAGCGCAATGCGCTCCTTCAGGGCATTCATGACCCGTTTTTCATATCCGGAATAGGCATGTACCACATACCAACGCTTTGCCATTTTTCGTCCCCTGACTAGCCGATGATGCCTGACACAATGATCCCAAGCAGCCAGTCGAGCAACCACAGCACAAGGGCCAGAATGAACACCACGATCAGCACAATGACTGTCGTTTGAGTGGTTTCCTGCCGGGTAGGCCAGACAACCTTGCGGATCTCGGTACGGGCTTCCATACACAAGCTCACAAAGGCGCTGCCCTTTTCTGTCTGCGCGGCAATCCAGCCAGCCAGGGCAGCCAGAGCCAACAAGCCTACAGCGCGAACCAGAACGGATTCAGCAGCAAAGTAGGCGTTGGCATAAATGCCACCGGCCACGATTGCCACAACCACAATCCATTTCAGCACATCCTGCTTTGATTGTTGTGTATTGCTTTTTTCAGCCATATTGATTTCAGTCACCTGCCAACATCGAAAGTGGCAGGCCAGGAGGGAATCGAACCCCCAACCTGCGGTTTTGGAGACCGCCGCTCTGCCAATTGAGCTACTGGCCTTTAACTCTCAAAGATAAGCAAGCCGAAACGTCTGCGAGGATCGTCCCGGCTTGCCTTCACTCTGACTCTGGAACTACTTACTCTTTGATCTTGGATACCACACCGGCGCCCACTGTGCGGCCACCTTCGCGTACCGCAAAGCGCAGACCTTCGTCCATCGCAATCGGGGCTATCAGGGTAACATCAAACTTCAGGTTGTCACCCGGCATCACCATTTCCACGCCTTCGGGCAACTCTACCGCACCGGTCACATCCGTGGTGCGGAAGTAGAACTGCGGGCGGTAACCCTTGAAGAACGGCGTGTGACGACCACCCTCCTCCTTGCTCAGCACGTAAACCTCACCCTCAAACTTGGTGTGCGGCGTGATGGTGCCCGGCTTGGACAACACCTGACCACGCTCCACGTCTTCACGCTTGGTGCCGCGCAGCAGCACACCCACGTTCTCGCCAGCCCGACCTTCGTCCAGCATCTTGCGGAACATCTCAACACCGGTGCAGACCGTCTTGGTCGTGTCCTTCAGACCTACAATCTCCAGCTCGTCACCCACCTTCACGATGCCACGCTCTACACGGCCGGTAACCACTGTACCGCGACCGGAGATCGAGAACACGTCCTCGATCGGCAGCAGGAACGGCTTGTCAATGTCTCGCTCGGGCTGGGGGATGTACGAATCCAGTGTCTCAACCAGCTTCTGGACCGCCGGCATGCCAATGTCAGAGGTATCCCCTTCCAGGGCCTTGAGCGCGCTGCCGATGATGATCGGCGTGTCGTCGCCCGGAAACTCGTAAACGTCCAGCAGTTCACGCACTTCCATCTCCACCAGCTCCAGAAGCTCGGCGTCATCAACCATGTCCGCCTTGTTCATGAACACAACAATGTAGGGTACACCCACCTGGCGGGACAGCAGAATGTGCTCGCGCGTCTGCGGCATCGGACCGTCGGCAGCGGAAACCACCAGGATCGCGCCATCCATCTGCGCCGCACCGGTGATCATGTTCTTCACATAGTCAGCGTGGCCCGGGCAGTCAACGTGCGCGTAGTGGCGTTCGGGCGAATCGTACTCAACGTGTGAGGTCGCAATCGTGATACCACGCTCGCGCTCTTCCGGTGCGTTGTCGATCTGATCAAACGCACGCGCCTCACCACCGCCCCACAACTCGTGACACACACGCGTGAGCGCCGCCGTCAACGTTGTCTTGCCGTGGTCCACGTGTCCAATGGTGCCCACGTTTACGTGGGGCTTGTTTCTTTCAAACTTTGCCTTCGCCATGATGACCGCCTCTGTATTTCAATATGTCCTGTAAATTATCCTGTTTTTCAGCGCAAACAAGCACCACTGACACCAGGAGCATGTCAGAGGCGCGAATATGGTGCTCACATCCGGAGTTGAACCGGAGACCTCTTCATTACCAATGAAGTGCTCTACCTCCTGAGCTATGCGAGCCAGATATCTATGCACAGAACCATCGGGCATGAACCTGGAGCGGGTAGCGGGAATCGAACCCGCATATCCAGCTTGGAAGGCTGGTGTTCTACCATTGAACTATACCCGCCAGTCCAGCTACCGAATCTACCGGCTCGGCAAGCGCCGCAATATGGTGGAGGGGGGTGGATTCGAACCACCGAAGCTTGCGCGTCAGATTTACAGTCTGATCCCTTTGGCCACTCGGGAACCCCTCCAACATGAGCTCCTCCAAGTGTTTTTTCCTTGGGGCTCTGATGCAGAGGCGGCATTTTATGGGAAATGGCCCGTAGGTGCAATCGTTTCACAGAGATTTTCTGTAAGCTGCAGATCGGTATGCAAGTCGCCCAGTTCAGGCGCCTGTGCCGGCGATCCATCACCCTGCACATACCGCAGCTCCAGCCAAAAGGCAGGCTGACCTTCCCGTTCCCGGGATATGCCGGCATCAATACCTGCACCAGCCAGCTCCCGCTGCAGCGCCAATGCGTTGTCCTGCTGACGAAACAGGCCAAAGGAGACGTTGCCGGCAAGATCGCCATCGGTGATCAGAAAACTGTCCACCATGACTCCGGCATCTGCCAGGGTCTGCCTGACCGCCACCAGAAAGTCCTGACCTGATTCCTCTGTTGCCACCACATGCACGCGATAAAGGAAGGCGTCTTCAGGCCAGCGCTCCAGCGGCTGAGGCTGATAGGCCGACCATAGCTGGCTGGCCTGGACCCGCGCGGCCTGATCCGGAAACGCGCCAACCTGGACGCAGGCCAGCCCCTGGCCCGCAATGACCTGCACACCGGATATTTCTGCAGACCCTGGAGCGGGCGCTGCAGAAGACGTAGAGACCTGCGGCAGATGGACCGGGTAGGATACACCGCGGTCCAGCGTCCGCTCCTCAACCGCACTACCCGGCGCCCCCGCACCAGGAGCCGGCGTCAATGCCATCCACAGCAGATAGCAGGCATTGGCAGTGAACAACATGAGCAGCACCCAACGCATACACTCACCTCAACCTTTTCATCTCTGAGCCAGGCAGACAGGACACTAGGGCAGCGCAAGCTGCAATCCGTCAAGCACCAGGTCCGAAGGTGCCTGCCAGCGCAAACCCTGCTGTTTCAGCCAGGGGGCCAGCAGCGGCATATCACCACCGACAAGATACAGAGTGCCATTGTGCGAGGCCTGTTGCACAGACGTGTTACCAGCCAGCCACGCCACCACCATGGAAAGAATGCCATGACTTACCGCACTTTCGGTATCAGCGCCAGGCGCGAGCGAGCCCCAGTCGGGCTCATCGGAAAGAACGATCCGCGCCGTCGAGGCTGCCAGCATCCGGCGCTGCATGACCAGGCCAGGAACAATGTATCCCCCTGAATGGTTGCCGTTGGCCTCGACCACATCAAGCTTGATGGCACTGCCGCAGTCGACAACACAACACGCGCCGCCGGCACGTCGGTAAGCCGAAATCATTGCCAGCCATCGATCAATGCCCATACGCGACGGATCAGGATAGGCGTTTCGGACACCGGCACACTCCCGGGAAACCGCCGCAAACTCGGCACCAACACCCCAGGCCTGCTCCACGGCCTGAAGCAGATCACGGGAAAAAGACTCATTACGGACACTGGCAACACGCACGCGCTCCACTGCTGCGGTGGCATCGGATACGGCCTGCATGAGCCCGGACACATCATCTGCAACCCCGCTGGCTTTGACCCCGTGCGTCTCCAGGGGCTCACCAGCCCGAAGACACCACTTTATACGCGTATTGCCTGCATCAATATCGAGGAACATGATGTGGCCTCATTTGACCCGCCGTACACTGGGAAACAGCTCGCCGCCCACAACAGGCTCCACTCTGCCGCCCTGCTCAAGCAGCAGGCGCCCGCCACCGTCCACACCGGCAACCCGCCCGGTCTGCACGTATTCTCCCGAACGCACCTCCACCATGCGGCCCTGGTAGGCATCGCCATCCTGCCATAACTGCCTGAACGGCGAAAAACCGTCAGCTTCGAATTGCTCTATATTGCGTACCAGGCGTTCCACCAGGGCAATCACCACAGCATTCCTGTCAACGGAGCGACCGGTTGCCGAGCTGATATCGCTGAATGGCTGATCAATCGCGTCCGCCATCATTTCCGGAATCCGGGTATTGACACCGATGCCGAACACCACGCGACAGGGCCCGTCCACATCACCCTGAACCTCAAGCAGTATGCCTGCCAGTTTCCGGCCATCAAGCAACACATCGTTGGGCCACTTGACCGCCAGCCCGGGCAGTGAAAATGTCGATAACGCCTGTTTGACCGAAAGCGCCGTCATCAGACTCAACCCCTCCAGCGCCGATATGCCAGACTGGAATCGCCAGATCAGGGACATATAGACGTTATGCCCGAGCGGACTGACCCAGCGACGCCCACGGCGCCCGCGGCCAGCAGACTGGTGTTCGGTCAGCAGCAGGCAGCGATCCACCCCCTGCTGTACCAGACGCATGCCTTCAAGATTGGTGGAATCCACGGTAAACCGAATGTCCAGCGCCTCTTCCAACCAGGGCAGATCCTGTGAGAGCGCGCCGAGAATGCGGTCACGATCCAGCAGGGACAGGCCGCCGGGTATGCGGTAACCATGCCCGGTGACCGAGTGCACATCAATGCCGATTTTTCGCAGTTTATTGATCTGTTTCCAGATGGCCGAACGGCTGACGGAAAGAGCATCGCCCAGCGCCTGACCGGAGTGAAAGCGACCATCGGACAATCGCTCAAGCAATGATAAAACCTTCATGTGTCGCAATCCCTGCGTAGACTACCTGGGCGCCTCACTGATACGCATCCAGGTGATGAACATTTCGTCCCACACCTGATCTCCCCACCTGACTTCCTGGGCGGGATCGGGGTTGAGCGGATTGAGGTGAGAATTGTCAAACCCACCTTCGGCCACTATCGTCGTGCCGGCTGGCAGTCTCACCGGCTCCTTCAGGCGATAGACCATTTGCCAGTTGTGCTGGAAATTGGGAATGGACAACAGCTCTTCCGAGCGGCCATCGGGATATTGCGCCGTGAACCGGACATGCTTGCCACGAAAATGCATGTGTGGCGCAAAACTGTACAGATACGAGTCCCGGGATATGGAGGCTTCACCGCGCACCGGGTGATCCTGCACGCCCGGCGGGATGACAAAGTCCCCGTCCATTATGGCCGTGCGCACCAGTTTGTGCTCGGGCGGGCTGTCGTGAAAATAAAGCCCCAGGCGTGTCTTGTCCTGCAGCTCGCGACCTATGGTGGTGTAATGGAACTGGATCATGAAACGCATGTCGCGTTGCAGCAGAATGCCGGAATTGTCATCGAACACAACGTATTCGCGCCCCGGGGCATATCCACCAAAATTGGTTCGACTGCCACCGCGGCTGGCATTCTGACGCTGCTGCCGACCGTCCTGGGTGTAGACAATGACATGGTGCAGTGCCGATCGATCACCAATATCGAACGCGTAGGCCGACACCCACTTGTCTTCCGTCAGACCCAGCTCTACGGGTGTGAACACATAATCGATAACACCGGTTGCGGGTACGTGCTGCACGGGCAGATCAACAATCATGTCCGGCTCACCCAGGGCCCACTCCGAGCGTTTTGGCTCCAGGGCTTCCAACGGGTCCTGCTCACCATCACGCTCGGCCCCGGTGTCTACCCAGTGGACCAGTGTTGCCATTTCCTCATCGGTGATGTGGTGAACATCCACAAAGCGATCATTGTACATGTGATCAATCTGCCCCGGCGGCATACGCCGGGTCAACAGTGTCTCCCGGATCATGGAGCTCCAGCCCTGAACCATACGATGGCTGTCCATCGCCCAGGGTGCCATGCCGTTTTCGCTGTGGCACTCAGCGCAGCGACGCTTGAGAATGGGTACCACGTCATCAACATAGGAGACATTGCCGGAGCGAACAGTTTCCAGGCGATCGAGTGTGACTTCAAGTCCTTCGGTGACTGCCACATCGGCAGGTAACGGCCTGTCATCAAGTATGGCTGACAGTACAGCTCCCAGATAAACACCGGTGCCTCCATCAAGCTGGGGAGGCAGAGCGGCGAATGCATCGTTATCGTGAACCGCACCGCGATACAGTGTGTCAAGGCGAGACGGGTCCATCACCAGCACTTCGGACGCACGGCCAAAGCCAAGCGTTTGGGTCACCAGCTGGGTTTCATCCAGCAGAAACGGGAACTCATACCCGCGTCGCTCGACATGCTCGGCCAGCTCTGCACGGGAGACATCCGAGTCAGAGACCAGGACGAGAAATCCAATGCGGGACTGCGGAAACGCCTGACTGAGCTGGGCAAGACGCTGCAGCTCATTCTTGCTGGTCACGCAGTGGCGACTGTACTTGTAGATGACCACTGCGTCGTGCTCGACGTAACGGCTGAGCTGATGAAACTTGCCGGTGTGATCAATCAGGGAGAAGTCGCTGCCTGCATGCGCCGGCGCGAACATACCAAAACCAGGCCCGAGACCCAGCCCGAGCCCTAGTGTGAGACCCAGTCCAAGCCTTGAAAGCGAGGCCTTGAAGATCAGTGCAATTCTGTACATCTTTCGAGATCCGGTGTGACACAGCCTGTTCAGGCCTGACGATTATAGTCAAAGTACCGGATTGGGCGAACAATGCGCCCACAAAACTTGCAATTATTTGTAACGATCGCTCGGTAAAACCCCCGGATGACAAGCGCCTCCCGGGGGTTCTGTCGTCAACAGCGGCCTGGCGGAATCAGCTACCGCTTTCGCTTTCCGTGGCGCCCACACCAGCCTTGCGATGCTTCATCACCACAGAAGCGGCCTCCAGCATCACGAACACACAGACCACAAGAACAACAAAGTCCAGCGCCATGAGCAGGTAGTTCTGCTCATTGTAGAATCCGACCAGCTGGATCAGTCCTGCAAAGAACGCCATCGACAGCACAAAGACCATGGGAATCAGCGTGAAGCGTGCGGGCCGCCCCAGCTTGATCAGGTACACTGAAATCACCAGCAGGGTCATACTGGCCAGAATCTGATTGGTAGCACCGAACAGGGGCCAGATGATCATACCGCCTTGACCAGAGGAGCCGCCGGCACCAAAGGCCAAAAGCAGACAGGCGCTCACCGCAATGAATGTGGCCACAACACCTCTGCGGAATACTTCAATACCGTAGATGTCGCCCCACTCCTGAATGATGTAACGCTGAAGCCTCACACCGGAATCCATTGTGGTGCCAGCAAACAGCGCCACCATGGTAGCCAGTAACACCTGGGCAAACCCTTCCGGCAGACCCCAGCCTGCAGAGATCAGCGCAGCACCGCCAGCAACAAAGGCATTGGCACCGCCATCGGAGAACTGGGCGTACAGAGCGTGCCACTCAGCCGAGCTGGCCGCATAAGCCACGCTGCACACTGCAACAATGGTAATCAGCGCCAGGGATCCCTCACCCACTGCGCCTGCATATCCCACAAAGCGCGCGTCGGTTTCCTTGTTCAGCTGCTTGGAGCTGGTGCCCGACGCCACAATGCCGTGGAAGCCGGAGATGGCACCGCAGGCAATGGTCACAAACAACAGCGGAATCATGCTGGGTGTGCCTTCGGCCGTCTGACTGTTGAAGGCGGGCGCCGTCATTTCCGGCATGAACACAATCACCGCGCCGTACAGCAGAACAAGACCAACAACAAGCTGCATGCCATTGATGAAGTCTCGCGGTTGCAGCAGGACCCACACCGGCAGCATCGAAGCGATGGCCGCATAGACAAACAATATGACAATCCAGCTGGCGTTCTGATTCAGGCCAAACATTGAATCAGGCAGCGACAGCGGCACATTGGTGCCGACCCAGATGGACGCGTACAGGACGGTAACACCAATCAGGGACAGGCCCAGCAGGTTGTAGTTGCGTCGAATGAGCTGGCCAATGATCAACGCCACCACAATCGCTGACCAGGCAGGAAACACAGACCCCGGCGTGGCAACAAAACCATTGGAAATCACCACGGCAAACACCGCGTTGACCATCAACAGCAACAGGAATATGACAATCAGGAACAATGAGCGGGTGCGGGTGCCGATAACCGATTCAGACAGCGCACCAATGGACTTGCCTTTGTGACGCACACTGGCCCACAAGGCGCCCATGTCATGGACACCGGCAAAGAAAATGGTGCCAAATACCACCCACAGCAGAGCAGGCACCCAGCCCCAGTAAACCGCAATTGCCGGACCAACAATCGGAGCCGCACCGGCAACAGACGTGAAGTGGTGACCCCATAACACGTACTTGTTGGTGGGCACATAATCAACGCCATCTTTCAGTTCATGCGCAGGAGTCTGGAAATCCGGGTCCAGTCGATAGATCCTGAAAGCAATGAATCTCGAGTATACAAACCAGCCAAAACTCAGACCGGCGATACCGAACAGCACGATCATTATTCCGTTCATCAAGCCAACTCCCCGCTCATGCAAGCTCCCATCAATCGATCAGAGCTTCCTTATTATTATGAAAATCGAACAAGCGCCGCATAATACCAGCAAGCCCGACGACAAGACAATCTTGCCGCCGGGTCCGCCTCAGGATGAAATCCGGCGCGTGGCAGTTTCCGGATCGAAATACCGCTTGAAAAGCTCGTACATCACCCAGAAGATTCCGGCAGCCGCCAACAACAGCGCCATCCACTGCATGAGGCCAATCACAAAATTCATGTCGAATGTCGGCATACGCAGTTGATAGGCTGCGAACTCAGCGTATCGGTCCTCCATCCAGTGCCAGGCGTAATGACCGATAATCGCTGACAGCAATATGACGCCAAGCCTTTCCGGCAGCACGAACCTGAACAACAGGAAAACAATCGGCACCGCCAGCAGCAACACCAGAATCTGGCCCAGCTCCACGCCCACATTGAATGCCAACAATGACATCACCAGATGCGAGCCGGCGAACTGCATGCTCTCTGTGAGCAGGAATGAAAACCCGAAACCATGCACCAGGCCAAACGCGAAGGTCAGCATCCACCGATGCCGATGATTGACCCCTATGATGTTCTCCAGCGCCATGTAGACAATGGATAGCGCGATCAGGGCTTCGATCATCGACGGAAACCATATCGCCGAAGGTACCCAGCCAAAGGCGGCGGCCATCAACGTCAGTGAGTGGGCAATGGTGAACGACGTCACTACCGGAATCAGCGCCCAGACATTGCGCAACGGGATAAGCAGGCAGAACAGGAACAGCAGGTGATCGGTGCCTTCCAGGATATGCTCGAAGCCGAGCCATATGAAATTCAGTGCCGCCTGATACCAACGCGGGTCCATGTAGACCAGGCCCGGGTTGCCAATGTAGGTGAAAGTGCGCTCGACGCCGTCAGGCAGGATGTAGCGCAGCACTGTAGTGGTTTCCAGGCCCAGCCCGCCCAGACGCGGATCAACGGAGAACCGGGACTCATCCGATTCGATGGGGTAGTGCACCAGCACGTCCAGAAAACCCTGCCGGTAGTAGAGATCCACATCATCACTCAAAGGTGGTTGCCGGACGTTCTCCAGAGCCACCTCGAAACTGCTGAACGAGCGATTGGAAGGCAGGGAAATCCGCATGGCCTCAATGCTTCGCTGCTCCAGCAGCCGATCACCCTCAAAGAACTGTATCGATCTCAGCACATAGGACTCCGCCGCAGCCTCCATGGCAGGCCCGGCCTCGGAAAAAATCAGACTGCCGGGCATACCCCGAACCGGGAAACTGATGTCGCCCAGCGCGTCCATGGGCACGCGCATCAGAACGCGCAATCGATCCCCATCGGGCTGAACAAATGCCTGCACCGATACCCGAAGCGGAATCTCATCGGCCTGAACACTGGCCGGACGCACAGCAGCAACCAGGACGACCATCAGCATCAGGACCGCCAAGCACCGGAAACCATTGAAGAAAAAGCTGAAAAATGAGCGTATGGACTGCCCGGATAAAGCCTGGAACACGTGATTACCTCAACTTGTTGTTATGTTTTCCCTGACAGCACAGCGGCGCTGCCACAATCGCAAGCCAATGAGTATACTGACTGGAAACATCTGATGTATACTCGATCAAGGGATTGCCTGAGTTGGCGCGCTATTCCGGTCTATCCGGATGCCCTCTCGCGACAGATCAAAGAATGACAACAAACAGGGGAAACTAGCATGAAAACCAAGCTGAAACTGGCCATAGGAGCCGGCCTTGCCATGTCCATAGCGGCACTGGGCATGGGACAGAATCAATTGCAACAGACTGCATCCGCAAATACCGGCCCGACCGTCCAGGCCCCGATTTTCGAAGTTGACCCGTTCTGGCCCAAACCCCTGCCCAATCAGTGGATCATCGGGCGCGCCATCGGTATCGATATTGATGAGCGTGATCATGTCTTTGTTGTCCATCGCGACCAGGAGTCCATGTTCGGACTGCGCACGGAAATTGGTCTTTATGCCGGCGTCAGCGAATGTTGCACGCCCGCGCCGCCCATTCTCGAGTTCGATCCGCAGGGCAATCTCGTCAATGCCTGGGGCGGACCCGGCGACGACTTCACCTGGCCGGCGTCAAATCACGGTATCGCCATCGCACCCAACGGCAATGTCTGGATCGGTGGCAACGGCGGCGGTGATTCACACGTTCTGGTCTTCACCGGTGACGGGCAGTTTGTAGCCGAATACGGCATACCGGGCCAGGATCCAGACAGCAACAGCACCGAGTGGTTTGGGCTGGTTGCGGAGATCTCCATTGACGGGGACAGCAACGAAGTCTTTCTTGCCGACGGATACCGCCACAAGCGTGTCGCGGTCCTGGACCTGAACGACGGATCCTTCAAGCGCTATTGGGGCGCGTACGGCAACCGTCCGGTAGACGGGCCGGTGGACTACACACCGGGTGAACCGCTGCCCGACCAGTTCCGTGGCCCTGTACACTGTGCCATACCATCCAATGACGGGCTGCTCTACGTCTGTGACCGCGGGTCAAACCGCATCCAGGTATTCCGTCCGGACGGCACCTTTGTCCGCGAAGTGGTTGTTGCCCCGGAAACGCTGTCACAGGGCTCGACCTGGGACATCTCATTCTCCAATGATGCAGAACAGAAGTATCTTTACCTGGCTGACGGGCAGAACTTCAAGATCTACGTCATGGACCGGGAGTCTCTGGAAGTGCTGACCAGCTTCGGTGGCGGTGGTCGTCAACCCGGCCAGTTCTACGCCCCGCACAGCATCGCAACGGATTCGCGCAACAATATTTTCACCACCGAAACCTATGAAGGCAAGCGCATCCAGAAGTTTGCCTTCCAGGGCATGCGGGATGTGCCCCGCGGTGAGCATCAGGGCGTGCCCTGGCCAGCCGACCGCCTGTAAGGCGGATCCCTGGCGCGGTGCCGGCTGACGGCATCACGCCGGGGAATCGCGAACCACCGCCACAGATTATTGAAGTTGACCACACGAATAACCACACACTGAAAAGCCATCGCAGCAGTCAAGCGGTGGCTTTTTTATTCCTGCCAGAGAGCTCAGAAAAATGAAGTTCAAAAATACCCTGTTTGCGGCCCTGTTGGCCTGCCCTATCGCCCTGAACGCCGATGCCGCAGAACCACTCAAGCTGGACTACCAGTACCAGGGCACCTACCCGGCCGACTTTTCCGGCATGCCGGATGGCCCTGTCAGCATCGGAAATTTTGCAGACAATCGCTCTGACAGCCCGGACCACATCCGGATTGATGACACACTTTACAAGCTGGACAAACCGCTTGGCGACTATGTCGCCGATGCGCTTCAACAGGCACTGAGCAAAGCACATGCGGACATGGCCGAGGAAAGCAATACGGTAGTGTCAGGGACAATTGTTGAATTCAGCGGTCGACGCACAGACAACGGCATCGAGATCGTCATGCGATGTGAAACCGCGCTCTGGAGCCGTAATCGCAACGCCTGGCAATCTGTGCTGTTCAGTCGCGTAGAAACCGACACCGACGATGTGGGACAGGCTCTGGCGGCAGCGCTGGACCGACTGGCCCGGGAACTGCTGGTAGATGATTACTTCCGACTCGAACTGGGGCTTTTCTGATAATGCCCGGTCAGGGTTCTACGCTGACCGGGTGCATCCGGAAAACTGACAGCTGACCGGTATCAGCCGTAGGCCAATCGCAGCAACTCGATGACCGCATTGATCTGGAAAATCCAGAATCCGATAAATGCCACGATGACGGCACCGGACACACCGACTGCCGCCTTCTCCAGTGTATCCAGACTCTTGTTGTTGGCTTCGTTCATAACACTACTCCTCTAGGTGTCAGGAGAATCCGATCCAGCGACCGGTGGCCGCCACGGTAAACCAAATGCACAGCGACGCGACCGCCACCAGTTTTATCAACCAGGGTTTCTGACTGTCCACGCCACGGCGAATCAATGGCATCTTGATAAAGAACACGAACAGAACGCCAGTGGCCAGAGCTGTCATCTTTGACCAGAAAAACAGACTGTAGTACATGCGCAGGGCAATGGCCGCTGCCATGAAAATACCCGTGATGATGATCACCACCAGTGCAACCCTGAACCAGCGGTGGGCGCTCTCGGCTACCTGCTCGGCCGGTACGTCTTTCAACACCACATTCAACAATCGCAAGTCCGTCACCAGCACTGCGCCACCGAGAACGGCCAGCGACATGAGATGGATCGACTGGCCCCAGAAAGCGTAAACGCCACCATAGTTCTGGCCAATATGACCCAGTAACGAACCTTCGAGCCATTGAAAAAATGAAATCAGCTCCATCGGGAACTCCTGTCAATTTGCTTTGCCGGCGCAGGGCCAGCCTTGAATTCAATCAAAAACCTGTTCGGTACCCCGGGCACAAACTCAATCGGCCAGACAACCGGCTGCCCAACTGATGAATGCTGGCATCTCGCGGTAGCAGTCATACCAGTCATAGGCAATGAGGCGCCCCGTAGTGATCACTCCAGCCCAGAACGCCAGCGACAATGCCGCACTGATACGCAAACGCTTCGGCGCACGCCGGTCAGTGTCCCAGCTGGACACCGAAGCCTTCATCTGGCGGTGGAACAGGTAGGCATTGATGGCCGCAGCCACCAGCAGAAGCATCTTGATCCGGAACCACAGACTCTGGGTGGTTCGCACCGGCACGGCGTACCACAAAAGGATGCCGGTAATGAACATGATGACAAATCCAATCATCATCGGAATATTCAAGCGCGCAGCAATTTGCGAGGCAGGCACATTGGTCATGGCCAGACCGAGCATACGCATGTCAATAAAGAACAGCATGCCCAGACAGATCATCAGGGTCAGTACATGTGTGGTTTCAATCCAGTTGTACAGATAGAAGGATTCGTGGATACCTCGACTCGCATCAGTGGTATACACCCATTCGGCGAACTGCACCAACAATTCATTCACGTTTTCGGACCTCCTGCAGTTTTACGAGAGACATCACCACTTGCAGTATAGTGATGCCACACCAGCCAGTATTGCGCCTCATCAATGACAGGCCAACCGTCAGTGCGCTCTTGCCTGGCCAGCTTCAGCGACGGTTGGGAAGAATAACCGACTTGCCACATCAATACCAACCCGCTTCAACCCCTCATCAGGCTCCATCCAGCGCGCCCGTTGCATGTTGACAACAACTGGTTATGGCGTTGTGATATAAAACCCGCCAGCATAATCGGTCCAGAGCCAGGCGATACCCATCAATGAGTGCAGACAGCAACACAGACAACCATGTGGCAGACAGGCAGACGGCTCGTGCTCGTGCGCCCCTGGAAGTTTTCAGTGAACCCGAGCTGCGGGACCTGCAGAAGCGCATAGAGGACAGCGGCGCGCTGGGGCGCTCCCGGCTGTATGCGCTGCTGCTGGACTACCTGCTCAACGCCGCCATGAAGGGGGAGCAGCCCAAGGAAGTGGAAATTGCCATTGATGTGATGGGGCGTTCTACTGACTTCGATGTCAGCCGTGATTCGGTGGTCAGAGTCTACATCCACCAACTCCGCAAGCGACTCAAACAGTTCTACGAGCGCCACGAGCCCGATGCCGAATTCCGGCTGATCATTCCCAAGGGGCAGTACACCATTGCCGTTGTGCCCGGTGAATACCTGAAACCCACCCCTGCACTGCCAGACGCGGTCGCTGGCGCTCCGCGCCGGCCCCGGTGGCTGCGAACGGCGCCCCTGATCCTCATCGCCGCGCTCCTGCTCAATGCAGCCCTTCTGGCTGCCAATCTGCTCAGAGATCCGAGACCAACCGGTATCCCCGCCTCACCCGTAGCGAATCACCCCATGTGGCAGAACATCATCAACGACGCCCTGCCCATTCTCGTGGTCATGGGAGACTACTATATCTTCGGCGAGCTGGATGACCGCGGCCGTGTCACGCGCATGATCCGCGACTTCAACATCAACTCCAGGCAGGACCTGTCCAACCTGTTCATGCGCGACAGCGCCATGCTCGAGCGCTTCATGGATCTGGACATGACCTATATGCCCGAGGGCAGCGCCTACGCACTTGCCCGTATTGCCCCGCTGCTCGAGCAGTCCGGAAAACCGGTGAACATCACCATGATGTCGCGCCTGAGCACAGCCGATCTTCGCAACAACCATATTGTCTACATCGGTTATGTCAGCGCTCTGGACAAGCTCAACAGTCTGTATTTTGCTGCCTCTGCGCTGCGCATCGGCCGCTCCTATGACGAGCTGGTCAACCGCAGCGCCGGCCAGACCTATACCAGTGATGCCGGCCTGCCCGAACTCGGGCAATCGTTTCGGGATGTGGCGCTGCTGGCTACCTTCCCGGCGGCCAACAACAACCAGTTTGTGCTGATCAGCGGCACGCGTGATGCAGGTGTCATGCATTCTGCGCTGGCCGCAACCAACCCGGACTCGCTCGCCCGCATTGATGAGGAGCTTGGTGTGGGCGGCACCGGCAGTTATGCCAGCCGCGAAGCCGTATTTGAGGTGTTCGGGCTGGACCGCATGAATTTCGATGCCAATCTGCTATACGCCGGCAAAATCGAACCGACCCGCATCTGGAGCCGCGAATAGACCTTCTGCCGCATCCCGACACGGCAGTCCGGCACGATCCGACACACTCGCGTATCAGCTTGCAATACAATAATACAAGTGTTTCCAATGGTTTGAGTTACCCGGAAAGGTAGTATATTCTGTTTCGTTCAATCGATAACGCACGGAGAGTTCTCTGCCAATGTCTACAAAAAATAAAACCATCAAATCAGCACTGCTTTCGCTGGCCGCTGCGGTTGCCGCAGTGCCCCTGGTGGCGGTGGCGCAGCCGAATTACAGCGATCCGGAGTATCCGGCCACCAACGCACTGCCCAATCCGTATGTCACGGTAGTGGGCTGGGCCAAGTTGCCTGAAGGGCGTACCTGGGGCTCCACCAGCGCAGTTCAGGTTGCACCCGATGGCGAGCACATCTGGGTAGCCGAGCGTTGCAGCGGCAACATCAACGCCTGCGTGATCAATGATCATCTTGACCCCATCATGCAATTTGATCGCGAAGGCAATCTGGTGCGCAGTTTCGGCGCCGGCACCATCACCTGGCCTCACGGCATCACCGTGGACCAGGACGGTAACGTCTGGGTTACCGATGCGCGCGATAATCACTCCGGCGACGATGAGCCGGACGAAATCAAGGGGCATCAGGTACACAAGTTCAGCCCTGACGGTGAATACCTCATGGCTCTGGGCGAGCCCGGCGGCGCACGTGAGCCGGGATATTTCTTCCAGCCAAACGATGTACTGGTCGCACCGGACGGTCACATCTTTGTGGCAGAAGGGCACTCCAATGCACCCGGTTCACCGGGTCGCATCCTGAAGTTCTCACCGGACGGTGAGTACCTGACACATTTTGGTGAGTTTGGTACAGAGCCGGGGCAGTTCATGCAACCGCACGCGTTGGCCATGGACAGCCAGGGCCGACTGTTTGTTGCTGATCGCAGCAATGACCGTATCCAGATCCTTTCCCAGGATGGTGAACTGCTGGATATCTGGTACCAGTTCAGCCGCATCAGCGGTCTGTACATTGACGAGAATGACACCCTGTACGCAGCCGATTCAGAGAGCGGCTCGCTGGGCTCTTCCCAGCACCGTACTCACTGGACCCGCGGCATACGCATCGGTAGCGCGGAAACCGGCGAGGTACACTACCTGATTCCAGACCCGGTACCTGACTGCACAGGCACCTGCACAGCTGAGGGCGTGGTAGTAGACCGGTTTGGCAACATCTACGGCGCTGAAGTTGGACCGGTAGGTGGCCTCAAGCGATACGAGCCCAGGTATTTGCAGTGACAGTTCCTGCTGTAGCTGAAAGGGTCGGGAAGTCCTGACCCTTTCAGCTACAGCCGCAGCATAAAACCTGCGTAACAAAAAAAGGGCCATGATTCTCATGGCCCTTTTTTTGTCTTGCGATGTTGCCCCTGACGGGACTTTATCGATCCATCACCAGATCTGAGGCTGGGTTACAGACCAGCACTCTCACGACGGGCGCGCTGTGCAGCACGAATCTGATCAGCCCGATCACGCAGTTCGTCAATGATCAGGGGGTCGGCAGCCTTCCAGTACACCTGCCCGAAGAACATCTCATCCCAGCTCTGCTCCCCCCATGGTACCTGACGGTTCGGGTCAGGGTTGGCAGGATTCTGCTCGGAATTATCAAAAGCACCGTGCACAACAATTTCCGTTCCGGCCGGCACAAACTTCGGCTTCACCAGTTTGTATTCCACCTGCCAGTCGTAGTTGTAGCGCGCGATATTCAGCAACTGCTCCACCTTGCCATCCGGGTAGTGCGCCTCAAACGTCATACTCTTGCCACGGAAGTGCATATGGGGGTGGAAGCCAGTCAGATAGGCGTCATACCCCACTGTCACGCTCTTGGTCTGCACAAAGTGCGGATCATGTGGCGGAATGTCGGTCCAGTCCTGGGGGAAAATACAGGCGCATTCACCAAGCTTGCGCTGAGTCGGCACCTGATCATCCGGATAGAACCACAAACCGATCTTGCCTTCGTCCACCGTGGCACGACCTGTGGTCGTGTAGTGCATGTTCAGCGCCAGTTGTGTACCCGCCTTCAGCAAGCCACCGGTATCCGGATCCTCGACGTACGGTTCAGCGCCTGGAATGTACGGTGTGATGTAAGGCTGGTCAGGATGGGTAAACGACCCGATCAGGCCAGGTGCCGGCGCCTCGCCGGGCACAATCAGTGCATTCAGCGTATGGTGCAATACCGTGCGGTCGCTGGGGATATACTCGCTGGCACGCAGCCAGCGATCCTGATCCAGGCCTTCGATCGGTACCACGATGTTGATATAGTCCAGCACGCCGGTTGCAGGAATTTCCTGCGGCGGGATATTGATCACCAGGTCCGGCTCGCCGAAGCGCGCATAAAGCTCCCACTCAGCCTGAGGCCACTCGATGGTTGCCAGCGGATCAACATCACCATCTCTCGGCGATCCCATGGCAATCCAGTGCATCAGCTTCTGCTGCTGCTCTTCCGGTACATAGTAGCTGTTGGAGAATTGACCCACATGTGGATCGATCTGTGCCGGTGGCATACGCTTTGTCATCAACACTTCGCGGATCATCGGTGACCAGCCCTGAGCCATGGAGTGGCTGTCCAGAGCAAAAGGTCCAATGCCACCGTCACGGTGACAGCTGGCGCAATGCTCTACCAGGATGGGCGCGATGTCCTCGCTGTAGGAGACGCCTTCGGAGAAATGCCGATCGCGTGCTGCGTAGAAAATCGGTGGACCATCAACGGCAACCACCGGCTCGGCAATGGAATCGCCAGCCATGAATGCAGCCAGCGCCTGATCAAGCCGGTCTCCGGCAGGACCACGATAAGCCACCCGGAATGTGCGCGGATCGTAGATCAGCACCTCGCCGGCTCGCTCGATGCCGAGCGCTTCGGACACAATCTGTGCATCATCAATCAGCACCGGGATATCTACCCCGAGCGCATCCAGCTCACGGATGACAGAATCCCGCGACTGTCCAAGTGGATTGATCATCTTGAAAATGACGCTGTCATCAGCGTGTCGATCCATGGTTGCCATGAACGCTTCAGTGGCGGCACGACTGATCCGGTCATTGTTGACCTGAACCAGCAACACCACGGCACGATTGTTATCGTACCAGCTCATATTGTGATAAACGCCGTTCTGATCCAGCAAGGCAAAGTCACCCACCCGTTCGGATGCTGCACCTGCAGATGCAGCGACAGCGAAAGCCAGGCCACCCAGCCAGGACGCAAGTCTCGAGTACTTCAGCATAATCCCCTCCAGCAGCAATCCGGACTCACCACCTGGGGACCGGTTTTGCCTTGGTATAAAGCATATATCATTGATGTTGTTAGTGATCTCAAGGCGATACGGCTGCCATTGACTATTTGCCAATAAATGAACCCATTCATTTATGAGCTCGGTCAAACCATATTTGAGAGTATCACCACCGGGAAAAAATACAATAGCGTTCCAGAAATTATCGGCAAAGTGCCCGGCTACTGCGCCAAAGAGTTTCTGGAGATAGCGGGCAGCAGGCGCAGACTGGCGGAAAGCACCAGCAGGCCGGTCAGGACAGGGCCAAAAGCCTGGTCGATGGCAATGGCCAGCACATAGGCGAGCACGTAGCAGACCAGCGCAATGACCACGCTGATCAGCATGACCTGGTTCCAGCCCACAGCGATCTTCCAGGCCACCCATGAGGGGATGAACACCAGCGCAAAAGTACTCATCACACCCAGCGCAGTGGCAGTAATTGCAATGCTGGCCACCACAAACAGATCAAAAAGCAGTGTATGCCTGCGGCCACCTGCCCCATTGGCAAGGTAATAGTCAGGAAAAAAACTGGTGCGAAGCAGTCGCGGCATCAGCCAGCGCAGCAAGGGCACGGCTAAGACAAGAAGAACAAGCGAGGCAATCAGATGGTTGGTGGAGATGAAGTAAAGCTGGCCGTCAAGCAGCGCCCGACCCACCATATCACCGTGAGCGCTGTAGCTGGCAGCGGCCATGGTCAGGGTCCAGCCAAAGAGAATCAACAAGGCAAAATGATCATTACCTATGCGGGAAAACAATCCCTTGTACGCCGCAACCAGCGCCGCAACCACCAGTGCGCCGACCAGCAGCGGTAAATGGAACAACGCCGCGATAATGCCACCGGCAGCGGCCAGCTGGGAATAGGCCAGCGCAGCCAACCATTCCGACCGCAACCGGAGCAGGGTACCAAGCAGGGCTGTCAGCGGCGCGAGCACAAGTCCGGTGATGAACGGCACACGAAACATGGGGTCGAAGAGCAGTTCGGTCACGGCGACTCCAGCGTAAAACTGCGGCTGCACACCGAATCCAGGAATGCTGATTCATGGCTGACAACCACCATCGCCCGATGGGTGCTGGTTGCCTGGATCATGGTGACAAGTTCGTCTATGGCTGAGGTATCCAGGCTGTTGGTCGGCTCATCAAGCAAGAGCAGGCCTGCGGTGCTGCCAAGGCAGGACCATAACCTGACCATCTGCCCCTGCCCACCACTCAACTGGTCAAGACGCTTTGGCAACAGGCTGGACAACCGGGCAGGCGCTTCAGCCACACCGGCGCCTGTAAGATCACAGACATCGAGACCCGTCATCGGAAACTCGGCCCCGACCTCCCAATTCTGACGATGGTGCAGCAGCTCGGTGTCAGGGCTGCGCAAGACATCGCCTTCAAAGATTCTGGCCGCCCCGGCTATGGCAGACAACAGCGTGGACTTGCCCACTCCGTTTTGCCCCCGGATCCCCAGCACATCACCCTTGTTGAGCACAAAGCTCACATCACGCACCACCGGCCTGCTGTAGCCAGCGGTTACATTCCTGCATTCCAGTAAGACATCGGAGGCGGTCAAAACACTCTTGTTCCTGTCAGGTCAAGCACACTGGCTCAGGTCGACTCACCGCTGATTGCGGCCACCCAGGCATCAATCAGCTCAAAGTAGTCGTCGGCAGTCGCGCCAAGCACCGGCTCAAGCTGCAGAGCCAGAAGCCGCCAACCCAACTGCTCGGCCATGAACCGGGGGCCACGCTCTGGCTGGAAAGTCATATACGTGATGATGCCCTCTCGCCCCTGCATTTGTGAGACAAGATCACGAAGGTGCCGGGCAGTCGGGGGCACGCCGGGCAACGGCTCAATGAACCCCAGCATTTCAATATCAAAAAGTCTGGCGAAGTAATTGGCATCCTTGTGGTATTGCAGAATGCCCGGTGCCCCCTCCAGCCTCGCGCGCCACTGCGGCATGCGTTCCTCTACCTGACCGACAAAACGCTCCGCGTTGGCGTGAAATTCCTCGGAGAATTCGGGCAGCAATACACTCAGGTGCTCGGCCAGTGTGCGTGCAAGTCCGGCCATTCTCAGCGGATCAAGATTGAAGTGCGGGTTACCGTCAGGGTGCACATCACCAAGCGCACGATCCGCCGGGCCGCCGACCTCGATCAGCTCAACATGCTGAGCTGCTTCAAAAAATCCTGGCTGCCCGGGGTAGACACGCCGGTTGTTGGCGCCCTGAACGGCAGCGGGCAACCAGCCAACCTCCAGCTCTGCACCCACGGATATCAGCAACTCGGCCCGACGAACACCTGCCATGATGCTGGGGCGAGCCTGCAGGAAGTGTGCGTCACGATCAGGCGGTGACAGGTCAATTACCCGTACACGCTCCCCGCCGACTTCACGGGCCAGCATACCCATGCTGGTCGTTGTTGCTGCCACATTGAATTCGGCGTGACTGACTGCAGAAAGCGCCAGAAAAATTATCGCTATGATATATCGCATCGCTTCATTTTCCCCTGTGTCAGCAAAGTAAACAAGCCCTGCCCCTCAAGTGGGCAGGACTTGTTGATGAATCGGGCTTCCTTGCCCATATGACATCCCCGTCCGGGATCAGAACTGGTGCGCGCCGTGAACACCCAGGCTGATATTGAACTGAACAGCAAGATTCCAACCCCCGTGACCGTGGTCGCTGTCGTTGTAATTCAGCTGTGTACGGAACATGGAGAACTCGGTGGGGCGGAATGTGATCGCACCGGTGTAGCGTTTTGTCTCATGTTCGGACTCGAAGGAATTGTTTGATCGCACAGGTATCAGGGTGTCATTGGTCAGGCCAAGGATCTCTGCTCGCAGGCCTGCCTGCCAGCGCGGCGCAAATCCGTAAACGCCCTGTACGTAGATACCATCCTGCTTTGCAGTGCCGGAAAACACATCAGCCATACCGCCAGCAGTGGTGGGCACCAGTGTGTTGGCGTTGCTGAAGACCCAGCTTGCGTAGTCGGCGTCGATGGTGCGATGGAAGTACTCACCCTGAAGGCTCCAGCTTCCGTCGCCAAAGGCGCGACCGGCATCATGACGGTAGATCACATCGGCTCCCCAGAACCAGGCATCACCGTCCCAGGTTTCCAGTCGACCACTGGAGTGAGCCTCGGTGTCCTGCCAGGCTCTGCTGCGGCCGTAAGACAAGCCAAACTGCACAGCATTGTCAAAGCCCAGATCAGGCGCAATTTTCACAAAACCTGTTACCAGCCTGGGACCAGAGACATCACTGAGACCGTTGTTTGCCTGCCAGCGCTGACGACTTGGACCCTCTGCCGACGGGTCACCATCCATTCTGACAATGGTGAAATCACTGCCGCCCTGGTAAGAAGCAATACCGTACGTCTCGCCTTGGAGCACTTCCAGACCAAAGCGGGTGTACGTTTCAGACTCCGGCACCCAGGACAGCTGCACACCAGTCTCCTGCAGGCCGTGATCACCGAAAAGATACTCATTGACCAACGGTCGGTCAAAAAAGTCCCAGTCGTGTGGATGTTGCTTGTTCATGTAACCGATATCCGACAGGAATTTACCCGCCTTCACCTGCAGACCCGCAGGCAGACTGCGCGTTGTAATATAGGCCTCTTCAACCTCAAATTCGTTGCTGCTGCCTGCCAGCACCACCATTGCATCGAGATAATTGTCCACGGCGGCGCTGAAGGTGATTTCGGCTTCCCGGAGCGCAAAACCGTTCTCGGCGCCATGACCGTGACCATGGCTGTGATCGTGACCACCACCGAATCCGTCCGGGCTTCCAACATCGCTGTTGAAATCGTTGAAGTAGGCGCCGTCGAGAATGACAGAAATTGCCGGGTTGAATGCCGTGTTCGGCTGCCCGCCCGCGCCCAGGCGCAGTGCGGCCGCTCGGGTACCAACCCGGTCAAGTGGGTCACGATGCATGGCTGTATTGCCTTCCTGGTTGCCTGTCTGGGCAAGCAGCGGACTTGCGAGGACTGCCGGCACCAATGCCGGGATGATTCGCTTCAGCATATTCTTGTTGCTCCTTGATGGTAGTGCGATAGATAGCGCAGTAACAGGTATGCTATATCATAGCATTTAGTCGAAGCGAACTATAACGCAAGGCGCCCGCCGGATCAAGAACTGTGCCGCCGCAGAACTGCTCAGGCTGGTTCGGCAGCGATTACATAGTCGGCACCATGTCGCAAACCATCTTCACGGCGACACAGCTCAAGCGCTCGTGTGCGAAGCTGCTCGACATGGGACAGCATGGCATCAGACAGGCCAGGAGAGGAGAACCGGGTCAGTCGATCACAGCACATGTCCAACTGACTGTTGATGAACCGTTCCCTGTAGATTACCGGGAAGTGTTTGGCCTCGGAAATATGGAAACCGGCCGCCATCATCTTTCTCATGACCCACTGAACAGGAAACTCCCTGTAAGGCCGCTCGCCGGCAAGCAGCAGACAGGCATCGCGCAGGCAGCCAATTTCGCGAACCATCTGACCGGCCTCGGTCGGCGCAGGAAAGGGTACATAAGGCTCCACGCCCGTCACGTATATGCGGCCGCCCACATGTGGCCTCAGGCGCTCGAAAACCTGCTCCTGCCAATAGGGCGCAAATCCATCTATGGCGCCCACCAGATAGTCCACCAGTACCGTGTCGTACACCTCGCCTGCCAGCAGCGCTTCGTCCTTCCAGTTGCCAACCAGAACCCTGTCGACCTTGCGCATCCGGCCCTTCGCCGCCGCCCGGGATTTTTCGGCCATACGCTGTGATGCAGTGATTGCTGTCCAACTCGCCGTCGCCAGCCCCGTTAGCCACCGTAGCGAAGCCTCACCGGTTCCGGCATCCAGAAGTCGCCCCCATGGTCGGTCACCCTGAAGTGCTTCAATATAAAGAAACAGGTTTGACACCTTGGCGGCAGACCTGCAATCCGGCTGCGAAGACATGAGGCTTTTCGCTCCAGTGCGTGGGCGTAAAAACGCCACATGGTAAATCAGGCTTTCATGTTCAGGCAAACACATGCATCTGTTATGATGCGCGCATGCAACGTATATACACCGCCCCCAACGCCAGCATGATGTACATCCTCAAGGACATGCTGGAGCGCCGCGGCATTGAATGTACCGTTCGTGGCGAGGGTTTGATGGGCGCTGCCGGAGAGATAGCCCCGGTGGATGCCTGGGTAGAGCTTTACGTCATCAACGACGAAGACGAGGCGGTGGCGCGTCGTGTAGTTGATGAATTCATGGACAACAGCAGCAGTGCCCGCGAGGACTGGGTATGTCCGTCATGCAAGGCCAAGGTACCGGCCGGGTTTGGCGTCTGCTGGCAGTGCCAGGAACCCGGTAACTGACAATCTCATCACCCGTTTTAATTCAGGGAAAGGCAACCATGCAAAACGTGCTTGATCAATCCAGTGTCGACGCCTTTCACCGGGATGGCTTTCTGGTCATCGACAGCGGATTCAGTGGCAGACTGCTGGATCGTGTCGTTCAGGACATGGAGCGCCTGTATGATCCGGACCAGCGCAAGTCTCAGACCACGGGCATCCGCGTGCAGGACGCCTGGAAAAAAAGCCGGAGCGCGCAAAAAATTGCCACAGACCCCTTCACACTGGCCGCGCTTCAACAACTCTACGGGCGTAAACCACTGCCCTTCCAGACATTGAACTTTCCGGTTGGCACACAACAGGCCTGCCATTCCGATACCATACATTTCAACAGTATGCCGTCAGGTTTCATGGCCGGGGTCTGGGTGGCTCTGGAAGACATTGATGAAAATAACGGCCCGCTGATCTACTACCCCGGCAGTCACAAGATGCCGGAATACACCATGCAGGATGCAAGCCTGGGTACCGGCTACGCATACTACCCTGCCTATGAACAATTCATCGATGGTAAAATTCGCGAATCCGGACTGAAACCGGCGCTGGGTATCATTCGCAAGGGGCAGGCCATCATCTGGCATGCCAATCTGTTGCACGGCGGATCCGAACAGAAAGACCACTCACGCAGTCGTCACTCCCAGGTCACCCACTATTACTTCGAAGGCTGTCGTTATTACACGCCAATGTTCAGCGTGCCAGATGAGCCACATTATCGCGACCCACAGTGGATTCCCCCGGTTCCGGGCAACGCAATGAAGCGAATTCTGGGAAAACTCATTCCACAATGACTGCTGTTCCGTAAACAAGGATTTCAGCTGCGCCAGTCATGATATAGCTGGTGGAAAAGCGTACGTCCACAATGGCATTGGCACCCAATCCAGCGGCCTCCTCCATCATACGGTCCAGCGACTGCTCCCGGGCCTCGGCCAGCATTTTTGTGTAATCATTGATTTCTCCACCCACAAGCAAACGCAAGGTTGCAAGAATGTCCCTGCCTATGTGTCTGGCCCTGATGGTGTTGCCCCTGACAATGCCCAGGGTGTGCGTGATGTTTCTGCCTGCGATGGCAGGCGATGTTGCCACTATCATCGCTCAATATCCTTGTAACGTTCGTTTTTGTGAAAAAACAGCCTTTCCCGCACTACTGAAACGAGTAGTATGATGGTGCCTGCCGCCAGACTTGCCCCCGCAATACGAACCCAGAAAGGAATGCTGTCATCGCTCCACCACTGGCGGCCAAACTCCCAGGCCCCGTATAACATCAACACTACGGCGCCAATGGAAAACAGCACCCAACCCAGACCGCGCTCCATGCGGCGGTATACCCCAGCCCAGTAGCTCTGCCACATCGCAGCATCAGGCTCAGGCGGTCGATAGTCCATGGTCATCTCCTTCATTGCTTTCATTGAGTCGTATTCCCTGCGCAGCGACGCATCAGCAGTCAGCCGGGATTCCAGCTCCTGAATCTGTGCGGCATCTGCCTCACCGTCCAGCACAAGCATCATCAGTTCCCTGCTGTCGGTGGATCTGTCAGTGTTCATAACCGGTATCCTCCATCATTGCCCTGAAACGCTTTCGAGCAGCATACAGCCGCGACATGACGGTACCGACCGGGATCGACAGCATGACGGCGATCTCCTGGTAACGGTAGTCATGCATATCCTTCAGCGCGATGATTTCCCTGTCCTCCAGGGCCAATCGGCGCATGACCGACCTGACCAGGGCACGCGTCTCACCGGATTGATTTGTCTCGGCCGGATCCCAGGAAGCATCGGCAACATACTGCTGCTCGTCTTCGATACTGCCCACACGCTGTCGTTCACGTGTTCGCAGGCAGTTCAGCGCCAGGCGCCTGAGTATTGTGTAATACCAGGGATAGAACGGCCTTGATGGATCAATACGACCGATGTTGACCCATGCCCGGGCAAACGCGTCCTGGGAGACATCCAATGCATCCGCATGATTGCCAGTGAGCGCAAGAGCATGAAAATACGCAGGCTTCTTCAGCTGTTCAACCAACTGCCTGAATGCCTGGCCATCGCCGCGGCGACAGCGGTGCAATAAAGCGGTATCTGTCTGTCCGGCCTGGTTCATCGTGTCGCTACAATCCCTGGTGATCACAACACATATACACCGGCCAGCTGGGTTTTATTCGAACCGTGCCGTCACTTTTTTCAGACCCGGACTTTGGCCTCAAAACCTTCCAGAACATTGACCACGTTGACACCGATGGCCTCCACAGCGTAACCGCCTTCCATGGTGATGACCGTGGGCATCCCCAGCGCCGCAAGACAAGCGCCCAGGTCCAGGTAGTCATCCGAAGCAAATCGAAACGAGGATATCGGATCATGTTCATAGGTATCCACACCCAATGCCACTACCAGCGCATCAGGTCGGAATGCGTTGATTTTCGCGCAGGCGCGCTGCAGGCCCTGCCGCCAGACCGGGTAGGACGTGCCCGGCGGAAAACACAGATTGAGATTGAACCCGCTGCCTTCGTCAGTGCCGACTTCGTCTTCGAATCCAAGAAAATGCGGAAACACCTGATCCGGATCGGCATGCAGACTGATCGTTAATACATCGCCTCGATGATAGAAAATACTCTGCGTGCCGTTGCCATGGTGGAAGTCGACATCCAGCACCGCCACCCTGGCAACGCCATGGTCGATGAACGACTGGGCGACTACTGCAGCATTGTTGATGAAACAATACCCTCCCATCTGATCGGCTGAGGCATGATGACCCGGTGGTCGTCAAAGCGCAAAAGCTGCACGATCACCGGCGTGCACGGCCTGCCATGCCGACAAGGCAACATCCACCGACGATTTTGCCGCCTCCCAGGTACCTTCGGTAATCGAAGTGTCAGCACTGAAGGCAAAATAGCCAAGTCGCCCGTCAATGTCTTCAGGCAATCTCTGACGCATACCCCGCGCTGGCCAGATGGCAGGAATCGCCTCCCCCGGCTTCCCGGCTGCTGCCCATCGCTGCCAGCAGGTCTGCAGAAAATCGATATACGCTGTATCATGAACACGCAGTACAGGTGCCAGGTCAAATACCTCTGGCGACAATACCGGACCGGGATTTCTCGTTTGCAGGCGCGCAAGTATGGTCTCGGCTCGCGAGGGCTTGTCATAGGGTGAGACCAGAATGCCACCATCAAGCTCAGTGGTGGCCGCTCGTTTATGATGCAGAGGTGAATAAAACGTTTTCATGGTCTGAACTCCCAGCCTGAACCAGTAGTCTGAGCCAATAGTCTGGACAAGTAGTCACGCGGATCGGGCGAACTTCCGATCCAGGCTCCAGGCACCGGCACCCGCGCCACCAAGCGCCAACAACCCCGCCATTATTCCCATATTCTTGAAGAAATTTTGCATCTCATGCGAACGTTGCAAACCCGCTTCCATCGTCCAGAAATCGTGCAACACCAGACTTATGATAAAGGTCAGCCCGGCCAGCATAAAGGCCACAAACGGCACCTTGTACCCAACAAACAGCGCTCCCGCACCGCCTACCTGGATCAGTCCGGCCAGCATCAGGAAAAAGGGAATAAAAAACATGCCATGGCTGGCCATGTAGTCAACATGCCTGTCGTAGCTGGTGAATTTCATGAGACCGGGCAGCAGAAAGTAAATGCCAAGTATCACACGACCTGCTGGCACGGAGAGCCTTTGCAGCGAATCGACTATCATGATTGTTATCCTTGTTGTGTGATGGCGCAGTTTTGCATGCGCATACCCTTTACGGCAACACACATCGTCAGCGCGTACAACTTTCTTTGAGCCATAAATAAACCCCTGCACCAGAGGCCGGTACAGGGGTTTTGGTTTGATGCCTGACGCCCCTTCGGGCCAGCCTCGCATCACAGATGTGGGTCGTTCGCTCACCAAGCAAGCCGTGCTTGCTTTGCCCTGCGGGCACCGTGGCTCACCCTACTCTCACCAAGGCGGTAGCTCATCGCCAGTGCATAACGCCACCTGCAAGCCAAAAAAAAACCCCTACCGGCCTGTGCCGATAGGGGTTTTCTTTGTTTAAATGCCTGACGATGACCTACTCTCACATGGGGAGACCCCACACTACC
>JBJHCW010000005.1:0-377971 GCA_050486205.1 Gammaproteobacteria bacterium | reverse complement strand
AGACAGTGCTCATACTCACTGTCATGCCGGTTGCACGAGGCGTTCAACAAAGAACTCCAGGTGTCCGCTGGCCTGTTTCCCTACCGGCCACTCGATCACTGTTCTTGCCAGACTCTGAAAGGCGCGCGATGCCGGGCAACCAGGATAGGCCTGGACCACGGCGCGCTGCCGTTGTGTGGCCTTTCGTACCATGTCATCCTGGGGAATATTGCCAGCATAGTGCAGGTTGACGTCAAGAAAGCGCTCGGCCACCCGGGAGAACTTGCTGAACAGTCTTGGCCCCTCATCCGCAGAACGGGTCATGTTGGCGACAACCCTGAAGTCCCGTTTCTGGCAATCCCGATTAAGCACCTTGATCAGTGCGTAGGCATCCGTCATCGATGAAGGCTCGTCACAGACCACAAGCAGGATCTCCTGCGCTGCACGCACAAAACTGATGACATGTTCGGATATACCCGCTGCAGAATCAATCACCAGCACATCCATCTCGTCGGCGAGCGCTCCAAAGGCGCTGATGATCCCCACATGTTCACGCGGGCCCATCTGCACCAGTGACTGCACACCCGATGCCGCCGGGATAATACTGAGACCATTGTCGACTTTTATCAACACATCCTTCAGGTCACAGTGCCCGTCCAGCACGTCAGCTATGGTTCTGTCGGCCCGGATGCCCAGCTGTACATCAACATTGGCCAGACCAAGATCGGCGTCCAGCAGAACCACGCGCCGGTCCAGCCCGGCCAGCGCCAGGCTCAGATTGACAGAGACACTGGTCTTGCCAACACCACCCTTGCCGCCGGTCACCGCCACTACCTGAATCGGATGTATACTGCTCACTTTGAGTCCTCTGTGATCACGATCAACGGGCCAGGGCCACCTTGACACCAGTATTGTTTTGGCTGCTGTCGCGCGTTGCAGCCTGACTGAATTCTGCCACCAGTCGTTCCCTGTCAGCAGGTTCATGCTCCTCATCCTCGACGTCGGCCACCTTTATGGCCCGGCGCAGCAGACTTTTTGACTGCGCCGTATCAAGATCATCAGGGATACCCTGACCGAAGCTTTCATAGGCCACGGGCAAACGCCGATCAATGACCAGGGCCAAAGCTTCTCCCAGCGTACCCGCCTCGTCAAGCTTGGACAACACACAGGCATCCAGGCCGGCACGGGAGTAACTGCGATAGGCGGTGCTCAGCACCCGACTCTGGCTGGTGCAGGCCAGTACCATGAGTTTACGCACCCGACTGTCGGCCGCCAGGCTGTCCAGTTGCTGTTGCAGGGCTGGATCCGATGGGTGCATGCCGGCGGTATCAATCAGGACAAGCGATTTGTGCGCAAGCCCGTCCAGGGTGTCCGAGAGGTTTTTGCGCTGATCTACCACATGTACCCCGACACCCAGGATGCCACCCAGGGTCTTGAGCTGCTCATGCGCAGCAATCCGATGACTGTCTGTGGTAACCAAAGCCACCGAGTCCGCGCCGTGCGCCAGTACCTGACGGGTGGCGAGCTTGCCAATGGTGGTGGTTTTGCCAACGCCTGTCGGGCCAAGCAGGGCAAAAATACCGCCATTGGCAACAATATCTGCGTCTGTGACCGGAATGGCCCGGTTCAGGTAGGCCAGCGAGAAGCGCCAGGCCTGATCGGCATTGTATTCCGGCCGCACGCGCTCTAGGATGTCACGGATCAGGTGACCAGGAATGCCCAGTCCTGACAATCGCTCCCAGACGCTGGCCTGAACCGGCGTGCGATGGTTGAAATCATCCCAGGCAACCGCTCCAAGGCGCTGTTGCAGCAAACTGCGCAAACTGTTCAGTTCCGATCGCATCTGACCCACTTCCCGGCTTGCGCGATTGAAGTCCTGCATCATCGGGGACTTTTCCGGGCGTCTGTCGCCACTGCGCATTGTGTCGCTGCCGGCGGCAAGCCCTTGCCGGTCGCTTGATGCACGCAGATTGTCCAGCTGTCGACGCAGCAACTGGGAGCGGAAGTCATCACGCGAGGGCGAACCACCAGGGTTCGCAACCTGATCGGACCCGGCGGAACCAGTACCTGCCAACACCCCGGCCGTGTTTCCTGACGCCTCGGTCTGCGTTGCGAGCACTTCCACACCACCTTCCGGCAAGGACCGGCTGGACAACACAACAGCCTCTGCGCCCAACTCCCTGCTCACCCGCGACAGCGCCTGGCGCATGTCTGGTGCCACAAATCGTTTTACATTCATCGCTATCTTGTCCTCAGGCTGTAGTGTGGCCGTTGTGTCAGTTCCCGATCGTGGCCACTATCGTTATTTGTTTGTTCTCCGGAATCTCCTGGTATGACAGAACCTTGAGGCCTGACACCGAGAATCGCATGAATCGGCTGAGCATCGGTCGCAGCGGGGCAGCAACCAGCACCACGGGGGGATGACCTGCCATTTCCTGATTGCGGGCGGTTTCCACAAGTGACTGCTGCAATCGTTCTGCCATTCCCGGCTCCATGACCAATCCGTCGTCTGCTCCGCCACCTTCTGACTGCTGAGCAGATTGTTTCAAGGAACCAAGCAATATCTGTTCCAACCCTGGATCCAATGTGATGACAGGCAGATCATTGCTGTCTCCGTAGATACTCTGGACGATCACACGTGCCAGGGAGACTCGGGCTGCGGCCGTCAAGGTGACGGGATCTTGACTTCTGGCAGCAGTGACCGCCAATGCTTCGGCAATCGAGCGCATGTCACGCAGCGGCACACCTTCGCGCAACAGGTTCTGCAAAACACTCAACAACACGTTGGTGCTGATCTGTTTGGGCAGCTCCTCGGCGAGCTTCTTCGAGCTGCGTCCCAGAATGTTCAGCAATTCGTAAACTTCCTCGTGACCCAGCAATTCGTGCGCATGCTGTTGCAGTAATGCATTCATGTGCGTGGCAACCACGGTACTGGCATCCACCACCGTGTAACCGAGGTTCTGCACCCTTTCCTTGGTACCCGGCTCAATCCACACAGCCTCAAGGCCGAATGCGGGGTCGGTGGTCACAATGCCTTTTGCCTGCCCGAAGACCTGCCCCGGATTGATGGCCATCTCACGGTCCGGATGGATCTCCGCACCGCCGAGTTTCACGCCCATGAGCGTGATCCGGTATTCATTCGGCTTGAGGTCCAGGTTGTCACGAATGTGAACCGATGGCACCAGAAATCCCAACTCCTGGGACAGCTTCTTGCGCACTCCCTTGATACGGGACAACAGTTGTCCGTTCTGTGCTTTGTCCACCAGCGGTATCAATCGATAACCCACTTCAAGCCCTACCACATCGACCGGCGTCACATCGTGCCAACCCAGCTCTTCACTGCTGGCTTCAGCCGCCTCTCCCGCTGCACCCGGTAAAGCCGGCGCCCTTGGCTGGGCGCCGGCAGTGATACCGGGTTTTCCTGTTTCCACACCCTGATCCGAATCGGCAGCCTTGCGCTGTTGCCAGTAGATCATGCCCGAACCACAGGCAGCAGCCAGCGCCAGTGCCAGGAATGCAAAATGTGGCATACCCGGCACGATCCCCATAACAAACAGCACAATCGCGGCTATACCAAGCGAGCGTGGCGTGGCGAACATCTGGGTCACCACCTGGCTTCCCATCATCTCGGAACTGTTGTTCCGTGTGACCATGATTGCAGCCGACGTTGACAACACCAGTGCCGGAATTTGTGCAACCAGTCCGTCACCGATTGTCAGCAGGGCATAACGCTGCGTGGCCGTGCCAAAGTCCAGGTCGTGTTGCATCATGCCAATGGCAATGCCGCCGAGCAGGTTGATGACCAGAATCAGGATGCCGGCAATGGCATCACCCTTGACGAATTTGCTTGCCCCATCCATTGCCCCATAGAAATCGGCTTCCTGGGTAATCTCTTTTCGACGATCACGGGCCTGGTCCTGGTCAATGACACCGGCATTGAGATCGGCATCCACCGCCATCTGTTTGCCAGGCATGGCGTCAAGGGTGAATCGTGCACTGACCTCCGCTATTCGGCCGGCACCCTTTGTCACCACCACAAAATTGATGATGATCAGAATCACAAACACAATCAGACCAACAGCGTAGTTACCACCGATTACCACCTCACCGAAGGACTCGATCACCCGCCCCGCAGACGCTCCACCCTCATGACCATTCAGCAGCACCACACGGGTGGACGCAACATTGAGCGCCAGGCGCAGCAGTGTGGCCACCAACAATATTGTGGGAAAAACGGCAAAGTCCAGGGGTCGCATGGCGTACACCGCCACGCAGAGCACCACCAGGGCAATGGTGATGTTGAACGTGAAGAACACATCGAGCAAAAACGGCGGAATGGGCAATGTCATCATTGCCAGGATTACCAGCAACAATATGGGAATACCAAGGTTGCCGCGCGTCAACGTCCGGGCATTGTGGAGCAGCAGATGTCTGTCTATATTGGAACCTATGCTCATGTTTGCCCGTGGACAGATCCTGTTGATGGTGACTGGTGCCAGTATTCCGACGCCAATCATCTGAATTCAATTTCTTGACAGCCAATACGTCAAATTGATGATGCCCGCCTTGCATCGGGCACCGGTTTCCGGGCTCTGCAGCCCATGTCGGTAATGCCCTTGCACTGTCTATTCAAGTATCGTGCCTGTTTTTCCGGCTTTACCCGGATTGACCAGTTGCCGAACGTTTCAGCTCATCCGGGATGGGCAGATCCCCGGCCAGCTCGGGCAACGGCCCATCACCGGTACGCCAGCTGCGCAACTGATAGACATAGGCCAACACCTGGGCTACTGCGGTGTAGAGCCCGGCAGGAATTTCATCACCAATGCTTGTGTTGAAGTAAATTGCCCGGGCCAAGGCCGGAGACTGCACCACGGGAATTTCGTGCTCGCGCGCAATTTCACGCATCTTCATTGCCATGAAATCAACGCCGCTGGCGATCATGACCGGCGCACCCGAGCCCTGCTGATCGTAACGCAATGCAACCGCAAAATGCTCGGGGTTGGTGATCACCACATCAGCCTCGCTCATATCGCTGAGCATGCGGTTTTGCGCCATCTGCATCTGCAACTGCCGGATCTTCTGCTTGACCTCGGGTCGTCCGTCCGTGTCCTTGTGTTCATCTTTGACCTGCTGGAATGTCATGCGCAGTTTCTGTTTGTGCTGATGCAGCTGAAACGGAATGTCCACCAGGACTATCAGGATCATGGTGCAGGACATGGCCAACACTGACCACGCAACGATACTGGCAGCATGGGCAATCGCTGGTTGCAGTGCCTGCTGCTGAATACCCAGTATGCGCTCGGTATTCAGATACAGGATCAGCGACGCCAGCGACCCCACCACAAACACCTTTGCGAGGGCTTTGGCCAGCTCCATCAGGGCTTTTGAACCAAACATGCGTTTGAGTCCGGAAAACGGGTTCATCCGGCTCGCCTTTGGTGCCACAGCCTTGAAAGTGAAATTCCAGCCGCTCAGGGCGATGGGTCCGAGAATCGCGGCCACCAGCAATACACCAAACAATGGCAGCAGCGACTGCAGTCCGGCGACCGCAGACGCCGTCAAATGGGAGAAGATTGCGGCGTCATCAAAAAGGCTGTCGCGGTGTATCACAAAATTGTGCCGCATGACGCCTGAGAGCATGGTACCCATATAGCCGCCGAACAGGATCATGCCCCCGGAGCCGAACACAAGTATGGCCAGGGTGTTCAGTTCGCGTGACCGCGCAACATCACCGTCCTGCTTCGCTTTATCGAGGCGTTTCTGGGTAGGTTCCTGTGACTTCTCCGCTGATGAATCCTTGTCTTCGGCCATAGCCTACTCCAGGAACAGCGCGCGCATCATCAGAAACGCTTCGTTGAAAATTGCAGAGAGGGATTCCTGTGCCACTGACACAAGGACCCAGAGAATGAACAGACCGAACATCAGTGCCACAGGAAAGCCCAGGGCAAAAATGTTCATCTGGGGCGCTGCACGCGTCATGATGCCAAACGCGAAATTGGTCAACAGCAGCGCCGTCACCGCTGGCAGGGCCAGCACCAGCGCGCTGCCGAATGCCCAGGAAATGGTCGATACCAGTTGCAGGATCATGCCATCGGAAAGACCCTGGGTACCAACCGGCAAGGCCTGGAAGCTGTCAATCAGTATGGCAATCATCAAGAGATGGCCGTCCATGGTCACAAACAACAAGGTGACGAACATCACGTAGAATGTGCTCAGAATAGCGCCTGTCACACCGTTGGCAGGATCCATCATCGAAGCAAAACCGAGTCCCATCTGCATGGCAATCATCTGACTGGCCAGGGTAAACAACTGGAAAATGATCTGAAGGAAAAAACCAAGGGCAGCCCCCACCAGCACCTGCTGCAGCACAATCAGCATAGCCGACAGGGAAAGCCCATCTACCGCAGGCACATCGCCGGCAAGCGGCGCGGCAACAAAGGCCAGCACCACCGCGAGCACCAATCGCACACGCATGGGCACAAGGTTGCTGCCCAGCACCGGTGCCACCATCAGAAATCCCAGGATACGGAACAGGGGCCAGAGAAAGCCACCCAGCCAGGCGCCGAGTTCGGCATCGGTGAGCGCCAGAAACTCCATGTCAGCCCACCAGCATCGGAATGTTCAGGATAAGATTTTCGGTGAAGTCCAGCACACGACGCAGCAACCAGGGCCCGGTGATGATCACCACAAGCAACATGGTGAGCAGTCGGGGCAGAAAGCTCAAGGTCTGCTCATTGATCTGTGTGGCCGCCTGAAAGGTACTCACCACAAGTCCCACAACCAGACTGGGCAGAATCGTCACTGCTACCATGATGAAGACCAGCCACATGGCTTCGCGCCAGATGTTGACCACTACGTCAGGTGTCATATCCGTACCTCATTTCCCGTACATCAGGTTCCGAAACTGGCGGCAAGAGTTCCGATCACCATTGCCCAGCCGTCCACCAGCACAAACAGCATGATTTTGAACGGTAGGCTGATAATGATTGGCGAAAGCATCATCATCCCCATGGCCATCAACACGCTGGCCACCACCAGGTCGATCACGAGAAACGGTATGAACAACATGAACCCGATCTGGAAAGCGGTTTTCAGTTCACTGGTGACAAACGATGGCACCAGCACGCTCAGTGGCACCTCATCGGGCGAAGCCAGCGGCGGTGAGTCGGACAGCTCGAGAAACAACATCAGATCCGACTCGCGTGTCTGGGCAAGCATGAATTCCCTGAACGGCTGCTCTGCCCTGTTCAGCGCATCCTGGGCACCAATCTCTTCGTTGATGTAGGGCTGCAGCGCAAATTCATTGACTTGCTGCAGAACCGGCATCATGACAAATACCGACAGAAAAAGGGCGAGTCCGAGCAGAATCTGGTTAGAGGGTGTCTGTTGCAGACCAATAGCCTGACGAAGAATGGCAAACACTACAATGATGCGCGTGAACGCGGTCATCATCATGGCCAGAGCGGGCAGCAGCGTCAACGCTGTCATGATCACCAGGATCTGCAGTGTCACCGAATACTGCTGCGTACCATCATCCTGTGTTGTCATGCTGATTGCCGGCACGCCGCCCAGGCTTTCAACAAGCTGCACCGCACCACCGGTGTCCTGGGCAAAGGCCGGTGTGCCCGACAGCAACATGAGCAGCAGGAAAAGCCCTGTCCGAATTTTCATATCAGGACTTACCTTTCATCATTGACTGCAGTCGACTGCTGAAGTCACTACCCGCAGCTGATCCACCCGCACCGGTTTCCGAGTCACTGAGCACAGGCTCGTCGAATACGTGCAGAGTGTTGATCCGTCCAGGCGATACACCAATGAGCAACTGCTGTTGCCCGACCTGCACCAGCGCGATCCGATCGCGCGACCCCACTGCCAGCGTGGACAACACACGCATATTGTTACCGCCGGCAAAATGCTGGCCGCTGACCCGACGCAACAGCCAGGCGCTGGCGACAATCACTGCCACGACCACCAGCAACCAGAACGCCACCTGGGCAATGGCGCCCGCTCCGGTAACAGCCTGCACGCCTTCGCGACTTACCGCAGCGGCGGTGGATTCAGTATTCATGATATTTCACTGTGATAGTTCACTATGTTCGGTCACTTTAGTTTCTTGATCCGCTCCGACGGGCTGATCACGTCAGTCATACGGATACCGAATTTGTCATTGACCACCACCACCTCACCATGAGCAATCAACGTACCGTTCACCAGTACATCCAATGCCTCGCCGGCAAGACGATCAAGCTCGATCACCGACCCCTGGTTCAACTGCAGCAGGTTTCGAATGGTTATGGCCGTACTGCCCACTTCCATCGAAATACGAACCGGTATATCCAGTATCACATCAAGATCGGGTGAGATCTGGCGCTTACCGACAGCCCCGGTTGCCCCGGCGTCAGCGCTGTCTGCGCCATCACTTGCGGCATCGCCCGATTCTTCCATTGCCGCAGCCCACTCATCGGCCATGGCCTGCTCATCATCACCCTGTTTTTCATTGGCCATTGTCTGTCTCCTGCCTCAGTCTCAGTCGTCTTTTTCCAGAATGCCATCTATACGCAGTGCCAGGTTACCGTTGTGCATGCCAACCCGGCTCTTGAACATCGGTATTCCGTTCGCTTTCAGGATGACAGAGTCCAGCATGTCTACCGGAATGACGTCACCTGGTTCCAGATCCACCACATCGCGAAGGCTGATCTGCTTCTCGAACAGATTGCAGCGAAACTCCACGGAGGCATCCATGATTTCATCACGCAGGGCGCGTCCCCAGCGCTCGTCGTGCTCGTCCACATCGCTCTGCATACCGGCATCAAGCAACTCGCGTATCGGTTCGATCATCGCGTAGGGTTGCGTGATGTGCATGTCACCGCCGCCGCCGTCAAGTTCGATATGAAAGCTGCTTATCACCACCACTTCACTGGGACTAACAATGTTTGCCATGGCCGGATTGACTTCCGAGCGCAAGTGGTCAAACTCCAGTTTGTAGACATTCCGCCACGCTTCGGCCAGATCTTCGAATACCTGATTAAGTACCATCTGCACGACACGCAGTTCGGTGGGTGTAAATTCCCGTCCTTCGATTTTTGCGTGACGCCCGTCACCACCAAAATAGTTGTCCACCAGCTTGAACACGAGCTTGGCATCCAGCACGATCAGGCCTGTACCACGCAGAGGCCGGAACTTGACCAGATTCAGGCTGGTCGGCACATAAAGGGTGTGCAGATACTCACCAAACTTGCTTATCTGCACCCCGCCTATTGATACATCTGCACTGCGCCTGAGCAGATTGAACAGGCTGATGCGTGTATACCGAGCAAATCGCTCATTGATCATTTCCAGCGTAGGCATTCGCCCACGCACAATCCGATCCTGGCTGGTGAGGTCGTATTGGCGAACCTCACCGGGCGCGACTTCAAGGTCGGTATCTACCTCCCCGTCGTCAACGCCATGCAACAAGGCATCAATTTCGTCTTGTGATAATAGATCCTGCATGACTCACCCTGGTGACCGTTGACTATTGCATGACAAATGCCGTGAACAACACTTCCTCAATGCCGTCACGACCGATTTCATTGCGCAGCACCTGCTGCACTTCCTGGGTAGCCAGTTCCCGTAGTTGTTCGATACCTGCCGGATCTTCGAACACCAACAGCAACTGCGCGTTGAACAGATTGATGAGATTGTGCCGTATCACCGGCATGTGTCTTTGTACGGCTTCAAGTGCAGTCACATCACGCGACATGACGGTCAACTCGGCCTGCAGGAATCGCTGGCGGCCCTGATGGGGAAAGTTCACAATGAACGATGGGGACAGATCCAGATATTGCATCGGCGCCTGTGTACGGCGCTGTAATTCTTCCTCGGCAACTTCATCATCGGAAAAGACAAAAAACCATGCGGCCCCGGCGCCACCGGCTACCAAAAGCAGCACAAGCACTATCAGCAGCAGCTTCTTGCTGCCGCCCCTGCCGCCTTCGTTTTCCAGCATATCTGTCTCAGCCATGTCCGCTCCAACTCCCCTGTGTGACCAACCGGATACTGTGTCAGATTCCAGTTACTGCGAAGTTTGTTAGCAAGGCTTGTGCCAGAGATTAGATATGCTTTTATAACAATGAGTTATCTGGCTCCTTGCCAGGCGGCGCCAAATTACTGACAGCGCGATGACAGACAGGGTCAGGCGTAGTCATCAATCAGACCCATCGAATCGCCAAGCACGCGCAATGTGCCGTCATCCTCAACGCCGTCCTCTTCCTGTCCGGCTGTGTCGGCAGCCACAGTACCCTGCCGTCTGTCACCCGAGTGTTGATCAGATACATCCATGTCCTTGAGAGAGAGCCCCTGCTCTGACAGCATATCCTGAAGTCGACCCGCCCCGGTTTCCAGCGCATCCCGCACAGCTACGTGCGGGCTGGCAAAATTGATACTGGCCTGGTCCCCGGTCACCTGGATACGAATCATCAACTTGCCAAGTTCGGGTGGGTCCAGTTGTATATGTGCCGTGTGACTCCCGCGAGAGGCCAACAGCGCTATACTCTGGCTCAGGCTTTCGCTCCATCGGGCCGCACCACCAGCGCTCTGGAAAAACCGGTCGCCAGCACCAGCGTCGGTACCAGCGCCCTGCTGGCGGGACGGATTGAGTGTCTGCTGCAACTCAGCATCGGCACTGGCGCGCTGATGCTGTGCGGACTGTTGTTGGATCAAATGCTGCGCAAACCCGGAAAGCTGGACATTGCCCGTTGCAGAACGCAGGTCCGACGACGACGCAGTGAGGCTCTCACCCCCACGCTCCGCGCCCAGAGTGCCAAACTGCTCGCTGAATCGTTGCATCAGCCCGCGCACAGCGCTCGGCAATGCGATGGGTACCGGCACATCGCCCTGCCGGACCGCTGCGTTTGCCGACTCGGCAAGGGTGATCAAAGGCTCACGAGCGATTGCCGGCAAAACCGGTCCGGACCAGACATCAGGCTCTGAAGGCGCAGGCACCTCATTTCCAACCGCAGTGCGGGATCCGTTAACCATCAAGCCTGGCTGCGACCCGGCGCCATCCTCCAACCAGTCCCGGGCACCAACAGGCCACTCCTCAGCCTCAACAGACTGCGCAACCCCCAGAGCGTCGGGTACACTTTCCGTGCCCAATGCCACCTCATCCGGCACATCAAGGGGCAGAGTATCTGCCCCGATGCTGCCGTTCGCGGAGCCGGCAGCGTAATCAGATTCCCTGATGTTCTCATCGCCGAAACCGGACAACATCAACATATCCGGTTCAGGCGACAAATCCGGATCTGACAGGAACGCCGGGTCACCAGGCAGCGTCTGTGAGTGAACTTTCGTTTGACCATCGAGGCTCATCGGTTCGGCAAACGGCAGTGTGTTGTACGCGAGAGGCAAAACAGGTCGCTCGGGCGGCAAGCTCATGCCGCCCTGGGTCGACTCCACAGTGTCGGCATACAGCAGACCGGATAGATGAGCCTGATTCAGTTGCTGCCCGGCGGGCATGCTGCCCTTGTGCAGGTGCTGATCCAGAATAACGGGGAAGCCTGCGCGAGGATGCTGCGCATCCGCATCGCCGCCGGCGGAGAGCAGGCGCTGCCCGGACGCCCCGGCGCTGGGGTTGCGGCCATCCGGGCCGCTGTTTATATCATTCAGCAAAGCGCTGACAAGTGAAATCACTGACATGAATTACCTCGTGGCCCCTGGGCCGCCGTCTGACATGCCAGTGTCATTGCAATTTGTCTGCCAACTTGTCGAGACCCGTGACGAACTCAGCGCCAGCCAGAGTTCTTTCCACTGCGGCGCGCATAGTCATCGTGATTTCGCTGCTCCTGCCTCTGGCGTACGGTCTGCTCTTCCAGGCGGATGCGTTGCATCATCTTTTCCAGCTGACGAAAGCGTATCTCCTTCTGGTGCCAGTGCGCGCGGACCTTGTCCAGTTGTTCGGCCACTGCTGCAATCTGTCGCTCCTGCTGCACCATCGCATTGTCCAGGTTACTGCTGAACCGGCTGACCATCTGTATCCGTGCTGGACTGACGCCCTGGCGACCGTCGCGTATCAATGCTTCATGGTACTCACGTTGGTAATGGGCAAGTTGCTGCAGCTTTGCCTGCTCCTGCACAAGCCTGTTCTGCATGAAGGAAACGGCTCGTGCGGCCTTCTTCACGTCCAGGTCGGCAATTTTCAGTACAGGCACAAGCCTGGCAGAGCGTTTCACGATTTACTGCCGAGCACCGTGGTTCGTTGAGGTTCACCGGCGCTGGCAGCTCTGGGCTTCAGGGCGGTGACATTATTGGCCGCGCCGGCCTTGCCGGCGTCAGCACCCGGAGTTGCGGAAACCACACGGCTCAGTCGGCTCACTGCCTCATCAAGCACCACCTGCTCATCCAGCCCCTGTTGCAGGAACTGGCGGAAATGCGGCATCCGCTCGATGGCATGATCAATGGCGGGATCCGTTCCCGTGCTATAGGCGCCCACACTGATCAGGTCCCGATTCTGCTGGTACTGGCTGTAGATCCGCCGGAACTCGCGCGCGTCGGCCAGATGCTTGTCACTGGCGATTGCCGGCATGACGCGGCTGATCGATGCCTCGATATCAATAGCCGGATAGTGCCCCTGCTCAGCCAGGCTTCGCGACAACACCACGTGGCCATCAAGGATGGCCCGCGCCGAATCGGCTATCGGGTCCTGCTGATCATCACCCTCAGTCAGCACTGTATAGAATGCAGTGATGGAACCCTCCCCCTTGTCGGCATTACCTGCCCGCTCCACCAATTGTGGAATCTTTGCAAAAACCGACGGTGGATACCCTTTGGTCGCAGGTGGTTCACCAATGGCAAGTGCGATTTCCCGCTGTGCCATACCATAACGTGTCAGTGAATCCATCAGCATCAACACATCCTTGCCCTGATCGCGAAAACCTTCCGCAATGCGTGTTGTGGTGACCGCGGCACGCAAACGCATCAATGGCGAATCATCAGCCGGCGAGGCTACAACCACCGACCGTTTCAGGCCCTCTTCGCCGAGAATCTCATCAATGAATTCGCGCACTTCCCGTCCACGCTCCCCGATCAGACCAACCACAATGATGTCGGCTTCTGTAAAACGGGTCATCATGCCAAGCAATACACTTTTGCCTACACCACTGCCGGCAAAAAGCCCGATGCGCTGACCACGACCAACCGTCAACAAGGCATTGATGGCCGTGATACCGACATCCAGCGTCTGGCGGATGGGGTGGCGGGACAGCGGGTTGATACTGCTGTTCTCCGGTACCTGGTGTGCACCAATCAGATCCAGCGCCCCCTTGCCGTCAATGGGTTTTCCAAAGCCGTTAACAACGCGACCCAGCAATCCCGCGCCCACTTCCAGACGAGACGCATCTGCAGCCGGCACCACACGCGCACCGGGCTGCAGGCCACGAATATCATCCAGCGGCATCAGGAATATACGCGAACCGTCAAAGCCAACAACCTCCGCTTCAATCATTGAGGCTTCATCATTGCCAACCAGACAACGCCCACCCATGGTGACCCTGCAGCCGACCGCCTCGAGTGTGAGACCGACTACACGTGTCAGATGTCCTTCAATAACAGGAGGAATATGCGCCGTAGCTGTTGGTTGGTACTGACGGATGCGTTGCGCAATACTTTGCCGTTTCATGTGCCACTAGTCCTGTGTGGATTCGCGTGAAACGGGCACAACCACCGGCGCCGGGGCCGGCTCAAGTGTTTCTTCCGATAGCAATGGATCACCCAGCTCCCGGGCCATGATCTGCTCAATCATGCGCCGGAACCGGTAGTCCGTTGTATAGTCGACCACACTCTGATCGGTTTCGATCCGACAACCACCACGAGCAATATCCTTGCGTCCATAGGCACGCCAGTTCTCACCACCTTCCTGGATCGCCTGCTCAAGCACGGGAAGATCATCCGGATTGACCAGGATACGGACATTGTCCCGGCTGGGCGGCAGCGCATCGAGTGCTTTCCGTACCAACTTCATGACAACGGCGTTATCCATCATCAGATCCCTGTCAATGACCTGGCGTGCAATCTCGCGAACAAGATTCATCAGGGCCTGTTCCAACTGATAATCCTGCTGATTCAGTGAATGCGTGAGACTGGTGGCCAATTGGTTGATCTGCCGGAGTTGCAAGGCAATCTGTTCGCGCCCTTCTGCCAACCCCTTGGCGAGTCCTTCACCATGCCCGCTACTGAAGCCTTCCTCATGTCCGGCGCTGCGGCCCTCTTCAAGACCCTTCTGGCGACCTTCGGCAAAGCCTTTTTCACGCGCCGCAGCCAGCTCAGCCTCGACAATCGCTGCATCGACAGCAACAGGCGGCGCTGTCCTGGCATTCGAAGCCGCCCGTTCAACAGACTCGGCCAGTTGCTCACGAACGCTGTCTTCTCGCGGCTCTACCGGTATCAGTTTGCCACGCGCATCAATTTCCGGCGGCATCCATCGCTTCACCGTTACCGACGTCAGCGCGTCGGCCCGCACGCGCGCTGCACCTTCAAACAGATGTTTATCCATGGTCATCCCGTCAGATCATTTCGTCGCCGCCGCCGCCAAGCTGTATTTCGCCCGCGTCGGCCATTCGCCTTGCCACCACCAGAATCTCTTTCTGAGCGGCTTCCACTTCAACGATTCTCACCGGTCCCTTGGCTTCCAGATCGTCACGCAGCAGCTCCGCCGCGCGCTTGGACATATTGGCAAAAATCTTTTCCTTGAGATAATCATCAGCACCTTTGAGTGCCAGGATGAGTACTTCCGATGAAACCTCTCGCAGCAACGCCTGAATACCCCGATCATCCACATCAGCCAGATTGTCGAACACAAACATCAGATCCTGGATGCGGGTGCTGAGATCTTCGTCCGTCTCGCGGATCATCTCCATCAACTCCTGCTCGATATTGCCATCCAGGTTGTTCATGATTTCGGCGGCGGTTTTAGTTCCGCCAATAACCGTTGAGGGGTTGGCACCCTTGCCGGAGAACTGCTTTTCAAGAATCTGATTCAGTTCCTTGAGTGCATCGGGTTGCACACTTTCCAGTGAGGCAATACGCATCATCACTTCAAGCCGCACCTTTTCGGGGAGATTGGCCAGAATGCTGGCCGACTGATCTGCTTCAAGGTAGCTGAGAACCACTGCCTGAATCTGTGGATGTTCGTTGCGGATTACATCGGTGACCGAGCGCGGGTCCATCCACTTCAGTGCATTGATACCGCCACTGGACCCGCCCAGCAGAATACGATCCAGCAGGCCACGGGCTCGCTCTTCACCCAGCGCTTCAGTCAGCATGTTGCGTATATAGTTGTCGGCGCCGATGCCCAGACCACTTTGGGTGCCACACTCACTCAGAAACTGGTTGAGCACATATTCCACGGCATCCTGGCTCACCGACTTCAATGTGGTCATGGCAGCCCCCACTTTCTGGACTTCCTTGGGACCCATCTGCTTGAGCACCTCAGCCGCGTCTTTCTCGCCCATGCTCATCAGCAGAATTGCAGCCTTTTCAACCGAACTCATGTTCGCCAAAGAGGCTTTTGGTGAAACTGTTGCATCAGCCATCGTTGGTTATCCAGTGCTTGACCACCTGTGCAACGCGGCCGGGATCCTGGGCAACCAGTCCCCGCACCGCACCCAGTTGTCGTTCATAACTGTCATCAGGTCCGGGCAATAACATGTCATCACCGCCGGACAGGGTCACCGATTCATCGGATATGCCGTCAATGTCCAGATCAGCATACTCCTGATCGCGCCCGCGTTCGGCCAGTCCGCGTCGCGAACCACCACTGGCGAGTTTGCGAAGTACCGGCAGCAGAACCCCGAAAACCAGCAAGAGCAGGAATATGGCGGCACCCAACTGACGCAGGGCATTGGCAAGCCATGGTTCCTGCCAGAAGGGCGCAGCCTCGATCTCCCCCACATCCAGCGTGGCAAAGCGTTGACTGACAACGGTGACACTGTCGCCACGCGTGGCGCTGAAACCCACGGCATCACGCACCAGCGCCTGAATCTGTTCGATATCGCGTTCACTCCAGCTTTCAACTCCGGCCAGTGCTGCTGCCTGTGCATCTATGACAACGGCAACGGACAGGCGCCGCAGCGAAATGGGATCAAAGTTTGTATAACTGATGGTTCTGTCTATTTCAAAATTGCGCGTGGCCTGCTGGCGTGCATTGCCTTCATTGGTGCCACCGTTGGCATTGGCGGTGTCAGCAGTCTCCGGCACCTGCGACTCGATGGGTGGCTGATTGCTCAGCGCACCCGGAATGCCCATGGCAACAGATCCGTTGCGGCTCTCGGACATGGACTGCTCACTGCGCAACACCGTTGCCTCCGGATTGTACTGCTCGGCGGCCTGCTCCATACGGGTGAAATCCATGTCCGCAGAAATCTCTGCCGTGAACCGTCCCGGACCCACAATCGGCTGCAGAATACGCGACACCCGATCAACCAGTGTTTCTTCAAAACGTCGCACATACTCGAATTGTTCCGCGGCCACGGCAAGCTCCCGATTCTCCCGCTTCCGGGTCAACAGATTGCCTTGCTGATCCACGATGGTGACATCTTCCGGGCTCATTTCCGGAACACTGGAAGCCACCAGGTTGGCAATGGCCTGAACCTGGATGTCACTGAGTTGACGGCCGGATTGAAGCGTCAGAAACACAGAAGCCGAGGGTTTGCGGGCATTGCGCACGAACGCCGAGCGCTCGGGAGTGGCAAGATGAACCCGTGCCGCCTGCACATGTCTCAGGCCACTGATCGTGCGCTGCAGCTCCCCTTCCTGACTACGACGATATCGATTGTTCTCCATGAACTGACTGGTCCCCAGGCCCTGGTCCTGATCCAGAAACTCGTACCCGTAACCATTGTCCCGGCTCACGCCGGCATTGGCGACCTGCAGGCGAATGTCGGCTACCTGACGCGTGGGCACCAACACCATGCCACTGCCAGGTTCTATTCGATAACGGATATTGCGCTCATCAAGTGTCTGGGCCAACTCACTCATGTCGAAGCCGCGCATATTACCGTAAAGCGGCTGGTAGTCTTCCTTCTGGGACCACAGTACAACCGAAAATCCCAGTGCAATACTGGCAGCAAGACCGAGCAGTAGCCCCAGTTGCCTGAGGATATCCAGTCGATTGAATCCGGCCAGGAAATCGGTCCGGGCACCACCACCCGCTGCACTTCCTGATGTGTTGCCGGCAGCGACGGCCGCCTGCGTATTAGCTGTTGCCATATTCAGTCTCTGTAATCACTGTACTGGTTCCGGGTTGCATCGCGGTTCAGATCGGCATGTTCATGATATCCTGATAGGCACTGACCAGGCGATTGCGCACCTGGTTCATAGCCTCGAAGGACACGCTGGCTTTCTGCATCTGTACCATGACCTGGGTAATATCCACATTCGGGTCGCCCGCCTCAAAGGCAGTCTGCAACTCGGAAGACTTGAGCTGTGTATCGTTGACTGACTCCACGGCCTGTTTGAGCATATCGGCAAATCCAACCCGGTCGCTGGCCTGCGCCGCTCCGACCTGTTCCGTTTCCGCGGCACGTACGGCCGGTGATGCCACCTGCTCGCGAATCTGTCGCATCTGCATCAACACCTGGTTGATGTCTGAACGGTCATTGATTGTATTCATGCCCTGTGTAACTCCTCGTCACTGTCAATTCACCGTCACTGCAGATCAGGCACTGACCAGAGATTCAATATTTATGCCAGAATCACGCATGCGCGCCAGTTTATAGCGTAATGTGCGTGCACTGACCCCCAGAATCTCGGCAGTCTCCTTTCGGCGGCCACCCTGCTCACGCAGAGTCTGAAGGATTATCTCGAACTCACGCCGCTTCAGGTCGCTACCCAGTACACTGGCGCTGTCCTGCAGGTCATCACTCAACCCGGGCTCAGTCCGGCCGCCAATCGCCTGCACAGCACGGCCGGCTGCTGATCTGTCAGCACTGCAGCCATCCGCTGCCGACAGATCCAGTCCCAGGCAGGACGCCGTGATACAACCATTTTCCTGCATGATGAGCGCGCGCTGGATGACATTGTCCAGCTCGCGCACATTGCCTGGCCAGCTGTAACGCGTGATGAGCGACTTTGCCGAATCATCAAAATGCACGGAAGACTGTGCCATGGTTCCTGCATGCCGCTGCAGAATCCGCTCGGCCAGAGGCAGGATGTCCAGTGTTCGCTGGCGCAGCGGCAGCCACTGCAGTGGAAACACGCTCAGACGGTAGTACAGGTCTTCACGGAAACTCCCATCAGCCACGCAGGCCTGCAGGTCACGGTTGGTTGTTGCAATCACACGCACATTCAAGGCAATGGTCTTTCGCCCTCCGACGCGCTCGACTTCGCGCTCCTGAAGCACGCGAAGGATCTTTGCCTGCAAGCCTATATCCATCTCGGAAATTTCATCCAACAGGATGGTGCCGCCATCGGCCTGTTCGAATTTGCCGGGACTGCTGGTGTAGGCGCCGGTGAATGCACCCTTTTCGTGACCAAACAATGTTGCTTCCAGCATGTTTTCGGGAATCGCGGCGCAATTGATGGCAATGAATGTGTCCTGCGAGCGTCTTGACTGTTGATGGATATAACGCGCCAGCACTTCTTTTCCGGTACCACTTTCTCCGGAGATCAACACATTGGCGTCGGAAACCGCCACCTTTTGCGCCAGACGCAGTAACTGACGACTGCTCGGTTCCTCGGCCACCGGCTGCCACTCGCTGCCCTGGTTCTGCATGGGCACCGCAACATACTTGCGCACTGTATCAAGCAGGGTCTGGGGCTTGAAGGGCTTGACCAGATAGTCCACAGCACCGTTTCGCATGGCTTCCACCGATTGGCCGATGCTGCCATACGCGGTGATAAGCAGGACAGGAATCAGCGGGAATCCAGCCCTTATACGACACAGCAGTTCGTGACCGTCCATAGCGCCCATGTTCACGTCGGAAATCACCATATCCACTGGTTCACTGGCCAAAAGCTCCAGTGCCTGCTCGGCAGATTCGGCAGCAAGCACATCGAACCCGGCGTACGCCAGGGTTTCCACCAGCGCCTCGCGAAGATCCCAATCATCCTCGGCAATCAGTAATCTTGATTTGCTCATCCATCACTCCCAGTTTTTTCCAGTTCGATCACCGGCAACAGGAAACCGGCACAGGTGCCAGTTGGCATGTCTGCCTCCGGATCGACTTTGTGCTCATTCGATTCAATGAAGAAGCGCCCGCCATGCGCCCTGGCAACAATCTGGGCAACGGCCAGACCCAACCCGGTACCCTGGGCCTTGGTAGTAAAAAATGCCTCGGTCACCTGGTCCATGATTTCCGGTGCCACGCCCGGGCCATTGTCACTGACCTGGAGCCGCACCATGGTCCGGCCCTGTTCCTGGACAAGCACCCCCTCAATATGCAGAACCGCTGCTGCACCGGCACTCTGTACTGCGTTTTCGATCAGATTCAACAGTGCACCGATCAGCGCATCACGATTGCAACGCACTTGCATATCGTCTGCCACATGGCCCCAGTGGCAGCGTATATTCGGGCCGCGCATCAGCACCTCGGCTGCGCTTCGGGTTTCTTCCAGCAGCGCATTGATTCCCGTCACCGTATCCAGTACCGCGTCGCCCCGTGCAAACAGCAGCATGTCCTGCACCTGGCGTTCCATATTGTGCAGACGATTTTCCAGCTTGTTGACGGTACGCCGGTACTGCTCATCGCTGAGCTTGTGCGAAGCAAGATGCCCACTGTAGAGCATGGCTGCAGAAAGTGGTGTGCGTATCTGGTGGGCCAGCGAGGACACCATTCGGCCCATTTCGGACAGCCGTTGATGCCGGCTAAGATTCTGTTGCAGACGACGGGTTTCAGTCTGGTCAGTAATCAGTATGATCTGCCCCGGCTCATCATTCAGGGACCGAGTCAAAAGACTGACGCGGCGGCCGTCCCTGAGCGAAATTTCGTGTCCGTCGTCTGCTCTTGGCGAAAATCGCTGCTGGATGACGTCCAACCACAATTCGCCAGCCAGCGGTTCTCCCAGCAGTTCAACCGCCGCCTTGTTGCACTCGGCCACGCGCCCCTCGCTGTTCAGCACAAGCACACCGCCGGGCAATAGTTGCAACAGGTTTTCCAGTCGACTTGCCAGACGTTCCTTTTCCGAAAGCTCCTGCAGCCGCTGCGCATTCGCACGCGCCGCTTCCTGTGTCAACTCCCTGACACGCAGCTCCAGTGCGTGGTAATTGTCACTGAGCTCGCGAGACAACTCATTGAACGCCCTGAACGCCGACTGCAGCGCCTCGGGCGTGCTTGCGTCCACGACAAAGTCGTCAGCTTGCCGCCGAAGTAAAGCCTGCCCTGTCTGACTCATTGTTATTGCGCTCGTACCCACAATCTTGTGAACAGAGATAGCAATCTCTATGCCAGAAAGCATAAGGCTTTAAAAACAACAACTTGGGAAATCAGAAAAGGTCAGCGGTCAAATAATTGACCGCTTCGGAGGGATTCGGGACAGGATGTTGACGTCTACGTCAGGCTCTTGGCGGTGTGACGCCGGTCTGGCCCATGTACTTGCCGCCACGCTGGCGATAGGTCACTTCACACTGCTCATCCGACTGGTAGAACAGCATCTGCGCCACACCCTCGTTGGCGTAGATTTTCGCCGGCAGCGGTGTGGTATTGGAGAACTCCAGAGTCACATGTCCTTCCCATTCGGGCTCCAGCGGTGTCACATTGACAATGATGCCGCAGCGGGCATAGGTGGACTTGCCCAGACACACCGTCAGGACATCACTGGGAATGCGGAAGTACTCGATGGTCCGCGCCAGGGCGAAGGAGTTCGGAGGAATGATGCAGTACGGCTCGTCGATACTGACAAAGCTGCCTTCATCAAAATTCTTGGGGTCGACCACATTGGTGGTATGTACGTTGGTGAAGATCTTGAATTCAGTAGCGCAGCGCACGTCATATCCATAACTTGACGTGCCGTAGGAAATCACCTTGTTGCCATCCACGTATCGAATCTGGCCTGGCTCAAACGGGTCGATCATTCCGTGTTCAGCGGCCATCCTGCGAATCCATTTGTCGGATTTGATTGTCATGCGAGTGATTCCCCTGGCTTTTTCAGCAATGTCCGTTTTTCAGCAAATTCGAAACCGGCGCATCATATCACAATGTATTGCTGCGGCGCCGACTCAATCAAACAGGCCATCGGAATACGCTGACGGTATACGGTAACGCTGAAGAATCATGGATTCGCTCTGTCTCGCCTCCTCGTGATCAATCACCACCTGATAGCCTGACATGTTGCTGAACACAACATAGGGCGCCTGATTGTCACGCAGCATGTGCGCAAAATGGGAAAAATCCCGGACCTGTTCACCGTTGACCGACTCCACTATCCAGGTGCGCAGGTCGTGGTAGCCCAGATTCACATCAGCCGCCAACACCTGCAACGCCACCACATGTTCGGTGCGTTCCGGTGTCCGCCACTGATTGCGGGCAGCCAACAGGTTGACGGGCGCAGTCCGGTTCCAGTCCCGGCCCCAGCGCTTGATCAGGTTCATGCTCAAGGGCACAAACACTACACCACCGTAGATCTTGTATTCAGGAATTTCATCAAAGGCCTCGGAGCGAACCAGGGTGTAACTGTCCTCCCGGCGCTGGGCAATCAACTGTTCGCGGTGACGCTCTCCATGGCGGATGAATTCCACCTGCACCAACTCACCAATATGTTTCATGTCAATGGCATGTTTGTAGTTCGTCTGCACGCTGCTGCTGATCCGGATGGTACTGTCTCCGGCGATGTCGTATCCCTCAATGGACAACAACACATCGTTTTCGCGCAGGATGCCGTGGGCAGGCGAATCGTCAAATACCTTGATCACAAGTACGCCGCTATCGTCGTCGCTCAAGCCGTAGGCCGATTTGGCAGCAGGGCTTTCCAGGTCCTGGGTGCGGAAGCCCAGATCCGGAAAACCGTCATAAACGCCGCTTTCGCTGTCTACCAGCATGTGGCGGACAATATCCGGCGGCACAAAATAACCCAGCGCCTCAGCGCGCCCTCCCGCCACTGACTGCATGACAACACCGGCTATCTTGCCGTCAACAATGACCGGACCACCGCTGTTGCCCGGATTGATGGCGGCATCGATCTGTCCAGCCAGAAGGTATTCACCGGAATGGGCATAGGTCTGATGTTCAACCCGCGAAAGTATGCCCCGGGTGATACTCAATGTCCGCCCACCCATGGGGTACCCAAACACATTCACCTCGGTATGGGGTTCGGGCAGCTCACCAATTTCCAACGGTTCCATACCATCGAAGAAGCGCTCGTCCGGGACCCGCAAGATGGCCAGGTCGGAAGCGTGCGAGACAAAATCCACTTCGGCAAAGTACCGATTGGGGTCATTGTGTTTCTGGACCTGCACATAACTGGCATTGGCAATTACGTGAGCATTGGTCAGAATCCGTTGATCGCTGATCAGGGCACCGGAGCCCGTGCCCTGCCCCGGATTCATCAGGCGCCATGGCGTGAAGTAGTCCGGAGCGGCTGTGGTGGTGTAGATCTTGACGATGGAGTTCTCCACCTGGCGCGCGGACTCTGTGATGTCAGCGGGCATTGAACCTGATGTGCTGGCCGGGGCAGGCATCTCTGCCGGCTCCTCCTGACCGTTGATGGGCGGATCAGGTGGCACCTGCTGCTGCGCCGAAGCCGGCACACTGAGCATCAGGGCAAGGGGGATGAGTACAAGAAACCACAGCAGGAAAACTGACGGCAGATTGCGAGCGCCACAGCGGGTTGTGGCGAATGACTCATTCATTGGGTGTCCTCAGGCTATTCTTGTCGTTGATGTTGTCGGACCCAGTAAAACCGATATTCCTTGCACCGGTCAAATCGTAAACCTGTTCGTTTTTGCGGCTGAAGTGGCTACATCACACGCATGCCCGGCTCGGCACCGGCATCGGGTTCCAGCAGCCAGATATCCTTGCCGCCCGGCCCGGCCGCCAGCACCATGCCTTCGGACACGCCAAATTTCATCTTGCGTGGCTTCAGATTTGCCACCACCACCGTCAGACGCCCTTCCAGCTTTGCCGGCTCGTAGGCGGATTTGATGCCGGAGAACACATGACGTATCACCGGTTTGCCATCGGCGTCGACACCCAGGTCCAGTGTCAGCTGCAGCAGCTTGTCAGCCCCGTCAACATGCGCGGCCCTGACGATTCTGGCAATACGCAGATCGACCCGGGCAAAATCCGGAAATTCGATTTCCTCGGCCACCGGCTCTTTCGCCAGCGGTGAGTCGTCAACAACCGGGGCCGCACCAGCAGCCGGGGGCTGGCTTTGGTTCTGAGTCTCGATACCGGCCGCTGCTGCCACCGCTTCATTTTTCCCTTCTTCTATCATGGCATAGACCTTGTCCGCCTCGACGCGGTTGATCAAAGGTTTGAACACATTGATCCGGTGACCCAGCAGCAGCTGCTGGCTGCTGTCCCAGTTCAATGCATCCACGTTGAGAAAACTCTCGGCGTCAGCGGCCATGGCCGGTAGCACCGGTTTCAGGTAAATCATGATGATGCGAAACAGGTTGATACCCGTGCTGCATACCGCCTGCACTTCAGGCGCGTGCCGATCGGTTTTGGCGATCGTCCAGGGTTGTTTTTCGGCAATATACTGATTGGCGCGATCAGCCAGTGCCATGATGTCGCGAATGGCACGACTGTACTCACGATTTTCGAAGTGAGTGGCAATACCCTCAGCTGCTGCCTGGAAATCGGCCACCAATGCCGGTTCACTGCAGGTGTCCGACAATACGCCATCAAATCCCTTGTGAATGAACCCGGCGCAGCGACTGGCTATGTTGACCACCTTGCCGACCAGGTCCGAGTTTACCCGGGTGACAAAGTCATCCAGGTGCCAATCCAGATCATCCACACCGCTGCCCAGCCTGGACGCCAGGTAATAACGCATGTACTCCGGATGCAGGTGTTTCAGATAGGTAGCAGCATTAACAAAGGTGCCGCGCGATTTCGACATTTTCTTGCCATTGACCGTCATGAAGCCGTGCACATGCACTTTTGTGGGTGCACGATACCCGGCACTGCTGAGCATGGCAGGCCAGAACAGTGTATGGAAATTGATGATGTCCTTGCCAATGAAATGATAAAGCTCGGTATCCGAGTCCGGCTTCCAGTAATCATCGAACTCGTAGTCCGTGCGATCACACAGGTGACGGAAACTGGCCATGTAACCGATTGGCGCATCCAGCCACACGTAAAAATACTTGCCCGGTGCGTCCGGTATCTCGAAACCGAAATACGGCGCGTCCCGGCTGATATCCCATTCCTGTAATCCCACGTCCAGCCATTCGGCGAGTTTGTTGGCCACCGAATCCTGAAGGGTGCCGCTGCGGGTCCAGTCTCTGAGCATGTCCGTGAACTCGGGCAGACGGAAGAAATAATGCTCGGAATCCTTTTCCACCGGCGTTGCACCCGAATACACCGAGCGCGGATTGATCAGTTCACTGGGACTGTAGGCGGCATTGCAGACTTCACAGTTGTCACCATACTGGTCTTCAGCGCCACACTTCGGGCAGGTACCCTTGACAAAGCGATCAGCCAGAAACAGTGACTTTTCCGGATCATAAAGCTGACTGATGGTGCGCGTGGCAATATGGCCATTATCACGCAGGGCACGATAGATGGACTCAGCATAGTGCCGGTTCTCGGGCGAGTGCGTGGAGTGATAGTTGTCAAAATTGATCAGAAAGCCGGCAAAGTCCTTTTGATGACTCTGTGACATCTTCTCGATCCAGGCCTCGGGACTGATACCCGCACGCTCGGCGCTGAGCATGATGGCAGTGCCATGGGCATCGTCGGCGCAGACATAAACACAATCGGCCCCGCGCATGCGCTGGAACCGGACCCAGATATCGGTCTGAACCACTTCAAGAATATGCCCAAGGTGAATCGGTCCATTGGCATAGGGCAATGCACTGGTCACCAGAATCCTGCGTTGTGCCACCGGTATCTCCTCCCGCCGCCTCAGGCCAGTTCGATCATTTCGAAGTCTTCCTTGCCCACGCCACATTCCGGGCACATCCAGTCATCCGGCACATCTTCCCAGCGGGTACCCGGCTGCAGGCCCTCTTCGGGCAGCCCCTCGGCTTCGTCATAAATGAAGCCACAGACAATACATTGCCATCTTCTCATGGTTTAAAGATTCCGATCGACGTTCTCAGATGGGGGCGGAGTTTATCACATAATCCATGCCCGGATTCAGGCAACACGCGTAGCTGTGGCATAATTGGCCACGCATACACGCACAGTTCATTCCTGCTGCCACCACCCATGATTGATGGTACCGATGCCAGACTCCGAACCTTTGACACTGATTGACCGGATCAACGCCCTGCTGCCACAGACCCAGTGCCAACGCTGTGACTATGACGGATGCCGGCCCTATGCTGCTGCCATCGCCAATGGCGACGCCATCAATCGTTGTCCACCCGGTGGTGATGCCACCATTGCTGCCCTTGCACGCCTGCTGCACAAACCGATAGTACCTCTGGATCCAGAGCATGGCGAGCCGGGTCCACGGCGCGTGGCCATGATACGGGAAGCTGAATGCATTGGTTGTACAAAGTGTATACAGGCCTGCCCCACTGATGCCATTCTGGGCGCGGCCAAACACATGCACACCGTCATCGAGACCGAATGCACCGGTTGTGAGCTGTGTATTGCCCCGTGCCCAGTGGACTGTATAGACCTGATCGAACCGCAGCAGGGTGGCGGCGAGATCACCGCCACACAGTCACAACATTGGCAACATCGCCATGAAGCACGCAACGCCCGCCTTGCCCGGCAGGCCGATACGCGCAAACGCGCTCGTCAGCAACGCCTGGGCGGCCGCACTGACCCGGCAGCTGCGCCGTCCGTTGCGGCCCACCTGAAACGTGCTGACCAGATAAAAGCGGAAATCAAGGCAGCGGTGGAGCGTTCACGAGCCCGTAAGGCCGGCCAGCTCCATGACAGAAAACAGGACAGGGAATGAACAGGGAAAAACGCATACAGATATTTGAACGCCTGAAAGCCGAGAATCCCGAACCGACCACTGAACTGGAATACAGCAGTACCTTTGAGCTGCTGATCGCCGTGATACTTTCGGCCCAGGCCACTGATGTTGGTGTCAACAGGGCCACCCGCAAGCTGTTCCCGGTCGCCAACACACCGGAGGCAATTCTGGCATTGGGTGTGGATGGCCTGAAACAGCACATCAGGACCATCGGGCTGTTCAACACCAAAGCGGAGAACATCATCAAAACGTGCGCCGCGCTGATCGAACAACACAACAGTGTAGTGCCTGATTCACGCGAGGCGCTTGAAGCGCTGCCGGGAGTGGGTCGCAAAACCGCCAATGTGGTACTTAACACCGCTTTCGGTCTGCCGGCGATGGCAGTGGACACACACATTTTCCGGGTCAGTAACCGCACAGGTATTGCGCCGGGAAAAAATGTGCTTGAGGTTGAGAAACGACTGATGCGACTGGTGCCAGAACCGTATCTGCTGGATGCACACCACTGGCTGATTCTTCACGGGCGTTACATCTGCACAGCAAGAAAACCCAAATGTGCCGCCTGTGTGATTTACGATCTTTGTGAGTACCGAGGGAAAACGGCGTGAGGATCAACACCGGCTCACAGTGTCGATCCCCAGCGCGTCGTTCACGGCGATGCTGACCGGAATATACCGCGAATGCCAGACCGCACACCTTCACGTACACTGTCGGTTACTCCCTGGCGTGTTTCCTGGGCCGCCTCATCAGCAACACTTCGCGCTTCGTCCTCTGCCGTGCGCCGGACGTGGTCGGCTTCATCGCCCAGCCAACCCTGCAGGGCGGCTGCCATTTCGCTGTCTCCGCCACTGCCGCCGGAAAGCAGGCCTGCAAGCCCCGGAATCTCTGTTGGCTCGGCTGGCAGCGTAAAGCTGCTGTCAGGAATGCTGCCACGCTGCACACTGGTCAAGCGCCAGTCACCATCGGCACGCAATATGGCCCTGTTATCAAGACCGTACTGAGTCTGCATCATGCCATCCAGGCCCTGTTGACCTGCCATTTCACCCAGAACACGAACTACCGCCATCATTCCGCGGTAGGCCGCTACCGCATCTTCGTGACTGGACAACACGACTTCGCTGACTCGTTCTTCGCCCCAGCCATCGGATACAATCACCTCATGCACCTGGCCCTGGATGCCGGCTATCGTCTCCGTGCGCCCGGTGTCACGCAATGTGTAATTACCCTGATCGTCCGCAGTATCAATGTCGGTACCTGAGATACCAGCCTGCTGCGCCATGGCAGCAAAGTCATCCATCGACAGCACCATCCACTGGCCCGGTGAGCCACTGACCATGTAGCCTCGACCTTCGGTAATCACCAGATAGCCCCCATCAGGGCTGCGCATACGTACGTGGTTGTCATCGCGATACTCAATAGTGACGCCCATTCCACTACCAGCGTCAAATACGGCCGTGACGTCTGCATAGCCAACTTTGGTCAACGCCAGGCAAACGACGCCGGCCAGCACACGCCACGCATTTCGGTGTCTTGCGGCAAGCGACAATTTCTCGCAAAAATCGAACATTTCAATACCTCCGCAGTTATTTTTCTTGCTATTACCCCCACTTGTCGGAGGGCTCTCACCAGCTGCATGTTACGCGCCCATTGTGACATCTTGAACCCCTATGTCAAAACGGCATAGCCGGAATTCGACCGCGATCAGCAGTCCTGGCGACCGCGGCCGGCGAAGCACTCAATACCGGTTGCGTCCCTTGTTCGCCCCGATGCGCAAACGCAGTGCATTCAGCTTGATGAACCCTTCCGCGTCTTTCTGATCATAAGCGCCCGCATCATCTTCGAACGTGGCTATATTGGCATCGAAAAGTGATTCATCGGATTCCCGCCCCACCACAATGACATTTCCCTTGTAGAGTTTCAGGCGGACGGTGCCATTGACATGCATTTGTGATTGATCGATCAGCGCCTGCAAGGCCAGGCGCTCCGGTGCGAACCAGTAGCCGTTATAGATCATTGTTGCGTACTTTGGCATGATCTCGTCCTTCAGGTGGGCGAGCTCCCGATCCAGTGTGATCGATTCAATGGCCCGATGCGCCTTGAGCATGATGGTGCCACCTGGCGTTTCGTAGCAGCCACGGGACTTCATGCCCACATAACGGTTTTCCACCAGATCAACACGCCCGATGCCGTTTGCACCGCCGACCTTGTTCAGATGTGCAAGCACCGTTGCCGGTGACATCCGGTTTCCGTCAATGGCAACTATGTCACCCTTTTCATATGTCAGCTCTATATAGGCAGGTGTATCAGGTGCATTTTCGGGAGATACCGACCACAGCCACATGTCCTCTTCCGGTTCGGCACCAGGGTCTTCCAGCACATCTCCTTCATAGGAAATATGCAGCAGGTTGGCGTCCATGGAATACGGGGACTTCGTACCGCGTTTCTTTTCCACCGGGATACCGTGCTGCTCACAATAGGCAAGCAGTTTGTCCCGTGAATTCAGATCCCATTCCCGCCATGGCGCTATCACCTTGATGCCTGGCGTCAGGGCATAGGCATTGAGCTCAAAGCGCACCTGGTCATTGCCCTTGCCCGTGGCGCCATGGGAAATGGCATCAGCACCGGTTTCCCTGGCTATTTCCACCAGGCGTTTGGCAATCAGAGGCCGGGCGATGGATGTGCCCAACAAGTACTCGCCTTCATAAACGGTGTTGGCACGGAACATCGGAAACACGAAGTCGCGAACAAACTCTTCACGCAGGTCATCGATGTAAATCTCCTGGATGCCCATGGCCTGCGCCTTGGCGCGCGCCGGCTCCAGCTCTTCACCCTGGCCAAGATCGGCGGTGAACGTGACCACTTCACACTGATAGGTTTCCATCAGCCACTTGGCGATAACCGACGTATCCAGACCACCGGAATACGCCAGCACCACTTTGTTGATGCCTGACATGCGCAGACTCCTTGATTCATTCAAGCGTAATTGAAAAGGCGGGTATTGTAGCGACTACCGGGGAGAATTTCGACTGGATACGCCCTGCTTCGGCCTGCCTGGCTGTGGTATCAGCCATCAGGGAGCCTGCAGCTCAGCGCCGCAGTACGCGCACAGTGACCCGGCGGTTGCGGTCGCGGTCAGCTGCAGATTGCTCATCACGAATGATCCGGTACTCGGCAACAGAACCAAAGTAGCGGGTTGCCAGCAGGCTTTCATCAATTCCCTGGCGCACAAGGTACTCGTGCACCAGAAAGGCACGGGTTCTGGACAGTTCCAGGTTCTGGCGCGGCGTACCGAGGCTGTCAGTAAACCCGTTGATCTCGAAACCGTAGACTGATGGATCGGCTTTGGCGTAGGCCGCAATGTTGTCCAGCAGCTGGCGCGAGGCCGCATCCAGTGCTGTCTGATTGGGCTGCCAGAAAATCGTCGAACGTTCAATCTGGGCAAAGTTCACTGGCAACAACTGCGCAACACAGCCCTGATAGTCATGCATCACAGCGCTGAAATTGACCGGCGAAATACCGATCTGGATGGACTCCTCATCGTTGTACCAGGCCTGTCGCATCAGTGTGGGCATCATGCCACGGGACAGTTCAGCCACCAGCAAACGGCTGCGCGCAGCATCCAGTCGCACTGGCAGGTCACTGCGAACCACATCCACGTAACCCAGATCACGCATGCTCAACTCATGGCGCCAGGCCGGCGGCATCGACGTCAGTAGCGCCCTGCCCTCACGCAACGGACTGGCAGGCACACTCAGGTAAAACTCCAGATTCTCGCCTGCCTCGTGATAGAATACCGCGTCGCCCAGATGCGGAATCTTCTGCACCAGACGACATTCGAATACCGATTCCTCCAGTGACCAGCGAGCGTCGGTGAAATCGGCATGAAATACCGATACCGTGCCGGCGCCGGCCGTCGACGTGGCATTGCCAGCCAGCAGTGCCAGCACCAGGAATAATGTAGACTTGAATCTATCGGGCATTGTTGCACTCTTTATCTGACAGCAGATTTCCGATACACGGGCTGATGTCATGTGAATCGGCCCAGCGGCATAAAACTTTACTTCGGATCCTTACTTTGGACACCGTTACTTCGGACACCTACACTTCGGACAGATTGATGCAGACGATTACCCTGACCCGACCCGACGACTGGCACCTGCACCTGCGAGACGGCGCCGCGATGCGTGATGCCGTGCAACACACTGCCCGCAGTTTTCGCCGCGCCATCATCATGCCGAATCTGAAACCGCCGGTGACCACAACAGCTGATGCCGAGGCCTACCACCAGCGTATCCTGGACGCGCTGCCTGAAGGCAGCGACTTTGAACCGCTGATGACCCTGTACCTGACCGACAATACCGAGCCTGCGGAAATCAGGCGCGCTGCTCAAAGTGGTGTGGTTCATGCGGTGAAACTCTATCCGGCGGGTGCCACAACCAATTCCGACAGCGGCGTTACCGACATCAACCGTATCAGTGAAGCACTGCAGACACTGGCAGACGTGGGCATGCCATTGCTTGTCCACGGCGAAGTCACCCGCGACGCCGTCGACATTTTTGATCGCGAAAAAGTCTTCATAACGGAAATCCTGGCACCTTTGACGGAAAAACTGCCGGACCTGCGTATCGTGCTGGAGCACATCACCACGGAACATGCTGTCCGTTTTGTTGAACAGGGAAGCGCCAATATCGCAGCAACCATCACCGCCCATCACCTGCTGTACAACAGGAACGACATGCTGGTCGGCGGCATTCGGCCACATCTGTATTGTCTGCCTGTCCTCAAGCGCAACGCACATCAACAGGCACTGATCCGGGCAGCAACCAGTGGCAACCCGCGTTTTTTCCTGGGCACGGACTCGGCACCACATCCGAAACACGACAAGGAATCGGACTGCGGCTGTGCCGGATGTTATACCGCACATGCAGCCATTGAACTGTATGCCGAAGCCTTTGCCGCAGCCGGCGCGCTGAACCAACTGGAAGCCTTTGCGGCTTTCAACGGACCGGACTTCTATGGCCTGCCACGAAACACCGATACCATCACCCTGCGACACAAACCCTGGTCCGTGCCGGCAACATACCCGTTGGGCGACAGCACCGTGGTGCCACTGCGGGCCAACCACTCCATTGCATGGCAACTGACAGAGGACAGTCACTGATGAGGGACGAGGACGATCAACCACCGATAACGCTGATGGCGGAGCGCTTCCGCACCTATATGCCGGTGGTGGTGGATATCGAGTGTGGCGGTTTCAATGCCAGCACCGATGCCATTCTGGAGATTGCGGCTGTAATTCTGGGTATGGATGAAAACGGTACACTGGGAATTGAGCAGACCTACTTCCATCGGGTAAAACCCTTTGAAGGCTCCAATATTGAGGACGCAGCGCTGAAGTTCACCGGCATTGATCCCTGGCATCCACTGCGCATCGCCCGCTCAGAACGGGAAGTGTTCCAGGATATGTTCAGACTGATTCGTTCGTCTTTGAAGGAAAACGCCTGCAAGCGCGCCATCCTGGTTGCGCATAACGCACACTTTGATCACGGATTCATCAATGCGGCAGTTGCTCGCAATGACCTGAAACGTAACCCGTTTCATCCGTTTTCAAGCTTCGATACCGCAACGCTGAGCGGCCTGGTGTACGGCCAGACTGTGCTGGCCAAGGCCTGCGAAGCCGCGCGAATCAATTTTGACACCAATGAGGCACACTCGGCACGTTACGATGCGGAGAGAACAGCAGAGCTGTTCTGTCGCATGGTCAACAAGTGGCGGGATATGGGAGGCTGGCCCCCGTCAGAGTGATACTGACGGGGTAGCAGAAACCTGCCCGGATAACGGGCAGGCATCACTCAGGCGGCCGGGGAGCCACCGCCGGCGGCATCAATCTGGGTCTGCAGCTCACCCTTCTGATACATGTCAACGATGATGTCACATCCACCCACCAGCTCGCCGTCAATCCAGAGCTGGGGGAAAGTCGGCCAATTGGCAATGGTTGGCAGCGTTGCGCGCACTTCCGGGTTGGCCAGCACATCCACATACGCAAATCGCTTGCCACAGCCCATCAGGCACTGCACGGCCTGGGCAGAAAAACCGCACTGGGGCTGCTCGGGTGACCCTTTCATGTACAACAGAATACTGTTGGAACTGATCTGCTCTTTGATGGTTTCTTCGATACTCATAAACGTTCTACCCGTTATCCGATTCTGATTCCGGCGTACCGGTGTTTGCCTGCCACCGTTTCCGGCAGCTCACAGGGGCTGGACATTCTACATGATCTGTCTCTGACTTGGTATGGAGCCAGCCGGGCACACAGCATCGGGCAGAGGGCAGCAGCCAGAGAATTGCCCGCCGGCTGCAATCCGGGGTAATATAGCCGCTTGATTCAGGGCGGCAACGGGCTGCCCTTTTTTGTTTTGTATGCCCCGGCATCTTCAGACGACTTCAGACGATGAGCAGCTGAACCATGGCAACCCGACACTTCCTGACATTGCTTGATCTGAGCAGTGACGAACTGAAAAGCATTCTCAAACATGCAGTGGCCTTGAAAAAAAGCCCGAGCCTGCGCGAGGAGACCCTGAAGAACAAGACACTGGGCATGATCTTCGAAAAGTCCTCAACCCGTACCCGCGTGTCCTTTGAGGTTGCCATGACCCAGCTAGGTGGCTCTTCACTGTTTCTGTCACCCAGCGACACCCAGCTTGATCGGGGCGAACCCATAGAAGACACCGCGCGGGTGCTGTCAAGCATGGTGGATGTAATCACCATCCGCACCTTCTCCCATGCCAAACTTGAGCGTTTCGCCGCGCATTCCACGGTACCGGTGATCAACTCGCTCACCGATGACTACCACCCCTGTCAGCTGCTGGCAGACATGCAGACCTTTATGGAGCATCGCGGTGACATCCAGGGCAAGACCGTTGCCTGGGTGGGTGACGGACACAATATGTGTAACTCCTATATCAATGCCGCAAGGCAGTTTGACTTTGAGCTGCGTATTGCCTGCCCGGAGGGTTTTGAGCCCAAGGCCGAACTGCTGGAACTCAACAGTGACCGGGTTGCCATCGTACGCAGCCCACAGGAAGCTGTGCGGGACGCGGCGCTGGTGGTTACCGACGTATGGGCCTCCATGGGCCAGGAGGAGGAAGAAGGCAGTCGCCTTGAGAAGTTCAGTGGTTACCAGGTCAATAGTGAGCTGATGGCACTGGCAGGCTCTGATGCCCTTTTCATGCACTGTCTGCCGGCTCACCGTGGCGAGGAAGTGTCCGCCGAACTGCTGGACGCACCGGACAGCGTGGTCTGGGATGAAGCGGAAAACCGCCTGCACGCCCAGAAAGCCCTGCTCGAATTCCTGGTTGGCGATCAATGACGCTACCGGGCGGGCGGCATTACCGCCCGCTTGGCCCTCGTTAGCGAATCTTCACGTCTGTTTCCGCCTCTTCCCGACAGTTACCTGCACTTCTCCGACAAACCACTATATCTAGTGTGCACTGACACAAGATATACACACGGTTTTCCACAGGCTATCCACAGCAATAAGCCTTGCAATCCGCCAAAAACACCACTATCTTGTGTTCACGCAGAGAAAATCATCTATATATAGTGTGGGACCGCCTGAGAAAGCACTGAGCAAGCACTTGAGAACGTACCTGGAAGATGGGGCAGGATCATCAGCCGGGCTTTACCGTTCAGGCAATACCGTTTTTCCCTGATCTCATCGCATCATGCCGATAGCCCGGGGATCAAGAATAAAATCATGGAGACGCCAATGCATACCGATACCTACAAACCTTCCGGCACCGCTGGCGCCAGCGCCAACATCCAGCAAGCAGATAAAAAACCAGCCAGCGCACCGGGCCAGATCCGTGTCATCAAGCGTAACGGCGCGCTGGTACCCTATGATGAAAGCAAGATCAGCGTAGCCATCACCAAGGCCTATCTTGCTGTCGAGGGCGGCACCGCTGCCGCCTCTTCACGCATCCGGGAAACCGTTGCCAGGCTGGCCAGCCAGATCAGCACCATCTTCGAACGGCGTATGCCCTCAGGCGGCACCATCCACATCGAGGAAATCCAGGACCAGGTCGAACTGGCCCTGATGCGTACCGGTGAGCAGAAAGTGGCTCGCTCCTACGTACTCTACCGGGAGGAACACGCCCGCCTTCGCGAACAGCAGCGGGCACGTGAGCAGACAGCTGAATCCACTATTACCGTCACCCTGCCCGATGGCAGTCAGGCGCCGCTGGATACCTCGCGACTGCGTACCGTCATCGACGAAGCCTGTCAGGGTCTGGAGGCGGTATCGGCCGATTCCATCTACGAGGAGACACTGAAGAATCTGTATCCCGGCGTCTCACTGGACGATGTCCGCACATCGGCCGTCATGACGGCCCGGACGATGGTGGAACAGGATCCGAATTATTCCTATGTCACCGCACGTCTGTTGTTGGACACCCTGCGCAGCGAAGCCCTGCAGTTTCTTGGTATCACCGACAGTGCCACCCAATCCGAGATGAACTACCGCTATCCGGCGGTACTTCGACCCTATATTGAAAAGGGTGTCGAACTTGGCCTGTTGTCACCCCATCTGCTCGACTACGATATTGAACTGCTGGGTGAGGCGCTCAAAGCAGAACGCGACACCCAGTTCACCTATCTGGGACTGCAGACTCTTTACGATCGCTACTTCATACACAGCGAAAATACACGGTTCGAGCTGCCGCAGATCTTCTTCATGCGGGTGGCCATGGGCCTGGCCAGCAATGAAGTCAACCGCGAAGAGCGCGCCATCGAGTTCTACAACCTGATTTCGACCTTTGATTACATGGTCTCCACGCCCCAGCTGTTCAATTCCGGCACGCTGCGCCCGCAGCTGTCATCCTGCTTCCTCACTACCGTGCCGGATGACCTTCACGGCATCTACGGCGCCATCAAGGACAATGCCATGCTGTCCAAGTGGGCTGGTGGGCTGGGTAATGACTGGACACCGGTGCGAGCACTGGGCGCTCATATCAAGGGAACCAATGGCAAGTCCCAGGGCATCGTGCCATTTCTGAAGGTGGTCAATGACACGGCCGTGGCCGTAAACCAGGGCGGAAAACGCAAGGGCGCCGTGTGTGCCTATCTGGAAACCTGGCACCTGGACATTGAAGAGTTTCTTGAGCTGCGCAAGAACACAGGTGACGATCGCCGGCGCACACATGACATGAACACAGCCAACTGGATACCGGACCTGTTCATGAAACGTGTCTTCGAGGACGGCGAGTGGACTCTGTTCTCACCCAACAATGTGCCCGACCTGCATGATCTGCATGGCAAGACGTTCGAGAGTGCCTACCTGGAATACGAGCGCAAGGCCGCCGCCGGTCAGATGGAGATTTTCAAGACCGTCCGCGCTCGGGATCTGTGGCGCAAAATGCTGTCCATGCTGTTCGAGACCGGGCACCCCTGGATCACGTTCAAGGACAGCTGCAACGTGCGCTCTCCACAGCAGCACGTGGGCACCATCCACTCCTCCAATCTGTGCACAGAAATCACATTGAACACCAGTGCCGATGAAATTGCCGTGTGCAATCTGGGTTCGGTCAATCTGGTGAATCACGTCACCGAAGAAGGACTGGATACCGAAAAGCTCGAACGCACCATCAAAACCGCAGTTCGAATGCTGGACAACGTGATTGACATCAACTACTACTCGGTGCCACAGGCGGAGAACTCCAACCTCAAGCATCGACCGGTGGGCATGGGTGTGATGGGGTTCCAGGACTCCCTGTATATCCAGCGCATCCCCTATGCATCCGATGGTGCAGTGAAGTTCGCGGATAACTCCATGGAAGTGATCAGTTATTTTGCCATCAAGGCATCAACTGATCTGGCCGAGGAGCGCGGCACCTACGAAACTTTCAAGGGTTCCTTGTGGGATCAGGGCATATTGCCGATTGACTCACTGAACCTGCTGCGTGAAGCGCGTGGTGATGACTATCTGGACGTTGATATGAGCACCACCATGGACTGGGACGCGCTGCGTACGCGCATCGCCCGGACCGGTATGCGCAACTCCAATGTACTGGCCATCGCACCAACGGCGACCATTGCCAATATCAGCGGTGTGTCACAGTCAATAGAACCGACGTACCAGAACCTGTATGTGAAGTCGAACCTGTCCGGCGAGTTCACAGTGGTGAATCCTTACCTGGTACGCGACCTGAAGGCGCTGAACCTGTGGGACAACGTCATGGTCAATGACCTGAAATACTACGATGGCAGCCTGCAGCAGATAGATCGCATTCCGCAGCACATCAAGGACCTGTACGCCACGGCCTTTGAAGTGGAGCCACGCTGGTTGGTTGACGCAGCGAGTCGACGTCAGAAATGGATCGATCAGGCACAGTCGCTGAACCTGTACATTGCCGGCGCCGACGGCAAGAAACTGGATATCACCTACCGTATGGCATGGCTGCGCGGTCTCAAGACCACTTATTACCTGCGCTCCCTGGCGGCAACCACGACGGAAAAATCCACCGTCAGCAGTGGCACACTCAACAAGGTATCCAGTGGCGCACCGGCAGCAGTGCCGGCAGCCTGCTCAATTGACGACCCTGACTGCGAAGCCTGTCAGTAAACGAATTGCAAGATTTTGACGGAGGTATACATGCTTTCCTGGGATGACTACAGCGACAGCTCAACCGACTCATTTGTTGGCCTGGACACACCGGCTCCGGCCAAAAAAACGGAGCCGCAACGTACTGCACAGGCGCAGGCAAATCAGGCTGCAACGCCAGCCATGCCCTATGGTGGTGTGAATGAAGCGGCGGAACAGCAGGCCCAGGCACAACGTGCCAGGCAACAGGATGTGGCAACCGCCACCTCTGCACCTGTAGCCCAACAGAATTCGGGCAGCACGGAGGCGCCGCCCGAAGCGATCAATCCGGATCTGCTGCAGCAGGCGCTTGCCGATCTGGAGGAATTGGACCTGACTGCCGGCCAGGAGGAGCTGGGTGAATGGACCGAGCGGGTGACAGTGGACGACAAGCGCATGATCAACTGCCGCGCCGACCTGAACCAGCTTGTGCCCTTCAAATACGACTGGGCGTGGCAGAAATATCTGGACGGTTGCGCCAACCACTGGATGCCCCAGGAAATCAACATGAACGCTGACATTGCCTTGTGGAAAGGCAAGGAAGGTCTGACTGCTGACGAACGGCTGATCGTGAAACGCAATCTTGGTTTCTTCTCCACTGCTGATTCCCTGGTTGCCAACAACCTGGTGCTGGCCGTCTACCGCCTGATCACCAACCCGGAGTGCCGTCAGTACATCCTGCGCCAGGCCTTTGAAGAAGCAATCCATACACACGCCTATCAGTACTGTATCGAGTCCCTGGGTATGGATGAAGGCGAAATCTTCAACATGTACCATGAGATTCCCTCAGTCGCCAAAAAGGCATCCTGGGGCCTGAAGTACACAAAGGAGTTGAGTGACCCCAACTTCAACACCGGCACTCCGGAAACCGACAAAGCGCTGCTGAAGAATCTGATCGCATTCTATTGCTGCCTGGAAGGCATTTTCTTCTACTGTGGTTTTACTCAGATACTGTCCATGGGCCGCCGCAACAAGATGACCGGCACCGCTGAGCAGTTCCAGTACATTCTGCGCGATGAGTCCATGCACCTGAATTTTGGCATCGACATGATCAACCAGATCAAGCTGGAAAATCCGCAGCTGTGGGACGACCAGATGCGACAGGATTCCACACAGATGATTCTCCAGGCGACACAACTGGAAATCGAATATGCACGAGACACCATGCCTCGAGGTGTGCTCGGCATGAACGCCGTGATGATGGAAGAGTACCTTCAGTATATTGCCAACCGGCGATTGGCCCAGATTGGATTGCCTGAGCAGTTCAAGGGTGTGAAAAACCCGTTCCCCTGGATGAGCGAGATCATGGACCTGCGCAAGGAGAAAAACTTCTTCGAAACCCGGGTCATTGAATACCAGACCGGCGGTGCGCTGAGCTGGGACTGAGCAAGAAAACCCACACTGTCTGTTAAAAGACTCCAGCCGGCTTTTGTGTCTCCATCAAAAGCCGGCTTTTTTTACATCTGAATCACCAGGCATGCTGTGCAGGACATTTCTCTGCAAAAACGCCGCTTGCGATTGCCCGAACTGCCGCCATTGCGATACCATACAACCCTATCCTTCCGCCCTGAAGAGACGCCTTCATGACAGCAAAATCATCTGCGCAAATGACCAGACTCTCTGACAATCAGACCCAGTACGACAAGGATGAATTCATCATTGAAATTTCGTTGTTCGACGAATTTGAAGACGAAGACGAAATGGATATCCTGCCAGTGACTGCCGATCAGCACATTCTTCACTGAGCCTTCCCATGCGCACTGTTGCCCTGTTGCTTGCAGCCGGATTCAGTCGCCGCTTTGAAGGCATAAAGTTGACGGCGCCACTGGATCAGCACAACACGGTTTTCAGCGGTTCCGTACGCACACTGTTACCTCACTTCGAGCTCATTGTTGTTGTCACGCGTCAGGCCCTGCTGGACCAGGATATGCTGAAAGCACTGACACCCGACGAGCTGAGTCATTTGAGTGTGGTGTTGTGCGAGGAGGCCGAACACGGCATGGGGCACTCCCTTGCCGCTGGCATCACCAGCCTGACGGACTGCGATGCGGTTCTTGTGTGTCTGGCCGACATGCCCTATCTTCAAGCTGACACCCTGCGCACTCTGAAACAGTCCGCGACCCGGGATCACATCGTTGTACCGGTATTCAATGGGCAACGTGGCAATCCGGTAGCATTCGGCAGTTCACTTTTTCCAGAGCTCGAACGTTGCCATGGGGACACGGGTGCACGAGATGTCATACGGCAGTACCGCGGGATTGTGATTGAAGTGCCAGTGCAGGACCCCGGTATTTTTCGGGACATTGACACCCGCGGGGATCTTGACCGAAACAGTGAAACAGCCCGCTTCTCATAACAGGAGAATCCCTGCGGTGAAACACAGACAGACTTCGACGAATGCCCTTCCAATCGCAGCCAGGCAGCTGATGGTGCTGTTTGCAACCGCACTGATGTCAATCCATGCCGCCTGGGGTACCCCGGATGCTGCCCGGCAGAACATGGAAAACCAGGGCAACCCGCTTGTCCAGATCAGCACAGACCGGGGCGACCTGTTTGTGGAACTGTTTCCGCGCGCGGCGCCGCGAAATGTTGAGCGTTTTCTGGAACTCATACAGACTTCTGCCAACGAGGATGTGTCGCCTTACTACGACGGCACACACTTTCACCGCATTGTCACCAACCATTTCATTCAGGCCGGTCGGCGCAATGATGACGAGCTGAGGCAGCGGCTGCCTGTTGTTCCACACGAAATCAACGCACAACGACTTGGACTGGGCGATCAGCGAGTCATCGACAATCGCGGCAGGCCACATGACTGGCTCAACCTCCAGGATCATCAGGACTTTCAGCAACGTGTGCTGACACCGCTGTACCAACAGATGGGCATCCACGATGAATCCGCACTTCGTTCACGCCAGAACGAAGTCATGCAACGGCTGCAACAACTCACCCTGCAACAGTTTCTGGAGCTCAAGGGTTACCGATACGACACCACGTACTCCTCACGCATGCCACTGGCCGGCAGCCTGGTCATGGTGCCTCACGGACCGGAAGGCAATAGCACCGAATTTTTCATCCCCCTGCTTGATGCACCCTGGCTGATGGGCAAGAATACTGTCATCGGACAAGTGGTTGCCGGGCAGGACACGCTCCAGCGTATTCACCAGGCCGGCGCTGGCAACACAATGATTCGCCAGATACGGCAGATCCGCGACAACAGCCCATTACCCTGACGTATATGGCAAACAGCACCGGAGGACACCAAGGTGGCCAGGAAAAAACGCCCAGTCAAACGAACAAAGCTGAAATACAGCGAACTGCTGCCAATGAGCACCACTGTTGGCTTTTTTCTCGGCATAGGCCTGGGCGCGCTGATGAATAACGTTTGGCTGGTCACCGGAATCGGCGTATTACTCGGCGCCGCCGTCGGTTATTACATAGACCGGAAGAACAAGGCGCCCTACACCCGTCGGGGCGGCAAGCCCCGGGGACGATAATCGTCACCACCACTGATTCGGGCCCGGGAATCGGGGTCAGATTTCACTAGCAGGAAAGAAACCGCACACAAGCCTTCACTCACGACAGACTTTCCGGAAAAATTTCCCGTGAGAAAGGTGGCAGTGAGTCCAGTATGGCACGACCATAACGACGGCTGACTATTCGCTCGTCAAACAGTGTTATCCGCCCCCTGTCCGACTCGCTGCGTAACAGCCGTCCGCTGGCCTGGACAAGACGCAGCGCCGCTTCAGGCACAGACAGGGTCATGAAGGCATTGCGCCCCTGTGCCTCCAGCCACTCCGCCAATGTGCCTTCTATGGGATCGTTCGGCACGGAAAAAGGCAACTTGGCAATCAATACGTGTTCACAGTATTTGCCTGGCAGATCAACACCCTCGGCAAAACTGGCCAGACCAAAAATCACACTGGGTTCACCACGGTCTATTCGCTCCCGGTGAAACGCCAGCAGCTGAGCCTTCTGGTAGTCGTCCTGACACAGAATGATTTCTCGCCACTGCCGATCAAGGCCATCAAGTACATCCAGCATCTGTCGTCGGGAACTGAACAGCATCAAGGAAGCCTCGTTGCGATTGAGGACCCTGGGCAGCAAGTCAACAATCGCCCGGGTATGCGCCGCATTGTCACCGGGATCCACCCCCAGTCGCGGCACAATGAACCTTGCCGCCTCGGCATGATTGAAGGGGCTGGCTATGCAGTGATAGACAGTATGTCCGGGCAATCCTGCTCGCATGGCCAACACATCAAAGGTTCCCAACGCCGACAGGGTTGCAGATGTCAGTACTGCACCGGCACAGCTCTGCCACAGTTTTTCCTGCAGGGTGTCGGCAGCCAGCACAGGGCTGCAGGCCAGTTGCATATCCAGATTACCGCCCTGTTCAACGATGCTCATCCAGCGTGCCCAAGGTGCGTGGCCCGGCGCGTCTTCGCGTGCAAAGTTCAACCACAGCCGCTGCGTGGCATCTGCCCGGTTGTGCATACCACCGATCGGCGGGAACCAACGCTCGGCGAGTTGGCGTGCAGGCAGGCTGTCAGCCTCTTCCATGGCACTGCGCAGCGCAGTGGCCAGATCGCCCAGTCGTTGCTCAAGCCTGCCGAAGCAGACAGCAAGATCGACAGCCAGCGCCCGTCGCTCAGGATCCACAATACCAAGCGGGAAAGTATGTCGCGCTTCGTCCTCGCGTCCGTCCGGGGTCAGGGATTCTGCCAGTTGTTCAAAAGCGGGGATCGCGCCGGAAAGCTGCTCGATGGTGTCGGGCACTTCCTCAACCAATGCCTGGAGCACAGCAGCATTGCCGCCGCCATCCAGCACACGTTCGCTGATGAATCGAGAGATTGAACGTTGCACCGTCTCCAGCCACTGTACCGTGCCGCGCAAGCGTGTCACGGATGCAAAGTGCTGATTGGCCTTGGCCGGCAGGTGATGAGCCTCGTCAAAGATGTAGATGGTGTCCTCGGGAGCGGGTAGTATGGCACCACCGCCAAGCGCCAGGTCCACCAGAACCAGATCGTGATTGGCAACAATACATTCCGCTTTCTGCACGTCCTCCCGCGCCTTGTAAAAACAGCAGCGACTGAAATTGCTGCACTTCTGTCCCGCGCACTGCCCCGCCTCCACCGTTGCCGGTGCCCAGTCCCGGTCAGTGATGATGCCGTCCCAGTCGTCGCGATCCCCTTGCCACTCACCGGCACTGATGCGCTCGAGCATGCGCTGGTAAAGGGCCCGATCGTGATCACCCGATGCACGCTCCATCACCTCGCCGAACAGCTCCTCCATTGCCGCGAGACTGGCGTTGTCCTGCAGCAACAGATCAAGCTGGGACAGACAGACGTAACGACCTCGCCCCTTGGCCAACGTAAAACGAATGTCGAGATCACTGTTGGCAATCAGGTCCGGAATATCCTTGTAGACGATCTGCTCCTGCAAGGCCACGGTGGCCGTGGAAACCACCACCTTGCGGCCCAGGTGCCGGGCCAGTGGCAGAACGCCAAGCAGATAGGCCAGGGTCTTGCCGGTGCCGGTGCCGGCTTCCACCACACACACCGGTGGCGCGGCGGGTGCCCGCACCGGTTCCTTGCAAGCCTCATCAACTGATGCACCGGCAGGATCGGTCGCAGACGCCGGCACAATGACTGACAGACAGTTGGCAATATCCGCAATCATCTGTCGCTGTCCCGCGCGCGGGCGCAGCGACTGACGCTCCAGTAGTTGCCGATAGGTACTCTGGATACTCTGCTTGACGTGCTCTGGCAGCATGCGGTTGGACCAGCAAGGGGAAGACAAAGGCTCTGCTGCGATTATAGCACCTGTCTGGTATTATACAGCCGGCGTCACCCTCAATGACAAAGAGACCCCAGCAGTATGAGCGCATCGGACAAGCAGCCCGGCACTGACGACAACGCCGTCAAGGAATCCTCCCTCTCGCCCGCCGACAACACGGGCAAGACTGAATCGGAGGTGCCGACCACACTCTCGGCCGAAAAGCCGGAACAGCCGGCCGAAGAACTGCATGCAGACACGGCCAGTCCCGACACGCTGCCTGAACCGGCAGCCGAACCAGGCAAGGAAGCCACTGCGGCCGAAGCCGCGCCGCCCGAGGTGCTGGATCCGGCGCAGGAGCAGGCGATTGTGGAAAAGATCCGGGAGCGTACTGCCAAATTGGCCGTGGCGCTGGAAAACGGCTCGTTGAGCGAAGCCCAAAGTCTGAGCGATCGCAGCCACAATGCACTGGCACGCCTGTCCGGCGACATCCGTCAAACACTGGAAACCGATCTGGCGCCGCTGAAGGCCAAACTGACGGAAATGCTGGACTGGAAGCGTTTTGCCGACACAGAAAAGAAGACATCACTTGTCAGCAGCATGCAGGCACTGGTGGACGCAGATTTGCCACCACCCAAAAAATCACGGCAGATCAAAGCACTGCAGGAAGAATGGCGAACACTCGGCCATGCCGAGGACAACGACAGGTTGTGGGCAGAGTTCAGTGATGCCGCCCGCAAGGCATTTGAACCCTGCAAGGTCTATTTCCGTGAGCGCAAGGAACTGATGCGCAACAATCACATTGAGCGCACACGTATCTGCGAACAACTGGAAGCCTACCTGAGCAGCATTGACGACAACAACATCAATGTCGCCGAGATCAACAAGCTGGAATCCCAGGCGAGAACGCAGTGGAAGAAGTTCGCGCCAGTAGCACAGAATCGCATCAAGCAATTGCAGGCGCGTTTCAACGAAGTGCTCAATGCGCTGCGCAACAAACGAAAGGCCAACCTGCTGGAAAGTGCCCGGCAGAAACAGGCATTGATCCACGAAGCTGAACAACTGGTGAACCAGGAAGATCTGCAGAACGCAATCAACCGGGCCAAAGCCATGCAACAGGAGTGGAAAAAGATCGGTCCGGCACCCTTCAAGGACGAACGGCGGTACTGGGAGCAGTTCCGCAAAGCCTGTGATGCACTTTTTGCCAGGCGCAACAGCGAAAAACCGCTGCCGGGACGGCAGAGCAGGTCATCAAAAGACAAACCACAGAAAGGCAGCACCGCCGGCAAGCGTGGTCCGGCTGCGCGAATCGACTCGAAGCAACAGGCGCTGCTGGAAAGCACACGGGCACGCGCTGACTTCTGTCAGGAGATTGAGGACACCATTCTTGGTGACGCCAGTGCAGATATTGATGAACAGGCTTTGTGTGACACCTGGACAACATTACCGGAACCGGGAGACAAAACCGTCATGGAGGCGCTGCAGAAACGCTTCGAGCGCGCTGTTGATGCGCCGCAACGACAAGCCCTGCGATCCTCCACAGGCGCCAATGAAACGCTGGCGCGGGAGCTGTGTATCGAAATGGAAATCCAGGCTGGGCTGCCCTCCCCCGACGAAGACAGGGCGCTTCGAATGCAGCAACAACTGAAGCATCTCAAACAGGAGTTTGGTCAGGGAACACTATCGGTAAACGAACGAGCGGAACTGCTCAATCGACTGAAAGTGAATTTCCTGTGTATCGGCCCGTTGACACCGGCGGTGCGAGGCCAACTTGCGCCCCGGGTTGACCGGATCAGGTAGACGGCATGGGCATGTAACGGGTGATGACCGGATTGGCATACATCTGGAGCATCCAGAGACGCGCCGCTTCCGGAGCGGCATCCAGGCGCTGCTGAAACTTCGCCCGACTTTCGTTGCTGATTGCCAGCGCCGGCACAGGGTCCAGTGCCGGCACCAGGTCGGGGCGCAAAGTCTGCAGCATTTCCAGAGCCAGAAAATTGCTGCCCTGCAGCTTGTAGTTGGCTACTATCTGCCTGTCGATCTGCCTGGCAATACTCTCGGCATCGTCCGATGCCGGATCCAGTTCGGCGCCAAATCCCACGTGGACATGTCCCTTGAAACCCACCATACCGGTAACAATGCTGTTGATGTCGCTGTGTTCATCCTTGACGTAGGTACCCGACGTGGCCTTCTGTTGCAACTCATCAGCTTTCAGTTCATCACAGGGATCGAATTCGTAGGAAATCGCCACCGGAACAATATGCAATGACTTCAGTGCCTGCGCCAGCCCCTCCTTGCGTTTTGCCATGGACAGCATTTTCAGCAATGCAGTTTCGGTCCGGTCAATGCCATTCTTGGCTCGGCCTTCACGCTGGGCGATCCAGACATTGTTGCCCTGCTCGATCAGGTGATGCATGTACTCGGAAAGCAGCATTGAGGACTGCAACAATTCACGCCCCTTCAGTGAGCGCTTTACGATAAAACTCTTGTTGAGTCGCATCAGGTCGTTGACGAATGGCCGTTTGAGCAGATTGTCGCCGATGGCAATGTAGACCGTGGGTAATCCACCGTGATACAGCATGTAATTGACAAATGCCGGGTCCATGGCAATGTCACGATGATTGCTGACAAAAAGATAGGCCCGCCCCTTGGTGAGATTCTCCAGACCCGAGTGAGTGAGCCCGGTGGTGGTACGCTCGATCATCTTGTCCATATAACCGGCGATCACATCCTGCATGCTGCCAACGTTGTTGACCCGAGCCAACTGACGGGTCAACTTTGCCCGCGTCAGCTTCATTGCCAACCAGGGCAGGGTGCGATAGACGCCGCTCAGGGAAAAGGCCGCGATACTGCGAATGAATTCGTCAGAGCGCAGCAACTCATCCAGTACCGGACGAATCTCATCATCGTGATAGGGTCTTATTTCCCTGAACTTGTCCATGGACATATCCGTCATCAAGAACGCGCAATTCTAGACACTTTGTCCAATGCAGGCAAACCCGGGCCATGTGAGACTACCCGGAACAGAGCCGTCATCGTGCCGGCAGCAGTTGACGCGCATATTCCTCAAGTGCAGCAAGCAGCTGACGGTCCCGATCACTGGTGCGTTCAATTTTCAGAGACTGCATGATCAGCTGGAACTCCCCGGCCGATATTCCAGCCCCTGGCTCGTTGGCATCACGCTGCAACTGCTGCTCACAATGCACCTGCCAGCGTTGATGCTCGTTTGTGTTGAGCGTCTCGGGATAGTTGCGGGCACGGTATCGAAACAGCATCTCCGGCAAGCGCGGATCCTGGAAATCGAAATGCGTCTCGGCAAGCGCCGATACGGCCGTGGCGCGCAGCCGGTCCATTTCCCGTTTGTCGTGATCGCTGAAAAAGCCACCCGAGTAAAGCGCAAAATCCGGGTCCGGATCCGGATCAGCACTCATGCCTCCTGAAAATACATCCTCCAGGGTTGCCATCAGATGCCCGGCGTCCATCAGCAGCTGCCAATGTCTTCGACAGGCGTCCAGATCCACGTCCAGAACCCTGGCGCGCGCCGGCTCCAGTGTGGCCATTGGCGCAAGCACCGGACAACGATTGACATGGATCACTGTCAAGGGGATACGACTTTCCCCGGGTGGCAAGTCATCTTCACGCGCAAACAGTCTGGCGCGTATGGCATCAGCCGACAGATGTAACCAGTCAGAGGGGTCGCTGCGCAGGTCACAGACAATGACTCCGTTGGCATCACGTGGGTGGCGACACAGTGGTACAACCGGCGCCAACGCCGCCTTGCCCCGGTACATGGCCGATACATGCAATACCGGTTTGTGTGTCGCCAGATCCAGCTGCTCAAGCGCGGTCTTCTTGCGACGCAGGCCATAGGCAAACTGGAACAGTCGGGGTTGCTGCTGACGGACCAGGGCAGCCAGTGCAATGGTTGCCCGCACATCGGACAGCGCATCATGTGCACCTTCGTGCATGATGCTGTTGGCCTCGGTCAGCTGCTCCAGACGAAATGAGGCAGCCCCGTCATCTCGCAGCGGCCAGTTGATTCCCTCAGGGCGAAGTGCGTGGCACAGGCGCATCATGTCGATAATGTCCCATCGCGAGTTGCCATGCTTCCATTCGCGCTCATACGGGTCATGGAAATTCCGATACAACAACTGACGAGTCAGTTCATCATCGAACCGGATGCTGTTGTAACCCGCCGTGCAAGTGCCGGGCACTGCCAGTTGCGCGTGTATGGCGGCGATAAACGCGGCTTCGCAAACTCCCTCGGCCAACGCCTTCTGGGGCGTGATGCCGGTTATCAGACAAGCCTCCGGGTGGGGTAACATATCCGGCGCCGGACGGCAGTACATCACCAGCGGCTCGCCAAGCTCTTCCAGTGCCTCGTTGGTGCGGATACCGGCAAACTGGGAGGCTCGATCACGCCGGGGATTGGCGCCAAAAGCTTCATAATCGTGCCAGTATATTGTGTTTGCCACATGTCACTCCGCCAATCTGTGCAGCAGGCACTATATCACAGTGATCTGACGTAGTAAGATTGCGGAAAAACCCACACAAGGATTTCCCTGACCTCATGCATTTCCCCGGTGCCCATATCCTGAGCGTGACCCAGTTCGAGCGGCAGGATGTCGAAACAATTTTTTCCGTGGCTGACAGCATGGGGCCTTACGCCCGGCGCGAGCGCATGACCAAGGTGCTTGATGGCGCGATTCTCGGCAACATGTTCTTTGAACCCAGCACGCGTACACGCGTCAGCTTTGGCTGCGCCTTCAATCTGCTTGGTGGTGAGGTGCGGGAAACGACCGAGATCAAGGCTTCTTCCCTGACAAAGGGCGAATCCCTGTACGACACAGCCCGGGTACTCAGTGGGTACAGTGACGTGATTGTTATGCGCCACCCGCAGGCGGGTTCGGTTTCAGAGTTTGCCAAGGCCAGCCGGGTACCGGTCATCAACGGCGGTGATGGTCCCAACGAGCATCCCAGCCAGGCATTGCTGGATCTGTACACTATCAAGAAAGAACTCAAGTCCCGGGATCAGGGCATCGACGGCATGCACATTGCCATGATCGGTGATCTGAAACACGGTCGCACCGTACATTCGCTGTCACAACTGGTACAACTGTATGATCGGGTACAATTCACTCTGATCTCCCCGAATGAATTGCGCATGCCACCGGAAATTGTCCAGGAACTGCGCCAGTGCGGACACGAGGTGGTGGAAACCGATGACATGGAAAAAGGTCTGGTCGGCAATGATATCGTGTACCTGACACGCATCCAGGAAGAGCGCTTCAGCAGCCGGATGGAGGCAGATATCTACCGCGGTCGGTTCCGACTCAATCAGGCCATATACACACGATACTGCCAACCGAATACGGTCATCATGCATCCGCTCCCCCGCGATTCACGCGCAGAAGCCAATGAACTCGACAATGATCTGAACCAGCACCCGAGCCTGGCAATTTTTCGTCAGACAGACAACGGCGTGTTGATTCGAATGGCACTGTTCGCCCTCGTGCTTGATGTCTGCGATCAGATCGATAAAAGCGCACGCGACGTCAACTGGTACACTGAACGAAGATTCTGACGGAGACACCATGGGATTCAAGGACCTGCTGCGCATCATGATCGAAAAGGAAGGGTCTGACCTGTTCCTGACCGCCGGTGCACCACCGGCTATCAAAGCCCACGGCAAACTGACACCTCTGGGCACCCAGGCCCTGCCAGGCGCGGCAGTGCGCAAGATAGCCTTTCAGATCATGAACGATGAACAGGCCAGTGAGTTCAATCGCAATCCGGAAATGAATCTCGCGCTGGCTGAGGAAAACATCGGCCGCTTCCGTATCAACATATTCAAACAACGTGGCGAAATTGCCATGGTGGCCCGTCATATCAAGACCGACCTGCCACATTGGAAAAGCCTCGGATTACCGCCCATACTGACCGACCTGGTATCGGAAAAGCGCGGCCTGTTAATGTTTGTTGGCGGCACCGGTTCCGGCAAGTCCACTTCATTGGCAGCGCTGATTGATTATCGTAATGAAACCAGCGATGGTCACATCATCACCATCGAGGATCCGGTTGAATTCATCCATCCGCACAAGAAATCCCTGGTGAATCAGCGCGAAGTGGGTATGGACACCGCCAGCTATGAAGAGGCACTGAAGAACACTCTCAGACAGGCGCCAGATGTCATTCTCATCGGCGAGATCCGTACCCAGGAGACCATGGAGCATGCACTGGCCTTTGCCGAGACCGGCCACCTCTGCCTGTCCACACTACACGCCAACAATGCCAACCAGGCGCTGGATCGCATCATCAACTTTTTCCCCGAAGAGCGTCACAAACAACTCTTCATGGATCTTTCGCTGAACCTGCGAGGCATGGTTTCCCAGCGACTGATACCCACCATAGATGGCAAGCGGGCTGCAGCCATCGAAGTCCTGCTTGGCACGCCACGGGTGGCCGACCTGATAAAAAACGGCAAGGTTGATGAAATCAAGGAAGTCATGGCCAAGTCAGAGAATCAGGGTATGAAAACCTTTGATTCTGCGCTGTTTGCGCTCTATCGCGATGGACGCATTTCCCTGGAGGAAGCACTGCGCAACGCCGACTCGAAGAATAATCTGCGCCTGAAGATCCAGCTCGCCGAGGGTAAGACTCCCAGCGAGGGCGAGGATGACGAATCAGGACTGTCGCTCTCGCCCAAGGATGAATAGCCACCCAGGGATGAGCAATCACCCAAGGGCGACTACGCGCCCAGTTCCCGTGCGATCAACAGCTTCATGATCTCATTGCTGCCCCCGTAGATTTTCTGGATGCGCGCGTCTATGTACAGGCGCGCAATTGGGTACTCCATCATGTAGCCGTATCCACCAAAAAACTGCAGGCACTCGTCCACAATCTCGCACTGTTTCTGCGTGGTCCACCACTTCGCCATGGCAGCAGTGCTGGCATCAAGCTTTCCGTCCAGCAATTTCATGGCACAATCATCAACAAATACGCGAGCGATGGTCGCCTCGGTCAGGCGCTCGGCGAGCCGGAACTGGGTATTCTGAAAATCCAGTATTTTTTTGCCAAAAGCCTTTCGTTCGCTCACGTACTCCCGTGTGTGCTTGAGCGCCATCTCCATCGCAATACAGGCACCCACGGCAATGATCAGTCGTTCCTGTGGCAACTGTTCCATGAGTTGTGCAAAACCCTGCCCCTCCTTCTCGCCGAGAAGGTTTTCGGCTGGCACGCGAACAGCGTCAAAATAGACCTCTGACGTATCCTGGGCCTTGAGACCGATTTTCCTGAGATTGCGCCCGCGGCGGAAACTGTCCCCGGCTTCGTCCGTTTCCACCATCAGCAATGAAATACCCCTGGCGCCTGCCGCAGGATCGGTACGGGCAACCACACAGATCAGGTTGGCGTGTTGGCCATTGGTCAGGAAGGTTTTCTGGCCATTCAGCACATAGTGATCACTTTCTCTTCTGGCTTGCGTACTGATCGCCTGCAGGTCTGACCCCGTGCCAGGTTCAGTCATGGCAATAGCCGCCACCAGATCGCCACTGGCCATACGCGGCAACCAGCGCTGCTTCTGCGAATCGTTGCCGTAATTGCTGATGTAGTGAGCCACAATGCCCGAATGCACAGAATTGCCGAAACCACTGATGCCGGCTCGGCCCATTTCTTCCTCTATCACCATCTCGTGACGGAAATCTCCGCCACCACCGCCCCACTGTTCCGGAATGGATGCACACAACAACCCGGCCTCACCTGCTTTTTTCCAGGCATCACGGTCGACCTGACCCTGCTCATTCCACTTGTCGGCCAATGGCACGAACTCACGCTGATAGAACCGACGTACGGCGTCTCGCAGGATCATCAGTTCTTCAGTCATCCAGGCAGGCTTGTGTTCTGCGGATAGCATTGGATTACTCCTGGATCAGCGGGCAGACATGCGTATGGCTGCATCCAGCCGGATGACCTCGCCGTTAAGATAGGCGCAGCGCACGATGTGCACTGCCATATCGGCAAACTCGGCTGGCTGACCCATGCGTTTGGGGAACTGGATCATGTCCACCAGTGCCTCCTTGACGTTATCCGGCGCAGCGCTCATTAACGGCGTTTCAAAGATACCCGGCGCCACCGTCATCACACGTACTCCTTCACGCGCGAGATCGCGGGCAATGGGCAGGGTCATTGATGCAATACCACCTTTGGAAGCACTGTAGGGTGCCTGCCCCATCTGCCCGTCATAGGCGGCAACCGATGCCACATTGATGATCACCCCGCGCTCATTGTCCGGCGCTTCAGGGGTATTGTTCACCATCTGCTCGGCACACAGGCGCAGACTGTTGAACGTACCAATGAGGTTCACGTTTATGACCCGGGTGAACACGTCCAGGGCCATGGCGCCGTCGCGACCAACGGTCTTGGCCGCACTGCCTATGCCGGCACTGTTGATGTTGACGTGGATGGCATCAAAACGCTGCACAGTCTGCGCTACGGCAGCCTTCAGATCGGGTTCGCTGGCAACATCGCCGCTGCTCCAGGCCGCCTTCTCCCCCAGCAGTTCGGCCGCCTGTCTGGCGCGATCGGCGTCAAGATCAAAAAGCATGACATTGGCACCCTCCTCGACAAAACGCCTGGCTGCAGCCAACCCAAGACCTGACGCCCCCCCGGTTATGAACACTGTTTTTTCTTGTAATTGCATTGTCAGTTCCGTCATCCGAATTTCTGAATCAATTCAGAATCATGTAAGATAGCCGTGACAAAATCAACAGGAAAACACCATGACTGTGCTTTCAGGTATCAGAGTCATTGAAATGGCCGGAATAGGCCCGGCGCCGTTCTGTGCAATGATGCTGGCGGACATGGGCGCGGACGTCATCAGGATTGATCGCACACGCGGTCAGGTGATGCATCCGGAAAACCCCGTCAACCGCAGCCGACGCTCGCTGGCGCTGGATCTCAAGCAACCGGAGGCCATCGATGCAATACTGAGACTGGTGGAAGGCGCGGACATACTCATTGAGGGCTTCCGCCCCGGCGTCATGGAGCGACTGGGTCTGGGGCCGGAGACCTGCCATGCCCGGAATCCGGCACTGGTTTACGGCCGCATGACCGGGTGGGGGCAGCATGGCCCGCTGGCACAGGCAGCCGGCCATGACATCAATTACATTGCCATCAGCGGCGCCCTGCACGCCATGTCTGCACCGGGACAACGCCCACGTCCACCGCTGAATCTCATTGGTGACTATGGTGGTGGTGGCATGCTGTTGGCCATGGGGGTCCTGGCCGCCACTCTCAACGCCCAGCGAAGCGGAAAGGGTCAGGTGGTCGACGCTGCCATGACCGATGGTAGCGCGTCTCTCATGACACTGTTCTACGGTCTCAAGGCTGCCGGACAGTGGTCGCCCCTGCCGGGAACCAATATGCTTGATGGTGGTGCACACTTCTATGGTTGCTACACCTGCAGCGACGGCCGCGACATTGCCATCGGCCCCATTGAGCCACAGTTCTACGCCTTGCTGCTGGAAAAATGCGGTATCACCGACCCAGCCTTCAGGACACAACTGGACCCACAGATGTGGCCGGTACTGAGCGAGAAACTGGCCCACACATTCAGCATTCATACCCAGGCGCACTGGGTATCATTGCTTGAGGGCACCGATGTCTGCTTTGCTCCGGTACTGGACATGGATGAAGCCCCTGAGCATCATCACAACAAGGCACGAAAGACGTTCATCGACGTCGACGGCGTTGTTCAACCCGCACCCGCCCCACGATTCGATCGAACGCCTTCGGCGCAGCCGCGGGCACCAGTCAAGGCGGGTACCCATGACCGCGAGATACTGCTGGAAGCCGGCTTTTCCGAAGAGGAAATCAGCCAACTGCGCGGCAGTGGCGCCGTTTCCTGAATTCAGTTAACCTCTGCTGCATGCTTGCACTGGACGAATATCTGAAGCTTGATGCGGTCGGTCTTGGGTCCCTGATCCAGACGGGGCAGCTGAGTCCGTCGGAAGTGCTGGAAACTGCCATTGCCCGCGCCGAGTCCGTTAATCCCACGCTCAATATACTTGTACACAAAGCCTACGACGAAGCACGCGCAACCGCCGCTGGCCTGGATCCCGACAGGACCAACAATCTGCTGTACGGCGTCCCGTTTCTTGTCAAGGCGGCCAATGCAGTGCGCAACTGGCCACGCGCGCGCGGCAGTCGCCTGTTTGACGGAGACACCGCCGCTGCTGACAGTCGTGTTGCAGCCCGATACCGGGAGGCTGGCCTGCTGCTGTTCGGACAAACCAATATTCCGGAGCTGTGCCTGACCATCACCACCGAGTCCCGCTTGCACGGTCCCTGTCACAATCCACACAATACAGAGCATTCCGCCGGCGGTTCCAGTGGTGGATCCGCAGCCGCCGTGGCCGCCGGTGTGGTGCCTGCTGCCGACGCCAGTGACGGTGGTGGCTCCATTCGGATACCCGCTGCCTGCTGTGGCCTGTTCGGACTGAAACCCAGCCGCGGCCTGACCGTCGTGGAAGACGACATTGGCAGTGCCTGGAGTGGCATGAGTGTCAACCATGTGGTCACCCGCAGCGTGCGCGACAGTGCGGCATTTCTTGATCTGCTGCGCTTGCAGGCGCCGGCATTGTTTGCCCTGCCGGACGGCAGCGAATCCTATTACCTGAGTCATTCCCGTGCCCCCGGCCCCTTGCGTGTAGCGCTGCATCGCACACACCCCGGTGGCGCGGAAGTGCACCCCGATTGTCTGGCCGCACTGGATTACGCTGCCAGCCTGTGTGAAAAAGCCGGCTTCCATGTGGAGGAGCAGACACCACCGGTGAATTATGAGGCGCTCGGACAGGCCATGGGTGAGCTCATCAACATCCATGTGGCCCAGATCATCATGCCTCAACTGGAAAAAAGACAATGCCGACTGGAAGATGCCACACTCGAGGAAGCCACTCGCCGGATGGCTGCCCGTGGTGCCAAGGCCTCGGCCACGCACTATCTGCAAGCCATCGACACACTCAGGCGGGCAGAGCGACAGATGAACGATTTTCACCAGCATGTTGACCTGGTGCTGTCTCCGGTACTGACCATGCCTGCGGCGCCGCTGGGCTGGCTCGACATGGATGGCGACATTCGCAGCTACGCCTCACGCTTCAGCGAATACAGCGGCTTTACGGCACTTTACAACGGCACCGGCCAACCCAGTTTGTCGGTGCCGGTGCATCAGAACCCGGATGGCCTGCCAATCGGCGTGATGTTCAGCGCAGGATGGGGTAATGATCATTTGCTGCTTCAGGTCGGCGCGATGATGGAACAGATGAGCGGACCATGGATGCCGGTCGCCACCGTCTGATATAATTCGCGCCGATTTCTGATTACTGCCTTTCCAGACCTTCCGACACAAGGATATCAACACAGATGAAGTACCCCGCAGATGCCAGCTACCGTTGGCGCCCCCACCCCTGGCATGGACTGACCGTGGGACCTGATGTGCCGCGAACCGTGCACGGTTTCATCGAGATATGCCCAAGCGATCTGGTCAAATACGAAATCGACAAGGAGACCGGTTATTTGCGCATTGATCGTCCGCAACGCTCGTCGGCGCAGCAGCCAACCCTTTACGGCTTTGTTCCGCGCACCTATTGTGGCGACAGGGTTCGTGACCTGATGGATGGTGCAAGCTGCGGTGATGGTGACCCCCTGGACATCTGTGTGATCACTGAGCGCCCGGTGGAGAAGTCAGAAATCCTGGTCAATGCCAAGGTTGTTGGTGGCTTGCCGATGCTCGACGGCGGTGAAGCCGACGACAAGATCATCGCAATTCTCGAGAAAGACCCTGTATTCGGTCATATTGACGACATCAAGGATCTGCCGCAGTCGCTGGTGGAGCGGATTGCCCATTATTTCCTCACCTACAAGTTCGAGCCCGGCAAGGAAAACAAGGTGTCCATCGGTGATGCCTACGGCTTCGAGCACGCCAGCAAGGTGATTGCTGCTTCAATCGAAGACTACAACGACAAGTTCGGCAGCAATCACGAAGAGTGATCTGTGCCGCTGACATCAGTGGCAGCGTGCGCAGCCTGCTGCGCCGCTGCTCTGCCATGTCGCACTGCCGTGACTTCCGCCATGATTGCGATGGCAATTTCCGCAGGTGTCTTGCTGCCAATCGAAAACCCGATTGGCGCGTGCAGGCGATCGATTTCCCCTGCCGAGAGGCCTAACTCGGGCAGCCTCAGACGCCGTTTGGCAGAGGTGCGCTCCGAACCCATGGCACCGACGTAGAATGCCTCGGTCTTCAGGGCTTCCATCAAGGCCATGTCATCAACCCGGGGATCATGCGCCAGAGCGATCACACCACTGTACGGATTGCTGAAACTGTCACGCACCACATCATCAGGCATATCCGGCGTCACAGTGACACCGTCGACCCGCCAGTTCTCCAGATAGGCCGGTCTTGGATCACACAGCGTCACATCGTACTCAAGCGCCAGTGCCATCTCGGCAACATATCGCGCCACATCCCCGGCACCCAGGAGCAGCAGGCGGAATCGAGGGCTCAGCGAATGCACCAGCAACCTGCCCTCACGCTGGACAGCATCATCACTGGCCTGCTCTCTCATGGACACGAGACCGGTATCCAGATCCAGCACCCGGCTTACCCGCTTGTGTCTGTCCAGGGCATTGGACATGGCACTGAACACCGACCGGTTTACGTGCGTTGGTGTCATGAACTCCAGCAGAACCTGCAACTCTCCACCACACGGCAGGCGCAAGCGTGCCGCCTCCTCTGCCGTGGTCCCGTATCGCACCACAAAAGGTTTTCCTTCTGTGTCATACCTGGCCTTCAGACTGCCATCGCGCAGCTGTTCAAGAAAGTCTTCTTCAATGCAACCACCGGAAATCGAACCCACCAATTCACCATCGAGTGTGCAGGCCATCATGGCACCGACCGGTCGCGGTGATGAGCCCCAGGTCTCGAGAATGGTGCACAACCACACCGATTGGCCACCATCGAGCCATCTGGAAACCGTATTGATGATATGCTGCTGACTGCTTTGCATGTGTAATGCACCACGCTTGTATATACAGGCGTCACATCATAATGTCCCTGCCAGAATTCGCAAGCCATGACGCTGGCCACTGGCGAAAAATCTGCTACACTTCGCCACTTCCTCACTTGATACAGTCGATACCATTGACTTCCCCAACATGGAACCCTGATGGCCACACCAGTGCTGATCTGTGATGATTCCAGCATGGCGCGTAAACAGATGGCGCGTGCACTGCCAGCTGAGTGGGATGTTTCCCTGAGCTTTGCTGCCGATGGTCATGAAGCACTGTCAGCCATCCGCCGCGGCGAGGCCGAGGTGATGTTTCTGGATCTGACCATGCCAGGAATGAGTGGTTATGAAGTGCTTGAGCAGATAAAACAGCAGGACCTGCCTTGTGTGGTACTTGTGGTCTCCGGCGACATTCAGCCAAAGGCGCGCCAATGGGTGATGGAACACGGGGCGCTGGATTTTCTCGCGAAACCAATATCACGCGACCTGGTTCGCCAGACGCTGCTGCGCTTCGGACTGATGTCCGAGAACAGCATAAGAAGTGAGCCCCAAAGCCATGATTCAAATGATCTTTTCGAAAACGAACCGGTATTCGACGAAGTCATCCGCGAGGTAGTGAACATCGCCATGGGGCAGGCCGCCAGCAAGCTGAGCACCTTGTTGAAAAGCTTTATCGCCCTCCCGGTCCCCATTGTCTATCATTGCCACTATCAACAACTGCCTGGATTACTGGCTTGCGCCCGTCACGCCCGACTCACTGCTGTAAGTCAGGGATTTTGTGGCCGTGGCATCAGTGGTGAAGCCATTCTGGTCATGGAGAGCACCGCCCTGACGGCAGTCAGCCAGCAGATCGGACGCAACGCCCGGGAAACGCGAATCAGCAACGGTCCACAGGTATCGGACGCCGCCGCCATGTTCGATACGCTGATCGAGCTCTGTGGACTGTTGGCAGGCAGCTGCCTGAACGGCATCAGCGAACAGCTTGACCTTCAGTTCAACCACGGTTATCCCGCCGTGCTGGGCCACCAGCAGGTGCTGCCCAGACTGCTTGGCATCGATAACAAGCCCGCCGACGCACAGACTGCCGTTATGGTCATCGAAATCACCTATCGACTGCTGGGTGAGTCCGCCTGCCACCTGATTCTCGCATTTACAGGTGATTCAATGGCAGTGCTTCAAAAGCGTGTGTCCCTGCTGATCCGGGACGAGAGCACCAACGATGTCAATTGACAGTGACAACATGACCGAACTGCATCAGTTGCTGCAGTTGTTGCAGACCGTGGATGTTGGACTCGTGCTGCTGGACCGCAACTACACTATCCGTCTGTGGAACAGTTTCATGGAAAACCACAGCGGCATCCACACCAGCGAAGCGCGGGACCAGAACCTGTTCAGCGTATTCCCGAACCTGCCCGAGACGTGGCTCAAGAAAAAAATCGACTCGGTATTCAGCCTCCACATCCGCTCGTACTCGACATGGGAGCAACGTCCCCGTGTGTTCGAGTTCCGGAGCAGCCGGCCGTTGACCGGACACTCGGAACTGATGTACCAGAACATCACAATCATTCCACTGGCAGACAGTACACGCCAGGTTACTCAGGTATGCATGCTTGTGTACGATGTGACCGAAGTGGCGGCAAACCGCAAGCAACTCGAACTGGCCAATGAGTCACTGCGCCAGCTCAGCCGTACCGATACCCTTACCACCCTGTACAATCGAGGTTATTGGGAAGAATGTCTGGAACTGGAATTTTTGCGCTGCAAGCGAAACAGGCAGATCTCGAGTCTGATCATGCTGGATATTGACAACTTCAAGCAGTTCAACGATGAGCTTGGACATCAGGCCGGTGACACCGTGCTGCGGGAAGTGTCAGAAATCATCCAACAGACAGTACGCGCTACCGACACAGCCGGGCGCTATGGCGGCGAAGAGTTTGCTGTAATCCTGCCGGATACCCGGGCAACCCAGGCACTGGTACTGGCAGAGCGGCTGCGAGAGCGCGTGGCTGCAGCACGGGTGGAGTGGAACAATGCCATGATGGGCGTCACCATCAGTCTGGGTGTCTGTGCCCTGGACAATGATATGAATACACACACCCAGTGGATCGGGTCAGCCGATCTGGCGCTGTATGATGCAAAGCAATCGGGTCGCAATCGCAGTGTAATATACGGCACCGTCCGCAGGCGCCAGCCTAGTCAGCGGTCAGACTGAATGGCAGATGGCTTTGTTCAAGTGCCAGGAGATACTTCTTGGTCTTGATGCCACCACCAAATCCCACCATGGCGCCGTCGCTGCCAATGATCCGGTGACAGGGAATAATGACAGGGATGGGATTACGCCCGGCTGCCGATCCAACTGCGCGGCTGGCTGACGGACTGCCAACGGCAGCCGCCAACTCACTGTAACTGCGGGTTTCTCCGTAGGGAATTGCCAGCATCGCCTGCCAGACCGCCTGCTGGAAATCGCTGCCACGCGGAGCCAGCGGCAGATCAAAGGCAGTCAGCCTGCCCTGGAAGTACGCGTCAAGCTGCCGCTTGGCAGGCTCGAATACCGAATTGCGCCGCAACCAGCCCGGCTCGGGCTCACGCGCCATACTGCCCTCCGGAAAACCCAGGTAATGCAGTGCCCTGGCATCACCGGCAAGCAACAGGTTGCCAATCGGCGAATCCATATAACTCCAGTACACCTGACTGCTCTGCATCATTGCTTCACCAACCGGCCCCGGGCTTGATCCGTGCCTGCACGTCAATCCCTGAGCCTGAAGACCAGCATGACATTGCCGGGTATCTGGCCAAATGTTGCATATCCGGCATTCACGATCATGTAGTCGCCGGTCAGCACTGGCCCGGTGGAATCCAGGGAACCACCATTGGCCTCAACACCATTGACTGTGTCATAGGATTTCCGTGTATCGTATTCCCAGATCACCTCGCCAGTCTTCGGATCGTGGGCGAACAGAACGCCGCTGAGTGACCCCGCCAATACCATGTCCGCAGTAGCGGTAGCCGGTGCCGAGTAACTGTCGAAACAGCCCTGCTGACCTTCTGCACAACGTTCGGGCGACGGCGTGTACCACAGAATCTCGCCAGTCTTCATGTCAATTGCGTGCAGACCTGGCTGCTGCGGGAAATCCACCTGTCCGGCAGTGCGGTCGGCGTTGGGTACAAACAGGGTGTCGCCGATATGGGTCATGCCCCAGTGCACACCACCGAGCGGACTGCCCTGCCCGATTCGGGTCTTCCAGAGCACTTCGCCTTCATTGTCCGGATCCAGTCCGAAGATCACGGCACCCTTGGTGCCTGTAACCACCATATCGCGACCATCGGACAGCGTAACCGGCAGGATCGGCGCACCGATGTCCACATCGGGGCCAGCGTCCGGACAGTTGGGATGGTCACGTCCGGCAACGCAGGCCATGGTGAATGCATCGTCAGACTCGGTCTGGAACACCCAGCGCATGTCACCGCTGTCCATATCAAACGCGATTACGGCGTTGCTGGTTTCTGTAGTCGGACGACTGTAATTCTGGCCGGTGCCGGCGTAGACAATATTACGCGCCGGATCCACCGAAGGTGCCTGCCAGATTGGCGCGCCTGAGGGCGCATAGACCGGATTGCCAATGGCGTTTTCTCCGACCTTCTTTGCCTCATCCATGACATAGGTATGCCAGAGCTTCTCTCCGGTGTTGATGTCATAGGCCGCAACGTTGCCACGGAAGGTACAGCAATGATGATCAGGCCTGCCGGCAGCACTGACTTCAGTGGACGATACCGGCACAAATACACGGTCCTCGTGTATTACAGGTGAGCCGGTGCTCCGCGCGTAGCGGTTGTCATCCACGTCGTCCCACCAGAGGCGTTCGCCGGTGCGTGCGTCCAGTACCTGGATACGGTTGGTGGCATCGGCCACCACGGCAAGAAAGCGATCCTGCGATTCGGAATAACCGACAGGAATGGACCCACGCACCTCGGCAATGGCCGAATAGGTCCAGTAGGCGCAGCCGCTGTGGATATCCATGGCGTAAACGGTACCGCTGGGGCTGCCCAGAATCATCGTGTCACTGATGACTGTGGGCTGCGCTCTCGATACATTGGCGCCCTCCAGACCAAAAGCCCATACCAGCTCAAGCCTGTCGATATTGCCGGCATTGATATTGGTGCCCTCGGCGCCCTGGAAGCGGGAATTACCCAGGCTGTTGCCCCAGGCGTTCCAGTTGTTTGCCTGATCAAGGTCAAAGGCTGGCATTTCGCTGTCACAGACGGCAACACTTGCGGTAAGCATAGGGTTGTAGGTGCTGTTGGAAAGATACTCGGACAGCACAATGATCTGTTCATCGGTGAGTGCAGCTGCCTGCGGTTGCATGATGCCCTGGGTCAGCGACTGGTGGATGCTGTTGGCGTTGAAACCCAGAAGCGCCTGGCGACTGGGAGTACGGCCATCATCCGGGTCGGCATGGCAGACCGCGCAGTACTGGTTGTACAATGTCTCGGCATCAATATCAGCGGCGTGTACACCGAAACTCAAAATCCCGGCCGTTACACCGGCGACCGTTGCAGCCACAACTGCCCTGGCTTGTCTGAACATACGTTTCGCGCTCCCCTTTCCACTCATTTGGCCACTCATTTGGCCAATCATCTGGTACCCCCCACGGGTAGAACCGGGATGTTACCCGAATCGACCGGAAAAACGAAACCGTGTATAGTGCCGCCCTGTCCTTTCATCGCAAATATGACCTCAGGAACACGGGCTCATGACTGACAAGAAAATTCGCAAATATTCGAGCAAGGTCACCGATGGCGTCGAACACGCGCCCAGCCGCGCCATGTTGCGCGCCGTGGGATTCGGTGACGAGGACTTCCGCAAGCCGCAGGTTGGTGTGGCCTCCACATGGAGCATGGTGACCCCCTGCAACATGCACATCAACGCACTGGCCGAGGTGGTCAACCAGAGCGTGGACGCTGCAGGTGGCAAGGGCATCATCTACAATACAATTACGGTCTCCGACGGCATTTCAATGGGCACCGAGGGCATGAAGTATTCCCTGGTATCACGCGAGGTGATAGCCGACTCCATCGAATCTGTATCAGGCTGCATGGGCCATGACGCCATCATTGCCATCGGCGGCTGCGACAAGAACATGCCTGGCTGTGTGATGGGACTGGCCAGACTGAACCGGCCCGCAATATTCATTTATGGCGGAACCATCCAGCCCGGCAAGAACCACACCGATATCGTGTCCGTCTTTGAAGCCGTTGGCGGTCACGCCAGTGGCACGGTCTCGGATATCGAACTCAAGCAGATCGAGGAGACGGCCATTCCCGGCCCCGGTTCCTGTGGTGGCATGTACACTGCCAACACCATGGCCTCAGCCATCGAGGCACTTGGCATGAGTCTGCCCAACAGCTCGGCCCAGGACGCCATCTCAAAAGACAAACAACAGGACTGCCTGCGCGCCGGCGAGGCCATCATGGAACTGTTGCGCCGCGATATCAAACCTTCCGACATCATGACAAGATCGGCGTTCGAGAACGCCATCAAGGTGATCATTGCACTTGGTGGCTCCACCAACGCTGTGTTGCACCTGATTGCCATGGCGCACAGCATTGGTGTCAGTATCACACTGGACGACTTCACACGTATCGGCAAGGACGTGCCGGTGCTGGCGGACCTGCGCCCGAGCGGCAAGTATCTGATGTCCGAGCTGATCCAGATCGGTGGTATCCAGCCGTTGATGAAAATGATGCTCGATCGCGGCCTGCTGGACGGCAACTGCCTGACGGTCACTGGCAGGACGCTGGCAGAGAATCTCGCTGAAGTCAGTCCCTATCCGGAAGGTCAGGACATCATTCACGCCTTTGAAAACCCCATCAAGAGCAACAGCCATCTGGTCGTGATGAAAGGCAACCTGGCACCCGGCGGCGCTGTTGCCAAGATCACCGGCAAGGAAGGATTGCGCTTCACAGGACACGCCCGGGTATTCCATTCAGAGGAAGATTCACTGAAGGGCATCCTGGATGGCTCGGTCACCAGGGGCGATGTGATTGTGATCCGCTACGAAGGCCCCAAGGGAGCACCGGGCATGCGGGAAATGCTCAGCCCCACCTCGGCCATCATGGGCCGTGGCCTGGGGCAGGACGTCGCACTGATCACTGATGGCCGCTTCTCCGGTGGCAGCCATGGTTTTGTGGTCGGACACGTAACGCCGGAAGCCATAGAAGGCGGCCCCATTGCCGTTGTCGAAGATGGTGACAAAATCACCATTGACGCTGAAAACCAGCAGGTTGTTTTGCATGTGGATGACCACATCATCACACAACGACTGGCAGCCTGGCAGAAGCCCCCAGCACGGTATACCCGCGGCGTTCTGGCCAAGTATGCCAATACGGTGTCATCGGCCTCCGAAGGCGCAGTCACAGACAAGTATCTGGAAAACCTCTGACGACTGACCTTGAGACAAGCGTCGGACACACATGACCAGCCCGAACCAGGGCTGGTCATGCCGACCGGGCTCGGCTAAGCTGATTGTTCCAGCACAAGTGCCACAGGAACAATCCATCATGAAACTACCCACACTGTCACTGCTTGTCTGCAGTCTGCTCAGCAGCTTTCCTGTTCTTGCACAGAACGCATTGCCTGAACCGGTACAGGCGCGGGTCGATCAGGTCATGCCTCGCGTGGTCGAGTGGCGCCGCGACATTCACCAGCACCCCGAACTGGGCAATCGCGAGTTCCGTACCGCAGGCATCATCGCCGAGCACCTGCGCAACCTGGATCTGGAGGTTCATACCGAAATCGCCCATACCGGCGTGGTCGGCATATTGAGGGGTGGACAACCCGGGCCGGCAATTGCGCTGCGCGCAGACATGGACGCCCTGCCAGTCACAGAAGAAGTGGACCTGCCATTTGCCAGCCGTGTGCGCACCGAGTTCAATGGTCAGGAAGTGGGCGTCATGCACGCTTGCGGCCACGACAATCACGTGGCTGTACTGATGGGAACAGCCGAGGTGCTGGCGGGCATACGTGACCATATTGCCGGCGACATCATGTTCATTTTCCAGCCCGCCGAGGAAGGCCCGCCACCGGGCGAGGAAGGTGGCGCGGAGCTGATGCTGCGTGAAGGGCTGTTTGACCTGCTGCATCCGGAAGCTGTGTTCGGGCTGCATGTGGTTCCAGCCCCTGTTGGCAGTATTGCCGTGCGCAAGGGCGGCATGATGGCTTCCAGTGATTCATTCAGGATCACGGTTCACGGCCAGCAGACACACGGCGCACAGCCCTGGGCCGGTATTGACCCCATCGTGGTAGCCGCTCAGATCGTTCTGGGCCTGCAGACCATTCCCAGTCGTCAGCTCAATGCCACCACCACGCCATCCATTGTCACCGTTGGCGCCATCAACGGCGGTGTCCGCAGCAATATCATTCCCGACACCGTGGAAATGATCGGCACCCTGCGCACCTTCGATGCCGCAACCCGTGAACAGATACATCAGCGTGTGGAACGCACCGCCGCACAGATCGCCGCCAGTGCCGGAGCCAGTGTTGAGGTGGAAATCGAACTCGGTTACCCGGTCACGGCCAACGATCACGATCTGGTAGACCGTATGGAACCCACACTCAGACGTGTTGCCGGCGATCAGTTCGGAGAAGCTGCTCTCTCCACCGGCGCAGAAGACTTTTCCTACTACGCCCAGGAAGTGCCGGGGCTGTTCTTCTTTCTCGGAGTTGCCTCCGACGATCCGGACAAGATTCATCCGAATCACTCACCGCGCTTCTATGCCGATGAACGCGCGTTGCCGGTGGGCGTGCAGGCCATGACAGCGCTGGCCCTGGACTATCTTGGATACAGTCCATGACACGGCGGCTGCCGGCCGCCCTGATGAAACACCTTGTAACACTCTGAGGCACAATCACCCTTTTCGCTGGGATAGGATCAGAATGGAACGTACTGGCTACAATGGGGAAGTGATATGACTGACAAGACACACAAACGCCCGGTTCGCGGCATTTCCCGGCGTGACTCACTCAAACTGGGCCTGGGCCTGGGTCTGGGTGCAAGCGCCGGCCTGGCTCTGACGCCAGCCCACCTGATGGCTCAGATGACAACCGATCAACTGGAACTGCAAACCAAGGCCATTCCTTCTACCGGTGAACGTATCCCCCTGATCGGTATTGGCACCGCCCGTCGCTACACGGTAGATACCAGTGACGAATCAGCCATGGCGCCTCTTCGCGAAGTGATCACCCAGCTGCCCATTCTGGGCGGCAACAAGATTGACACAGCCCCCTCCTACGGCAATGCAGAAGAAGTGCTGGGTCAACTGATTACCGAGGCAGGCAACCGGGATGAACTGTTCCTGGCAACCAAGGTTCGCCAGGCCGACATGGCGGACGCACTGGAAGAGATCGAGAATTCCTTCAGGTTGCTTGGCACCGATGTCATTGACCTGCTACAGGTGCATAACCTGGTCGGTGTTGAACAGATGCTGCCGGTGCTCCGCGAAATGAAGCAGGAAGGACGCATTCGTTACTACGGCATCACCACGTCCAATGTCAACCAATACGAAGCATTCGAGCGTGTGCTGGCCACTGAAGAACTGGACTTCATCCAGGTGGACTATGCCATCGACAATCGCGAGGCTGACGAACGTATACTGCCGCTGGCGCTGGATCGCGGCGTCGCGGTACAGACCAATCTGCCGTTCGGCCGCGGGCGGGTGTTCCAGGCCTTTGGTGACCAGCCAATCCCTGACTGGGCTGCTGAGTACGATATCGAGACCTGGGCACAGTTCGCGCTCAAATACATCGTCTCGCATCCGGCCGTCACCTGCGCCATTCCAGGCACGGCCACGTTGCCCTATCTGGAAGACAATATCGCCGCTTCACGCGGCCGCATGCCCGATGAAGCCACGCGGCGGCGTATGGCCGAGCTGATTGAATCAGCCGGCTGAACGATCAGAGATCAAATACAGCAATCAACGAATAATTGTTACGGCTGCGTTGACCGCTGCGGTTCTGGTATCGCTGATACTCAAGCATCACACGCTGACCCGGCGCAAAAAGCCGGGTCATGCCCACAGCCCATGAGCCGGTCAGGCGATCATTGATCGGATAGTTCATATTGGTGTCAAACTCGAAATCGGCAGTCAGCTCCGTGGACAGCAGCCAGTTGCGGTCCACACCAACGGGATAGGACACATTACCGCCGGTGCGGACAATGCCCAGTCGTTCGCTGCGACCAAAAGGCTCCTGAACAGGGCGTCCCAGGCTGTCGATCTGACGCTTGTAATCGGTATACAGATATTGCACAAGATTGTGCCAACGAAGCTGTATACCATCCGGCAACCACTCTATCTGATTGGACGAATAACGACCGATGGCCTCAACATTGAGGTACTGCCGGGTGTACTCAACATCCCGGCCTATGGTCAGTGCACCCTCGGCAGTTGGCACACGGACCACATTGTCCCCGTCATACCGCATATGGTCAAAACGTGTTGCCACCGACCAGATGCTGTTCATGACAACGCCGGCGTCCAGTCTGGGGCCCCAAGCTTCACCGCGCGTGCGGCCATCAACAAATCGAAGATCAGAGCGTGTATTTTCCCCCACCAGTCCCAGACTGACGTAGGAATAACGACTTGGTGCGTACAGCACAGCCAGATCCAGTCTGTCATTGCGACTGCTGACACGGCCTCGTTCATCGCGCCAGGCCACCCGGCCCAGTGCGCGCAAATACAACGGGCGCTCAAGATTGACGTCCAGCGGAATCAGCGTGTCATTCTGAGCCACATAGGATTCGACCCGCGACCGGACATCCCGGGCGCGAAAATCCGGGTTGTCAGCCACTTCGGTTGTATATACGCGATTGGCCAACTGGTAACTGACCGCCCGATTGACCAGTTCGCCCAGATCCGAGCCTGAGGAATACGACCTTCGCAAGCCGGACTCACCCATGCCGGCGGCCCATTGACCCCGTTCGGCTGGCGTTGATCCGTAAACGTTAGAGGATGATACCAGGGCAATGACCATCACTGCCGGGCCCAGGCGCCGGCCAAACCAGGAACTGCTAATCACCAGAACTACTCCGCGTATTGACTGTAGGCCGCCTGCAACTCTCCCAGGCGCTGCAACGCTGCCATGAGCGCCGGGTGTTCAAGGGCCAACTCCAGCATGTATTGATTGAGGTTTTCGTACTGCGCTTCAAGGCCGGCCAACATGTCCGACTCGCTGACCGCATTGTTATTGATTGCATCACGCATCACCCTGGCTTGCTGATCTTCTTCACCATTACGCCAGTCTGCCACAACATTTCGCGCCAGGCGGGATCGCTCGCGCGTCACAAAGGTGGGTTCACAGTGCCGGACCGGTATGTAACTGCCAACAGATGATTCGCGGCGGCAGATTACCCGATAATCACGGTTATCCACAAGCCCGTTGAACAGGCGATAGAGATCGTCCTCGGCGCGCTCGATATGCATGCGCCACAGGCGCGGGCTACGCTCCCCCCGCACAATAATTTCCTCAATGGGTACCTGATGGTGTGGCAATGACCTGATGGCAGATTCGGTGATGTCAGCACCGTCTGACGCCTGGCCGGGAGCCGGGTCTGCCGGTTCATCATGAGCCAGTGCCATGGCCCCGGACATGGCGACGCCTAAAGCCGCGATCAGGCCTGACAACAAAATCCAGTGTCTCATGACGCCCTCCCCCTTGCCGGAATCCGGGCCTTTGAAATCGTCAGCGTTTCCGTACAACAAGACTGCCGATGGAATATCCTGCGCCAAATGAACAGATCACACCGTGATCACCAGCCCGCATGTCCCTGTGATGCAGATGAAAGGCAATGATTGATCCGGCTGATGCCGTATTGGCATATCGGTCAAGCACAATTGGCGCCACATCGGGACCGGGTAACTCTCCCAGCAGTTTTTTGGCGATCAGCTGGTTCATGTTGATATTCGCCTGATGCAACCACCATCGTCGCACATCTGCCGGTACCAGATCATATTGCGCAAGATGACTGGCAATATGTTCGGCGGCCATCGGGCAGACTTCCTTGAATACCGACCGGCCTTCCTGATGGAACAATTTGTCTTCGGCAAACGGGTCGCCACCAAAAGCATGTGACATGTATCCAAAATTGGAACGTATGTTACTGGAATAGACAGTTTTTGCCTTGGTACCCAGAATGTCAAACTGGTGCTCACTGTGCGCCAGATCAGAGCGCTCGACAATCATCGCCGTGGCCACATCACCAAAGATGAAATGACTGTCCCTGTCCTTGAAGTTTATCTGCGGAGTCACCAGTTCGGGATTGATCAGCAATACTGCCCTGGCAGTGCCGGACAACACCATTTCCCAGGCACGATGCAGGGCAAATGTTGCCGCGGAACAGGCAACCAGCATGTCAAAACCAAAACCATCAATGCCCAATGCATCCTGCACTTCAATGGCGATGGCCGGATATGCGCGCTGTGTATAGGCACAACTGACGATGACTGCATCAATATCCGATGGCTCGCGTTTGGCGGCAGCAAGTGCGTCACGGGCTGCAGCCAGAGCAATCTCTGCCTGATGGCTGAGCTCACCTTCTCCGCGTTCGGAAATCACCGGACACATCCGATCGATGTCCAGAATGCCTTCTTTCACGTAAACATGCCGCTGCTTGATGCCACTGGCTTTCTCGATGAAACCCGGATCGGATTTCATCACCGGATCCACCGTACCCGCTTCAATCCCGGACTGATGATCTGCATTGAAACGATCGGCATAGGCATTCAGTGCAATGACCAGCTCCTCGTTGGTCACGACATGTTCCGGTGTCCAAAGGCCCGAGCCACTGATGACCGCAGCGTTTCCGTTTGCATCGTAAGGCATGTTGCAGATTTCCTGTGGTCAGCGGATCAATCAGTCAGGGCGGAATAGGTCAGTGTCTTGAACTTGCTGCGCAGCGGCACCTGCACATTCATGTGTTGAACCATCACCACTGCAGCCAGATCCTCTACAGGATCAATCCAGAAAATAGTACCGGCCGCGCCACCCCAGTAATACTCACCAACTGAACCGATGACACCGGTGCGGGTGGGATCTTCCACCACTGCAAATCCAAGCCCGAAACCCGTGCCGGCCGCAAAGCCGGGCAACGCGTCACCAGATGCACCGTCCACGCCGAAAATGCCGGGAAGATGGTTCTGTGTCATATATTCCAGGGTTTTCTTTCCGATTATACGGCTGCCGTTGAGTTCTCCGCCGTTGAGCAGCATCTGACTGAACCGCATATAGTCCTCGGTTGTGGACAACAGGCCGCCGCCACCGGACTCGAACGTGCGACGGGTGACAAAATTGCTGGATTGCGGATCATCACTGACTTCGAGTTGACCGGTAGCCGGATTGAAGGTGTGGTTGGTGCCAAAGCGATCGAGCTTGTCTTCAGGCACAGCAAAAAATGTATCCACCATGCCCAGCGGACCAAAAATGTGTTCGTCAAAATAATCGCCCAGCGACTGGCCGGACACGACTTCGACCAGGGCCCCAAGCACATCGGTTGCCACACTGTAGTGATACCGAGTGCCGGGCTGGAACTGCAGCGGCAGGCCACTGAGCCGGTTGATGAATTCAGTATTGTCGGGGCTGGCCATGACATTGGCATCGCGGTATCTGCGATCTACCAGGGTGTCACCGAACACGCCATAGGTCAGCCCTGCCGTGTGTGTCATCAGCATCTGAACCGTCATCTCACGCGCCTGCGGCACCAGTGCACCACCCTCGGCAGCCACTCGTGCATCGGCAAAACCGGGCAGGTAGCGCGATACGGGGTCGGTCAACTGGAGACGGCCCTGTTCGACCAGCTGCATGACCGCCAGAGTGGTAATAGGCTTGGTCATGGAATAGATACGAAAGATACTGTCGCGCTCGATTGACTGGCCAGTGTTCTTGTTGAGAGTGCCATAGGTCTCGAAGTGGACCACTTGACCGCGCCGGGCAATCATTGTGGTCGCCCCCACCAGCTCGCCATCATCGATATATCGCTGGATGAATGGTGCAATGCGGTCCAGACGTTCTGCGGACATACCCACATCGGCAGCATTGCCGTAGACCAGCTCGCCAGCCGCCGCGACTGTTGAAGCCAGCCCCAGCAGCAAGGAAAACATCAGCGCTGACATATCACGAAAAAAACGCATCAAAACCACTCCCCTGAGGTTATTATTCTGCGCGTTTGATGATATACCAGCGTGCCCGCACTGGGTACCCCTGATGCCCTATTCCTGCAGGTTGATCAGCACATAGCCGGGGTCGGCAACAATGTCCTCCTCGTAAAATGGCAAATCGATCCACTCCCCTCGCGAATAGAGCCGGGTCTGGTCCGCGTAGTAAGGGGATGCCGGGTTGTCCGACTGGGAATAGGTCAGAATGGCCCTCGCTCTCACACGGTCGCCCTCATCCCAGTTGACCACCTGGATGTAGCTGTTACCGTGCACAATGGGTGTGTACCCCACTTCCGGCTGTAACTGACTCACAATCATGCTCCACATGCCCGCCCAGCCTTCACCGCCGGGTATCGGGATATGCTCGCCATTGCGAATTTCAAACTGGATGTCGCCAAGACGGGCATCCAGCGCAACTCCCGCATTGCGCAGTTGCTGCTGCCCGTCCAGCAAGGCCTGCACCAGAGCCGCACGGACCTCGTCATCACCAGAGTTCAGACCACGCGGTGTGTGCACCGGGTCGTTGGCATCAAACGGCACCCGCCAGAGATTGTCCACTTGCTGGGCCACACGCCAGAATTCGCGCCATACATGGGCGCCACGACTTTCCGTGGTGGCCCGTCGGTCCCAGGCAGCGAGCACCTCACAGGCCTCCTGCAGCTCGTCACCGTCGTGCTGCTCGCACACCGCCAGCACGTCATCCAACAGCAGCTCGGCACCAAAATTCCGGTGACTGAACAACATGGCCTGCAAATCCTCTGGCTCCATTGCCTGACCGCGCTCCATGCCCTCGGCAATGAAACTCAGGCCCGCACGGGTGCGCAGACTCAGCTGGCTGCGCTCCCGACCAATCACGGGCGCATAACCCTCCAGTGGTGCAGACGGATTGCTCAGCCAATAGCTGTCGTTGGCATTGTGAACATAGTCCTGGCGTTGTAAACGCGGCATATCCGGACCCGGTATCAATCCGGGCACCCGGGATCGGGCATCTTCATGCCACTCACAGCCAGGATCAGCGCCATTGAGCATGACCACATTGGCGGGAAAGCCCTCCGGTGCCACATCACAGCGCGCCAGCAGATCCGCATCGATATTCGGTACCGCGCTGACATCAGCGTAGTAGGCACTGCCATGCCTGTCTGCAGCAACCGTGTTGACCCAGGCAATGCCTTGACGATTCAGGGCGGCATCCAGCGCTTCTACAGAATCGGCTTGATGAATGGCATCATAGGTCTCGGCGGCACGGGTATTGCCAATATTGGAATCCCGCACGGCAAATGCACGCTCCGAAGTCCAGGGCAACTGGTTGGATACGGTCAATGGACCGTAATGCGTCATGTACACTGTATGATTCTGCAGCGCCAGTTGTCCCTCGTCATCCAGGACGGGGACCTCAACCTCGACCGGAACAATATCGCGGTAGCTGTCACCGTAGCGATACCGCATCGGATTGTCTGGATCCAGCGTCAGCGCATAGAGCGACACACGAAGTCCGGTGGAAACCGTATGTGTCCAGGCAATGTGTTCATTGAAACCAATGCTCACACGATCTGTTGTGTACAGACTCACACCCATCACATCCAGCTCGCCCGGGATACGCGTGTGAATCATGTGGAACCGCGACGAACCCCGCCAGGGATAATGCGGATTGCCGAGCAGAAGCCCCTTGCCGTTGGCAGTCAGCTCGCTTCCCATGGCAACCGCGTTACTGCCATAACCCACGGGACCATCAAAATTCGAATCCAGCCACGCAACCTCCTCGCCTGGCGGCGCGGCATTGGCCATTTCCTGGACAAAGTTGCCAACGCCATACCGGATGCCGACACCAATGGACAGCCTGTCCATATCCGTGCGATTGATGCTCCGGACCCAGCTCTCGCCGGCACAGGCTTCAGGCAGGCTGTCACGATGATCATTGAGATAGCGGTTGTAACCGGCCACATAACCGGCCTGGAAATCGTGAGTGTCCTGACTCTGGTCCGCGCGATACCTGGCAATCATTTCGTTGTCGAGAATTGCACGGTGGAATATGTCACTTTCCAGGTTGCCCCCTTCGGGTCCAAAGTGCCGCGCCAGGTCACCATTCACCATGACAATGTCACGCGCGATGGTACAGAATGCGTTGCTGGCGGTGGCGTACGCAAAGCCGTAGCCAAGACTGCCCCGGTCCTCTGCCAACACATGCGGTATGCCATAGGATGTCCAGCGGATGTCCACATCGTACTGCACACTCGCCCGTTCCACCGCCTGCTCGACCGGTTCGGTGACACTGCCATTCTCACTGCATCCGGCCAGAAACATCAGGGTCGGGATCATTGCGACCAGCAGGGCTTGATGAAGTATCCGCGAACCAGAGCCGCAGTTGCCGCTGCCGACACCGTGAGCTGCTGCTGTCAGATGATCCAGATCATCGCTCATAGTCACTACCCTCGCCGACTGCCGCAAAGCCGGTCTTCTGTGTTATGGTTTCAACGTCCAGACTCGTCATTCGTCCGGACCAGCATTTTCTCGATCCAGAATACGCCCAATAAAGCGGCTCAGTCAAAAAAGTGAACAGCCCTGTGGTGAGCGCGGTCATCAGGGCCCGGCGAGTCGCCATTTCAAGACAGTCGCCTTGCACGTAAGGAGGGGAATACCGTGAATATCAAACCTGCCCTGCATACGCGGTCCATCAAATGGATCCCATTGTCGCTTGCCGGTGCCACGCTTCTGCTCACTGCCGCATGCAGCCCCGATGCTCCGCAAGCAACCGAAACCGACCTGAGCCCGGCCGAGGCATTCACCCAGCGCCTGGCCAGCCACTGCGGCCAGGCATTTGAAGGCCGGGTAATCACCAACCGGCCAGCTCAGGAAAACGATGCATTTGCTGACCAGCGTCTGGTGATGCATGTGCGTGAGTGCCATGATGACGTTCTGTACGTGCCATTTCATGTTGGTTCGGATCGGAGCCGCACCTGGATTCTTACCCACACCGACAACGGTCTGGAGCTGAAGCACGATCACCGTAATGAGGACGGCAGCGACGACACCATCACCATGTACGGCGGCACATCCTCCACCGCAGGCACCGAAGTGCGACAGGAATTTCCGGTTGACGCCTGGTCGATACAATTGTTCGAAGACAACGACCTCTACGCCTCCACCAGCAATGTGTGGGCCATGGAAATTGAGCCGGGTTCGCGTTTCCTCTACGAACTGTCACGTACCGCCGAGGACCGCCTGTTCCAGGTCGAATTTGACCTGACACAACCAGTGGATCCACCACCAACGCCGTGGGGCTGGTAAGCCCTGCGGCCGAACCCGCAAGGGCTGGCATTCAGAGGAGCAATACCGCAGAATATCAACCAGACTGAAACACCGGGCACCTTGCCCGACCTTGTACCCAGAGGAGCATCACCCATGAAGAAGACATTTGCCCTGGCAGTATCACTTGTTGCCGCCGGATTGCTAGCTGCACAAAGCGTGGCTCAATTGCCACGACAATCCGCACCGGAAGAAGCACGGGTCTACTTTGTCACGCCGGCACATGGACAGGTGGTGCCGCAGACATTCACAGTTGTCTTTGGCCTCAGCGGGATGGGCGTAGCACCGGCGGGTATGGAGCTTGAGAATACAGGACACCACCACCTTGTGGTCAACGGTGAAGAAGACATCAACATGGAGTTGCCACTGGGTGACAATGTCATCCATTTCGGGCTTGGCCAGACTGAAACCACATTAACGCTGGAACCAGGCGAGCATACGCTGCAACTCATTCTTGGTGATTTCCTGCATATCCCGCATGATCCCCCGGTGAAATCCGAGAGAATCACCGTCATCGTGCGCTGATATCAGCCATTGCGCCAAACAACACTTTCAGGCAACGTTTTCAAATAACACTTGACTGACGCCCGGATTGCTGTAATCTGGGCGGTAGCCAGAATACCGGCTATAAATTATGTCTGCAATACGTAGTCCCGCCAGGTTCTCGTTCTGTATCTCATATTTGTAATCGAATTCTAATGCTAAGGCTTGCCGTCCTTACAGCACATGCTGTCCGGGCGTAACAGGCAATTCAATCTATTAAAGAAAAGGAAATACGTATGTCTGATACAGTAACTGGCGAAGTGAAGTTCTTCAACGAATCCAAAGGATTCGGTTTTATTCAGCGCAGTGGCGGCCCGGACGTTTTTGTCCACTACAGCGCCATCCAGAGCGCCGGATTCAAGACCCTGGCCGAAGGCCAGCGTGTTGAGTTCACTGTTACACAGGGCCAGAAAGGTCCGCAGGCCGAGAACGTAATCGCCCTGTAAGCAGTGCCTGGCACTTGCTGAGGCATAATGAAAGGCTGGCCTGAAAAGGTCGGCCTTTCATTTTTCCCGTCCTCCGAAACCTTCACCCCACAGGGTCAGCACTACAGTTCGGACACCAGCCTGATCCCGGTGCTCCCCCAGATAGATACCCTGCCACACGCCGATATTCAGTTCCCCATCCTTGACGGGCACACTGACATTACTGCCAAGCAGACTGCTTTTCAGATGCGCCGGCATATCGTCGGGCCCTTCCAGCACATGGCGATAATAAGTCGCGTTCTCAGGCACCATCTCGCTGAAATGTCGCTCAAAATCCCCCCGAACAGTCGGATCGGCATTCTCATTGAGGGTCAGCGATGCCGAGGTGTGCTTGATGAACACGTGCAGCAGGCCACAACGCAAACCCGAGAGTTCCGGCAAAGCCGTGGTAATCTCATCAGTTATCAGGTGAAAACCCCGACCACGCGGACGGAGTTGAATTTCTTTCTGTATCCACATGAGTTATCTTTCCTGAAGACGACTATCAAAACCTGTTGTATGACAGACCAATGAATCGCGAACTCCTTTAGATGATCTGGTTTCTTTCTCTGCATATTGCGACACTCCTTGTCTGGAGCGGTACGCTGCTTTATCTGCCCGTACTCGTCAAAAACATGGATGCCAGGCGCACAGAAATCACGCTCGCACCGAAAAAACACGACTCGGTAGCGCGCTTTGTTTTTACACACATTGCCACGCCATCGGCACTGCTCGCGATTCTCAGTGGTACCGCGGTATTTCTTGTGACACAAGACCCCCATATATGGCTGATCATCAAACTCGGCCTTGTTTCCCTGCTGGTCGCAGCCCACAGTTTTATGGGACTCATGGTTCTGCGACTGGAAAGCGGAAAACCTGTCAGGCTCGGCTGCCAGTTGCTGCTCGGTGTCATTTCAGTGCTGATGCTGGCAATTGTGTTTGTTGTGCTGGCTAAACCAGTTCTCGGGGAGATCGCATGATATTGACCAGAACCCGTTTACGGACGTACATCTCTCGTGATGGCCTCCTCGATGTCCACCCCGACAGCGTACTCGTAGACAAGTTGCGCACCGAGATACCCGGTAACGGCCATCAGGCCGCCTCCCACCAGGGAAAGAAACAGACCCCAGGGCATGATGACTGCTGCCTCATTCACAACATACCTCAGCAGCCAGTTCAGCGATGCCAGCGACAACAGCATGACAGCCAGTACCGCATGACACCATGCGGTGACCAGGCGCCGGATCTGCCGGACCGTGACAAGATCAATCAGACCTACCATGCCCGACACTGCCGCACCTGTTGTCCCGACACCAACCAGCCAGAGGCTTGCACGAGCCCAGAATGGATCACCAGTCAGAACAAAAGCCACATCGGTGGCCATCAGACCGATAAGTGCCGCTACAGGGAAATGGATCAGGGCCGGATGCAAAGGGTGCCCAAACACCACTACCCGGCTACTGATGGGTTGATTCCGTGTCCCTGTACGTTCAGACATATGCGTTCTCTTCTGCAAAGCTTGCTCGGGTTCTGTTCCGGGCTCACAACTGGACTATGTGGTAGCTCCAGATTAACAGCCCTGCTGCTCTTTGGCACCCCTGTCCTCACTGCCTGTAACGGCCCGCTCTCCTCACTGGACCCTGCAGGCCCATCGGCAGCAATGGCTGCCGGACTGTGGTGGGCGATGTTCGGCTTCTCTGCCTTTGTGTTACTGGCATTGACTGCGCTGTGGTGGCACGCCATGCGACGGCCCGGCGACAGTCGTGCCGACGATGATCACTATATGCAGGCACAACAGAACCGGTGGATCATCGGTGGCGGCCTGATACTGCCCATTGGCGCCATCGCGGTGTTGCTGCTCTTCGGTATTCCTGCCGGACACCGGATGTTGCCACTTGCACCCGAGGAGGGCCATGCCTTCCGGGTGGATGTCACCGGACATCAATGGTGGTGGGAGGTCAGCTATCCGGATACCACGACCGGCAACAACGGCGAGCTGCCGGTCCTTCGTGACGAGGTGCATATTCCGGCGGGCGTGCCTGTGGATGTGCATCTGCGCAGTGCGGATGTCATCCACTCATTCTGGGTGCCTCGACTGGCTGGCAAACTCGACATGATCCCCGGTCGCACCAACGTGCTGCGAATCGAGGCTGCCGAGCCAGGTGTCTACCGGGGCGTATGTGCTGAATTCTGTGGCCTGGCACACGCCCACATGCAATTTGAACTGCATGCACATGCACCGGAGGACTTCCGGAACTGGATGAACAACCACCATGCCGCGGAGGTCGTTGATGACTGACCGGCAACGCCTGCACGAACATTTGCAGAAAGCCTGGGCCAACCTGCCGGGCTGGGGCGCGCTGGCCGCCGTAAACCACACCTCCATCGGTTTGCGCTTCATGGTCACCGGCGCAATCTTTTTCCTGATCGGTGGTGTTCTGGCGATGCTGGCCCGCACCCAACTGGCACTGCCGGCCCAGGACATACTGGACGCGGGGATATACAACCAGGTGTTCACCATGCACGGCACGGTGATGATGTTCCTGTTTGCCATTCCGATACTGGAAGGCCTGGCCATTTACCTGATACCAAAAATGATCGGGGCACGGGATCTGGTGTTCCCACGCATCAGCTCGCTGGGCTACTACTGTTACCTCTTCGGTGGCATCATCATTCTGTCCAGTCTGTTTCTCGGCGTGGCACCGGACTCGGGTTGGTTCATGTATACCCCGCTAAGCAGTGATGCCTTTGCGCCCGGTCCAGGCTCCGACTTCTGGCTGCTGGGCATCACCTTTGTTGAAATTTCTGCCATGGCCGCGGGTGTCGAAATCACCGTATCCATTCTGCGCAGTCGGGCGCCAGGCATGACACTGACCACCATGCCCATCTTCTGCTGGTATATCCTTGCCATGGCACTGATGATCGTTTTCGGATTCCCACCGCTGATACTGGCCAGCATACTGCTGGAACTGGAGCGCGCGGCTGGCATGCCATTTTTTGATGTGGCTGGCGGTGGTGATCCACTGCTTTGGCAGCATCTGTTCTGGCTGTTCGGACACCCGGAAGTCTATATCATCTTCCTGCCGGCAGCGGGCATCGTTTCGACGCTGATTCCGGTCTTTGCCGGCAGACCCATTGTCGGATACCGCTGGATTGTACTGGCCATCATTGTCACCGGTTTCATCAGTTTCGGACTGTGGGTCCACCATATGTTCACTGTTGGCATTCCACAGCTGGCTCAAGCGTTTTTCTCCGTCGCCAGCATGATGGTGGCGATACCCACGGCAATCCAGATCTTCGCCTGGTTGGCCACACTCTGGTATGGCCGCGTGTCGTTCTCGCTGCCCATGTTGTGGATATTCGGCTTCCTGGTGATCTTTGTCTGCGGCGGCCTGACCGGCGTGATGCTCGCACTGGTGCCGTTCAACTGGCAGGTCCACGACACCCATTTTGTCGTGGCACACATGCACTATGTACTGGTCGGCGGCATGCTGTTCCCGTTGATAGCCGGGCTGTACTACTGGTTGCCACACCTGTCCGGACGCATGCCTTCACAGCGCATGGGTTACTGGGCCTTCGGGCTGACTTTTGTCGGCTTCAACATGACGTTTCTGCTGATGCACCTCACCGGGCTGCTGGGCATGCCACGGCGGATTTACACCTATGAGGCCGGGCTCGGGTGGGACTGGCTCAATCTGTTGTCCTCTGTTGGTGGTTTTGTTATGGCCGCAGGCATCGCCATGTTGATCATCGACGTGTTGCTTCATTTCCGCTTTGGCCGCCCGGCCGGACGTAATCCGTGGAATGCCGACACACTCGAGTGGGCGACCGACACCCCACCGGCGTTTTACAATTTTGCCAGCCTGCCGGATATCGGATCGCGGCATCCGCTGTGGCACACACCCTCACTGCCAGACGACATTGCCGAAGGCAGATATTCCCTGGCCGGTCTGGATCATCGCAGACGCGAAACCTGGGGCACCGACGCCATCAGTGGCCAGAAACGCGAAATCATCCACCTGCCACGCAACTCCTGGCTGCCACTGTGCGCGGCCAGCGCGCTTGCGGTGGTCTGCATTGCCCTTCTGGTCCGTATCTACCCGCTTGCCCTGCTGGCAAGCGCCGTCAGTGCATTCTTCCTGCTGCGCTGGAGCTGGGAAAACGGCGCCCATCCCCGGGCCGTCCCGATGACACCCGATGAACCAGCGGATCCGCCATTGCATTCGCGCACAGTGAACGGTCCGGGACGCTGGGGCATGATCGTCACCCTGCTTGCCAACGGTACACTGTACCTGTCCCTGCTGTTCAGCTGGCTCTACCTCTGGACCGTTTCACCCCAATGGCGCATACCTGAAGAGCCCCCCATATCGCTGACCCTGTTGTTGTTCAGTGCCGCGTTGTTCACTGCAGCCACCTGGCACTATCACCGCAAGACTGTCTCGCTTGGCCAGGGCTCTGACGCCGGTTTGCAACGAAGCCTGTGGCTCTGCACAGCCACCGGCGCCGCCGCACTGCTGGTACTGATTGCCGTGTTTCCCTTGTCATCCCTTCAACCGCGCGCCACAGCGCACGATGCACTGATGACGTTCATGCTGATATATCAACTGCTCCACACCGCTCTGGCAGTGATACTGCTGGGCATGCAGGCCGAACGGGTGCGAAGGGGTTACGTGAGTGCGTCGCTGCCCTATGAACCCATGGTGCTTCGACCTTTCTGGATCTACAGCACTGCCACGTACTGGCTGGCCATTGCTGCTTTCCTGCTGCTGCCCATGACGCTGCCTGGCGGCGGAGGAGCATCCTGATGTGGTCACCGGGTCACGTAGCACAGACTGTGCTGGGCCTGACAATATGGGCCATCTGGTTCGTTCTATTGTACGGCGGCCTTTCGATCGCTTGCGCCGTGGCACCACCGGATGCTGACCTGGGGGCCTACAACTGGCTGAATGCCTCCCTGCTGCTGCTTACCGTGGTGACTACAGCATTGCTTTGTGTTCTCTCCCTGCGATGCTGGAGAGCTTCATTGCAAGCGCCCGGCAAAGATATGGGTGAAAACACATCGCAGGCAGACAGTGCCGGTTCCGGCCCGGCCGCCAGTCATCGGTTCATCACCCGGGTCGCAGCCGCCTGCCACCTGCTGGCAGCTGTCGCCACACTGGCGATTGGCCTGCCCGCGCTCGCCCTGCCGCCGTGTCTCTGAACCCGTTTACTGTTGCCAGACAGATGCCGTTTTGCATGGCCTTGCTGCTGCCCGGCAGCCCGGCACTCGCTCACAATCCCCTGACCGGGCCGGTGGAGGAACGGGTCGCCGGCATGCTCAGCGCGGCGTTACTGGGATTGTTGTGGTATCTCTACTGGCGCGGATCCCGCAGAGTACAACCGCGCTGGCAAAACAGGCTGCTTTTCCACGGCAGCCTGGTGTTATGCGTTGTAACGGTGTTGGGGCCACTGGATGACTGGGCAAAAACCAGCACGGCCGCACATATGAGCCAACATATGCTGTTGATTGTTGTCATCGCACCACTCTGGGTTCTGGCCCGTCCGCTGGCCGCCATCCGGTCCGGCGGCGGGCGGTTTGCGACATCAACCTGGCCCTGGCTGTGGAAACCGTTCCTGCGCACGGCAGACAGACCCATGGCAGTGGCATATCTGCACGGTTTCATGATCTGGCTCTGGCACATGCCCTATTTCTACATGCTGGCGGTAGACAACCCCTGGTGGCACACGGTCGAGCATGCCTGCTTCCTGGCCACCGCCTGTCTGTTGTGGTCAGCCATTTTCACCGGCAGCCGACGCCGCCTGCCATGGGCGCTGATGGCCCTGTTGTTCACACTCATGCATACGGGTTTTCTGGGCGCACTGCTGACCTTTGCCGGCAGCCCGCTTTACGGAGAGGCTCGCAGCCTGCAGGATCAACAACTGGCAGGCCTGATCATGTGGGTGGCCGGCGCCGTGCCCTATCTGCTGGCATCAGCGTGGATCGGCCATCGATGGTACCGGGGCCTGATACGCAGCGGACGGCTGCGGTGACGGCGCTCAGCATTCACTGACGTTGATTGCTATGTTGACCGCCAGTCCACCATCGGAAGTCTCCTTGTAGCGGTTATCCATGTCCCTGGCCGTCTCCCACATGGTTTTCACCACTGCATCCAGAGACACAGTGGCATTGTCGGGGTCGCTTTGCAGGGCAAGCTGAGCGGCGGTAATGGCCTTGATTGCCCCCATGGTATTGCGTTCGATACAGGGCACCTGAACCAGTCCACCCACCGGATCACAGGTCATGCCCAGATGATGTTCCATGGCAATCTCCGCAGCCATCAGGCACTGATCCGGTGTGCCCGCGAGGCATTCAGTCAGCGCCGCTGCCGCCATGGCCGAGGAAACCCCGATTTCCGCCTGGCAGCCCCCCAGGGCAGCCGAGATTGTCGCACGCTTCTTGAAAATACAACCGATCTCCGAGGCCGTGTACAGGAACCGTCGCACCATCGCCGGATCATGGTCACACCGGAAAATCACCAGATAATGCAGTACCGCTGGAATGACACCGGCAGCCCCGTTGGTTGGCGCGGTGACCACGCGGCCAAAGGCAGCGTTCTCTTCGTTTACCGCCAGCGCAAAACAGCTGACCCAGTCCAGGATATAGGCAAAGTCCGAACCACCTTCCCTGATCAGGCATCGCCACTGTTCCCAGTCGACGGTATCGGACTTTGACGACAGTTTTCGTTGCAACCGGGCCGCCCTGCGCTTGACGTTCAGACCACCGGGCAACACACCCTCGGTATGGCAACCTCGAAAAACGCACGCCTGCATCACAGCCCAGATCCGGTCAACCGCGCTTCGGGTCTGCTCGTCACGACGCCAGGCCCGTTCGTTCTCGGCAACCACACCGGAAATATCCAGTCCGGCATGACGACACCAGTAGGCCAGATCAGCTGCTGAATCAACAGGATAGGGCAGTGCTACCGATGGACTGTTGGCTGCTGATTCACTCGGGTCCTCGCGTTTTTGTCCCGAACCCGGCCCGGACCCTGGCTCGCTCACGACAAATCCACCGCCGATCGAATAACACGTCCACTCGCGTGTCTCACCACCGATCATTGTTGCCTTGAAACGCATACCGTTCGGGTGATACGGCAGCACCTGGTCGCGTTGAAACACAATATCTGCAGCCGGATCGAATGCAATGTCGTGAGCCCCGCCCAACCTGATTCGCCTTGCGTCGCGCACACCACGCACTGTGGCCGGAATGGCATCCACGTCAAAGCTGACCGGATCTTCTCCCATCATGCCCAGTATCACCGCCACGTCCGTACCATGGCCCACGCCAGTCTTTGCCAGCGAGCCATAAAGGGTAACTCGAACACTTTCGATATCAGCCACCGGCCCCGCCAGTTCACTTATGAACTGCGCCGCTGCCTTCCAGGGACCCAATGTGTGTGAACTGCTGGGCCCGACACCAATCTTGAACATATGCAGAACAGAAAGTCTCTCGGACTGACCGGCCCTATCCTGTGCGTCGTACGGTTCATGCTGTTTGCCGCCGTTCATGGAGTCACCATTCAATGCATCCAGTGATTGCAGTATACTGCATACCCATGACCACCATCGTTCTTGGCCCCCTGGCCATTCCCCCGGACCGGCTGCTTCTTGTTATCGGTTTTGCCTCGGCACTGCTGATGGGATGGTTTCTGGGTCGGCGCCGGGGCGTCAGCGTCGAGCCTGTGCTGACCGCCATGTTGGTGATCGGCCTGCTGGGTGCACGGGCGATCTTTGTCCTGCAATACCTGGACGATTACCTGATCAATCCCGTTTCCATCATCGACATTCGGGACGGCGGCTTCCACTTTGCCGCCGGCGTGGTCCTTGCATTGACAGCCGGGCTGCTCGCCACCTGGAAGCGTCTGGCCTTGCGTACGCCGCTGGTTTTATCGGTCGCGGCCGGTTTCATCATATGGGGTGCAGGCTACGGTGCCTTGTACATGAATCGGGAAGCGGTCGAGCTGCCGCCACTGCCACCACTGGCTTTCACGGATATGGACGGCAATTTTGTCAATCTTCATGAGCTGAACGACCGACCTATGGTACTGAATCTGTGGGCCACCTGGTGCCCACCCTGCCGCAGGGAAATGCCGGTGTTTGAGGCCGCTCAACTGCGCGACCAGGACATTGTCTACGTGTTTGTCAATCAGGGCGAGGATGAGGAGCGTGTGCTGGACTACCTGCTGGATGATGATCTGCAGTTACAGAACGTACTGCTGGACCATCGATCGATCTCCACGCAATTGCTGAATGCAAGAGCGTTGCCCAGTACCTATTATTTTGACGCCAACGGCAACATGATTGACATGCACCTTGGCGAGGTCTCAACGGCAACACTGAACAGAAGCCTCAGACAACTGCGCCGCCACAGCACCGACTGAGCCCAGGCCCACACAATCAGTCCAGCAGGTGTTCATAGCGCTGATCCGTCAGCATGCGCAGAAACGCGACCAGGGCGTCAATCTGACGCGAATCCAGTGGTATGGCATCACGCAGAATGCCGGTGGCAACTGTCGCGCCGACCTCCGGATCGCCCCAGGCAAGTCCGGTTTCCGGATTCGTCATGGACGCTTCACCGCTGACGTTGTAATGATTGTAGAACGCCAGCACCGTATGCAGGTCCCGAAACACACCATTGCGCATATAGGGCGCAGTGACTGCCACATTCCTAAGCGTTGGTACACGGAACCGGCCCGTCCACTCATCGGGCAAGCCACTAGCCGCCACACCACGATCCACATGACCCATACCAAAACCATTGACCTGACGAAGCAGGGGGTTGATGGGCACGCCAATATTCTCATAACGATGATTGCTGAAGGTTTCACCAGCAACAAATGGCACATGCCTGCCCTGGTGACAGTGGCTGCAATTGGTGAAATCACTGGAAAAGAACAGCCCCATGCCCACACTCTCTTCCAATGTTGGTGTGTATTCCCCTCGCAGGTAACGGTCGTACCGTGAATCAAAAGGCGACAGAAACTGGCTTTGCTGAAACGCAGTAAGAGCACGTGTTACGCCGCGGACAACAGCAGTCGGGGATTGCCAGACCTGCTCACCAAAAAGATCGATGAATGTCTGCTGATAGTGCGTCCGCTCAGCCAGACGTTGCACCAGAGCATCGGCATCGGGCATGGCCATCTCGGCGGCATTGAACAGCGGCTCGCTGGCCTGAGCCTCAAGATCGTCTGCTCGCCCGTCCCGGAACAGTCCACCAACAGGCTGCCCGTCAGCATCCCGGTGTGCCGCAGGCACATGGGCAACGTAACCGAGAGTTGGCGTATTACGATCACCCATCGACCAGCCATCGGAGCCCGTGGACGCGGCCCCATGTACACCGCCCGTGCGTGTATCAGTGAACGCACGGGCGGGATCGTGACAGGTGGCACAGGACTGGTTTCGTCTGGCAGACAGGTTGGTATCAAAAAATAGCTGCTGCCCCAGCTCTACCAACCCTTGATCAGTCACACTTCCGGATTCCGGCATTGCCGCAGAGCCGATCCACACAAAAAGGCTGCCGCAAACCATCGTGATACATGTCCGAGCCATTCTGCGCATCACCACTCCCGCTGGGCTGTCTCCCGCTGGGCTGTCTCTCGCTGAAGTGTCTGCAACAGGCGTTTACGCAGGGCCAGCGGATCCAACAACTCCTTGTGGCGATATCGGGCCACCTCCTCTTCTGTGTACGGCTCCAGATCTGCAAGATGCCCAACATAGGTGCGCAACATCCAGTTCATGACATCAGAAATCTGTGAATCGGTCATCGGCGCGTGAACAATGCCCGGTACCCTCACCAGATAGGAACGCCCCTCATTGAAACCTGCCAGATACCCCATATCAACTCGAAGGTCAGGAATTCCCGGCGGCATTCCGGAACCATCCTCAAGATGGCAACCACCACAGTGCAGCAGGTAGTTGAACTCAGGACCTGCCGCCAGCACTGGTCGGGATACAATCATCAACGCCGCAGCACAGAAAAGCAGCGACTTTGTCAGTGCGGTCAACCTGCTCGGATCAGCGCAGCGCATTACTGTCGCCCTGTCCGATCACCAGGGCCAGCGTGCAGTGGTAGGCATGGCTGGTTGACCCGAAACACCATAGAACATTATTGGATTTGGACGGGAAATAGACCGGTCGATCGCCCTCCTGCCGGGAGCAACCGCAGCTGCCACAGCTTGTTTTGCCACAACAGTCGTTATAGGAAATGAGGTAGTCTCGCCCATCCGTAGGATTGTGACAGGAGCCCACCCAGGCCACTGTTGCTGTCTGGGAACCGGGAGGACACTGGGTCATAGAGCCACCACAACAGCTGCACATCTGTCCACTGAAAGCACAGTAGCGCCAGTAGTCACAACTCTGCGGGTCACCCATCTCACGAATGTCGGCAACACCGGTAACCGGCCTGGCACTTGCGCCACCGGTCTGCGCTGCGGCTTCGCGGGCAACCGGCAACACCGGCAGCGCACCCATGCCCGCAATCAGCACACCAAAGCGTCCCAGGAACGAACGTCGCGACGTGCGTCCGGCCAGAAACCGGATTGCCCCTGTAGTCCGTGCGTCAAGGTCCTTGTAAAGCTGCTGCAGCAGCTGCTGTCTGCTTCCACCCATCATGCATGCTCTCCCAGGCCGTGCTCTCGAACCATATAGTCCTGTATGGACTCATAACCACTCTGCATTGAATACACCAGTGACTCCAGATGCTCCCGACTGTTGACCAGGCCCTTTGACCGCAGAATACCCGACTCGTCAATCAGTACAGCATAGGGCAACTTGCCCACTTCAAATTTCATACCCAGTTCAAGAGAGACGACATACGGTGTATCGTTGATTTTCATTCTGGCCATATAGTCCAGATGGCGATCGGCCTCGCCGCCGTCACTGGCAAACACCAGAGACAATTTTTCGCTCCTTGCCATGTTTTTTGCTATCGGCACCAGATCCTTGCAGATCGGGCAGGTGGGAGACACAAACAGGATCAGCTGAGCAACACCCGAAGCAGCGCCAATTGTCACCTGCTTGCCCTTGATATCAGGTATCGACAGCACCGGGGCTGCTTCACCCGGTTTGGGTCCTGCAGTTGTCATCAGAGCCCCTGCCGGCGCCAGGCGTGTGTGCAGCACTCCGATCTGACGCGCCAGCGCAAACACTGCAAACACCAGAATCAGCACCACCACTGCAAGCAGCACCATCATGGCAAGAATACCGTTACCCATCATTGTCACTCCTGTTGTTCAAATTTTGTCAGCACTGCATTATTGCGAATAAGCTGTTCGGTCATCAGGTAACTCATGGCAAAGGTGGCCGTCAGCAGCGCCACTACACCAATATCAACAGCGGTGATCATCCGCTCACTCACTGGCAGCATCAGCAGCAATGCACCAACAATCAGCACCACGTTTCTGCCCAGCAAGACCACAGACAATGTCTGGGGCTCACCACCACAACCACAGTCAATTTCACGGCGCCCGCGGCGGATATTGATAGCCATCGCCAGCGCATAGACAGCAAGCAGCGCGGCAGCCCCGGCAGCGGCTGGCGCGCGGGTCGCAGGGATCAGCAGCAGGAATACAAGGGCCATCTCCAGCCAGGGAAGTGTCCGCGACGTTGCTGGCAGCATGGCGTCAGGCACCAGACAATAAGCGCCCAGCTGCGCCTGGAATCGCAGCCGATCCGACATCTTGTGACGCGCTGCCATGAAGAACAGCAAGGCCAGAGAGGTAGAAACAACAAGTGGCAATAAAGGGTCAATCATGATCATTTCCGTCTCTGTTTCTATCAGGGAAACATCGGTTGTATCTGGGATCCGCTCACGTTCAGGGTGCGGATTTCAGCACCACTCCTGGCATCCCGGATCTGAAGCCCCCTGTTGGTCATCACAAGCAGCAGGGGTTCGGCATCAGGTGTCATCTGAATTGAGCGCGTTGTGACACCATCGTCCAGGCGCAAGCGAAAGCCGCGGTTGCCGGTTTCCATGTTAAAGAACCAGATCTCGTTGCCTGCATCTTCAAAGGTTTCCTGACCACCACCTGCGTGCATGATGGTCATCAGCAACTGTGCGTCTTCGTGATAGGCAAATGCCTGACGGCCACCTATACGCCAACTATCATCATTGGGAGGCACTACGTTGTTGACATCGGGTATACCGTCATTTTCAGGATTGATGTTGAAGGCATCGGCCACCAGTACCTGACCGTCTTCAACATGCACCCGATAGGCGTAACCCTCAAGCGACATGAACATCCAGCCCTCACCTGCTGCTACCGCGTAGTCATAGACAGGATCTTCCATGACGTCGAAAAACTTTTCACTACGGGCCCGGTTGACTTCATTGCCACTGTCATCCACTTCAATGTAGAGCACGGTGCCGTCACCACAGGGCATCAGAAAACCTTGCGCCGCCGGATACACGGCAGCACAGCCGGGCGTGGCAATCTCGCCAATGAATTCATTACTGCGAATGTCAGCGATGCTGACGGAACTGGCAGGCGTGATGTTCCACACGCCGATGAAGGCACCATTGATCAGATTGATCATGCCGCTGTGGCCGATGCCTGCAGTTTTTGGTGGCAGCGGTATTTCGCCGATCGGTGAAGCCGTCTCAATGTCGAAGATCAGCACCACATCCTCGCGTTCACCGTAAACGTCCCGGCTGTAGAAACTGCCGTAGGAATAGATTTTGCCTTCTGAAACATGTGATCGTACTGCCGGTGAAAAACGCGACAATGGCAGCGTACCGCGCACAATACCTGCATCGCCGTCTACGATGAAAGCCGTATTGCCACTGCGAACCGTGAACCAGCGCTCATCGGGCTCACCTACCGTCAAGGGTGTGCCACCGGTGATGCTGTCCCACTGCGCATTGGCTACCGTGCAGCCCAGTACCATCCCAATGATCAAGATCATGCGTTGAAACATCTGACGCTCCAGTTTCCCGGGAGCCCGTCACCATGTCAGGCTCCTCTGCGATTGTTGTTCGACCATGCCTTAGGCGGTCAATCCGGCGATGAGCTATGGTCTCACCATCAATCAATCGGCAGTATTCGCAGAACGCAGTACGGTGCCTGTTGCAAGCTAGGGCATTTGACGTAGGGAGGCAGCTGTCGCGCTGTGATAACGCCCGGGAAAGTGTTGGGTAAAGCAGACAGGAAGAAAATCCGGCGCGTCCTTGCGCCATGGCCCCGGGTTCATGGCCAGGGCAGTGCAATCGGCGGCATGACACCTGTTCGCAGGGCAGGAACTGAGCCGGTATCCAGGTAACGCCGCAGTTCCTGCTGTATCCGCTGCTGATGGGCTTCGATTGCCGGATCATCCGCACTCACGCTGTTGAGGTGGCCGGCAAGCCGATTCAACTGAAAATGTGCTGCATCGCGGACCTCTGCCGTCACCTGATCATCGCTGACCAGACTGAATAGCGAATCCACCACAGCGCGTTGCAGGACACGCAGGTACCCGGCGTGACCATTGTCGCCCTCCTGCCCTGATCCGGGTGCTGCCTGATTCAGGCCCCAGCCCAGGTCCAGCGGAGCGGCCAACACTTCCATCAGAGACAACTGGGAAGCATCACGGTGGTGGAAGGACGCCACACGCGCCAGGCGTTCACGGTGCCACAGGTTGTCCACTACCTCCTGGGCATAACTGCGTGAAATAGCCAGTGGGTCGAGTGCAGGCCCGGCGGGCGAATCAATCCAGGGCTCCCGACGGTCAAAGCCTGAAGGCAACGGTGGAATGAGTGCCACAATACGCTCAGGTACTGCCAGCTCTTCAGGTGACAGGACATCCAGTATGCGCGACAACGCCAGACGCTGGCGCTCGGCATCAATGACTTCGGTAGCCTGCTGGCCGTCACCGCGCATCGCATAACGATATTGCATGCCCCCGACATACTTGACCACACCCTGCACCGAATAACGATGATGCAGATAGACATGGGCGAATCGCTGGTTCAACCAGGCCATAGGCTCACCGGGCATGATGGCCCGTTCATCAAAATGTTCCATCAGCACCCGTCGCACCGCCATTGTCCGGTCCAGGGCATCAAACATGGTTTCACCTTCCACCCACTGTGTCACTTCCGGGTAGGAACCACTCAGGGCCGCATCGGCCCCGGTCAGGAACACATGCCCCCTGTCCAGCGCTTCCTGCGAGATTTCCGCCAGACCCTCGGCTTCTGCCTCCGGTGTTGGATACCAGGTGTAGGCATAACGCACGGACAACAGGTCCGCATAACCCATGGTCAGGCGATAGGCATCAGACACATCCGGGTGACCCTGCTCGTTGATGTATATCAGCGGAAACGGATAGTCCATGACCGACGTTCGCTCCTGCGCCGAAGCAATAAAATTATGGGGCAAGCCAAGGGTGTGCCCGACTTCGTGGGCCACATGCTGCCTTCTGCGGTTCATGGCAAAGGTTTCAGCAGACAGCTGTGGCGCCACGCCAAGCGCGTCCCAGGCCGGGAGCATACCGGCAAAAATGTTGTGATTGACCAGTGAGCGATGGGAGTCCATGCGCGGCACTGCGCGAATGAGTTCACCGCTGCGCGGATCCCGCAAGCCCGGCCCCACCGAGGGGCCGGTACCGGTTCGGTGCACAATCTGTAACACTGAATACCGCGCGTCCATAGGGTCAGCATCGTCAGGCAGGTCCCGCACCTGGATGGCATTACGGAAACCTGCCGCCTCAAATGCCACATTCCACCAGAGCACACCATCGATATAGGCGCTGCGATACGGCTCTCGCAAGGCTCGATCCAGATGAAAGACAATTGGTGTCTCCGGCTCAACCAGCTCTCCTCGCAGGTAAGCCTCCGGATCGGCAGGCACCAGGCGCCATCGCGCTACCCGACGATCACGGTAGTCCTGGTCAAAGCCCTGGGAGTAATCGGAAAGCACTGTGGAAAAGGTCCCGATGCGCGGATCGTACACCCGGGCCGGCAAGGGTTCCTCCGGCAGCTGCATCAGGGAATGATGCTGCTCTATGGTGAAATAGCGACCATCGGGCGCCAGTCGACTGACAGTCGCGGAAGGATTGTCGGATGCAAAGGTGAGCAGGGCTCGTATCTCGGTATTCATCGGGAAGGCGCGTGTGTTTTGCGCAGAGATCACACTGCGGTCACCGTCCACCCGCGCCTCACCAAGTCCCCGCGCCCGAAGTGTGGCTCTCACATTCCCCATGTCGCTGAGAAACCAGGATGAGGCATTGACCAGAATCCGGGCGCCCTCCTCTGCCACCACCGGCAGGGACACCAGCACCGAGTCAGTGAAGGACTCGTCCACTGCCCGTTGCTCATCCGCGTCACCGCTACCGGCAATGAAACGCGTGTTTCGTTCTCTGAGCAACACACGCGGACCGTGACGCTCGAATCGCACCACCGCCTGTTTGACCGGTTGGCCACGGTCCAGACCCACCTGGCCATCACCAAAACCTGTGGCCAGCATGACCGAGTAGTAAAAGTCCTGTCCCGGATCACTGACTTCCAGATAGATGTTGCCAGAGTCACCATCCAGATAGAGGGGTATGAAACCATCCTCAATCTGCATGTCTCTGGTGTACTCTTCGATGGTACTGGAGACGGCGGTGCTGCTGAAAGCGCATAGCAGCAGCCAGACGGTCACGCGCAAGGCATTGTTGGCCCCGTGCAATACAGACAACAGATTGGTCATGAGTCATATACTCCTGGCAGCATGGGCAAGGTAGGCGGGGATACTGGCATCTTACTGGCGCGTGACCGGTCAGGTCCAGCAATGACTGAGCAGGCCAGCTTCTGCTAAACTACAGAGCATCATCAGCACAGTATGCCAGCCCGGTCTGCCAACGCATTCCACTAACCCAGTCCACGTCCGAGTCGCCGATTGCCATTACTGATACTGCCACCATTGATTCTGCTGCTGCATGCGCAGTTTCACATCCCCGCGTTCAGTTTTCTGACTGAGCTCTCAACACCGTGGACCTCCTACCTGACCCTGGCAGGTGTCGCTGCGCTGGTGTTGCTCATGCGTCAATGGGTGTGGCTGTACTGGCTGGCCCTGCTCGCCGCTCATCAACTGGCCTGGGAGTTGGCACACGAAACTGTCGCCATAACCCTGCTGCTGGGCACCTCGCTGGCCATGGCATTGCTGGCCGCAGTGCCGCGTCCCCAGTTGGCCACAGTCTCCGGCGTTGTCTTGCTGGTGACCACGGTCGCGCTGCCGTTGGCACCACTGCTGCTGGCTGCTGAACCGGTATTGCTGTTGACCGGCCGTTTGGCTGACCAGTTGGTTGATACCGTTTCTGCCCTGAACACCCGCACCATCATCATGGGGATTCTGACCGGCCAGGCTCTGGTGGTCCTTGCCGCCATGCTCAGCCGTCCGGTGCGCTCCGCCGTGCATTGGGGCCAGTGCGCAATCTGGGTCACCTTCGCCATGCTCTACCTGCTTGCAGAGCCACCTGACCCTATGGTTTATGCGGCCAGTTTGACAATGGCACTACTGGTCCTCCTTTCGCTGTCACTGCAGATGCTGCACCTGGCATACGTGGACGAACTGACACAACTGCCCCAGCGGCGTGCGCTTGAGCGCCACCTGACCCGGCTCGGGCGACGCAGTGCCATCACCATGCTGGACGTGGACCACTTCAAGAAGTTCAATGACACTTGGGGGCATGACGCGGGCGATCAGGTATTGCGTCTGCTGGGCTCGATACTGGGTAAGGAACGGGGCCTGTCCGCCTATCGATACGGAGGCGAGGAATTCACGCTGGTGTTCAATCACAATGATCGGGCGCGCATTGAATCCCGGTTGGAAACCCTCAGGCAACGCATAGCGGAATACCCCCTGGCAATTCGCCAGGACAAGCGGCCAGTGTCGGCCGGCAGTGGCAAGAAACTTCGGGGTCGAAAACCGGGCGCCCGGACCGTACGCGTCAGCATCAGCCTTGGCTGCGCCATACGACAGAAAGGTGAGCCTGCCGAGGCCTTGATGGCCAGGGCAGACAAGGCACTCTACTCGGCAAAGAAAGCCGGACGAAACCGACTGGTACTCCGGCAATAAGAGTCATCTGCCCGGTCGACAGGCTGTACATCGACCAGGCAGAAAACAGGACGGACAATCAGTCCGAAAGCGCCAGCGCCGTCAGTGTGCTTCCGGTTTGCAGCACCACGTACTGGGTACCGGCGTGTGTGTAACTCATCATGCCGTATCGACTTTCGGCAGGCACTTCCACCTGTCCAACCACATCACCACTTTGCTTGTCCACGGCAAACAGCGTTGGGGTACCATCGGTGGTTGTGCTGGCATACAACAACTTGTCCGGTGTCACCATCATCGGTGCCACGTTACCGGTACCGGTATTGCCGATATCAATGCCTTCCAGTGCAGGATGGTTCCTGATGTGGGCGGGTGTTTCACCCACCGGTATCCACCACAGGTGGTCACCGGTATTCAGGTCAATGGCTGTGATCCGGCTGTACGGCGGTTTGAACAACGGCAGACCCTGGGGACCACGGGGATTGGTCACACGCAGCGGCGCAAAATCGGCAAGGGTCGTTCCCGTTGGATTGGCAATCATCACGTCCCGCTCTTCCGCAGGCGCAAGCTCCCGCGAGGTACAGGCCTTGCGTGACATGATATACATGATGCCGGTTTCCGGATCAGCCACAGGCGGCGCAGTGATATTCACACCGCCACTGTCACCGGGGCACCACAAGGCAGCAACCTTGCCCAGCTCGTTATCCCGGTGCAGTGGTGGCGTGTAAAGCGGACCGATTTCATAGTCACTGACAATACGTATGGCCTCTTCACGCAGCTCGGGCGTGAAGTCGATCAGGTCATCGTGGGTCAGACCCTGCATCTCGTACGGTGCTGGTCGGGTCGGGAACGGCTGGGTTGCCGCCGCCTGTTCACCGGGAATCATGGACGGCGGCACCGGCCGATCCTCGATTTCCCACAACGGCTCACCAGTCAGGCGATTGAATACATAGGTAAAAGCCTGCTTGGTGGCCTGGGCCACGGCCGGTATCGTCTGGCCATTCTGCTGCACGTCGAGCAATATCGGGGCGGTTGGTGTGTCATAGTTCCACAGGTCATGTCGCACCATCTGGAAATGCCAGCGACGCTCACCGGTTTCGACGTCCAACGCAATCAGCGACGTGCCAAAAAGGTTGTCGCCCGGGTGATGACCACCGTAATAGTCGATGGTTGTACCCTTGGTCGGAATGTATACCAGTCCGGCCTCCGGGTCGGCAGAAAGCGGTGCCCACGGTGAAATCTGTCCGGTCAGCTCTCGCGGATTGTCCACATCCCAGGTTTCGATGCCATACTCATCATTTTCAGGAATAGTGTTGAAACGCCATTTGAAATCCCCGGATGCAGCATCAAAGGCCAGCACATCCCCGGGAATGTTTTCGATGCGGGTCTGGTTGTAGCCCTGTTCACCGGAGTTGCCAATCACGACCACTCCGTTGACCACGATAGGTGGTGACGAGGACGTGATGTACCCTTCTTCTATGGGAATGCCATAGTATGGATCAAAGTCGTAATCCATGTAGTCGGCAATGATCCGTTGCATGTCCACGACACCGGTTTCGGGAAAACCGGGTATCCCCACAGGTTCACCGAACCCACTCAGGGGCGCACCGGTTTTTGCATCCAGCGCAGTCAGGAAGTAGGCCGGGCTGATGATGTAGATGACACCCCGGCCATCAACTTCACCATAGGCCACACCTTTTCCGTAGTCCTGACGCATGGAGTACTCGTGCCTGAACGTGTTCGGCTCCCGGTAAGACCAGATGGTTTCACCGGTAACGGGATCAATTGCAATGACATGGCGTCGGTTGCCAGCGACAGTGTACAACATGCCATCGATATAACTCGGCGTTGACCGTCCGGCGCTGGTGGCCCCAAAGCTGACACCATCCCATGACCAGGCCACGCTCAGTGACTCGAAGTTGTCCGTTGTGATCTGGTTTGCCGGTGTGGCGCGAGTATGTGCGTAGTCAGCTCCCAATGTCAGCCATTCAACGTTTTGCTGATCCGCGCCGGCTGACGTGACAAGTCCTGCGGACAGGGCCGCAGCGACCAGCAGGCTTCCACGAACAGGCGCTCGATTGAATGCGCCCCCGCAAAGCACGGGTTTTTTGTAATATCGATTCATCGACAGGCCCCTTGTTTTACATTATCGGGACGGACTACCCTAGCACGAAAATAGTGCATTTTCCCAGACATCAGCTGTACAGAACGACCCCACATACAAGCTGTTCCGGTATTGGATATAAAGCTGATACACTGCTGGCACCCGCAGCCGCGAGTCATAAGCTTCATGCCCATACTGGAAGAGTATCGCATTCGCCTGAAACACCTGCAGTCGCAGAAGCTGACTGCAAGGCACCGTCGTCGCCTGACCGCAATTGGCGGTGGTATGTTTGTGGTAGCGGCGCTGACAACGGCTGTCATGTTGCAAGACACCCAGGACACCGCGCCACCTGACTTCACAGTGTTCGATCAGCCGGCCGAACGCAAGGATGCATTTTTTGCCTACTTCCTGCCCATCATCGAGCAACAGAACCAGCAGTTGCTGTCCCTGCGTCGGGAACTGGAATTGTTCCACTTGCGACGACAGTGGTTATCGCTGCGGGAACAATGGCATGTAGAAACCATTGCCGCTGACTACGGCATCGAAGACTTCGAAGCCCGCACACCGGAGGGCTGGGATATTCTGTTTCGCCGCGTGGACATTGTGCCACCGTCATTGGCACTGGCACAGGCGGCCAATGAAAGCGCCTGGGGCACGTCCCGCTTTGCACTGGAAGCGAACAACTACTACGGACACTGGTGTTTTGTACCGGGCTGCGGCCTGGTCCCGTCGGCCCGGCCAGCCGGCGCCCGTCACGAAGTGGCTGCGTTCAATTCTCCCGGGCACTCGGTCCAGCGTTATATGCACAACATCAATCAGCACGAGGCCTATACCGGGCTGCGCATGGCCCGGTCTGAGCTTCGTGAGAACGGCGAGCCCATCAGCGGCGATGCGCTGGTCGACGGACTGGAACGTTACTCCGAGCGTGGCCAGGATTATATAGAAGAGCTGCGGGCCATGATCCGCATTGATGACCTGACCCGCTTCGATCTGCAACAGCATGCCAGTCTGTCAAATGGATCTCAGTAGGCCCAGGACAGGTTCAGATACCAGGTTCGTCCGGGCCAGGGGTGGGCAACATAGTCGATACTGTTATCCATATTGTCCACCCCGACGCCGACACTGACACCGTTTTCGAACCGATACTCAGTCTTCAGGCCCAGCCGGGCATATCCGTCCTGAGCCCCGAACACCCCCTTTTCCCTGTCAAGATTGTCGTTGCGGCCGTAACTGTTGCTGGCGTATTGATAATTGACACCCGCATTCCAGTTATCCTGAAGATGCCAGGTTGCCAACAGATTGCCGCGCCAACGAGGCATACGGGGGTAGACGTTACCCACGATGGAGGGATCGGCCACGTTTTCCAGGATCTCGTTGTGTGTGTAAGTGCTGTTGAACCTGAGGTCCAGGTTATCGAACCATAGACCATTGGCATTGACCATGAATTCGGCGCCTCGGGTATCCACCTGATCAATCGGTATAAACGTGCGAACAGATACGCCACCTGGCAAGGTGCTGGCCTGCGCTTCAATGGCATCGTTCACAGTTTCCTGGAACAGGTTCACACGTACAACGCCGCCCGGAATCGCTCGCTCCACCATGAGGTTATGGTGCAGCCCGGCCTCAGGTCTGAGCCCAGGATTGGCTTCATTGACCGCATTGAACGCCTGATACTGACTGAACAACTCTTCCACAATCGGAAACCGGTAGGCACGTGCCGCCGAGTAACGGAATGTCCACTCATCGCTGGGCTGGTACCCTACCGTGAATTTTGGCGAAAATTCATTGCGACGCTGCCCCGGAACGGGAACGAATGTCAACTCACCCGATAGCTGATCTGCCTGTGTATAATAGCCGTCAGTGCTGCGGAACTGTTCATAGCGACCACCAAAGGTCACGTCCCAGTCCATGGTCAGTTGCCAGTTGAACTGGGCATAGGCAGCGACGGTTGTTGTTGCGCCACCACTACCGGCTGACAGCTCATCGCGGCCTGCCCGGCGATAATTCTGCGAACTGTAGACACTGGTATTGAGTTCGTATGCGTCATAACGCACACCAGTGACCATACTGAGCCCATCAATACCGGTCCCGGAAAGCACATCGTCGACATACAGTTTCAGTTCGGCATTCTGCCAGCCAGTGTCATCAAAATCGGTCACCTGTCCCGCCAGCGTGTAAGCCGGATCCGCCGGATTCGTCCGGGAACTGCCGGTGCGATCACGCAGGATGTCGAACTGACTCAGATTGATCTCGGCGTCAACAGAATCCGTGACCGGCCCCAACAACCTTATACCAAGCGAACGACTCTGTCTGTCCTGGTCACTGACACTGAATCGCGATGGCTGCACCGAAATGACGTGTTCGCCCTGCCGCACATGCCCCGACCATACCGTTTCGCCATGCGCTGACTGCAAATAATTGTTCGGGCTGTTCCGGGACTTTCTGTCCTCATAGGCAATATTGAGCAGCGCATCCCAGGTGCCGAGTTCGTAACCCAATTTCAGTTTGTAGTTGTGCGTGGCGGTGTCAATGACACCTGTGTCACCGAACCAGAGCCGGGATATGCCAAACTCATCATTGCCAGTAACGCCGCCGCTGACAGCCCTTGCCTCGGCCGACGAAGACGGTGCACCGAAGTAGAACGTCTGGGGCTGTGACTCGTTCTCCATGCGGTTGTATGACAGATACACACTGAGCTCACCCACCTTGTCACCATAGGAGAAAAAGCTCCTGTTACCAGTCAGGGTCTGATCAAAACCGTAGGCGTCAAACTGCTGAAGGAACAATGAACTGTCAAAGTGGAACTCCCTCTGCTGCGGGATGGCTGACTCAATCAGCACCACCCCGCCCATGGCGTTACCGCTGTATTCAGCCGAGAACGGGCCGTAGAGAACCTGCACTTCAGCAATCTCACTGGCAGACACCATGGTCCAGCGCGGGGAGCCGTTCCAGCGGGACTGAAGAAAATAATGCAGCGGCACCCCGTCGGCAAACACCATGGAGCGCGAGGTCTGGAACATATTGGCACCACGCATGCCCATGGTGCCATTGGCGTCGCCGATGAAACGGCGACGGATCACAAGGCTGGGTTCAAACTTGACCAGATCCTCGGTTGTGGCGGCATTGATACTGGCAAAATCGGCCGGTCGCAGCACACTCACCGGGCTGGTACTGCCGCCGCGCTGCTCAAGGGATTGGCCCCAGATCAGGATTTCATCCACTGGTGGCTGCTCTGCCTGTGCGGGAATTGCCAGACAGCAGAGAACGATGACGGCAGTCGCCACACCAGCCAGCTTTCTTGATTCAGACCCCATGCGTGCCACTCCGGAAAAGGAATGGCTGACAGTCTAACTTTTCGCCAAAGCCAGGCAATGTGGCATGATGTCGCACCGGATGGTGCACAGTGGGCTGACAGCAGGTCGGACACCAGGTCAGACACCTCAGTCAACCACCCGGTCAAGCACCCAGACGCTCCAGACGGTATTGTCCACTCAGCACCCGTTGCCACCACTGCGGGTTATCAATGTACCACTGTACGGTCTTGCGCAAACCGGACTCAAACGTCTCCTCTGGCACCCAGCCAAGTTCGCGCTCGATCTTGCCTGCATCAATGGCGTATCGTCTGTCGTGCCCCGGCCTGTCTGCGACAAATGTGATCAGGGATTCGTGGGGCGTCACGGGTGAACCAGGGTGCAATTCGTCCAGTAAACGGCAGATCGCCCGCACCACATCGATATTGCGCTGTTCATTGTGTCCGCCGATATTGTAGGTCTCACCGATATACCCTTCAGTCACTACCCGATACAGTGCCCGGGCGTGGTCTTCCACATATAGCCAGTCCCTGACCTGTGTGCCATCACCATAGACCGGCAGGGCCTCACCCTGCATGGCCTTGAGTATGACATGAGGAATGAGCTTTTCAGGGAAATGGCAGGGCCCATAGTTATTGGAACAGTTGGTGATAATAACCGGAAGATCGTAGGTCCTGTGCCAGGCCCGCACCAGGTGATCGGAACTGGCCTTGCTGGCCGAATACGGTGAACTGGGCGCATAAGGTGTTGATTCGGTAAACAGCAGCTCATCGCCTTCCAGATCGCCGTACACCTCGTCAGTCGATACATGATGAAAACGGAAAGTATCGCGCCTGCGCCCGGACAGGGCATCCCGGTACGCCCGTGCGGCCTCAAGCAGGGTATAGGTACCCATTATGTTGGTTTCAATAAAAGCGGCCGGCGCATCAATGGAGCGATCAACGTGGCTCTCCGCTGCCAGGTGCATGATTGCATCGGGCTCATGGGTCGCAAGGATACGATCCATCGCAGACCGATCGCGGATATCAGCCTGCTCAAAACCGTAACGTGGGTCACCCGATACCTCAGCCAGGGAATCGGTATTGCCAGCATAGGTAAGCAGATCAACATTGATGATCCGATCATGCGTGTGTCGGATAATATGTCGCACGACAGCAGAGCCGATGAATCCGGCACCACCTGTCACCATCAGGGTTCGGGGTGAAATTTTCATTGCCGGATTATATCAAGTACATGCACAGGCAGCACAGTGTTCATGCAGGCGCGGTCCCTGAGGCAATGCAATCGGGTGCAGCCCGGATCGCAAGCGCTCTTGTTTTCCACCACACGCGTGCAGGATGACAGGGGTCGCCAAGCTTCGATATCGGTCGGGCCGAAGACCACCACGCCTGGCACCATCAAGGCGGAAGCCAGATGCGCAGGTCCGCTGTCATTGGCAATGACAACCGACGCCTTTCGCATCAGGCTCGCCAATTCGACCAGATCCAGCGCATTACTGAGATCCACCGCCGCGCACCGTTTTGCGATCTGCGCATTGATGTCCGCATCCACAGCGCCGGAACCAATCAGCAGTACCTGGTAGCCAAGCTCGCTCAGACCTGTGGCTGTGTCAGTGAAGTACGCAAGTGGCCATCGTTTGTAGGGCTTGGTCGCGCCGGCGTGGATGATGGCCAATGCACCATCGAACCGCACACCCCTGTCCTCCAGCCTGATGCCCAGGGTGTCGGACATGGCCAGTTCCGGAAGGCGGATGTAGGACGGTTCATCTCGCACATCCAGGCCAACCACCGCCATGGCGTCACGATAGCTGTACCAGATATGCCGCTCTGATTGCCCCTGCCTGACACGCTGCACTGGCACCACAGCCTGGAAGCCGAAATGATAACGGGCGTCACTGGTACTGATACGGAAAGGCGCGCCGGAAAAGTGGGTAAGCCGGTGGGAAACGGAATCTTCTTCAATAAAAAAGGCTACATCGGCCCGGAAAGCACGAATCTGCTGCAGGCATCGAATATACGAACGAACCGCTTGCCAACCGCGCGATTTCTCAAGTGTCTCACGCGGATAATAGACAAGCTCGGCGCCAGACAATACAGGTCCCACCAACTCGCGGTAACGCTGATCCAGTACCACCAGCAGTGCAATATCCCGGGCCTTGCACCATGCGCACAGTTGCTGGATCAGCCCTCCGGCAATCAGCAGATTACCCATGAACTTGGTCGGATTGATCAGCGCGAGGCGCTGAACAGAGCCTGGCAGAGACACTGTGGCGGTACGGGACAAGGACTGCGGCCTGCATCAGTGGGTGACGGACCGCAGTATATCCTCACCCGGAAAAGAAAACACCGGTGCACAGGGCACCGGTGTCATCAGGCTTGCAGCTGATACTGCAGGTGTATCAGAAGCTGTAGCTGAAACCGATAACAATCTTGTCCGTCTGGCTGTTGCCGTCACGGTCCTCGCCAGCAATGATGTAGGAAGCGAACATGCTTGCCGGCGTATCCCCAATAGCTTTGGACAGGGAGATATCAACGTGGTTGAAAGCGCTGCTCTTGCCTGTGGAATCGATGTACTTGCCGCTGTTACTGAAGGTGTAATACCCGACCAGAAAGCTCAGATCAAAGCCATTACCCAATTCAAATCCGGTGCTCGCGTGCCAGAAAATGTCACCACGATTGGACCAGGCGATGTCCTGGGCCATATAGTTGAGACCAAGCTCCACGCCGCCAAGACCGAATGTGATATAGGGCTCAAAACCGCTGGCGTCCGAATCGTCCATGTACCAGTAGTACAACAGACCCACATCGTAGCTGAAGTCACCGTTTTCGGCGCCGAAGCCAAAATAGAAATTGTTCTCGACGGTTCGCTCGAGATTGTCTGTGCCATAACCCAGGCTTGACGCCCACCAACCCCCATAAAGCCCGGATTCGTATTCGATCTCCAGCCCACCCTGAACCGCAGGACCACCACCTTCGGTTTCTTCGGTGATACCCCGGAACACGTAATCGGAAAGCACGTCAATGTGTCCGGAAATTTCATAATCTGCATACACCGGTGTAGCAGCAAACCCGCCCGCTGCCAGAATCAGGGCCGCCGAACTGCCGATTACTGCCAGTCTGCTCTTTGCCAATGTCTTGAGGTCCTGCATAGTTGCTCTCCTGCATCACTTTGCTTTATTTGCTTGATAGTGTGGTCGAAGCAGCGTGTGTTCCGTATCAACTTTCGCTGCCTCACCCGCTGCAGAGCAATGCCTGTGCCAACTCTCTTATATGTATTTAATTCAATCAGTTGACTCTCCCCCCGGCCTCAGTCATCTGACGTATAATATCTACGCGACGCACCAATAGAGCGCAGCCTGTTGCGGGCGGCGCCAAGATGGTGCACACAGGTATCGGGAATCCCGGGTACAGGTTTCTGGTAGGCTTCCGGTAGGCTTTGTCAGGGTCAACGCTGGACCGAGGCGCCCCGTCCGATGCCGTAGTAGGTCAGTCCATGGGCGGAAGGCGCTTCCGGATCAAAGACATTGCGCCCGTCAAATATGACGCGATCAGCAAGTGATTCCGACAGATAAGCAAAGTTTGCGGCACGAAAGTGTTGCCATTCCGTGCAGATGATCAGCGCGTCCGCACCCGCAATCGCGGCATCCCGGGTGCCAACCAGTGTCAGATCATCACGCTGGCCATAGATGCGCTCAACTTCCTGCATGGCCTCAGGGTCATAAGCCTGGATACGCGCACCACGCTCCCACAGCGCCTCCATGATCACGCGGCTGGGTGCTTCCCGCATATCATCGGTTTTGGGCTTGAAAGCAAGCCCCCAGACTGCAAACACCTTGCCCTTGAGCGTATTTTTCCCGGCGTAATGCCTGTCGATCAGCTCCACCAGGCGCATTTTCTGTCGCTCGTTTACCGCATCCACAGCCGCCAGTAACGCCATGTCCATGCCCTGTGCGCGCGCTGTTCGCTCCAGCGCCTTGACGTCCTTGGGGAAGCAGGAGCCACCATAGCCAATACCGGGATATATGAACTGGTATCCAATCCGGGGATCGGACCCGATACCGTGACGGACCTGTTCAACATCCGCACCCAGGCGCTCAGCCAGGTTGGCAATTTCGTTCATGAAGCTGATCTTGGTTGCCAGCATGGCATTGGCCGCATACTTGGTCAGTTCGGCCGAACGGATGTCCATGAAGATCAGTCGGTCGGAGTTACGATTGAAGGGCGCATAAAGCTGTGTCATCTGTTTGCGAACCTGGTCACTGTCAGTGCCCACGATGATCCGGTCCGGCTTCATGAAATCCGCCACCGCGGCGCCTTCCTTCAGAAACTCGGGATTGGATGCAACCGCAAACAGCAGTTCTGCCCCACGCGCCTCCAGGGCAGCCTGGACCGTTGTACGAACCTTGTCAGATGTACCTACCGGAACTGTGGACTTGGTGATGATGGTCTTTGGGCCCGCCATCAGATCACCGATACTTCGTGCCACAGACAGCACGTATTTCAGATCTGCCGAGCCGTCTTCGTCCGGTGGCGTGCCCACCGCAATAAAGATGATGTCGGCAAATGCCACTGCTTCCTCACTGTTGTCTGAAAACTGCAATCGACCCTGTGCGTGGTTGTTGACCACCATGGGCTCCAGGCCAGGCTCGTAGATCGGAATCACGCCGTTGCGCAATCCCTCTATCTTTGCGCTGTCCACATCCATGCAGATTACTTCATGTCCCGATTCAGCCAGGCAGGTTCCCGTTACCAGACCCACGTAACCCGTTCCAAACACCGCTACTTTCATCGACGTCGTGCTCCGTTGTCTCCATTCCAGCGGCCAAGTCTAACCCACGCCTGTGACAGGAGGCGACACTCATGTCAATTTTGTATCAGACAGCCTGATGGCCTGACGTAGCGAGGGCTGTGAAAGCCTGACATAATGTCCCGCTGATTGAGCAGGAGAGCCTAACATGTCATCACAATCAAGCCCTGGCGCCCGCTTCCGCAAGGCGCTGAAAGTTCACACACCTCTGCAGATTGTCGGCACCATCAATGCCTACACGGCCATGCTGGCAGAGCGCGCCGGGCACCAGGCCCTGTACATTTCAGGTGCCGGCGTCGCCAACGCGTCCTACGGCCTGCCCGACCTGGGTGTTACCAGCCTGAACGATGTGATCATTGATGCCGAACGCATCACCGGGGCCAGCGACCTGCCGGTACTGGTCGATATTGATACCGGCTGGGGCGGCGCCTTCAACATCGCCCGGACCATCCGTCAGATGGAGCGCGCAGGCGTCGCTGCAGTGCATCTGGAAGACCAGGTGGCCCAGAAGCGTTGTGGGCATCGACCCAACAAAGCCATTGTCAGCAAGGATGAGATGGTGGACCGGGTCAAGGCAGCCGTTGACGCCCGGGTGGACCCGGACTTTGTCATCATGGCGCGCACGGACGCACTGGCCGTGGAAGGCATGGACGCGGCCATTGAACGCGCCGTGGCCTGTGTCGAGGCCGGGGCCGATGCCATTTTTCCCGAAGCCATGACAGACCTGGCCCAGTACCGGCTGTTCACCAGGGCTGTTGATGTGCCCGTGCTGGCCAACATCACCGAGTTCGGCGCAACGCCCTTGTACAATACCAGCGAACTGGGCGATGCCGGCGTAGCCATGGTGCTGTATCCGCTCAGTGCATTCCGTGCCATGAGCCGGGTCGCGGAGACCGTCTACCGTAGCATCCTCACTCAGGGTGATCAGGGCAAGGTAGTCGATATGATGCAGACCCGTAACGAATTGTATGAGGTGCTGGGCTATCACAACTATGAACAGAAGCTGGACGCCCTTTTCGGCAAAGACAGCGGAAATGACAACAAGGTTACCAGGTAAACACAACAACACGGAGCATGAAATGGGCATCGCGAAAAAACTCACCGGCGCCGGCCTTCGTGGCCAGGTCGCAGGACAGACGTCACTTTGCACAGTAGGCAAGACCGGCTCGGGACTGACCTATCGAGGATACGACATTGACGAGCTGGCGGAAAAAGCGACCTTCGAAGAGGTAGCGTTTCTTTTGTTGCGCGGGCATCTGCCGAACCAGCGTGAACTGGACGCCTACATCAGTAAACTCAAATCACTGCGTTCACTGCCAAAGGCATTGAAGGAAGTACTGGAGCGTATTCCGGCCGATGCCCATCCCATGGATGTCATGCGGACCGGCTGCTCCATGCTGGGCAATCTGGAAACCGAGCATAGCTTCGCTGACCAGGACAATGCCATCGATCGGCTTGTCGCCGTGCTCCCCTCCATCATCTGTTACTGGTACCGTTTCAGTCACGACAATGTCCGTATTGACACCGATCTCACCGACGATTCCATTGGTGCCCACTTCCTGCATATGCTCGGTGGCGGAAAGCCCAATGAACTGTTTACACGGGTCATGAACGTGTCCCTGATTCTGTATGCAGAACACGAATTCAATGCCTCCACGTTCACCGCCAGGGTCTGCGCATCCACCCTGTCCGATATGCACTCCTGTGTCACTGGCGCCATTGGTTCCCTGCGCGGTCCGCTGCACGGCGGCGCCAACGAAGCGGCCATGGACATGATCCAGCAATGGAAGGATCCGGACGAGGCGGAAGCGGCACTGCTTGGCATGCTGGAGCGCAAGGAAAAGATCATGGGCTTCGGCCATGCAATCTACAGCGAATCCGACCCACGCAATGCCATCATCAAGCAATGGTCAGAAAAGCTGGCAGCACACGTGGGGGATACCGTTCTGTATCCTGTGTCGGTTCGCTGCGAGGAAGTGATGTGGCGAGAAAAGAAGCTGTTTTGCAATGCTGACTTTTTCCATGCCTCGGCTTACCACTTCATGGGCATCCCCACCAAACTGTTCACGCCGATATTTGTGATGTCCCGCGTAACCGGTTGGGCAGCACACATAAAGGAACAACGGGCCAACAACCGGATCATCCGGCCCAGTGCCGAATACATTGGCCCGGACAAGGCTCACTGGGTGGACATCCGCGAGCGCTGACAGCAAAAACGCCGGGAGCCGTACCGACAGCTCGACAGCACACGTCGACTCTGACCGGTACGCCCCCCCGGCAAACCGGGTGTTCCGGAAGCACACTGACCGTGGATCACCCGGCCGCCTCCCTTCCATGACAGGCGCTTGGACAGCGACACATCCCTGTGTCGATCCTGTTATAGAACACAATACAAAATCTCGCCAACAAACTACTTGAAATCCTGCTGAAACACCCCATAAAAGGTTTTGAGGACGACGCTCACTGGAGGTCGCCTCGAAAGCACCGGCTCGATCGCTGTTGATGAGCCCAAACTACTTATTGCTCACAGGAGAATAAGCCATGAGAACACTTGATTTTGCACCACTTTATCGCTCAACCATCGGTTTTGATCATCTGTCGTCGCTGCTCGATGCGGTAACCCAGCGTGAACAGAGCCAACCCAGTTATCCGCCCTACAACATAGAGCGGCTGGACAAGGATCAGTACCGCATCACCATGGCGGTCGCCGGTTTCACTCAAGAGGAACTGGACATCCAGTCAGAAAAGCAGACACTGACCATCCGCGGCAAGAAAGCCGAGGAGGCCAATGAAAACCGGCACTACCTGCATCAGGGAATTGCCGCTCGCAGTTTCGAGCGAGTATTCCAACTGGCCGATCACGTGCGTGTGATGTCCGCCAACATCGAGAACGGACTGTTGCATATCGATCTGGAGCGTGAAATCCCCGAGGCAATGAAGCCGAGGCAGATTCCTATCGGCGTCAACGAGCGTCTGCTGGACAGCGAGGCGGTATAAAACTGTCAGTTACGGCACTGCGTGAAATGCCGGCTGACTCCAGGGGCCACAGACAAGCCTGTCTGTGGCCTTCTGGTTTGAGAGCCCTGTCATTTGTGGTCAAAGGCATGGATGCCTTCCCAGTGCGATGGCGCAAGCACCTGCAGCTCATCAATCCGGTCAATAAACACCTGGCACAGCACTGTATCCTGCCCAGCGCCCAGCGCCTGGAACAATTCACGGGCCTGATCCCAGGCCCCGGCCCTGTACTGCTGAAGCGCCAGATCAAACTGTCGCAGTTGCTCGAGCCTTTGCTCACTCAGGCTTCCCTTTGGTCCCAGCAACTCATGTATCCGTATCGGTTCACGTCGTCCCTTGACGCGGACCAGATCTATCTCGCGCCATTCAAAGGATCCGGAACATGCGTTGCGACTGACGTCTGAAACAAGATTGCTGACACCGTAGTGGCGCGTGATTGACTCAAGCCTGGCCGCCGTATTGACAGTGTCACCAATCACTGAGTAGTTCAGACGACTTTCCGACCCCATGTTTCCGGCGACCACCAGGCCGGTGTGCAGCCCGATGCCAGCCTTGATCACTCGCCCCCCACTGGCAATACTGTCATTGACATCAACAATGGCCTGGGTGACTGCCAGAATCGCGGATGCGGCCCGATCCGGATCATCATCATGCGCCACCGGCGCGCCGAACAATGCCATCACAGCATCACCGCTGAACTTGTCCACAACACCCCCACAGCGCTCGATGGCATCAGTGATGCCGCTGAGGTAATGGTTGAGCAAGACCAGTATCCTGGCGGGGGATTCACCTTCACACAACTGCGTAAACCCATGTAAATCCGCAAATAACACAGACACCACCCGCTCCTCTCCACCCAATTCAACCGGCGAATTGAGCAACTCCTCCGCAATTTCGCGCGACACCACCTTGCCCAGAAGATTACGCACGCGCTCCTTCTCCTCAAGACCGCTAGCCATGCGCTCGACTGCTGAACTCAACTGTGCAATCTCATCCCTGCCCCGCACAGGGTCACCATCTCCCTGGTTACGGAATTGCCCGCGCTCTATCTGGCCCACGCGCCGAGCCAGGGTCAGCACCGGTCTGGTCACGGTGCGCGACAGCATGATCGATACCGCGACACTGAACAGCAGCACCAATACGGAGAACTGCAACAGGCGGGTCTGGAAAACAGAAAGATTTTCCTCATTCTCCCTGTAGGAACGCTGGATGACAGCCACAATCTCCAGCGCATCACCGGCCCCGCCGTAGAGTCTGCGAACCAGAGAACCATGATCACTGTCAGTCAGGCGCAGGCGTTGGGTCTCAGAATCAAGTGCTGGATCGAGCCCTTCAACAAGCAAGACCTGATCAGCCCCGCTCAGCGTGGACGCGATCACCGCTGTTTCTGTGCCAACCGGGAACTCTCGCAGGTATCTCACAATGGATACCTCCGAAGCCACGCTCTGCTTGACCGTCTCAACAAAACTGTTGTCCATGGCAAAGCCCGCAAATATCCAGGCTACCGGCGTAGGAAGGAATAGCGGGACCACCGTCATCTGGTAGGGCACGTCGTTTATGGTCAGGATGGCATCGGCAATACCCTCGGGATGCGCTCTGGCTTCGTCGACCAAGGCCTGCCACCCGCCCTCAAGATATGCCATGCCCTGCGCCGAGGTGTCAACAAGTACCTCACCACTCATGGAGGCAATCAACATCATATGCGCTGACCCGCGGGAGCGATCGAGCAGCGTCTGTGTAGCGTCCTGGACGGTAGCACGGTCACCGGCACCAAAGGCATTACGAAAGCCCCAGTCACGCGTCAACGTTCCGGTCAGGGTCAACAGGGTATTCTTGTGCTCTTCACGACTGAAATCAAAAACATCAGCGCCAATTTGCAGGTAACTGTCTATCGTATCGTCTGTGTATCGCTGGTTCTGGAAGGTCACGTAGACATAGATACCAACAAGAACCGGGATCAGCAGAGCCAGCAGGAAGACCAGCAAACGCGTGCGAAAACTGTGAAAGCTCGGGACTTGCAACAGGCTTCTCCGATCATGAATCCAACAGACATCCAGGGCCGGACTATACCATAGCGCGGATCAAGGTCTGTGGGTTGAATAAATGGCTGCAAAGCGGCAAACTGGCATGCGTTGCCGAACGGAGAAAAACCATAAAATGCAGATTGCCCCCCGGTGCCTTCCAGTCATGGCAACACTATTGCTTGCCGGCCTTTGCCACAGCTTTGAACTGAATGTTGTGGTGCTGGATCAGGACGGCACACCGGTGACCGATGCCGTGGTCGAGATCAATCAGCGCCCACTGCAGAGCCCCCCCGAACACAATGCCGTCATTGACCAGGTGGATCGCCGTTTTGTGCCGATGGTCATTGCTGTTGCTACAGGCCAGTCGGTGGACTTTCTCAACAGTGACAATGTGCGGCACCACGTCTATTCCTTTTCCGACATCCGACAGTTCTCGACCGAGCTCTTTGCCAATGAGGCCATTAATCCGGTTCAGTTCAACAGGGCGGGTATCGCAGTGCTGGGCTGCAATATTCACGACAGCATGGTTGCCTATGTCTATGTTTCCGGCTGGCAGGATGTGGCTGTAACGGATACAACCGGCGAGCTGTCCTTTACAGGACTGCCCGAAAACCCCGGCGCCATCAGTATCTGGCACCCCTGGATGGATGCCCCGGACAACCGGATGGAAGTCAGTGTTGCGCATCTGGATACTGGCGACAGTATCACTGTTGATTTTCCGCTCATTCGCCCGGACCAGGTATTCGGTTTCAGGGCACTCAGCAGAGACCCATGAGCCCTTACATGGATCACAATCGACAGGTACTACCACCATTTATCCTGCTGACACTTGCGCTTCTGGGGGTGCTCCTGCACAGCGCGCCAACATTCGCCCAGAGTCCAGCCGGAGGAAAGATCAAGGGAACCGGTGGTGTCAGTTCCATCGGGGGCTCCGGTGGCGGCGGCTTGATTTCCTGGGCAACACTGAGCAGTTACGCGGCACCCGGAGAACGCGGCGGTGTGGCGTTTGCCTCGCGAGCCGACCTTGATGACTTCCGACTGGACGTGATGGGTTTTGCTTTCAACTGGCATGACCGAATGGAAGCGTCATATGCACGCCAGGATTTTCGTATCAAGGCGGGCAACGTGCCCATTGTGCAGGATCGCTTTGGATTTCGCTATCGAGTCGCTGGCGATCTGATTTATGACAGCTTGCCGCAGATAACCTTTGGCATCGAACACGGCCGGCTGCGCGATACGGATATTGCCCTGGCCGTTGGCGCCCGGCACACACGCGATACGGACTATGTGGTCAGCATCGCACGCGCCTGGCTGAACGGCATTGGCCATCGCACCACCCTGCTGAATGTGAATCTGCGCCACTCTCGAGCCAATCAGTACGGCTTGCTGGGTTATGGCGGTGATGACACTGACAGGGTCTTGCACGGTGAGTTCGCAGCAGCAATCTTTTTCAATCGACAACTGGCAGCCGGTGTGGAGTATCGCCAGAAACCGGACAACCTGTCCTCACTGCGGGAACAATCAGCCCGGGATGTTTTCCTGGCATGGTTCCCGAACAAACATTTTTCGGTCACAGCTGCCTGGCTTGATCTGGGTGACATAGCCGGGGCTGCGAATCAGACGGGTTACTACCTGTCACTGCAGACGGCATTCTGATCCGATGAGCAGACACCGCCCCCTGTTCACTGCCTTGCTTGGCGCCGCCCTGACCAGAGCCGGCACACGGGTACTTTTGATTGGACTGGCACTGGCACTTGTGACCTCATTGACGGCCTGCGCCAATCTGACAGCGTCAGACCGTACACTCTATCAGGATCTGGGTGGCACACAGGGCATCACCGGGATTGTTGACCTGTTCATAGTGGAAATTGCCAACGATGAGCGTGTATTACCGTACTTTGCAGATTCGAATGTACAACGCTTTCGCGAGACGGTTATCGAACATGTCTGCATGATCGCCGACGGACCCTGTGACTACAGTGGCGATACCATGGTTCAGGTCCACACCGGCATGAACATCAACGAGGCTGACTTTAACGCCGTTGTTGAAAACCTGATCACTGCAATGGATAACACGGGCACACCGATTGGTGTTCAGAATCGACTGCTGGCACGATTGGCCCGGCTGCGGCCTGAAATCATTCAGATCTGAACGCCCGCCGGATCTGTTGTGACGTAAACCCGCGCGCGTTCAAAAAGCGCTGCAGCTTCAACCATTGCCTGCTGCCAGGCTCGGGCAAGTTGCCGCCAGATTTGCGCGCCAACACCTGCCGAATGTGTTGGTCCCAGTCCGCGTCTTGCTCATCCAGACAGGCATCAATTAGTTCAACGCATACCCGACGCTGTTGTAATGACTGTCGTATATGCAGCGGCCCGTAACCCTTGTCACGCCGGACACGGACATAGGACTCAACAAATCGCTCATCGCTGAGCAGATTGTCCGCCTCCAGGCTATCCAGCGCCCCATTCAGAGCCCGCGGAAAGTCAGGATGCTCTACAACTTCATCACCCAGCCGATTGCACAGTTTCTGATTCAATTCGAAACGCGAATGTTCGCGGCGGGCCAACAGATCCATGGCCCGCTTGCGAAGCAGCTGTTGAATTTCATCGGGGCTCAGGCCTCGGCCTCCTGATCCAGCTCGGCGACAACATCCATGTCAGCCGGCGCATTGCCACCAAGCAATTGATCGCGAATGGCCTTCTCCACTTCCTGGGCAATGGCAGGATTGTCTTCCAGAAATTGCGCCGCATTTTTCTTGCCCTGGCCAATCTTTTCACCTTTATAGGCGTACCAGGCACCGGACTTGTCGAGCAGGTTCAGTTTGACGCCAAGATCAATGACTTCGCCCATACGGTAGATGCCCTTGCCATACATGATCTGGAATTCTGTCTGACGGAACGGGGGTGCCACCTTGTTCTTGACCACCTTCACACGGGTCTCGTTGCCAACAACTTCGTCGCCTTCCTTGATTGATCCGATACGACGGATATCCAGTCGCACCGACGAGTAAAACTTCAATGCGTTGCCGCCGGTCGTGGTTTCCGGGGAACCGAACATGACACCAATCTTCATGCGGATCTGGTTGATAAAAATCACCAGGGTATTCGAGTTCTTGATATTGCCTGTCATCTTTCTGAGAGCCTGGGACATCAGTCGCGCCTGCAGACCCACGTGGCTATCACCCATATCACCTTCGATTTCGGCCTTGGGCGTCAATGCGGCGACCGAATCGATCACCACCACATCCACGGCACCGGAGCGAACCACCATGTCAGCAATTTCCAGTGCCTGCTCTCCGGTATCGGGCTGGCTGACCAGCAGATTCTCGACATCAACGCCAAGGTTTCCGGCGTAAATGGGATCAAGCGCATGTTCGGCATCAATGAATGCGCAGGTGCCACCGGCTTTCTGACACTCGGCGATGACCTGCAGTGTCAGTGTGGTCTTGCCTGAAGACTCGGGGCCATAGATCTCCACAACACGGCCACGTGGCAGGCCACCGATGCCGAGCGCAATATCCAGTCCGAGCGAGCCGGTAGAAATTGCCGGGATGGTTTCCTTGCTCCGATCACCCAGGCGCATCATGGAGCCTTTGCCGAATTGTCGCTCTATCTGGGCCAGCGCGGCACCGAGTGCCTTTTCGCGGTTCTGGTTACCGTCTTTTGTTGCGTCTGATTGTGCCATGTTGTTTTCACCCCGTTGCTATGATCTGATGCTGCGCATATTTAAACAGACAATTACTGTATATGCAACCAGTACTGATGTAATGCCTGCTCAGCGAGTCGAACCGCTGTCTCGAGGCTGATTATTGACGATATCCAGCAATCCCGCCAATGCCGCCTGCACGGTCTGCCGACGCACAGACTGCCGATCGCCGGAAAACAGGTGGCAGTCCGCAGCGCTGATGACAGTATCACTGTCCGGTGCACGCCAGGCCCAAGCTATCCATACCGTACCCACAGGCTTGTCGGCTGTGCCGCCGTCCGGGCCGGCAATCCCACTGGTGGCAAGGGCCAGATTGGCGCCGGCTCTGGACAGCGCGCCGCAGGCCATTGCAATCACCGTTTCACGGCTCACGGCGCCGGGCGCACCAGGACCCTGCAGCAGTTGTGTGGGCACATCCAGCAGGGCTGACTTGGCGGCGTTGGAATAAGTCACCCAGCCAGCACCAAACCAGGCCGATGAGCCCGGCACGTCAGTCAGTGCCGCTGCCACACCGCCACCGGTGCAGGATTCGGCAGTGGTCAGCTGCCAGTTGGCAGCAAGGAGCCTTTGTCCCAGCTGCTGACTCAATGCGAACAGTTCGGTATCCATGATGTCTCCGGCAATGCTCCCATTGTGGCGACTGAAAGCCGGCTTGCCAAGGGCAGACAAACCCGCAATCCGACTACTGACGATCCGAATCATACGCGTTAGAATCCGGCCCTGACATTCTTTCCTTACAGGATCAGGCCCTTGGCAAAGCAGGCAGTCAATCAGCAGAACACCCCTACGCCAATGATGCAGCAATATCTGCGCATCAAGGCCGAGCACCCGGATGAACTGCTGTTCTACCGCATGGGCGATTTCTACGAGCTGTTCTATCAGGACGCCGAAATCGCTGCTGATCTGCTGGACATCACACTGACCGCTCGTGGCAGCTCGGGCGGCAAACCGATCCCCATGGCCGGCGTGCCCTATCACTCGGCCGAGCGCTATCTGGCGCGCCTGGTCGAACTCGGTCAATCCGTTGCCATCTGTGAACAGGTAGGCGACCCGGCAACATCAAAGGGCCCTGTTGAGAGACGTGTCGCTCGAATCGTGACACCTGGCACAATCAGTGATGAAGCACTGCTCAGTGAGCGGCGTGATTGTATCGTCCTGGCCGTTACTGCCGATATAGGCCTGACAACGACCACCTACGGTCTGGCCTGGATGGATATCAGCAGCGGCCGCTTCCTGGTCAGCGAAGTGAAAGACACTGACTCGGCCCTGGCTGAACTGGAACGTATCCGGCCGGCCGAAATCCTGTACGACGACAGCCTGGCACTGCCGGACTCGCTGGTGACACGCCCCGGTGCACGTCGACGTCCGACATGGGAATTTGACCCGGAAACAAGCTTGCGCGAGCTCACCAGCCACTTCGGCACACGTGATCTCAATGCCTTTGGCTGCGAACATCTGCACACCGCCATCCGCGCCGCCGGCTGCCTGTTGTCCTATGCCCGGGACACACAGCGTTCGGCCTTGCCACATATCCGTCGCCTGGCGACTGAGCATCCCGCTGACGCGCTGGTGCTCGATGCGGCCAGCCGACGCAATCTGGAACTGGACCGTAATCTCTCCGGTGGCAGCAGCAATACACTGATGTCCGTGCTGGACAATACATCCACAGCCATGGGAAGCCGATTGCTCGGGCGCTGGCTGCACCGACCGATTCGCCGGCGACAGGATCTGAACCTGCGCCAGCAGGCAGTGGCTGCCCTGCTCGACCAATACCGTTTTGAATCCCTGCGACCGATCCTCAAGGCCATCGGTGATATCGAACGCATTCTCTCCAGAATAGCCCTGCGTTCGGCCAGACCCCGGGATCTGGCTCGTCTGCGCGATGCCCTTCAGCGGCTGCCCGAACTGCAGGCAGCCTTGTCCAGTATCAACACCGCTGTGGATGCACCTCGCCTGGATCATCTGGCCAGTACAATCGCCGACTATCCGGCGCTGGCTGACGAGCTATCCAGAGCAGTGGCAGAGAACCCGCCTGTGGTAATCCGGGAGGGCGGCGTCATCGCCGACGGATATGACAGTGAGCTGGATGACCTGCGTGCACTGAGCACCAATGCAGGACAGTATCTCGTCGACCTTGAAGCCAGGGAGAAACAGCGCACCGGGCTCAGTACCCTGAAGGTCGGTTATAACCGTGTCCATGGATATTTCATCGAAATCAGCAAAGGTCAGGCAAGCAACGTGCCCGCCGATTATATAAGGCGCCAGACGCTGAAAAATGCCGAACGCTATATTACCCCGGAGCTGAAAACCTTTGAGGACAAAGTGCTCAGCGCCAACAGCAAGGCACTGGCCCGGGAAAAGGCACTTTACGAGCAGCTGCTGGACCTGATTGCGGAGCAACTGGCACCTCTGCAGGACAGCGCGACAGCCCTGTCAGAGCTGGATGTGCTAAGTAACTTCGCCGAGCGCGCCCTGAGTCTGGATTGGCAGGCTCCCACGCTGACTGATCAGACAGGTATCCGTATTGTGCAGGGACGCCACCCTGTGGTGGAGCAGGTCATGCAGGGGCGTTTTGTGGCCAACGATGTCAGTCTTGATGACACACACCAGATGCTGATCATCACTGGCCCGAACATGGGCGGCAAATCCACCTTCATGCGACAGACCGCGCTGATCGTACTGCTGGCCTATACCGGCAGCTTTGTGCCGGCAGACAGCGCTGTCATCGGCCCGGTGGATCGTATTTTCACCCGTATCGGCTCGGCGGACGACCTTGCTGGCGGTCGCTCCACGTTCATGGTGGAAATGACTGAAACCGCCAACATCCTGCACAATGCCACACCTCAAAGCCTGGTGCTTATGGATGAGGTCGGACGCGGCACCAGCACCTTTGACGGTCTGTCCCTGGCCTGGGCCAGCGCTGTGCACATAGCCCGCAACCTGCGGGCCATGACACTGTTTGCCACCCATTATTTTGAAATGACGGCATTGCCCGAGAGTCTGGACACCGTGGCCAACGTCCATCTGGATGCCACCGAACACCGGGACGGTATCGTGTTCCTGCACACCGTCAGGCCAGGGCCGGCAAACCAGAGTTACGGTCTGCAGGTGGCCCAGTTGGCGGGCATGCCGCGCTCCGTTGTGGAGCAGGCGCGCATCCGGCTGCAGCAATTGGAGCAGGCTTCGCTGCGCTCGCCCGGGACCACCAACAACGGCGCCACCAGCACGCCGCGACAGGATGACCTGTTCTCCAGCGCCACTGCCCACCCTGCACTGGAGCGACTCAGAGAGCTGGATCCCGACTCATTGACGCCGCGAGAAGCGCTGGAGCTGCTTTACCACCTCAAGCGCGACGTGGACTGACATCAACAGTTCAGCCTGCTTGGTCTATCTGGCTGAGGCGCTATCTGGCTGTGGCGCTATCTGATAAACTTGCGGCCTTTGCGCAAGACACTGACGGGTCTATAATGACCGCGTATTTTCAGGGGATCGAGAAGAGATGACTTTTGTAGTTGGCGAGAATTGCATCAAATGCAAACATACGGATTGCGTGGAAGTATGCCCGGTTGACTGTTTTTACGAAGGACCGAATTTCCTTGTCATCCACCCGGACGAATGTATTGACTGCGCCCTTTGCGAGCCGGAATGCCCGGTGGACGCCATTTTTGCCGAGGATGAGCTGCCGGATGACCAGCAACAGTTCCTGCAGCTTAACGCTGAACTGGCGGAAAAATGGCCCAACATCACAGAGATGAAGCCGGCGCCGGAAGATTCAAAGGAATGGGACGGTGTTCCCAACAAGCTGGAACACCTGGTCAGGGAGTGGCCCTGAGCCTCAGGCCCGTTCCGGCTCAGCTTCCGGACCCTGGCGCAGCGGCCTGGTGAATACCCTGCTCGGCTGCCATCTGCCTGAGCAGGGCCAGGGCTTCTATCTGCAGTTGCCGCACGCGTTCGCGTGTCAGTCCCACGTATCGGCCCACTTCTTCCAGCGTGCACGGGGCATCTCCGTAGATGCCAAACCGGTAGGAAATCACCGATCTGTGGCGCGCCTCAAGATTATCCATCCACTGCATGAGCAGCGCGTGAGTCACGTGTTGTGAATATCCGTCGCCGGGCTCACTGCCTTTATGCCTGTGGGCCAGGGCGAGAATGTCGTCATCATCGGCTGTGGAGGACACAGCATACTGGCTGGCTTCGTAGCAGGCCAGAAGCCTGTTGAGCTGAACAGCCGACATGGACAACTGCTCGGCCACAGCCTTCATCGGAACCGCATGCCCTGCCTCATGCTCCATGGCGCGACGGGTATTGGTATACGAAGAAATACTCTTCAACACATGAATGGGTAGACGCACCGTGCGCGCCTGGTTCATCACGGCTCTCTCAATGGCCTGTCGCACCCACCAGGTTGCATAGGTGGAAAAACGGAAACCCTTGTCGGGATCAAATTTGTCGACAGCACGCATCAGGCCAATATTGCCCTCTGACACCAGATCCATGAGAGGCACGCCACGGTTCTCATAACGACGCGCCAGGTTCAGAACCAGGCGCAAATTGTGCGTAATCATGGCATCACGGCTGGCCGCATCACCCGCTCGGGCGCGTTCTGCCAGTTCTCTCTCTTCCGTGGGATTGAGCAGGGATACAGCACGAATCTGCCGCTGATAGGCTTGCGCTGCATCACGCAGCGCACTTGAGCTGGATAGTTTCATTGACGTCCTTGTCAGTTCTGTTGATGTGATCAGAAACAGGCTAACAAACGCGTGACTGCCGTCACAATTGAGGTTTTGTGACGAAGTTCACGCCTGGACAGGTTCAGCGGTTAACGATTGGGCAGGAATCGAGCAGGATCGGCAGCCTGACCATCAACACGGATCTCAAAATGCAGCAAATCCTGGCCGGCAGGGCTGCTGCCGATTTCAGCGATTTTGTCCCCGGCGCGAATGCGCGCGCCTTCGCTCACCAATACGGTGCTATTGTGCATATAGGCACTGAGATGTCGGGCGCTGTGGCGCAGTATGACAAGGTTACCAGCACCCTGTATGCCGCGCCCGGCGTACACAACTTCGCCGTCGGCTGCAGCATAAACCGGGTCACCCCGGCTTCCACCAAGATCGATACCCCGACTGCCGCTGCCCGAGAAATTGGTCATCAGCCGGCCATCAGCAGGCCACTGCCAGGCAACACCGTCCACTTCCCGGGTGGCTACAGATCCCGTGCGGCGGGCATCTATTGACGCCTGGGGGCGTTCGGCTGCGGGTGCGCTTGCAATACCTGCCGGTGCTGCAGGAATCTCCGGCAAGGACCTGACCGCGGTCTCGCTCACACTACGCTCGTTCAGGCTCAATTGCTGCCCGGGAAAGATTGTGTAGGGCGGCGACAGATTGTTGGCCAGTGCCAACCGGCGGTAATCCAGATTGTACATCCAGGCAATGGAATACAGTGTGTCGCCCCGTGCCACTGTATGCTGCGCCGGTATGTCCGGCCGGGCAGATTCCGGGATGGGTTGCGAGCCGATTGTGGTTCGCCCGATACCTGTAGCAACAGTGACGCCACTGGTTCTTGCCGTACCCACGGTGGCCGCCGAATCGGTAGGGCCTGCGCCGCTGGTCGCCGTGCCAGACGATGCTGTCTGCGGGGGACGCGCAGTACCCGACGCTCCAGACACCACAGCACCGGAACCACTGCTTGCCGGGGGCGGTGTCTGTGGACCACCACCGGCTGGCGCGATAACCGGCGGCAGGCGTTCAAGGGCAACACTGCGGTCAGTCACCGGCGCAGGACCTGATTGTGATGCACAGCCAGCAAGTACCAACACAAGTATCAGCAGTACAAAGCCTTGCACCGACACCCTGATCTGTTCACATTTCTGCATATTATCTGCCTTGCCAACCAGTCTGGACAACATCAGCGAACCGCGCGGGTACGCACTGCACGCTCCAGCAGGACAATGATCATTGCCCCGGTGAGCGACGCCCCTGCGGCAGCCAGCACACTGGCATCCTGCCCTGTCATCAGCTCATATCCTGACGGCACCACATGGCGGCCGGAAGCATCCTTCCATGGCCACAAAACGATTACCGAGCCCAGCAGCATGCCGGTCAGAACGGCATAGGACTGATCCCGGAACCGATACAATAACCACGACAGCAGATGGGCGAAACTCAACAGTCCCATGACACAACCGCTGGCGAACACCAGAATAATGCTCATGTCCGCGCTTCGCAAGCCATCCAGCACATACTCGTAGACACCAAGCAGGAGCAATATGAAAGCGCCAGACAAACCTGGCAGGATCATGGCGCAGATGGCAATCGCGCCGCAGAAGAAAAGATAAAGACGCGAGTCACTGGCCACTGCAGGGGTAAGAAATCCAACAAAGCCAGTCAGCAGGAATCCGGCCAGCACCAGCAGAAACATCGAGGGCTGCCATTGGCTCACTTCGCTGCGAAGAAACCACGTGGAAGCCAACACCAGACCGGCAAAGAAGGCCATGATCTGCACCTGGTGGTGCTCGAGCAGGTACAACACCAGGTTGGCCATCAAAACGAGTGCCGACAATATACCCAAACCAAGAGTCAGCAGAAAACTCCCGTCAATCGCCCGCCAGAAGGCAGCCGCGCCGTCGTCGCGCCAGACCCGCAGTGCAAATGGCGTGAGTGAACGAATGGCATGAATCAGACGCTCATAGATGCGAGTGATCACGGCAATCGTGCCTCCTGAAACTCCGGGCACGGAGTCTGCCAGGCCCATGGCCATGCCTTTCAGGAAAACAGCTGGCAAGTCCTTGCTGCCCCGGGGGGTACTCATCGCACCGGACCGGTGTGCAGGGGCACAAACCGGACGGCAGCCAGAACCTCGGTGTGGAACTCATCGCCCTCGCGTTTTATCAGCTGCAATTCCTGCACGTCATCGCTGCCGACCGGAATCACCAGACGACCGCCTTCCGCCAACTGATTCATCAACTGCTCTGGCACGCGTTGCGGAGCGGCAGCGGCAATAATGGCGTCAAATGGGGCATGCCGCTCCCATCCCAGGCTGCCGTCATCATGACGAAAACGTACATTGCGTACACCCAGCGTGGCCAGATTGTTACGCGCCCGCTCCAGCAGCGGCCTGATACGCTCGATGGAAAATACCTCGTCCGCCAATTGCGCGATGATTGCGGTCTGATAACCACAGCCAGTACCAATCTCCAGGACCTTCGGAATCCTGCCATTGACCAGCCCCGGGTGCTGCATGACAACTTCTGTCATACGGGCTACCACATAGGGTTGGGAAATGGTCTGATTGTGACCGATGGGCAGGGCCACATCTTCGTAGGCGCGATGCGCCATGGCTTCATCAAGGAAAATGTGCCTGGGTGTACTGCGCATGACATCCAGCACTGACCAGTCTTTTATTCCCTGATCGATGAGACGCCCCACAAGCCGCTCTCTTGTGCGCTGGGAGGTCATGCCAATGCCTGCCAGATTGGGTGTGTTCACGATGTCGCATTCTCCGAAGTTTGCCCCGTCCGGTACTGACACAGTTCACGCAGGATAACCGTGGCATAAGTGCCCGGTGGCAAGGTGAACTGCAACTCCAGCACGTCTGCCGACGGCCGCGCATAGTGTAAATGGTCCGGCATCAAACGCAAACTGCGCCGCGCCTGGGTCAATCCGTGCTTCTCGAGCGCCGCTGTGCTTTGGGAGTACTGCCCTGCCACCGACTGCTCCAGTGCGCGCGCAGCATCAACTGTGCGTAACTCACCCTTTCCCCATAAAGGCCCGGTGGGATGGATGTCACCCGCGCTCAGCCTCTCACTCAGTCCGGTGGCATCAGAAGCATCAAAGATACTGTCACTGCCCGCCAGATTCATCACGTCACCCGGTATCAGGGTATTCCAGCTGCCCTCCGACACGCGACGCGATAACACGGCATTAAAAATCCGGGAGCGGGCGGCCGACAACAGCATTGATCGCTCCGAACGAGAACGCGGGCGGTACTTTGTGTCAAACCAGTCGCTGGCCAATCGCAGGTTGTTATCCTGCCAGCCAAAACGCTGCTCACCAAAATAATTAGGCACACCCTGCACGGCGAGCTGCTCCAGGCGCGATGCCAGCAGATTTTGCGGATCACGCACCTCACGCAACACAATCCGGAACTGATTGGCCTTATGGGTGCCGCGTCGTATCTTGCGATGATTTCGCTGCACAGATTCCACCTGACAGGCGTCATCCGACATCGCGGCAAGATCCGGTTCGGGCTTGCCAGCCATGTGCAGACTGAACCACTGGGTACAGATACCCACACGATCCTTGAGTCCGGAGTATCCAACATCAGACAGCCTGATACCGGCAGCCCGCGCAAGACGCCTGGCAACATCCACAGTACTCAGGCCCTGTTTGCAGACCCGGACGCAGACGTGTTCACCCGCACCGCTGGGCGCCCAGTTCAATACCTCATCGACCCTGAAATCTGCCTTGGTGGCCTTGAACAGTGCGCTGGTTTCAATGTCGTTCTCAGCACTGACATCACGCCAGGCATGGGCGAGCGAGTCCATGAAGGTCATTGATGCACCAGCACAACGGCATGCACCGATATACCTTCTCGTCGTCCAACAAAGCCCATACCTTCAGTAGTTGATGCCTTGATATTGATGGCCTCCGGCGCCATGCCGGTTATTTCGGCAAGCCGGGCCTTGATCGCCACCATATGAGGCGACATTCGCGGCGTCTGGGCGAGCACGGTGATATCAGCGTTGCCCGGCTGCCATCCGGCATCGCTTACTGTCTGGCAGACCAGCTTGAGCAGGATTGCGCTGTCCACATTCTTGTACGCAGGATCGGTGTCCGGGAAATGTCTGCCTATATCGCCCGCTGCAATTGCCCCAAGCAATGCGTCACACAGGGCGTGGATCAGTACATCACCATCGGAATGCGCCTCAAGTCCCTGGTCGTGGGGGATGGTCACACCTCCAAGCACCAGGGGGCGGGACGCGGAACCGGACTCGGTAAAACGATGTGCGTCGTATCCATGACCGATACGTATCGGCACGTTCATCAGCATTCACTCCTGCTACATTTCATCTTGTGATCTCAGCATGAGGCTGGCAAGCGCCAGATCATGCGGCCAGGTGATCTTTATATTGTCCGGGCTGCCCTGCACGATGACCGGCTGGTGCCCTGCCAGTTCCATTGCCGAGGACTCATCGGTGACCGCGTACCCGCGGGTGGTTGCCTGCTGCAGCGCCTCCAGCAACAGGCCATACCTGAATACCTGCGGCGTCTGAGCTGCCCACAAGCGCCGACGATCGATGGTGCGATGCACACGGCGTTCGTCGTCGGCCTGTTTCAGGGTATCGGTCACGGGCACTGCCAGCAGACCTCCAACAGGATGTTCCGCAACCACTTCCAGAAGTCGTAACATATCAGCAACCCGCACACAGGGGCGCGCAGCATCATGCACAAGCACCCAGTCACTGCTCTCGGCCCTGCTCTTCAGCTGGTAAAGACCATTGAGTACAGACTGGCAACGATCATCACCGCCTTCACCGCGGATCATCTGCCGGGCGCGGGTGTCGGCACCGGCCTCAAACAGGCTGTCTGCCCTGTTGTCTCCGGCTCGCAACACCAGCACGGTGGCCGAGATCATTGCCAGCGCATCAAGTCGCGCCAGACTGCGCTCAAGCACAGTCTGGCCGTCCAATGACAGGTATTGCTTCGGAATATCAGGGTTGAGACGACTGCCGGTGCCCGCTGCCGGTACAACTGCCCAGAAAGCCATGTGTGATCCCGTTGCCCAACGTCATATTCGATCCACCGTTCATGTGATGGTCATTCAACGATCAGGTAGAACGTCTCATCGTCACGAATCATGCCCAGATCATTGCGAGCCCTTTCCTCGACCGCTTCCAGGCCTTCCTTGAGGTTGAGCACTTCGATTTCAAGGGCCGCATTGCGTTCCTGCAGCTCTTCATTCTCCAGTTGCTGGGCTTGCACGCGCGATTGAAGGTGACGCAGCTCAGCAAAGCTGCCCTCACCAACCCAGAGCCGGTACTGCAGTACCAGCATCATGATCAAAAGAACTGCTGCCAAAGCTTTCATGCTCGCCCCCAAGGGGTAGGTGTCAGCTGACGAACTGGCTGAATTCCTCCAGGCCACGATATCGCGCGGCCGAACCCAGCTCTTCCTCAATCCGCAACAATCGATTGTACTTTGCCACCCGGTCGGAGCGGCACAGTGAACCCGTCTTTATCTGACCGGCCCCGGTTGCAACCGCGAGGTCGGCAATGGTTGTATCCTCGGTTTCGCCGGATCGATGTGAAATCACTGCGGTAAAACCGGCCTGCCTGGCCATACGAATCGCTGACAGGGTCTCTGTCAGACTGCCAATCTGATTGAATTTTATCAGAATCGAGTTGGCAATGCCCTCATCAATACCTCGCTTGAGAATCTGTGTATTGGTGACAAACAGGTCGTCACCCACCAACTGTACGCGATCCCCGATCTTGCGCGTCAGTCGCGCCCAACCGTCCCAGTCGCTCTCATCCATGCCGTCCTCAATAGACAGAATGGCATAGTCCTCACTGAGCTTTGCCAGGTAATCAACAAACTGCGCTGCGTCATACTCGGCGTTTTCCCCACGCAGACAGTACTTGCCATCACGATAGAATTCCGAAGCCGCGCAGTCCAGCGCCAGACGCACATCACGGCCCATCTGCAGACCACACTGCTCAACTGCGGTGATGATTGCCTCCAGCGCAGCAGCGTTGGACGGCAGATCCGGTGCAAAACCACCTTCGTCACCCACAGCAGTGCTCAGGCCCTGCCCTTTGAGCACAGACTTGAGCGAATGGAAGATTTCAGCACCAAAACGAAGTGCCTCCGAGAAGTTTGGTGCGCCCACAGGCTGGACCATGAACTCCTGGATATCCACATTGTTATCGGCATGCTCACCACCATTGATGATGTTCATCATTGGCACCGGCAAGGTCATGCCGCCAGCCGGCGTACCATTGATAGCCGCGATGTGACTGTACAGCGGCACGCGTTTGTCCAGCGCCGCTGCCTTGGCCGTGGCCAGGGATACTGCCAGAATGGCGTTGGCACCCAGGCGCCCCTTGTTATCAGTGCCGTCCAGCTCGATCATGGCTTTGTCAATGGTCGCCTGATCGTGCGGATCGCGACCCAGCAGCAGGTCCCTGATTTCCTGGTTGACATTGGTAACAGCCTTGAGCACACCCTTGCCAAGGTAGCGCCTGGGATCCTTGTCCCGCAACTCAAGCGCCTCGCGTGACCCTGTTGAAGCGCCAGATGGCGCACAAGCTGATCCGGTCACCCCGGTGCTCAACGTTACATCTGCCTCGATAGTCGGGTTGCCCCGTGAATCCAGCACCTCGCGGGCGCGTATATCCTTGATCGCTGACATGACACTCTCTGTAGTCGGTAGGTTTATCGAGTATCCAGTTCAGGAAATCCCTTCACCAGATCATCCAGTTGTTTCATTTGGTCCAGAAATGCTTCAAGCCTGTTGAGCGGCAGCGCACACGGCCCGTCACACATCGCCGCATCCGGATCAGGATGCGCCTCCAGAAACAGGCCGGCGATACCCTGCGCCAATCCTGCCCTCGCCAGCGAGGTGACATCCGCACGCCGGCCATCGGCACTGGTCGACAGCCCACCGGGTTTCTGAAGTGAATGTGTGACATCGAACACCACCGGGCAACCAAATGATTTCAGAACCGGAAATCCGAGCATGTCCACCACAAGATTGTTGTAGCCGAAACTGCTGCCTCGCTCACACAACATCAGGCGCTCATTGCCGGACTCCTCAAACTTGGTCAGTATATGCCGCATTTCCTGCGGTGCCAGGAACTGGGCCTTCTTTATATTGATGGCAGCCCCTGTTGCGGCCATGGCGGTGACCAGGTCGGTCTGCCGGCACAGAAAGGCAGGTAACTGCAGTATATCCACCACTTCGGCTGCCGGGCGGGCCTGGGCAGCTTCATGCACATCGGTCAGCACCGGCACCCCGTAACGGGCTTTGATATCCTGCAGTGCCTTTAATCCCTTTTCCAGACCAGGGCCGCGGAAAGAATGTACTGACGAACGATTAGCCTTGTCAAAGGACGCCTTGAACACGTAGGGGATGCCAAGTCTATTTGTGATGTCCACAAAGCGGGCTGCCACCTCGTCCACTGTATCAGGGGACTCCAGCACATTCATGCCCCCAATCAGTACGAAAGGCCGGGCATTGTTGAAGGTGATGTTGGCCACCTCAACCGTCTGCATGACCATCAGGGATTGGTGTCCTTGTGAGCCAGCGCAGCCTGGACAAAACCGGTAAACAGTGGATGTCCGTCGCGGGGAGTGGATGTGAATTCGGGGTGGAACTGGCAGGCCACGAACCACGGATGGTCGGGCACCTCCACCACTTCAACCAGCGTATCATCGCCGGAGCGACCGGCAATGCGCAGGCCCGCATCGGCCAGGGTCTGCACATAGTTGTTGTTGACCTCATAGCGATGCCGGTGTCGCTCGACAATAAGTTCCTCACCATAACAGGCATAGGTGGTGGACGCGCGGTCCAGCCGACAGGGCTGCCCACCCAGGCGCATGGTACCTCCCAGGTCCGAATGTTCATCACGCAGCTCCTTGCTGCCATCTGCCTGCGTCCACTCACTGATCAACGCAACAACAGGGTCCTTGCAGTCTGCCTTGAACTCACTGCTGTGCGCTTCCTTGAGCCCCGCAACATTACGCGCGTACTCAATCACAGCCACCTGCATGCCCAGGCAGATACCCAGATAGGGAATCCGGTTTTCGCGCGCATATTGCACCGTGAGTATCTTGCCTTCCACACCCCGCAATCCGAAGCCACCTGGCACCAGAATGGCATGCACTCCTTCTAGCAGCTGGGTGCCGTGCACTTTCACATCGGATGAATCAACATAACGGATTTTGACCCGGGACCGCGTCTTGATGCCGGCATGGGTAACAGCTTCGATGAGGGATTTGTAGGCGTCCAGCAGATCCATGTATTTGCCAACGATGGCAATGGTCACTTCCCGGTCCGGGTTGAGCTGGGCATCAACAACCGCATCCCATTCACTCATGTCTGCCGGCGGACAATCAATATTGAACTTTTGTACAATAATTTCGTCCACTTCACTGCCGCGCAAAACAGCGGGTACGCGGTAGATAGTGTCACTGTCCGGCAATGAAACAACTGCAGGCAGATCGACGTTGGTGAACAGTGCAATCTTGCGACGAGCCGATTCGGCAATGGGATGCTCGGAGCGGCAGATCAGGATATCAGGCTGGATACCAATGGACCGCAATTCCTTTACCGAATGCTGTGTGGGCTTGGTCTTGGTTTCACCGGCTGTGGAAATGTATGGCACCAGAGTAAGGTGCATGAACAGCGCCCGAGAGGAGCCCAACTCCACTCTCAATTGACGCACAGCCTCGAGAAATGGCAATGATTCGATGTCACCTACCGTGCCACCAATCTCCACCAATGCCACATCAGCATCACCGGCGCCATCAATCACCCGCCGTTTTATTTCATCGGTGATGTGGGGAATGACCTGGATTGTTGCACCAAGATAATCACCGCGACGTTCGCGGCGGATCACTTCCTCATACACCCGTCCGGTAGTGAAGTTGTTGCGGGCGGACATGGTGGTGCGAATGAAGCGTTCGTAGTGACCCAGATCCAGATCGGTTTCGGCACCGTCATCAGTGACAAAAACCTCGCCGTGCTGGAACGGACTCATGGTGCCGGGATCCACATTGATGTAGGGATCCAGTTTCAACATGGTGACGTCAAGGCCGCGGGCTTCGAGAAGAGCCGCCAACGACGCAGAGGTGATGCCTTTGCCGAGCGATGAAACAACACCGCCGGTAATGAAAATATATCGCGTCATTAACGCCCCATCCAATGATTGTAAGATCAGATCTTGTCGTGTCTCAGATGGGATTACAGATTACCAGAACAGTGCACCATCCACAAACGAAAAATGTCAGAACTGCCAGGGCCCAAGCTGCCAGGTAAACCACCAGCCGGCTGTCCTGGAATCGGCCACAAACCCCTCACAAACACCAATACCAACAATTGCTGCCGCACAATTGTCAACTTCGATCACCGGCAATCGGTGACGTAACCACGGCGGCACACCGGCCTCCTGCATCAGTTGTTTGTAAGACTTTTTCGGTCGCCCCGCCAGGCGGAAACCTTCACCGGGGCGCCGGTATCTCAGCCCCACGCAGGCGGTCTCCGGCACAAGCAGATCACCTCCGCTGGTATGCACATGCAGTGTGCCATTACCGGCCAGTTCCACAGGACCTGCGCGCGCCTCGATCACCAGAGCCTCCGACCCGGCCTCGGGTTCGGGCAGGATGCGCTGCAGGTACAACCTGTCCCTGTAACGCCTGACCTCAACATCGCGCCAGCATAGCAGCGGCTCAGCGTCCTCGCGCGCATGCAGAAGTTGTTTCGTGAGCTCCATCAATAAGTGATGGCCAATGTCGCCATGGCCGTGAGATGCAAGCCAGTGACGCAGGGCGTTGCGTTGCCTGGCCTCACCCAGGGCCTTCAGCGGCTCCAGCGCCAGTGCATGTTCAATACCGTGAACCCGCGCCGCCACAAGGTCCAGATCAGCCAGCTCGCGGTTGAGCATTGCAGCCTCCCGGCACAGCCGGGCACTCAATTGCAGGGACCGACTGGCGGCAGGCCAACGCCGGGCCAAAGCCGGCATGATCTGATGGCGCAGCAGATTACGATCCACGTCTGTCAGGGCATTGCTGCTGTCCTCTACCCACAGCAGGCCGCGTGCCAGGGCGTAGTCATGCAACTCCTTGCGTGTCACATCCAGCAATGGGCGCAGTATCCACCCCTGTCCCAGCGCACGGGCAACCGGAATGCCGCCCAACCCCTCAGGGCCCGCGCCACGAAGGGCTCGCAAAAGCACGGTTTCGGCCTGATCGTCCAGGTGGTGCGCAGTCAGCAGAGCCTGGCCAGGTGCCAGGCTGTTCTCGAAGACGCCATAACGCGCCTCGCGGGCAGCGGCCTCGGGACTGACATCATCAGGTACATCAAGCGTCACCTCAATACAGGACAACTCAATACCCCGGGCCTGACACTGCGACCGACAGTGTGAAGCCCAGTCTGCAGCATCGGGATGCAATCCATGGTTGATGTGTATGGCCGACAGGCGGCGAGCGCCGCGACAACGTTCGCTGAGGTCAAGCAACACAGTGGAATCCAGCCCGCCACTGTAGGCAACACAGATCTGACTGACGTCCGGGTATTGGCCCAGAAAGGCCTCAAACCGCGCAAGCAGCTCAGGGGCTGATGCCATAACTCATCAGTCGCTTGTAACGGCGCTGAACCAGGTCGTCAATATCCATGGTCTGCAGGCGTTCCAGCTGATCAATCAATGCCGTCTTTATGGTAGCGGACATGGCAGCCACATCACGGTGTGCGCCACCCAGTGGTTCGGGTATGGTCATGTCCACGATGCCCAGTTCCTCCAGTCTTTCCGATGTCACGCCCATGGCCTCGGCGGCAGACGCGGCATGTTCGGAGGATTTCCAGAGAATGGTTGCGCAACCTTCAGGCGTGATCACGGTATAGGTGGAGTACTGCAACATGTTGAGCTGGTCAGCGATACCAATGGCAATCGCACCACCTGAATTCGCCTCACCCGTCACAGTCACCACCAGCGGTGTTCGCACCGCTGACATGATGGCCATGTTCTCAGCGATCGCCTCATTGATGTTGCGCTCTTCCGAATCGATTCCGGGATAGGCGCCGGGTGTGTCGATGAAGGTGAATACCGGCAGCTTGAATCGCTCAGCCAGCTGCACCAGTCTGCGCGCCTTGCGATACCCTTCCGGCCGCGGCATGCCAAAATTGTGTCGCACTTTTTCCTTGGTGCCACGCCCCTTCTGGTGCCCCATGACCATGACGGGCTTGTCATCCAGTCGCGCCACGCCACCGATCAGTGCCATGTCATCCGCAAACAGACGATCGCCATGCAATTCATCAAAATCGGTAAATATGTGGTCGATATAATCGCTGGTATAAGGACGCAGGGGATGCCGTGCCACTTGGGAAATCTGCCACGGCGTCAGACCGCTGTAGATTTTTTCGGTGAGCTTGGTGCTCTTGTCCTTGAGACGCTGGATCTCGTCACTGATGTTCAGATCGTTGTCGTCACTGACATGACGCAACTCGCTGATCTTCACTTCCAGATCAGCAATGGGTTGCTCGAAATCGAGATAGTTCGGGTTCATGGTCGAGTACAGATTCCCTGTCTACACGGCAAAACAATATCCCATCATAACAAAATAGCGCCACGCAAGGCTACGACAGTTCAGGCGCCTCTGATCATCTCAGTACTCAAGGACCACCGACTCGCGACCAAACTCGGTTCGCAGCGCCTGCAGCAACTCCTCGTCCAGTCTGACAGCCCAGTCGTCGCCGAGCCTGACACGTCCCTGCAAGCTGTCCCGGCGAATGTTGACCACAACGGGACACCCGCGTGGCGGCGGGTCTTCCTGGTCCTGGCCATTGGCACCATGACTGCCATTGGCCCCGGGTCGATTCCCTGGCATCGGCCGCGCAATGCTCTCTGCTGACTCAGCAGGTGTCCGGGGCATTCGATGTGGCGCAAGCAGTTGTGCCAGCCTGACCCCCAGGTCGGCCTGTGGCGCAGAGTCCGGCTGCCCGGCATGCAGGGAAACCTGCAGATTGCTGGCAAACCGCTGGCGTGCTTCCTGCAGGTTCATGATGCGAGTTGCCCGACCACGCAGTCCGCCGTGGTAATCATCGATGGAAATCGAACATTCGACCAGAAGAATGGTGTCACCGTGAAGATGCTCCCGATAACGCTCATACTCCCTTGGCGGCAAGGAAATCTCCAGTCGCCCACTGCGATCGTCCAGCGTGACAAAGGCCAGCACATCACCCTTTTTGCTGCGCATGGTCCGGACCGACACCACCAGGCCGGCCACTGTCTGGCTGCTGCGTACCGGTTTGAGATTGGCCAGGCGCTCACCGGTCATGCCCTGCAACTCCGGCAGGTATTCGTCAATCGGATGACCACTGAGATAAAGACCCAGGGTTTCCTTTTCCGCCGCCAGTCGCTGCTGCTGCGACCATGGCGCCACTCCCCCGCGACCACCGGCACGCGCGCCCGGCACCGGTGCAGGCTGCGGTGGAGCAATATCACCAAACAGATCCTCAACTCCGGAAGCCTGGTTACGACTGGCCTGCTCTGCCGCCTGGACAGTGTCGGCAATCGATGCCATCAACGCGGCACGTCGATGATCCACATCCGGGCCATCACCGAGCCGGTCCAGTGCCCCGGCACGCACAAGCGCCTCAAGCGCCCGTTTGTTGACACTGCGCAGATCCACCCGGGAACAGAAATCCAGCAGGGAGGCAAACGGCCCCCCGTGCTTGCGTGCCTCGATAATGCTGTTGATCGGCCCTTCCCCCAGCCCCTTGATGGCACCGAGACCATAAACAATTTCCCCTTCATCATTGACGGTAAAATTGAAGCTGCCCATGTTGACGTCCGGTGACACTATCGGCAGTTTCATCTGGCGACATTCCTCGATCAGCGTCACCACCTTGTCCGTGTGTTGCATGTCTGCAGACAGAACAGCCGCCATGTAATAGGCTGGATAATGGGTTTTCAGCCAGGCAGTCTGGTAGGACACCATGGCGTAGGCTGCCGAGTGCGACTTGTTGAAACCGTAACCGGCAAATTTTTCCATCAGATCGAATATGGACATGGCCAGGTTTCGATCCAGGCCACGCTCGGCCGCACCGGCAAGGAAAATGGCCCGCTGCTTTTCCATTTCCTCGGGTTTCTTTTTGCCCATTGCCCTGCGCAGCATGTCGGCGCCACCCAGACTGTAATTGGCCAGTACCTGCGCAATCTGCATCACCTGCTCCTGATACAGGATGACACCATAGGTATTGCCCAGTACCGGCTCCAGTTCGGGGTGCGGATAGTTGACCTGCGCCCGACCATGTTTACGGTTGATGAAATCATCCACCATGCCCGATTGCAGAGGGCCAGGGCGAAACAGCGCAACCAGGGCCACAATGTCCTCAAAGCAACTGGGCAACAGGCGCCTGATCAGGTCCTTCATGCCTCGCGATTCCAGCTGAAACACGGCGGTGGTTTCAGCACGCTGCAGCAGACCATAAACCGATGCGTCGTCCAGCGGTATATTGGTGATATCAACCTTGCTGTCATCTTCGGATGCAGCATTGATCATGTTTACTGCCCAGTCAATAATAGTCAGGGTTCGAAGTCCAAGAAAGTCGAACTTGACAAGACCCGCGGTTTCCACGTCATTCTTGTCATACTGTGTCACCAGGCTCTCACCGTCGGTATCACAATACAGTGGCGAAAAGTCTGTCAATCGGGTGGGTGCAATGACCACGCCACCCGCGTGCTTACCCACGTTGCGCGCAAGCCCTTCCAGCTTGTGCGCCATCTCCATGATTTCCTGGGCGTCTTCATCGGAAGCGATAAATTCAACCAGCAACGGCTCCTGCTCCAGCGCCTTGTCCAGCGTCATGCCCGGCTCGAACGGAATCAATTTGGACAGCTTGTCTGCCAGACCATAGGATTTCCCCTGCACACGCGCCACATCCCTGACCACAGCCTTGGCAGCCATGGTGCCAAAGGTGATGATCTGGGATACAGCATCCTTGCCATACAATTCGGCAACATGCTGGATCACTCGATCTCGCCCATCCATGCAGAAATCGACATCAAAGTCAGGCATGGATACACGTTCGGGATTGAGAAAGCGCTCGAACAGCAGATCGTATTTCAGCGGGTCCAGATCCGTGATTTTCAGCGCCCAGGCAACAATGGAACCGGCACCTGAGCCACGACCCGGCCCTACCGGAATGCCATTGTCCTTTGCCCACTGGATGAACTCCATGACAATGAGGAAGTAACCGGGAAAACCCATCTGATTGATAACATCCAGTTCGAAGTCCAGTCGCTCGTAGTACGGCCTTGCGAATTCCTCAAACTGCTCACCAAGGCTGTCGCGCTGTGTTTTCAGGCGCAGGTCGAGCCCCTCCCGGCTGGTATGACGCAGGAAATCCTCGATGGTCATGCCGTCAGGCACCGGATAATTGGGCAGACAGGGTTTACCCAGCTCCAGGTCCAACGTACAGCGCCGGGCAATGTGAAGTGTGTTCTCTATGGCCTCGGGCAGATCACTGAACAGCTCAATCATTTCCTGCGGCGTACGAAGATATTGCCGGGATGTGTAATGGCGTGGTCGACGTGGGTCATCAAGTGTTCTGCGTTCATGAATACAGACACGCACCTCGTGCGCCTCGAAGTCGTCTTCAGTGAGAAAACGCACATCGTTGGTGGCCACCACGGGGCAACCGGTTTCACTGGCCAGCTGAACCGCTGCCTGGTTGTATCGCTCCTCGCCCGGTCGCCCGCATCGCTGCAGCTCCAGATAGAAGCTGCCCGGGAAACACTGCATCCAGTGGGCCAGCAGACTGCGCGCCCCTGCCTCGTCACCATCGAGCAGGCAGCGGCCAATTTCGCCGTGCAGACCGCCGGAAAGTGCAATCAGCCCGTCCGCATGCTCGGTGACCCAGTCCCGGCGCAGGCATGGGGTCTGGGAACCGGTCTTTTCTGTGTAGGCACGGGAAATCAGCTGCGTCAGGTTTCGGTAACCTGTTGCGTTGCGAACCAGCAGCGTCATGAAACCGGAGCGTTCGGGGTTGTCTGTGCTCTCGACAAGCACGTCACAGCCACAGACGGGCTTTATGCCAGCCGCCATGGCTGAAGTGTAGAACTTGATGAGGCCGAACATATTGGTCTGGTCGGTAATTGCCACCGCGGGCATACCCATTGCGGCCACTTCCCTGACCAACGGTTTGATACGTACCAGGCCATCTACAATGGAGTATTCGGTGTGGATACGCAGATGGACAAATCCGGCTGGGCTCATAGTGCAAATCCTGATTTTCTGTTCAACGGCAGCCTGCTCGGCGATTGATGACTTTGCTTACCGGCGCGAAGGTGAGCCGATGTGCCCCGCAGGGACCCAGTCGAGCCAGTGATTCCAGATGTAATGCTGTGGGATATCCCTTGTGCCTGGCAAAACCATAACCGGGATACTTTCTATCCAGCATCAGCATATCCCTGTCCCGCTCAACTTTTGCCAGAATCGAAGCAGCGGCAATGGACGCGATAAGCCCGTCACCCTTGACCACAGCCTCGGAGCGAAACATCCAGCTCGGGCATTGGTTGCCATCCACGTAGACAAAGTCCGGCGCCGTGCTCAGTGCAGACACGGCACGCTGCATTGCCAGCAGACTCGCCTGCAGAATATTCAGTCTGTCAATTTCCTGAACGCTGGCCCTGGCCACAGCGTAACACAGAGCATGTTCACAGATCCGGGCATGAAGGCGCTCGCGTTGCGGTGCAGACAATTTCTTGGAATCCCTGACCTCAGGCACTGGCCGGGCAGGATCCAGAATCACCGCAGCCGCCACCACATCACCGGCCAATGGTCCACGTCCGGCCTCATCCACGCCCGCAATCAGACGGTGATCACACCCGGGAAGTCGCAGACTCAGCACCATCATGGCGCCCCGTCAGTCTTCGGCTTTCCTGCCATGTCCACTACGGCGAGAGCCGCCTGCTGATCTGCATTGCGTCGCAGAAGGCCATGAAGCTGTCTGAAAGTACCAACCAACTCTGCCGTGGCATCGTGATCATCCAGCAGACGCAAAGCCTCTGCCGCCAGCACATCCGGTTTCACCGCATGCTGGAGATACTCGGGGACAAGTTGCCGACCGGCAAGCAGATTCGGCAACGCAATATGTGGCACGCGGACCAGCCTGGACGCCAACACCCAGGTCAGTGGTGCCAAGCGGTAACAGACAATCATCGGTCGCTGCAACAACATGGCTTCCAACGTCGCCGTGCCCGACGCCAGCAGCACGAGATCTGCGGCGATCATGGCATTGTGAGACTGACCGTCCAGCAGGTGAAAGTGTTCGGCAAAGCGGGACAGCGACGGGAACAACAGCGCACGCATTTGTTCCAGTCGCTGTTTATTGGCACAGGGTATCAGGAACTGCACTTCAGGTCTGGTGACCAGAATCTTTGCGGCGGCACTCAGGAAATCCGGCGCCAGACGTTGCACTTCCCCTGCCCGACTTCCTGGCATCAGGGCGATCACCGGACCGCGTCCACCAAGGCCAAGCGCTTTGCGCGCCTGCTGCCGGCGCCGGGCATTCTCGGCAGCGTCTGCGGCAGGCGTAATGTCATCGGCCAGGGGATGACCAACAAAACGCACATCAATATTGTGTGTTTCGTAAATCCCGGTCTCGAAGGGTAGCAATGCCAACACACGATCAACAGAGCGAGCCATATCGTGGATTCGCCCCTGCCCCCAGGCCCAGACACTGGGGCTGACATAGTGCACTGTGCGCACGCCGATGCTGTGCAGATCCCTTTCCAGGCGCAAATTGAATCCCGGCGAATCGATACCAACAAATACGTCCGGTTGATCCTGGGCGTAGCGACGAACCAGCATACGCTTGATGGCCAGTAGCTCGGGGAGCCGGCCAAGCGGTTCAACAAACCCCATGACGGACAGGCGCTCCATGTCAGCAAGGCTCTGGAACCCCTCGGCCTGCATGCGCGGGCCGCCAATGCCTTCGAACGCCGCCTCGGGGCAGATAGCCTTGATTGCACGGATCAATCCGGCGCCCAGGGCATCACCAGAGGCTTCCCCGGCCACTATCACAATTCGCATACTGCAGTCCTGTCCATGATGCGGTCGTGTCACTGATGCAGAGGTGTATGAGGTACGGTCCGCCTACCCGATGGATATAAGACTGACTATCGGGTCAACGCTGAATTCCACGCGTTGATGCCTTGATTGAATCCAGGAAACAGCGCACCGCAGCACTGTTTTCTGCTGGCGCCGCCAGCTCGTCCATCGCCTCGTCCAGCGTCAGGCGCTTGCGATAGACTGTCTTGAATGCCTGACGCACAGCCGCAATTTCCTCCTTGCTGAAACCACGTCGCTCCATGCCCACGACATTGACAGTGCGCGCCACAGCGGGCGTGCCCGCAGCAATGACAAATGCCGGTACATCATTGCAGATATGAGTCATGCCCCCAATCATCGCGTGGGCGCCGATACGCAGAAACTGGTTCACACCCGCATATCCACCAAGAATGGCCCAGTCATCCACCTGCGCATGGCCCGACAGACCGGCATTGTTGGCGAACACCGTATTGCTTCCCACTACACAGTCGTGGGCAACATGCACATAGGCCATCATCAGATTGTTGTTGCCAATGCGCGTGAAGCCTCCGCCAGTGCGGGTACCGCGATGCAGCGTACAACCTTCACGAATGATGTTGTGATCGCCAACCTCCAGCCAGGTTTCCTCACCGTCAAACTTCTTGTCAGCCGGATCCTCTCCAACCGATGCAAACTGGTAGATCCGGTTTCCCTTGCCAATACGGGTATTGGCTTTGATCACCACATGGGCACTTATTTGTGTACCGGCGCCCACTTCCACGTTTGGCCCTATGATGGTCCACGGCCCCACAGTCACGTCGTCGGCCAATTTTGCTGTCGGGTCGATTATGGCTCGCGAATCAATCAATTTCATTTTTCCTTTCTGCACACATGATTTCGGCAGTGCCTACCAAAACACCATCAACCGAAGCACGGCAGTCAAATTTGTAAATTCCCCGTTTGCCGGTAACGATGGTGGCCTCAAGCATCAGGCGGTCACCCGGTACCACAGGCCGCTTGAGCCTGACCTTGTCTGCGCCAACAAAATAATACAGGTAACCATCCTTGGGCTTCTTTTCCTGGCTCTTGAACCCGAGCACCCCTGCCGCCTGCGCGAGAGCTTCAATGATCAATACACCCGGCATAATCGGTTTGTCGGGAAAATGCCCCTGGAAAAACTGCTCGTTCACCGTGACATTCTTGTAGGCTACAATCGACTTACCCAGATCGATTTCCACCACCCGGTCAACCAGCAGGAACGGATAGCGCTGGGGCAGGTATTCCTTTATCTCGTCGATATTCATTTTCATCTGCAACTCTCGTGCTTTAATCGTTAATCTTTCGTTCCAGTTCCCGCAATCGTCTGGCCATATCATCCAGTTGTGATTGCCTTACTGCATTCTTTTTCCATTCCTTGCCAGGTTGAATAACCGACCCGGAGGAATATAATCCTGGCTCGGTGATCGCCTTGTTCACAAAGGACATGGCACTGATTACAGTGTGGTCTGCAATGGATACGTGCCCGATAATACCGACCCCGCCCCCCACTACACAGTGTTTTCCCAGTTTCGCGCTACCGGCCATGGCACTGCATCCGCAGAGGATGGAGTGCGCGCCAACAACACAGTTGTGTGCGATCTGCACCTGATTATCAATTTTTACGCCTTCCTCTATCACCGTGTCGTTCAGGGCACCGCGATCCACCGTACTGCCCGCACCGATCTCAACATCATCATCAATACGGACACCCCCGAGTTGCGCAATTTTCTCAGAGCGCTTGTCGGCCGGCGCAAAGCCGAATCCATCGGCGCCAATCACCGCACCGCTGTGCAGGATAACATCACAGCCTATCCGCACATCGTGGTAGATCACTACGCCAGGATAGATACGGCTTCGATCGCCAACACGGCAATCCCGCCCGATTGAGACACTGGCCCCGATTACCACGTTATTGCCAAGATGAACCCCATCCTCTATGACCGCATGGGGACCAATACTGACATTACTGCCAACGGCAGCCGTCGCGCTGACAATTGCAGTCGGATGAATGCCCGGCTCAACCAGATTTGCCGGCTGTCGGGCTGCAAAAAGCTGGGATGCCCGCGCATAACAGACGTAAGGTTGTTCCGACAGCAGACGGGCACCGGAGAAAGCCCTGGCCTGCCGTGGATGAATGATGGCTGCCGAGGCGCGGCACTGTTCAAGCTGCGGCGCCAGGCGGGGATTGCTCAAAAAAGTCAGATCGCCCGGGCCGGCCGTTTCGATACTGGCCAGCCTGTCGATCTCAATGTCTGCATCACCTTGCAATTCGGTATCAAGTAACCGGGACAGTTCACCCAGTGTATAGGGGGTCGTGTTCTTCACCTGGGTTTCCCGTCTGTTGGACTACGATACAGCTTATTGCGTCAGCTCATTGATGCGGGCAGTCACCTGCGCCGTGATATTGTAGCTATTATTGAAATAGGCAACCTGCTCGGCATTCAGCACCAGGTCATAGCCGCCTTGTTGCACAACAGACTCGATGGCCTGTCCCAGATACTGCCTCATGCTGTCGATGAACATCTGCTGACGCTCCTGCCAGGCCCCCTGCAGGCGCTCTGCCACCATCTGCATCTGCACCTGCTTTTCCTGTGCGTCAGAGTTCAGACGACGCATTTCAGCTTCGCTCATGATCGACTCGTCGCGCTGGGCCCGTTCAATCAGCTCACGCAGTTCCGAGTTCAGACGATTCAGCCGCTGCTCATCATCCTGCAACTCCTCACGAATACTCGCCTCCAGTGCTCGTGCCGCCTCGGTGTTGAACAGGGCCTGCTCAAGGTCCACGACACCAATCACCGGCTGTGATTGCGCAAAGGCTGCCTGCGAAAATAACAGGAATGACGCGACAATCAGTAACTTCTTCATAATAATCACTTTTCTACTCCGCAAATTGAGATTAACAGCGTCGGCGCTGCTATTGGACTGCATTATATCATTGTGCGCCACCGCACGGCTTTTTCTGACCTGTCTTGTATCGGAATACGGTTATGGGGTCAACCCGGCCCATGCTCAGAAACCTGCGCCGATGGTAAAGTCGAAGCGTTTGGTGCGATCGTCTGGATCGCGTGTCCAGGGCTTGGCCAGATAGAATGTCAACGGACCAAACGGCGACAGATAACTCAGGCTGACACCGGCAGAGTAACGCAGATCGCCGACGTTGAAGTTACTGCAGCCAGCCTGCGCACGCTGACGTTCGCTGCAGCTTGTTGAAAACACCGAGCCCACATCAAAGAAGAAACCGGTTCGAACCCGACTGCGATCCTCGACAAACGGCAAGGGGAAAAGCAGTTCCGCCGTGGCTGTGGTCAGAACATTACCCCCGAAAGCATTGTTCCTTCGGAACAGTTGTTGTGATTGGACCGCCAGCTGCACAACCGGCAAACCGTTCTCATCAACCAGCTGCTCACCATCGGCGTCCAGCACAGGAATGGTTGAATAAGCCGGCACCGTGCCGGTGACCACCGGCGCGCCTGACTCACCAATCACCACATTGCCGTCGGCATCAGTCTGGTACTGCGGTACGTTCACAGGCTGATAGACTGCCGGGTTGGTACTTCGCGGGCCCAGACTGTTCTCGTCAAAACCACGCACCACACCCATGGACAGACCGCCGGCAAAGAAGTTCTCAAAGAACGGCAACTCCTGAGTGCTGCCGTAGCCGTCGCCGTATCCCAGATTGGCACGCAGATGCACCACCCATTCCTCACCATAGACCGGGCGGTAATACTGGGCATAATAGTTGGTCTTGAAATATTGGAGGTCACTGCCAGGCACCGTGGTCTCCAGGGACAACTGCTGGTAAGTGCCGCGTGTGGCAAACTGACCGCGGTTCAAGGTACTGCGTACCCAGTTGGTGGTCAGCGTCACATTGTCGAATACCCGACCATAACGGTCGATGAAACCCGGGTCCGGATTCCGGTTCAGGAAAGCCTCGTCCAGCTCACTGATGTGCTGTGTGACTGCCGGACGCACTTCGCCAACCCACGGATTATCATTACCCTGGCGCACAATGTAACGGTTGACGCCAGACTGAAGTCGCGGCGAGGCCTGTATTTCCTGAACGCTCAGTCCACCAGAGCTCAATTCGGTGTGGGAGTAACCCACATTAAAGCCGATCTGCTGGATCTCACTGATCGGATAACTGAAGTTAAGAGCCCCGCCGTATGACGTGGTCTGGAAACTCGCAATATTGAAGGGCGAATCCTGGCGCTGTACATACAGACTGAAACCGCGGCTGACACCATCGGGGGTGAAGTACGGATCCACGTAGGCGAAGCGCGCGCTGCTCTGGAAGTAACTGCGATTCAGGCCAATAGAGACACTGCGCCCGGTACCAAGAAAGTTTTCAGCCTGCAGGTCAGTCGCAACAAACCAGTCGCCACCACCACCGGAACCAAGACTGAAGGAAATGCTGCCGAAGTTCTGTTCTTCGACATCAAACTCCACGTCGATCTGATCATCAGTGCCGGGGACTTCAACCGTGTCCACATCGACCTGGGCAAAATATCCCAGCCGCTGCAGCCTCACGCGCGACAATTCGATCTGCTGACTCGATGCAGGGGCGCTTTCCAGTTGACGCATTTCCCGACGCAGCACATCATCAGCCGTCGCCACATTGCCGCGGTAATTGATACGGTTGACATAGGTCCGGTTGCCGGGTTCAACATAGAATATGACTTCTACTGTCTGTTCATCCTCGTCAATCTCCGGGATGCCTTCCACACGCGCAAAGGCATAACCGAGATTGCCAAGAATCTGGGTCATGTATTCTTCACTGGCAGTGATCAGGGCCTGGGAGAATGTCTGCCCGGGTCCAACCAGTGTATAGGCACGCAGCAAGGCTTCTGCGTTGACCAGATCACCAACCAGGTCCACCCGGCTTACCGTATAACGCTCACCTTCAGACAGATTGATGGTGATGTAGATTTCCTCGTTGTCCGGCGTTATGGAAATCGGTGTGGAATCAATACTGAACTGGACAAAACCCTGGTTCAGGTAATGAGAGGTAAGGCGCTCGAGATCGCCGGATAGCTGCTCGCGTGAGTATCGGTCGCGTCGACTGAAAGGCCAGTACCAGGGCCGCAGCCCCAGTTCGAACATGCCGCGAAGATCATCACCGTCAAAGGATTCGTTGCCGATGATATTGATATCACGGATACGACTTTCCTGGCCTTCATTGACGTGCATGTTGATGGCAACACGGTTACGCGGCAGCTCATCAACGTCCAGATCCACTGTTGTGCCGTATCGTCCACGAGATGAATAGACTTCCTGAATGCCCTGACGGATGGCTTCCAGTGTGGCGCGCGTGAAAATGCCACCTTCCACCACCTCGGCCGACGCCATGTTGTTGAGAATGTCCTCGGTCTGCAATACACGATTACCGGTGATATTGATCTCACTGATCGACGGCCGCTCCTGAACAGTAATCAGCAGCACATCGCCGTCACGCGCCACTTCCACTTCCTCGAAGTACTGGGCAGCCGTCACCGCCCGAATGATCTGGGCCGGCACACCCGGGCCGACCTCATCACCAATGCCAACGGGCAACAAGGCAAAAACGACCCCCGGCGATATACGCTGAAGTCCATCAATACGGATATCTGAAACGGTGAATGTCTGTTGCGCGTGGGCTGAAACAGTGAGACTGCACAGCAGTAAGATCGTGATACAGATTCTATTCATGTGTGATCAATCCCGCCCGGTCGCTGCGGGAGACTGCTACCCCTGTTTTGTTGTTGTCTGAATGACTACAGTAGTCGACTGACATCGTTGTAAATGGCCAGCATCATGATGCCACCGATAATGACGAGACCCAACTGGAGCCCCATGGCCTGGATACGCTCCGGCACCGGCCGGCGTATGATAGCCTCTATGGTGTAATACAACAAATGACCACCATCGAGCATCGGAATGGGCAGCAGATTCAACACGCCCAGGCTGATGCTGAGTATCGCCAGAAAGCCGAGATACACCTCCAGACCGTAGCTGGCGGTTTCGCCGGCCACCTGTGCAATGGTAATCGGGCCATTGATATTCTTGTACGATATCAGACCCACCACCATCTTCTTGATCGAGTCCAGCACAAATACTGATTTGTCCCAGGTTTCGCGTACCGCCGGCACAAAAGCGGTGGCCGGGTTGTAACTGATCTCTCTGCGCATCTCCGGCGGCAGGCTTTCGGACAGGTCATAAGTCTGGACCCAGGCGCCTATTACACCGATCTGCGCACCGTCCTCGGACTGGCCAATTTCGGGCCGCAAGGTCAATGTCTGCTGCACACCTGCGCGTTGGACAACAACATCCACATCCAGTTCCGGATGGTCCCGGACAATCTGAACCCATTGAGACCAGCTGCGGACATTCTCGTTGTTGGCAGACACAACGAGGTCGCCGGACTGCAGACCGGCCTGTTCGGCCCGACCACCGGATACAACCCCCTCGATCAGCGGCGGGATACGGTATTGCACAATACCCAGTGACCCAAGCGGATTGGGTTCGGTGGTGCGGGACTGCCAGCTCTGTATGGGTATGGCGAACTCCCGGGCGGAGGAATTGCCTTCGGGTACGGCCATGACAAGCACCTCACCCGTCTCACCAAGTCTCTGCAGCAATTGCATGGTGACCTGTTGCCAGATGGTGGTATCCACCCCGTCGACGGCAATAATTTCATCGCCGGCACGCAGACCAGCGTGATAGGCAGGCGACTCCTCGATAACATCGGCAATAACCGGCGCAACACCCCGCTGGCCGTACATCACATTGATCAGCCAGAATACGGCAATGGCGAGAAGAAAATTTGCAGCAGGACCGGCGGCAACAATGGCAAAACGTTGCCACAGCGGCTTGAAATTGAAAGCCTGCGCACGTTCTTCAGCCGGAATTTCCTGGCCATCTACCGTGCGAAGGTCTTCCTGCCCCAGCATTCGCACATAACCGCCAAGTGGAATCGGTGCGATGGCGTACTCGGTGCCGTCCTTGCCATACCAGGATTTGAAGGGTTTGCCGAATCCGACAGAGAAGCGCAACACCTTGACACCACAGCGCCGCGCAACCCAGAAGTGTCCGAACTCATGGAAGGTGACCAGGATACCCAACGTCACTATCAGGGCCAGCACATTGATGATCAGCGTTTCCAGCATATTTCCCACACCAGTGGTTCAAGGCATTGATGCCATCAGGACCGGCCAGACAGGGCCGTACGTTCACGCACCAGCTCGTCAGCCAGTTGTCTGGCATGTGCATCCAGGGACAGCACCGAATCCAGGGATTCCAGAGGCTGGTCCAACACGCTACCGGCACGATTCAGGCAACGCTCAATGATAACAGGAATATCGGTGAAACCAATCTCCCCGTCGAGAAATGCCTGCACCACCACCTCATTTGCCGCGTTCAGACAGACGGGCGCGCCGGCACCCCTGCGAGCGGCGGCAATGGCCAGCACAAGACACGGGAACTGCTTCAGGTCCGGTGCCCGGAATTGCAGGTCCCTGGTTGTCACCAGATCCAGGAAAGAGGCACCCGAATCCATCCGGTCAGGCCATGCCAGGCCATAGGCAATCGGGATGCGCATGTCCGGACTGCCCATCTGGGCGATAACCGAACCATCGAGGTACTCAACCATGGAGTGAACAATGCTTTGCGGATGTATCACAACATCCACATGATCCGGTCCCAACTGAAACAGATGGCAGGCCTCGATGAATTCCAGTCCCTTGTTCATCATGGTGGCTGAGTCGACAGAAATCTTCTGGCCCATGGACCAGTTAGGGTGCTGGCAGGCCTGCGCCGGGGTCACTGCAGCCAGCTCGGCAGCAGTGAAGTCAAGAAAGGGTCCACCGGAGGCCGTCAGAATGACTCGCCGCACGCTGGCCGCGAGCGATTGACCCGGCAGTCGTGCCTGCTCGGGCAGACACTGGAATATGGCATTGTGTTCGCTGTCGATGGGCATCACGACCGAGCCTGATCGTGCCACTGCAGCCATGAACAGGTCACCGGCCATCACCAGTACTTCCTTGTTCGCCAATAACACTTTCTTGCCGGCCTCCACGGCGGCAAGCGTCGGCAACAAGCCGGCAGCGCCTACGATCGCGGCCATGACAGTGTCCACAGCTGGGTCCTGCACAAGCTCCGACAGCGCCTGCGCGCCACCGCTGACCTGCACATCACTGCCTTCCTCGCGCAGCGCGTCATTCAGTGCCGCAGCGGACGACTCATCAGCCATCACGGCAAATACCGGTCTGTGTTCACGACACAGCGCCAGCATTGCCGTCACATTGGTGTTGGCTGTCAAGGCAAAAACACGATAGCGATCGTGTCGGGAAATCACATCAAGGGTGCTGTCACCGATAGACCCGGTCGCACCGAGTATGCAGACATTTTCCAGCTTCCGGCTCATGTCAGCAGACCTGTTCCCGCATACAGGAGCACAACGCCCAGCACAAACACCGGCGCGGCAGGCAACAGGCTGTCAACACGATCCAGTATGCCACCGTGACCGGGCAGAATCCGCCCGCTGTCCTTGATACCACGTTGACGCTTGAGCATGCTTTCGAACAGATCGCCCAGTACGCTGAAAGCGGCAAGCAACGCAGCAAATGCCAGCAGCAGTGGCCATAACCACCACTGCATGGCTGCGGTGTTGACCTGAACAATGACAAGCAGGACCGCGGCCAGGGACACACAACTGATCATGCCGCCCCAGAAACCGACCCAGGACTTGTTGGGGCTCAACGCCTGCGCAAGGCGCGCCCTGCCCTTGCCCCAGGCGCGCCCGGAAAAATAGGCGCCGATATCGGCAATACTGACCAGGGCAATCAGAACAAATACCAGCAACCCCCGCTCGTCCAGTGTCTTTAACCAGACCAGTGCCCACCAGACCGGCAGCAGACTGCAGATACCCATGACCGTCAGCATACCCGGACGATCCCAGCGCTGGGCCGAGTCCGGGAATTGACGTATCCATTGGAAGCAGCAGACCCAATACAACAAGGCCAGCAGGTTAAGTGCCACAAGGGCTGACAGATTGATATCACCGGCGGGGGTTCCCACGTAGACCAGGGATAGGGCCAGCACACACCCGAAAAGCAGCACAAACACGCCGCGGTGCAAGGGGTTGTGCCAGCCCGCCAGGCGCGACCATTCCAACAGTGCAACCAGCATTGCCAGCGACACAAAACCGGCAAACATCACCGGTGAAAGCCATGCTGTTGCCGCATAGAGCAGGGCAATGACAACGATGGCGGTAATCACACGCTGCCTAAGCAACGTTACCTCCTTGCAGCCGAACATTGCTGTCAGCTTCTTCGCTCTGTGTAACAGCGTCCGGGTCCAGATGTCCGTACCGACGCTGACGTCGGGCATAGGCGTCCAGCGCCTGCCCGAACTGGTGATCCTTGAAGTCAGGCCAGTAACAGTCGGTGAAATAGAATTCAGTGTATGCCATTTGCCACAGCAGGAAGTTGCTGATCCGGAATTCGCCGCCTGTGCGTATACAAAGATCCGGGTCCGGCGCGCCGCCCAGGCTGACGTATTGCTGAAACAGACCCGGATCGATATGATCCGGGTCCAGGTCACCGTTCCGAGCGTCAAGGGCAATCTGGCGACAGGCGTTGGCGATGTCCCAGCGGCCACCATAATCGGCCGCCACTGTTACCACTGTACCGGTGTTGTTCCGGGTCAATCGCTCAACGGCTTCCATGTGATGTTGTAACTTCGGCATGAACGACGAACGGTTGCCGATGAACTGCAACCTGACATTCTGTTGGTGAAACTGCCGGATTTCCTTTCGGCGCAGCAGGGTAAGAAACAGGGCCATCAGGCCCTTGACTTCCCGGTCGGGCCGGAGCCAGTTCTCGCTGCTGAAAGCAAACAGTGTCAACCACGGAATTCCACGCGAAACACAACCTGAAACCAGTTCACGCGCCGCCTCAGCGCCGGCGCGGTGCCCGGCCGAGCCAGCCAGCCCGCGCGCCCTCGCCCAGCGATTATTGCCATCCATGATCACCGCAATGTGTTGCGGCTGTCTGTCCTTACTGCGGGCTGTTGTAGTGTCGCCCATGGGCATCCTTCCATTCGCGTCAAGGTGTTCTGGGGCAAATACCCTCGGCGTTGTATCGGCTCAAGGTCTGAATCATCACAACCTGGCGCTCAGATGGACAGCAGATCCTGTTCCTTGACGGCATAACTGCTCTCGATGGCAGCAACGTATTTGTCAGTCAGCTTCTGGATCCGCTCCTCGGCCCGTCGCTGTTCGTCTTCGCTGATTTCCTTCTCCTTCAGCAAATCCTTGATCAGGCTGTTGGCATCACGACGGATATTGCGCACGGCAACCCGGGCATTCTCGGCTTCAGCCTTTGCCTGCTTGGTATATTCCTTGCGGGTTTCTTCAGTCAAGGCAGGCATTGGCACTCGAATCAGGTCGCCGTTGTTCGAGGGGTTGAGCCCCAGGTCCGACTTCATTATCGCCTTTTCGATGTCGCCAATCAGCGGCTTTTCCCACGGAGAAATAAGTAGTGAGCGACCGTCTTCGACAGTCACGTTGGCCAACTGGTTCAGTGGTGTATCTGTACCGTAATATGACACCATAATACCGTCAAGAATTCCCGGATGCGCCCGCCCGGTGCGGATTTTTGCGAATGCCTGCTCCAGTGAAGCCACGGATTTGTCCATCCGTTCCCCGGCGTCCTTGATGATGTCCTCGATCATGATGTTGGTGTCCCCTGTTCTTCAGCCGCAGTGGAATTGGTGATTAAAGTGCCATCGGCCACGCCCATGACATTGTTCAGCAAGGATCCGGCCTTTTGCATATTGAATACACGCACCGGAATATCGTGATCACGTACCAGGCAGATGGCTGTCAGGTCCATCACGCCCAGTTTCTTTTCCAGCACCTCGTCAAAGGTGAGATGGTCGTATTTTACCGCAGTGGGTACCTTCTTCGGATCCGCAGAATAGACGCCGTCGACCTTGGTTGCCTTGAGCACCAGCTCGGCATCAATTTCGATGCCACGCAGGCAAGCGGCAGAGTCTGTGGTAAAAAAGGGGTTGCCGGTACCGGCTGCAAAAATGACCACGTCGCCAGCTCGCAGGTGGCGGATTGCGGTGCGCCGATCATAGTGCTCGACGACACCGCTCATGGGAATGGCGGACATCACCCGGGTAGGAATGCCCGCCCGCTCAAGGGCGTCGCGCATGGCCAGGGCATTCATCACCGTGGCCAGCATACCCATGTGATCGCCGGTGACCCGCTCCATACCGGCCTCGTGCAACGCTGCACCGCGGAACAGATTGCCGCCACCGATGACCAGACCAATTTCGATGCCAAGCCCTACCAACTGCCCGACTTCCACTGCCATTCGATCCAGCACTTTCGGATCAATGCCAAAATCAGCATCCCCCATCAGCGCCTCACCGCTGAGCTTCAGCAGAATACGCTTGTACTTCTTGTCGCTCTTGTTCTTGGGCATGGCGTCCTGATCCTATAGGCAGTTATCAGGGAAGCACAGCTCAGGCGTTACCTGCCGCCTGTGCTGCCACTTCCTGGGCAAAGTCCACAACTTCTTTCTCGATGCCTTCACCCACCTCAAAGCGCACGAAGCTGACCACATCCGCATCGGCCTTCTTCAGCAGCTGGGAGATCTTCACATCCGGATCCTTGACGAACTGTTGCTCGACCAGGCTCACCTCTGCGACGTACTTGAGGACACGACCTTCGATCATCTTCTCGATGATCTCGGCAGGCTTCCCGCTTTCCTGCGCCTGAGCTGTATAGATTTCCTTTTCCTTGGCCAGCACCTCTGCCGGCACATCCTCGCCACGAACAACCATGGGGTTGGCCGCCGCTACGTGCATGGCTACATCTCGCGCCAGCGCAGTGTCTCCGCCTTTGAGGGCAACCAGCGTGGCAATACGGCTGTTGCTGTGCACGTAGGCATCGACCACACCTGCAGGGGCTTCGACCACGGCAACACGGCGCACATTGATGTTTTCACCAATCTTCTGGACCAGACCCTGGCGCGCATCTTCCAGGCCGTCAGCCATCAGCGCAGCCACGTCGGCCTGCCTGTCTGCAAATGCCTTGTCCAGCACCTGGTTGGCAAAACCCAGAAAGTTGTCGTCCCGGGCAACAAAGTCGGTTTCGCTGTTGATCTCAACAACCACGCCGTAGCTGCCGTCATCAGCCAGACGGGTCATCACAACACCCTCTGCCGCAGTGCGACCGGCCTTCTTGGCTGCTTTCAGGCCGCTGGCCTTGCGCAGATCCTCAATTGCCTTTTCAAGGTCACCACCGGCTTCAACCAGTGCCTTTTTGCAGTCCATCATGCCCAGACCGGTGCGCTCGCGCAGTTCCTTGACCATTGCTGCAGTAATATTTGCCATCTTCGGATCGCCTCGTAAATTCGTATTTTGAAACTGGATAATGTATGCGGAGGGACTGCACCGGAAAGAAAGGTCCAGGCCCTTCTTTCCGGATACATCCCGTGCCATCGGCACATTTCTCGCTGGTCAGGCCAGCGTTCAGGCAGACGCGGGCTTCTCTTCGCCGGCTGGCGCTTCCGGGGCCTCCGGGGCTGCTGGCGCGTCGGGTGCAGCAGCCGCGGCCGCCGGGGCTTCTTCCACCTCAACAAACTCGCTGTCGCCACCAGTGACAACATTGCCTTCGGTCCGACCGGATACGCAGGCATCAGCAAAGACCTTGGCGTAGAGTCGAATGGCACGAATCGCATCGTCATTACCCGGGATAGGGTAATCAACGCCAACCGGATCACTGTTGGTGTCAACAATGCCAACCACCGGAATACGCAGGCTGTTGGCTTCGGTCACCGCAATACGTTCGTGATCAACATCAATGACAAACAGCGCGTCGGGCAAACCGTTCATGTCCTTGATTCCACCAATACTGCGTTCGAGCTTGTCCATGGCACGACGGCGCATGAGCGCTTCTTTCTTGGTCAGACGATCGAACGTACCATCCTTCTCCTGTGCCTCAAGGTCTTTCAGACGCTTGATGGAGCCACGGATGGTCTTGTAGTTGGTGAGCATGCCACCCAGCCAGCGGTGATCAACATAAGGCATGCCAGCACGCTGGGCTTCCTCGCGGATGATCTTGCCAGCAGCACGCTTGGTGCCAACAAACAGGACCTTCTTGTTGCGGGCAGCCAGGCCACGGATCACGTCTACCGCCTCATTCAGGGCTGGTACGGTGTGCTCCAGATTGATGATGTGAATCTTGTTGCGGGCGCCAAAAATGAAAGGTTTCATTTTCGGGTTCCAGTAGCGGGTCTGGTGGCCGAAGTGCACGCCGGCCTTCAGCATATCTTTCATAGATGCAGTCATGATATTACCTTGTATTTCGGGTTAGGCCTCCACACACCCCATATCCCAACCCGCATGCGGGCACCCAGAATATGTGTCGGTGTATGTGCGACATTGGATTTGCTCTCACAGCCATTGCGGAGCGGGCGGATTTATACCACAAACTGCCGCAGCCATAAAGCAAAACCTGCAGGAAGGGTACCCCGGATGCATTTGGCAGTCGAGTGCTTTACAATTCAGCCTCTTTTCACGCATTGCAGAACAGCACATGGCCATCACAATCAAGACTGCCGAGGAAATTGCCAGAATGCGCGTGGCCGGCCGACTGGCCGCCGAAGCGCTGGAAATGATCGGCGAACACGTACGACCGGGCGTAAGCACCGGAGAACTGGACCGGATCTGCCACGACTATATAGTCAACGTCCAGAAAGCCATCCCGGCGCCACTGAATTACAACGGTTTCCCGAAGTCCATCTGCACCTCGCCGAACCAGGTGGTCTGTCACGGCATTCCCAGCGACAGCAAGAGACTGAAAAACGGCGATATCCTGAATATCGACATCACCGTCAAAAAGGACGGATACCATGGTGACACCAGCAAGATGTTCCTGGTCGGCGAGGTGGCACCTCACGCAAAACGTCTGGTCGAGATCACCCGGGAATGCCTGCTGAAAGCCATTGCCATTGTTCGCCCGGGCACCCAGCTGGGGGACATTGGTCATATCATCCAGACACATGCAGAAAACAACCACTACTCGGTGGTTCGCGAATATTGCGGACATGGCATCGGCGCCATATTCCACGAGGAACCCCAGGTGCTGCATTACGGCAATCCGGGCACAGGCGTCGTTCTCAAGGAAGGCATGACCTTTACCATAGAGCCGATGCTCAACGCCGGTACCCGACACACCAAACTGTCAAAAGCCGACGGATGGACGGTGACCACACGGGACCGTCGCCTGTCTGCGCAATGGGAGCATACACTGCTGGTCACCGCTGACGGGGTGGACGTGCTGACCCAACGCAGCGATGAAAAATTCTGATCATGAGCGAATCCATACTGCATCTGCACGAGCCATTCAACGCAGAATCCCTGTTCGACACAACGACGATCAAACAGCGACTGGGCGCCGGTGAACCCACCGTCCAGGTCCTGCGTGATGCCATCGGCGCTGCCGACACCGAGCTGACCCGGCGCTACAAACAGGGCGAAGACATCGTGGCACTGGTACAGGGACGTGCCTGGTTTGTTGACCAGCTGCTGCATATCGCATGGCAGACCATTGACTGGCAGGCACCCGAGAAAATTGCGTTGATTGCTGTTGGCGGCTACGGGCGCGGCGAATTGCATCCTCACTCGGACATTGACCTTCTGCTGCTCGGTGAGTCTGCGTGCCTGCAAGCCAACGGCAGCCGAATCAGTCACTTTTTCACCCTGCTCTGGGACCTGAGCCTGGAGATAGGCCAGAGTGTTCGCACTGTTGAGCATTGCCGCGAAGAAGCCATCAAGGACATCACGGTAGCCACCAGCATGATGGAATCCCGCACGCTGGCCGGTCCGGAACAATTGCGACAGTCCATGCTGGCGGTGACCCAGACCGACGAAGTCTGGCCTGACCGGGAATTTTTTCTGGCCAAACGCGACGAACAGATTGTCCGGCACAAAAAGTATTACGACATTGATTATGCACTGGAACCCAACGTCAAGACATCTCCGGGCGGTTTGCGAGACATCCAGACCATAGCCTGGATCGCCAAGCGTCATTACAATGCCTCGACCCTGGCGGATCTGGTCAAACTTGGCTTCCTGTTGCCCAGTGAATATGAACTGCTGCGCAAAGGCGAAAACCTGCTGTGGAAACTGCGCTGGGGCCTGCACCTGTTGTCAGGTCGCAAAGAGGACCGATTGCTTTTCGACAAACAGAAGGAACTCGCCAGCCTGTTCGGTTATCACGATGACGAGCGCAGCCTGGCTGTGGAAAAGCTCATGCAGACATACTACAGGGCTGTAGCCACCATCCGTGAGCTGAACGACATGTTGCTGCAGCATTTTGACGAAGTCATTCTGCGCGCCGGCGAACATACCAGCATAAGGCGGCTGAATTCGCGGTTCCAGGTACGCGGTGACTATATTGAGGTCACCTCACCTGAAGTATTCCGGCGCTCGCCATTTGCGTTGCTCGAAATTTTTGTCCTGATGGCACAGAACCCGGAAATCAATGGTGTACGTGCAGCCACGATCAGGCTCATCCGCGAACATCGCTCATTGATCGACGAGCGCTTCCGACATGATCTGCGCAACGTGACACTGTTCATGGAGCTGATGCGCTCACCACACGACTTCACCACGCAGCTTCGACGCATGGCCAGGTATGGTGTACTGGGGCTCTACCTGCCAGAATTCGGCGCTATTGCCGGCAAGATGCAACACGACCTGTTCCATATCTACACAGTGGATGCACACACTTTGCAGGTGGTGGAAAACATGCGCCATTTTCGTTCGCCGGAAGCGGAAGACGAGTTCCCGATTGCAGCCCATATCGTTAGACGGCTACCGAAAATCGAACTGTTGTATATCGCCGGTCTGTACCATGACATTGCCAAGGGCCGGGGCGGCGACCACTCCGAACTGGGCATGGAAGACGCCGCCCGGTTCTGTCAACGTCATCATCTGAGTACATGGGATACCAAACTGGTGACCTGGTTGGTTGGAAAACATCTACTAATGTCGATGACGGCCCAGCGCAAGGACATCATGGACCCGGAGATCATCCATGAGTTTGCCACGGCTGTTGGTGACAAACTGCACCTGGACTACCTCTACGCCCTGACAGTGGCCGACATCAACGCCACCAACCCTACCCTCTGGAACGCCTGGCGGGCATCGCTGCTGCGTCAGCTCTATCTGAATACCAAGCGCGCGCTGCGCCGCGGACTGGAAAACCCCATGGAGCGGGCCGACCGGGTGCGCGACAAAAAGGAAAGCGCACTGCCCAAGCTGATCGACAAGGGCTTGACTGAAGAACAGGTGAGCGCTATCTGGCTCACCACCGACGATGAGTATTTTGTCCGCGAATCGGTGGCCAATATCGTCTGGCACACCGAGGCAATTGCACGCCATGGTGGCGAAAAAACATTGGTACTGGTGCAGGATACCACCGACTCGTTGGGCGAAGGTGCCACTCACATCTTCATCTATACCGTCAACAGACCCCGGCTGTTCGCAGCCAGTGCCGCGGCAATGGACCAGCTGGGGCTCAATATTCAGGATGCGCGCATTTTCACATCACAAAAAAACTACTGCATGAACACATTCTCGGTATTGGAGAGTGATGGCAGCGGCATTGATGATCGCCCACAGCGCATCGAGGAAATCAAGAACACACTACACCGCTTTCTGAGCGATTCGAGCGCTGCACTGAATGGCAACAGCAAGCGTACGCCACGCAAGTTACGGTACTTCAACCAGGTTGTGGAAGCAGAGATCATCAATCATCCTGATACCCCGTGGTCGACACTGGAAATCAACTGTATTGACCGGCCGGGCATCCTGGCTGCCATCGGCAAGGTTTTCGCCGAACTGGATGTGCAACTGGTCAACGCACGGATTGTGACGCTTGGTGAGCGCGTGGAAGACCTGTTCTATATAACCGACGCCAACAACGAACCGATCACCGATCCTGCACGCATAGAGCAGCTGCAGCTGGCCGTGAAACAGGCCCTGACAGCAGATTGATCACCCTCCTGGAGCATGAACATGATCGTTGTATTCGGTATCTCCAACTGCGACACCGTGCGCAAGGCTCGCAAATGGCTGGAGGCCAACGCCATGGCCTACCGCTTTCACGATTTCCGTAAGGACGGACTGGACGAGCCACTGGCACGATTGTTCCTGGAGCAGTTTGGCACCGGGCAATTGATCAATCGCCGCGGCACTACCTGGCGCCAGCTGTCAGAAACCGACAAAACAAAGGCTGAACACCTGGATACCGCCATCACCTTGATCCGGGCCAATCCTGCATTGGTCAAACGTCCGGTGATCCAGCACGAGGATGGCTGGTTACTGGGCTTTAACAACAACACCATGAACGCACTGAATGGAACAGGAAAATGAACATGAAACATGAAGGTTTGCACAGTTTTGGTGTGGGTCTGGCCACACTTGACGCAAACAGTGAAATTATCGAAGTGTACTACCCGTCGCCGATGCTGTCGCCGGAACCAGCACTTGTCGATGCGCTGGGCGGCATATGTGGATACAAGGGCGGTAACAAGGACCTGATGGTTGAACAAAACATGTTACCGGCACTGACCGAAGCCGCAGGCAAAGCAGCTAACCGCGAGCTGGCCGCACTGTTTGAAACCCTGTCGGACAGCCAACAACCGGTAGTGCTGACATTTCTGGCCGAAGATATTGCACCCGCTTCGGTGGCTGAGGTCTATCTGAAGCTTCACCTGTTATCACATCGGCTGTGTCAGCCACACACTGTCAACCTGCAGGGTGCTTTCGGTATATTGCATAATCTGGCCTGGACCACTGCCGGCGCCATCACATTGAAGGATCTGCCCGCACGCCAGCTGCAAGCGCGCAAAAAAGGTGAACTGCTTACGGTGTTGTCGGTGGACAAGTTCCCTCGCATGAGTGACTACGTGGTTCCCGCAGGTGTACGCATCGCCGATACCGCTCGTGTACGCCTGGGCGCTCACATCGGGGAAGGCACAACCATAATGCATGAAGGCTTCGTCAACTTTAATGCCGGAACACTCGGCACTGCCATGATCGAAGGACGGATCTCTGCGGGTGTGATTGTCGGAAAAGGCAGCGACCTGGGCGGTGGTTGCAGCACCATGGGCACGCTGTCAGGCGGTGGAACCGAAATCATATCCGTCGGGCAGGACTGCCTTATTGGCGCCAATGCAGGTATTGGCATTGCGTTGGGTGATCGCTGTGTCGTGGAAGCCGGCCTCTATGTGACAGCCGGCACCAAAGTGCAGTTGCTGGACAAGGACAACCAGCCTGTGAAGCTGGTCAAGGCACGCGAGCTCACGGGCAAGTCCGACCTGTTGTTCCGCCGCAACTCCCAGACCGGTGCCGTTGAATGCAAGACCAATAGCACCAGCATTGCATTGAATGACGAACTTCACAGCAATAACTGAACGGAAATCACCTCGCGCCATGAACAACAAGCCACATTCCGCCACCATCAATCTGGCCATGGCGTTGATCCAACGCCCATCAGTAACACCGGATGACCGGGGCTGCAATGATCAGCTCATGCAGCGACTGACTGCCATGGGATTCCAGACCGAAGAAATGAATTTTGGTGAGGTACGCAACTTCTGGGCCCGCTACGGTGACAGTGGTCCGATTCTCTGTTTCGCAGGCCATACCGATGTTGTGCCTACCGGCCCCGAGACCCGGTGGCAATCACCGCCGTTCGCTCCGGAAATACGTGACGGCATGTTGTACGGACGTGGCGCTGCCGACATGAAAGGCAGCCTTGCCGCCATGATAACCGCCTGTGAGCGCTTCCTGGAAAGCTGTGAGCTCGATGGTGTGTCCCTGACAGGGTCCATTGCCTTTCTTGTCACCAGTGACGAGGAAGGACCCGCGATCAATGGTACGCGCAAGGTTGTGGAAACCCTGGGCGCCCGAGGTGAGCACATTGATTACTGTGTCATTGGTGAACCCAGCAGCACCGCCGCGCTCGGCGACACCATCAAGATAGGTCGACGCGGCTCATTGCACGGGCTGCTGACCTTTCACGGCGTGCAGGGCCACATTGCCTACCCACACCTGGCACGCAACCCGGTACACCTGTCACTGGCACCACTGCAGGCCTTGTGTGATGAAGTCTGGGATCAGGGTAACGAAGCGTTTCCGGCCACCAGTTTCCAGATTTCGAATCTGTCTGCCGGTACCGGTGCGGACAATGTGATTCCCGGCGATCTGAATCTGCGATTCAACTTCCGTTTTTCCACCGAAGTCACCGAACAGGCCTTGCGTGAGCGTACACGGAAAATACTGGATGAATTTGATGTACCCTACACGCTGGATTGGATACTTTCCGGGCAACCTTTCCTGACCCTGGACAGCCCGTTGATTGACGCCGTCAGCGACAGCATACGGTCCGTCACAGGACTGGAAACCACCCGATCAACAAGTGGTGGTACGTCAGATGGCCGTTTTATCGCGTCTGGCGGCACCCATGTGGTGGAACTGGGGCCCTGTAATGCCAGCATCCACAAGATCGATGAACATGTTCGCGTCCAGGATCTGGATCATTTGTCACTGATCTATGAAGACATACTGCGACGCATGCTGCGATAGACATCGAAGCGGCTGGACCGACCAATGTGCTGCCAGTCCGGTTCACAACCGGCCAGTGGTGGCGCCAGCCGCGGCCGCTTGACCACCACCTTATCCAGGGCAGCCGATCGGGCTGCAGCAAGCAGTGCTGATTCGGATTCAACAGCAGTACTGTGGCCGAGAATGTCCTGCAGCATCGCCATGTTCTTGCCCACCCGGGCAGACTTGTTGCGCTGGGGAAACATAGGGTCCAGTGTCACCACAACAGGCAGCGGATGGATGGTTGCCAGTCGTTCAATGCTGTCACCTGTGATCAGGGTCATACGTGCAGCGGTCTGGCGAATCGATGCATCGTCACTGTTTTTTGCACATGTCAGCGCGCTGTCGAGCAAGGCTGATACCAGTGGTGATTGCTCTATCAGAGTGACCTCATGACCGGCAGCAGCAAGCAGAAACGCATCCTGTCCGAACCCTGCGGTGGCATCAACGACAGTGGGCAGGGCACCACCTTTGACGCTGACAGCGCGAACCAGCATTTCACGACGCATACCCTGGCGTAACCGGTACAACAGTCTCGGACTGGCAAAATCAGCACTGACTGCAACGCCACTTTTCCGCTCGATCAGGATCAGCAGCCCGTTCTCGCCAACACGCAGTACGTGGGAACTGACCCCGTCATCCAGAGGCAATGCCAATGCGCGGGCAAGCTGCCGGGCCTTGACCTGGTGTGTATCGTCGCCCCGGCCTTCACAAGCGACACTGAGTGTTGCTTTACTCACCGCTGCGCCGGTACGCCATGTCTTCCTTCAGATAGACTGGCATCACCGCCTCGGCATCACCGTAGTCACTATTGCACCAGGCTTTCACAGCCGCCAGGGCCAGGGTTTCCGAGTCCACTGTTACATGGCCTGGCACCTTGGTGAAACCTGCTTGCGTGGCCATTGCCCTGATCTCCTCAACAACAAATCCGTCTCCGACACCAGTGACCGGTACGCCGGCTTCGCGGTGAGACGCCAGTGTTGTTGCAATGCTCACGCAATCGCCAACCGCATCCCCGGTCAATCGTAACAGCATGTCTGTGTTCCGGTGGAACAGGGCGTAATAGTACTCACCCTCGCGCGCCAGCATCACAACCAGCAACAGACCGTCTTCCGCCCCGCACTGCGCTGCTTCGGCAATGAGTTGCAGATAGGAAACAGAAATCACAGGCAACTCATTGCCAAAAGCCAGCCCCTGGGCCACAGCGCTTCCGATTCGGAGCCCGGTAAACGATCCGGGGCCGCTGACCACCGCCAGCGCATTGATGTCAGCAAACCCGACAGCTTGTGCAGTCATCAGTGACGAAATCATGGGTAACACTTCACGTGCATGGCGCCGATCGGCATTGCTGCGCAGTGTATGGGTCTGGCCCGCAATCAGCAGACTGACCGAGCAGATGGCGCCGGCTGTGTCCAGTGCCAGGATGACAGGAGACTGCTTGCTCACTCAAGATACCTTTTCCAGTTGTTCCAGTTGTTCCACGTGTTCCAGGTTCAACCCTACACAAAAAAGCCCCTCCGATCAGCGACCGGAGAGGCTTCATCACATACTCACTGAACAGCCAGGCACTACGACGTCTTCGGTGCTGCCTTGCGCTTGGCCTTGCGAGTGGTTTTCTTTGCCGTTTTCTTTGCCGCAGAGGTCTTGCGCGCTACCGTTTTCTTGGCCGCTGTCTTTTTGGCGGTTGCCTTCCTGGCAGTCTTGCGAGTCGCTTTCTTTGCGGTTTTCCTGGCTGTCTTGGCGGTGGTACTTGCCTTGGCAGACGCCTTGCGGGTTGTCTTCTTGGCAGATTTCTTTTTGGAGGCTGCCTTGGCTTTCACAGCCTGCTTCTTGGCTGCCGCCTTGGCTTTGGCTGCTGCCTTCTTGGCGGCGGCTTTCTGACGCAAAGCCTGTTTCTTTGCTGCCGCCTTGGCCTTGGCGGCCGCTTTCTTCGCGGCGGCCTTGGCTTTGAGCTGGGCACGTCGCGCGGCAGCCTTTTCCTTCATTTTCTCCTTCTTCTGGATAGATGCCTCACGAGCGGCGTCAGCCTTTGCCCGCTTCTTCTTCCATTGATCAGAGAACTTTTTCACTGCCTTGGCCAGATCTGCTTCAGCCTTGGCCTGCAAACGAGCCTTGCGTGCCGCTGCTGCATCCGCCTTCTTCTGGGCCGCAGCTTTTTCGTTCGCAGCCTTTTGTGCTGCCTTGACGTTGGACTTTGCTGCGGTGATTCTGCTTCCTACCTCGGAAACACTCGCGGTTGCAGTGGATACCGTCTTTTCGGCACTGAGCAGAGACTTCTTGGCAGCAGCAGTTGCATTCTTGGCCACCTTGCTGGTGGCAGCCTTGAGTTTCTTGCGAGCCGCGTCGAGCTTTTTCTTGCGTGCCGCCAGATCCTTCTGCAGCTTGTCGAGAGACGACTCCGCTTTTTTCAATGCAGCGTCCTCAACTTTTTTAGCAGTTGCAGCCGGTGCTTTCCTTGTTTTCCCAGTCTGGGCTTTCGCTTTGCCAGTTCCAGCTTTCGCTTTTTTTGTAGCCATACTCATCATTCTCCCGAAATGTGGAAATTAACCACTGCGAAACAACCAACGCAAACGCTGATACGTCTGTGCCGGAACATAGCATAAAAATTATCGGCTATACAGTACAATGCACGCGAATTTTTTCGGATTTTTCACTGCGCTTGTTACCAACTGCCACGAATCAGTGTCAAACGTTCAATCATTCGCCGTCATTCAGAACCGCCGCAATCCTGTCACGAATCACATTTACCTGCGCTTTGCCATCAACAGTGTAAACCCGAACTGCATTGCCGGCTGCCTGTTGCGCTTCATAAAAGGCTACCAACGGACGTGTCTGCTCGTGATAAACCGCAAGTCGTTTCCGGACAGTTTCTTCCTTGTCGTCGTCTCGCTGAATCAATGCTTCACCGGTTTCATCGTCCTTGCCGGGCACCTTCGGTGGATTGTATTCGACATGGTACACACGACCGGACTCAGGGTGGACCCGACGCCCACTCAGACGATTGACGATCTCTTCATCATCAACACTGATTTCAATCACAGCATCTATACTGATGTTGGCCTCAACCATCGCCTCCGCCTGCGGGATGGTTCGGGGGAATCCGTCGAGCAGGAAACCACGCGCACAGTCCGGCTCTGTTATCCGTTCACGCACCAGCGCGATGATGATCTCGTCGGTGACCAGTGCACCGCTGTTCATGACCGCCTCCACCTGTTTTCCCAGCGGCGTGCCGGCCTTGACTGCGGCGCGCAACATGTCACCGGTGGAAATCTGGGGGATTCCCAGGGTCGTGGTGATGAACTGTGCCTGCGTGCCCTTTCCGGCTCCGGGGGCACCCAACAATATGATTCGCATGTTTTCTCCTGAATTCCCGAAATTCCTGATGCGGTGTTCGGTCTGCACCTTGAGTCGGCGCTGAACATACACCAAAGTTGTGACCATGTAAAAGTTTCAGAATACCGCTGTGATCGTCAGGGATCGCCCTTTTCGCCCTTTTCAATCTTTTTTGCTGCTTGCCACCAAAGGTCCAACTGTTCCGGTTCCACACGCTTCATGACCGCGCCCTGTTTGCCAGCCAGGGTTTCTACATGACGGAACCGCTGCTCGAAACGCTGGTTGGTTCCACGCAGTGCGGTTTCTGCATTGACCTGCAGGTGACGGGACAGATTCACGCAGGTGAATAACACATCGCCCAACTCCGCCTCGATGTCAGCGGCCTGACCCGCTTCTATCGCCTGCTCAAGCTCACCAATTTCCTCGCGCAGCCTGGCCAGCACCGGCACCACGTCCGGCCAGTCGAAACCAACCGATGCGGCACGCTTCTGCAGCTTGCGTGCGCGATCCAGTGCTGGCAGCGCGCGCGGCACATCATCCAGCACGCTGACCCGGGTAACATCGGGCAGGTTCTTGCCGGCACGCTCTCGCTCAGCGTTCTTGATGGATTCCCAATTGCTCTCCACTTCCCCTGGGGAAATGCGCTCACCAGGCTGTCCGAAGCTGGCCAAAGTTCCATCGGGAAACACGTGCGGATGCCGATGCAGCAGCTTGGCATGGACCCCGCTGGCAACATCATCAAATGTGAAGCATTGTTGCTCTTCGGCTATGCGTGCATAGAATACAATCTGAAACAGGAGATCACCCAGTTCGTCACAGATCTTGTCCGCGTCACCCTGCTCAACGGCATCCACAACCTCATAGACCTCCTCCACCGTATGTGAAGCAAGGGACTGCATGGTCTGCTTGATATCCCAGCGACACCCGTGTTCAGGATCGCGCAGCATTCGCATCAAGCCGATCAACTGCTCGGTAGCGGATAAAGAAGTGGAGTCGTCTTGCGGTGAACGGGACGGGGCTTTCGAGGACGGCTTCATGACTCTCCGGTTCGTTTCAGTGGCACGACGGCTGGCCGTGAAGTGGCCATGTCACCAGCGCGCGCTTCGATTCTTCTCGCCTCGATGACATTCTCCAGATGACTGATCTGGTCCAGCACACGCGACAATGTATGGAATGACTCAATCTCGAACCCGAGCCGCATGGACGCCGTGCCTGCCCGACGGTCCGTGGAAGTGCTCATTTCAAGCACCGTCAGGCGTTCATTGGCCAACACCGTGCTCACATCACGCAGCAGACCAGCCCGGTCCCGGGCTTCAATAGCCAGAGTAACCGGAACACGGACCGTCTCCAACTGACCGGCGCGCGGTTCCGACAAAGCAGCGCCATTGTCAGTCCCGGAGGCTGGCACCGGCGAGGAATGCGCTGCAAACTCATGCGGGGCGTCGTCAAGCAACAGGGTGCCCTGCTGCAAGTCAGGTTCGATACGGCACATTAATTGACCCAGTGACTGGGCCGCCTCCAGCACCTCCTCCATCCGGATGGCACCTGCCCCCACCGAAACAAAAAAACTTTCCGTGTTGCGACAACCCAATTTACGTGCGATATCACTCATATCCATGCCGTCTACGGCAAGGCGCTCGAATTCCGTGGCGATCATTCGCTGGCCGTAGACCAGGTTCTCTCCGCGACTTTGTGATTTGAACCATTGCACGAGCTTTGCCCGCGCCCGCGGTGTCCGTATAAACCCCAGGTGCGGTTTCAGCCATTCCCGACTGGGCTGATTGCCGGCACTGGACAACACCTCGACACGGTCACCGGTACACAATTGATAATTCAGCGGCACCAGGCGGTCATTGACTCTGGCACCGGAGCAGGCATTGCCGACTTCCGTGTGCACATAATAGGCAAAATCCAACGGTGTAGCGCCCTGCATGATATCAACAACATGGCCATCAGGCGTAAACACATAAACCCGGTCAGATTCATCAGCATCGGTTCGCAGCTGTTCCGCCAGGCCGCCCAACATGCCCATTTCGTCATGCCAGGCCAATACCTGTCTGAGCCAGGCAATCTTGTCATCGTAACTGTCACGACGATTGGGATCCTGTACCCCTTCCTTGTATCGCCAATGCGCACAGACACCAAGCTCGGCGTCCTCGTCCATGGCAAAGGTGCGAATCTGGATTTCAAACACCTTGTTGTCCGGGCCAATCACTGCCGTATGCAGAGACTGATAACCGTTTTCCTTGGGGCTGGCAATGTAGTCATCGAATTCGTTCGGCACCACCCGCCAGAGGTTGTGTACGATGCCAAGCGTGGCGTAGCAATCACGCACCTCGGGCACCAGCACCCGCACCGCACGAATATCGAATATCTGGGAAAAGTCCAACTGCTTGCGCTGCATCTTGCGCCAGATACTGTAAATGCTCTTGGCTCGCCCGTTAACTTCCGAATCAATTCCTGCGCGCACCAGGTGCTTGCGTAACTCTTCGGTAACCTGGGCAACAAATTTCTCCCGGTCGAGCCTTCGCTCGTCAAGAAGACTGGCAATACGCTTGTAACTTGTCTCTTCCAGATAACGGAATGACAGATCCTCCAGCTCCCATTTGATCTGTCCGATGCCCAGGCGATGTGCAAGCGGGGCGTATATGTCAAAAACCTCCCGGGCAACTCGCCTGCGCTTGGCAGGACCCGCAGTTTTTACCGCCCGGATGGCACAGGTACGTTCCGCGATCTTTATCAAGGCTACACGCACGTCATCCACCAGTGCCAGCAGCATCTTGCGCACGTTTTCCATCTGGTCGTTGCTCTGACCCAATACACGTGTGTTGCTGGTGTCCGTCTCGTTGATTGCCGCCATACGCAATACGCCTTCAACCAGGCGCGCAACATCCTCACCAAACTGTTCGCCAACACGCTCAAGAGAAAGCCTTGATTCACGTACCGGCCGATACAGCATGGAAGCAATCAGGGCATCACTGTCCAGATGCAGCTGTGCCAGTATTTCTGCCATCTCTAGACCGGTACGATAGGCGCTGACGCCCGGTGACCAGATATTCTCTGCGGCGATGGCCTGTTGCTCCACTTTCCAGCTCAGATCGCAGGCCTGTCGTATCCGGTCATGCCCGCTCAGTGAACCGTAGATTTCTATACGATCCAGCCATTGCTGGAAGTTGACGCTGCCATCGGCGTTGAATGAGTATTCTTCTCTGACTTTGACCATCAGCTATGTGCCTGTCTCTGTCCAATGATGATATTTTCCGGTTTCAACTACGGCCGAATACGGCAATGGATTCCACGTGAGCGGTATGCGGGAACATGTCCATGATGCCGGCACTCCGCAAGGTATAACCCTGCCGGACCAGTTCCGCGGCGTCGCGGGCCAAAGTAGCCGGGTTACAGGAAATATAGACTACTTTTGCTGCATTAAATTCCGCGATCCGGGATACCAGCTCAAGTGCCCCGGAGCGCGGAGGGTCCAGCAGAATCCGGTCATATTCCTGCTGCGCCCAGTGTAGCCCACTCAGCTCGGCACTCAGGTCAGCGGCATGGAAGGACACATTGTCAATGCCATTGGCGCGCGCATTTTCCGCGCCGCGCTCAACCATCTCCTGGCTGCCTTCCACACCGGTCACCTGCCCCGCATGTCGCGCGATCGGCAAAGTAAAATTACCCAGACCACAGAACAGGTCCAGCACACGATCATCTGGCGACAAATCCAGAAACTGCAGGGCAAGGTCAATCATGCGTTTGTTGATTTCACCATTGACCTGAGTGAAATCTGTGGGATGGAAGGCCATTCGAAGATCATAAGCCGGCAAGTGGTAATACAACCGATCCTGGTCTGTTTCAGGCCAGAACTGTTTCACCGTCTGCGGACCACCGGATTGCAGATACCACTGGATGCTGTGCTGCTCAGCAAAATCACGCATTTTATCCAGATCAGTCCCGGTAAGGGGTGCCATGTGCCGCACGATAAGCACCACACGATCAGGGCCGCTGAGCGGTGCGCTTTCACCAACGGCCAGTTCGAACTGGGGAATGTCAAACCTGGCTTCCAGGTCACTGCACAGCGCCCGCAGTGCGGGTAACAACGCCGAAACCACCGGAGTGAGAACCGCGCAACTGTCCATGTCGGTGATAAATCCGCTATGGCGCTCCCTGAAGCCCACCAGGGCGCCACCCTTTTTCTGGACATACCTGACGGCAAGCCTGGCCTTGCGTCGATACCCGGTGTCCACAGGCTCATACAGGGGGGGCAACAGCTCAAAGTCATCCACCGACAGCCCGGCCTGATGCTGCAGGTGTTCCAACAACACCGACTGCTTGTGCCGGCGTTGTGCCTCAGGTGCCAGATGCTGCATCACACAGCCTCCACAGACCTCGAAATGCGGACAGGGTGGTACGACGCGGTCTTCCGATGCCTGTACCAGCTGCAGCAAGCGCAGCTCATCGTATTGCGAGCGACGACGGGTGAACTGTGCATCCACAATTTCCCCTGGTAAAGCACCATCCACAAAGGCGATCTTACCCGCCAGCCGGCCGATTCCACGACCCTCATGGCTCAGTGCATGAATAACGATGCGTTGCGGTTCCTGCGGCAGTTTCCTGCGCTGCTTGTTACTTCGCGCCATGGGTGTCCGGCTCATGTAGTGTGTGGTGTGTTGCCCGGTCAGGCAAAAACACCGGTAGACAGGTAACGATCGCCACGATCGCAGACAATCGCGACAATCACTGCGTCAGTCAACTGACGACTCAGCTCGAGCGCGGCAAACACGGAGCCGCCAGAGGAAACACCGCAGAAAATACCCTCTTCCCGGGCCAGTGCACGCATGGTGCGCTCAGCGTCTTCCTGCAGGATGTCCATCACGACATCAACGCGCTCGGCATCGTATATGGCAGGCAGATACTCAACAGGCCATCGACGGATACCCGGAATACGCGACCCTTCCTGTGGCTGCAGTCCGACTATCTGCACGTCGGGGTTTTTTTCCTTCAAAAAACGCGACACACCCATGATGGTGCCCGTCGTGCCCATAGAACTGACAAAATGCGTGACGCTGCCCCTGGTATCGCGCCAGATTTCCGGGCCAGTGCCGTCGTAGTGAGCCCGCCAGTTGTCCGGATTGGCGAATTGGTTCAGCACCTTGCCGCGACCTTCCCGCGCAAATGTGTCCGCCAGATCCCTGGCTCCCTCCATACCCTCGGACTCACTGACCAGAACAAGTTCAGCCCCATAGGCAGACATGGATGCTTTTCTTTCCTCGGACATATTGTCTGGCATGATCAGGACAAGACGATAACCCTTCACCGCGCTGACCATCGCCAGTGCGATACCGGTATTGCCGCTCGTGGCTTCGATAAGGGTATCTCCCGGCCGGATATCACCGCGTAGCTCAGCCTGCAGGATCATGTTGTAGGCAGGTCGATCCTTTACGGAACCGGCGGGGTTGTCGCCTTCGAGTTTCACCAACACAGTATTGCTGGTGTCCCCCGGCAGGCGCTGCAGGCGCACCAACGGCGTATTGCCGATCAGAGATTCTACGGTGGGGTATGACATTCAAAGGTACTTCCGGTTGTCGGGCGAGGCGCAATTTTACCCTTTCCCGGCCCAGCCCGAAAGGCAGAAAAGCACTGTTTCGGACATCACCGATCGCACTCGAAGCCCAACTCAGGCGCTGCCCGGGTCCCTGTATTCACGACGGCGGAACAGACTGCGGCTGCGCAGCGGTCTATCACCCAGATGGCTGGCCAGGGCAATGCGAAGCAGTCGTTTGGCACTGCGCGCGGCGGACGCACCATCGAGTCGGCGCTCAGCGATGGCCAACAGGTCGGCGCCGCTGAATACCGGCAACTCATGTCGTCGCTGGCCCGGTTCCGGCAGGCGCTCAAAACCCTGCTCGGCCTGGAAGAGATACCATTGTGCAGGGTCGATTGGCGTCCCGGTACGCCACTCGTTGTGCAGGTCAATGCCATATCCCAGCTCCTGCAGAAGTTGCAATTCAAACAACCGCAGTGCCGGTTCCACACTGTCATCAGCGCGCAGCTGTAACAACACGGTGCGATACTGACGGAAAATTGCCGGGCAGCTTTCCTGCAGAGGCAGCAGGCGAACCAGCAGCTCATTGACATAAAGCCCGCTGAAAAGACGTGCCTGCAACAGGGTCAGTGGCGGGGCACTTTGTTCAACCGCTGTCAATGTAAGCAACTCACCGCGTCCCGAACAGGACACAAGCAGCGGCACAAAAGGCTGAAGCACAGCGCGTTGATGCGACCGTGGACGCCGGGCACCGCGCGCCACTGCCCGAACCAGGCCATGATCAAGAGTCAGGATGTCCACCAACAGGCTGGTGTCGCGAAAGCCTCGGGTATGCAGAACAAAGGCCGGCTGCAGATCGATTTTTCCGGCCATGCCAACGTCCCGTCAGACCAGGCTCTGCAGGGCGCGCTCATCATCACCCCAGCCGCTTTTCACCTTCACCCAGAGATTCAGCATCACCTTGCAATCAAACGCCGTTTCCATCTCCTCGCGAGCAGATTGTCCGATCTGCTTGAGGCGCTCACCACGCGCACCAATGATGATCTGTTTCTGACCAGCCTTTTCCACAAGAATCAGACCATGAATGTGCAGAACGCCACCTTCGCGCACAAACTGCTCAATTTCCACCATGGCTTCATAAGGTAATTCGTCGCCCAATTGCCGGGTGATTTTCTCACGAATGAGTTCGGCAGCCAGGAATCGTGAACTGCGATCAGTCACCTGATCCTCGGGAAACAGGAAGGGCCCTTCAGGCAGATAGCGGGATACACATTCCTCCAGAGCCTCCATGTTATGACCCTGGAGTACTGAAACCGGGACAATTTCCTGGAAGTCCATTTTTCCGGAAAGTTTCTGAATCTGGGGCAGCAGACGCTCCTTGTCTGCGACCAGGTCACACTTGTTGATGACAAGGATCACGGGCACGCTCAGTCGCTGCAGGTGTTCAAGCACCATGGCGTCTTCTTCGTTGAAGACAAGTCGCTCAACCAGAAACAGGACAACGTCCACGTCCTTCAGCACTTCCACGACCGTGTTGTTCATGATGCGATTCATGGCCTTTTTACCGGCTTTATGCAGACCAGGCGTATCCACATACACGTACTGTGAACGATCCAGGGTTTTGATACCCAGTATGCGATGGCGCGTGGTTTGCGGCTTTCTTGAGGTAATGCTGATCTTCTGCCGCAAGAGGTGATTGAGCAGGGTCGACTTGCCCACATTCGGCCTGCCAACAATAGCAACAAATCCGCACCGGGTCGGCTCAATGACGCTCATTCAGATACCTCTTGACGATGAAGGGCCGGGGGGCTGCAGTACATCTCTGCCAAGCGCGGCCAGGGCACCTATGGCCGCATTGCGTTCGGCCACCCGACGACTGCGGCCACTACCCTCGGTGGCCGAGTCCAGCTCGGACACCGTACAGGCTACTCTGAAAACCTGGGAGTGCTCTTCTCCGGAAATCTCCAGCACACGATAGACCGGAAGCGGTAGACCGCGTGCCTGCATCAATTCCTGCAGTTCGGTCTTTGGATCGCGCGACGAAACTTCTTTCAGACGGCCTTCGAACAGATGACGCACCAGTTGCTCACAGGCGCCAAATCCGCCATCCAGATACACCGCACCAATGACCGCTTCCATGGCATCCGACAGGATGGAGTCACGTTCACGACCACCACTTTTTCGCTCGCCAGCCCCCAGTTGCAACAGTTCACCCAGCGCCAGGCGCCGGGCAACGGACGCCAGCATCTGCCCGTTGACCAGCGCCGAGCGCATCCGGCTCAGATCTCCTTCAGTGGCACTGGCATGGTGCTCATGCAACAACGCCGCTATGACACAGCCCAGCATGGCGTCACCGAGGAATTCCAGTCGCTCATTGTGCTCGCGCGCGGCACTGCGATGCGTGAGGGCGCGTTGCAGCAGTGCGGGGTTTGAGAACGTATACCCCAACTGCTGCTGGAGCCGGTTCAGCTTGCTATCAGACATTGACTCTCGCTGCGATCAATCGATCAGTTCATCAAAATTTACAATGACGTCGATATTATAGATCAGCGGGACCCTGCGTTCATATCTGATCCTGGCCTGGGGGTGGCCTGAGATGTGTGTCAATGTGATGGCCCGACGGGGATCTATCTGCCGCACATTGTTGATGCGCAGACTGTCAGCCACTTCCTGCCGCAACTGACCCTGCGTCAAGGTGCTGCCCCGGGATTCGATCAGTGAGCGCGTGACACTGACCATCAGATTATGGTCAACATACACCGGCACCACCTTGATGGCAAAACCGGCGGCCGGTGCCACCAGAATAAGCAGCAGCAGCAGTGACCCCAGGGTCAGACCGCGCTGTGTGACAGAAATGGGTGCCAGTGGTTTGCGTGGCATGGTTTCAGTCAATCCGGCCATTACGGCTGAATGTTGGCAGATTCCAGCCCGGCTCCTTGTGCATCCAGACGGCAAAGGCCCTGCCAACGATGTTTTCTTCCGGCACCGCACCCCAGACTCGACTGTCCGCACTGTTGTCACGATTGTCGCCCATCATGAAATAGTGCCCGGGCGGTACCACCCATTGTGTCCGGGCACCACGAAGACGATTACCGGTAGCCACCTGTACCTGATGCTCGCTGTTGCCCAGGCGCTCAGTATACAGGATGCCGGGCAAATCGCCCCCCGCCGTTTCGATCCGGACATTCCCGATGTTATCACGGTCAACCAGGTTGCCATTGATACGCAGTTCACCATTCTCGTAAATGACGGTATCACCGGGCATACCCACTACACGTTTGATGAAATAACGATGATCGTGAGGCGGGAAGAACACAATCACCTCCCCACGCTCGGGCTCGTTCACACTGACCAGCTTGGTGCCAATCACAGGCAACCGCAAACCATAGGTGTACTTGTTCACAAGGATGAAATCTCCAACCTCCAGAGTCGGAATCATGGAACCGGAAGGAATCTGAAACGGTTCCACCAGAAACGAGCGCAAAACCAGCACGATCAACAGCACCGGGAAGAAAGAACGCGAATACTCCACGATTAACGGCTCTGTTGCCGGTTGCGGAGTTTTACTTTCTGCAGCGCGCCGCCGACGAACCGGTGCAAAGAATAACGCATCGAGCAGCCAGATCAGCCCGCTGGCCGCAACCAGAACCACCAGTACCAGGGAAAAATCTATATCCATCAGCTATCCACCTTCAACACTGCAAGAAACGCTTCCTGGGGCACTTCCACATTGCCAACCTGTTTCATCCGCTTCTTGCCGGCTTTCTGTTTCTCCAGCAGTTTTTTCTTGCGCGTCACATCACCGCCATAACATTTTGCGGTCACATTCTTGCGCAAGGCCTTGACTGTCTGGCGCGCAATGATCTGGCCACCAATGGCAGCCTGGATAGCCACGTCGAACATCTGACGCGGAATCAGTTCCTTCATTTTTTCCACAAGCGCCCGCCCTTTGAACTGAGCCTGGTCACGATGCACAATCAGCGCCAGCGCATCCACCCGGTCACCATTGATCATTACGTCCAGACGAACCAGTTTGGCCACCTGGAAGCGCAAAAAATGGTAATCAAGTGATGCAAAACCCCGGCTGACCGATTTCACACGATCAAAAAAGTCCAGCACCACTTCATTCATCGGCAACTCATAGGTCAGTGACACCTGATTACCGATAAACTGCATGTCCCGCTGTACACCACGACGACTGACACACAAGGTGATAAGGTTACCAAGATATTCCTGCGGCACCAGCATGCTGGCCAGCACGATTGGTTCGCGGGTTTCAGCAATATTGTTCACCGGAGGCAGAGATGACGGGCTGTCTACCTTGAGTACATCGCCATTGTTCATCACCACTTCATAAACCACAGTCGGTGCCGTGGTGATGAGGGAAAGATCGTACTCACGCTCAAGTCGTTCCTGGACAATCTCCATGTGCAACATGCCAAGAAACCCGCATCGGAACCCAAAACCCAATGCATCGGAACTTTCCGGTTCATAATGCAGGGATGCATCGTTCAGTTTGAGTTTTTCCAGGGCATCACGGAAACTTTCAAAGTCATCGGCGGACACAGGAAACAGACCGGCAAACACCTGTGGTTGCACCCTGCGGAATCCCGGCAAGGCTGTAACCTCTGGTGTGTTTGAATGAGTGAGTGTGTCACCGACAGGCGCACCCTGGATCTCCTTGATGCCGGCCACAATAAAACCGACCTCGCCGGCTTCCAGTACATTGGTGACATGGCGCTTGGGATTGAATACACCAATCTCGTCCACCACATGTGCTTTGCCAATGGTTTTGGCAATTATCTTGTCGCCCTTCTTGAGCTTGCCCTGCTTGACCCTGACAAGTGACACAACACCCAGATAGTTATCAAACCAGGAATCGATGATCAGTGCCTGCAGCGGTGCCTCGCGATCACCCACCGGTGGCGGAACCAGGCGCACGAGCTCCTCCAGCACCTCCTGCACACCCTCCCCCGTCTTGGCGCTGCAGCCAACAGCATTGGTGGCATCCAGACCGATGATTTCCTCGATCTCCTTGCGCACCTTGTCCGGATCAGCCTGGGGCAGGTCCATCTTGTTCAGCACGGGAATCACTTCCAGGCCCTGCTCTATGGCCGTATAACAGGTGGCCACGGACTGCGCTTCCACACCCTGCCCGGCATCCACAACCAGCAACGCCCCTTCACAGGCGGCGAGGGAGCGTGAGACCTCATAGCTGAAGTCAACATGACCGGGGGTATCAATGAAGTTGAGCTGGTATCGCTCGCCATCGCGGGCATCGTAGAACAGGGTGACACTTTGGGCCTTGACAGTGATGCCACGCTCGCGCTCGATGTCCAGCGTGTCCAGCACCTGTTCGGCCATTTCACGGTCCGTCAGCCCGCCACAGAAATGTATGAAACGGTCGGCAAGTGTGGATTTACCATGATCGATATGGGCGATGATGGAGAAATTTCGGATTCGGGATAGATCAGTCACGTAACACAGTCACTTTGCGGATTGGGCGGCTGGCAAGTCTACAATATCTGCCAGCCACTGTCAGTGAAATTCCAGACTGTCACCGCGCGGGCTCAGCGCAGTTCCACCGCAACCGTGGTGCCGCGACCATTACGCACTATTCGCACCGGGACATAACCGCTATCCGGCAATTCACCGGCAATCCGCTCGAAGTCATCCTTGTTCTCCACTGATTGGTGATTAAGGGCAACAATGACGTCTCCCGACGACAGGCCAGCGCGGCGCCCCGGACCTTCGCGTGTTTCCTCGATCACAACGCCGCCGCGCTCAACACCCTGCGGCAATGACCCATCCGGCAGCTCAGCCACTTCCAATGCCAGTGTGTTGCCCCGCGGTGGCTCGACCGGCGCTTCCACAGATGCAAGATCGGTTCCCGGCAGACTGCCGACAGTCACCGGAATCTGCATCTGCTGACCATCTCGCAGCAGTGTCAGCAACACCTCGTTGCCAGGCCGGACCTGACCCACATAATAGGGCAATTGTGCCGAAGTCTCGATTTCGCGATCATTCATGCGCAGAATGATATCGTTGGCCCGCAGACCAGCGTCCGCCGCCGGTCCATCAGGCTGTACATCGTCCACAAAGGCGCCGCGCGGCGCGGACAGGCCAAAAGACACGGCCAGTCCCTGATCCACGTCCTTGATCAGCACACCCAGCAGTCCACGGTTGACGGTGCCGGAGTCACGCAGCTGCTCGACCACGTTCAACGCCATATTGCTGGGGATGGCAAACGAAATGCCGTTGGAGCCTCCGGTACTGCTCAGGATCTGGGCATTGATACCAATGACCTCCCCGGCCAGATTGAACAGAGGACCGCCTGAGTTACCCTGGTTGATGGCAACATCGGTCTGGATGAAGGACACGTAGTTGGCTGTGCCCCGCGACGGCACGCTGCGTGCCTTGGCGCTGACAATACCCACAGCCGCCGAGAATTCGAGCCCGAAGGGGGAACCAATGGCCAGCACCCACTCGCCCACACGGACGTTTTCCGAGTCCCCGAAACGCACAGCTCTCAGGTCATTGGCGTCAATCTTCAACAAGGCCATATCCGACAATTCATCCGTGCCTATGACATGGGCAAGATATTCCCGACGGTCATTCAGGGTAACGGTGATGGTGTCAGCGGTGGCAACCACGTGGTGATTGGTGATGATGTAACCGTCACTGGAGATGATGAAGCCGGACCCGACACCGCCACGGCGCCGGGTTCTGGGCTCGTCATCCTGGCTCTCGGGCTCGGCGAGCTCCGGGCGCAACTGACGCAGCAGATCTTCCAGATCACCACCGCGTCCGGAGCGCAGAGGTACACTCTGCTGGGTTGTAATATTGACAATGGTTGGCGCGTTATCTTCAACCAGCTGGGCAAAATCGGGAAGCGTGTTGGCATGCGCAACGGGCACTAACACCAACCCAATCAACAGTGCAAAAACTCGCAACATGGCTATCTCCAGAAAGTGCGGAGGTTCCCATGTAACATACCTGTTTGGGGGAGACTATTCAATGAAGCTGTTCAATGAAGCTGGTCAGCAAAGCCGGCGCGGGACACCACTCAGCGTCGCTGGTCGGGCTGGACCAGCTCACGGTCGGACACCGGTCTGAGCTGGGGCGTACTCAGCATCACGTTGAAATCCAGGACCTGTGTATCACTGCGCGCGGGGATGGAAACGCTCTGGATATAGTCATTCAGGCGACGCTGGGCATCAGCATCAACCTGCTGCGAGCCCGACAACTCATAAGGTGCATCAACCACTTCGGTACCGACCGGTCGCCCGTCATCCATCAGGCTGTATTGCATGCCCAGGAAAACCGCGGCTGCCACCGATGCAGCAACCGCCATTTTGCCCAGCGGCTGCTTCCAGGATGCTGATAACGGCTTTACACGATCACCCAGCGGCGCCTCTGCGGCAATTGCCTGGCTGACCCGGGCGCTGAAGTTGTCACTGGCACGGCGGAACGGTTCACCCTGCAATGCACTTCGGCCAAGCGACAAGCGTTGCCAGGTGTCCAGCAGCGCCGGATTGTTCTCGATCTGCCTGAGCAGGCGACGCAATTCGAAATCGCTCAACTCACCGTCGAGCAATGCAGACAGGGCTTCCTCATCTGTCAGCTGACTGCGATCCTGTTTGTCCAGATTGGTCAATGTCATGCCAAACCCCTTGCAGAGTGTGCAGCGAACCATTACCGGCCAACTGCCTGAAGCTTACAATGTTCCCGTTATCGGCAGCAAGTGCTGCCCGATCCCGCTCCGGGATCATCTGCCAGACCTACTCACCGTCCATGGCCGCCCGCAGGCGCTTGTCAATCGCTTCCCTGGCCCGGAATATGCGCGATCGTACCGTGCCGACCGGACAATCCATGACCTGGGTTATTTCCTCATAACTCAGCCCGGAGAACTCTCTGAGACTGAATGCTGTCTTGAGTTCTTCAGGCAGTTCCTCGATGGCTTCGTGGATTACCCGTTGCAAATCTTCCTTCTCCAGCGCCGCTTCCGGAGATTCCAGCTCCTGAAGCACTGTGTTCTCATCAATACGCTGCGCTTCTTCCACATCGATATCGCTGGCAGGCGGTCTTCGCCCTCGCGAAACCAGATGGTTCTTGGCTGTATTCACCGCAATACGATACAGCCATGTATAGAACGCACTGTCTCCACGAAAAGTTGGCAAGGCCCGGTAGGCTTTCAGGAAAGCCTCCTGGGCCACATCCTCAGCCTCGTGCGAATCCTGCACAAAGCGCCCTATCAAACCCAGCACCTTGTGCTGATAACGCATGACGAGCAGAGTAAATGCCTTGTTGTCACCCTTCAGTACCCGGTCGACCAACAACTGATCCGTGTCTTCAGACATTCTCGGCAGCCCCGTTATAACGTGTCCCGATGTCGGAGCCCGGGTGTTCAATTCCGGCTTCACTGACGCGACATACGGGAATCGGGGGGCATAATGCCGTATCGCTGTATGTATGGACCACGCTCATATCCAAAAGTTCAACAAACCGATAGAATGTCTTTTTCATGATGGATGATATCCTCTCAGTCCGCAGCAAATGAATCCTCCGAACCATAACACAGCCTCTCTCGAATTCGATATTCTGGTGATCGGTAGCGGCGCCGCAGGACTCAGCCTGGCGCTGAAATCCGCTGACTTTGCCAGAGTCGCAGTGCTCAGCAAAGGCCGCCTGGACCAGGGCGCCACATTCTGGGCACAGGGCGGCATCGCCACCGTGCTGGACAGCAATGACAGCATGGATTCGCACATTGCCGACACGCTGGCTGCCGGCGGCGGGCTATGCCACGAAGCAATGGTCCGGCACGTGGTCGAACACAGCCACGAATGCATTCAGTGGCTTGTTGAGCAAGGCGTGCCATTCACCACGCTGTCGCGCGAGGAAGCCGAAGGGCCAGCACTGGAGCCACTGAACAGAGACAACCTGGCCCCCCTCCACCTGACGCAGGAAGGCGGTCACAGTTTTCGTCGCATCATCCATGCAGACGACGCCACAGGCCGCGCGGTATTTGAAACCCTGAAAGCAAGAGCGCTCGAGCACGACAACATCACACTGTTCGAAAATCGTATTGCCGTTGATCTCATCACCAATGCAAAGATCGGACTGCCGGGGCACGAATGTATCGGCGCTTACGTCTATTCTCCGGAAACTGACACGGTGGAACTCTTTCGTGCCCGGTTCGTGATACTGGCCACCGGTGGTGCAAGCAAGGCCTATCTGTATACAACCAATCCGGACAGCGCGACGGGTGACGGTATCGCCATGGCCTGGCGCGCAGGCTGTCGGGTAGCCAATATGGAATTCAATCAATTCCATCCCACCTGCCTGTTCCACCCGCACGCACGTTCGTTTCTGATCACAGAGGCACTGCGCGGCGAGGGAGCAACACTCGAGCTGCCGGACGGCACCCGCTTCATGCCGTCCTTCGATGAACGGGCCGAGTTGGCACCCCGGGATATCGTGGCAAGGGCAATCGACCACGAAATGAAGCGCCTGGGTTGCGACTGTGTCTACCTGAACATCACACACAAACCAGCGGATTTTGTTCGTGAACACTTTCCGACCATTTACGCGCGGTGCCTGGATTTTGGCATCGACATCACACGCCATCGGATTCCGGTCGTGCCGGCGGCTCACTACACCTGTGGAGGCGTTATTGTGGACGCCAGCGGCCGAACCGATATTCCCAATCTCTATGCCATTGGAGAAACCTCCTGCTCGGGCCTGCACGGCGCCAATCGTATGGCCAGTAATTCCTTGCTGGAATGTTTTGTTTTTGCCTTCGGCGCTGCGGCCGATATACAACAGAAAATCAACACCACTTCGCTGGCGGCCTGCGACCAGATTCCACCCTGGGATGACAGCCTGGTCACCCGCTCCCATGAGGAGGTGGTGGTATCACACAACTGGGATGAGTTGCGTCGGTTCATGTGGGATTACGTGGGCATTGTTCGCAGCAACCGACGACTGCACCGAGCCAATCGACGTGTCCAGTTGCTGGAGCAGGAAGTGCGGGAACACTACAGTCGGCACCTGATCAGCCGGGATCTGTTGGAATTGCGCAATCTGCTGCTGGTGTCCAGGCTGATCGTGGACAGCGCCGCAAAACGTCGCGAAAGTCGCGGCCTGCATTACACGCTGGATTATCAACAGGCACTGAACGAGCCGCAGGACACCATACTGATACCCTCGAACCTACCCGAGAATATTGCTTTGATCCGCTTCGAGGCGGGCAACAAATCCGCGAAGCCGACAACGGTCCTCGAGTGAAGCCATATCAGGCAGAATCAATACCCGATGCCTGCGTGAACACCCCGGTTGACTGAACTCCAACAGATGAATGCCGGTCACGCGCCACCCACCCGGCAACCAGCTTACGGAAACTGCCCGCCCGGCGATTTCAAGCTCACCGGTTCCGGCAGAGTCCAATGCGAGTGAGGTAACCCGTCGCGTTCCAGGCCAGATGCCAACCACGCATTGAATACAGGCACTGGTGACAATCCCTGCCAGTAAAACAACTCGCGCAGGAACAGGGATATCAACAATCAGCACGGCAGTGATTGCGACCAGATGCGTACCGAGTAACCACGTGGCAAACAGTGGTGATTTTTTCAGACGTACAATCAGCATGACATTCCCTGTCAGCACGCTTGCCCAGCACTCTCTTGCAGCGCCCTGATCAGGCGGCAGCAAACTTCCTTATTTCTGACACCATGGCCTGGAGTTGGGGATCGGGGTGCTTGACGCGCTCCACCAGGCAGGCAAACAGGTCCTGGTCCTCTTCCGCAAGCAGACGCTGATAACTTCGTTGTTGCTCTTCATCCAGCAGCGGCAGTCGCTCGCGAACAAACGGCAGCAATAACAGATCCAGTTCCAGCATGCCGCGACGGCTATGCCAGATCATCTTCTTGTACTCGATTTCTGATAACATCAACAGCTTCCACCATCAGGACGATCCAGACAACAGGGTATGCAGCTCATGACCAGCAAGCTGATCACACTTGAATCCTTCGACCTGTTGCACGTCAGCGGCCCGGACACGGATCGCTTCCTGCAAGGTCAATTGACCTGCAACATGACGCGCCTCACCACAGACCACGCCTTGCCTGGTGCCTATTGTAATCTGAAAGGCCGGGTTATTGCCGATTTCCTGGCCATCCGCCACGGCACCGACGTTCTTTTGTTCACACAATCAGGCATGGCGGCCCTGTTAAAACAGGCGCTGGAGAAGTACGCCGTCTTCTTCAAGGTCTCCATGTCCATTGTGACACAGGACTGGCAAGTCGTCGCACTGACCAGCCCGAACGCTGGCGACTCACCGGCATGGGCAGTTGGCGACGCGCCCTACCATTGCCAGGTGCTGGACAACGGACTGGCGGTCAGGCTGCCCGGCCCCTGGCTTCGAACAGTCGTAATGTGGCCCGCAAATGCGCCCTGCCCCATAGACTGCCCCGACCTGGACGTGGGTACACAAAACGATTGGGCACTTGCCTGTATTGAGGCCGGCATGATCCAGCTGACACCGGAGCAATCAGGACTGTACACGCCCCAACTGCTGAACCACGACATCAATGGCACGGTGGATTTCAGGAAAGGTTGTTACACCGGCCAGGAAGTGGTGGCACGTATGCATTACAGGGGAACTGCCAAGAAACGGCTGTATCTCGCAACTGCACACCCTGAAACACCGGCCGCGGTTATGGACCCGGCAACCTCAGTTTTGAGCGACGACGAGGGCAAGAACTGCGGTGACATATTGCAATGGGCGCTGAACGAACACGGCGCCTGGGTGATGCTGGTAACACTGCCCTGCAGTCTTGCCGACCAGGCCATCGCTGGTGACAGGCGTGTGTCGCTGTCCGGGTTGGCCTCCCCGGATACAGCAGCGGACACGACATCAATTCCCGTCACGATCAGTGAACTGCAATACTGAGCCCGAGTGAGGGCTCAGGGCTCATCCACTCGCTGACTCACCGAAGAAGCCTCAGTGCCGGATTGTCCGCCACCACTGGCACGACCAGTGGCACCGGCGTAACGGTCCTGCAGACTGCCAAGCAGACGCGAAACGGTCTGCGGCGAGCCGGTATTCCTGGCAATCAGGCTGTAGACCACTGGCACAACAAACAGCGTCATCAACGTTGTCATCAACACACCACAGAAAATTACCGTACCCAGCAGCACCCGGCTTTCCGCGCCCGCACCGGTGGCCATAATCAGGGGAACAGAACCCATCATTGTTGACATGGCAGTCATCAGAACAGGACGCAGACGCATGTCACAGGCTTCCACCAGCGCCTGCCTGAACGCCTTGCCCTGATCACGCAACTGATTGGCAAACTCAACAATCAGAATACCGTTCTTGCTCGCAATACCAACAAGAATTATCAGTCCAATATTGGTGTATATGTTCAGCGTGCCACCGGTCAGGAACAGACCGAGTAGCGCACCAAAGATCGCCAACGGCACGGTAGTCATGATCACAAGGGGATGGATAAAACTTTCAAACTGAGCCGCCAACACGAGGAACACCACCAACAGGGCCATGGCAAAGATCAGCATCAGACCGCCGCTGGACTCTTTCAGCTCCAGAGACTCGCCCTTGTAGGCGATCTGGGCGTGGTCAGGCAACTCGTCGCGAACGGTGTTTTCAAGAAACGTCAGGGCCTGTTCAAGCGTTGTGCCCGGTGTCACATCTGCCATGATGGTGATCGCACGCATACGATTATATCGATTCAGTGCATTGGGCGCAGAACTGCTGCGCACGGTGATCAGATTGGACAGCGGAATCAGCTCTCCCGAACGGTCAGAGCGCACATAGATATTGGTCATATCGTCCGGTGTGGCGCGCTGGGACTCCTCGGCCTGCAGGATAACATCATACTCTTCGCCACGATCCACGTAGGTTGTCACCCGGCTTTCACTCATCATTGTCTGCAGCGTACGACCGATGGCCTGTACGGACACTCCCAGATCGTCGGCTCGCGTGCGATCCACCGTCACGACCATGCCAGGACGGGTTTCCAGATAGTCCGAACTGATGCGTGTCATCAGGCCACTTTCCTGGGCGCGCTCCATGACCAGATCACGCCACTCAACCAGTTCCTCGTATTCCCGTCCACCAATGACAAACTGAACAGGTGTTCCGCCGCCACCACGAACCAGGCCCGAGCGCATGAACATCATCGCCTGCAAGCCCGGCATGTCTGCCCAGGCGGCCCGCAGCTCGTTCATCACTTCAGCCGTAGATTTTTCTCGCTGGTTCCATTCGGGAAGTGAGATGATGCTCATACCCGAATTGACACCGGTGCCGCCGAATCCCGGAACCATGGTGACAATATTCTTGATCTCACCGGCCTCCAGCAGCGGCAGCACTTCAGCCTGATACTGCGATACCTCATGATACATATAGTCCATGGTGGCGCCTTCAGGACCAGCCATTCGCACCATGATAACCCCCTGATCCTCCTGGGGTGCGAACTCGGCAGGAATCTGTTGCCACAGGAAATAGATACCGGCACCAATGAAGACCAGCCCGGCCACCACCAGATAACTGAAACGCAGACAGACGTCCAGCGCATTGTGATAGCCATACTGCAGCCAGCGGAACATGCGGTCAACCGATCGGGTCAACCAGCTCTGGTGGGCTTCGGATTTGAGCAATTTCGAACACATCATTGGGGTGAGCGACAGCGCCAGAATGGTGGAGAACACTACCGCACCGCCCACTGTCAGGGCCAGTTCGTAGAACAGAATGCCCATGTTGCCGTCCATGAACACCACTGGCACAAACACGGCTATCAAAACTGCCGTGGTGGCAATTACCGCAAAGCCAACCTGGCGCGCACCATTATAGGCGGCAAGCAAGGGCGGCTCCCCTGCCTCCACGCGCCGCTGTATATTTTCCAGCACCACTATCGAGTCATCCACGATCAAACCCACACATAGCACCAGGGCCAGCAGCGTGATGAGGTTGATTGTCAGCCCCATGGCGGCCAGCACAATGAAAGCCGACATAAGACACACTGGAATGGTGATGGCCGGTATCAGCATGGTTCTGAATGAACCCAGGAACATGTAGATCACCAGGCTGACCATCAACACGGTCAGCAGAATGGTCTGGTAAACAGAGCTGATCGCCCCTTCAATGAATTCCGAGTCGTCCTGGGAGAGTTCCAGGCTCATATGGCCCGGCAGGGTTTCGTTGATGCGTTCTGCCAAAGCCGTTGTGGCCCGCATGACTTCCAGGCTGTTGGCGGTAGATTGCCTGACAATGCCTATGCCAACGGCTTCCCGACCGTTGGCCCGGAACAGTGTGCGCATGTCTGCGGCACCAAGCTCAACACGCGCCACCTCGCCAAGTGTGATCAGGTGCCCATCGCTGCCACGCGAAATGACCATGCCGGCAAAGTCCTCTGGCGATCGGAAAATCCGGTCAACCCGAACGGTGAACTCTCGTTCCACCGACTCGATACGGCCGGCGGGCAACTCGATATTCTGGCGCCGCAAGGCAGCGTCCACATCGTTGACCGTAAGCCCCCTTGCCGCCAGCGCAGTCCGGTCAAGCCATACACGCATGGCATAACCACCGTTGCCACGGATTGTGACGTTGGCAACACCGTCAATGACAGCCAGCTGATCGATGATGTAACGATTGGCATAGTCGTTGAGCTCAAGAAAGCTCATTTCCGTGCTGTTCAGGTTGAAAAACTGTATCGGGCGCGCATCCGCATCGGCTTTCTGTATGCGGGGCGGATCAACACCTTCCGGCAGGCGTGGCACCACACGTGAAACCTGGTCACGAATGTCATTGGCAGCTTCGTCGATATTGCGACCAACATTGAATTCAACCGAGATACTGGAGCCACCATCGCGGCTGGACGAGTTGATGGAGCTGATACCGTCCACAGCATTGATCTGGCTTTCAATGATCTGGGTGATCTGGGTCTCGACCACCTCCGCAGCCGCACCCGGATAGGACGTGCTGATGGATACAACAGGTGGGCTGGTGTCCGGGTATTCCCGAACAGGCAATTGCAGGAATGACAACACACCAAAAGTGATCAGCAACAGACTGATCACTGTGGCGAATACCGGACGTTTTACAGAGATGTCAGACAGTACCATAAGCTTGGATTCCGGACGCTTCAGCGCGTGCTATCAGGATTGACGTGGCACCGGTTGCTCGGCATCGTTGCGCGCCTCGGGGCGAGCCAGACCGGGCAAGGACGTGTTCATGACTCTCACACGCATATCGGGCCGCACCTGCCCTATTCCCTGAGTGATGACCATCTGACCGGCCTCTACTCCCGAGACAATCTCCACGATGCCAGGTTGACGTCGTCCCACTTCCACGGCAACGCGACGAGCGATACTTTCTTCATCAACAACAAAGACAAAATGACGGCCCTGGCTGGGCACCACTGCCTGTTCCGGTACCACCAGACGCTCGGCTTCCTGCACGGTCAACGAGACTGTCAACAACATGCCCGGTCGCAATCGGCCATCCGGATTGTCGATTTCGGCCCGTACCTGCACGGAACGGGTCACCGGGTCGACCCGGGAGCTGACCACCTGGACTTCGCCGTCAAAGCTTGAGTCGCCATAAACAAGGCTGCGTGCCTCGATCCGCTGCCCTGCCTGCAACTGGGCAAGATGGCGCTCGGGCACGGTGAAGTCCAGTTTGATTACCGATATATCATCCAGCGTAGTGATTTCGGTGCCCGGTGACAGCAGGGAACCTTCACTGATCTGGCGAAAACCGAGCATGCCGGCGAACGGTGCCCGGATCACCCGGTCTTCCATATTGGCAATCACACCTTCAAGGCGCGCTTCAGCCGTCTCCCAGCGAGTGCGTGCCTCTTCAAGATCAGAGGTGGATATCAGGTTACTGCCGATCAGGTTCTGCAAGCGGTCGTATTGTCGTCTGGCGTCTTCCGCGCTGGACCGGGCTTCAGACAGTCGCGCTGCTTCAGCCGTGTTGGTCTGCTCCACCAGGATGGCGCCCTGATCCACCGTTTCACCATCACGGAAATGAACACGTGTGACGGTGTCTGTGACTTTTGCCGTGATGGAAACCGATTCGTTGGCTGACGCGGTACCAACCGACTCAACGGTATCGGCCATGCGCTGGAGGGAAACCGGCACTATTTCCACCGGTTGCCCCCCACCTGCACCTGGAGGCCCTCCCATGCCCGGCGGGCCTCCCATACCGGCCTGACCGCCACTGGTGCCACCCTGCTGCACACGATCGTACACCGCCCAGGACAGGCCCAGTACCGCTACCACAAAAAGAATCAGTAATGGATGTCGCGCCAAAAATTGCAATGCTCTGCTCTCCAGTAATGCCTGTTGGCCAATTCCACTGTGGCTAAGCCGTCAGCGGCACCACAGGTCACGAGTGTAATTCGACAATGGCAGCATTATCCTGCTTTACCGTGACCGAAGGGTTACAAAGTGTAACCAAGGGCGCGTAAATCGTTGGATTACTCTGACTTTACGACAGAATGAGCCATCCGGTTCAACACCGGCGCACTCATGAACTGCAGGACAGCATGGAACAGCCGGCCCGGTGCCGCGCCCAGTCAGGCCGCAGGGCGGCAAATTCGGCTCGCCCGGCCTGCTCCTGGTAGGGATTTCGCATGACTTCCAGCAACTGCCAGGCCACCGTGAGGTCTCCCTGCTCGGCGGCATCTATGGCCTGCTGGGCAAGATAGTTGCGCAGCACGTAACACGGATTGCTCCGGTTCATCGAATCACGCCGCACCTGGTCCGTCCGGTCATCCTCGCCTGCGCGCCGTTGCCACTGTCTGACCCAGTCGAGCAGTTGTTCAACCCACTCGCCATCATCTGCCAGGTGCTCATCATAGAATGCTCTGGAGAGCTGCCCCAGGATGACTTGTGCATCATCGGCGATGTTGAGGTCACCAAGGCCCCGATAGAACAACGTCATGTCAATCTCGCGCGACACCAGCAACTGCTCCAGCGCCTCCACCAGCGAGGCATCGGTGTCTTCCCGGAACTCGGAGAAGCCAAGTTTTCCCGCCATCATTGCCCGCCAACCCCGAGCATAAAGCAGCTGATAGTCATGAAGCACCGCCTTGAGCGCATCGGCGTCGTCCAGAACCGGCATCAAGGCATTCGCCAGTTGATACAGATTCCACAGCGCAATATCAGGCTGGGCCCCGTAGCGGTAACGACGACCTTCGGCATCGGTTGTGTTGGGCGTCCAGCCCGGATCATAATCATCAAGCCAGCCGTAGGGTCCATAGTCGATGGTCTGCCCCAGCACCGACATATTGTCAGTGTTCATCACGCCGTGCACAAAACCCAAGCGCTGCCAATGTACAATCATGTCCGCGGTGGCCGAACAGACCCGGCGAAACCATTCCAGACGAGCCGCCTGGGTGCCTGCTGAGAACTGTTCAAGAATGGTCGGGTGATCGTGACGGATACTGAAATCGAGCAACTGCGCCAACAGAGCGGTCTCACCCCGTGCCGCCAGCATCTGGAAATGACCGAACCTGAGGAAACTTTCCGATACCCTGCAGACAACAGCGCCGGGTTCGGCTTGTGGATTACCATCATAGAACATGTCCCGCACCACGCGATCCCCTGTAGACACCAGACACAGTGCGCGCGTGGTCGGCACACCCAGATGGTACATTGCCTCACTGCACAGAAACTCCCGAAGCGAGGAGCGTAACACCGCCCGACCGTCCGCACCGCGCGAATACGGTGTGGGACCGGCACCTTTCAATTGCAGGGTCCACAGCTGTCCATTCACATCGTGGGCATCGCCCAGGTTGATGGCCCGGCCGTCACCAAGCTGGCCGGCCCAATGACCGAACTGGTGCCCCCCATAACAAGTGGCATGAGGCACCATGTCCGGTAGCAGTTCATTGCCGGCAAATACGCGGGCAAAGCCGGGCTCCAGCGCATCAGCATCATCAAGACCGAAGTTCCGCAGCATTTCACTGGACCATAACAGGACCTTGGGGTTGCTGACCGGCGTCGGGGCAACATGCGACCAGATTGCACCGGTGACCTGTCGCGGGAAGACACCACGCTCGGTCTCACCGGGCAACTCATTGACCATACGGTTGTGGAACCGCAAGCCCGCCAGACCGATATTGCCATCTGCTGATTTCATTTTTCCCTCACCATTTCTGGCACCGTTTCTCTCAAGGCATCTATCAGACCGTCAGGCATGGCCATATCGCCCTGTTGATAATCACAGACGCCGCCCGGAAATATCATCTCCAGCTCCGGTTGATGCGGCCTGACATCAAGGTCACCGTAAAAGCCGCGCGAAATGGCTTCGCCAACAGGGATCAGGTGACATTTGAAAATCTCCGCACTCACCAGGTCCCCGGCGACCTGGCGCGATGTCCGGTAGGACGGGTAGGCCTCTGTGCAGGCGCCGGGGGTGCGTGCCTGATTCCATTCGCCATCCCAGACATCGTCGCCCTCGGCAATCAGATTGCCTTGTGCGTCTGTACAGCGATCAAGCGCCTGTTCGGGCCGGGTCTGCCGGGCGCTCAGGTCCGGATTCTCCAGACGGCGCTGCATCCATAGCTCGATCAATTCAAAGGCTTCCGGTTGAGGGTCATGTGGGCGTCGTGTCACCCACACAAGCTGGTTGTCAGCATGACCCATCAGCTGCTGCATTCGCGCCCGGGCAGCGAATGATGCGCGCAGGTGATGCATGTCCAGCTGGTCATCCAGGTAATGCCTGGCGTCGATAACGGGAATATCAGCGGCGCCGGTAAACACCTGCCCGGCGAGTCTCGCCGCCCGCATTGCCGCAATATTGCCTTCGGTACGCGGTGCCAGATCGCCGGGAGAATCTGCGAGCGTCATATTGTGCTCGCTCCAGAAGGTCAGTGAAACCGGGAAAAGTGGTCCGTCCAGAAACCAGAATTTTTCCGTCTGCATCTTCGTAGCAGGCTTCCACCCCCCAACGCTGCGATTCAGGTCCAGAAAGGTCTGCCAGGAAATCTGTCCGCGGCGCAGCGCATCAAGCCCATACTGAACACCAACATTGTCCCAAGTAGTGTACGCATGCCCGTCGTCATCCCTGCCATAGATGGTCGACAGATCCGCCCAATGGGTCCAGCTGGTCTGCTGCCTGACATGATCACTGTAGTCAACAGCCCGATCGATGAACCGGGGGTTGCTCATCAGCGGTGTCAATCCGCGCCAGCCGCTGATGCACTCAGTGGCACCCCGCAGCCCTCGCAACCGGTTCCAGCGGCCGGTCAGCAGATTGGCTGCAAACTCGGCAGGAGCAAACCGGTTCGGCGCACTGGAATCGGCGTTCATTCCCTGCAGCAGGGTACGATTCTCCCAGTTCCGCCATTGTGGATTGCTGCGGTCAGTGATATCCATAAAGTACTCAAGCAACTCACAGTCCTGAATGTGTGTGGTCTGCGTGATCACATCAGGATAGGAGTACAGCGCAATGGCCGCATCCAGCAGCCCGGGCGCGTTCTGTGCAAACAGGTACTGCTGGATTGCGCCGCCTGATCCCCCCACCCCTACTGTGTACAAAGGCTCACCGTAAAGCGAGGAAAACTGTCGCTTTACACGCCATGCCGTGTCTTCGGCCAGATTGATATTGAAGTGGTTACGCGTCTGATTTGCAGTGGAATAGGCAACCGCATAACCCTGCTGCAGCTCCCTGCTTCGCTCGTTCAGCACATGGCTGAGCGAAAAATCACCCTGACGACGCCCGATGCCGACTCCTCCACGAAACTGGTAGATCAACCGTCCGTTCCAGTTTGAAGGATCAACCCTGGTCTCATCCTCATCCTCGCCGCGCAGCGCCGCAATGGCATAAATGAATCGATTGATGGTACCGGTTTCCAGGCGCACGACGTAGTCAAGCTCCCGGCCCATCACAGCAATACGCTGTATGTCCCCGTCTGCTTCTTCCAGGGGAAAGAACGCGTCGGTGTCGCGCCGCTTGTAGTAATAACGCACCTGCGTGGGGTAACGGCAATCCTTACTGTACCCCAGCACCTGGCGCAGATCAGGACTGCCGTCTTCCCGGGCAAAAACCGCAATGCCCAGACCTTCATCATTGTCTGGCAGCGGTTGTGTATCCTCAGGCCTTGACCGGTCACGGCCACAGAAAAACGGATACTGCAAGGGCCCGGCAAACAATGGTTCTGTGGGGCCTGTCTCTCCCGGCATGATGGGAAAGTTGAAGGTTTCTGCAGGCCGGGACTGCAGTCGCGGATGCTCGCCGCTGTAGGGCTCGCGCGGCCCCGCTGGCGGCGGCATGTCCAGCACCGGCGCCAGAGGTTCGGACGGCAGGGTTGGCACCGTGTCGGCAACAAACACCGTTCCTCCGATAACCACCAGTAAAGCCAGCAGGGAAGCAACAACAACAGTGCGGGAAAACAGACGTTTTTTCATGTCACGTACTTCTGACTCTCATTCCGACAGGCGAGTCACGGGACACTGTGGTCTCACCTGCACATCAATAACCACCACGCTCGATCAGTGTTGCGTTAGCTGTCCCGCCGCCTTCGCAGATTGCCACCAGCCCAAACCGACCGTCACGCCGCTGCAGTTCATACAGCAGACTGGTCATCAGTTTGGCGCCGGTTGCCCCGAGAGGGTGGCCGAGCGCCTGGGCCCCACCATTGACGTTGAGCCGGTTGATGTCGGCGTCCATGGCTTTCAACCAGGCCAGTGGCACGGATCCGAATGCCTCATTGACCTCATACAGGTCGATATCGTCCATTGTCAGATCCGCTCGTTGCAATAACTTTTCCGTTGCGGGTATCGGACCCTCCAGCATGATTTCCGGATCTGATCCCACTACTGTCAAGGTATGGATTTTAGCCAGGATCTGCAAGTCGTACTTCTCGACCGCACGGCGATTGGCAATCATCACCGCTGCTGCGCCATCGCTGATCTGACTGGCGCTGCCTGCTGTGATGACACCGCCTTCCCTGAGTGTGTTGAGCCCTTGCAGCGCTTCCAGTGTTGTATCCGGGCGCACGCCTTCGTCCTGTTGGTGCGTGGCTACCGTGCCATCCTCCAGAACAACCTCCACCGGTACTATTTCGGCCTCAAAATGTCCGGCCTTGATGGCGGCTGTGGCACGCTGATGACTCAGGAGTGCAAAGCGATCAAGGTCGTGGCGGCTGATGTGATATTTCTCGGCAAGCAGTTCAGCGCCTGTGAACTGGGAGAACTCGATGCCTGGATAAAGTTCTTCGAGTCGCTCGCCTTTGGGCACACCCCGGCCCAATGCCAGGGAGTCCTGGATGTTGGAGCCTATCGGAATCTGGCTCATACTCTCGACGCCGCCACAAATCACAAGATCCTGTGTACCGGACATTACTGCCTGGGCGCCAAAATGGATCGCCTGCAAGGAAGAGCCACACTGCCGGTCAACAGTGACACCTGGTACTGACACATCCAGCCTGGAGGACAGGGACACATTCCGTCCGAGGTTCCCGGCCTGACCACCTATCTGGCTCACACAACCGAAAATGACATCATCAACGGCAGTGGAAGGCACTCGACTGCGGTCAAGCAGTTCATCCACAACCGCCGCACCCAGATCAATTGGATGAATCCGGCTCAAACGTCCGTTTCGACGTCCTGCCGCGGTTCTCACTGCTGCCACCAGAAAAGCTTCACTCACCTCACACCTCACTTGGTCATTGGAATTAGTGTTACGTGTTATTCAACCAAAGATATGCCCGATCCATCGACCGCTCAACATCACAGCCGCCCACAGTAGCAGGGAAATGCCGCCGGCAAGCCGGGCTTTCAGAGGCGGCCTGCCGGCAGCACCCCAACTGGCAACTGATCTGTGCACGTATTGGTAGAAAACCAGCATATTGAGGCCTGCAAGAATCAGCAATACCATTTTCCACTGAAACGCGATGTTCTGTACATGATTCGCAGCCCGGGTAATGAACAGCGAAACCCCCGTCAACATTGCAATGACAAACAGCACAAACACCCAGGGCAGATGGTCAGCCGACAGTTGGGAGACAGTATATCGACGAGCCGCCACACCCATCAGCCGCAGATCAAGCATGAGCAGCATGGCGAACATGAGACACACGGAAAGTACATGCAGGGAGTGCAATAGAGGAAACCACCAGGTGCCACCGATATGCATGGAGATTTCCCGCATCTCCAGCCATATCCAGAACTGCTCGAGCGGCATCGTCACCATGGGTCAATCCGGCCAGAAAAGATAATCAGAATAGGCAATCCAGCGCCCGGCCAACGGCAATACCAGACAGCCCAGCGCCGCAAACAGGGCCACTGACCGGGTTGCTGCTGCCGCGGGGTTGATGCGATAAAGCCGAAGAAAGGCAACAATCAGGATCAATACCACCAACAGCAAGGCCATCTTGATACCAAAAACCGGATTGAGCAGATACCTGTGAGGACGCGCCAGCAAAAATGGCAGACCGCTTATCAACAGCAGGAGAAAACCTGACCATAACCAGGGCCTGAGTCGCTCCAGCATCTCCAGCGGCTGCTGGGACCAGCCAAACACGCCAAGACTGCGCAAGGCAAGCACCAGTGCGGATGCCAGTACCATGGCCACACCAAGCAGGTGAAACGTCTGGAGAATCGGCGGTAACCCCGGTACGGTGCGCAGCCAGTGGGTCACCGTTGTATTGGCTGATGAATCGGACAGCCAGCTGGCCAGAGACATCAGCGTTTCATTCATCTGAATCGTTCCAGATACGTCATCAGCGACGCCTCGTCCATGGGACGTGCGTAGTGATAACCCTGGGCAATATCACAATTGAGCTCGCGCAGCAGCTCGGCCTGTGCTGCGGTTTCCACGCCTTCGGCAATGGTTATCATACCCAGGTTCTCACTCAGGCTCAGCACAGACTTGACCAATCGCATGGACATGTCGTCCTCGCACATTGCACGCACAAAACTCTGATCGATTTTTAACATATTAATTGGATATTGGTGCAGATAACTGAGCGAGGAGTAGCCTGTGCCAAAATCATCCACCGCCACACCAATGCCCATGGACCTGAATCGTTGCAGGGCCAGACTGGCCTCTTGCAGTTGCTGTATCAGCACACTCTCGACAATTTCCAGATGGATGCGGCACGAGTCGGCACCGGTTTCCTTCAGCACATCTTCGAACCAACCCACAAAATCAGCCTGACCAAAATCCGCTGCGGAGATATTGATGCTCATGAACAAGGGTTGTCCGGCGTCAGACGAACGCCGGTCAATCCGGACCAGTGCCTCACAGGCCTCCCGCATCACCCATCGGCTGGCTTCAACAATCAGGCCACTTTCCTCAGCCATTGGAATGAACACACCAGGTGACAGCAATCCACGGACCGGATGCTGCCAACGCAATAACGCCTCCACGCCCACCAAATCACCACTGCGCAGGTCAACCATGGGTTGATAAACCAGCCGTAACTCGCCCTTGCTGATGGCAACCTTGAACTCGTTCGCCATGCGTATGGCGTCCACCACATCGGTCTGTTCGGCATAAGCACGCTCCTGGTTTTCCGGCAGGTCGCATTCTTCCTGGATGGACAGGGTTGAGGATCGAGCCAGAACGTCACGATAACGGGCAAGAATAACCTGGGTTATCAGGCGGACCAGGGGAGGTGCGGCCCGGACACTTCGGGAAAAATCATCCTTGGAAATCTCCAGCATGGTTGTATCTTCCAGCGCCAGCACCGTGGCGGACCGGGGAAGGTCATCAACAATGGCCATTTCACCAATCAGGTTGCCCGCGCCACGAGTCCCGACACGGACAAATTCACCGGATGAGGTCTGTACGCGAATTTCCACACGACCGCTGAGTATATAGTAGGCACAGTGTCCGATTTCCCCCTGAGTCATGATGACATCACCGGAGCGGTAACACTTTTCGGCTTGGAGGCTCTCCAGAAGTTCGGCTTCCATTGACGGTACCTTGTTATTCTGTGCGTCGAGTTTACGTTGGTTCCGCGTGGAAGTGAACCCGTCGCAGCAGCAGATGTGAACCAGCAATCGACCCTGCCGGCGAAGCTCGTCAATCGAAGAAACAGAAAAAGGCTGGTATGAATTCAGAAGAGCCGAAGCGGATCGCCACGGTGAAAATTCTGGTCGGAGCGGCAGGATTTGAACCTGCGACCACCACACCCCCAGTGTGGTGCGCTACCAGACTGCGCTACGCCCCGAAATCAGAGCAGGCATTATACTTGTCGCAGAAACGGATGCAATAGTCAGACCGGGAACCAGAAATGAAAAAAGGCGGCCTGGAAGGGATGGCAGACCGCCTTTTTCCATACTGCTCTCACCCGCGAGTGGTTACCCTTACCACTCGTAGGTGACCCTGCCGTAGAGCATACGACCGGTGGGATCATAGAGGTTTGACTCCAGACCACCGAGCATAGGCACTTTCTGCGGCAACCGGTCGAACAGATTGCGCGCACCTACCGTAAAGTGGAACTCACCGTCAAAGGCAGCCACATTGCGATAATTGTATGCAGCATCAACGATGGTTGTTGCGCGAAGCGTATCCACCGTGCGGTAGTTACTGAACGGCAATGCTGCCTGGAACGCAAACGGCTCAGCGTCAAACACCATATCGTGCAGATAACGCACTGTTGCAGTGGTGCTGTGCTGGTCCCGTGACCAGCCCATGCGCAGATTGCCTTTCCATCGCGGCATCGGTGGCACGGCACCGGTGGCATGGTTCTGGTTTCCTGCTGCCTCTATCACCGAGCGCTCGGGCGACAACTGATACCTGTAAGTGTCAACGTAGGTGGCCTCCAGGTTCAGCCTGAACGTACCCCAGTCCCGATAGGGGAACAGATAGTTCCAGGAGATGTCGGTTGCCCGCACCAGCATCTGGGATGCGTTGCTGGCACCGCTGAAAATCCGGTCAATCTGTGCCAGGTTGTCCGGGTTTCGCACGATACGGCTGTCAGATCTCGGATCGTTGACCCATTGCTCTACCAGTTCTCGGGGCGGCATATCACTGCTGGTCCAGCCCAGCGCCTGCTGGAAAGCGAAGAAATCCGCCGCCAACACATCTTCGGTGGTGGACGTGACGATACGGTCCTCAAAGTCGGTTTCACTCCAGTCTATGGACAGTGTCATGCCGTCCATGATGTCCAGGGTAAACCCGACACTGAGCGTATCTGCCGTTTCCGGCACCAGATCCGGGTTACCCCGCGAACAGTTGGCAGTGAAGGCGGCGAACTCAGTGAAGGGATCACTGACATTGGTCAGGCCACAGGACTCCGGCGCATTCAACTGGTTCAAGGTTGGGGCGATGAAGGACGTGCCCGCACTGGCGCGCAGTGTCAGGCGGTCAAACGGCACATAGACCAGTCCGTACTTCGGATCCGTGGATGACTGTCCGGTGCTGTAGCGCTCGTTTCGCAGTGCCACCTGGAATTCCAGATTGTCGAGCAGCGGTAACGCCAGTTCGCCGAAGAATGCATCCACCGAACGGCCATCACTGACCGGGAACAGCTGAGTGCCGATGAATACATCACCGGTCAGGCTGTGCAGGGACGGCGTGTTGTCAAACCGGTCCTCGCGCCGCTGATAACCGACTGCAGCACCAAGATCACCCCCTGGCAGACGGAAGGCACCCAGCGTCGGATCACCGTTGAACACCAGGTCCAGTGTTTGCAGGGTATCCACGTCATGCACACGGTTCTGCACGTAGGTGGAATCAGCAACAGCCTGGGTATTGAGTGTGGAATCGTCCGTGGACACAAACGGGTTGAAGCAAGCCTCCCGGTCGTTGACCACGTCACACATCAGGCCCTGTTCGATCATACCAAAGCTGAAATTGTTCGCCCGGCTGTTGTTGGTTGTTCTGGAGTGGCTGTAGGCTGCCATGCCTTCCCAGCCTTCCAGGAACTCCAGGTCAAAGTTGGCTCGCAGCGCTGTACGCCAGCCCCATATCAGCCCGGCGCCATGAGTCGCCCCATCGCTGCCAAGTTGTGACGGCAACGTGCCATGCTTGCCCCAGGGTCGCCAGGCGGCAAAACGCACGTCCTCGTTGAAAGGAATGCCATTCGGATCCAGAATAACCTGCCCTTCCGCATCCCGATCCGGCACACCATCACCGGTGGAGTCACGGGCAAACAGCTGATTGCCATTCGCATCCACTGCCGGGAAAGGGTTGCCCGGCAACTCACCACGAATACCCGGCAGTTCTGAAACCCGACCTCCGGGATTTGACGGGGAGCCGCGATTCATGGTCCAGCGCTTATAGTAACTCCACTGACCGGACAGCGTAAGGCCCGGGTTCACATCGTAGGTCGCCTGGGCAAAAGCGGTGCCCACATTCTGTTTGGCGCGATAGTCCCAGAACTCGCCGAAGTCGTACCAGCACTGGCCGCCGAAAGTGAAACCGCGCGGATTATTGCCTGGAATCGTGGGATCTTCCCGCACACCACCACAGTTGGGGTCGGAGACCGTGCGAGTGTCACCCGTCAGATTGCCATCTTCATCCCGGATCGGCACCAGGTAACGCCCCGGGTTGGGTGTACTGGACGATGTAAGCCCTGCGTTCATCTGGTCAGGCCTGTCAATCATGCGCAGACGACCATTCCGGCGATATTCACCGGCAAAAACAAGATCAATACCGTTCCACTCGGTACCTGCAAGAGCGCTGACCTGATGATCATTATAGTCACCACGGTCATCACCCTGCGTGTACAACTCAACGCGCACCCCGTCATAACTGCTACGCGGTACAAAGTTGACGACACCGGCCACGGCCTGTGAACCGTACAGCGCTGCAGCGCCATCGGTCACAATATCCATGCGCTCGATCGCAATCTGGGGCAGGAACGTATTGACGTTGGTCCCGATCACCCGCATGCCGTCCACGAGGTTGAGGGTTGCACCGCTACCGAGACCACGAAGGTTGATTGCGGTAGTGGAGCTGCTCGTACCGATAAGCGAGTTCTGGATCACCGCAGAACCCTGGTTGAACGACAGATTGGTGATCACATCGCCCATATTGGGCGTACCCTCATCAGCCAGGTCTTCAGCTGAAATCTGGGTAATGGGCGAAGATGCCCTGAAGCCTTCGGTGCGCCTGATAAACGAACCGGTGACAACCACTTCCTCCACGGCTGGCGTCTGCTGTGCCACTGTAGCGGCACTAACCGGGAGCAGGGAGAGTGAGATTGCTGCGCAAAGTAATTTGCGCTTGTGGGGATTAACAAGATTTTTCATGCAACGACCTCTTACACGTTTGTTTTAGTTGTAAGGGCCGGCACGCATCGCAATTGCCATGTCGCCGGCCTCAACGGGTCGGACGCAACATACAAGGGGATAATTAGGGGGGGGTAAAGCCAACGACTGCAACGCTTAGAGACTGGGGACGCCATCCGTGTCCGTCGAATTGCCAAAACTGGACCTACCGCAAAGAATATCCCTGTTGACTACATGTCTTGTCCCGGCAGGCCTTACCAACCTGCTCGGTACCGACTATAACATTCGACAACTTGGTGTAAAGGGTGGGCGCCCAGCTGTGTCAGGATGCAACGGATCGCGACACAGAGGCACAAACATGTCACAGCTTGGCAATAACATCTTCCAGATCAGTGATGATCTCTTTCAGGGCCCGGGTGTCCATGGCAGGCTTGGGCAATTCCTCCGCCCCGCTCATACGCTGGCGCGCGCCACCGATGGTAAAGCCCTGTTCATACAGAAGGGATTTGATCTGACGGATGAGGATGACGTCCTGACGCTGATAGTAACGACGATTACCGCGGCGCTTCACCGGCTTGAGTTGCGGAAACTCCTGCTCCCAATATCGCAGCACATGTGGCTTGACCCGACAGAGCTCACCTACTTCACCAATGGTGAAATAGCGTTTGGGCGGGATTGGTGGCAACTCGTCGTTATGACCCGGTTCCAGCATATTTTTCCACTCGCGCCTTGAGTTTCTGGCCCGGGCGGAATGTGACCACCCGACGAGCCTTGATCGGAATTTCCTCGCCGGTTTTGGGATTCCGGCCAGGACGCTGCTTCTTGTCGCGCAGGTCGAAATTGCCAAAACCGGAAAGCTTGACCTGCTCATTGGACTCCAGGGAAAGCCGGATTTCCTCAAAGAACTGTTCCACCAGTTCCTTGGCTTCCCGTTTGTTTACTCCGAGCTCATCAAAAAGCCGCTCGGCCATCTCCGCCTTTGTCAGTGCACCACCAGCCATAGTTCTTTCCTTAAAACCCGATACCGGACGCCGCACTGAACGGGTTTCCGGTTGATTTCTTGTTTTGGTGTCTACCTTAACTTTGCCTTAAAAGTCTGCTCCAGGCCTTTGACACAGTTATCAAATATGGCATTGACATCGTCATCGCCTAGAGTGCGCGAAGCATGTCGCCAGGTCAAGCCCAGAGCAACACTTTTTTTACCGGATTCAATGCCTTCACCCTGATAGACATCGAATATTCTGACGGACTCCAGATGTTCGCCGGCATTGGTCCGGATATTTTCCAGCAGTTCCGCAGCCGGGACCTGTTCATCCACCAAAACCGCCAGGTCACGTGAAACCTCAGGAAAACGTGATACCGGAGTGAAAGTGGGCACTACGGCACTGACAAGTGCATCCAGGCGAATCTCGAACAGGCAGGCTGTTCTGGCCAACCCCAGCTCGCGCTGCAGGACAGGATGCAGTGTGCCCAGCCGGCCGACAATCTCACCGTCCTTGCGCAACTGCGCCGCCTGGCCCGGATGCAGAGCGGGGTGCGAGCAGCGCTCGAAACGGAATGAATCCGCGCAGCGCGAAACCTCAATCAAATTCTCTATATCACCCTTAACATCATGATAATCAACGTATTCATTGCCATGACTCCACGATTCAGGAAAGCGGGTGCCATACAGCAGCCCCCCGAGCATCGGAGGCTGGTTTATGCCACCCGCGTGCCGGAGAAATACCTGGCCGATCTCAAACAGCCGTACACGCTCCTGCCGGCGATTGAGGTTGTATCGCAGCGTGTTGAGCAATCCTGGCCAGAGACTGGTTCGCATGACAGCCATGTCCGAGGAAATCGGATTCTGCAACGCCACCGCTTCTGGTTCCGGGTTGATGCGACGCATCAGAGCCGGCTCTACAAAACTGTAGGTAATAGCCTCCTGATAACCCGAGGCCACCAGTAGCTGACGCAGGACAGCAACCTCCGTGACCGATTCGGAGGCGGAACCCAGTGGGATTCTGATATTGCTGCGCCGCACCGGTAGTCGGTCATACCCGTAAACACGTGCCAGCTCTTCGATGAGATCGGCCTCGATGGAGACATCAAATCGGTAGGAAGGCACTCCGAACTCCATTCCCGCCGGCGCCGAGCTTGGCACCTGACCGGCCAGGGTTCGACTGTCGCCGTCCGCCGAAATCTCCCCCACCAGCACAAATCCCAGACGCTGCAGAATATCGCGCACCTCGTCCTCGGGTATTTCCACACCCAACAAACGCTCAATATTGCCGTGCAACAGTGCCACGGTGCGCGGCTTCGGCAACGTGCCTGTGGCTTCGATGACAGGCCCGGGCCTGCCTCCGGCGATTTCCAACAACAGTGCCGTCGCCCGCTCCATGGCCCGGTGTTGCAATTCGTAATCAACACCGCGCTCGAATCGATGGGACGAATCGGTATGCAGCCCGAACGCTCTCGCCTTGCCCGCAATTGCCAGCGGACTGAAAAATGCACATTCCAGGAACACATCCCGGGTCGAGTCGGTGACGCCGGAATCCTTGCCACCCATGATGCCAGCAAGCGCCAGGGGACGTCGCTCATCGGCTATCACCAGGTTGTCTGGCGACAGGGTCAGGGTTTCACCATCCAACAGCATCAATTGTTCACCGGGTGCCGCCATCCGCACACGAATACCACCGGCCAGTGTCGACAGATCAAAGGCGTGCATGGGTTGCCCAAGCTCGAGCAGCACATAGTTGGTCACATCCACCACAGGGTCAATACAGCGGATGCCACTGCGACGCAGTCGCTCCTGCATCCACAACGGTGTCATTGCCTGCGGATCAATGCCCTGGACAACCCGACCGAGGTAACGCGGACAGGCATCAGGCGCATCGATGCTGATCGGGAATGTGCTGTCGGTGACTGGCAGCACTGGCGACATGTCGGGCTGATTCACCGTCATCCGGTTCAACACCGCCACTTCACGTGCAAGACCTGCTACACCCAGGCAGTCGCCCCGATTCGGGGTCAGATCCAGTTCAATGCTCACATCATCAAGTTGTAACCATTCGCGAAAGTCCTGACCCACGGGTGCGCCAGCAGGCAGCTCCATGAGCCCGTCAGACTGCTCGGCCAGACCAAGTTCGTCAGCCGCACACAACATGCCACTGGACTCAACACCTCTGAGCCTGGCCTTGTTAATGCGAAACGGTTTGTCCGCCGACTCACCCGGCAACTCGGCGCCGATGCGTGCCAGAGGCACTTTCAGTCCAGGGCGCACATTGGCAGCACCACAGACAATGCTATGGTCCGTTTCGCCATCAGTGACCTCGCAGACGCTGAGGCGCTCGGCGTCCGGATGCGGGCTGACCTTTTTGACCTCACCAACCACCACACCGGAAAACGGCGCGGCAACAGGCGTTGCACCATCAACTTCCAGTCCCGCCATGGTCAACTGTGTCATCAGGGTGGCACTGTCTATTGCCGGGTTGACCCATTCACGCAGCCATTGTTCGCTGAATTTCATTTGGTGAACTCTTTTTCCAGATGTTTTGCGTCAGACCTGCCGCTCACGCGCCTTTGCCAGCAACACTGCGGCCGCTACCGCCAGCACCACTGAACTGCCCCAGGAATCGCAGGTCGTTCTCAAAGAATATGCGCAGATCATTGACGCCGTATCGCAACATCGCAAGTCGCTCCACACCAGCGCCAAAAGCGAAACCCCGGTATCGCTGACTGTCGATGCCGGCAAACTCCAGCACATGCGGATGCACCATGCCGCAACCCAGCACTTCCAGCCAACCGGTATGGCTGCAGACACGACAACCCTTGCCGTCGCACATGACACAACTCATGTCGACCTCGGCAGACGGTTCAGTGAAGGGAAAGTAGGACGGTCGCAGGCGTATCGCCAGATCGGCTTCGAAAAAGGCCTGGAGGAAATCCAGCAAGGTGCCCTTGAGATCAGCAAAGCTGACCTGCTCGTCAACCACCAGCGCTTCCACCTGGTGGAACATGGGTGTATGGGTCAGATCAGAATCACATCGATAGACGCGTCCCGGACATATCATGCGAAACGGCGGCTCGCCCTGCTCCATCACCCGGATCTGTACCGGTGAGGTGTGTGTGCGCAGCACAGTGCCCTGCTCCACATAGAAGGTGTCATGCATGGCCCGTGCGGGGTGATGGGCCGGAATGTTAAGCGCCTCGAAGTTGTGATAATCGTCTTCGATTTCGGGACCTTCGGCAACCGTGTAACCTGCTGCAGCGAAAATACGGCTGATTCTGTCGATGGTCATGGTCACCGGATGCAGGCCGCCTTGGTTTTGCCGGCGACCGGGCAGGGTGACGTCCAGGGTTTCATCGGCCAGCCTTGCCTGAAGCGCCTGATTGACCAGTATGTCGCGACGCGCGTCCAACGCTTCCTGAACCTGACGCTTGGCCAGATTGATGCGTTCGCCGGCTGCAGGCCTCTGCTCCGCAGACAGTTGACCGAGACCTTTCAGCAGTGCGGTCAGTTGTCCTTTCTTGCCCAGATAGTCCACACGAAGCTGGTCGAGGGACTTTTCGTCGTCAGCCTGTTCTATTGCCTGCAGTGCCTGCTGCAGCAGGGAATCTGTATCAGCCATGAGTCACTCGTATCATTTGCAATTCTTGCAGACAAAAAAGCCGGCACATGGCCGGCCCTCTTGTACTATGTCACTGCCCGTAAACAGACTGTTTACAGTCCCAGACCAGCCTTGGCCCTGTTGACCAGTGCAGCAAAAGCTGCCTTGTCATGTACTGCCAGATCAGCCATGACACGACGGTCAACCGCCACGTCAGCTTTCTTCAGACCGGCAATCAACTGGCTGTAGGTCATGCCGTTGGCACGCGCCTGGGCATTGATTCGGGTAATCCACAGTGAGCGGAATACACGTTTCTTGGCACGGCGATCACGGTAGGCATATTGTCCGGCCTTGGTCACCGCCTGGGTGGCTACGCGATATACCCGGCTGCGCGCGCCGTAATATCCTTTTGCCTGTTTCAGTACTTTCTTGTGTCGACGGCGCGCTGTGACGCCTCTTTTTACTCGAGCCATGGGTAGTTCTCCTCAATAGTTCCAGATATCAGATCTTGCGCATCATACGATCGATCAACGGCTTGTCTGCAGCACTCACAAGTGAGGTGCCACGCAGTTGACGTTTGCGCTTGGTGGACATCTTGGTAAGGATGTGGCTCTTGTTGGCGCTCTTGCGCTTCCAGCCGGACGCCGTCTGCTTGAATCGCTTTGACGCTCCGCTGTGGGTCTTCATCTTGCTCATGGATAACTCCGCATTCATCACCCTGCCGGAAAGCCTCTGGCCTGCGGGGGTGATCAGTTTAGGTAATGCCGTGCCACACACCTGGAGGTGTTGTCACTGCTTCTTTTTGACCGGCGACAGAATCATCACTATCTGCCGGCCTTCCATCTTGGGTTGCTGTTCCACTGTGCCGTACTCTTCCAGATCCTTGGCGATCCGCTGTACAAGCTCCAGCCCAAGATGTTGATGGGCCATTTCCCGGCCGCGGAATCTCAGTGATACCTTGGCCTTGTCCCCATCCTGAAGGAAACGCGTCAGGTTGCGCAGTTTTACCTGATAGTCCCCTTCTTCCGTCCCTGGTCTGAACTTCACTTCTTTGACAGTTGTCTTACGCTGCTTTTTCTTGTTTGCGGCCTTCTGCTTCTTGATATCAAACAGATGCTTACCGTAATCCATGATCTTGCAGACCGGTGGATCGGCTTCGGGTGCAATCAACACAAGATCAAGCTTTGCCTCCCTGGCAGCAGCCTTGGCGTCGTCCAATGAGACAATACCCGCCTGGCTGCCATCAGCCAGGACCAGTCGAACAGTGTCGGCTTCGATATTGTCGTTGATTACAGGCTTCTTGGAACTGCTCCGCATATTGGCCAGCGTCTTTCCCCTTTCTTCAGTGATTGTTCGGCGTTGTGTTGCGACCCAGATTGGCGACATCCTTCGCCAGGTGCTCCTCAAACGCCTCGATCGTCATGGTACCAAGATCCTCACCACTGCGGGATCGCACTGCTACGGTACCTTCTTCCATCTCCCGATCACCGGCAACCAGCAACCACGGAGTTTTCTGAATCGTGTGCTCGCGGATTTTAAAGCCGATCTTCTCATTTCTCAAGTCTGATACGGCTCTAAAACCTTTATCTGCAAGCAATTTTTGCACTTTTTCACAATATTGCGCCTGTTTGTCGGTAATATTCATGATCACCACCTGCTCAGGGGCCAACCAGGAAGGCATGGCGCCGGCATGATGCTCGATCAGAACCCCGATAAAACGCTCGAAGGAACCCAGTATCGCCCGATGCAGCATGACAGGGGTCCTGCGACTGCCATCTTCGGCCACGTACTGGGCACTCAGGCGCTCTGGCATGGAGAAGTCCACCTGAATGGTGCCGCACTGCTGAACCCGCCCCATGCAGTCTTTCAGGGAAAACTCGATCTTCGGTCCGTAGAATGCGCCTTCACCCGGCAGCAGTTCCCATTGATGCCCGCTGTTGTCCAGCGCCAGTCGCAAGGCTTCTTCGGACTTGTCCCAGATTTCGTCGCTACCCACCCGCTTCTCCGGTCGTGTGGACAGGCGCAGGATGATGTCGTCAAAACCAAAATCGCGATAGACCTGGAACACCAGCTGCATGAAATCGGCCACTTCGTTCTGGATATCTGCTTCAGCGCAGAATATGTGCCCGTCATCCTGGGTAAAACTGCGCACCCGCATGAGGCCGTGCATACTGCCCGACGGCTCATAACGGTGACAGGAGCCAAACTCAGCCAGGCGTAACGGCAGATCACGGTAACTCTTCAGGCCCTGATTGAACACCTGGATATGACAGGGACAGTTCATCGGCTTGATGGCATACATGCGCGCATCGGATTCTACGCTGAACATCTCATCCGCAAACTTGTCGGCGTGACCCGAACGCTCCCACAGACTATAGTCCACCAGTTGTGGGGTACGAATTTCCTGGTAGCCGTTGTCCTGCTGCAATCGCTGCATGTACTGCTGGATGATCTGGTAGATGGTCCAGCCCTTCGGGTGCCAGAATACCATGCCTGGCGCTTCTTCCTGGAAATGGAACAGGGAAAGACGCTTGCCGATCTTTCGGTGATCGCGCTTCTCTGCCTCTTCCAGTCGCTGCAGGTACTGCTTCAGTGACTTTTTGTCCGGCCAGGCTGTGCCGTAAATACGCTGTAACATTTCATTGTCGGATTTGCCACGCCAGTAGGCGCCGGCCACCGACGTCAGCTTGAAGGCCTTGAACTTGCCGGTATCGGGCACGTGCGGCCCGCGGCACAGATCGATAAATTCCCCCTGACGATAGAAGGACAGGTCCTCGTCACCGGGAATATCCTTGATAATTTCAACCTTGTATTTTTCGCCCATACTGTCAAAGAGCGCTATGGCCTCGTCACGCTGCATCACGGAGCGCTCTACCGTGAGATTTTCCTGCACGATGTCCTGCATGGTCTTTTCGATCTTTTCCAGATCTTCAGGGGTGAATGGCCGCTTGTAGGCAAAGTCGTAAAAGAAGCCGTCCTCAATCACCGGACCGATGGTCACCTGCGCGTCCGGAAAAAGGCGCTGTACAGCCTGGGCCATCAGATGGGCGCAGGAGTGCCGTATGATTTCCAGGCCATCATCATCACGCTCAGTGACAATTGCCAATTCGGCATCGGCATCAATCACATGTGAAGTGTCCACCAGACGGCCATCCACGCGCCCGGCCAGCGCAGCACGCGCCAGGCCGGAACCGATGTCCGCGGCCACCTCAGCCACGGTCACCGGCTTGTCAAACTGACGGGCAGACCCGTCCGGCAATGTAATCAACGGCATGGTTTCACCGACTCCGTAGACAAATAATCCCGTCGGAGACGGGATTATCATCAGATTCTTCAGAACAGTTGTTTCATTCGGAAACTGGTAGGCACGACCAGATTCGAACTGGTGACCTCTACCATGTCAAGGTAGCGCTCTAACCAACTGAGCTACGCGCCTGAAGAGCAGGGAACTTTTGGCTCCCGTACTGAAGGAGGCGATTATAGGATCATGACGCCAAAACTACAATACAAAAAGCCGCCAATCAGACACGTTTAAGCTGCTCCCTCAGATCGGAAATCATGTCGCGGGTCGCTGCTGCCTGCTCGAACTCGAGATTCCTTGCCAACTCGTACATGCGGCCTTCCAGGGTATCAATCTCACGGCTGATGGCGCGCGCATCCTTGAGACTGCCATCAGCCCGATAGACAATTGCTGGCTCGGCCACCTTGCGCTGGCCCCGTTTACCCCGTTGCTGACCACCACCGTGGGCGCCCTCCATGACATCGGCCACCGACTTGCTGACACCTGCCGGCGTGATGCCATGTGCCGCGTTGAATTCCAACTGGGTGTTGCGCCGACGCTCGGACTCATCAATTGCCCGCTGCATGGAGCCGGTAATTCTGTCGGCATACAGAATGGCACGACCATTGAGATTGCGCGCCGCGCGACCGATGGTCTGGATAAGCGAGCGCTCCGAGCGCAGAAAACCTTCCTTGTCGGCATCCAGAATGGCCACCAGGGACACTTCGGGCAGATCCAGGCCCTCACGCAGCAGGTTGATGCCAACCAGCACATCAAATTTGCCAAGACGCAGGTCGCGGATGATTTCCGAGCGTTCCACGGTATCGATATCGGAATGCAGATAACGCACCCGCGCGTCGTGGTCCATCAGATAATCGGTGAGATCTTCAGCCATTCGTTTGGTCAGCACGGTGACCAGCACCCGCTCCTGACGCGCGGCAATGCGGCGCACTTCCGATAACAGGTCATCAACCTGTGTGCTGGCAGGTCTCACTTCCAGCACCGGGTCCACCAGGCCGGTAGGACGGACAACCTGTTGCACCTGTTGCCCGGACCGCTCCAGCTCATAAGGCCCTGGTGTGGCTGACACGTAAATGATCTGCGGCGTCAGCTGCTCCCACTCTTCGAATCTGAGCGGACGGTTGTCCAGTGCTGACGGCAGACGAAAACCATACTGAACCAGCGTTTCCTTGCGTGAACGGTCACCCTTGTACATTGCACCAAGTTGCGGAATGGAGACATGCGACTCATCACAGATCACCAGGCCATCAGGCGGCAGGTAATCATACAGCGTTGGGGGTGGTTCCCCCGGGCCGCGACCCGACAGGTAACGCGAATAGTTCTCGATGCCCGTGCAGTAACCCAGCTCCATGATCATTTCCAGATCAAAGCGCGTGCGCTGCGCCAGACGCTGCGCCTCCACCAGCTGATTGTTGTCCTCCAGATGCCGAACCCGCTCATTCAATTCTTCCCGGATATGATCCACCGCCGCAATCAGCGTTTCACGCGGAGTGACATAATGAGACTTTGGAAATACTGTAAGACGCGGCACCTTCCTGACAACTTCACCGGTCAGCGGATCAAAGTAGGACAGATTCTCGATTTCATCATCAAACAATTCAATGCGGATGGCATGACGGTCCGATTCAGCGGGGTAGATGTCGATCACATCTCCCCTGACCCGATAGGTTGCTCGCTGCAGCTCTATATCATTGCGCGTGTATTGCAGGTCCGCCAGGCGGCGCAACAGTTGACGCTGATCCAGACGATCACCGCGATCCAGATGCAGCACCATCTGCAGATAGGAACGTGGATCACCCAGTCCGTATATTGCCGACACCGTCGCAACAACGATCACATCGCGGCGCTCCAGCAATGCCTTGGTCGCCGACAGGCGCATCTGTTCAATATGGTCGTTGATTGATGAATCTTTCTCTATATACAGATCCGAGGAGGGCACGTAAGCTTCTGGCTGATAGTAGTCATAATAGGAAACGAAATACTCCACGGCATTGTCCGGAAAGAACTCCAGAAACTCACCATACAGCTGAGCCGCCAGGGTTTTGTTTGGCGCCATGACCAATGTCGGGCGCTGGGTCCGCTCAATCACATTGGCAATGGTGAAGGTCTTGCCAGAGCCGGTCACGCCCAACAGTGTCTGACCGGCCAGGCCATCCTGCAGCCCCTGCACCAACTGTTCAATGGCTGTTGGCTGGTCACCGGCCGGGAGAAACGGCGATTGAAGTCTGAAGGCTTTGCTTTCCATATCCGGGCATGTGTGGGGTAAATTCACCATTATACACACAGGAACAGCACCAGTGTCGGATGCGCCGTCGAGGGGTTGACCCTGACGGGGAATCTCATTAAGATACGCCCGTCTTTGCGACATTGCCCAATAGCTCAATGGTAGAGTAGGTGACTGTTAATCACTTGGTTCCTGGTTCGAGTCCAGGTTGGGCAGCCAAACCCCCTCCTCCGATTACCCTTTCAAGACAACGCCTGCAACACCAACAGGGTTGGAATTCCGTTTTGCGTACCACCGCAGTATAGTATTACCCCATCTGTATACGCCCATTGAAACACACAGGAGTCATTGATGAACCACGCACTGAAGTTCGGGTTGATTTTCACCATGCTTGCGGTCCTTCTGGCCGGCTGCCAGGATCGTACCGACGCACCGGAACAGGCACCAACTGACACGACAAGCACCGAGCCTGCAACCGAAGCAACAGCAAGCCCGGAAGCCGACCCTGCAGCGCCGACCGAAACTGCCACTGCCGCCGATGGCAACCCGGTGATTGTCATCGAGACCAATTTCGGCACCATGACCGTTGAGCTCTGGGCCGACGAGGCACCGGTCACCGTGGCCAACTTCCTTTCCTATGTTGATGATGCGTTCTTCGATGAACTGACTTTTCATCGTGTGATTCCCGGTTTCATGATCCAGGGAGGTGGATTCGATTACTACATGGGTGAGAAAAGAGGGGGCGAACCGATCCCGAACGAAGCACGTGCAGAGCTGCGCAACGACCGCGGCACCATTGCCATGGCTCGCACCAATGTAGTGGACAGCGCCACCAACCAGTTCTTCATCAATCTGGTCGACAATGATTTTCTCAACCACGTGAGCAGCGCGCCGAACGAATTCGGTTATGCGGTTTTCGGAGAGGTTATCGAAGGCATGGATGTAGCTGACGAGATTGCGACGGTACCTACAACCAATCGTCGCGGACATCAGAATGTGCCGGTTGAACCGGTGGTAATTGATTCAGTACGGCGTCGCTGATCCGGGCAGGGCGTGTGGCAGCCAGGCGGCGGTCACTTGCCCTTTTTGGCAGACACCAGTTTGTGTTGATGCAATGGTGTAACCTTGTTGTCCGAAGCGGCGCGTGCCTGCGCCGCCGCTTCTTCATTCATTCTCCACTGCCAGATCGGATCGTCAGACAGGTCCTCCGGTTCATAACCATCAACGGTCTGGACTAGGATGTCACGGATTCTGACGATATCCAGCTCCTCACAGGCCTGCCGCAAGGAAGCCACCATCGGATCGAGCATGGAAAGCGGCAGCGTATCTTCTTCGGCACGCATGATTTTCGGGTGCTCGGTGCCGGTTACCGACTCGCCGATCAACAACTCCTCGAACAATTTCTCGCCCGGTCGAAGCCCTGTGTATTCAATGGCAATATCGCCGCGATAGGCACTTTCGTCCTTGACGTCATAACCCATCAGATGAATCATCTTCTTGGCCAGATCCACGATACGGATAGGCTCGTGCATATCCAGCACAAACACATCACCACCACTGGCCATGGATCCGGCCTGTATCACCAGCTGCGCGGCCTCTTCCACGGTCATGAAATAACGCGTCACCTCCGGATGGGTGACAGTGACGGGCCCACCGGCACTGATCTGCCGACGAAACAGCGGTACCACTGAGCCCGAACTGCCCAGCACGTTACCAAAACGCACCATGCTGAAACGCGTTGCACTGCCCTGCTGAGCCATTGCCTGCAGAATCTGCTCGGCAAAGCGTTTGCTGGCACCCATGACATTGGTGGGTCGCACCGCCTTGTCGGTAGAGATAAGCACAAAGTGCTCAACGCCGGCGGCCTCGGCTACCCGTGCACAGGTGACTGTGCCGAAGATATTGTTGTACACACCTTCAACAACATTTTTTTCTACCATCGGCACCTGTTTGTAAGCTGCCACATGGTAAACCGTCTGAACGTCGTACTGCCGCATGACCATGGTCATCAGGGACGCGTTGCAAACATTTCCCAGCAGTGCAAGCAGTTCGATATCCTTCCCACCGGGAATGGATGCCATGGACTCACGCAATTCGTTTTCCACCGAATAAAGTCCGTATTCAAAGCTGTCCAGCAGAATCAACCGCTCTGGCTGAAGCTGGACAATCTGACGACAAAGCTCCGACCCAATGGAGCCAGCCGCTCCGGTAACCAGTACCGATCGGTCGGTGATGCAGGCACCCAGCAACTCGGGATTGGGCGGCACGATATCGCGACCCAACAGGTCCTCGATGTCGACATCCCGAACGTCATCAACGCCAACCTTGCCCGACACCATGTCGAACAGATCCGGCACGGTTTTGACATGAACCGGCAGATGCTCCAGGCGATTCAGAATCTCTTTTCGTTCCGCATGCGTTGCCGATGGAATGGCCAGCAGTATCTGACGCACCGAAAAATTACCAATCAGCTCAGTCAGGGAGTTGGGGCTGTAAACACGTATGCCGTGTACCGTGTTTCCGATCAGACTGCGGCTGTCGTCAACAAAGGCGACCGGCAAATACTGGTCGCCGTTCTGCAGGGCCGCAACCAACTGCATGCCCGAACTGCCAGCGCCGTAGATGATGACGGGCTCCTTGGGGCGGAAGTTCTGGATCAGACCCTGCAAGGCCACCTTGGCAACAATCCGGCTACCACCGATAAAGAACAGCGCAATCATCCAGAAAATGGGCAGAACAGCATAGTCATGTGTTGCAGGCGACATCATGAAAAAGTACACGGCACCGGTCAGCCCCGTCGCAATGGTCACACCCTGGAGAACAATAAACCCGGATTGCAAACCTATGTAGAGCAACAGCGCACGATACAGACCAATACGATAAAAAGCAGCGAGGCTGCCCAGTGTTGCAAGCCCGAAATAGACATAGACATTGTCAGTGGCCGGCAGGGAATCCACTGCCAGCAGCGTGAAGGTCAGCCAGAGGGCCAGAAGCAGCATCACCCCGTCCGCCAACATCAACAGCAACTGCTTGACTGTTCGGGAAAGGGGAATGGTATAAAGATTCATCATGTTCCTGTTTTTTGGCCAAGACGCGCCGGGTCCAGATGTTGTGCCGGCTTTCCAGCACCCAGGCTGTGGGCTAACCAGAACAAGGGTACTATACCAGAGAATGCCAGATATACCCCGAATTGCGGGTGCATTTGTGCCAGAACTGTGAGCGGCAGCAACCAGATCACATTGATCAGCATGATGCGCATCACGACCGCACCGTGGCTACCGTAAATTCTTGCCGCGTGTTGATAGGCATGGGTGTTGTGTGCGTGGAAAACATTCTCGCCGCGCAACAGTCGTGTCGCCAGCGTGCACGCCGTATCCGCCAAAAATACACCCATCATCAGCAGCAGGGCCCAGAAACTGATCGCATCAGCCGCCATCCCGAGCAAGGCCAGCAGACCAATCACCATACCCAGGTAGGTACTGCCGGAGTCACCCATAAAAATTCGCGCCGGGGGCAGATTCCAGTACAAAAAGCCGACAATGGCGGCAGCCAGGCCAAGCGCCACCAATGAAAGTTCGGGCGCCCGGGAAAAGGCAAGCACCGCAATCAACAGAAACACAAACAGCGCCTGCGCCGCAGCAATGCTGTCGATACCATCCATGAAGTTGTACAGATTGCACAGCCAGACGAGCGCCAGCGGTACCAGCACCCAGGTGGCCAAGCCGGGCTCGAGCATCCAGCCCGATACATTGATGGCAGGCAGCTCACCAAGCCAGATCACCGGCAGCAACGCAATACAGGCTTGCAGCACCAGACGCCACTGCGGAGCCAGCGTGCGAACATCATCAACCAGTCCGATCAACGCTACAGGAAACGCCGTCAACAATACCAACGCCGTTAGCAGTTCTATATGCCCGGTTGCGAGAAGGAGAAGCTGGAAAAGACAGGCGACCAGCACAATGGCCACGCCGCCGCCGCTGGGCGTCGGCCTGTGGTGGGCACTGCGCTCACCCGGATGATCAATCAGGGACAGCGATGCGGCACGGCGAATCAGCGAGCCAGTAATGGCAAGTGCCAACATAGCCGAAACCAACAGACTGCTCAGAAATAGTAAGGAATTCATCTGGCGTAGAACGGGCGCCCTGAAAAACGCCCATTCTAGCCGAATTCAATCACCGGGTCAGGGCGAATCCACAACAATACGATCCCGGTTCCGCTCAACGGTTGCCGGACCGATGCCGCGCACCTCCTGAAGCTGATCAGCGCTGACAAAAGGGCCATTTTCCTCCCGCCATGCGATGATCTCCATGGCGCGGGCAACGCCTACACCATCAAGCGCAAGCGCCAGCGTTTCGGCATCCGCCGTATTGATGTCAACCTGAGGAACAGGGACCTGGGGTTCATCGGTATCGGCCATCAAGGCAGCAGGCGCACCGACCAGCGCGCAGACAAACAACAGGGCCTGCAACCAGGCACGATAACTCGCAGTCAGATTACACATGATTCAAACTCCTTTTGAAACTGTGAACACAATGAACACCGGCAACACGCGTAAAACACCGCCGTGTGACCGCTGGCCGCCGAATGGCGGCATGGGGACTTTAGCAGAGATCGACAATTGCGCCAGTCAGGCAGATGCTCACTGGTCCGGATTCAGCTGAGCGTGGATATCAGCCAGACGCTGGGCCGGATGTCTGCTGCGTGTCACCGGGCGACCAATCACAAGATAGGAGCTACCTGCCCTGATGGCATCTGCCGGCGTCACCACCCGCTTCTGATCATGCACCGGATCACCTTCAGGGCGTATACCCGGCGTCACCAATACAAAATCCTTGTGCAGCAGTTTGCGCAAATCCGCCGCCTCGGCGGCTGAGCAGACCACCCCGTCCATACCACTATTCTGAGCCAGGGCAGCCAGGCGCTGAACCTGCTCGACAGCAGTGCGTCGCACCCCGATCTGCGACAGATCCTCTTCGGCCATGCTGGTAAGCACGGTCACCGCCACCAGCAGGGGCGGGTTCTCAAAATCATCAGCAGCAAGTCGCGCTGCCTTCAACATATCCTTGCCGCCGGCGGCATGCAGGGTCAACATCCACACCCCGAGCCGGGATGCGGCGGCAACTGCCTTGGCAACCGTGTTGGGAATATCGTGATACTTCAGATCCAGAAACACATCAAAGCCATCAGCCTGCAATCGTGTCACCAGTTCCGGGCCGGCTGCGGTAAACAATTCATTGCCTACCTTGACACGGCACAGGGCTGCATCCAGTTGACCGGCAATCTGCAAGGCTGCCTCCGCAGTGTCGGTATCCAGTGCAACAATGAGCTTTCGATCGTCCTGCATTTTCCTTTCCTCTGAAAAGACAAAAGCGACGTGTCCCGATCAGGAACAACGCCGCTTATGCCTACGCGTCTTAATAAAGAACAACCCATCAGAAAGCCCGGGAGCCTCTGAATAACACTTTGACCGTTCTGGCTTCCAGCCGAATTCGCTGGCAAGGCGCACTTGCGCCTTGCATCAGTGGGCGCAGTCGCCCGCTGAGCGGTCATAGCGTTATTCAGAGACTCCCTGGCGTCAGTTGCCAGCTTCCATTCCGTTGTTGACCCGATCACGCAACTCTTTCCCCGGCTTGAAATGCGGCACGTACTTGCCACTCAGTGCAACCGGTGTTCCCGTCTTCGGATTACGCCCGATACGCGGCACACGATAATGCAAGGAGAAGCTGCCGAAGCCGCGAATTTCAATTCGCCCACCTTCCGAAAGCACCTGAGACATGTATTCAAGAATTGCTTTTACTGCAAACTCACAATCCTTGGCGGACAGTTGTGCCTGCTTTGCCGCAATACGTTCTATCAGCTCAGACTTCGTCATAATGGGTTCCCTGGAAAACAGTTAACAGTGCGCGCCTGTCACAACATGGCTACTGCTTGTTCTTGTCCATTTCCGCTTTCAGCAGATCACCAATCGTTGTAGCTGTAGCTTCCTGGCTTCTGTGATCCTGGATAGCCGATTTCTCGTCATCCATCTCGATAGCCTTGATGGAAAGAGCCAGCACACGATTCTTGCGATCGACACTGATGACTTTGGCTTCAACTTCGTCACCAACATTGAGCACATTACGCGCATCTTCAACCTTGTCACGGCTGATTTCAGATGCCCGCAGCACACCTTCCACACCTTCACCCAGGTTGATGGTCGCAGCCTTGGCGTCAACTTCGGTAATGGTGCCCTTGACGATGCTGCCTTTCTCGAATTCGCCCACAAAGTTCATGAACGGATCATCAGAAAGTTGCTTGAGGCCCAGCGAGATACGCTCGCGCTCGGGATCAATGCTCAGAATGACAGTTTCCAGCTCATCACCTTTCTTGTACTCACGAACGGCCTCTTCGCCCGGCTCGTCCCAGGAAATATCAGACAGATGAACCAGGCCATCAATATTACCTTCCAGTCCGATGAAAATACCAAAATCGGTAATGGACTTGATAGTACCGCTGATCTTGTCACCCTTCTTGAAGTTCTCGGCAAAGTGATCCCAGGGATTCTGGAAGCACTGCTTGATACCCAGGGAGATACGACGACGTTCCTCGTCGATATCCAGGATCATGACCTCAACCTCGTCACCTACCTGAACCACCTTGGACGGATGCACGTTCTTGTTCGTCCAGTCCATTTCGGACACGTGAACCAGACCTTCCACACCCTCTTCCAGCTCGGCAAAGCAGCCGTAGTCAGTCAGATTGGTGACGGTTGCCTTCACCTTGGTGTTCTCCGGATAACGCGCCTTGATATCCACCCACGGATCCTCACCCAGCTGCTTCAGACCCAGCGACACTCGATTGCGCTCGCGATCGTACTTGAGGACCTTGACGTCAATCTCGTCACCAACGTTGACGATTTCGCTCGGATGCTTGATGCGCTTCCAGGACATGTCAGTGATGTGCAGCAGGCCGTCAACGCCACCCAGATCAACAAATGCACCGTAATCGGTGAGGTTCTTGACCACACCCTTGATGGTGATGCCTTCCTGCAGCTTGGCCAGCAGCTCGTCGCGCTCTTCAGAGCTGACAGCTTCAAGCACTGCACGTCGGGAAACCACCACGTTATTACGCTTCTGATCAAGCTTGATCAGTTTGAATTCCAGTTCATGACCTTCCAGGTGAGTGGTATCACGGATCGGACGGATGTCGACCAGGGATCCGGGCAGGAAGGCACGGATATTGTTCAGATCAACAGTGAAACCACCTTTGACCTTGCCATTGATGATACCTTTGACGACATCATTGTTCTCGTAGGCTTCCTCCAGCTCCATCCAGGATTCGGCGCGCTTGGCCTTTTCCCGTGACAGACGGGTTTCACCGAAACCGTCTTCCACGGTTTCCAATGCCACCTTGACCGTGTCACCTATGGTCAGCGTAAAACTGCCATCTTCATCCAGAAACTGGTTCTTCGGGATAACCCCTTCGGATTTCAGTCCGGCATTGACTGTCACCCAGTCCGAGTCGATATCAACAACAGTGCCAATCACAATGGCACCAGGTGTCATATCAACATCATTCAGACTCTGTTCAAATAATTCGGCGAAACTTTCACTCATGTGTGATCCTGTAAATTTACTGTGTCATGCGTACCCGCAGGCCCTGTTCGGTCAACCTAAGTCTGAGGAAGGGTACTGAGAGAGAGCGCACAACCTGATTCAACCATGCTCCGGCATGCATGGGCCTGTTAGTCACTCCCGTCCGGGACCTGGGCCGGTATCTCCGGGCGGGCATTCTTCAAACTATCGCGTCACACTGTTGTGGAATAACGACCAAAAGCGCTGCTCAGTTGTCACCATCACAACCCAGCAACGCCACAATCTTTTCCACCACCTGGTCAATGCCAAGATCGGTGGTATCCACAACTACTGCATCATCAGCCGGCACCAGGGGCGAGATCGCCCGGGAGCTGTCCCGTTCATCGCGCGCGCGGATGTCTGCCAAAAGATCGGCAAGATTAACACTATTCCCTTTGTCTATCAACTGCTTATATCGCCGTTTTGCACGCTCCTCGGCACTGGCGGTCAAAAAGACCTTGTGGCCGGCATCCGGGAACACAACAGTGCCCATATCACGCCCATCGGCAACCAGCCCGGGCTCGCGCCTGAAATCGTGCTGCAACCTCAACAATGCCTGTCGCACCGTATTGTGTCCGGCTACCCGTGAAGCAGCCTCCCCACACCGCTCTGTACGAATCACTTCCGAGACATCCTCACCGTCCAGCCACACCGCGCCATCGGTATCAAAATGGATATCAATCCGGCCAGCCAGCGCCGACACCGCATCTTCGTCATCCAGTGCCACCTGCCGGCGCAGCGCCGCAACTGCGAGCACGCGGTAGAGTGCGCCGCTGTCCAGATAGTGCCAACCGAGCCGGCGCGCCACCAGCGTGCTGACCGTCCCTTTGCCGGCGCCGCCGGGGCCATCTATGGTCAATACCGGAACAGACACGGCTCAGTACTCCTCCTGCACCAGCTGAAAGCCAACCTCGCGGGCCAGGGACACAAAACCGGGAAAGGATGTTGCCACATTGGCACAATCCAGAATGCGCACCGGACCAGCGCTTCGCAGGGAGGCCACTGCGAAAGCCATGGCGATGCGGTGATCGCCGCCACTGTCGACCTCACCTTCCTGCAACTGTCCACCGGTAATACGTATGCCGTCGTCCCAGGTTTCCAGATCAATGCCCAGTCGGGTCAGGCCATCCGCCATGAACTGGATACGATCGGTTTCCTTTACCCGAAGCTCCTCAGCTCCTCGCAACACGGTGTCGCCCTGGGCGCAGGCGGCGGCAACAAACAATACCGGAAACTCATCAATTGCCAGCGGAATCTGGCTTTCCGGCACCGTGATACCCTTCAGCGCAGAATATTGGACACGGATGTCCGCCACCGGCTCACCACCCACTTCACGCTCGTTCTCCATCTGGATATTGGCGCCCATGTCACGCAGCAGGTTGATGATGCCCACGCGGGTGGGATTGACGCCGACATGACGCAGCATCAGGTCCGCACCTGGCGTAATGGCCGCAGCCACCATGAAAAACGCCGCAGAGGATATATCCGAGGGCACATCAATATTGGCAGCCTTCAGGCGCTGCCCACCGCGCACGGAAACGGTTGCCCCGCCATTGCTGCGAACCAGCTTGCAACCAAAGCCCTCCAGCATGCGCTCGGTATGGTCCCGGCACGGTGCCGGCTCGGTCACCGAAGTGACACCATCGGCATAAAGTCCTGCCAGCAGCAGGCAGGACTTGACCTGGGCACTGGCAACAGGCATCAGATAATCGATTGCGGACAGTTTTGCGCCGGCTATACGCAGCGGCGGACGCCCACCCTCGGCTGTTTCGATTTTTGCACCCATCCCGGCCAGTGGCCTGGCAACCCGGTTCATCGGCCTCTGGGTAAGGGAAGCGTCCCCGTGCAGCTCGCTGTCAAAATCCTGGGCTGCCAGAAGCCCGCAGAGCAATCGCATGGCGGTGCCGGAATTTCCCAGATACAGCGGCCCCTGAGGCGCACACAAACCGTGCATACCAACTCCGTGGACCGTCACCCGGCCGTTTTCCGGACCAACAATGATCACACCCATATCCCGAAACGCCTGCAGGGTATGCAGGGCATCTTCACCTTCGAGAAAGCCGCTGATTTCAGTGACCCCTTCGGCCAGGGCACCGAACATGATCGATCGATGTGAAATGGACTTGTCGCCTGGCACACGAATGTCACCACTCACGGCGCCACCGGGACCGGCGGTGTAACGGATGGCGGCCTGTTCCTGGCCCTCACTGCTTTGCTTGCTCATCGACTTTCCTGCATTAAAACGTGTAATGAACTGATTGCGTGTACGTCGGGCGCGCGTGAATGCATGCTGCATGGCATCCCCGTCACGTTCCAGTACACGTTTGCGCATGATCTGTAGATCTGCAATATAGTCATCCAGCACAGCTACGGTGGCATCGGCGTTGGACAGGAATATGTCACGCCACATCACCGGGTCACTGGATGCAATACGCGTAAAACCGGCAAATCCGCCGGCCGCATAATCGAATATCTGCTGCAGGCGCTCCTGACCGGCGGACTGGCCTCCGGTGTCTGCGGCCACGCCCGGCTCTGTGCCACTGCGCCCGGCAGAGGACTGCACCAGCGAATTGACCAGTGTGTAGGCCAGCAGATGCGGCAGGTGGCTGGTTGCCGCCAGCACAGCATCGTGACGCGCAACACTCATGCCGTGCACATCAGCGCCGGTAGCATGCCAGAGCCGCGCCACCGTGCGCAGGGCAAGACTGTCTGTTTCTTCCACTGGCGTCAGGATGACCTTGCGCCCCGTGAACAGATCGGCACGGGCAGCAAAATATCCACTTTTTTCGGAACCGGCAATTGGATGGCCAGGTACAAAACGTGATACCGACTCGCCCAGAATTTCCCTCGCCTGGGCAACAATCACTCCCTTCACACTTGAGGCATCCGTGATGATGGCATCAGGTCGCAGATGCGAAGCCAGCTGTTCCAGAACAGCTGAAACCGACAGGGTAGGCACAGCAATCATGACAATATCGGCCCGGGGTGCCATATCAGACAGGTCCGTGGACCACTCATCCACGGCGCCCTCTTCACAGGCTGCCATCAGTGGCTGCGGATCACGACCAACAGCCAGGATTCTTGTATCAGTGTCAGCCAGGCGCAAGGCGCGGGCAACCGAGCCTCCGATCAGGCCCAGACCGACAACCAACACCGTTTTGCCTTTCAGCAAATCAGTCATGTCTCACCCGTTGACTCGGCCATGGGATAGGACCCCAACTGACGGATCTCGACCGTGCACGCTTCAAGTTCAGCAAATACTGCCTGCACCGCCGCGTCCTGCATATGACCCTCAAAATCGATAAAAAACACATAGGCCCAGATACCGTCACGTGCCGGGCGGGTTTCAATTTTTGTAAGGCTGACCTGATGACGATCAAAAGGCATCAACACACGCAACAAAGAACCCGGCCGGTTCTCTGTATAGACCAGTATGGATGTTTTATTGCGCTGCGCTGGCGCTGCCGCCTCGCGGGACAACACCAGAAACCGCGTGGTGTTGTTGCTGCGGTCCTGGATTTCACGGTGCAACACGTGCAATGCGTACCGATCTGCCGCCTGCTGACCGGCAATGGCGGCGGTTTCGGGCTCACTGGCAGCAATTCGGGCAGCCTCGGCGTTGCTGCTGACCGTGTGTTGCTGCACACCGGGAAACCGCTTGCGCAGCCAGTGCCGGCACTGCGCCAGGGACTGGCGATGAGAAACGATACGCTTCAACGCAGTTGGCTCTTCAATGACCGGTGAGTCTTTGGCCACCATCAGATGATGCACAATCGGCACATAGATTTCGGCGCTGATCTGCAGACTGGTGTCGATCAGACATTCCTGCGTGATGGTGACCGCGCCTTCAGTGGAGTTTTCCACCGGCACAACGCCATGGCTGACTTCACCGGCCTCTACGGCCAGAAACACATCATCGATGCCCGGCGTTGCCTGCAACCTGCTGACCGCGTCACCGAAGTGAAGTCGCGCCGCTGCTTCCGAAAATGTGCCTTCCGGCCCCAGAAACGCTACGCTGATGTTCTGGTCAGTCATCGGCTGTGCCGGCATTGCTGTCGCTGATTTCTTCGTCCTCTGGCTCTGTCACCTCGGCAAGCCCGACAAGGCGCTCATCGGACTTCAGGGAAATCAGGCGAACCCCCTGTGTATTGCGGCTGAGCACAGACACCTCGTCGACTCGGGTTCGCACCAAAGTACCGCGGTCGGAGATCAGCATGATTTCGTATCCGTCTGCCACCTGTACTGCACCGACCAGGGCACCATTGCGCTCACTGGTCTGCATGCCAATCACACCCTGACCGCCGCGGCCATAGGTCGGAAACTCTGTAATGTCGGTGCGCTTGCCGTAACCGTTCTCACTGACGGTCAACACCTGACCATCGGGCTGCGGGATGATCATGGAAATCATTTCCTGATCCGCCGCCAATCTGATACCACGCACGCCACGGGCAGTCCGGCCCATTGCTCGCACATCAGTTTCGCGGAAACGGATGACCTTGCCACTGCTGCTGAAGAGCATCACATCCTGCTCACCATCAGTCAGGGCCGTGCGCACCAGACGATCACCTTCATCCAGTTCGATGGCTCTCAGACCTACGCTGCGCTGGCGTGAAAAGCTCTCCAGCGGCGTTTTCTTGACCGTGCCGTTGGCAGTGGCCATGATGACAAAATACCCTTCGGTGTATTCACGGATGGGCAACAGACTGGTGATCCACTCCCCCTCTTCCAGAGGCAGCAGATTGACAATGGGTTTACCCCGTGAGGTACGGGCTGCCAGCGGAATATTGAACACCCGCAGCCAATACACCTTGCCGGCACTGCTGAAACACAACAGCGTGTCGTGGCTGTTGGCAACCAGCAGGTGCTGGACCGCATCCTCGTCCTTGACGGTTGCCGCAGCCTTGCCCTTACCCCCACGGCGCTGCGCCTGGTAGTCGGACAGTGCCTGGGTCTTGGCGTAACCGCCGCGGGAAATGGTCACCACGCGCTCTTCCTGGGCTATGAGATCTTCAGTGTTCAGGTCCAGCTGGGAACCGACAATCTCGGTACGACGCTCATCACCATAACTGCTGCGCACCTGTTCAAGTTCTTCACGAATCACAGAAAACAGCCGCTGTTCGCTACCCAGAATCTCCAGGTAGTCGGCGATCTGCAACAAGAGATCCTTGTAGTCATTGATCAGCTTTTCATGTTCCAGCCCGGTCAGGCGGTGCAGACGCAGATCCAGAATCGCCTGCGCCTGGGCCGGTGACAGATAGTAGTCACTGCCTTTCAGACCGTAGGCTTCCGGCAGCTCCTCAGGGCGACAGGCATCGGCCCCGGTTTCGCCAAGCATGGCCAGTACACTTTCGGATTTCCAGGAGCGGGCAAGCAACTTTTCCTTGGCCTCGGCAGAGCTGGGCGACGTCTTGATCAGCTCGATGACCGCATCAATATTGGCCAGCGCAACAGCCAGACCTTCCAGAATGTGGCCTTTCTCGCGCGCCTTGCGCAGCAGGAACATGGTGCGCCGTGTCACCACCTCGCGACGGTGCCGCAGGAAGGCTTCCAGGATTTCCTTGAGATTCAGCAGGCGTGGCTGCCCGTCCACCAGCGCCACCATATTGATGCCAAACACGGTCTGCATCTGGGTCTGGGCATACAGGTTGTTGAGTACCACTTCACCGGACTCACCACGGCGCAGTTCAATGACGATTCGCAATCCATCCTTGTCCGACTCGTCCCTTAGCTCGGTGATGCCTTCAATTTTCTTCTCCTTGACCAACTCGGCAATACGCTCGATCAGACGCGCCTTGTTCAACTGGTAAGGAATTTCGCTGACAATAATGGTGTCCTTGCCGGTTTTTTCGTTGCTGATCACCTCGGCACGCGAGCGCAGATAGATCCGGCCACGACCGGTTTTGTAGGCCTCGACAATGCCAGCGCGACCATTGATGATGGCTGCAGTCGGGAAATCCGGCCCACTGATATGCTCCATCAGATCGTCAATGGAAATAGTCTCATCATCCAGCAGGGCCAGTGATCCGTTGACCACTTCGGTCAGGTTGTGCGGCGGAATATTGGTCGCCATGCCCACGGCAATGCCCGAGGAACCATTGACCAGCAAGTTGGGAATCTGGGTAGGAAACACATCCGGAATGCTTTCCGTGCCGTCATAGTTATCCGAAAAGTCGACGGTCTCCTTGTCCAGATCGGCCATCAGATCGTGGGCAATCTTTGCCATACGGATTTCGGTGTAACGCATGGCGGCAGCGGCATCACCGTCAATGGAGCCGAAGTTGCCCTGGCCATCAACCAGCGGATAACGCAGGGAGAAATCCTGGGCCATCCGGACAATCGTGTCGTACACAGCCGAGTCGCCGTGTGGATGGTACTTACCGATCACATCACCAACAACACGGGCTGATTTCTTGTAGGGTTTGTTCCAGTCGTTTGACAGCACATTCATCGCAAACAGCACACGACGATGCACCGGCTTGAGGCCATCACGGACATCCGGCAGCGCTCTGCCAACAATGACGCTCATTGCGTAGGCCAGATACGATTCACGCATCTCGCTTTCCAGCGATACGGGCATTACCTGCTTGGTTGGTTCAGCCATAGTTCAATCAGATCCTTGTGTGGGGGTTCCAGAGCCAGGTACCGGAGCCAGGTTCCGGAGTTAACTGCCGGAGCAAAAATCCCTACTGACAAAAACGCCTGATTTTAGCACAAAGATCCTGCGATTTCGTTATAATCGCGGCCCATAATCGACCCAATTCACCCATGAAAAGAAGTGAAACCTCAATGGCGGCAGAAAACAGCAGACAATCGGTAGACAGCCTGATCAGCGCCCGCTGGGTGATCCCGGCTACCGACGATGGCAGTGTGCTGGAACACCACTGCCTGGTTGTGGACAAGGGGCGCATTCTGGCCATTCTGCCCCAGCAGCAGGCCACACAGTGGTACACCGCTGAGCAGGCTGTTTCACTGGATGACCATGTACTGATTCCGGGACTGGTCAATGCCCACGGCCATGCCGGCATGACACTGCTGCGTGGCATCGCCGACGATCTGCCGCTGCAGACCTGGCTGCAGGATCACATCTGGCCACTGGAAAGCCGATGGGTCAGTGAGTCGTTTGTTCAGCATGGCACCCAACTGGCCATCGCCGAAATGTTGCGCGGCGGTACCACCTGTTTCGCAGACATGTATTTTTTCCCGGACGTGGTCGCCCGAAGCGCCGTGCAATCCGGCATCCGCTGTCAACTGGCCGCACCGGTGCTCGATTTCCCAACTGCATGGGGTCAGGGTCCGGACGACTACATCAGCAAGACCATCCGCCTGCACGATGAATACCGCAACAGTCAGCTGGTGAAAGTGGCCTTTGGCCCACATGCCCCCTACACAGTTGCTGATCAGCCGCTGCAGCGCCTGACAACACTGGCCGAAGAGCTCGACATACCGATTCATATGCATGTGCACGAAACCGCACAGGAGATCAATGACGCGCTGATGGCAACGGGGCGGCGACCGATTGCCCGGCTGCATGATCTTGGCCTGCTCGGCCCGCGCCTGCTTGCCGTGCATGCCACACAGCTTATTGATGAGGAAATTGCCCTGCTGGCGGAAACCGGCACCCACGTGGTGCATTGTCCACATTCCAACCTCAAGCTGGCCAGCGGCTTCTGCGCGGTACACAAGCTGCAACAGGCCGGGGTCAACGTGGCACTGGGTACCGACGGAGCGGCCAGCAACAATGACCTGGACATGTTTGCCGAGTTACAGACCGCTGCCTTGCTGACCAAAGGCGTATCCGGCAACGCATCCGCACTGCCCGCCTACAAGGCTCTGCAGATGGCAACGCTCAACGGCGCAAGGGCCATGGGCATGGACGGCGATATAGGTACACTGGAAACCGGCAAGCTGGCTGACATCACGGCGGTCCACATGGGTACACTCAACAGCATGCCACTGTATGATCCGGTCTCCCATCTCGTATACAGCACTCAGGCCAATCAGGTCTCACACGTCTGGGTGGGCGGCAGAGCCGTATTGAGAGACGGGCAGCTGGTCAACATCAACACCGCCATGCTGCAGCAGAATGTACGACAATGGCAGCAGCAGCTGCAGGAGGCATAGTGAGTCAGCACAACAACGGGAATCGCGACGACAGCGAAATTCGCAAGTTTGAGGCACTGGCCTCCCGTTGGTGGGACCCGGACAGCGAATTCCGCCCGCTGCATGGAATCAACCCGCTGCGTGTGGGATTTATTGGCCGCAAACTCAACCCTGCCGGCTGCAAGGTAGTGGACATTGGTTGTGGTGGTGGCATTCTGAGCGAGGCCCTGGCCCGCCAGGGCGCCGATGTGACCGCCATCGATCTGGCCGAAGCCTCGCTGGCTGTGGCACGCCTGCACCAACTGGAGAGCGGTCTGGATATCCGTTACGAGAACATCTCGGCCGAGGCTCTGGCTGAAAACGAACCAGCGTCATACGACATCGTCACCTGCCTGGAAATGCTGGAGCACGTGCCCGACCCGGCCGCCGTGGTGGCAGCCTGTGCCAGCCTTGCGAAACCCGGCGGCCATCTGTTTTTCTCCACCATCAACCGAAATCCCAAAGCCTGGCTGTTTGCCATTGTGGGGGCTGAATACGTACTGCGCCTGCTGCCACGTGGCACCCACGAGTACGCAAAATTCATCAAACCGTCGGAACTCGATGCCTGGGCCAGGCAACAGGCCCTGATCCGCGGGGAGAGTATCGGGCTGACCTATAATCCGCTGACACGACGGTACGCGCTGGCACCGGATGTCAGCGTCAATTACCTGGCACACTATCGCAAGCCCGGCGCATCGGACCCGGAATCAGGTGAACAGGCATGACGACTGTACGCAGCATGCTGTTCGATCTGGACGGCACACTCATCGACACGGCACCGGACTTCTCTGCCGTACTCCATACCATGAGCAGGCAAATGGGCAGACCTGCACCGGACGAAACCAGCATCCATCAGACCGTATCAAGCGGGGCTCGAGCGCTGGTGAAACTGATTTCGGATCTGGACGAATCCGATGAGGACTTTCGCCTGCTGCATCAACAACTGCTGGCACTGTACGGCGACCAGATCCAGAACACCTGCGCCACACTCTATCCGGGCATGAGCCAATTGCTGGATACTTTGGAAAACCGCGGCATCGCCTGGGGCGTGGTCACCAACAAGCCACTGGCCTACAGCGAAGTCATCATGCACAGGCTCGGTCTGGCGCAGCGCTGCCGCGTGCTGATCTGCCCCGAACACGTGAGCCGGTCAAAACCTGATCCGGAACCGGTAGTCATGGCCTGCAACGCCATACAATGCCAGGCAGCCTCTAGTGTTTACGTCGGCGACCATCCGCGCGATATCGAATCCGGGCGCGCGGCCGGCACCATCACCATTGCCGCCGCCTACGGGTATCAGCCGGCCTCCCCGCCGATCAGCGAATGGGGCGCTGATCTCATCGCAAACAGCGTAGATGACATCAGTCAATGGCTGGCAGAGCGCGCCATGACAACACAGGCCTGACTGAAAAGAACACAAGGAACCGATACATCATGATCAAGGACTACCAGGCACCCGCCGGGCTGCTGAACAACCGCACACTGCTCATCACTGGCGCCGGAGATGGCATTGGCAAAGCCGTCGCCATTGGCAGCGCCCGGGCAGGCGCACGCGTGATTCTGCTTGGCCGCACCCAGAACAAGCTGGAGCAGGTCTATGACATCATTCGCGAGCAATACCCCGATGCCCCCGAACCGGTGATTCACCCGCTGGATCTGGTGACGGCGGGAAAGGACGACTATGACGCCCTGGCGCAGGCGATACTGGAGCAATTCGGCTGCCTGGATGCCTTGCTGCACAATGCCGGCCTGTTGGGACCTCTGAGCCCAATGCAGTACTACCCCGAAGACGTCTGGACCAAACTGATGCAGGTGAATGTGAACGCCGCCTTTGCCTTGAGCAAGGCTGTGCTGCCGGCACTGAACGTGGCACCGGACGCCCGCCTGTTGTTTACATCGTCCAGCGTCGGTCGCCAGGGCCGGGCTTACTGGGGAGCCTATGCAGTGAGCAAATTTGCCGTTGAAGGCATGATGCAGGTGTTTGCGCAGGAGCTGGAGAATACTTCAACCATTCGGGTCAACAGCATCAACCCAGGCGCTACGCGCACGGAAATGCGCGCCGCAGCCTACCCCTCGGAAGATCCGGCCAGCCTGCCAACACCGGAAGACCTGTTGCCTGCCTATCTGTATCTGCTTGGCCCGGAAAGTCGGCCCCTGCACGGTCAGGCGATCAATATCAGGGACATGATCACCCTGTGAGCGTGAGTGCGAGCGTATGACCGGCGGCAGATTAACGCCGCCGGTAAACGGCAAGGTTTGCCGCCCGACACACCAGAACGTCGGAATATTGTCAGCTCAAACAGCTTTACGAACAGTCAAAAACACAAATATCATCTGACTTTACAATGCCTTACGCAATAATGCGTAGAAATGGCACAGTTATCGCATAAATGCGTGCAGAAGAGCAAAGGATCTCAGGAGCACGCATGGCAACGGTATTGAAATCATCCAACACGATTGACTTCAATCGCGCGAAGCATCAACTCACTCCATCGCCGGTTGATGGCGGGCACGCCGAGTCGCTGTCGCTACTGCGTCACCGGCTCCTTAGCCAGCTGCAAACCACTCTGGACGTACCAACACTGCTTGAACTGTTCCACAGCGAACTGTTGGAGGAATTCTTTCTGGCCGGTGTGCGATATGTGAACGAACCCGAGCAGATACTGGAAACCACAGGTCGTACATCCACGCATAGCTGCGGTTACCGTCTGATCAGCCGACAGGATAACCTGGGTGAACTGGTGTTCTACCGGAGCACCCGATTCAATGAAAAAGAGCTCGCCGGTATCGAATACCTGATCGGTACACTTCTCTTTCCGCTGCGACATGCCATTCAGTACCGGCAGGCAGTTGCCGCTTCGATGGCTGACCCCCTGACCGGTGCCGGCAATCGCATTGCGCTGGATACAGCACTGGAGCGCGAACTTGCCCTGGCGCGACGGTACCGGCAACCGTTTTCACTGCTGGTTATCGACATCGACAAATTCAAATCAGTGAATGACCGGTTCGGCCATAATGCCGGTGACAAGGCACTGAAGAAAATGGTCACAACCCTCTCTGACATACACCGTGCCACCGATACCTGTTTCCGCTTTGGTGGCGAAGAGTTTGTTGTGGTGCTCAACAGCACCGATACCGAGGGCGCCATGGTCATTGCCGAGCGGCTCAGACGAGGCGTCGAGCGCAAACGGATCAACTACCTTGAACACAGCTTCAGACTCACCGTCAGCATCGGCGTGACCACGTGGCGAAAATCCGATACCGCCGCATCCCTGTTCGAGCGCGCTGATCGGGCGCTCTACGATATCAAGGAAAGCGGCGGCAACCAGATCAAAAGTCTGTAAAGAGGCAAGCATGGCAGTAAAACTCCAATCACGTGACAAGTCAGAAAAATGCGATGTGGCCGCCTGTCACGAGGGCCGCGCCGGATTGTTGCTTCGCCTGCTGGAGCGCTTGCAGACGACGCTGGACATGTCCACCCAGTTGTCATTGATATTGTCCGAAACCGGCCCCGCTCTGGGGCTTGATGGCATACAGCTTGAGCATGAAACCCTTTCCATCAGTGCCGGCGCTGGCAAAACCGCAACCCATAGTTGTGGTTACCGGTTGATCACATCGGAAGAGAACCTGGGCGAGCTCATTTTCCAGCGCAATACAAAATTCACCGATGATGAACTGCTGCTACTCGAATCCTTGCTGACCACCATCATGCCATCGCTGCGCAATGCGTTGCGGTTTCGTATGGCCAGAGATGCGGCGCTGCATGATCCGCAGACCGGCGCTCGTAACGAGCGAAACCTGAATCAGCTATTGCCACGTGAAATCAACCTTGCCAAACGCCATAACCGCCAGCTGTCAGCCGTCATGATCACCGTTGATGGCACCAACTCAGTCAATGCGAGGGTGCAACACCTCAGGGCGCTGGTATCACGCATCCGCACTATCTGCCGGGAAACGGACATTATTTTCAGGCTGGAAACTGACGAGCTGTTGGTTCTGATGCACGACACAGGTGCCACTGAAGCGGCACACCTGGCACGTCACATCAGCACTGCTGTGGACGGGACGCAGGCTGGCGGCAAATCCGCTGGCATGCATGATTCTTCAGCCCATCATGTCCGCGCAGTACATGCCACCCTATCCGGCACCGATACCGCACAAAGCTTCATCAATCGCGCCTGGGACCACCTGCGTCACGCCAGGGCTGCGGGACTGACGTTGACCGGTATCGAGCCAATCATCCGATGAGCTATCGCCGCCCTGGCCGCTTCACCGGTTTGGGCGGGGCCTTGACACGCAGCCCGGCCAGCTCGTAGAGCTGCTCGATTTCCTGCGGTTTCATTTCGTAGAACTGCCCCATCTTCACCCGACTCGGGATGAAAGCCGGACCGTACCGCACTCGCTTGAGCCGACTGACCTTCAGGCCCTGTGACTCCCAAAGGCGCCTGACCTCGCGATTTCGGCCTTCCATCAGTACCACGTGATACCAGCGGTTGGCACCTTCGCCATCGAAGTACTGGATATCGGTAAATTTACACAGATGGCCATCAAGCAGCACACCTGTTTTCAGGTTCTGCAAGATTTCATCTGTCACTTCTCCCATCACGCGCACCGCGTATTCCCGATCAATATTTGATGAGGGGTGCATCAGCCGGTTAGCCAGCTCACCATCGGTGGTAAACAACAGCAGGCCACTGGTGTTGATGTCCAGGCGCCCGATTGCAACCCATCGCGCGTGTTTCAGCGGCGGCAGTCTGTCGAACACACTCGGGCGGCCTTCCGGATCCTTTCGCGTACAGATTTCGTTTTCCGGCTTGTTGTACAACAACACCCGAACCCGCGTTGGATCCTGGGCAGTCTGTTGTACCTTCTTTCCATCGACCACGATAGCATCGGTTTCGCTGACCCGATCGCCCAACGTTGCCGGTTTGCCATTGACCAGCACCCGGCCTGTACGTATCCAGCCTTCCAGCTCCCGACGCGAGCCAAAACCGGCACGTGCCAGAACCTTCTGCAGTTTCTCACCGTGAGTCATCGACTCATCATTCATCGTTCCGCCTCATTGTCGTTGCTCGCAGTGCCGTCTTTCGCGCTGTCATCGTCATCTTTCTGCTCGCCGGGGGTCGACAATATGTCATCCAGCGGTCGCCTGGCCAGCGCCATGGCCTCTTCTTCATCCGGCAGGTCCGCGTCGTCATACAGCGGCCTGTCGTCAGCATCAATCGCGTTCGCCAATCCTGCAGGGTCTTCCTCCTCTGGCAGATCCAGCACGCGCATATCCAATGTCCCGTCTTCCAGGGGCAATTGCTGATTCAGCTGATCCAGATCCCGTATCTCGGACAACGGCGGCAAATCCTGGAGACTTTTCAGATTGAAGTAGTCCAGGAATTGCCGGGTGCTGGCAAACATGGCCGGGCGACCCGGCACATCACGATGGCCCACAACACGGATCCATTCACGATCCAGCAGGGTGCGTATGATGGTGGAACTGACACTGACACCACGTATTTCCTCGATGTCTCCCCGGGTAATGGGTTGACGATAGGCGATGAGCGCCAGCGTCTCCAGCAGCGCCCTTGTATAGCGCTGGGGTCGCTCCTCCCACAAACGGGACACCCATTGACTCAGGGTTTCGCGCACCTGGAAGCGAAAGCCCGAAGCCACCTCCTTCAGCTCGTATCCACGACCTTTGCAGTCAGCGGCAATAGCATCGAGTACCGCGCGCAGCTCGTCCTTTTCGGGGCGTTCATATTCCTCGAAGATGACGGCAATGTCATTGATCGACAGTGGTTTGCCCGCTGCAATGAGTAACCCTTCAACGATCTGCCTGAGCTTTTCATTGGCAATGGGATCGCGATCCACGACGGCCGTTTCCGCCTCCGTGCCCTCTTGCTGGTTCATGCGTTCCTGTTCACTCATTCACTTCTTGCCTTCAGATGTATGGGACCAAACGGTTCTGTCTGCACCACCTCAACCATGGCATCCTTGATCAGCTCCATCACCGCCAGGAATGTGACAACCACGCCGAGACGCCCTTCCTCCTTCATCAATAACGACACCAGGGGTACAAACCTGTCGGCAGTCAGACGCACCAGGATCTCGGACATCTTCTCACGAGTGGACAGCGTTTCTCTCTGGATATGGTGGTGCTCAAACATGTCAGCGCGGCGCAGGGCCGCAGCCAGCGCGATCAGCATTTCCTGCAACTCAACCACGGGTTCGGCCGTTGGGCGATCAAACGCCTGATCCTGCGCTGCCATCGGAAACACATCGCGTTCCAGACGCGGAAGCTCATCAATGTCCTCGGCCGCCTTCTTGTAGCGTTCATACTCCTGCAGGCGGCGGATGAGCTGTGCGCGCGGATCGCCCTCCTCCTCCTCTTCATCGCGGGTGCGTGGCAGCAACATACGCGACTTGATTTCAGCCAACATGGCAGCCATGACCAGGTACTCCGCTGCCAATTCGAACTGATTGGCATGCATAAGATCCACATAGGCCATGTACTGCTCGGTGATCAGAGCAACGTCTATTTCGAGAATATCGATATTCTGGCGCTTGATCAGGTAAAGCAGAAAATCCAGCGGGCCTTCGAAGGCCTCCAGAAAGACTTCAAGCGCATCGGGCGGAATGTACAGGTCCTGGGGTAGCTGGGTAACGGCCTGCCCGGCTACATAGGCAAACGGCATTTCCTGTTGGGTCCGGTCATTGTCGCCCGACCCGGTAATCGCCTCCTGTGTGGGCATATCTGCCGTCATTGTCCTACCTGCTGTTGTAGCTCAGGCCCATTGCCTGTCTGACATCCTGAAGGGTATCACGAGCCGACTCCCTGGCAAGCTCACAACCATCGGATATGATCGAACGTACCACGTCCAGATCCTTCTCGTACTGCCTGGCTTCGGCCTGTATAGGCTCAAGTTCCGACACAATGGCATCAATCACGGGACGCTTGCACTCCAGGCAACCAATACCGGCGCTGCGACAGCCCGCCTGAACCCACTCACAGGTGGTGGTGTCAGAATAAACTTCGTGCAGCTGCCATACCGGGCACTTTTCCGGATCACCCGGGTCGGTGCGGCGAACCCTGGCCGGATCCGTGGGCATGGTGCGGATTTTCCTCTCCACATCATCCACCGGCTCCCGAAGTGCAATGGTGTTGCCATAGGACTTGGACATCTTCTGCCCGTCCAGCCCCGGCATCTTCGGCGCCGGTGTCAGCATGGCCTGGGGTTCGTGCAGAATCATCTTGCCGCCCCCCTCCAGATACCCGAACAACCGCTCACGATCACCCAGCGAGATGTTCTGCTGTTCATCCAGCAGCGCCTTGGCGCGATCCAGTGCGTCCAGATCACCCTTTTCCTGGTAGGAATTGCGCAAGGAATTGTAGAGTCGTGCCGATTTCTTGCCCATCTTCTTAACTGCCGATTCGGCGTAAACCTCAAAGCCGGGTTCACGGCCGTACAGATAATTGAAGCGACGGGCAACCTCCCGTGTCAATTCTACATGCGCCACCTGATCCGCACCTACCGGCACCTGACCTGCACGATAGATCAGGATGTCCGCACTTTGCAGCAGCGGATAACCGAGAAACCCATAGGTGTCCAGATCCTTTTCCTGCAGCTTTTCCTGCTGATCCTTGTAGCTGGGCACACGCTCCAGCCATCCCAGCGGCGTCATCATGGACAACAGCAGGTGTAACTCCGCATGCTCCGGGACCCGTGACTGGATGAAAATGGATGCCGAACCCGGATTGACACCGGCTGCCAGCCAGTCAATCACCATGTCCAGAACGTTTTCCTCAAGCACCTGCGGGGTTGTATAGTGGGTGGTCAGCGCATGCCAGTCGGCAACAAAGAAGAAACACTCGTATTCATGCTGTAGTCTTACCCAGTTCTTCAGTACGCCGTGGTAGTGCCCAAGATGCAGTTTGCCAGTGGGGCGCATGCCGGAAAGCACCCGCTTCTGCGAATTAACGGTAGACAAGTCCAATTCCCCGTTTGAGATGAAGTAGAAAACAGACCCGCATTATCGCAAATGGTCGTTTTGAATTCGATGATATTTTTCAGCGGAACGGTGTCGCGTCGCCACGGCCTTCACGCACCAGCACCGGTGCACCGTCCACCAGATCCACCACTGTGGTCGGCTCCAGACCGCAGGCGCCAGACGTCAGAATCATATCCACCAGATTATCCATATGGTCCTCCAGCTCATAAGGTTCAGACAGCGGCAAATCCTCTCCTGGCAGAATCAGGCTGGTGCTCATGATCGGCTCACCCAGCCCGGCCAGCAGGGCCTGGGCAACTGCGTTGTCGGGAATACGCAGCCCGATGGTCTTGCGCTTGGGGTGCATCAGCCGGCGCGGCACTTCGGGCGTGGCGCTCAGAATAAATGTGTAAGGCCCCGGTGTGCAGGCTTTCAGCAACCGATAGACACTGTTGTTGACACGTGCATAGGTGGAAATTTCGGAGAGATCCGAACACATGAGTGTGAAGTTGTGTTTGTCATTGAGCTGACGGATACGCCGGATGCGATCCAGTGCCGCCTTCTCCCCGATATGACAACCCAGCGCATAGGTCGAGTCGGTGGGATAAATGATGACGTCACCGGCGCGCAGGCGCTCAACCGCCTGGTTGATCAGTCGCGGCTGGGGATCATCGGGATGTATACTGAGTATCCGGGCCATGCCCTCGCTCACAAGCAGATTGTCAGGATGGCGAACCTTAACAGGCCAGGACTCTCAAGTCGATATCTCTGCAGACACGTAATTACAGACATACAAAAGGAACACAACCCATGCTATATGCCATCATCAGTGAAGATGTGGAAAACAGCCTGCCAAAGCGCATACCCGCCCGACCCGCACATATCGAGCGGGTGGAAAAACTGGTGGCCGAAGGACGGCTTGTTATTGCCGGGCCACATCCGGCAACCGACAGCGAAGACCCTGGCGAAGCGGGTTTTACCGGCAGCCTGATCATTGCTGAATTTCCCTCACTTGAAGACGCCCGCAGCTGGGCTGACGATGACCCCTACGTGAAGGCGGGTGTGTACCGGCGTGTCGTGGTCAAACCCTTCAAGCGTGTGCTGCCCTAACAGGCTGTTGAAAAACGTATTAGAGACAGCTGGTGGGGCACTTGCCGGAGCACATCCAGCACCTGCCCCATGCCATCAGCCAGCACGGCCTGGATACTCTCCATGGTAATGACATCATCCGTCAGACCCGCCGCCCAGTTAACCGACAGCGCAATACTGGCATAAGCCAGGTCAACCTCCCGCGCAAGGGCCGCCTCGGGCATGCCAGTCATGCCGATCATGTCACAACCGTCACGTTGCAGGCGCCGTACTTCTGCGGCGGTCTCAAGGCGCGGTCCCTGGGTGCAGGCGTATACACCGGCAGGCCACACCGGGATCCCTGCCCTGTCGGCAGCCGCAATCAACACCTGACGAAGCGCCTCGTCATACGGCTCGGTCATATCCGCATGCTCAACACCGGTACCAGCGCCATTAAAGAAGGTGTGCTCCCGGCCCCAGCTGTAGTCCACTATCTGCCCGGGAACACCGATTGCACCAGGTCCCATACACTCGTGTATGCCACCCACGGCATTGACCGCCACCACATGACGGACCCCCAGTCGCTTCAGCGCCTGGATGTTGGCCCGGTAGTTGATCCTGTGCGGCGGCACCGTGTGGCCCTGGCCATGGCGTGGCAGGAAACACACTTCATGACCGTCCAGGTGACCGCGGGCAATATTGACCGGCACCGTGTCATACTCTGTTTCTACCGGCACAATACGTTCACCGGCAAAGCCTTCGATCTGATTGAGTCCGGTACCACCGATGATTGCCAGCATGGCTGTCTCCGTTTGGGAACTTCTGAACAACGTTATGAGCACTCTGGCTTTCAGCCAATTCGGGTATCGAGGCGCAGTTTCGCCGGCATGCGTCGGCCTGTCAAGAAAGTGCAACGAAGAGCGCCGGATTGGCTGAAAGCCCCCCGGGCGGGGCCATAACGTTGGTCAGAGGTCCCCTGTGTGCTGCAGAATGGCCTGAATCGGCCGATATTATACAGACATACAGCGCGCTCAAGCGCAGATTGGAACCTCAATGACATCACTCGCTCATTCAATGCCGGAACACAAGCCCCGTCACGCGCGTGTGTTGGCCATTACCAGTGGCAAAGGCGGTGTGGGAAAGACCAATGTCAGCACCAATCTGGCTATCGCCCTGGCACGCCAGGGCAACAGTGTCTGTGTATTTGATGCCGACACCAGCCTTGCCAATGTCAACATCCTGCTCAATCTGCGCCCTACCCGCACACTTGAGCACCTGATCCGGGGCGAGGCGGACATCAGCGAGATCCAGATAAAGGCGCCTGGTGATATCACCATCATTCCGGCCGCCTCCGGTGTCGCCGAATTCGCGGATCTCAGTGCCGACCAGCAGCAATTGCTGCTGGATGCCCTGCTCACACTGGAACAGAATCACGATTACCTGATCATTGACACTGCCGCCGGTATTGGCCGCAATGTCACCACATTCCTGGCATCGGTTCCCCACTGCCTGCTGGTTGTGACACCTGAACCCACCTCGCTGACTGATGCCTTTGCGCTGATGAAGGTTCTGCGCCGGCAGCCAGACTCGCCACAGATTCACATCCTGACAAACATGGTGGATGGATACCCGGAAAGCGTAGACGTCTACAAACGACTGCGTGCCGCCTGTAAACGGTATCTCGGTACCGAACCGCAGTATTACGGTTACCTGACACGCGACGATGCCATGCGCCGGGCAGTACAACGCCAGGTGCCGGTACTGATTGCCTCGCCCGGAGCCCCGGTCAGCGCACAGTTCATGTCATTGGCCCGAAGCGCCGATCGCCTGTTCACCAATAGCACCAACAAAGCCTTCAGTCTGTTCTGGCAGAAACTTTTCCTGCGCCAGCACCCGCGACATATACCCGGACGAGCCGGACTCAGACCCTCCCTGAAGGTGCCGGCGGCAACGTTGCGGCCCTCTCGTGCTGGCGTCATCAAACTGCAGCAGGGCATGAGTTCGCTGATTCGTAGCCGCATGCTGCCGGCACCAGCCATGCGCAAGTTCATCGCTTCCCTGCTGCTGCTTGTGGAGCGATACTATCCCGAGATCACGGTCAACGAACTCTCCCGCGCGGCAACCAACAAAACCGAAAGCCAGGAAGCAGAGGTTCCATGACTCACTGCTGACCGATACAATGCAGTGACCATTTGCACACGCGCTCATAGACCATGACCTTCCCCGATCAAATTGGCAGTTTTCTGTGGCGGCATCCTGTGCTGCCACGCGCGCTGTCCAGGCCACTTCTCAAACGCCTTGCCCGGCGCAGCGGCGCAGATTACCCGTTCAGCCGCGACTTTTTTGGCCTGACCTATCATGGCAACCTGAACAACAATGTGGATTACGCCGTCTACTACCACGGTGCCTTCGAGAAACATCTGGTCTTTTTCATGCGCGATGCCATGCAGCTATGCGCACCGGGCAACAGGGGCTGCTTTCTCGACATCGGGGCCAATGTCGGTCATCACTCATTGTTCATGAGCACAGTAGCCGGGGAAATTCACAGCTTTGAACCTTACCCACCAGTGCGCCAACTGTTTGAGAAACGCATTGCAGATAATGCCGTTTCCCATATCCACGTGCATCCGGTCGGGCTCAGCGACAGCAATACAGAGTTGCCATTCTACGCGCCATCAGGCAGCAATGCTGGCGTAGGCTCCTTTGATGCCGACTCAGTCAGCAAAGGCAATGAGCCCGCTGGCGAATTGAAACTGGTTCGCGGCGACGACTATATTGAGTCACTGGGGCTTGACCGGCTGGACATCGTCAAGATGGATGTGGAGGGGTTCGAGAAGCCGGCACTGGCCGGTCTGAGAGATACACTGGCACGTTTCCGACCACTGTTGATTATCGAGGTCACCTACGGACAGGCGTTATCCTTCAACAGCATCGAGGAGATCAAACAGCACCTGCCACCCGACTACAGCCTGTATACCTTCGACAAACGCAAGGCCAATGGTCGCAAGGCAAGACGGCGCGACGCCAGAAGCAGGCGCACTGGTGAATACCGCCTGGTACCCTACACCCGACTTCTGGAAAGCGGTCAGGACGACATCATTGCCTGCCCGAAGGCGTTCAAACTGAAGATCGCAGGATGATCAGCGCGCCAGTTCCCGTGGCATCCGGAAAACAATGTTCTCCTCAACCCCGGCCAACTCCCTCGGCGTTTCACCCGTAAGCTGCTCAAGGCGCTCTACCACCTGCTGCACCAGCACCTCCGGTGCCGACGCTCCCGCCGTAATACCCAGCCTCCGCTTGCCTGTCAACCACTCCGGATTCAGGTCATCCACACGGTCAATCAGGTACGACTCGCACCCCAGGCGCTCGGCCAGCTCTCGCAGACGATTGGAGTTGGAGCTGTTCGGGGAACCAACCACCAGCAACAGGTCACATTCCAGGGCCAGTTGTTTGACCGCATCCTGTCGATTCTGGGTGGCATAACAGATGTCTTTCTTCCGCGGCCCTTCTATATGCGGGAAACGTTCACGTAAGGCATCAATGATTCGGGCTGTGTCGTCAACGGACAGTGTAGTCTGGGTGACGTAGGCCAGTTGTGTCGGCTCACGCACATCCAGCTGCGCTACCTGATCCACCGACTCCACCAGATAGATCTCACCCCCTCGGCTGCGATCATATTGCCCCATGGTGCCTTCCACTTCCGGGTGCCGTGCATGACCGATCAGTACACACTCTCGACCAGCCTCACTGTAGCGCGCCACTTCGATGTGCACTTTGGTCACCAACGGGCAGGTTGCATCAAACACACGGAAACCGCGCGCTGCAGCCTCCTGTTGCACCTGCTGGGAAACACCGTGTGCGCTGAATATGACTATTGGTGTTCTGCCCTGCGGATCAGCCGCCGGGACATCTTCAAGTTCGTCAACAAACACCGCGCCTCGCTGTCGCAGGGTATCCACTACAAACTTGTTGTGTACCACCTCATGACGCACATAAATCGGTGCGCCGTACACGTCCAGCGCACGATTGACAATATCAATGGCTCGATCCACGCCGGCACAGAAACCACGTGGATTGGCCAGTCTGATCTCGGCCCCTTTCAGATTCTCGGTAATCATTGAATTTCCATAACCTGCACACCGGCAGGAACAACGTTGACTATGTTGGCAGCAAAATCGATATCGCGCCCTGCCAGGGGGTGGTTGAAATCCACCACCATCAGCTCGTCATCCAATGACTGTACCACGCCGGGAATATCATTGCCGGCGCCATCGGCAAATGCCAGCACCGTCCCGACAGTGACCGGATCCGTCCTGTTGGCAAGCAGGCCGGCGAATCTCTCCTTGTTGAAAGTCTGTACATTGGCCGGATTCACATCACCAAATGCCTGCGCTGCAGGCAAAGTGATACGTATCGATTCGCCGGCCGCCATGCCAGTCAGAGCCGATTCGAAACCGGGCAACAACGAACCATCACCCACTGTGAACCGGGCCGGACGCTGATCAAAGTTTGAGTCGATCAGGGTTCCATCGGTCAAGGACAGCGAAAAGTGCAACGTTACGCTGGCACCGCGAGCTACCACCGGATTCTGCTCAGGCATACAGTCGCTTCTCTCCATCTCCGTCCACATTGCTGACACATCGACCACAAAGTTCCGGGTGTGATGGGTGGCTGCCAACATCAGCCCGGTGGTGCCAACAGCGCACACACTTGGCATCAGCAGACGCTTCAACTGTTATGCCAAACAGACCGGGCACATCGCCAATGCTTTCCCCGTCGGCGCCCAGCTGCAGAGTGACGCCGGATACCAGCAAGACGAAACGCAGCTCGTCACCCAGACTGTTCAGCACATCAAACAGGGACTGGTTACACTGAATCGACACCTGTGCCGCCAGGCCTGAGCCTATCAGTTTCTCCGTCCGCTTCTGTTCAAGCACCTTGTTGACCGCTGTGCGTGTTGCCATCACGGTGCGCCAGAAACTGTCACTGAACTGCCCGGACTCTCCCAGCGTTTTCAGACCATCGTCGAACAACGCAAGAAACACGGAATCATCGCGGTCACCCGGTATGTTTTCCCAGATTTCCTCGGCCGTGAAACTCAGGACAGGAGCGATCAGTCGCGAAAGAATCTCCGCAATGTGATACATGGCGCTCTGCGTGGAGCGTCGCGCCACACTGTCACTGCGTGTTGTGTACTGCCGATCCTTGATAACATCCAGATAGAAGCTGCCAAGCTCGATGACACAGAAGTTATGGACCTTCTGATAGACCCCGAGGAAGTGATAGTTGTCATAGTCCTTGCGAACCTGATCCCTGAGTAGCTGCGCCTGGCGTGTGATCCAGTAATCAAGCGCCAGCATCTCCTGTGGCGCTACCAGGTCAGCGGCAGGATCAAAACCGTTGAGGTTGGACAGCAGGAAGCGTGCAGTGTTGCGAATACGGCGATAGGCATCGGCCACGCGCTTGAGAATTTCCGGCGACACCGCCATCTCGCCCCGATAATCCGTCGCCGTCACCCAAAGACGCAGGATGTCAGCGCCGTACTGGGAAAAAACCTCCTGTGGCGAAATGGTATTACCAATGGATTTGGACATCTTGCGCCCTTCGGCATCCACGGTGAATCCGTGCGTGAGCACCTGACGGTAAGGCGCCGTGCCATTCATGGCTATGGCCGTCTTGAGCGAGGACTGGAACCAGCCACGGTGCTGATCCGAACCTTCCAGATAGAGGTCAGCCGGATAGGCCAGCTCTTCGCGCTGCCGTAACACCGAAAAATGTGTCACACCCGAATCAAACCAGACATCCAGCGTGTCACTGACCTTGTCGTAGTCGGCTGCTTCATCACCGAGCAGATCAGCCGGGTCCAGCTCGAACCATGCTTCCATGCCGTCCCGCTCGATGCGCGCGGCCACCAGCTCCACCAACTCGCTGGTGCGTGGATGCAACTCACCGGTTGCTTTGCTGACGAACAGGGTGATGGGCACTCCCCAGGTACGCTGACGCGAGACACACCAGTCAGGGCTGCCCTTGAGCATCAACTCAATACGGGCCTGCCCCCATTCCGGCACCCAGATCACATCTTTTACCGCCTTCAACGAATCATCAAGCAAACCCTTTTCGTTCATGCTGATGAACCACTGTGGTGTGGCACGGTAGATCAATGGTGTCTTGGTACGCCAGCAGTGCGCATAACTGTGCACAATCCTTGTTTCGGCCAACAGCGCACCATGCTGTTTCAACAGGTCGATGACCAGCTCATCTGCCTTGTAGACATGCACACCGGCAAGCTCGCCGGCAGAAGCCACAAAGACACCGTTTTCGTCCACCAGATTGAGGGTGCCAATGCCGTAGGCCTGGCCAACCACAAAGTCATCCATGCCATGATCCGGTGCGGTGTGTACACAGCCAGTGCCGGCCTCAGTGGTGACATGCTGCCCGAGAATCACAGGCACTTGCCGCGCATCATACGGATGTTGCAACAACTGGTGCTCCAGAGCACGCCCATCGGTGCGGGCAAGCACACGGTAGTCGTCAACCCCATAACGGCTCATGATGGCTTCCACCATGTCGGCAGCCACTACAATCAGCTCGGATTCCGACTCAGCCCCGGGCTCGGTGCCAGCGACAAAAGTTCCCTGAACCAGGGCATAAGCCAGATCCGGATGCAGGGACACGGCCTGATTCGATGGAATCGTCCAGGGCGTGGTGGTCCATATGACCACCGAGATGTGTTGCGCAGTCAGCGCGGCATCGGCGCCGAACGCAGCCAGAAAACCTGCCCGGTCAACCACAGGGAACCTGACGTCTATGGCAAAGGATGTCTTGTCCTGGTATTCAACTTCAGCTTCAGCCAGCGCCGAGGCACCAACAACACTCCAGTACACGGGCTTGAAGCCCTTGACCAGATGGCCGTTGGCGGCGATACGACCGAGTGCGCGGACAATATCGGCCTCGGTTCTGTAATCCATGGTGAGGTAGGGTTTGTCCCAGTCACCAAACACACCCAGGCGGATGAAATCCTTTTTCTGGTTTTCAACCTGACGCGCCGCATAGTCTCGGCAGGCCTTGCGAAACTCGGCATGGCTTATCTTGTGCCCGGCCTTACCCTTCTTTTTCTCGACATTGTGCTCGATTGGCAGGCCATGGCAGTCCCAGCCAGGTACATAGGGCGCGTCGAAACCAGCCAGCGTCCTGGCCTTGACGATCACATCCTTGAGTGTCTTGTTGACCGCATGCCCGAGGTGCAGATCACCGTTGGCGTAGGGCGGGCCGTCATGCAGGATGAACTTCGGTCGCCCGGCGCTTCGCTGCCTGATCTGGCCATAAATGTCACTGGTCTGCCACTGCTTGAGCCTGGCTGGCTCGCGCTGGGCCAGGCTGGCTTTCATCGGAAAATCGGTCTGTGGCAGGTTCAGCGTGTGCTTGTAGTCACTCATGGGGCGGACTCTTGGTTCCTGTTGTCTTCGTTCATGGATTGTCTCTGATCGAACCAGTCCCTGGCACGATCCACATCTTCACTGATCTGTTTGCGCAAGGCGTCCAGATCGTCAAACCGCACTTCGTCGCGTATGCGATGCAGAAATACAACCGACAGCGTCTCTCCGTAGAGGTCTCCCCGGAAGTCCAGCAGATGCACTTCCAGGCTTGGTTCCCGTTCACTGCTTACTGTCGGTTTGAAACCGATGTTCGCGGTACCGTGCAGGACATCGGCATCCTCGCCTTCGCCCAGCAACACCTCGCAGGCAAACACACCGTGCAGCGGCAGATTACGCCGCTTCAGCGCAATGTTGCAGGTCGGAAACCCGAGCTCTCGCCCGAGCCGCCGCCCCTCAATCACGGTGCCGGTAATGGCATAGGGGCGCCCGAGCAAGGCACGTGCAGCATCAAAGTCATCGCTTGCCAGAACCTCTCGCACCCGTGTGCTGCTGACGCGCTGACCGTTCAAAGTACAACTGTGTGTCCTGATGACTTCAAAGTCATGTTGACGGCCACAGGCCTGAAGAAGGGCAAAGTCGCCCTGACGCTGATGCCCGAAGCGGAAATCATCACCAACAATGAGTGCGGCAACACCCAGTCCCTGTACCAGTATCGAAGTGACGTACTCCTGCGCACTCAACTTCGACAACTCAGTGTCAAACCTGAGTTTGTACACATAATCAACGCCCAGTGCCGCCAACAGATCCACCTTTTCGTCGACATTGGTCAGCCGTCCCGGACAGGTATCCGGCGACTCGGCAAAAAACTCCTCTGGATGCGGTTCAATCACAATCACTACTGCCGGCGCGTCGTGATGGGCCGCACGTTCGCGCAACTGCCGGACGATGGCCTGGTGACCGAGATGGACACCATCAAATTTGCCAATGGTTGCCACACAGCGGGCGTGGCGACGGCGAAAACCAGTGATCGACGCAATCAGTTTCATGCCAGAACAGCCAGGCTACGTGTGCGGGTTGCAAAAAACGACCGATTATACCGCTTGTCAGCAGATGGCCCAACAGGCAAGCGTACCCGGGCGGAATCAGCCGCCATTGTCAACGCCGGCCCTTTCCGAAGTTCTGTCTGGCTTTGCGTACAAGCAAGGTGGTGGCAGCAGCCAGACAGATGATCAACAGCAACTGGCCGATCAGCACATTGGCAACCGAAATCGAGTCCGGGCGAGTCAGGATAAACCCGAGATTGATGGCAGTGCCCAAGGCGATCACAGCACAGACTGCGGCCAGCAACACTTGCAATACGGCGATGACTCGCTCCACCCAGACACCCTCTTGCACTAACATCAGCGAAATTTCCCGGCAAGCCCGGATTATGTCAGCTGACACCACGTATCACAACGCTCTCGGGGCATTCTCTGGTATCATCCACCACATGCTTGGACAACTGCTCATCACATTGCTCGTAATCGTACTGGCCGTGCTTTATGTGCGAAAACGGGCCCTGCGCGAAAAAAACAGAGCCAGCAGCAACTCGTCCACACCCGGCAACAAAACCGCAACAACAGGTGCTGCCACCGGCAAAGCCGCAAAGCACAATCCGTGGCGCGGCAGCAAACCTGATACACCGAGCACTGCTGCGCCAGCCTCGGGTGCAGACCTGAAAGTGCTGGTGATTGCCGGGGTGGCAATGGCCACCATGCTGGGCGCCACACTTTACTTTCTCGCCTGGCAGGACGCCCGCTCATCGGTCACCGTCATCCTGCACCGGGACAACAACAGCCAACCCGTCATCTATGAAGTCCGCAAACGTGATCTGGGCGAGCGCTCCTTCAAAACCGTGGATGGCACACACGTGCGGGTATCGGCCAACGAGCGCATCGAAATCATCGGACTCTGATCCAGCAGGAAACACGACTCATCGCGCAACGGCATCATTCTGTCGATGCCCGGTTCAGACTATCGGCAGAACACTGTCATTTTGCCGCTTTCTCGTACCCTGCCTGTCGTTTGTTGTTACACTTGCCAACATGAACACATTCACAAGACTATCTCTGTTTCACCGACTGCCTGCCCTGATTCTGGCAGCACTGCTGTTGCTGCCAGCGTCAGCGCTGGCTAACAATGCCGGTGTGGAACGCATCGTGCAGCTGGCAGATGGCAGCACCATGAAGGTATTCCTGTTTGACGCCCTGGATGGCAGCAGTGGGCCGTGGCCCCTGTGTGTATTGATGCCCGGCGGCGCGGCCAACGAGTATGTTGCTCGCGCCCAATTCTGGCTCGGTCATGAGCTTGCCGCCCGTGGTTGGGCCATAGCTGTGCCGGTGTCACCGGACTCGCGCTCATTCTTCGGGCGCAACGGTGAACTGATTCCCGAAGTCATCGAGAAACTGCAAGAAAGCCCAAAAATCCTGCCCGGAAAATCATTGCTGGTCGGTGTTTCCAACGGCGGCAGTTCCGCACTGCAGATAGCGGCACGCAACCCGGAGCTGTATCACGGGGTTGTTGCAGTACCTGGCGTGCTGCGTGAGGATACCAGACTGCAACCAATGGACGGCTTGCCAATCTACATCCGTATCGGCGAGAACGACATGTTGCGCTGGAATTCCCGCCTGCCGGAAATCGAAAAACGCCTGCTGGAAGCCGGCGCCAGTGTCGATGCCGATCTGGTAGCCGGCGCACGCCATGTGTTTCGCCTGAACTGGGACGAACTGCAACCCTGGTTGAATGCCCTGGACACAACGCCAGTGGTGATTTCACCCGCGCCGTGATAAAGTTTCAGCCCGCACGACACTGACCGCCTGTGGAGCTGACACCATGAAACTGATTACCGCCATCATCAAACCATTCAAGTCCGATGACGTTCGCGAGGCACTGTCCGAGCTGGGTGTCAACGGCATGACGGTGACAGAGGTCAAGGGTTTCGGGCGGCAGAAGGGTCACACCGAACTTTATCGTGGCGCCGAATACGTCATCGATTTCCTGCCCAAGGCCAAAATCGAAGTTGCCATCGAAGACACACTGGTGGACCAGGCAATTGAGGCGATCTGCAAGGCCGCCAATACCGGTCATATCGGCGATGGCAAGATATTTGTCACAGCTCTGGAGCAGACCATCCGTATCCGCACCGGCGAGACCGGCAACGACGCCCTCTGAGTCAACCGGGAGAGTCAACTGCGATCAAGCACCCGCATGGTGGCAAGGGCATAGACCTGTCGGTTGCCCTCCAGATCCATAAAGTGTACCGCGACCAGGGACGTTGATCGCCCCTGTTTGATCAACTCGCCACGTAATCGAATCCGGGGGCCAACAACCGGCTCCAGATAGTCGATACGCATATTCACTGTGGTTATCCAGTAGTCCTCATTGGCCGAAAACAGTGTGCGGATCGCGTACAGGGCTACCATATCCACATAAGTGCCGGTAAACCCCCCGAAAAGCTGTTGCCGCGGATTCATCACACGTCCAGGGATTTCCACTTCCAACTCGATGTGGCCCCGGGTTTCATGTCGCACGATCCACTCCGATGCACCCAGCAGGTCACCGGCACAATGTCCAGGTCGCATGAATAGGGGAACACTCTGCGTTTTCTGTTCAATGCTCATAGTCAGAAATCAAAGAAAAACACTTCAATATTGAATTGTACACGCGGGTCCGGACGCCAACTCTCTGCGCGTTCGGTCAGCAACTGGGGAACCACCTCCATCACCAGCCAATCTTCATAAATCGCCCGTCGATACAGTATCTGCGCATAGTAGCTGTTAATTCGGGTATTGGGACGATTTTTTCCCAACACACCGACCTCGTAAGTCATCGTTTCCAGGTCGCCAAGAGCCTGGAAGATCGAGGCTATCTGAGCGAACTCGGTTTGCCTCAGGTGATGCTGGTAGCGAGCTTCAGAGCTGAGCCGGAAAATCATCGTATCTGCCAGTTCACGGCTGAAATACAGGCGACCGTCCTGGGCCCATCCGTCCTGATGGTAGTAGTAAAGCCGATGGTCCAGCCCAAGGCCCCAGTTCTCTCCCAGCTCCGTACCGTAACGGGAGCGGAATCTGTAGAACGGGTCCAGGGGGATTCGGGCACGCAAGCCGATATCGTGGTTGAACTGCCAATCACCGCGGTCAAGTAATTCGTAGCGGAAACCGCCGGTCAGCGAAGAAGGATGAAAGTTGTCCAGGCGCTGCTGAACCAGTGTTCTGCGCTGCTGGCTTTCCGATTCAAAGATCAGCTTCCATCGCTCTGATGCCTGTGGCAGATCAATCCGGCCGCTGATGCGCGCGGTGGAGTGGTAGGTGGAATGCCTGCCTACACGCTGGTTCAGGCGAATTCGCAGATAACTCTCGTTCTCCCGCTCACCCACAAACTCACCGGCCAGCCAATCATCCAGATTGCGCCCGGCATCGGTCACGTTCCGGGACAGGTCATCGCGGCGACTCTCAAGCCAGTCCCAGGCACTGCGCAACTCCACCTCCTCAAGCAGTTTGAGCAACTGTTCATCAGATCGAGCCCGGCCCTGGGACTCTGATGAAGACTGGGGCCGGGACTGTTCGGATTCATCCGGTTCGGCGGCCATACCCAGCGCAGGTGCCACGAGCCACAGGCCAACAGATGCCGTCACGGCAAATGTCAGGCCTGACAGGCGCTGGAGGTAACTGCGAGAGGAACAACACATCATGAAAACAGTGTAAATCAAGCGTCGACATTTACCTATACGGCGATTCGAATTTGCGCGATTCTGCCATTTTCAGGCCTCATTTCCGCTGCAATCCGATGTGCCGTTTTTACCAACTGTTGGCGAAAATCACCCGGACAGCATCAGAATACTCAACCAATTAAAATCAAGTATTTGAATTAAAAGGAATTATAAAAGATGGCAAGCAACTTGCTCCCTACAAGTCACAATGAACGACATCACGCAGAACATCAGTAACCGGCTGTCGTTCAAGACAAAAATACTGTAAAGGAATCCATGCTCCGGGAGCACATCATGATAACGCAACAGAACCGGCAAATACGGCTTATCGCTTCACTGGCACTGGCGGTCATTTTTGCCGTCTATCTTGGCAGCACTGCCCATGCCAACGACACGACATCCCATAACCTTGCGGCTGTCAGCAAGGTCAACGGCTCGATCAACATTCGCAGCAATGAGCACACCGGGAACGTGTCCACGGTCAACGGGTCGGTCCGCATGCAACAGGGCGCCAGAGCTGACCGCCTCAAAACCGTCAACGGCGGCATCCATCTGGACGATCGGGTACAGGTTGTAGACGCAACCACCGTCAATGGCAACATCAATGTCGGGCGACACGCGGCTGTTGCCGGCAACCTGCACACCGTCAATGGCGCCATCCGCCTGGAAGCTGACTCACGCACAGGCGGAAACGTCAACACGGTGAACGGACTGATTCAGTTGACGGGCGCTGAAGTCACCGGCGATCTGACCACGGTCAACGGCAATGTCCTGTTGCGACCCGGTTCTGTCGTTGGTGGTGATATCGTGATCCGCAAGAATCATTCCCGCGAAGGCGTGGCGTCCCGCCTGCTCTGGCCACTGCGCAACAATCGACAATCCCGCAACCGTATCGACATCGGAGCCGACACCATCGTCAGGGGTGACATACATCTGTACCGGGAAGTGGAACTGAACATCGACCAGGCTGCCAATGTCGGTCAGGTGTTCCATCACTACTGATCAAAGAAAGTCCATGTCCCCTGCCTGTAACCACCAGGCGCCGGCGAGTTCCGCCGCGCCTGGTCCCTCGGACCAGCGATTGCAGGGAATCTCGATTCCCAAAGTGTGACGTGTGCTGCCCTTGTGTTCAAACCAGTGCGCGTGGCCGGCAGCGATCCAGCACTTCAACAAGTCACCTGCCCACTGGCGTATCACAGGCAGACAACGGACAATGTCGGCTGGCACGGCTACAATATCGCACAGCAGAAGTTCACCTTCGTGGTCGCGCAGCACGGCAACGGCAACCAGTCGACCGGCATCATCACGAAGCTGCAACACCCGATACCGTATGGATGGATGTGCCAGATAGCGATAACACATGTAGGCAGCACTGCGATCCCCCAGAATCGCCTGATCAAGGGCACGCGCCATGGCCTGCCACAGCAGGTCGTAGCCGGATGAATTAAAGATGTCCCCTGCTGCCTCCTGGCAATTCAACCTGGCCTCGGCTGCCAGCTCAACAGCTTGTGGATACCGTATCTCGATCAACTCATCGGTTTTTTCATAAAGCCCAAGACGACATGCCACTCGCATCGCCTTCAGGTTGGGAAAACCGAAACCAAGCAGATGCCGGGCGCTGTAACCAACATGCAGATCCAGCAAAGTGGCCGCGGTGCGGAAAAAATGCCCACTCCGACTGTAGAAACCGCGTTTTTGAGGCAGCACCATGACATCACATATCTGCAGTGCCCGACTGTTCTGGCCAAAGTATCGAACATCCCGTGGCATACCACCGTAGTGGGCTATCAGCTGTCCATCCTGAACAATGCCCACAGCCTGACCCCGACCGTCGCCATATTTCCAGTGCCACAGTGCGGCATCGAATTCTGTGTCAAAGGCGCACTCAAAAAGGGGTTTAACCACCGCCGCCGTGCATTGGCTGATGCTGCAAAGCCTGGCGTGCCCAACTGACGATCGGGCGGTCAGCGAGGCGACACTGTGACGCAGCTCCACGGTGTTGTGCACTCGCACACCCTCCGCGTAAACCTTCGACTCCTGCTCAAGAGCCTTCAGTAAACTGTCCGGCACCTGCGGCCCCATCGGATCAGTCACACGTTGTTGCTGGAACTCTGCCATCAGTTGAGACAGCAACGGCAGAAAAGCCCTCACATACGCCGTATTGTCAGACACTACCCGTGCTGCAAAACCCGTTCGCCCGGCAATACGCAGGAACGCGGGCAGGCTCACCATGGACTGGGGCGTATGTGTATTGCCAGGCACAGCAAACTCGTCACTGATCAGCAATCGCCCGGTCGCACAAAGGCAGGTTTCGGCCATCACCAACACTTCCAGCAGATCCAGTACCTGAAGACAGTCCTGCACCACAATACAATCGAACTGCCCACTCTGCCGGCATGCTGCCGAGCTTACATCCTGCGAGGTCACCGAATGCCCTCGTGCCTTCAGTGACTCGGCAAGACCCAGCGGGCCACGGGTCAAAACCAGCACGTCCAGAGGCTGTTCACCCAGACAGGCCACAAGACGCTCTGTGGCATCGCGTTGTGCCTGCTGCAGATCGGGTTGCCCACCCTGTGCCGACCTGTCGCCCTGAACATGCCCATAACACAACCACGGCACAACGCCGTAACGTCGCTGCAAAGCAGCGGCATAGAGATTCATTGGGAACTTGAGTCTGGACAAACTCATCAGCAATCCGTTTGTGCATGGAGGCTGGCAATATACTGCAGCCGTCAGCAGCTGGCAAAACCTGTCCCATCCCGAAATCGGCTACAATCCCCTCATGCGCACAGGATCAGATCTATCAACAGGCATCACCCGCTTTCTGCTGCCGGCGGCAGAGAGCAGCAGCCCCGCGCGTCAGGGTCTGCAACGATTGCTGGCCCTGAGGCTGCTGGTTACACTGATGGCGCTGATCGCCTGTGCGGTACTGGCTGTTCTGGACCTGCTCGAAGTCCCGGCATTGCTCATTGTTGTGATGACCCTGGCTGTAGCACTTTCCCTGCTGCTGGGCATCTGGCGACTGAGGCGATCACGCGTCATTGCCTCCAGCGAACTGTCCGCGCACCTGGCCATCGACGTCTGCTTCCTGGTCATCGTACTGCTGTTCAGCGGCGGAGCAACCAATCCTCTGATTTCCTATCTCCTGGTGCTGCTTGCGGTGGCAGCAACCCTGTTACCACAGATGCATGTCAACGTTCTGGCCGTCGCGGCCATTGTCATCTATACCCTGTTCCTGTTCAGTGGATTGCAATCCGATGAGCACGCCCATCATGCCGGACAAAACAATGGCAGCTTCCAGCTGCACCTGGTTGGCATGTGGGTCACTTTTGGCGTGAGTGCAGTACTGATAACAGTGTTTGTCACGCGTATGGCAAGCACCATACGCAGCCGGGAACTGACCCTGGCCCAAGTGCGCGAAAACGAGATGCGCAACGAACAATTGGTGGCAATAGGCACACTGGCCGCTGGCACCGCACACGCCCTTGGCACGCCCCTGTCCACCATGTCGGTACTGTTGGGTGAACTGGACCGGGAGGATTCCAATAGCCTGAGGCGTGATTCGCTCAAGGAAGACATCCGTCTGCTGCGGCAACAGGTGCAGCGCTGCAAAGCTTCACTGGATGCCTTGACCACGGTGTACAACAAGGCCGGCAACGATTCGGGCCAGGGTATTACCGTGAATCAGTTCTGTGACGACGTGCGTGACTACATCGTTAATGTACATCCTGGCGCCACCATCGAGTTCTCGGTGAACCCGGACTTGGAGGCTGCAATGATTTCGTCCGATCTCACACTGAAGCATGCGTTGATCAATATCATTGAGAACGCCGTCAAAGCCGCACGTAAAAAGGTAGTCGTGAATCTTGATGTGGACAGAAACAGCAAGTTGCCAGTCATCGTATCGGTCAGGGACGATGGCGCAGGCATCCCCCAGGCCGTCATGGAGCGCATGGGGGATCCGTTCATTTCCACCCGGCAGGACAGCATGGGAATAGGCATATTCCTGGCCAACGCGGCTGTGGCTCGCAGCGGCGGCAGTATTGAAATGTTCAACCTCAAAACTGGTGGCGCCATGAGCATTGTGCGGCTGCCAGCGAGGCTTCAGGAGACTACCGCGCCGTGAATACAGAAACCCCTGCAACACAGGCACGGCAGAATCTGCTATTGGTCGAGGACGACGACGTATTTGCGCGCGTCATCACCCGGGCGCTGGGGCATCGTGGCTTTGATGTCGTGCATGCAGGCTCTGCCGAGGCCGTGCAGAGCCTGATAGCCGATTCACCCCCCGAGTTCGCGATCCTGGACCTGAATCTAGGCGGTCACTCGTCACTGTCCCTGATCCCGCAACTCAAGCGCCGTCATCCTGACATGAAAATACTGGTGCTGACCGGTTACGCCAGTATTGCCACCGCGGTGGAAGCCATCAAGCTCGGCGCCAACAATTATCTGGCCAAACCGGCTGACGCCGATGAAATTGTGCTCGCACTGACGGAAAAAAAGGACGCTGACGGGCCGAGCGGCAGCAATATCCAGGAACCCATGTCGGTCCGGCGACTGGAATGGGAGCACATCCAGAAAGTACTGAAAGAGAATGATGGCAACATCTCGGCCACCGCCAGGCAGCTCAAGATGCATCGCAGGACCTTGCAGCGAAAGCTGCAGAAACGCCCGGTAGCGCGCTAGGCGCTACGGATCAGTACCGATGTCGATTCAGACACGACGCCCGACAAACAAAGCCACCAGCGCGAGCAACAGCGCCAGCCATTCAGCAATATAGATCTGCAATATCAGGGTGTTGTAAGCCTGTTCAACCAATATCCCATGACTGCGCGCTGCCACCAGCCCGGCGTAACTGATCACCAACAGCAGCACGCCTGCACCCTGATGCTGACGTTGCCAGGCACAAAGCAGAAAGAACAACCCCAGTGCGCCCAGCAGACCGGCATACACCGCCTGCAGTTCTGTGTATCCAACCGCAGACCTCAGATTCACCTCCAGCGCATTGAACCAGAGTACCGGCTCCGTGATGAACAACCAGGCGACGTAAGAGTAAAGCAGTCCATTCAACACCAGCAGTGCGGTCGGAAAATAACGGGCAAACATAAGGAAGTTCCTGTGGTTTGGGCGGGCTTATGGTAGCTCAAACAATGGTTTCGGCCAACCGAGCATGACATTCGACGAACCGTTGCTCAAACCGCCGGAATCTGACGTTTTGTCATTGCAATGACGTTTTGAGTGGTTACAATACGTAACACCCTAGCTCGCTCCCAATTGTTTCCGGAGATTTTTTGTGAAAACCAGACACCTAGTCGCACTGGGCCTGCTTTCCCTGTTGGTGTTATGGATGTTCGTACCACGAGCGCCTGGCAGCGCAGAAGACCGCTATGCGGACCCCGGACGTGATCGCACCATTCATGCCTACTCAGCCGATTCGGACGAAACACCGGCCGCCGGCACATTTGCCGTAAGGGTCCTCGACCTGCAGCGTCAGAACTACGTGGCCAACGTCCGGGTTCGCGGGCGTACCCAGGCATTCAGGCACGTCAACGTGCGTGCAGAGACCTCCGGCCGGGTCATTGCCACACCTTTCCCGCGCGGCGCCCGGGTCGAGGAAGGTGACATCCTGTGTGAACTGGCTGTGGACAACCGGGAAACCGATCTGCAGGAAGCCATCAGTCGCGAGGAACAGGCGCGCCTGGAATACGAAGGTGAACTTGACCTGCAAAGCCGCGGCTTGCAAGGCCGGGCAGCCATTGCCCAGCGCAAGGCGACGCTGGATGCCGCCACCGCCGCCGTGGAACGCGCACGCCTGAATCTGGAGCGACGGCGGGTCCGCGCCCCCTTCTCCGGTATCATGGAAAACCGGACTGTCGAAGTAGGCGACTTCCTGGATATGGGCGCGCAATGCGCGAGCCTGCTGGACGATGACCCGATGTTGCTGGTCGGTCATGTGGCAGAACATGAAGTGGCCCAACTGACGGTCGGGGCAGACGTTGAAGCACGCCTGATCACTGGTGAGCGAGTCCGGGGCCAGGTTGCCTTCATCGCACGTTCTGCTGACCCGGCAACACGCAGTTATCGTATCGAGGTGGAACTGGCACCGGGCAATGAGCCGATCCGTCAGGGCGTGACTGCCGACATCATGGTCGAGGCACGGGAAATCGGTGCCCATCTGGTGCCGCCGTCCTCACTGACCCTGGATGATGATGGGGGCATCGGTGTGAAGATTCTGGATGATGATGACCGGGTGCACTTTCGAAACGTCGTCATCGTGGGCGAGAGTACCCGTATCGAACAACCCGGGTTCTGGGTTACCGGTCTGCCGGACTCAGTGACTCTGATCACACTTGGCCAGGAACTGGTATTTCCCGGACAGACCGTTCGCAGGGACAGCAGCCGCGCAGCCGGCTCCTGATCCGGAAGCAAACAAATGAACTATATCAAAACGGCAACCAACCGAGCCCGCACCACCATCAGTGTTTTTGTGGTGGTGATGCTTGTCGGTTTCTTTTCCTATCGCTCGATCCCGGTGGAGCTCAACCCGGATGTGACCGTACCGGTCATCATCACCACCATCATCCACCAGGGCATCTCCCCCGAGGATGCCGAACGATTACTGGCCCGACCCACCGAAATAGAGCTCAAGAACGTTGAAGGCATCACCCAGATTCGCTCCTTCTCCAACGAGGGCGCGGCCACCATCATTACGGAGTTTGACGTCAGTTTTGACCCGAACCTGGCACTGCAGGACATCCGCAGTGCCCTGGATCGGGCAAAAGCGCGCTTTCCATCAGCGACTGAAGAGCCGCTGATCCAGGAAGTTTCCGCCGCTACCGTACCGGTGGTACAGATTGCAATCAGTGGTGAAGGGGTGCCCGAACGGACCCTGCTCAATGTTGCACAGGAACTGCAACGGGAAATCGAGAACCTGCCCGAAATCCTGTCCGCCGACCGCATAGGCGCTCGTGAGGAACTGCTGGAAGCCATCATAGATCCGGCCCGGCTGGAGATGTACGGTATCACCAACAGCCAGGTGGTGCAGGCCGTCAGCAACAACAACCGCCTGATTCCTGCTGGTACCCTGAACACCGGTCAGGGCAGCTTTGCCGTCAAGTTGCCTGGCCTGATCGAAACCGCGCAGGATCTTTATGATCTGCCTATCGCCGCGACCGAAGACGGCGTACTGGTGCTCAGTGACATTGCCGAAATCCGACGCACCTTCAAGGATGCCGAGCGCTTTGCCTTTGCCAATGGCCAGCACGCCATTTCACTGGATGTACAGAAGCGCAAGGGCGCCAATCTCATCCTGGCAATGGACAATATCGACGATATAGTCAATAACATGCGTGACCGCGTGCCACCGGCAGTGGAAATATCCTATCTCAACAACACCATTCCCCTGGTCATCGAACAGGTGTCAGGATTACAGGGTAATATGGCAACCGCCATGATGCTGGTCCTTATTGTGGTCATTGCCACGGTTGGCGTACGCTCGGGCATTCTTGTTGCGCTGTCGGTGCCATTCTCTTTCTTTTTTGCCTTCATCATCATCTCGGCGCTTGGCTTCACCTACAACTTCATGGTCATTTTTGGCCTGCTGCTGGGACTGGGCATGTTGATTGACGGCTCGATCGTCATGATCGAGTTTGCTGACCGGAAAATGGCAGAAGGTTACAACCGCCGCGATGCCTACCAGGAAGCAGTGAACCGGATGTTCTGGCCCATACTGGCATCAACCTCCACAACACTTGCCGCTTTCCTGCCGATGATGTTCTGGCCCGGTGTGGCCGGCGAGTTCATGCGCTATCTGCCCATCACGGTGTTCGCCGTACTGGTGGGTGCCCTGATCTACGCCCTGCTGTTTGCGCCGACTCTGGGCGCCCTGTTCGGGCGAGTCAGCTCAAACGTGGAGGGTGCCGACCAGCTGCGGAAGCTGGAAACAGGCGACCCACAGAAACTCGGTGGCATTACCGGTGCCTACGCTCGCTTGCTCAATGTGGCAGTGCGCATGCCCGGCCTGGTGTTCCTTGCAAGTATCGCAACCCTGGTCAGCATCATCATGGCCTACGGAGCATTCGGCAAGGGGGTGGAATTCTTCACCAGTGTTGAACCCAGTCAGACCCAGATCCGGGTTTTTGCCCGCGGCAACCTGTCACCCGAAGAAGTGCGTGACATCGTGCTGGATGTCGAGACGCGGATTCGTGAAATTGGCCACTACAAGAATGTTGTCACACAGACCGGCGCCGGCAGAAGTCTCGGTGGTGGCATGGGGGCAGCGCCCGATCTGATCGGTACCATATTTCTCGAATTCACCGATCGTCGCGACCGCGACATTGACGGCTTTGAGCTCGAAAATCTGTATCGGCAGGCCATAGCTGACCTGCCCGGTATCACGGCAGAAGTGGTGGCACCCGAGGCCGGTCCACCAGTGGGCAAGGAACTGCAACTCGAATTCTATGGTGAAGACCTGCGCAGCATCATCGCTGAAGCCCAACGGGTGCGCGAGCATATGAGCAACAACATGGACGGTCTTATCGACATTGATGACACCACGCCGGTGCCAGGCATCGAGTGGCAGATCACGGTTGACCGGGCGCGCGCGGCCATGTCAGGGGCAAACATCACAGAAATTGGTTCAGCCATTCAACTGCTCACTACCGGTGTGATGATGGGTGACTTCAGACCCGACGACAGCGAAGAGGAAGTCGAGATTCGCGTACGCTACCCAAGGGAGTTCCGTGGTGTCGGCGAGATAGACAACATCAGAATCAACACCGCCAGCGGACTTATTCCAATCAGTGGTTTTATCGAGCGTGAAGCCCTGCCCAGTGTCAGCAGCATCCAGCGTGTAGACAGCGCGCGAGTGATCTACGTGCGCGCCAATCCGGCACCCGGTGTGGTGACGGACAACAAGGTGCAGGAACTGCGTCAGTGGTTGCTGGAGAATCCACCGCCACCGGGCGTGAACTATCGCTTCCGCGGCGCCAACGAAGAGCAGGAAGAGTCCTTTGCCTTCCTGCTGCAGGCGTTCCTGCTTGCGCTGTCATTGATGGCCATTCTGCTGGTTACCCAGTTCAACAGTTACTATCAGGCTCTGTTGATCCTGTCATCGGTGCTGCTGTCCACCTCGGGGGTCCTGCTGGGTCTTCTCATTACCGGACAGACCTTCAGTGTGATTCTGACCGGAATCGGGATTGTGGCCCTGGCGGGCATTATCGTGAACAACAACATCGTGCTGATCGACACCTTCAACCATATAAGACGGGCAAATCCGTCATGGGCCATCACCGACGTCATCGTGCAGACCGGCGCCCAGCGTCTGCGCCCGGTGTTTCTGACCACGTTCACTACCGGTTGCGGGCTGTTGCCACTGGCCATGCACGTGTCGGTTGACCTGATCAATGCAGAAATCGAATCCGGCGGACCAATCACCTCCCAGTGGGTGAGCCTGGCCAGCGCCATTGTCTTCGGTCTGAGCTTTGGCACCATATTGACGCTGATTGTCACACCGGCAATGCTGGCACTACCCGAGAAACTGCGCGGACACGTCCGAAGAATTGGAGCAGTCGTTCGACGCAAGGGTGGCGGTACGTCAGGAAGTGATACACAACTGGCAAGCTGACACTCTATTACAAACGGCCCGGTTTTGTGCCCGTAGCAAAGCCTTTGCAATAAAGTGTCACCACCACTGCGGGCCGGAAAATACCTTGTGCTAGCATTCAGGTCGTTGCTTGAAGCGGTGTTTGATTCGCCGCCGCTTCAGACAACAGAGGCTGTCGGACACGGGGCAATTCCTTGTTCCCCCCTATCCAATCTGAAGCAATGAGTCACCCCGTGTCCCGACAGCCTCCTCCTTTTCAGAACCAGAGCCTCCAGCGCGGTAAAGCGCCTTCAGCAATAAAAAGCCCTTAGCGATACGTCCGATTGGCAACCAGGGTTTCCAGCGGCAACAGCAGCATCACCAGCAACAATACCCACCACCAGAGCCTCTGCGGCTGCTCAAGTTCGGCAATCAGTTGTGCTGTTCGTACCCGTTCGCTGGCCATGGGTGTGGTTTCCGGATTGATGAAGCGATCATGCAGATCCGACACCTGTACCCGGGAAAAGTCCGTGGCTCCGGGATCACTGTTGATGGCGTAAAGCGAACCCGATTCAGGATCACCCACCTGCAGGAACCCAGGGCGCGTGGCAGGATAGACAGAATTATCTGCCGAGACCGATACCACATCGCCGGCAGGCCCGGTGACCTCCGTCGTGTCCAGACCCGCGCCAAGCTCATGTGTCAGATCCACGCCCTGGCCGACACGATAGGTACGCACTATGTCCGTGGCCTTGGCCAGATAGTTGACCGATTCGTGCACAAACGGCAGGTACAGACCCTGCAGAGGCAGATTGCTCCAGCTCAGATCCATTGCTGATGCAAACATCAGCACCCGGCCCTCGCCCACCGAGCGCTCCATCAGAGCCGGCAGACCATTGTCAAAGTGCATCAGAATATCAGTGCCGCTATGCGGTTCGGTCTGCCAGAAACCGCGAAAGCGGGCATTCCAGTCCAAATCCAACGGCGCAATCAGCGGATGCCGTCTGTCCACATCAGCAACCAGCAGGTAATCATTCTGCCCGAGATCCACGGCTTCCCCAAGCTGGGCAGGTGCCATGTCACCCAATTGTCGGTTGAACACGTCCGACTCCACGCGCGAACCGGGCGCCAGCCACAAATTCCCTCCAGCCCGGACATAGGTATCCAGCTGCGCAGCCTGACCGTCGCTCAATGCGGCCACATTCAGCAGCACGACCACATCATGATCGGCAAACGTCACTGTGCCCAGTTCGGAGGCAAGCACAGTCTCGGCAGAAAATGGTGAGTTGCCATCGGTATCCAGCGCCAGCGCAAACCAGTGTGCCCCATCGTCGAACCAGTTAGTCGACGGCGCACCGTTGACCACCAGCACCCGGATACGCGGCAGCACATTGACCGTGAAGTAATGCGTGTTGTCGGCATCAAAATCATCACCACTGAGGCGAAGCTCACCGAAGTAGCGCCCACCCTCCTCGAAGGATACCGGCAGGCTCACTACCGCCTCCGAGGTGCGATCCAGCGTCACGGTTTCACTGGCCACCGCTTCTCCATTGACAAGCAAAGTGACATCGGCGCTATCCACATGCACCGTGCCCGTGCTGCGAACCCGCGCCAGAATCTCGTAATCTGTCACGCCTTCGAGCAATTGGTCCGGCGATCTCACATCGGTGAATGTCAGGTTGCGTACACCACCGCCGCCAACATCAATGCCCTCGAAGCCGACACCGGGTGCCAGCATGAAACTGCTGTCAGTCTGCGACATGCCGGTCGCCTGGAAATCCGATATCATCACCACACGCCGCCGATCATTGCGAGCGCTGTCCAGCATTTCATCGGCAAGTCGCAACGCTGGCAGGAAGCGGGACACGTCATAACCCGGGGCCGGAAGTGCATCAACAAAACTGCGCAGCGCTGCTGTATCGGCGCTCAATTGGCGCACCTGGTCCGGCGCGGCGGCAAAACTCACCACGGCAGCCTCATCCCCGGCTGACAGCGCTGACAATGTATCACGCGCAGCCTGTCTGGCCCGGTCCGCGCGATCACCGTGCTGCATGCTCATGGAACGATCCACAAGGATCACCACTGACTCAGGTTCACCATCAACCAGATTGGCAAGTGGGGAGGTATGAAACAGCGGTCTGGCAAAGGCAAACACCAGAAGGCAGATCAAGGCCGCGCGCAACAGCAACAGCAACCACTGCTGGATCTGCTGAAACAGCACAAGCTTGCGTTTGGTGTCCTTGAGAAACCTCAGTGTGCTGAACCGGACCTTGGGTGGCTGCTCCCGACGAATGAGGTGTATGGCCAGCGGTATTGCCGCGGCCAGCAGACCAATCAGAAACAGGGGTGTAATAAAAGTCATCTAAAAACTCTTTGCCCGCCGTGTCATATAGGAATGAAGCGCCCTGTCCAGTGGCTCTGATGTATTCAAAAGACAATAATCCACCGCCCCTTTCTGGCACTCACTGCGGCAGTAGTTCAGATATCGTCCGAGATTTTCAAGATACACGTTGCGTATGGCGCCGGGCGAAGTGACATGGCTTTCGTTGGTTTCCATGTCAATAAACTCTGAAGATTCATTAAAGGAGAAATTGAGCTCTTCATGATCGAGCACATGAAACACAATCACCTCATTACCCATGGCTCGCAATTGTCTCAGCGCCGTGATGACCTCGGCCTCGTCGTTCAGAAGGTCACTGATCAGGATGACCAGGCTCTTGCGGTTCAGGTTCATCGCCAGCTCCTGGAGTGGTTTGACGATATTGGTGTTTTCACCAGGTTTGAGCTCACTCAGCGTTCGGAGTATTCGCAGCAGGTGAGGCTGTCGGCACATGGCCGGCAGATAGTCGCGCAGCGCATCATCAAATGTGATCAGACCTACCGCATCACGCTGGCGCATGATGAAGTAGGCCAGCGCCGAGGCCAGTGTCCGCCCGTACTCCAGTTTGTTCATGCCGGTGCTGGAGGAGTTGTAGGCCATGGAGGCACTGCTGTCGAGCAGCAGGAAGCAACGCAAATTGGTCTCGTCCTCATACTGTTTGATGAACATGCGATCGCTGCGACCATATAGCTTCCAGTCGACGTGGCGCATATCATCACCGCGCTGGTAGTGGCGGTAATCCTTGAACTCGACACTGAAGCCCTTGGCCGGACTGCGGTGCAATCCGGACAGGAAACCTTCAACAACCACCCGGGCACGCATCTCCAGATTGTCCAGGCTGTTGAGAATTGTCGGATCAATGAAATTGCTGCTCTGTGCCATACTTAAAGTCCCGTGCGGGGCTCCTTTACCGCCTCCAGCAAACGTCGCACCACTTCATCGGTTGTGATGCGTTCGGCTTCCGCATGGAAGTTCAGCAGCACCCGATGCCTCAGAACCGAGGGCGCCAGGGCCCGGATATCGCTGTAGGCAACGTTATACCGCCCGTTCAAAAGCGCCCGGACTTTTGCTGCCAGCACCAGGTTCTGGGAGGCCCGGATACCTGCACCCCAACTCACCCAGTCCTTGACGAACTGGGGGGAAGCCGGTGACTGTGGCCGACTGGAATGCACCAGCCGTACGGCGTACTGCACCACCGCCTGTGCGGCAGGTACCTGTCGGGCAATACGCTGGAATGCCAGTATGTCCTCGCCGCTCAAGGGGTGGGCCACCGTGTTGTCCACCACACGGGTTGTTTTGCTGACCACAGCCACTTCATCTTCTTCTGACAGATAACCCAGATCAATCTTGAACATGAACCGGTCAAGCTGTGCTTCGGGCAGCGGGTAGGTGCCTTCGAGCTCAATCGGATTCTGCGTGGCCAGCACAAAAAAGGGTTTTGACATGGGATAGGTGGTACCGGCTGCTGTCACCTGCCTTTCTTCCATGGCTTCCAGAAGGGAAGACTGTGTTTTGGGTGGCGTACGGTTGATCTCGTCAGCCAGAAGTATGTTGGTGAATATCGGGCCTTTGACAAATACCAGTTTACGCCGACCATCGGCCTCTTCCACTATCTCCGATCCAACCACGTCCGAAGGCATCAGATCGGGTGTGAACTGGATGCGACTGAAGTCCACCTGAAGAATGTCGGCTACTGTCTTGATCAGCAGCGTCTTGGCCAGACCCGGCACGCCGGTTACCAGGCAATGTCCGCCGGCAAACAACGCAATCAGCAGCTCGTCCACCACCTCATCCTGGCCAACAATGACCTTGCGAATTTCGGTGACAATCTGTTGGTAACCGTCTTGCATTTTTCTGACCAGGCTCAGGTCATCTTCGCTCTCCAGCCCGGCAACTAATTCCTCGACAGTGGATTCGGTCATGGTCGTGTCCTGTTCAATCAGTGGGTAAACGCGTAAATGAGATAATTGATGCTTATCTTGTACGCTTCGTTGCTGTAGTACGTGGGAAATTGTTCGTCAAAAGTATGCTCCCAACCATCGCCGAGATCCGTATTGAAATTGGCAACCAGCATCACTCGTCCGTCATCGTCCAGTATGGCATGTACGGTGGGCGGATAACGGGGATCATCCAGCGAAAATCCGCCACGATCCCAGGTTACTGCTCTGCCTGGCACCTGTACGATCTCGTCCACATCGTAGAATATGCTGAATATGGGATGATCGGTTGTCAGCTCAACCAATTCCCTGTCGGGAAAAATCTTGCTGATCTCAACCAGAAAATCCTGCCAGTGCGCTTCCCCCCAAAAGTCATCCAGCATGACAAAGCCACCACGAAACATGAACTCACGCAGCGCCTCGATCTCTTCTGGTCTGAAATCGGGCCCGCTGCGCGTAGTGCCAATTGGTACGCGTTTCATGTTCATATACAGAAAGATGTGCTCGAACAGCGCCGGGTCGGTCAGGTCGAGTGCCTGGACATGTTCGGTGTGGGCGTCAATATTGGTGTAACGACGCACCCCACGCATGAAGTTCTCCTCTGCCTCCGGCCAGTCGGTATCCCACCAGCCACCGCGCCATCCGCGTCCGCCGGGATAGTTCTGGTACCGGCCCCGAATCCAGGTGAACTCCGGCACACCTTCCCCGGCTTCGTAGGCGTCACCGCCGCGTAATGTGTCAATATCAAAGCTCGGAGAAAACGCAGTGCCTCCTGCCGGTTGGGCATCGGCCAGGGCCGGCCACAACACGACCGCAAGTACCGCCACCAACCTGTTTCTCAAGCGTGACATGAAAGCTCCTTACAGGGTCTGGCCCTGCTCCCTGGCTTCAACGGTATTCAACAATACTTCCTGAGCACGCTGATAACCCGGCGCAATCTCCAGTGCACGCAATATGTTCATGCGCGCCTCGTCAACCCGGTCACTTTGCAGATAGGCCTCAGCGAGATCCGTGCGCGCGGCTACCGGGTCATTGGCATCCAGCTCGGCAATCACCTCGAACTCCCTGACAGCCCGCTCCGTTTCGCCGGTTTCCCTGGCAATACGTGCGGCAAGGCGATGCACTTCCAGTCGATACGGGTTGATACCCAGTGCCCGATCAACATAGTGCGCTGCCGTCTCCAGATCACCCTGATCCCAGGCGTGCTCGGCAAGTTTCATGGCTGACGAATAATCATGTTGTTGGTGCTCGAGCATCAAGGCAAGCTGCTCAAGCTGGCGCTCGGTGTCACCAAGGGCTTCATAAATCTGTGCCATGATCAGTGTCGGGCTGGGATATCCAGTATAGTCAGGCAATATCTCATGCGCTGCCTGCAGGTGCTGCAGGGCCTCATCGTAGCTCTCTTCCTGGAACAGAATAATGCCCAGTTGCATGTGTGCCTGGAAATCACGACTGTTGTTTTCCACTCGCGCACGCATGTGCCGCTTCAGCGAGGCATTGTTATACAGCTCGGCCATCACTGCGCTGTTGTTCTCACGGATACCATGGCCATGGCCAGCACCTTCGTCCGGTGCATCTTCGCTGTGTACATACACATTGATTTCATCCACCCGTTGATCAATCCACTCGCGGAAGCCCGCGTCGAATTCATCCATGTCCATGTTGAACACATTACTGAACATCTCATGTTCTTCCCGGATATGTGCATACTCGTGAACCAGTGCCAGGAGTTTTTCAAAGCCGAACGCTTCCGCTATATAGTCCACCACCAGATAGGACTGGAAGTAGGCAAAACTCAGATCGGAATTACTGCGCGCGCCGGTAAAACCTTCGTTGAGCATACCCACCGGCAGCAGTCGCTCCTGTTGGACAGCGCGCACCAGTTCAAGGCCCTGACGCCTCCCCCACTCCGGCCGGAACTGCCCTTCCTCCCAGACCGAAATGCCTTCGGATAACCACCGCGGCATGCGGTTGTTGGTCATCTGCAGGGTCCAGACGTGCACAAGCTCATGCCACAGGATTTCCTGCCAGTTGGCATTCAGCGTGTCGGGTGAAATCAGCGTCACCACCTTTCCGAAACAGATACCCACCAGCGGGCCAATATCGGGCAGCCCAACCGAGCGCACGGCGAAGTCCTCGGTGTTCTCGAACACCTGGATGATCACAGGCACTTCAGGTTCGAACTGGTACTTCTCCACCAGATGATCCCAGCTTTCTTCAAGCAACGGTGCCATATAGGGCCACAGAATCAGGGCATCGCGATGACTCATGTTGACGCGGAAATGTTCTGTCTCCAGTGTGGCGTAGGTGTCCAGTGTGTCAAAAACCTGCAGCAGGTTTGACGTCAGTACATTGAACGGGTCGTTGTCAAACGCGAGTTCCAGGTGGTTCCGACCTTCGTCCTCCTGGCCCAGGCGAGCCAGGTTGTTACCCAGTATGGTGTGACTTTGCCAGTGCTGCGGATCGGCCTCTATTGCCTGTCTGGCATAATGAACAGCTTCGGTGAACCGGTAGTTGTTACCAAAGAGGTCCGCCACAATGGCAAGAAACTCCGGGTTGTTGCTGCTGAAGCTGTCAACGCGCTCACGCAGCCGTTCATACTCATCGTACTGCTCATTAAACGCCGCCAGACCGGCCAGCAAGGCCAGCGCGGGCAGCGATTCGGGATTGACGTCCAGCGCCCTCTCCAGAAAACGCCGTGCCTCATCATGCCGGTCATTGCGGACAAGCAACTTGCCATAGGTCACCATGGCCGGTACATAGTCAGGGTTGATATCCAGTGCCCGCTGCAGATTGCGTTCGGTTGCGGTGATATTGGCAAGACCGGTCAGGGCCGGTGCATACCGCCGGTTGATTTCCAGTGCATCGTTATAGGATTGCTCGGCATCGGCATCGTTGAATTTGTCACGGAAAAGATCGCCCCACAGCACCTGGGCCTCAAGATTGTTGCGATCAATCCGCACCGCTTCACTGAACAGGGTGTTGGCCTGATGAAAGCGGTCCATGCGCCAGTTGGCCAGCGCCACCATGGCCACATCGGCTGACTCAAAAACCTGGCCTGACTGATAACGGGCATGGGCACGCTCGAAGTGTTCAACGGCCTCCGCACGACGACCAACAAAGTGCAGCAGATCACCGTACTGAACCAGGGTTCGCAGCGGTGGGTTGCTGTGCCCGTCAATAATCGCTGACAACAGGGAAACCGATTCACCTGACTGCCCGGTATCACGTAACAGCTCGGCCAGCAGGGTGGCAACCCTGGCATGGTCAGCCGGGTCATCATTGCCGATAGTGGAACGCAGCAGGGAAATGGCCTGATCATACTCACCCATAGCCGCCATGGCGTGGGCACGCCCAATAGCCACGTCCTCGCGATAGAACTCCCCGCGCACCAGTGCCAACAGTTCGCCGGCTGCCCGGTAGGATCCGCGCAGATGGAGATCCTGCGCGCGCTCCAGCGTTTCCGCATCGGAACCTGCGTCCTGGGCGCTACCCAGGGACCACGGTAACAGGCACAGCAACAGGACAGACATGACAGACCGGCATCGGTCCACTCGGTCACGGTAATGCATTGTACCTCCTCGTCGCCCGGGCCAGATCCACCAACAGGGTCTCCAGTCGACTCCAGTAATCATTTTCCAGATAGTTGTCCTTCTGCCCGCGCAGCAATACAATCGAACGTTCCAGTTCCTGCATCTGCCCCCGCACAGCAAGTGCTTCCGGCGACTGCTTGCCATCATCAGCCTGAATCGCATCTACGTAGGCAATTTCGGCGAGCAGGCCATCAGATTCGCGCGGCCCGGGCTCCCGGCTGAACATACCGTTACCTGTGTCATCCATCACCGCCGTTTCTGTGGATAACCGACCAGCCTCATCGTACCAACGCGCCACGTTGCGACTGGCATAGTTGAATAGCTCAAGCAGGGACACCCGACCGTTTCGATCAATATCAGCCGCATGCTCATCCAGGCCCTGGATCAGATAACCGGCAAAAATCGGGTCATAACGCTCTGCGCGCGACCGGGTTGCGGAGATGATGATACGACCCGGCGCCGACAGGGCCCGGGAAAATTCAAAGCTGGCGCTGGTCGTGTTGATGACCACCACGTCCTGGGCACTGAAACCGTCCAGTATGGCAGCAAACTCTTCACCTGTGATATCAGGCCCGACGTTGTTGAACTTCGCCTCACCGAAACTGCTGGTACCGTGGCCGATCATGTACACATTGACCTGATCGCCTTCAGTGACACGTGACCGCAGCGCATCGAATGCATCATGAATTTCATCCAGTGATGTGCCAGCGTTCACACGCTCACCAGCATCACCGGTGTTCTCACCATCATCCAGCAGCAGGATCACATGATCCTGGTCGTAGCCGTATTGCTCCACCAGCACGTCATGCAGTTCGATCGACCACTGCCGGAAACGTCGACGAATGTCATCGGTCGCCGCAGCGCCGGTCAGAATCACGGCAAATTTCTGCTTGTCCGGGTGCTCCCGAAACCATGGCATGTCCTCATTGTCCATTGCCTGGGCGTTGACCGGACCTGACGGTCCGAACAGCACAGACAACAGTACAAGAACCAGGCCCGGGAAAGCCGCCCACCCAATGCGTAGCGGTTTCTTCAGTTGTTTCATGCACATCATGACAGCCCCCTCACGAGAGCCCCTTCCTGCGCCGCAGCGCCCAGTCGGTGCTGAGCAGGGCAATCAGCAGAAACAGCAGAAACGGACTGTCCCACACATCGTCACGCACTTCCCTGGAATACGCACCAGGGGTATGCACAAGATCATGCGGCAGGCGACCGATGTCGGCCAGCGGGTAGTAGCGCCCGCCGCTGGCCTGTGCAATTCGGGTCAACATGCCTTCATCAAGCGCTGCATCGGTATATTCACGCAGGGATGGTGTGACAACAAAGGCTGACTGGAACTCACGCTCCATATCCGTAACACCGGCGCTGACCGCATCCAGCAGTACCCGATAGACACCTTCCGAGTCCACCACAAAGCTGCTGCGATAGACACCGTCTTCATCAATATCCCACGTCATGGCAGTATCGCTGGCTTGCCCCGCAGGGTCGCTCAACTGCAACCACAGCGAGGCGTTGTTATCCGGGCTGAAACGCTCATCAAGCACAGTGGCTTTCACATTGACCGTATCACCGACATGATAGAATGCCCGATCAAATTCCACGCTGATACGCTGTGGCGATGATATCGCCAACCAGCGCATGATCTGCCGCCACAGCCGTTCGTGGGAGTCATCGGTAGAATGCATCAGCATCTGCCAGCGCCAGGTGCTTGCCGTAGTGATTGCCATGGCTCGACCGGCACCGTAGCGCTGTGTTGCCATCACCGGCAGCGCCTGATTCTGGTATTGCAGCACCGGATGCTCCATCAATACTGTGGCCCCGGGTTTGGCACGCCCTGTGACAAACACGCCCTGTAACTCAGGTAGCGCCGACCAGAGTCGTCGATTGGCGGCGTCATCGGCGTCCAGTCTGAGCATTGGCGACAGCGCGCCCTCTCGGGTGAGTTGCGGCTCAAACAGTTCACCGGTAGCGTGACTGCCGCGGCGGATGCCGCCCTGCAGATATTGTGGCAACTGATTGCTGCGTACCAGGGTCACCGGCAGGATATCAGCCATGCGGCTCTCGACATAGGCATCTTCCATCATGCCGCTGACCAGCAGGCCACCGCCGCGTTCGGCAACAAAGTCCTGGAGCATGCCCAGTTGATCATCATTAAAAAAATCGCGCCCGACGTCCCCGAGAATGATGGCATCATACTGATACAGTTCCTCACGCCGGGTCGGGAAACCATCACTGAGTTCCAGCGCCGAGGTCAGCCCCTGTCGATAGAAACGGCCAGGCCCCGTCTGCAGATAGGAAGCCAGACGCAGGTTTTCGTCATGGGTGACCGAGCGACGGATGAACTTGAACTCGTTCCTGGGGTGGCCCTCGACATACAGCAGATTGAGCGGCGGACGTTCCGAGTTGTCGACCAGAAACTGGTAGCGGTTGTTTTCCACAATCACTTCATCGGGCAGTGCATCAAACTCCAGCTCATACAGTATCGGTTCACGCCTGTCCGGATCCAGCTGCAGTTCATAACGGCGCTCGGATCCATCCGGCCCGAGCTGCACGGTCTTGGTCGTGGCAACACTGTCACCGTCAAGCACCCGCAGCTCCAGCGACTGGCCTTCATAGCCGTACTGGGTCAGTGTGACATTCACCGAGAAAACCGTATCATCCATGATGGTCCGGTCAGCGCTGACATTCACAATACCCACATCGCGCGGTATCTGCGTCTGTCCCACACCAACTGTGAACACGGGCACCTGCCGGGTACCAAACTGCTGAGCCACGATCACCGGATCCATCGTGCCATTGTCGGCACCGTCACTGATGATCACAACCGCGCCAAGTTGCAGCCCGCCCAGTTGTGTGTTCACTTCTTCCAGTGCGTTGCCAAGCCAGGAATTGGTGCCGGATGCAGTCAGCAGGGAGGCGTCATTGACACGCGTGATACCGCTGTCAAAACTGAACACCCGCACCTGGTAGTTGTCCTCAAGCGGCGCCAGGATTCCCCCGCTATCGAAAAGGGCCTGTCGAATGGCCTCCACACGCGAACTGCCGTTCAGGTCCTGCACCGCCATGCTCGCCGAATCGTCCACCAGTACGGCCAGCCAGGTTTCCTGCGGATTGACCTGCCAGGTGGTGATGGCGGGGCGCAGCAGAATCATGAACAACAACACCAGCACAGCTACACGAAGCCCGATGAACGTCCGCTTCCAGGTCGGGCTGACGGCCCGGGTCGTGTGACGATAGAGAAACCAGACCGTGACGCCAAGCAACAGAACGACGAGCAGCGCCAACAGGGGATGCAATGCGTAGGTGAACTCGAAGCGCCCGTCACGCAGCGCCTCCAGTTCATGTCGATCAAAGAAGAAATTCATCACTCTACTGCTGTTCGTCGGCCTGGCTCCTGTTGTCGGACAATGCCCGGTAATACGCTTCCACCATTCGACGGTACTGCTCGGGTACCTCGTCGTCCGCGGCGGCGTAAAGGCGTCGCTCTATTTCTTCCAGTTCAGCGCGGGCACGCAATTCACTTTCCAGTTCAAACAGGGACTCCAGCAGCTGTTGCAACAACTCCGGTTGACTCAGAAATGTCTCCAGGTCCTCGTCGGAAAGGCGCGAACGCACCGAGCGCGCATTGCCCCAGAGCCCGGCCTCGCCGTACTCGGGGATGCCGCCCAGATCCCGACGATCAGCTCGCTGCGTATTGCCGCCATCGCGCGCGTTGTTGTCCGCGCCGCCACCAGCCTGCGCCTGCTGATCCAGCTGCTCAACCCGACGATCAAGCTGTTCGGCAAGTTCACGCGACCGGGCCAGTTGTTGTCGCATGTCACCCACCGTGCGAGGGCCATCGGCATCTTCACCAAACTCTCTGGCACGACGCTCAAGCGCCTCTATCTGTTCCCGCAGCTCACTGGCCTCTCGCGCCGCCTGCATGACCGATTCGTCACCGCTACCGCGTTCGCGATCCTGACCGGGGTTCATGGCCTGCAGCGCACGCCCGAGTTGCGCCAGCTCTTCGCCAACTTCACGCTCTATATCCACACTAAGGTTCACCATGCCGTTATTCAGCACCCGGTTCGAGCTATCCATCTGCTCCCGGATCGGCCTGACCTGACGACTGGCACGCTGGGCCTGGGACATCAGTGCCTGTTCCTCGTTACCCGCCCTGGCCACAATGGCGCGCAACATACGTTCTATTTCTTCCAGTTCACGCCGCTGCTGTTGTTGACGGGTCATCAGGTCCTGGATCTGCTCACTGGATCGGGCCGACTGTCGTGTCTGCCCCAGTCCCTGCTCGCGGCTGGCCTCCTGCAATTGTTGTTGCAGCTCCCGTTGTGACCGGACCAGATCCTGACCGCGCTGGCTCAGATTACGTGCCAGCTGATTGACCGAATTATCCTGTTGTTGCTGTTGATCAAGGTTGCGTTGCTCTTCGCGCATGCTCTCCAGTGCCCGTTGGCTGCGCGCCGCTGCCTGGGCCGGCGTGTCGGCCCGGGATGCCTCTCGCATCTGTTCCAGTGCACGCTGAAGCTGACTCTGGGCCTGTTGCTGGCCGCCCGCCTGCTGCTGGCCCTGCTGCTGGCCCGACTGCTGGTTTTGCTGCTGGCCGCCCTGCGCCTCCTGGCGACGTGCAAGCTGCTGGGACAACTGATCCAGATCTGCTGTCAGTTGCTCCTGCTCGCGTCGCAGCCGCTCCAGCTCCCGGCGCCGCTGTTCTTCAGTCATGTCTTCCATTCGACGTGACAGATTGCGCTGCGCACGCGTCAAACCTTCCTGGCGCCGTGCCAGCTCCTCAAGACGACTGGCTTCCTCGCTTTGCGCCTGGCTACCGCCAGCGCGCTCCGGTGTCTGATAGCGATTCTCATTGCGGCCCATTTCCATCTCGAACAGTTCGCGCAGATCCTCCCGTTCCTGTCGTTGCCGGTTTCCGGCCCCGCCACCGCCAGCGGTCTGCTGGAAGCTGACATCAGTACGGTTTATCTCTGCCTCGGCCCGCAACACATATTGCAGCGCCTGTTGTTGCGGCTGCAGCGCGCTGGTCACCTGCTCCAGATCCAGCTCACCGGCCGCTTTCTGCATCTCGTCAATGGCTAGATTGAGGTGATTGACTGCATTGCCGTAACTGTCATCGGCAAAGCTCAGGCGCTCCGACAGACGATCAATGGACATACGTGCGCGCTGTATGGCATCACGCTGGGAGTCGGCCACTACAGATACGTCATCAGTAAACTGCGACGATTCCATGTTCACCGCCTGGTTACGCAGTTTCCAGGTCGCAGCAATGATGTCCTTCTGCAATGTGACCAGTGCGCTGTCCTCGGCACCACCGGCGCCGCCACCGCCGCCCTGCTGGCCACCGCTGGCACGGCGATACTCGGCGTCGGTTGAAATCACCTGAAGAAAGTAGATATCCGACACCACTTCCTGGGGACCTGAGAGACCATTGTTGTCGGCAACACTGAGGTAATAACTGACAAAGTCACCGGGCTGGACATCCAGATCCTCCATATAGATCATTTCGGTGCCGGTCACGCTGCGCACTGGATCATCGGGCAGGAAGTCCACGGTGCGCTCCTCCTGACCGATGACAGTGTAATGCAAGGTGAAGGCAGTCAGACCGTAGTCATCCCGCGCATCCACTTCCAGCACAACCTCTTCCAGGGGCATCACGTCCTGATCACTGCCGGGGCTGCGAAGTACCAGCTCGGGCGGTTGATCCTCAATGGCCCTTATGTAGTAATCCAGCGGTGCTTCGCTCTGCATACGATCAAAGTCCACGGCGTGAATCCGGTAAACAGCGTCACGGCTGACCGTGAAGTTCACCGTGCCGGTTTCACCCTCCACGGCCAATGGCAGGCGCTGATACTCGCCAGCTTCGCTGTCAAACTCGATTTCCGCCTCGCGCACCGGTTTGTTGAAGGCAACCGACAGAGTCACCTCGGTACCTTCCGGCACCACCATATCACCGCTGTCCTGCTCGGTTTCCGGTTCCATGCCAGTGTATTCCGGGTAGTTCATTGCCACGTCAATCTGCTGGACTCTCGGCAGATCATAGAGTGAAATACGGAACTGTTCGGAGCGCCGGTCACCATCATCAAAGCTGACGTAGTAGACCAGCTCGTTGTCCAGGGCGTTGACATAGTGACTGTACAGGGCCCCGTCACTGCCACCCCCGTCACGACGCATGTCGATGTCGCGCCAGTTCAGGTTGTCTGATTGCATACGAAGCTGCACATCACCCGGGTCGGCGTTGACGATACGGGCAATGATGTTCACGGAGTCACCACGCTGCAGGCGCAGATCACCGGGTTCAACATGAATTTCAATTTCCGGCGGCACGTCCAGTGTCTCCAGTGGCAGACTGGCCATTTCCGGGCTACGTGCAAAGGGCCAAAGCAGCTGGCCACCGGATTGCTTGAGGGTATCTGAGACCAGAAAGGCAGCGGCAGTGACCACGGCGATAAGCAATGCGCCAGCACCGGCCAGCGGTGCGTTGCGCGCATACGCCACGCGATCAACATGCTCGCGGCGCAGCTGCACATGCTCTCGGGCGTCATGCCAGAGCTGCTCGATAAACTGTGAGGAAACCCCGTCGCGCCCGTCAGCATCACTGAACTCCAGGGAAGTCAGCAGTCGCTGTTCAAGATCAGGGATGTTTTCCTCCACGTAATGCGCCAACTGCCGGTCATCGGAATGCAGTAGCCGCAGCCGTTGCACCAGGGACCAGCCCAACGCAGCAGTGACACCAAGAAAACACAGAAACAGGAGAATCAAGACTGGCGTGGCAGGCTGTAGCCAGGCGGCCACAAGACTGAACAACAGCAGATTTGCAAGAAACCCGCCCGATATCAGACTCAGATGATAGGTAAGGTAGCGTCGGCTGCGCCGTCGGCGAACCTGTTCCAGTGTGTCGCGCAATGTATCAAAGGTTGGAGACGACATATGCGAATCTGCCCCGGCTTTCGCGAATTTATTCTGATAGTCAGGTGTCCATACTGCATTCACCGTGCCGGTCCGCGGCACATTACTCCACCGCCACTACTATCCCACTAACGCGAAGTGGAAAGCAAGGTCAGCCGGAAGCCCCTGCGACAAACCGGGCAATGCAGCCCATGAATAGCAGACCCTGCGCAAGCATGTGGTCTTTCGACGAGTCCGGAAATCCGCAGAATCAGCCAACCGGTCGCGGCACGTAATGCTGGGAATCCGGAGGAAACACGTGGATGTCCGCCTCTTGCATGACCTGACACAATCGCTCAAGCCTGGTATGGGGCAGAAGGGAAACCAGGGTTTCACGCGTTGGCACGGGTAATCGAATCTCACCTGCCTCAAAACGCCGCAGCGCGTCAGCCGGCGTCAACCACTGATGATCCAGAATCTCATCATCATCCACCTGGATGATGACCGGCTCGGTCAGAGGGCAGAGAAAAAACCAGGTGGCGTACCGCCGGGGTGGCCCCAGGGGTGTGGTCCAGTGCGCAATATGGATGAGTGACTCAGGAGAAAGCCGGATACCGGACTCTTCATGGGTTTCCCGCACAGCCGCGTGGCGGGCAGCTTCATATTCATCAGTGCTGCCGCGCGGGTAGTCGGACTGCTCAATTTTTCCACCGGGAAACACCCAGGTACCACCTTCAAACACCAGCTTGCTGTTTCTCAGCAGCAGCAGGGTTTCAATCTGCTGCCCGCACTCTCGAACCAGCACCACCGTACTGGCCGGTCGTGGAGTCATAGGCCACTCCTGTCATCATTGATCAGTTGTCAGCTGACCAGCTTCAAGCCTTCTGATCGGCTTCGATTCTTTTAACCGAATCCCTTTCTGCAAGCAAGGTCATGAGATCGCGTATACCCGCCACTTCATTAAAAGCATCCCAATCCAGCGCCTTTTTTGTTACACGTGTAACAAGCCCGACACTGAAACAGAAATAGAAGTCAGCGTAACTCATCTCTCGCCCGGCCAGCCACGGATCAAAACGCGCCAGATGAACGAGTGAGGCAAAACCTCGCTCAAGGTCCTTGCGCACAGTCTCTCTCAGCTCATGATCCACCGGGCGACCAAAGAACACCTCACCGTACAGGCGCCTGGCAGGCAGCTCCAGATACAACTCCAGATAGCGGATCAGCTCACGTGTCTTGGCGCGCGACCATGGATCGGACGGGTAGAACGAAGGCCCCTGCCCCAGATCGTGCAGATACTCCATGATGACACCGGTTTCTGTCAGAAAACCCTGCGGTGTTTCCAGACACGGCACCTTGCCCATGGGGCTGGCCGCCAACCATGCCGCGTCCCGCGTCGGTTTGGCCAGCACCTCCTCGAAATCCATGCCTTTTTCCAGCAGGGTCATCTTGACCATGTTGTAGTAGTTGCTGAGGGGAAAACCGTGCAGTTTGAGCATGTCCATCTCCTGAATTGTGTCTTATGATTGTTTTTCGTAGTAAATTGCCACACTGCACCCTTACGTAATCTGTGCCACCTCCATCCACGGCCTTTCAGCCCTGCCTCAGGCGGTGTTTCAGCACCTTGCCCGACGGTGCGGTCGGCAACTGATCCCTGAACTCGATACGCGAAGGCCGCTTGTAGGCAGTCAGCCGCGGCCTGACAAATGCCAGCAGATCCGCTTCTGTCAGCCTTGAGCCCGGCACCCGCTGAACCCAGGCCACCACCTGCTCATTGCCGTCACAATTTTCACCCACCACTGCACAGAACAGCACATCGGGATGATCGGTCAGCGCCGCTTCGACCTCCGGCGGATAGACGTTGAACCCGGAGTGAATGATCAGCTCCTTGCTGCGCCCTGCGATGAATACGTTGCCATCGGCATCCTGGAGCACCAGGTCACCGGTATTGAGAAAACCGTCGGCATCCACCGCTGCTGCCGTGGCTTCCGGATTCCGGTAGTAACCGCGCATGATGCCCGGACCCCTGACGTGCAGCTCCCCGACTTCGCCACGTGGCACTTCCTTGCCATTGGCATCCACCACCCGGGTTTGCAATCCTGGCAACGGTCGCCCGACACTGCAACTGCCCAGTGGTTCGTTGAATCGTACCTGACAGATGGTCGGCGCACTTTCGGTCATGCCGTAGCCGTTCAGCAGCGGCAGACCAAAAGCCTTTTCCGCGCGCGCTTTCAGCGCCGGCTCCAATGGCGCACCGCCCGCGTACATGAAGCGCAGATCCGGCAAACCACCTGCAGGCAGCCCATCCGTGCGGATCAGATCACTGAGACGGGCAAACATCGTGGGCACACCAAAAAGCCCCGTGATGCGGCGCTGTGCCATGGCCTCCAGGGCTTCTCGTGCATCAAAGCGATCAGCCAACACCAGCTCACTGCCGGTGTAAATGCTGGCAAGAAATACCGCGGCCAGGCCGAAGACGTGAGAAATCGGCAGCACACCGTAAAGCCTGTCAGCCGGTGCCAGACCTCGCAGCGCACTGGTTACGGCTGCTATATACAGGATATTGCGATGTGTGAGCATCACACCCTTGGGATCACCGGTTGTGCCCGTTGTGTACAACAGCGTGAAGACTTTCCGGTTACCCTCGGCATTGTCGTTTTCTGCCCGTGTGTCGCTGTACACATGCAGTCCCAGATCGCAGCCTGCCCAGTTTTCGCGACGGGCAATGCCCACTTGTGCCTGCCAATGAACCAAGGCCGCTTCCGACTCCAGTGTATGAATCACCAGACGCGGTGTGCTGTGAGAACGGATCCGCTCCAGCTCTGGCGCAGCCATACGGGCATTGACAATCACCGGCCATGCACCGATCTCACTGCAGGCCAGAATCAACACCACCAGCGACACACAGTTCTCGGCAACCAGCATCACACGATCGCCCGGCCCCAGGCCGGTGTCGGTCAACTCAGCCTGCATCTGGCGTACGGCATCGACCAGCTCGCCATAGGTGAGCGCGCGACCACCCCGATCGCTGACAGCCGGTGCGCTCGGGCGCCGGTTGGCCTGAAGAAACAGTGGCGTGCTCACCCGGTCGGGCAATGCCAGTAACAGACTCTCCGGTGATTGACCCAACAACTGTTCATCATTAGATTGCAACACAACTGAGCTCCCCCGATGCGAATCGCAGCATGATAACACTCCCGGCTTTGAACCCAAGCAACGCCCTGCTGCTCTCGGCCTACGATGCGGTCAGCCATCGGTACTGGCGCGAGCAGGTGACCGGGATGCTCGATGAGTTCCGCTGGCAACAACTGACCCTGCCACCAAGACACTTCAACTGGCGGGTGAGAGGCAACAGCCTGAGCTGGGGATTCGGTGAGCGCAACACACTGGAAAACAACTACCAGCTGCTGGTATGTACATCCATGGTCGATCTTGCCAGCCTGCGGGGTTTTGTCCCTGCCCTGGCCAGGCTGCCCACCATTGTCTATGTTCACGAGAACCAGTTCGCCTACCCGGGCAACAATGTGCAGCAGCAACGCGTGGAACCGCAGATCACCAGTCTGTACACAGCGCTGTGCGCTGACCGGCTGATATTCAACAGTCACCACAACCGCGACACCTTCCTGCAGGGCTCGGAAACCTTGCTGAAACGCCTGCCGGATCATGTGCCGGCTGGCCTGGTGGATCGGCTGTCCCAGTCACAGGTGCTGCCTGTGCCCCTGAACGACGCGCTGTTCATCACCCGGGCACACAAACCGGTGAACAATGATGTGCTGACCCTGGTCTGGAATCACCGCTGGGAACACGACAAGGGGCCGGAGCTGCTGCTGGCCATTGTTCGACAACTGATCAACAGCGGCGTGCGTTTTCGCCTGCACCTGCTCGGCCAGCAGTTCCGCCAGTCCCCACCGTCCATGCTCGCCTTGCAGAAGGAGTTGGCGGCGTATTGTCTCAGCACGGCGATCAGCCCGGGACATATCGGTTTCATTGCGGATCCTGCGCAATACTACCGGACGCTGGCACAGGCCGACGTGGTGCTGTCAACCGCCAACCACGACTTCCAGGGTCTGTCCATCCTGGAAGCCACAGCGCTTGGCTGCACACCACTGGCACCGGCCAGGCTTGCATATCCGGAGTACCTGCCCGAGAGCTGCCTGTACCATGGCGACAGCAGGGAGCAGCAGGCATTGTCTGCCGCGGCCCGCCTGACCGCATGGGCCGCCTCACACAGCAGTGGCAGGACACTGCCAGCAACCAACGTGCAGACATATGCGGCCAGCGCGCAGAAACCGGCCTGGCAGCGACTTGTTTCGGATTTATTGATGCCCTGATCTCGCAGCGCTTGAGCGCCACATGACACTTCCTGTACTCTGCCGACATTACCTGCCTTTACCGGAGAATATTGATGAAGTTCTGGATCAAAACGCACAACGTCGGGCATCCGTTTGTCGCCGGAGTGCTCAGTGCCCTGATACTGCTGCCATTGATGTCAGCCCTGAGCGCCGATGAAGCCGAAGAACAGGCGGCCTTCCAGGCATTTCTTGTTGAGTTCCGTGCCGAGGCCAGGGAACGCGGCATCAGTGAGCAGACCCTGGACCAGGTGCTGCCCGGTATCCGCCTGCACCGCCGCGCCATCCAGGCTGACCGGTCCCAGGCCGAGTTTGTGGATACCTACGAATCCTACCTGCGTCGGGTCAGCCCGCAGCGCATAGCGGCCGGCCGCCAGCTTATGCAGGAGCACGGCGACATGATCCGCGAGGTGGCTGCCGAGTATGGAGTGCAGGCGCGTTTTATTGTTGCCATTCTGGGTCTGGAAAGCAATTACGGTACTTTCCCGATCACTGAACCGCTATTTGACGTGGTAGCAACACTGGCCTTCGATCGCCGTCGCAGCGCGCAGTTCAGAGCCGAATTACTGGCGGCCCTGGAAATTGTCGACAAAGGCTACGCCACACCGGACATGATGAAAAGCTCCTGGGCTGGCGCCCTTGGTGCGCCCCAGTTCATGCCGAGCAGCTTTCTGAATCTGGCTGTGGATCACACCGGCGACGGCCGGATTGATCTCTGGAACATGGGCCCTGACGTCATTGCCTCAGTGGCCAACTACCTGCGCAATACCGGTTGGCGCGATGATCAGACCTGGGGACGTATTGTGAGCCTGCCGCCTGGCGGCGAACAGGAACTGCCGGCACCACAGGCAGATGGAATGACACCTGACCCCACATGCCAGCGCTACACAACCACTGGTGCGTGGCGTGGCCTGAACGAGTGGCAGGCACTCGGTGTACGGCGTGCAGACGGCAGCAACCTGCCATCAAGAAACCTGCCAGCTGCATTGATCACAGGTGATGAAGGTGACGACAAGGGTTATCTGGTGTACCGCAATTTCTGCTCCATCATGCGGTACAACCCGGCATTCCGTTACGCGATTGCAGTTGGCATGCTGGCTGACGCCATCGAAGGGATTCAGGACTGAACTGCCTGCGTGCCGCCAGGCACTGGCCTGGTGGCACAGCCAGCGCCTGATTCACAGGGATCAGGCGTCGTCCACCCGCTCCACCACCGGGAACACCACAGTCTGCCCGACGCGGACCTGACGGAAGTCCAGATCCGGATTGTACTGCCTCAACAACCACAGCGGCACGCTGTAACGCTGCCGGGCAATAGTGGCAATATTGTCGTTGGCTGCAATTTCGTAGCGATCCAGATCCTGGATGCGGAAGTTGCGGAAGAACTGCTCCTGCTGCGCAAGATGGAACTGGCGCCGACGAAGCTCGAACTCCTCTTCACTGACTTCACTGAAATCCAGCCGCAGTCGATTGCCAACAATGAGGTGCTGATTACCCGACAGGTTGTTGATGTTGCGCAGGGTCTGAGCCCGCAGCCCGAGCCAGTCAGCATAGTGCCCCAGTGTTTCGGAAGCATGTATCTCAATGGTGTTGTCCGAGGCCACGCTGTAATCAGAAGGGTCCGCTGCCATCATCTCCGTGGCAAAGGCCACCAGTTCACGTACCGGCGGCAGGGTCTCCTGCGCCAGCGCCTGGGCTGAAATATCGCTGACACTGCCCGGAGCCGGCGCACTGACAATACCCACTGCCTGTTCTTCCTCGTCGCGGGTCACTGCAACAACCGGCGGCTCGCTGGCCGCAGTCTGAACCAGTCCAGCCGGTGCCGGCGGCCCCACCATGGCTGAAGCGCCAGGGACTGATGACGCTGTTGAAGACCCGGATGCCGTTGGTGCAGCTGGAACCGTTGCCGGCGCAGGCGGCGCCGATGGCACGCTCGCCAGCATTGGCTCATCCCCTACCGGTAACTGGAGCTCCTGCCCCGGGAACAACCGGTCCGGATTATTGATGCCATTAAGCTGCATGATGTCTGTCTCCGACACACCGGCACGGCGTGCAATCACAGACAGAGTGTCACCCGACATGACCGTGTAGACGCCATCGCGTGGTGTGATATCCCGCGCTGCAGCCACCAGGGTCTGCGTCACCCTATTGGTATCGTGCGGCAACAGCAGCTCCTGACCCACACGAATGGTGTGGCGATCGGTCAGCTGATTCAGCGAAGCCAACTGAGACACTGAGGTATTAAAACGGCGGGCGATCACCGACAGACTGTCGCCGCGCTGAACCACGTAGGACACGTCGGGGGTCTGATAGGCAAATTGCTGCCTGGCCGGCACAGCTGCCACCAGTTGCTGCAGCGGTGCATCGATGGATTTACGCTGGATCTTGACCGTAAAGCCCTTGGGAATACGTTTACCACCCTCCCAGACAATCGGGCGCAGCGCCGGGTTGTCGAATCGCAATTGTTGCAGACTCACACCCAAGGCATCAGCCAGGGTTCGCGCCTCGATATAGGCGTTCAGCTCAAATTCGTCGTAATCGGGCGCCGGATCAAGCTGCAGCACACCAAACAGTGCCTGTGCCCGTTTCTCAAGTTCGATCACGGCCAGAAACTGAGGGTAGAAATTGCGGCCCGCAAAACCAAAGGCCCGCCCGCGATAGTTGGCGATGATGTCTTCAATCCGATCGCTGCCGGTCTCGCGCACTGCGCGGGCCATGCCGGCGGCACCGTGGTTGTAGGCAGTGAGCGCCAGTGGCCAGGTGCCCAGCGCGTTGTAATTGGCTTCCAGCAGGCTCATGGCCGCGTAGGTTGCCGTATAGGGGTCCATGCGCTCGTCAACAATATTGTCCACACGCATGAAACGCTGCCCGGTGGCCCGGATGAACTGCCACATGCCTGCGGCGTTGGCGTGAGAGTAGGCACCGGGATGAAAAGAGGATTCCACATGCGGCAGCACACCCAGCTCTACCGGCAGTCCGCGCTCCCGGGTAACACGCTCGATATGGTCCCGATAGGCCCCCGATCGGACCAGTCCTTCGACAAAACGATCGGATTGCCCTCGCTGGAATCGCACCGTGTTGACCGCTGCCGCCAACTGCTCATTGGTGACATCGGCAGGCCACGCTTCCAGCACAGCCTGCTGGTGACCGGTCAAGCCCGTGCGCTTGCCAGTGGCCAGCACCTTCAGGTCTTCCTGGATTCGGGTTCGGAACTGCTCGATCTCCTGGCGGTCAAAGTCCACCTTGCGATAGACCACTCCCAGGTTCATGGCGTCGTGCAGGAATCCGGCAGCAGTATCAGCCTGCGTATACACCATGATCCAGAATTGCACCGCCGGCTCAAGCTCAGGTGGGCGCGGGAACAGCTCATCGGCATGCACCGCAGGTGTCGCGATCAACAGGGTAAGAAAAAGGTAAAAGGTGAGGGCAAACGTATTCTTCTTTTGCATGTTCAGGCTGGCTCTTGGGGTAACTGCAGGCATTGAACGTTGTGCTGATCTTGCCCGGCACCACTGTAACTGTCAATAGCGGCAAAAGCGTGACACTTTCCCCGGGCGACTCATATCATCTATACTGCCTGCCCTCTTGTAGGGGGAAATCGGCGAGTCCAAATGAGTGATGTGAAAAAACCGGCGGAAGCCAGCCTGGAAAGCCTGTACCGCATCTTTACGGTACCGGAAGCACCCGATTCCACACTGGGCAAGATAGACCAGTCCATTTCCCAGAATCTTGCAGGTTTTCTGCAAGAACATATTGTCGCCTCCGAACGCGATCTGGCAGATATCGAGAAAGATTTCTCCAACCCACTCATTCCTGAGGAACCGACCTTTGTATCGGACCAGATCCAGTTCATCCTGGACAAACTGGTGTCGCAGTCGGTGCACATTTCCGCACCCAGTTTTGTTGGCCACATGGCCACTGCACTGCCCTATTTCATGCTGCCGCTGTCGCGCATCATGACCGCGCTGAACCAGAATCTGGTCAAGGTGGAAACCTCCAAGGCGTTCACGCCCCTTGAGCGCCAGGTGATCGGGATGATTCATCACCTGATCTACGCACAGGATGCCGCGTTCTATAACAAATGGATGCACGACCGCGAGCATGCCATCGGCAGTTTCTGCTCAGGCGGCACCATTGCCAATCTGACCGCACTCTGGGCGGCGCGCAACAATGTGCTGCGCCCGGACGGCGATTTTGCAGGCCTGGCAGAGGAAGGACTGCTTGCCGGTATGCAACATTATGGATATCGCGGCATGGCCATCCTGGTGTCAGAGCGGGGGCATTATTCCTTGCGCAAGGCCGCCGATATTCTGGGAATCGGCCGCCGCTCACTCATCCCGGTACAGACGGATGCCCGCAACAAGGTGCAGGTGGACGCGCTGGCCCGCAAATGTGATGCGCTGCAGAAACAGGGTATCAAGGTCATGGCAATAGTTGGTGTGGCCGGCGCCTCGGAAACCGGACACATCGACCCACTGAACGACCTGGCCGACGTGGCGGCGGAGCGTGGCATACATTTCCACGTCGACTCTGCCTGGGGCGGACCCACATTGTTTTCCACCCGTTACCGCCCGTTGCTGGCCGGTATCGAACGGGCCGACTCGGTGACCCTGGATGCACACAAGCAGCTTTATGTGCCCATGGGCGCAGGCATCTGTGTGTTCCGGCGCCCGGAAACCCTGTCCAGCGTGGAGCACCATGCCGAGTACATCATTCGCAAGGGCTCCAAGGATCTTGGCAGTCACTCGGTGGAGGGCTCACGTCCGGGCATGGCCATTCTGGTGCACTCCGGCCTGCATATCATCGGACGACGCGGTTACGAACTGCTGATCGATCAGGGTATCGACAAGACACGTGCCTTTGCGGCACTGATACAGAGCCAGCCCGATTTTGAACTGATTACCGAGCCGGAGCTCAACATACTCACCTACCGCTTTGTGCCAGCCGATATCCGTCTGGCCCTGAAATCGGCAGACAGCGACACACGCAGATCGGTCAATGACGTGCTCAATATCGTCATCAAGAACATGCAGAAAACCCAGCGCGGTATGGGCAAATCATTTGTCTCGCGCACGCGGTTGAATCCGGAACGTTACGAAAGGGCACCGATAGTGGTGTTCCGTGTGGTGCTGGCCAATCCGCTGAGCACCATGGAAATCCTGGAGGGCATTCTGGAAGAACAGCGGGAAATCGCCGCAGATGAGCGCTTCACGGCGCACTTTGAGCAGATGCGACGCCTGCTGGGCCTGGGCTTTAACCAGGCTTGATGCTCAACCCTGCCATGGTACCGAGTTGGAGTCCTCAGCACCTTCCTTTACCGGCACCATCAGATCCTCTTTGGAAATCTTCAGGTACATCAGGAAATTACAGCTGATGTGCAGAGAGGTGTAGGTACCAACGGTGACACCTACAATCAGTGCGATGGCAAAACCCTTGATGGCTTCGCCGCCCATGACCAACATGGAGAACAGCGCCAGCAAGGTGGTGAACGATGTCACCACGGTACGACTCAGCACCTGGTTCAGCGTCGTGTTCAGTATGACTTCCGCGTCCCCGGTGCGCATGGTACGGAAGTTTTCCCGCGCACGGTCGAACACCACAATAGTGTCGTTGAGCGAATAACCAATGACCGCCAGCATGGCCGCCAGCACCGTCAGATCAAAGGTCAGGCGAAACAGGGAAACAATACCAATCACAATCAGCACGTCATGCATCAGGGCAAAAACCGCACCAATGGCAAACTTGTACTGAAAGCGCGCACCCACGTAAAGCATCACAATGCCCAACGCCACCAGCAGCGCCAGACCACCGCGCTCCGCCAGTTCCGCACCAATCTTCGGACCCACATATTCGGAGCGACGCAGCTCCACACCCGCACCACCGGCCTCGCGCAGGACCTGCAGAATGTCGTCGCCCAGATTTACCGCCGCACTGGCCGCCTGTTCATCCTCTTCTTCCGCGGCGGGCAGGCGCACCAGCAAGTCGCGATCCGAGCCAAAGCGCACCACCACCACTTCCGGATAACCGGCGGCGACCAGTTGTTGACGAACGTCCGCCGGATTGACCACCTCCGGATAACCAACCTCAATCAGTGTGCCGGCACTGAAGTCAAGCCCCAGCTCCAGGCGGTTGATGGCCAGCGACAGCACAGCAACAATCAACAGCACCGCAGAGACAGTCGCGGTAAGCCGTCGCTTGCGCGGGCTCATGAAGTCGATGTCACTCTTGAGAATTGCCATACAGTATCAGTCCCGAATCAGATTTTTCATGCCGCGCGGAAATACGGCCCGATTGAAAGTTTGTCCACCTTGCGGCCACCATAAATGAGATTGACCAGTCCACGGGTCACCATGATGGCCGAGAACATCGACGTCATGATGCCCACCATCAGTGTCACGGCAAAACCCTGGACCGGACCAGTGCCAACGGTGAACAGCACCATGGCCACCAGGAATGTGGTCAGGTTGGCATCCACAATGGTGGAGAAAGCACGATCAAAACCCGACGCAATTGCGTTCTGCGGCGACAGGCCGGCAACAATTTCCTCGCGTATACGCGTGAAAATGAGCACGTTGGCATCCACCGCCATACCAATGGTCAACACGATGCCAAAAATACCCGGCAGTGTGAGTGTGGCACCAATGATGGACATGATGGCCACCAGCAGAATGACGTTGCTGACCAGCGCAATATTGGCCGCAATGCCAAATACCCGGTAATAGTAAAGCATGAAGGACAGTACCAGCAGGTAACCCAGCACTACGGCCAGGCTGCCCTGGCGGATGTTTTCGGCACCCAGGCTGGGGCCCACTGTGCGCTCCTCGACAAAGTACATTGGCGCAGCAAGCGCGCCGGAGCGAATCAGCAGTGACAGGTCGTTGGCTTCACGGGATGTCAGTCCTGTAATGACAAATTCGCGGCCCAGCGCTGCACGGATAACCGCGTGGCTGATCAGACGGCGATCCTCATAGGACTCCTGTCGCTCAACAATATTGCCGTCCTCGTCTTCCTCAAGAACGGTACGGGTTCGCATCTCAATAAGCAGGATGTCCATCGGGTGGCCAATATTCTCACGCGTGATGCGGTTGAACTGCTGCCCGCCCTGGGCATCCAGATTGATCACCACCTGTGGCTGACCATGCTGATCCAGCGCCGAACGCACGTTGGTGACCCGGTCACCCTGCAGGATCACGTCATTGTCAACCCGTATGATCTGACCATTGTATTCGTATTCGGTATAACTGGCCGGCGAGGCACCCGGTCGCGCTTCCAGATGGAACTGAAGCGTGGCGATACGCTGCAGTACCTGCTTGGCCTGCGCAGTGTCCTGGACACCGGGCAGCTCAACCACAATACGGTTCGGTCCCTGCTGCTGCACCAGTGGCTCAGCAACACCAAGGGCGTCAACACGATTACGGATGGTGGTCTGGTTGGCCGACACCGTGTCACGCTCCATCTGCTGGATGTTTTCCGGCGTCATGCTCAGCTCGAGAACATACTGCCCGCCGGTCTGGCGACTTTGCACCGCCAGGTCGGTGAAACTACGGCGCAGCAGGGTACGGGCCTGATCGCGGGAATCTGTGTCATCAAAGCGAAGTTCAATGGTCCGGTTTTCGGTCACTGTCATTGATCGGGAACGGATTCGCTCATCACGCAGTTCCCGACGGATATTGGTCAGCGTGTTCTCCATGCGGCGCTGCAACGCGGCCTCCATGTCAATTTCCATCAGGAAATGCACACCACCCTGGAGGTCCAGCCCCAGATTCATCTTGCTGGCGCCAACCGCCTGCAGGAAACCGGGCACGGTGGGCGCCATATGCAGGGCTGACACATAACCTTCCCCCAGGGTCTGGTTGATGGCCGTCTGACCACGCAACTGATCATCCAGGTTGTTGAAACGGATCATCGCGCCATTGCCCACCAGTTCGTCACCAAAAAAGTCTATGCCAAAGGCGCGCAGCGCATCGGTGGCCATGGACAGGGTATTTTCGGTAACCGGCTCACGCTCATGTGTGATCTGTACCGCCGGATCATCCGGGTACAGGTTCGGCACCGAATAAATCAGGCCTGCCAGCACAATAGTGATGACAAGTATGCTTTTCCAGAGTGGAAACTTGTTCAGCATGGACGCAGGGACTCTCAGCCGATGGATTTGATGGTGCCCTTGGGCAGCGCAGCGGCCACCGAGGATTTCTGCAGGTTCAGCTCGACATTGTCAGCCACCTGCACCGTGACGTAATCGTCCGTGACATTGGTGATCTTGCCCAGAATGCCGCCGCTGGTCAGCACCTCATCACCTTTGGCCAGACTGGTGACCAGCTCGCGATGCTCTTTGGCACGCTTGGCCTGCGGACGCCAGAGAATGAGGTAGAACAGCAGGAACATGCCGCCGATGAACAGCAGGTTGAACATTGCGCCGGGGCCCTGGGCGCCCGCTTCCTGGGCATGAGCGGTATTGATGAGGAATTCCATGGTCAGTCTCTTCTGTCTGTTGGTTCAAGGTTCTTATGGTTCAAAGTATAGTCAGGGCACGAATCCTGAATTCAAGTCATTGGTCAGTTAAAGACCGCTTCAGGACCAGCCTTGTTCACTCGGCATGAGAGCCGGTCTTGCGCTGCCGGGCGTAGAACGCCTCCGCAAAGGCGGTAAATCTACCCTGTTCGATGGCCTGACGCAAACCGGCCATCAGTGTCTGGTAAAAGTACAGGTTATGGATGGTGTTGAGCTGGGCACCAAGAATTTCCCGACACTTGTCCAGATGATGCAGATAGGCACGACTGAAATTACGACAGGTATAGCAGTCGCATGCCGGGTCCAGCGGTCCGGTATCATCGCGGTAGCGGGCGTTTCGTAATTTTACCATACCCTCGCTGGTAAACAGATAGGCATTACGCGCATTACGCGTGGGCATCACGCAGTCGAACATGTCGATGCCCTGACGCACCGCCTCGATAATATCCCCCGGTGTGCCCACACCCATCAGGTAACGCGGCCGATCCTCCGGCATGCACGGCGCCGTGAATTCCAGTATACGAAGCATGTCTTCCTTGGGTTCCCCCACAGACAATCCACCGATGGCATAACCATCAAAGCCCATCTGCACCAGCGCATCCAGGGATTGCTCACGCAGAGTCGTGTACATGCCGCCCTGCACTATGCCAAAAAGCGCCGAGGGGTGCTCCCCGTGAGCATCACGGCTGCGCTGCGCCCAGCGAAGGGAAAGCTGCATGGAGGACTCAGCTTCCTGTTCACTGACCGGGTAAGGTGTGCATTCATCAAAAATCATGATGATGTCCGAACCCAGCTCATGCTGAACCTTTATCGCTTCCTCCGGCCCGAGAAACACTTTTGCGCCATCCACCGGTGAGCGGAAACTTACACCCTCCTCGGTAATCTTGCGCATCTCACCCAGACTGAAGACCTGGAAGCCGCCAGAGTCCGTCAGAATCGGCCGCTGCCAGCCCATGAAATCATGCAGATCCCCGTGCCGACGAATTACCTCGGTGCCCGGACGCAGCATCAGATGGAAGGTGTTGCCCAACAGAATGTCCGCACCGGTCTCACGCACCTGCGCCGGTGTCATGCCCTTGACCGTGCCATAGGTGCCCACGGGCATGAAGGCGGGGGTTTGTACTTCGCCGCGATCGAAGGTCAGGGTGCCGCGCCGGGCGGCTCCGTCGGTGTTCTTCAGTTCAAACTGCATATCTTTGTTCCTGTGCTTCGTAGTTCGGGTCAGTTGTTAGTGCTTCGTAGTTCGGTCTGGCAGGTGGGGACTTCAGGGCGCGGGACACGCTCAAGCCCGTCCATGGGGCGCTCTGCAGTCGACATCCATGGCGACTGAAGGTCCCGGACCCTGAAGTCCCCACCTGCCACCCCTGACCTCGGAGCAGGTTCCAACTGCCCCGAACTTCGAAGCAAGCATCAACGATGTCCAGCTTTGCACGGTGCCGGACACTCCCACCATCACAGTTCCTGGCGCCCCGAACATTCCATTTCCGGAATGTGGCACACCGTCAGGTCTGTGGGGCGGGCCGAGCGGTCGGGACCGTCGGGCGGCATGGATGCCGCACGCCGAGCGCCCCATGGACGGGTTCAAGCGTGTCCCGACCGCTCGGCCCGCCCCACAGACCGTGCTACGGAGTACCACACACCGGAATCACTAATGCTCGCGGGTCGCCCGGAACCTGACATCCGGCCAGCGCTCCTCCATCAACGCCAGGTTCACCCGCGTTGGTGGCAGATAGGTCAGGTGATCACCGCCGTCCAGTGCCAGGTTGTCGTGGGCCTTTTTACGGAATTCTTCCAGCTTTGCCCTGTTGTCGCATTCTATCCAGCGCGCGCTGTAGATATTCACCGGCTCGTAAATGCAATCCACCTTGTACTCGTCCTTCAGACGCCAGGCCACCACCTCGAACTGCAGCACACCCACGGCCCCGACAATCAGGTCATTGTTTCGCTCGGGCATGAACACCTGCACTGATCCCTCTTCGGCCAACTGGCGCAGACCTTTCTGCAGCGCCTTGGCCTTGAGCGGGTCTTTCAGGCGCACACGGCGGAACATCTCGGGGGCGAAGTGTGGAATACCGGTGAATTTGAGCAATTCACCTTCGGTGAAGGTGTCACCAATCTGAATGGTGCCGTGATTGTGGAAACCAATGATGTCACCGGAAAATGCCGAGTCGGCCTGTTCGCGTTCGCCGGCCCGGAAGGTTACCGCATCACTGATGCGCACTGCCTTGCCGATACGGCAATGCTGGACTTTCATACCCTTGCTGAAAGCGCCTGAGCAGATACGCAGAAACGCCACACGATCCCGGTGGTTAGGGTCCATATTGGCCTGAATCTTGAACACAAAGGCGCTGAAAGCGGACTCGTCGGCCGCGACAATCCGGCTTTCGGTATTACGTGCACGCGGTGGTGGTGCGTATTCCACAAATTCGTCCAGCATTTCACGCACCCCGAAATTGCCCAGCGCAGTGCCAAAATAAACCGGTGTCATACGTCCTGCCAGATACTCGTCCAGCTCAAAGGTATTGCTGGCACCGCGCACCAGTTCAATCTCGTCTCGCACATCATCGGCATAAGGGCCAAGAAACGTGCTGGCCTCATCACTGTCCAGACCCTGGATGCGAATGTCATCGGGCAGGCGATCGCCCTGACCGTGTCTGTACACATGAATGGTGTCGGTATACAGGTTGTAGACACCCTGGAACGCCTTGCCCATGCCAATTGGCCAGTAAATGGGCGCACAGCGGATGCCCAGCACGGTTTCAATCTCGTCCAGCACTTCCACCGGATCACGGGCTTCCCGATCCATTTTGTTGACGAAGGTGAAAATGGGCGTGTCACGCAGACGACAGACTTCCATCAGTTTGATGGTGCGCTCTTCCACACCCTTGGCGCCGTCGACCACCATCAGCGCCGAGTCCACCGCAGTCAACACGCGGTAGGTATCCTCGGAGAAATCTTCGTGACCGGGTGTATCCAGCAGATTGACCACGCGCCCCAGATACGGAAACTGCATCACTGAGGACGTTACCGAGATGCCACGCTGCTGCTCCATGGCCATCCAGTCGGAGGTGGCGTGTTTCTCCGAGCCCTTGCCCTTCACCGATCCCGCTTTCTGGATCAGCCGACCCAGCAACAGCAGCTTTTCGGTGATGGTGGTCTTGCCCGCATCGGGGTGGGAAATGATGGCGAATGTGCGGCGTTTGTCGATCTCGCTGGCCAGTTGGCTTGCAGACATGGTAAAACGGCCCTTGCAGTGGTCAGTATCATCGGAACAGGGCCGGCATTATACCTGTGTGGGCCGGATTGATAAGCCGTTTCAGTGAAAAAACCGATTGCTCGCGCAGGCTGGTCTGCGCAGTGCCCGTGCAATAGGCCGCGCTCTGGTATGCGCCGTACGAGTCATCCCGCCAGGTCGCCAGCACAATGACAAAAAGCACCAGATAGGCAATAACCACAATGGTGCCATGGACAACACCGGCAGCACGTCGCCAAAAAGGCTGTGCGTCGCTTGCGGGTATTATTGGTATGGCTGGCGGGGTCACCACCGCTGCCGTGTCACTCCCCATACCGGACCACACACGTGCAACAAGCCGGTAGCCGCGCTTGGGCACCGTGGCGATATAGCGACGATTGCGGCTGGTATCTCCCAGGAGTGTACGCAATTCCGAAATGGCTCTGGTGACCACTTCCTCATTCACCACCACGTCTGGCCATGCATGTTCCAGCAATTCAGCCCGGCTGACCAGTTGCCCCTGTCTGCGCACAAGACACAGCAACACATCCATCAGCTTGGGCTCCACGTGCAACCGTAACCCAGCCTGGCTGATCGTCCCCGAACCGGGGTTGACCTGCCACTTTCCAAGACTGAACGCATTGTTGCCAGGTTCGGACTGCAACATCACTCCCTCCGTAAGCACTGCTGTTGCCACCTTTCCGTAATATCAGACGGCCAGGGCAGGCCAATGGTTTAAACATGGATTTATACGAAGGCCCGTCCGAAGGTTTTGCGAACCTTTTGCGAGCATGCTGGATAATTCTTGTCTATTCCCGCAGGTATCAGGTCACCCTGATTCGCATGATCGACTCCTGGACTGACTCAGGAGGAAACGATCATGTTGCAATCCCTGCGGCAATTACTGTGCCTGGCTGCTGCCCTGACAGTGACATCTGCAATGACAGTGACATCTGCAATGACAGTGCTGCCCCACGAAGTGCACGCAAACGAGTGGCTGGAGACGGACGACCTTGACACCCTCGTCACCCTCCACACATTCGACACCGTGCTGGAAGCGGTGGTTCACGCCATCAATGTGCACAACCCTGTATCAGTGATCGAGGACCGGGAGTTTCTGGGCGTGGTCTACCGTTTCATGCAGGAAGGTGAGACACGATACGCCTACACGGGTGATGCAGGCAGCCGTGGCCGGGATCACATAACGGCACGGTTTCATGTTCCGTCCGGCAGTACAGTTGTTGCCTTCTGGCACACTCATGGCGCAGATCACTGGAGTAGACAGTATTTTTCGGCAACGGATGTGGCGCTGGCCGATGACTGGCAGGTACCCATTTACCTTGCCACTGCCGATGGCGGGTTGCGTGTCTACACACCGGGAGACAGAACGCTGAGTCTTCAGTCATCTCGACGTCGCGGACTGGGTGACCAGCGTGGCGCAGCGCCGGGTCAGATGGTCAGAAAATCGGACGGGACGACTCCCCTGAGGGTGGACACCTGAGTACCCCTCCATAATACTGATTGGTTCAATGTTGTTGCACACTTCATTTCAAGGAGAACACCATGAACCAGCAACACACCCTCAAACCCCATTATGTTCTCAGCTGGCTGCTGTTTGTGTTGGCCGGCATTTTTACCGTCACCGCACAGGCCCAGCCAACGGCCATTGCCGGCGCCAGTTGCGACAATCCGCTGCCAGTGAAGTGTCCGGAAGACGGCTGCCCAACGGAAATGGTCATTGAGCAGGGTCCTGCCACCAATTCGGAAAACGATCGTCGTTATTTTCTGGATTTTCCCTGCGACCTGCAGCCCGGTGAAAAAGTGACCTTCATCCTGAGCCTGCACGGCGGCGGCTCATTCGGTAACTGGCAGCGACACTACTTTCCGCTGTTGGACTATGTCGATGAATACCGCCTGGTAGTGGCCACACCCAATGCACCGCCGCAGCGCTGGGACACAGTGGATGACGAACACCTGCAGCACATTGTGAATACTGTCTATGACGCATTCGGCGAGGACACTATCGAACGGTTCTGGCTGGCAGGACATTCACAGGGCAGCATGACATCGCGCCGCCTGGTGTGCACCGACTTTTTTGCAGACCGCGTGGACGGCTACCTGAGCCTGTCCGGCGGCCGCGTTGGCGGCGGTACAACAAGACCCCCCGGTGGTTTCTTCGGCACACCGGAGCCCGGGGAAACGGCCGGCATCCCGCAGGTATCCACGGAAATACCTGATTGCGACTTTTCGTTCATCTATGCCATTGGCCAGTACGAAATGGGTGGTCCGATTTCTGTCGAGTCGCCCTGGGCCGACAAGTACGGCTGCGGTGTCAAGGAACCACAACCCTGGGTGGTGGACACTCGCGGGGGTTATGTCCATGACTCCAGTCGACAGGACCCGGGCACCCGTCCCTGGGGACTGCTGCCCGGACCGGGTTCGGCCGAAGTCTGGATTTACCCGAACTGTGACCGCGATATTGTGGTGGCCGATGTTGTGAGACACGACAAAGGCCACACGGAAGGTCTGGAACCAAATATCACCGAAGCGATTGTGCAACTGATGGTATTGGCGCCTCCTCTCTGAAACAGGGTACCACTACGGGCGTCGGATGAGCTGCGCTACATGCGCGCGCGGATCGATTCAATCAACTCCCGCGCGTTGTAGACCCGATTCGGGTCTTGCGGCTCGCCCTGCCCCATCACAATTTCCATCCGTGCCACATACCGCTGGCGCTCTCTCGCAGGTGCCTCCATACGCATGCCCGTGTAGGCTGGAGACTGACGCGTGGTGCAACCCAGAAGACCGCATCGAGTCTCAGTGGTCGGCACTGTGGAACGCGTCACACCGGCGCTCGGCCCGTTACCACGCGTTTCTGACTCCTGATCCCGGGAAACCACCTCGAACCAGTCATTGCCTTTCTGAACCGTCAACTCGGCTGCACGCAACAATGCAAAGTCCTGCACCTGATCGGCGCTGGTAGAAGTGTTGCCGGTAAATGTCACCCGATGGCGGTCAGCGGTAAGCTCCTGCTCGGAGTAGCCATGGCTGTTTCCGGTTGCCGGCACATAAGGCGTCTGGCTTGCACAGGCGGCCAGAGCGAGCACAGACAAAAAGCCAAGCGTATTGGATACGAGTTTCCCGGCTGCTGAATTGATCCTGATCATCGTCAATCTCCTTGTATGAACCCAGTGGATTACACCTTCAGAATAGCGTTACCCACCAATTGTTAAAGGATTGAATGCCGCAAAACGGTCTGGAATCACACGTTGGAAAAATAAAGTCAGACAGGGGAACCTTTCAGTCAGTTGAATCGTGTAAGGAGGGTTGGGTGGATCCGGAAGCGGTACCGAATCCAGCCGTCATCGGCGCCACAATGTCGTATTCCACCAGGTTGTACAGACCGTTCAGGTGACGGAACCGGTCCTGTCGCGGGTTGCTGTTGGAGGTCATCACCACCACCATATCCAGCTCTCGAACCACAAATATCATCTGCCCGCCGAAGCCCCAGGCCAGCGGCACCCGCAGGCCGGCGATATCACGCAGTGCCCAGCCGTAACCATAGTATCGGCCCTGACCACGTGGGGACAGCACACGCGGCTCAAAAGAGGCCTCCACCCAGTCTGCCGGCAACACCGCACTGCCCTGGAAGCGGCCATCATCAAGATAGAGCTGACCAAAGGCCAGCATCTGACGCGGGGTGATTTCCATGTCGTTGCCGCCAAAATAGACCCCCTGGGGATCCCGACTCCAGTAGGCCAGGCGGAAGTTCATCGGGGATGCCAGATACTGCTGGGCAAAATCCCGTGTACTCATATCACTGGCTCGCTCAATGATGGCTGACAGCAGATGTGTGCTACCGGTGCTGTAGATCATGTCGGTGCCTGGTTCGGCCACCAGCGGTCTGTCCAGCGCTGCCTGCACCCAGTTGTCACTGAGCACCCAGCTGCCGTAGTTCCGGCCACTGGTTGAGGCCAGGCCAGCCTGCATGCTCAGCAGGTTGCCCACGGTGATCTGTTGCTTTGTCGCTGGCACATCGGCGCGATTGAGCTCGGGAAAATAGTCAGCAATCGGCTGATCCACACTCTCCACATAACCCCGATCAATCGCAATGCCCACCAGGGCAGAGATGATACTCTTGGAAGCAGATTTTGTGTTGGCCGGCTGAAAGCGGTCGCGTCCGTTAAAGTAGGATTCCAGAATGATCTCACCACCCTGGCTGATCAGCAGGCTGTGCAGATCAGGCAGGCCGGCGGCCTGTTGCTCAATTGCTTCCAGATCCAGCACATCTGCGGCGGATCTCTGGTTCACGTCACTGTGAGAAAGTGGTGCCAACAAGACAAACATCAGAATGGCGGACCACCAACCAGATCGTAACTGCATATCAGAATCTCCTCCTGTGCTTCTTCCGATACCGGACCTTCAACGCCCGAAACACCATAACAATGTCACCAACTTGTCATATGACAGACACAGCGCTGTCGCAATACGCTGCCAACATGACGTCCAACTGTCCAGCCCTACTACAGTGAAGCATACGGAGGCAAAGCCCCTCATGCAAAAAAGCGCCCGCACACTGCAACGTCTGGCCGACCTGGATGCACGATTGTTCCTGCTACTGATCGCGGTGCATCGCTACCTGCGACTGCACGCTGTAAGTCGCAGCGTTTCCTGGACTGGTGACGGCTACCTTTACCTGATCATGGCAGTCTCATTGCCTGTGCTGTTCCCCGAAAGCGGCACTTACTGGCTGATCGCCGGTCTGCTGGGATTCCTTATCGAGCTGCCCCTGTACTGGGCGCTGAAAAGATCGTTTCGTCGCAGACGACCGTTTATGGTTGTGCAGGCGCTTTCCCCTCTCCTGAAACCTTCCGATGAGTTCAGCTTCCCCTCTGGACACACAACGGCGGCTTTCATGGTGGCCTGCATAACCAGCTTTTACTTTCCGCAGACCACGGCGCTCGTCTTTTTATGGGCCAGCCTGGTCGGGCTGTCCCGGGTGTTGCTGAAAGTGCATTTCATCTCCGATGTACTTGCCGGCATCGTACTTGGATCAGGTATCGCTCTGTTCAGCCTCTGGCTGATCGGTGTCTTCATCTGAGCCGCCGCTGGTATCTGCAGCCCCTGCGTTCAGAAACGCCAGCACTGTGTCTGCAACCTCACTCCAGGCTTCGTCGCCCAGGGCATGGCGGCTGACTATCAGATGAGAGAGTACCGGCGCCGCCCCTTCACTCTTGTTGATCAGTGTGTAGCGCCAGTTGTCCAGACCAAATTCGGCAATAAAGGACTGTACCCCGTCCGGGGAGATCAGCTCATCGCTCTGATCAATCATTACCAGCGTCGGAATGTTGATGCGACTGGGTTCCACCTGCTCGGAAAACCGACCCAGCCCACTGTACAGTGACTCATAGGCGGAAACCGGGGCGTAGTTGTTGGCCCGGTAAGCATCCGGTGCCACGCTGGGCAGGAAGAAATTCGGGAGTACCGACAAAGGCATCAACAGATAGGAAGTCCAGCGCAGCGACAGCGCCGGAGCCAGCAGCACCAGGCGTTCCACTGTGCTGTCCGGATGACGATTGACATGGTCAGCACTGAGCAGCCCGCCCATGGAAAATCCCAGCAGGTACAGCGGCACTTGTTGATCCGCGGCTCGCAGGGCAGCCTGCGCCACCGCCAGGTCCATGTCCTGCTGCCAGACCTGGAAGTCGGCCTGCCGGAAACGCGCCAGTCGAATATCGTCCTCGAGTGAGTTTTCGTGGCCTGTCAGACTCAGCGCCAGCACATCCATGCCGGCCTCATGCAGTGTCACCTCGATGTCATTCATGGCGTCCGGGTTCAGATTCAGTCCATGGGTGACCACCACCACCGCAATTGGTGTATCGGTCTGGCGCCAGTTAAGCTTGGTGCCAACATCATGTGCATTCAGCACGTCTTCACTGCCCGCCATCCGTGCCGCGCCCAACGGATAGGCCGCGCAGGCCGACAAGGTCAGCACCGACAGGCACAACAGAAGCGGTCGGACCCACTGCATCAAGATTTACCTCTGATCTTCCGTTTGTCAGGGCGCCATGCCCACCGCTATACTGATAAACCCTGACAGCAGCAGTGTCAATGACCGGGCTATGGGCAATACCGGCTCAATCAGCGCTTTCTCAGGGAAGCGGCAATTCGAACTCGTATGCCGGGGCGAAGACAAAGGGAATACGGTAGCGCACCGGCGCTGAAGGAATGAAGTCATTGCTGATCCCGGCCATCTTGGACAGGGGATACCAGGTCACGGTCAGCTCATGCGGGCCAGCTTCCAGACCCTGCATCGGAATGTAGCCAATCAGGCCGCGCATGCCCAGGTCCCGGCGCTCGGACGGCCTGAAACCATCCATGTCCATGGGCGGATTATCATTAAGCTGCACCTGCCAGAGCCGGCGCGGGCAGTGACCGGCAGCCACTTCGCCCGGATCCGTGCACTGTCCACGCAAGGCCACAGTATCGCGTACCGCGTGGTAGGGAAGAAAGAGGCGTATATAGGCCGCGGACACCATCTCGGAAGGAATCATGGGCACAATCAGCAGCGCATCCCTGGCCACGCGTAATTCCTCATAGTGTGAGCTGCGATAATTGTCCCTTACCGCCGCACTGTCCATATAGTCATAGTCGCCGAAGGGTGCAAACTGGAATCGCTCGGCGCTCAGCAGCGGTCCAGCCGTCAACACCACCACAAAGACCATTGCCAGCACCACACTGAAGCCAACCGGCCAGGTGTTGGATTGCAACGTCAACTTCTGGGGCATGATCAGCCGGGACAGGAAAATGAAATTGACAACAATCTGCACCGCCCGCACCAGTCTGCGGTATCGACCATTTTCCGCCAGCGCCGGATTGCGTCTTGCCAGAACGGCATCCAGCAACCATAACAGGAAGGCGCTGCCCGGAATCAGCAGGACGATGACCCAGTTGGCCAGGCTTACAGCAGCCAGGCTGGCGCCGAACCAGCCACCAATATGGACCATCAGGATCATCAGTGGTGTGAACAGCAGGATCCACCACAGAACCACCAGACCCAGCAGGCTGATGATGGCAAACAGGCTGGAGGCAACTTTGTCGGCGCGCTCGATGGCGGTGGTCAGATCCGGCAGACGGGCCTGCAGGAAATTTCTGGATATGGGGCCAAGCACCCGGCTGTTGTCCCAGTTGACGCCTTTCGGGAAACCGTTGAGCAGCCCAATCAGGCCAATCCAGTAGGCGCGACTGCAAAGGTGAATGGTGAAACAGCCCGCCAGCGCGTAGCAAAGCGGCGGCACAATCACCATGATCACCTGCATGACTACCTGGATGGTATAGCTGTAGTGCAGATGATTGGCGCCGTATTGCTGATAGATCCAGGTAGGCGTGACAAAGAGCACAAACATGGTCAAACCGGAGATGATCAGTTCCAGTTCGTCGGTGCGTTCTCTCAGGCGTGAATCGGCGCGACGGTGACGGGGTGTGTCCGCAACACGCGCCTTGCCATCGGAAGCGCCTTTGTTGTCCTGTCCGTCAACCATGGCGGGTTTCACGAAAAAAGGTGGGCGTCTGGCAGAATAAACAAGGGACAGGGTGCTGTCCAGCGCGGGTACCGGCGCTATAGTGAGGAACTGAGATCATTTCAAGGAGTATTGCACCGTGCACATCGTCAACCTGTTCAACAATCTCCCGGCCAACCTGGCTGGTGAAACTTTCGAGACCCTCCTGAGCGCTGACTCCCTGCGCATCGAGCGAATTGTCTCCCTGGGCCACAGCTCCCCCGCATCCGGCTGGTACGACCAGGCCTGGGCGGAGTGGGTTCTGCTGCTGAAGGGTGCCGCCGAGCTGCTGTTCGAAGATGGTGAAACCATCAGACTCAGGCCCGGCGATCAGCTCCTCATCCCTGCTCACCGCCGCCATCGGGTCGCCTGGACCACGCCGGAAGAGCCAACACTGTGGCTGGCGGTGCATTACGCGAGTTGAGCGGACGAGCCGACTACCCTTGATCCTCCTCTTGACGGGGCTCCCGCCCAAACAGGTTCTGTTTTTCCACCACAAAATACAATAACAGGCCAGTGGCCAGGCCCCAGCCCGCGCCATACACCGCCAGCACCACGGCCATGCTGCCAACCACACCGCGCTCGGCATTGTTACGCGTCTGCTCCATGCCCACCGCTATGCAGATATAGCCTGTCAGCAGCAGAGTCAACGACAGAGCGATGGGCAGTACCGGTTCAAACAGACTCACCAGCGGCAACATGAACAGCGCCAGGAAGCCTGTTATCCAGAACGTGCCACTGCCACTGTAAATCGACTCCATGGCCCGGCGCCCGTACTTGTAGCGCTCGGCAAGTGTGGCAGTGACCGCAGTCCATATGGGACCGGAGAGCCCCGGATAGGGTGCAAAAAAGGCGTGCATCAGATTGCGGATGGCAGTCACATGATGCACACGGTTGATATCAATATCTATTTTTTCGTCCGTGCGCAGGTGGTCCACGCGTTTGATCAGCGTGCGACCCACCACAATATCGCCAAAAGCAATGATGTAGCAGATGACAGCCGTGGGGACAGCAATCATGAAAACATCCAGACCCGGAAAGCCGACCACAAAGGGCAGGTGTTGCCACAGACCGGCAAAATTTGGCTGCGTGATACCCCACTGGATATCCGGCAGTGGATACTCACCAATCGCCCAGGCCACGATAATGGCAATGATCATGCCCGGGACAATACCGTAGTTGGCCACACGGCGGGCCAGTGTGTGCCGCTCCACCCAGCCGCGAAAGGCCACGGAAAACAGCAGAAAAATGGCCACTACCGCACCCACGCTCAGCGAAATGGGTGTCTCTGCCAATCGACCACCGGGTTGGATTTCCCCGATGATGGCGGCTATACCGGCGCCGACAATGATGCCCGCCTGAATGGAATTGGGAATCAGGCGCATGAGCTGCGCGCCGATACCTGTGATGCCAAGCAGAAAAAAGATCAGAAACACCAGAAACTGCAGCGCAAACAATGCCTGGATGGCTTCCGGGCCCGGTTCGTAATTGCCCAGGAACACCAGCACCAACGGCACCGCCGGCGTGATCCAGCCTGGCACCAGGGGCACACCCAGCAGCGCTGGCAGCAGAAAACCGATGCCACAAATCACCACAAAGGCCAGCGCCACATCGTATGGCACGCCCAGATACTGCTGCATCAGGGGAATCATGGAAAGGCTGACCACAAACATGATCAGCGCCTGGATCATCTCGGCCGTTTCCCAGCGATAGTGAACAAAGGGCAGGCGAATCTTGAACGGCCCGGCGGGCCAGAAGGGTTGCTCTTCGCCATCACGGCGGTGTTTCAGTTGCATGCATCTCTCCCGTGGCTATCGGCCACTTTATTGTTATTGATGGCTGGCCGCATACACTGTCACGAGAACATGTCAGACAGTCGGATCAACCCGGTAATGTGGCGGCACGCGCGTGGCGATAATCCATCCACATCAGGAACTGGAAACCGAACAACAAGGCTGCGGTGAGCAGGTGTGTGGGCTGCACCAGCATGGGCATGCCCAGATGACCGAGTGCAGCCCCGGATGACACAGCCAGGACCAGCACAGCGACCATGGCCACGGCAAAACGCGTCAGTGTATGGTGCCAGCCCAGGGAGCGCACCAGCAGCCACATTACCCAAAGCCCCGCGCCCAGTACCAGCGCCGACAGTGAGCGGTGCACATAAAAAAACCACGGCAGTGCGGAAACCCATGTCGAACGCTCGGCGCCTTCTATGTTCTTGAGAAAGTCCACCATCTCACGCACCTGTGTGCCCAGCGCCACCTGCAGGATGGTCAGTCCCAGCAGCACATACAGCCAGATGGCAAAACGCGAGTCAATGCCGGCTACCGAATTGGCTACCGCCACTTCACGCCGGGACCGCGCCAGGGCAAACAGCAGTACACCCACTATGGCCAGCGCCATCAGCATGTGCAGGGTAATCATGCCCGGCTGCAGATTGGACGCCACCACACGCGAGCCCAGCCACCCCTGCCAGGCCACCATGAAAAACGCCGCCACCGAGGCGCGGAAAATCCACCGGTCGTGATGACGGCAGAACCATGACTTCCAGGCGGTGATCATGATCAGAATGCCAATCAGCACGCCCACCAGACGATTGAAGTACTCGGTCCAGGTGGCGACCGGGTTGAAACGCATGTCGGCATAGCCGCGATCGGCGTAAATTTCCTGATAGTTGGCCGGTAACTGGGATTCACTTACCGGAGGAATCCAGCGACCGAAACAGGTTGGCCAGTCCGGGCAACCCATACCAGCGCCCGAGGCGCGCACACTGGCACCCACCAGGATCAGGAAATACACGGCAGTGATAGTGATCCACGCGAACCGGCGATAGGAAATCAGGGCTTTGCTCTCAGTATGTGCATTCATCAGCTGGTCTGTTCAGTCATCGTAGGGGAAAACCGGTGGTGGTTTGCAGCCAGCGGGCACCGTGCCTATACTTGGGTACCCCACTCCGCACCGGGCGCCATCGTAAAGCACGATGGCAACTGCGGGCACAAAGTTTACTACCGGCAGCAACAATCAGCAAAACATTCAGTCGGGAGGACACAGGCAATGAGCGTTCGTTTCACTCACACCATCCATCGTGCCATCGGCGCCGCCAGCTTGTACGGCGCAATCTTTGCAACCAGTCTGATCGGCAGCATGGTTTCAGACGCCCAGGAATGGACACCGCCCAGAACAGAACACGGCTATCCCGACCTGCAGGGCGTATGGAATATTGCAACTGTCACCAATCTTGAGCGCCCGGCGCACTTCGAAGGGCGACTGAGCCTGACGCATGAAGAGATGATAGCCATTGGCACTGATGGCGACCGCTACCTGCACGACCTGCGCTATAACCGCGATGGTCGGGGCGACAATGACGTGGGCGGATACGATACATTCTGGATGGATCCGGGTGAGTCCATGGCCATGATAGACGGCATGTATCGCACTTCCATCATTGTTGATCCGGCAGACGGCCGATTGCCATGGCGCGAAGGCGCCCGCCGCAACACCAGCGTGCGACCCGCTGGTGCTGGCCCCTACGACGGCCCGGAAACCCGCGGCGTGGGAGAGCGCTGCCTGGTTGGGTTCGGTTCTTCGGGTGGTCCACCGATGTTGCCGGTGCTGTACAACAATCACAGCCAGATAGTGCAGACCGAGGACTACGTGATGATTCTCGCCGAGATGAATCATGACGCACGTATCATCCGCCTGAACAGCGAACACCTGGAATTCAATTACGGCAAGTGGCTGGGTGACTCGGTGGGTCACTATGACGGTGACACCCTGGTGGTGCGCACCACCAATATGAACCCGCTGGAAGCACCGCGTGGTTCACTGCGACATTTCCTCTACATTTCACCAGATGCCATGGTGACTGAACGCTTCACACGAGTGGACGACGACACCATTCTGTACCAGTTCGAGGTCGATGACCCGGCCATGTACACGCAGGTGTGGAAAGGTGAGCTTCCCATGCGGGCAACGCCGGGCCCCATCCACGAGTACGCCTGCCATGAGGGCAACTATGCCCTGCCCGGAATTCTGGCCGGTGCGCGCATGGCCGAACACGAGGCTGAACAGCAGCAGTGAAGCCGGCTCTCACAAATCCGGTTTTCACTCCATCGCTGCCTGCTGGCCGTCTCCGGCCTGCCCCTTCCTGCCACGCCAGGCGGACGGGGTAGCGCCGTAGGTTTCCTTGAAGGCCTTGTTGAAAGACGACAGCGAGGCATACCCCACCTCCAGCGCGATGGCATAAATGGACAATTGACTGCTGTCCGGATCACGCAACAAGCGGGCCGCTTCGGCCGTGCGGTAACTGTTCAGATACTGACTGAAATTGCGGTAGTGCAAGGTCTGATTGATCACCCGCCGCAGCCGGTACTCCTGAGTGGACAAGCGATCGGCCATACCTCCAATGGTCAATCCGGTTTCGGTATACAGCTTGTCCTCTTCCATGGCTTTTCTGATCACTTCGATCAATTGCCGGTCAGCCTCGGTTTCCACCCCGGCTTCCATTTCAACCCCGGCAGCCTGCACCTCACGTTTCTGTAGCGATCCGTGATACTGTTCACTGGCCAGCGTGATCAGGCGGGGGGTGTTCTGCATACGCACATTGGCTAGATTGAGAAACAGCAGCAGTACAAAAACCAGCATGAAATACACACTGTCCAGCAGCTCGTGATTGATACCCAGAAACCCTGAAGCAAGAATGGCACCTGTCACCGTTGCCATACCAACGGCAAAGGGCACTCTGAGGCGCCGCCGCGGTTCAACCAGGTCTTCTTTCAGACCCTTGCAGGCCATGTAGATGACATGCAGCACCAACAACAGCATGATCACCTGAGGCATATAGAAAAAAACAACAAAGAACGGCGTGAGTGTGATACCCGACCCGTCATAGAGCACCAGTCCGACAGCACGAAGCCCGATATACAGCGCAATAAGCACCCAGAACCCGGGATGAATGTGCCGGCTGTCCACAAACAGATAACGGGCAATAAGCCAGAGCAAGGCTGGAACGGCAATGGCAGCAAGATTGAGCGGAAAACCGAGCAGAACTGGCAAGGGGCCGGTAAGGCGCAGGATCATGTAGGCTATAAAACTCAGGCCCAGCAATGCGATGAGCCAGCCCAGACGATGGCGCCGGAAATACAACAGATGAAACAGCACCATGAACAGCAACTGCGACATTGCCAGAAAACTGCTTGCGTGGAATATCAGGGCTGTGTTCATCGTCGCCAATGGTGTTGCCGGCCATGCCACTCGCAGCGACATGACCGGCAGTCAGAGCTTCCCCGGAAAAGTCACTCGCTTACATGAACAGTCACGTACTGGTCATGGAACAGGCCGCCGTCATCCGCCCGGGCCCATAACACATAGGTACCCGGATGATGGAAAGTGACTTCTGTGGTGTAGATGCCGTCCTCGGGAATCGGGGGTGGTGTCCACATGGCGCCCCAGGGCGAGTTGGCACCGGCGCGAGTGTCTTCCCAGGTCTTCACCTGTGCGGGATGGAACTGGACCTTGCCGTCACCACGGTAGACGTTCCAGGACAGGTACAAGCCATTAACCTTGCCAACAGTAATGCGTGACGGCGCACGCATCATGCGCATGGTCTCGGTGGCAGCACTTCGATTGCTACCGGCACCAGCGGAACCTGAACCACCCACACGACCCGGCATTGGCAGACCGTCGTCCTCCACGTGAGCTTCCAGCACCAGTGGTTCTCCAACCACGGCAAAGCGCACAATCTCCTCACCGGGCGCATGATCTCCCAGCACTGTCACCACCGGCGGCGTGTTGGCCCTCGACTCCGGTGTACTGGTACCAGCGCCCAGGGAACCGGTTTCCGAGGCAATCACCACGTTGTCGATCACGTAGTCCGGTGCCAGCGTACCGTAAGCCTTGCGCTCGACACCGTTGGCGACAATGGTCCAGACCAGTTCATCACGCTCGCCCCAGTCCGCCGGCACGTTCACGGTAAAGGTGAAGCGGTTGCGACGCGGCTGGAAGTGTGTGGGTTGTCCACGATCTGCTTCGCCGGGATAGAAATTGTTGTTTTCTCCCACCGGAATATCCAGATGCTCTTCCCAGTTCTCGTTGTGGTACCCGAAGTACAGGTCGTAACTGCCGTCTTCCAGCTGTCGCCAGCCCTCATAGGCCGGTTCAATGTGCTGTCCCCAACGGTAGGTCTGCTGCGCCTGCGCCAGGCTGCCTGCCATCAAAAGGCACAGAGCAGCAGCCAGGGCGACACTTTTTCTTGTCATCAACTTCAACATCAATCGATCTCCCAGAAACTGATCATCGCTTCGCTCATTTCGGCCCGGTCCTCATCGCTGAGTTCCACCGGTGCAACATAAGGCACCAGGCACAACGGACATCCTACCACGTGGTCGTTGGGACCCAGTTCCAGCTTTCGGCGGCGATCGGCCATTTCCTGCAGGAAGTCATCCTCACTCAGCTCCACACGCATGCCCAGGTCGATAAACATGTTGGTCACCGATCGATTGCCCGAACCCTGCCAGTTGCGCGGGTCAGGTACATTCGGATTGCTGGCCGAGTTGTTCATGTAACCGGTGATGTGCAGCACCGTGCCCTTGGGCAACAGTGGCGCAGAATCTTCACCAAAGGTATACCCGCGCACCCAGTTGTGGTCATATCCCACACAGGACAGTGTTTCAATGGTATAGCCCCAGATCGCCTCCAGGCACATGCGCTCGCCGGGGGCGTGCAGATGCGGCTCGAAGGTCACTATCTTGGTGTGCTGATCCAGCACCGCGTAGGCATGCAGTTCCTGCCCGCCCTGGTTGCCGGTGATGCTGATGTCCACACCATTGCCCAGGCCAATGATCGCGGGGCGGTATCTGGGCTCGTAATCTTCCGGATGGAACCGGAAACCGATCAGCAGGTGTCCTGTGGTATCAACACCCGTGGTGTGCAGATGCACGGAATTGGATACCAGATAGGACCCGGCTCGCAGCAGGCGCCCGGCGTCTTCATCAAAAATATCCGGGTTGCGGGCAATCTCATGTACCGGCCAGGATACCGGCATGCCATCAATCTGACCGTCTTCGTCAAATACCTGTGTGCTCCAGATCATGTGGTGCACAATATTACGCCCACCCACTGTCCCGGTGACCTGGGTCATATCCAGATCGTTGACCTCCAGTATTTCCACCGATTTGACGTAACGATCTTCTGTCAGCCCGGTCGGGATACTGGGAATGTCACCCCACCAGTCCGGTGCCCCGCCGGGCATGAAAATGTCTTCGGTGCGTATCACCAGATCCGGCTCGCCGGCGGTCCAGCGCAACGTGTCATCAAACTCCAGAGGCTCGGGCGCATCAGCCGGGTTGCCGCGCGGCGCACCGGCACGTGCCCAGCTGGAGATCATGGCAATTTCGTCCAGGCTCAGCGACGGATCCTGTTTGTAATCCTGGATACCGATATCGCGCTCCACATACCACGGCGGCATGGCGCCAGCGCGATCCACCAGGCCTGTCTTGTATTCGATCAGGCCGGCAAAGGGGGCTGTCTCTTCGTAGGTCGTGAACGGCATGGGCGCCACACCACCGGTGTGGTGGCAGTACTGGCAGGCGCGTTGCAGGACGGGTTCGATGTCCCGGTGAAAGGTGATTTCCTCGTCCGCCGCCTGACTATGGGCGGCAGCCGGGAGTAGCATGATTATTGCCACGGAAGCCAGTGATCTGATTCCCCCGCGCAAGCCATCGGAGCGTAATACGTTCAGCATCCTCACAGGACACCTCCTTTGATCAATTGATACTTCTTATTGTTTACCACACCGATTGCAACACAAGCAGCCCGATGCGTCCTCCTGAATCTGAAGCAAATACTGACGGATTCTTTAAAAATGAATGCTTTCAGGTTAATGAAATACCGCTAACGTTGCACAATTGCAAGGGATTCCGCAATTCGTCAATGATAGTCGTGGCGGGCTATTTACAGGGCACCGGACAGGCATGATATAAACGGACTGGATCAATATCCCACCAATCGGATGACGCAGCACATGATCACAGCATCACAGACACAGCGAGACCGCAGAGCATCAGGCGCTGCCCTGCAATCGGCCACGTGGTCCGTGTTCGCCCTGGTGGCCGCAATGCTTCTGACCTTGGTTGCAGCCGGGCCGGCACAGGCCCAGCACTCACTGCACGGGCCGCGCTACAGCGGTGATCTGGAAGTGGATACCCTGCCCCCGGATGACACGGTGGCCGCCACCGCGCCGGCTGTGGTCACGCTGCGATTCAACGCCTACGCGCGCCTGGTCAAACTGGCCGTGCGCAGCGCTGATGACCAGCTGGTCAATATCGGGTTCCGCTACACGCCGGTGCCCAACCGGGTATTCATCCAGGAATTGCCCGAATTGCCAGACTCGGCGTACTATGCCGTGGAGTGGGCGGCCATTGATGAGAACAATGAAATTCTTTACGGCAGCTTCCATTTCAGTTTCGGCCCTGAAGCCCGGAAACCCTCGGAGATCCTGGCCGAGCAACGTGACACCCGGCATATCATGGTGCCCGACTACCGCCTGCTGGACCCGGCTGGCCCGGCAGCCGCACCCTGATCCTGATATCGGGGCCTCATGGCCGCACCGTTGCCCGCAGCGGCTGGAAACTGTCCGTGATCTGTTGCCGCGAGGCGGCGTGGTGGGCGTCCAGACTGGCCCCGTAGACAGCCAGCAATTCCATTTCGGTGGCATCACGCAATTGCTGCAGTGACAACTGCAATTGTGCCGTCATGCCCGCACGGTTACGCGCCTCGTCCACACGCAGCAACAACATGTCGCCCAACACCCACGTGCCGGCGCCAACCACCACGGCACAACCAGCGGCAATAAAGCCCCCAGGCGCACAGGCAGCGGCCGCGCCAAGCCCGGCAGAACCGGCTCGCGCCGCCGAGCGGCTGGCCACACGCGCTGCGGCGCCTCTGGCAGCCGCCTGTCGAAGCGCGGCAACCGCAATGGCACCACTCAGGGTGCTGGCCTGCATTCGCATACGCAAAGCCTGACTTTCACGGTCAAACCATTGCACGGTCAGATCATCCAGTGCCATCACGGGGCGGTTCTGAGCCAGGGTATTCACTGGTCCGGGCACACGCCGGTCTGCCAGCAATGTCATCATCTCGGCCAGCCAACCATCACGAATGGCGACCTGCTCGTCATCAAGCACCTGCAGCAATTCGACCTGCAGCGCTGCGGTCTGACGCTGCCATTCAGCGTCCGGGAGCAGGCGCTGAGCAGCCTCGCGCGCCAGATAGTCTCCCTCGGCCAGCCCCGCCCAGCTCAGCGCCGACATGGCAACCCGGGTGTACTCAGCCGACGGGGAATAATACCAGTCCAGAAAGGCCGGAATCCGGGCCTCGGCACTGGCAAAAAACGTGTCCAGATGGTTGCCTACCGTGACCTGAAGCTGCGCCTGAGCGCGCGCCTCACCGTCGGTGAAGTGCCTGACAGTGAGCGACTCCAGCAAACCAATATCTGCGCTGCTGATCCGGTAATGCTCACCAGCCAGCGATACTGTCAGCCTGTCATCCTGCCACGGTTGCTGGGGCAACAGCAGGACCGCCGCGCTGAGCGCCAGCAAGGTCAGCAGCAGCAGCGGCAATTGCCACAACGTGGCGCGGCGCCCGGTCGAATCAATCACTGTGATCATCGGTTTTCCTCAAGGTCCAAGAACAGTCTCGCCCCTGGGCCCGCTTCAGCTGCAATATCCTGCGGATTTCGCAGCGGACAGCTCGCCAGTGACAGACAACCACACCCAATGCAGTCATCAAGATGATCACGCAGGCGGGTGAGCTGTTCAATCTGGATACTTATACGCTTATGCCATCGCCGGGACAACTTCTGCCAGTCGCCGGTTGTGGGCGTGCGCCGAGCCGGCAACGAGGCAAAAGCTGCCTTGATCTCGCTGAGCGGCATACCCAGGCTCTGTGCGGTCTTGATCACGGCAATACGGCGCAGTACATCGCGGCTGTAGCGCCGTTGACCTGCCGCGCTGCGCTCGCTGCTGATCAGTCCCTCAGTTTCATAGTACCGAAGCGCAGACGCGGCCACCCCACTGCGCCCAGACACTTCCCCAATGGCCAACGCGGCCATCATCATCCCCTTGCCGTCATCCCGATCCTTCATTTTATCCCCATGGTTCACTGGAAAGCTCTTGACTTAAAGTTTACTTTAACTATTAGTCTCGCTTCCCGCAACCATCAACTGCCATGGAGAACCTGATGAAACAAGTACAAGCCGACCTCTGGGAGACCGAAAGCTTCAGCCCCTTTGAAGGTCTCAACACCCATGCCTACCTGTTGACCCGGCCTGATGGCAACGTCCTGTTCTACAACACCGGGCACGTGCACGAGCTGGACGAGATGGCCAGACTTGGCGGCGTGGCCTGGCAATATCTGAGTCATGAAGATGAACTGGGTGATACATTGAACACCATTGCGGCGCGCTTCGGTTCAAAGCTGGTCGGGCATCAAGCCGAGAGGGTTTCATGGCGCGCAGTGCGCGCCCCTGACGAGGTTTACAGCAGTCGTGAGGTACACCTTGGTAACATTGAGGTCATCCCCACTCCCGGTCACAGCGCCGGCAGCACCTGTTTCCTGGTCACCTCCCCCACAGGCAATCGCTATCTGTTCACTGGAGACACCCTGTTTATGGGAAAACACAACACCTGGCAAGCTGGCTTCATTAACGGCGTGCACGAGGAGAAGGACCGACAGGTACTGGCGAACAGTGTGCGCCTGCTGTCGAATCCCTGACGATCACTCGCATACCTCTGGCTGGCTGCTCCAGCGGTGAACTGTCAACGCCGTGGGCCGGTCAGCACCAGGACAGCGTGCAGCACCAGGGCATAAGACCAGATGAACAGCGCGTTCTTTGCAAACACCAGCGCCCATCCGACCAGCAACAACAGGCGGTCCAGCGGCAGTGCCGGCAATACCTGCTGGGCCAGCCACAGCCGCAGCCCATCCATGGCGGCAAACAGCTGAAGCAGATCCTGCAGTTGTGCACTGCGCGCCAACTCCCGATCGGCCATGTGCCAGATGGCCTGCTCCAATGTCGCGGCCTGAAAATCCGGCCAGTCGCCGGTAATGGACAACGTGATCACAAGGGCCAGTAGCACCAGGAACAACACAGCGCTACCCACGCGCCACAACAACAGGGTCAGGTACGGTTCCCGGGCGTGACTGGCCAGCCGGGCATGCAGGAACGCGCGCAGCAGTACCAGCCCCGGTGCGGCCAGAATCAGTAGTAACCATACCCGGCTGTCGTCCAGCCGCACCAGTGTCACCAACAACAACGGCGCCAGCATCAGGGCCAGTGGCAGGCGCAGCAGCGCCATCAGAAATCCGCCTCGCATCCATCGCTGCAAGGGACTGCCCGGTTGCACATGTGCAAGCAGTAAGACCTGGCGCTGCAATCGCGCTCGCCACCAAAGTGCGACCAAAAGCAACACGACCATCACCAGGCAGATTGCCATCAGGAACACCGGAGCCAGCACACGGGCGTAGTGATGAAAAAGCCACAACAGGCCACTGGTCGCAGTCAGTGCCAGACATTGATTGAGAGTGGCCACCGGGGTGGGTGCCAATCGGAAAGTTGTTGGGGTGGGATCAGTCACAGGAGCACTATAACAGATGCCCTCACGTCGGGAACCCGGCCTGCTGTACACAACACACTAGAGAACGCCGTCAGGCAACTGTTCCAATTTCCGGGTCAAGTCAGCATTTGGTCTCACCACGAGCCCCGCCAGTCTATTCAGGTCATTCCCCTGCATCTTCTTCTGCTACGATGGCGGCGCGTTGTTCCTGAAACCAGATGAGTATACACAATGATGAAACGTCTATTGATCGCTACCATGACACTGTGGGCCCTGACGGTTGCCAGCATCAGCCTTGCCCAGTCATCCACGCCAGCAACTGTGCTGAACTACGGGATGGCAGAGCAGGCGATGGCGGCTGCAGTGGCCGAAGCTCGCGCCAATAACTGGAACCTCACCCTGGTGATTGCCGATCACGCAGGTGTGCCGGTCATGATGCATCGCATGGACGGCGCTTCACCGTTTACCCATGACATTGCGCTTCGCAAGATTCGTGTGGTGACAGCAACCGGGTTGAGCTCAGGTGAGTATGGGCAGCGCCTTCAGGCCGGTGACATTGAAGAAGTCGAAAACGGCGTGACCTTTGCCGGCGGTGTGCCTGTCATGTACAACGGTGAGATGATCGGCTCGATTGCAACCAGTGGTGCGAGAGGCAGCGAAGACGAACAGGTGTCCCTGGCCGGCGCAGCCGCCATCTCGAACTGAACGCAGCTGTCAGGTTTCAGCCACTCAAGCCATCAACCGGCACTGTCAGCGGCGCGCTGACCGGCATCGGTTTTCGCAGGCTCAGGAACCCACTTGGCTGCCTTGTCCTTGAGTTCGCGAAACTTGCCGGAAGCCTGCTCCAGTTTTCCTTCCCACTCAGGATTGGGTGCCTGCCCATCGGTAACCTTGAAGTACACCTGCAAAAGCGCGGTCATGGCAAACGGTTCGATGACCGCCTGCTTGATCGCCCAGGTAAAGACCAGGGCAAATATCAGTGTCAGTGGACCTGCAGTGCCGGGAAACATGGCCACCAGCCCGGCAACGGGGCCGAGCACAAGCAGGAAAATCAGGAATGTCAGGCCCCAGATCACAAAGGCCAACCAGAAGGCATTCTTCAGGAACGTCCTGTAGTTCTGCGCATACAGGATCAATGCCGTCTGACTGGATTTCCAGGGATTGTCCGATCGGGTCCTGATGTTGTAAGCCAGAATGACTTCATCCAGATACGTCAGTGACAGCGTAACCACGGTGTTGATGAACTTGACCAATCCCTGCATACCGGGAATGGGCAGAAAACTGGTCGCTGTGAAAAACAGGCGATTGAACGCCTTGAGGATACCCTTGATCAGCTGATCCAGCGCAAACAGTACTGAGGACTCGGTAAAGCGCTCTTTTACCACACTTTGTGCATGTTCAATCTGACTGCGACCTTGGGGCAGCTGCTTGCCTTCCATAAGCTCGACCATCACAGCAATATGCCCCGCCTTGACCATATAGAGCAGATACTCTCTCAGAAAATACATCAGCGCGGCAGCGGCGCTGAAACCGAAAATTCCACCCCACATACCCCCGGCCGGACCCGACCCACCGATAGCGCCGATGCCATAACCGATGCCCGCGCCCACCCCGGTGATCAGCACATAGGCGATGGTGATGCCAAAATAAATAAGGAAACGGAATACCAGAAACGGCATGGTCTTCATGAGCATGCCAACGACTTCTCCAAGATTGAAATCTTTCATGGTTTGTCCTTGAACAGTAACAGGATGGGAAACATCGGGTTCATGCAGCGCTCTGCGAGGATACAATCCGGCTTCCCAGGGAGATTACCAACCCTTTGGTCACTTTGCCAGCGACTGAGGGCAGCGGGCCTTCTCATCAGGCAGTAGCAGGCGTCCTGGGTCGCAGGGCGCGCGGCTACCGGCTGATACGCCCGGACACCACGGTGCCCTCTCGACGCGGGTCAGCCGCTCCGACCAGGCCCTGATCGGTCACCAGGATCACGTGCAGGCCAGAGTTCTCGCCTTCGCTCTCCTGCACATCGTAGCCTGCCTCACGCAGCTGATCCGCCAGCTCCTGACCGGGTTGCCGGCCAATCTCAACACGCACCGTCTGCCCGCGGGCGATGATGTTGGGGAAGTCCACAGCTTCCTGAACGCCCAGTCCCCAGTCCTCGATACCCAACAGGGTTTTTGCCGTATAGGCTGGAATGGAGTTACCGCCCGGAGATCCGGTGACCATATGCAGGCCATTGTCACTATTGAGCACAATGGTCGGTGACATGGAGGAGCGCGGCCTTGCGCCAGGTCGCACCTGATTCGCCATCTCCACCCCGTCCGGTTCGTACTCCAGTGCAAAATCGGTCATTTCATTATTGAGAAGAAAACCCGCCGCCCAGCGTGAGGAACCAAAAGGCGCTTCCACCGTCATCGTTACCGATACTGCATTGCCATCATTATCAACAATGGAAAAATGTGTGGTACCTGCCATTTCAGTGGTCCGGTCCGGAGCCCACATCAGTGCGGCCTCATGCCCCAGCACTGCTGCCGGATCGCCATGCGTCGGCACGGCGTCGGGTGCCGCTGGATTCCCGGCCCGGTGTCGCAGATACTGTGGATCCAGTAACAGATCAACCGGTACAGAGACATGATCCGGATCGCCAAAATAGTGATCCCGATCCGCATAAGCCAGACGCTGGGCGTCCACAAAGGTACGAATCTGCTGTTCAAGGCTGGCACCGGGCTCAATCATCTGATCATACAGATGGGCAATCATGATCTGCATGGCGCCGGACGAGGGCGGCGTGGCCGAGCAGATCTGGCGTTCTCGCCACTCACGGCAGACCGCATCACGCTCTCGCACCTGATAGGCTTCAATATCGGCCAATGTCATGCTACCCGGGTTGGGCTCAGCCTGCACAGCCGCAACCATGGCTTCTGCAATCTCGCCACTGTAGAAGGCCGATGGGCCCTCCTGTGCAACGCGTCGAAGCGTTTGGGCGAATTCCGGGTTGCGCAACAGCTGACCGGCCTGTATCGGCTCTCCGCCGGGGAAAAAATACTCTGCGGTGCCGGGGTTTTCATTGACCCGGGTGAAACTTGCCATTCTTGCCACTGTATCGGCCAGCTTTTCCGGTACCACAAAACCCTCATCGGCAAGGCGAATGGCGGGTTCGAACAGACTCGCCCAAGGCAGCACACCATACTGCTCATGCGCGTGATGGTAGAGCGCCACGGTACCCGGCACACCAACCGATTTACCACTCTGCCATGCCTCCAGAAAACCCATCGCCTCCCCGTCGCGTATGAACATGTCAGCTGTGGCACCGGCCGGGGCAGTTTCGCGGCCATCCAGGAATCTCACATCACCGCTGGACTGCTCATACACCACCATGAAACCACCACCTCCAATGCCTGAACTCTCCGGCTCCACAAGGCTCAGCACTGCGTGCGCGGCAATGGCCGCATCCACCGCGTGCCCGCCGCGGGCAAGCATGTCAGCAGCTGCATCAGTGGCATAGGGGTTGGCCACCGCAGCCATATAACCCAGCGACCAGGACGAACTGCCTGATTCGGATTGTTCAGTGGATTCAGCCGGGGCTGAGGAAGTCGGCGAGTCAACACGGGAATCACTGACATCAGAGCAGGCGGTCAGGAACATCAGCGAAAACAGCACAGTCAATAATTTCATGGCAGATCTCATTTTTTTGGCAAGGAAATCCAGGCACCGCACACAGCAACAACCTGGATATCCGGATTATATAGGTTCAATGGCGATTGGCCACCGCCTCAGCGTTTACGCCTCTATTCTTTCATGTGAGTCCAGGCATACACCGACGCCAGAATCACCACGCCCACGGCAACACCAAAATACAGGGTTTCCAGCGTCGCACCGATCTCTACGACGTGTTCCATGAACAGGATGACCATGATCACTGCCGCGACCTGGATCAGGGTGATCTTCAGGTCATGGAAACTGGCAATGTCCAGAGCGTTGAGAAACTTGCTCTCCTCCATCGATAGCGGGCGAATGAACAATCGATACAGGCTCACGGTGATGATCTGGAAGGTTATCGCTATCAACAGCAGATCCAGGATTTTCAACAGGCGCACGGCCAGGCTTTTGCCGGCGTCGGCCGAGGCCGGTACTGCCCGAACGAAATCCATGACCACATTGAATATGATATTGATGGTGGCGATATACAGCAGCGCAGAGGAGATGGCACATACCACAACGGCAACAAGGACAACCAGGCGACTGTTTCTGAAAATCTTTTCAACCACTGCATCATCCTCGTGACTTCCAGTGGAGATATTGCCTAGTACTTGACCCAGTGTCCAGAACGGACAACAGGTTTATGGAATATCTTCCATATCAGTGGTTTGCAGCGACCCGGGAGAGATTGCCCGTACACTTCGCCCGAGAAAGGCGCGCCTTGTAATCACTTCATCTTCATGGGACATGACAGGCAATCTCCGTGGAATCGTGACTGTAGTGGAGATTCCAGATCAAGTGACCTGGCTGGATGCAGTGGACAATTGACGTACACTTCTGCCGCGGCGCAGGGTACTATCAATGCAGTAATGCTGACTTCTCACTAAGGACAGGAACATGACTATTGCACTGACACCACTTATCTCCTTGATTGCCGGCGTTCTTATTCTGATAATGCCGAAATTGCTCAACTATATTGTCGCTGGTTATCTGATCCTGGTTGGATTGGTGGGAATCTTTGGCGGTTCCGGTATCAATCTGAGCATGTAAACCAACCGGGTTACCGAATCAGGCCTGGCCAAAGTGCAAAACGACTTGTGAGGGACTATGCCCACTGACCTCGCGGAGGAATCCGAGCAACCTGCAGCGCTGAGCTTCGATCAGATACATATCGACGTCGCTCGCAATGCCAGTGACGACTTCAACCCATTCCACGATAGCAGCAAGTGGCACCGGATCCAGGACAACCCTTTTGGCGGCCCCATTGCACTGGGATTCCAGCTCGAGTGCCTGATGGAGTATCTGGTCACCCGCCAGCGTCATAGTGATGGTCACCCGCCGCCGACATCCGGCTTTCGTAATTACCAGTTCACTTTCGCCGACGTGCTGCACCCGGGAGAAGCGTTCACACCTCACGTGCACCCGGCCAGGCGCAGCACCGATCAGGATGGACGTGTCTCGCTGGGCAATCGTGTCTCGGCGCGCAAGGACAGTGGCCTCATTCTTCTGGGAACCATACGCGACAGCGACACACCCCAGTGCCGGATCGCAGACCAGGGCCTTGGCCTTCTGGGCGTCACACCCGCAGATCTCCGGGCAGTCAGTGACCGCTCAACCGTTCCGGGCACGGGTTTCTTCCTGAAGCGCAAATACCTGATGAACGGCAACGCAAAAAACCTCATTTCGGCCTCATTGGCGGACCAGAACTGGTATTTCGACGAGCTCGAGCAGCGAGTCAATTTCCCGGACATGGTGCCGGCATCCCTGATCTCCTGTGCCCTGCTGGAGCGGGCGCACGCTGATGGCCATGACTTCTACAAAGACCCGATGGTATACACCGGGCACCATATCAGTGTAGATCAGGGCCGCGCCCGCGGCCTGCGGAGCAACGATATGCTGCACATTCTTGTTGACGAGTCAGTCGAAGTCGCCCAGGCCAAGGGACTGCGTGGTGGCAAACTGGTGCAGCTTCGGCACCGATGCCTCGGGATACTGTCCGATGGCAGTACCCTGTTCGGCGCAGAAGTCACGCTGGCACCGCTGCGGTCCATTCTTTCCTGCACCGCACGATAAAAAAGTGTGGCTTTGAAAATGATTGGTTGACTTGGCGCCAAATAGGAGTAGTCTGGTCGGCGTTGGATAGCAAATAGTATTTTAGATCTTCACTTCGTAGCAGAATTATTCGTAATTATCTCCGTCCTGTCGTCTTAATATCAGTTATTTTCTCTCCGAATTCCGCTTAAAACTATTTTTAAGCTAATTTATATTTTTATTTCAGGATTTTTATTATGTCTAATACTGTAACCGGTACTGTCAAGTGGTTTAACGAAGCTAAAGGTTTTGGTTTTCTCGAGCAGCAGGATGGCGCAGATGTGTTCGCACATTTCAGCGCAATTGCCAGCACTGGATTCAAGACTCTGACCGAAGGTCAGGCTGTGCAATTCTCAGTGACGCAAGGCCCCAAAGGTCTGCAGGCTGAAAACATTGTAGCCATGTAATCATGGCGAAGCAGCTCCTGCCTCCGGCAGGCTGCTTCTGCCCAATGATTACTGCGCAAAAAAAACGCACCTTCGGGTGCGTTTTTTTGAGCCGTGGTTTGGTCAGGCTCTGCCCGACGATGCAGCCTTTCGTTTCGCTGCCGCATCCACTTTTTCTGCACGCGCCTCGAAGCGGGCCAGTGCCTCGCTGAACAATTTGACCTTGTCCTCCGTGCGTGCATTGCTGTCAAGCCGATCGCCCTTCTTGCTGCCGGTTCGCTCGCGATTGCTCAAACGTTGTCGCTTGACCAGGTCCCGATACTTGTCCCGCAACTTGCGCGCACGCTCAATCTTGTTGCGCAGCTGCGCGGGACTATGGCCGGTGATTTCATCACTCAGGCTGGCAGTGAACAGTTTGAACTCGCTATCCGAACAGAGAGCGCGTGCGTGATTACGGTTGTAAGCCATCTACAGTCTCCTTGATATCCTGCAAGTGTCAGCTCAAGAATACATTAGATCGCACAGAATCGTAATCACCTCCGCAATGTCCTTGTAACGGTCAGTTCGCACCACTCCAGCTGCCAGCGCCTTGTCTACCTTTCTGCAGTAGCCACAGCGCCAATGCTACCAACAAGGCGGCAGATGCCAGGGCAATCATGGCATTCAGGCCCGTCTGCAGGCCGAACACCCACAGCAACCACAGCGCAGTGGCATACATCGGAAAGGCCATGAATTCCTTGAAGGTCACCATCCACTGACCGGGTCCTGGCATATATTTCATCAGCCGCGGGCTGAACGACAGAATCAGAAAGGGCAATGCCATACCGACGCCCAGCGCCGCGAATACAACCATGGCGGCCAGCCATGACTGGGACAGGGCAAAGCCCAGTGCAGCACCCATAAACGGCGCCGTGCAGGGACTGGCCACTACCGTTGCCAGCACACCGGTGAAAAAGGAAGATTTGTAACCTTTGGTTTCGACCAGGCTGCTACCAACACCCATAAAGCGAGTACCCAGCTCGTAGACGCCGGACAGGCTCAAACCCATCATGAAGAACAGGATGACCAGCGAAGCCACAAACCAGGGTGACTGAAGCTGAAAAGCCCAACCCACTGCCTGCCCACTGGCGCGCAGTGCCAGCAGTACCGAGGCCAGAACCATGAATGCCGCCACGATACCGGCCGTATAGGCCAGACCATGCAATCGGTACTGCAGATTGCTGGCACCACTTTTGGATGTCAGGTTTAACACTTTCAGGGACAGAACCGGAAACACACAGGGCATCAGGTTCAGAATTAGGCCGCCCACGAGAGCAAACATTACAATCATGAGCATGCGCTGCCCGCTTCCCGCTTCGCTGCCAGACCCGGGTTGACCAGCCGCAGCTATCACTGCTGCCTGTGCATTGGCGCTACTTGGCCCTGCCGTGATTTCATAGGCGCGCACTGTGCCATTGCTGCCCTGCACGGCCAGCAGACCCCGGACCTGCTGCAGGTCCTGCTGCATTCTGCGTGGTTGCTCGTGGACGACCTGAACCGCAGCGGGATACAACACGACATCCCGCAGAGGTCCGGGTCTCAGCACACGTCGCTGCTCAGGGAAGAACCAGGCATCCTGCGCGCTGGCGAAACGCTGATCATCAGAAACGAAGGAGAAACTGACGCGATCGCCATCCAATGCAAACAGGGCCTCAATGCTGTGATCCTGCATGGGCAAGGTATCACGTGTGGCGGCAAAGGCATTTGCCCACTTCGATTCCGCTCTCACATCCCTGCCAGCCACGGGAAGTGTCAGACTGACCTCAGCCTCTCCAATCAAACAGATCAGATCACAGACCTGCCATTCCACATGTGCCGTCATCGGAAATTCGGCACCCTGAAAATTGGCCGGCACCTGGATGGGTACCATCAACAGCACTTCTTCCTTGTAGGAGAAAGTAACCAGATCAGTGCCCGGGAATGGTAACCAGTGGGGTACCGGCCATTGGATGTCGCCAGCCTGAGCACTTTCAGGCAAGTCCCAGCGATGAATCATGGTGGCATCACCACTGTCGCCAGGCCATTTCGAATAAGTGTGCCAACCGTCGCTGGGATCCAGACGGATGGCTGTCCATAGCGTTCCACCGGGAACCACATGCTGTGATTCGGCGATCAGCTCCACGTCCATCTCTTCGCCGTGATACACCTGGGCATGGGCGGAAGTTCCCACCATTGCCAGGCATATCAGTACTGACCAGCACATCAGACTACATCGCATATCCGACTCCGGTTCAGCCCAGTGCCAACTGCACAACGAACATCAACACACCAATAAACATGGCGGTAAACAACAAGCCGGCCACAACAAACGGCCAGGGACTGGATGAGGCAAAATCACCCTCGCGCCGGCGCCGGGACTGCACACCAAAGGCCGCGCCAGCTACACTCTGGACGACCTGCCAGAAACCCGGGCTTGAGTCTGATTTCCTGGAACGCGCCATGTTGCTCTCCTTCAGCTCAGGAAATAACCAAGCAGACAGCCTTTGGCATCAGGGATGTCACGCATATTGACTGTGCCGCCGGCCATCACTGTTTCCAGCGCATCGCGCAGATAGTGGTGGTTGGTTCGTGTGCGCTGGGTTTCATACCCCAGGGCGTCGTTGATGGGCCCGCGGAAGTGGATCTCGTTGGTACGCGGATCAATGATGAACACCTCTGCCGTTCGCTCAACACCCATGGAACGGGCAACCGACTGGTCGGCGTCCTTGAGAATGGGGACAGTGATACTGAACTCTTCGGCTTCCTGCTGGATACGCGCGATGTCATCCTGGATAAAGGAATTCAACATCATGAATTCGATGTTTCTATCCGCGTAGTCCTGCTGGATTTCCTGGTAGGTGGCCACCGACAGGCGCGCAATGGGGCAACCGCTGCCATGGATGTACATCACAACAAAATCACGCTCTGCATAATCTTCAAGCGTGTGCCTGTCGCCCAGATGATCCTCCAGTTCAAAATCCTTGACACTACTGAGATAACCATCGGCATGACTGAAGGTGGAAAGGCTTGCCAACAGCACCAGCGTGACCGCTGGCCACATTCTGAAAAGCTTACCCATGAACTTGTACTCCTGTCTGGTTAAGGAAAATCTGACAGGTACAGGGTATAACCCGTGTGGACAACAAAAACAGATACAGTTCAGGAAAAAAACAGCATATCAGATGCGATGCGCCAGACGGCCCAGGGTCTCGACGGCCGGTACCAGCGCCGTCTGCGCGGGTGCGCCGTAGTTCAGGCGCAGACAACTGCCAAAAGCACGTTTGGCGGAAAAAATGGGGCCTGGCGCAATACTGATGTTCTGCGCCAGCGCCAGTTTCAGGAACTCCAATGAATCAATCCCCTTGGGCAGCTCCAGCCACAGAAAATAGCCACCTTGCGGACGGGACACCCGGGTGGAGTCCGGAAAATACTGATCAATGGCCGCGCGCATGACGTTCTGTTGTACTTCAAGCTTGTGTCGCAGCGTTCGCAGATGTCGGTCAAAACCACCAAACTGCAGATAATCAGCAATACCTGCCTGCGCGGGCGTGGACACCGACAGTGTGGTCATCTGCCTCAAGCGCTCGATCTGCCGGGCATAACGGCCCGCCGCAACCCAACCCACACGGTAGCCCGGCGCCAGATTCTTGGAAAACGAGCTACAGTGCATCACTAGGCCATCGGTATCAAAGGCTTTAGCCGGCTTCGGCGGCTCGCGCCCGAAATACAGTTCATTGTAAACATCATCCTCAATCAGTGGCACCTGATGCTTTGTCAGCAACTCGACCAACGTCTGCTTGTTGTCATCGGGCATGCTGGCACCGGTGGGATTCTGGAAACTGGTCATGAACCAACAGGCCTTGATCGGATGTCTGACAAAGGCCTGCTCCAACACCTGCAGGTCCACGCCGCTGTCCGCGTCTACCGGTATTTCCACTGCCTTGAGCTTGAGCCGCTCAAGCGCCTGCAGACTGGCGTAGAAGGCCGGCGACTCCACCGCCACATAATCGCCGGGTTCCGTCACTGCCTGCAGACACAGGTTCAAAGCCTCCATGGCACCGGTGGTGATCACCAGTTCGTCAAAAGACGCCTGGTTGCCGGCAATGGCGTAGCGCTGCACAATCTGTCGGCGCAATTCCAGGCTGCCAGCGGGCAGGTGCGCCACCAGGGTACGCGGATCCATCTGCCGGGTGGCCTTGGCCAGCGATTTGCTCAGCCGTTGCATGGGGAACAGCGCCGGATTGGGAAAAGCGGACCCCAAAGGCACAATATCCGGATCGCGCACCGAGGCCAGAACGGTGAAGACCAACTCGGATACATCCACCACCGTTGAAACCACCCTGTGCGGCTGACGCTGCACGCTGGGCACTGACTGGCGAGACTGGCTGCAAACAAAGTACCCGGAGCGCGGCCGCGAACGAATCAGCCCGCGATTCTCCAGAAGATAGTAGGCCTGGTAAATGGTGGACGCACTCACACCATAGGTCCGGCTGGCATGGCGCACTGAAGGCACGCGCTCTCCCGGGGCCAACACGCCGCTTTTGATCATCTCGGCAATATCGTGTGCGAGTTTTTCGTAGAGTTTCATGGGCTCCTCATCACAGCAGCCGAAAGAACCCGTAAAGCGCCACCACGGCAATCACGGCAGCGCCGCCATAACATAACCACTTCCCTGCCCTGCCCCAATGCAACTTCAAATCGTGGCCACCGTGATGTATACGATGCGCCGCATGAAAAAGTGGCAGGCACACGGCCACCACCACAAAGGCCAGGCCGGGCAAGGCCCAGAAGTATCCCGTCATCAATGCCCTGGCCTGTTCGTAGACAAGCGCGCCGGAATCTGTTGGCAGCAAGCCCAATGGGCCCAGGACACCCAGAACCACAATGGCACCGGGCACCACCACCGCAAAACACACACCACCAACACTGAACAGCATCCACCAGATGGCTTCGTCAGAGCGACGCAAGGTTTTCATTGTGTGTACCTCACTATCAACAGCAGAACAACCACCACCGTAGCCGTGCCGCCCCATTGCGCCATGATCAACAACAACGACGGCAGGGTTTTGCTGCCAATTCGCAGTGGCATGACTCTTGGAAACAGTTCAAAAAAGGTCTTGGCGTGGTACAGACTGGCGACCAGTGCCAGGGCATTGAGCAGCAGTACCCAGGGCCGGGCCATGAACGCCTGCCAGTGCAGCCAGGCCGCCTCGCCCCGGGCCAGACTGAACAGACCGGCAATCACGCAGGCGACAAAAAACAGCAGCGGCAGTACGGTAGCCTCACGCAGCATGTAACGACGGTAATACCCGTGCTTTGTCCACCAGTTGCGTGGCATCGGTGGATGATAGGGTTTACGTGGAGAACGGTTTTGTACGCTCGACATGTTCAACGCTCTCGCTGGAATCTGTGAGTGACAAAATCGATGGCGGAAGCAACCTTGCCCTGATTGACCGCTGCTGCCGGGTCCAGCTTCTGGGGACATACATCAGAGCAGAATCCGACAAAGGTGCAGCCCCATACCCCGTTGTCCTGATTGAGCATGGGCATGCGCTGCTGCTTGCCCTCATCGCGGCTGTCCAGATTGTAACGATGAGCCAGGGTGAGTGCGGCCGGGCCCAGAAATTCCGGATTCAGCCCGAACTGCGGGCAGGCGGCATAACACAGTCCACAATTGATGCAGTCGGCGTAGTGCCTGTAGCGCGCCATCTGTGTCGGTGTCTGGCGCAGCGGTTGCGGTTCTGCGAGCGGTGTGCCATCACTTTGCTCACGGATCACATAGGGTTTTACGGCGTGCAGGTGCTTCAGAAAGATCGCCATATCCACCACCAGGTCCTTCTCCACGGCGAAATGGGCCAGAGGTTCAATATCCACCGCGTCACCAAAATCACGCATGAAAGTTTTGCAACCCAGCACCGGTATGCCATTGACCATGAAACCGCAGGAGCCACAGATCGCCATACGACAGGACCAGCGAAAACCCAGGCTGGGATCCTGCTGGTTCTGTATATGCAACAAGGCATCAAGCACCGAGGTGGTATCGTCACAGGGCACGCTGAAACTTTGCCAGTAAGGCGCCGGATTCTCTTCAGCGTCCGGACAATATCTGCGCACACGTAGCTGTTTGATGGCGGAGGCCCGGATGTCGCCACCTCTGTGTGGGGTCTGGGTCATGACAGGCTTTCCCTGTCGGCGGCCCCGGGGCCAGTGACTGAGGGGCCAATAGCCGGGCGATCAGCAGCCAAGGCGCCAGCTTGCCCATAAACGCGTTCGCCGGGCGCCAGGCGACTGGTATCCACGGATTGCCAGCTGATCTGTGGCAACTCGTCGGCCTGATGAATGGCCAGGGAGTGTTGCAGGAATTCGTTGTCGTTGCGTTGTTGCATTTCAGGCTCCAGGCGCTGATGGGCACCACGCGATTCCTTGCGCGCCAATGCGCCGCTACACACGGCCATGGCCAGATCCAGCCCGTGGTCCAGCTCAATCAATTGCAGCAGCTCAGCGTTGAATACGCGACTGCGGTCATGTGTACGCAGGCCTTTGAAACGCGACCGCAGGCTCAGCAGCGTATCGAGACATTGTTGCAAGCCTTCTTTGTTCCGGAAAATACCGCAGCCCTGCTCCATGGCCAGGGTCATCTGCTCACGCAAGACACTGACCGATTCTGTAGTCGTACCGCTCATCAGGTGGTCGAGCCTGGCTTCCCAGGCGCTGATCGCTGGCAAGCAGCTGCTTTCAGCAACCAATGCCCGCTTTTCTGAGTCCAGCGCTGCCTGCTCCCCTGCCACACGACCAAACACCAGCAGCTCGGACAGGGAATTGGAGCCCAGACGATTGGCACCGTGCAGCCCGACCGAGGCGCACTCTCCGGCTGCATACAGCCCACCAATGCCGGTGGCGCACTGCGCATCGGTGGTGATGCCTCCCATGGTGTAGTGTACAGCCGGGCGCACGGGAATCGGCGTTGTCACCGGGTCCACATTGACGTAGGCGCGGGCCAGCTCCGAGATCATCGGCAGGCGTTCGTCCAGATGTCTGGCGCCCAGGTGGCGCAGGTCCAGATGGACCACGGCATGACCATGGTACTCGCCCGTACGACCCTGCTGCTGTTCATGCCAGAACGCCTGGGACAGTCGGTCTCTGGGACCAAGCTCCATGGTCTTGTTCTGCGGTTTGCCCAGCGGTGTTTCCGGACCCAGACCGTAGTCCTGCAGGTAACGGTGACCGTCCCGGTTGAGCAGCACACCTCCTTCTCCGCGGCAAGCCTCGGTGATCAGAATGCCTGAGCCGGGCAGCCCGGTGGGATGGTACTGCACAAATTCCATATCACGCAGGGCAACCCCGTGCCGGTAGGCCATGGCCATGCCTTCACCGGTGACAATGCCGGCATTGGTATTGTGGTGAAACAGGCGTCCGGCGCCGCCAGTGGCCAGTATCACACTTTTGGCGCGCACACAGACCAGTTGACCACTGTTGATCTGCAGCGCCAGCACGCCGGCAATCTGCCCCTCGGCCACCACCAGGTCCAGCACAAAATACTCGTCCAGTCGCTGGATGTTCGGGAACTTCATTGAGGTCTGGAACAGGGTATGCAGGATGTGAAAACCGGTTTTGTCGGTCGCAAACCAGGTGCGCTGATTCTTCATACCACCAAAGCGACGTACCTGTACATCACCGTTGTCCTTGCGACTCCAGGGGCAACCCCAGTGTTCCAGTTGCACCAGTTCCCGATAGGCATTGCGTACAAAATAGTCAGCAACGCCCTGCTCCACCAGCCAGTCGCCCCCAGTCACGGTGTCGTGAAAATGCGCGTCGGCACTGTCGTCACCCAGGGTCACAGCCGCGGCGCCACCTTCGGCGGCAACTGTGTGCGAGCGCATGGGATAGACCTTGGATATCAGTGCGATATTCAGAGAGGGATTGCGCTCGGCAGCTGCGATGGCGGCGCGCAGGCCCGCCCCGCCTCCACCCACTATGGCTATATCCGTTTCCAGGGTAGTAATGGCTGTAGGGCTTTGTGCTGGCACGGGCTCTCCTCAGTGGCGACCGGCCCAGAGCAGGCCGATCAGCAAGAGTATTGGCACAGTATGACACAGCACCACATTCAAACCGAGGTAAGGTACCAGTTGCTGCGGTTGCTCGGCGTAACGGAATACACCGCGCAGCAGATGTGGCAGCAGCGCCAGACTGAGCAGCGCCAGCAACGCGTGTGGCGGCAACCAGCGCATTGCCACCGCCAGCACAATAAGCACGTAACACAGGCTCAGCAGGACGGTGAACAGCGTCGCGCAGCGTTGGCGGCCAATGACAATGGGATAGTGTCTGCGCCCCACCTGCCGATCGGCCTCGATATCAGGGAACTGATTGAGCAACAGAAGATTGCTCCCCAGCAGGGTGACGATCGTGGCCAGCGTGACGGCTCCTGCACTTATGTGTCCGGTAAACACCCAGAACGCACCCAGTGTCATGAACAGGCCCATCCCCAGCCCCGGGGCCAACAGGCACAATAAAGGCCAGCGATTGATGTACCGGGTATAGGCATAAATCACAGCCACGCCGGGCACACCGATAAACAGCAGACGCCAATCCAGTTGCAGCGTCAGATACAATCCGAGCACAAGCACCACAAGCAAGGACGCAACGGCCACCGACAGCGCAACTTTATCAGCACTGGTGTGTGCCGCTTTACCTGTCCCAGCGTCGTCCATCTCGGCACGTGCCACCAACACACCACTGCCGCCACTGAACGGCGTGCGCTGGGTAAGAAAGTCCAGTCCGGAATGAAAATCAAAATATTCGTTGAATGCATTGGCGCTGATATGAGCGCACAGCGCCATTATCAGCACCAGCGTCACCAAAGCCGGAGAAAACGTGGCCCCGGCCTGCCAGCTGGCGGTGGCAGCCAGGGCAATACACACCACTGTAAGGGTAAGAAACTTTGCGCGGCTAACGCCAATCAGCAGCTGTATCACTCAGCGTCTCCTGCTGGTTCAGAGTGTACAGGATTTTATACCTGTTTCGCGCCCTGGACGAAAGTAGCCAGATGCCACTCAAAGACTGTTCAGCAACTCCCCAAACAGCTCACCAACTGCAGGCCCAGTAACACAGTTCCGTATTCTTCATAAACAATCTGTCAATCATTCAGCGCCGACTTGATGCTGTTGGCAAAAGCCACAAGCTTCTCCTTCATGGTCTTCCTTTCCTTGATCTCCACTGAACTCAACAGGGAAAAACCTTCCACAGAAATATGTGGCGCCTGGCGCCCACCCATGGAAGGTGACTTGTTTTCGGTGGAACTGAGGAAACCTGACAGCCTGGTCGAGACATTAACACTGTCGGGCACCAGAATTTCGATCGAACCCAGGAAATCGGTCACCTGAATGACCACATGCTGGTGCTCAAACACCGCGTCGGTGAAATCCAGGGTCACAGAGGACAGCACACCGATTACACGCAAACGCCGGGGCACTACCCATTGGCCGCGACGTTCTTCGCTGCTGAGAATCGAGACAATCCGGTCATCGCTGCCCTCACTGGCCGCGCGATAGTTGGGTCCAAGCTGGGTGTCCTTGTAGCGTGTGTACTGACTGTCTGCCTCCAACGGCAAGTCGGCAACCAGCGCCACAAGCTCCTGATGCGATTCGCTGTCTGTGGCGTCATCCAGGCGGCGCTCAAAGGCCTCGGCTGAAATGACGGCATGACTGTAGTTCACAATCAGTTTGTCGATGGTCTCTTCACGCACCTGTTCTATAGGTCGGTCTTCCAATTTGACTGGCATGGGAGGCTCCGGCGGTTCTCGGGTTTGTTTGATTTAGGCTCGCTCGCCTTCCTGGCTAATGCGTGGCAAGCTTCATGGTACGTTATCCAGCAAGAATCAGGCCTATTGACAAGTCACTGATATATATGTGTTATCCCACTAGAACTTACCATTCCGATGGTGAGATTCATCAAGTGTTGGTGTAATTGACGGAATTTGACAGAAACTACCATCAGGATCACATTGAAACCATTTCTGATGAAATCGAACCCACCTTATGGCTACCGTAACTTTTGAAAATATCCTCGTTGACCTGTACGAACAACGGAAACGGGCCGAGTATTGGCGCCCCTTCAGTTTAGCGGTAAGCTTTTTGATAGTGTAATCATTCTCCAGGGAGGTAGGCCGGTGATCAATAGACATAGCTACTCAGCAGACTGGATGAGGCTCGCGGGCCGGTTGGCCACGGTATTCTGGATTTCGCTGCTGCTTTCCGGCTGCGAAGCCGTGGGCACCAGCGGCATCAATCTGATTTCCGTCGAGGAAGAGTGGGAGCTGGGCCAGGAGTTCGAGGCACAGCTGGCCGAAGAGCTCTCGCCCTATGAAGACGCAAGAGTCAGCGAGATGGGCCAACGCATTGTTGCCGAAACACGTATGGCCCACCTGCCCTGGCGTTTCTACGTCGTGGAGGACGAATCGATCAATGCCTTCAACGTGCCCGGCGGTCTGGTCTACCTGCACTCGGGGCTGATTGAGCAGACCAGTGACGCAGAGATAGCAGCAGTGATTGGCCACGAGATCGCCCACGGCGTGGCACGCCACGGTACCCAGCGCATGACCCAGCAATACGGATTGGCCATGATCGCCAGCCTGGTGCTCGGTGAGGATCCCGGCATGATCAGCGAAATCGTCGCCCAGATCGTCGCCGGCGGCGCCGTCTCACAATTCTCCCAGGCCCAGGAGTTCGAAGCCGATGAACTTGGCGTGCGTTATATTCACGATGCCGGCTACGATCCCCAGGGCATGGTTGCACTGCTGGAACGTTTCCTCGAGTTGCAACAGACTGATCCCGGTCGGATGCAGCAGTTCTTTGCTACTCACCCATCCTCAAGAGAACGGCTCGAGCGAGTGAGGCGGCAGATCGAGCGCATGTGATTCAGAGCCTCCTTGATGGGTTCCGAACCGTAACAGCCACAATCGATGCTACCGCCGCTGCAAGTGTATGACGTCTACCGAATGCCCAGACGCTCATGCGCCACGCGCTCAGGACGTCGCAGGTCTTTTTCCACGCGCGACTCCACGTCGAACACCATGGCTGCTCGGGACTCCAGGTCGTAGGTGGGCCAGTCCGGTATGCCGTCGTGGTTCGGATTACCATAGCGGGCAAAGTGGATCCACGCCTCACTCATGGCATCCTCCACTTTGTCGGCACCGGGCCGGGCATTGGGGTTGGCCGTGGCATTGTTGAACACAAAGGCAATCTCCGCGCCGTGCGCCGACATCAGACGCTCGGTGGCATGGAACTCGAACACATACTTGTACACCGGGCCCCAGGCCTGATGCACCGAGGCCAGCATATTGGAGCCCTGGGTGAAGCGTGCCGAATTGATACCAATCCAGATTTCCCAGGGTGTGGCACCCGGCCGGGCTTCCCGGTAATGATCGATAAGATCCTGCGCGTCCTCGCCATAACTGTTGCGGATCGCGGCCAGCAGATCCGCCTCGCTCATGTTGCGATCACTGTCCGGTGCGTACAGTGTGTGCTCGTGTTTGTTGGCACCAATCAGTATCGGCACACCATGCGCACTGGGCGCCGACTCACCCACAAACATACTGCCCGGCAATACCTGCCCGTCCACCACCGGGCTCAGTGGCACCGACGTGCGACCGGTCTCGGTGACCGCAGTCAGCACTGTCTCAAAGGGCAATGCCTGCAATTCCTCAACCGTGCTCACGTCCAGTGTCTGCATCACGGTGCGGGCATTGTCAGCTGCGCGTTCCGCTGACATATGCGTGCGTGCCGGACCGCTCTGGATGATGCCCTTGTGGAACAGGCCTTTTGCCGCCGGCATGCCCATCAGTGTTGCCACCTTGGAGCCGCCACCGGACTCGCCAAAAATGGTGACATTGTCCGGATCACCACCAAAGGCACGGATATTGTCGCGCACCCACTCCAGTGCCAGCATGGCATCCAGCAGCCCGACATTGCCGGATCTGGCAAATTCCTCACCGCCCACCTCGGCCAGGTGAAGATGACCAAAAACATTCAGGCGATGATTGATGGTGATGACCACCACGTCACCACGCTCGGCCAGGGACGGCCCATCGTACAACGGTTCGGAGCCGGCGCCGGCATAATAACCACGACCATGCAACCAGATCATGACCGGTCGTTCGGTATCATCGGTACCCGGTGTCCAGACATTGAGCACCAGACAGTTCTCGCTCATGGGCAGGTAGTCGTCCCGCTCCAGACTGCGCCGGCCGGGCTCACCGCCCTGCGGGCAGACGTCGCCAAAGCGGTCTGCCAGACGCACGCCGTCCCAGGGCGCCACCGGCAAGGCCGGGCGGAAACGCCGCTCGCCACTGGTGTCCTGCCCGTAATGCACGCCCTTGAAAGTGTAGACATCATGGCTATCGTGTTTGAAACCGCGCAATTGACCGGCCTGGGTATCAACCACCACATCAGCCTGGGCAAACGCAACAAAAGCCAGACTGCTGGCCAGTGCGGCGCACCAGCGGATGATTGTTCGGTGTCTGGTCGCACTCCTGGGCGTAGTACTCTCAGGCATATTCTCAAATTTACTCATCGTGCCTCCCTGTCGGGCAATTGCTGATCAGTTGTTCTGAACATGGGTCTTGCCGAGATGGCTGACAAAAAACGGGCGCCACTTCTCACGCTCGGAAATGGGGATGGCGACATGGCCACCCGGATTGATGTGCATGGTCTTTTCACTGGAACCGAAGGCATCAAACAGGTCGATACCGCTCTGCAAGGTCATCAGTGCGTCGCTGCGCTGATAGACAAAGATCAGCGGCACCTCGATGCTGCGAGCATCGTCACCCCAGCCTTCGGGCACGGTGGAGCCCTCCGGAAACAGTCCAAACAGACCCAGCAGTGCTGCCTTGATACGGCTGTCGTTGGCCACCAGCGGCACACCAAAGCGGGTACCCATGGACACACCCCAGTACCCCACCGGTCCCTCCCCAACATGGTCCAGACGCTGTACGGCGCTGATGGCCGCCATGGTCTCCGCTGTCATGTTCTCGCTCGGGCGCGGCTCACCGCTGTCCGCATCCGGCAGTGGCTGGCGCTCACCATGACCAAAACCGTCAATGGCCAATACGGCATAGTGCTCGTTGGTCACATAGTCGCGCGCCATGCGCAGGATATTGCTGACCCGCTTGTGCTGCTGGCCACCATGCCCGAAGACCATCAGCGGTCGTGTACCCTGCGCGCCTTCCGGCGTCCACAGAATACCCGGCACGGTAACGCCGTCCACAACAATGTCGAAGCGGGTCTCGACCACACCCGCTTCGGTGGTTTCATCAATGATGGTGATATCGTTGGCATGACTCTGTGCCACCGGCAACAGAAGCGCCAGCATCAGACTGAACATCAGACCTGACAACCGGCAGGCGCGGAAAATATTCATGGGGCTCTCCGTTTCCAGACAAGACCCTAAAATAATCCTTTGATTGCGGGCTGGCAACCACGACCAGGACGAGTGGCAGGTTTCACGTGGCAGGTTCCTCAGGTTATAAGCTAAGCACAAAATAATATTTGGCCATAACAGCCTGCGACTTTATGCTTTTGGGGAATGACGAGGACCCCCAATGAACTTCCAGCAATTAAGAATAGTCCGTGAGACAGTCAGGCGGCAATGCAACCTGACGGAGGTCGCAAACGCGCTGCATACCTCGCAGTCCGGCGTTTCCAAACATATCAAGGACCTGGAGAATGAGCTCGGGGTCGAGTTGTACGTTCGCAAGGGAAAACGTCTTCTCGGGCTCACGGAACCTGGCCAGGAGGTCGCGCGTATTGTGGAGCGCATGCTGCTTGATGCCGCCAACATCAAGAACGTGGCCGAACAATACAGCCACGAGGATCGTGGCAATCTGACCATTGCGACCACTCACACGCAAGCGCGTTACGCCCTGCCGCAGGTGGTCACGGAGTTCAAGAAACGCTACCCGAAGGTCCACCTCAAACTGCATCAGGGCAGCCCCTCGGAGATCGCCCAGATGCTGCTGGATGGGGAGGCTGACGTCGGCGTGGCCACCGAAACCCTCGGTCAGGTCCCTGGCCTGGCCTCGTTCCCCTACTACGCCTGGCACCATACCGTGATAGTGACAGCGGGGCACCCGCTGGAATCCAGGGTGCCGTTACAGCTGGAGGACATTGTTGAGCACCCGATCATTACCTACCACGAAGGTTTTACCGGTCGCGGCGTTCTGGAACGCAGCTTCGCCAAGGCAGGTCTGGTTCCGGATATTGTCATATCCGCACTGGACGCTGACGTGATCAAGTCTTATGTGGAGCTCGGCCATGGTGTAGGTATCATTGCTGACCTTGCCTTTGATGCCGATCGGGATACTCGACTTCGCCGGCTGGAGTGTTCTCACCTGTTTGCCCGTAACCAGACACTCATCGCTGCCCGGCGTGGTCACCTGCTGCGTCGATACGTCTATCACTTCATTGAACTCTGCGCCCCTGCGCTGACCGAAGCCATCGTGGCAGCGGAATTGGCAGACCATACGCCTACCTGAACAGTTTCATGAGCCCGATATCGACTACCCCGACTGAAGGACTCTACTGTTTGCCTCACAGTACACCCAGCTGGTTTTTATACGTTCGGTATGCCAATTCAGAATAGCGAATAAGCAACGCATTTATTATTGGTTCTCGATATATGCGTTGATCGGTATTGTGCCTTCCACGAACAACACAGTTTATGTCAAGAGGAAAGCACCGTGTCACACAAGAAGACCCAAACGCCGATCAACTGGCCATCGCTGCCGAGCAAGCTGGCTCTCGCCCTGGCATCCATTCTGGTTCCGGGCGCACACACGCAAGCCCAAAACGATAACTCATTGAACGTCGGGGGGCGATTACAAGCGGACGCCGCCGTTCATCGCGCTGGCAACGACATCAATTTCGGCGACGGCAGCCACATCCGCCGCCTGTTTCTGGATGTGCGTGGCACGATCACCAGCGATTGGAGTTATCGTTATCAGTATGACTTCGCCCGCCCCGGTGGTTCGGACAGTGGCAGTCGCGGCGTCCGTGATGCCTGGATCCAATACAACGGTTTCGGACCACACCGGATCACCGTAGGGAATTTCAAGGCGCCACTGGGCCTGGAGCATTTACAGAGCGGACTGGCAACCACCTTCATCGAACGGGGTGTGACTGATCTTTTCAGCCCCGATCGTCGCCTGGGTGTGGGTTACAGCACCTCAGGTGACAACTGGTCCACAGCGCTGGGCCTGTTCGGAGAACGCGCCGAGGGCAATGTGGCTGCCGAAGGTGATGAAGGCTGGGACGTCAACGGTCGATTCACATTGGCACCCCTGAACGAGTCCGAACGCGTTGTGCATCTGGGCGTGGCAGGACGTTTGCACACGCCCAGGGACTCCACCAATGAACTGCGGTTTTCTTCGCGACCGGAAACCAATGTCACGGCCGTGCGCGTGGTGGACACAGGCGTGATTGCCGACGTTGACCGGTTCCATTCACTCGGCCTGGAGGCGGGTGCCGTCCTTGGCCCGTTCTCCGTGCAAGGCGAATACATTGGCACACGCCTGAACCGGGTAGGCAGCTTGCCAGGCGCCCTCCTGAACGCCTGGTACACCTATGCCAGTTATACACTGACCGGTGAGCCGCGGACTTATCGGGTGGGCACTGGTGTTTTTGATCGCCCCCGTATTGCCAACCCGCTCAACGCAGGCGGAGTCGGGGCATGGGAAATCGCCGTGCGCCACAGCCGCGCCGATCTGACGGACGCCGATATCACAGGAGGTCAATTCTCAAATCTCACGCTCGGATTGAACTGGTATCCCCAAAACAATTTGCGCTTCTCTGCGAACTATACACACGTGCTCGATGTGGATCGTCCGTCGAGTATTTACCACGACCTCAAACTGGACACGCTGACTGTGCGCGCCCAGATTGATTTCTGATCCCGGTCACTCAACCGGTTTTTTTCAACACCCATGCAACACCTTTCCTTACTGGAGAAACAACATGAAAACCAGGAACACCCTCACTCTCAAGAAAAAATGGAAACTGATCGCTACACTGATACCGGTCCTTACGTTCGGCTCAGTCGCTAGCGCAGACACAGTCAATATTCTGAATGTGTCCTATGACCCTACCCGGGAGTTTTATCGCGAGTACAACCAGGCATTCAATCGCCATTGGCAGGAAGCCAGAGGCCAACAGGTCAATGTGCGCCAATCCCATGGCGGATCAGGCTCCCAGGCTCGTTCGGTCATTGACGGTCTGGACGCTGATGTTGTCACCCTAGCTTTAGCCTATGACGTGGACGCATTGAACAAGCGTGCAGGCTTGATCCCGGACAACTGGCAGGAGCGTCTGCCCGGGAACAGTTCACCATATACCTCCACGATTGTCTTGCTGGTTCGCGCTGGCAACCCAAAGAATATCCAGGATTGGGATGATCTGATTCGCGACGACGTGGAAGTGATTACTCCCAACCCAAAGACTTCCGGCGGGGCACGATGGAACTATCTCGCAGCCTGGGGCTATGCACTCGGGAAATACGATAATGACGAAGATCAGGCTTACGAATTCGTGCGCAAGGTTTTTGCCAACGTACCCGTGCTCGACCCGGCTGCGCGCGGCGCGACAAACACTTTCGTTCAACGCCGGATCGGTGATGTGTTCATCGCTTGGGAAAACGAAGCGTTTTTATCGGTAGAGGAGCTGGGTCGCGGTCAGTACGAGATCGTCGTGCCATCAGTCAGCATCCTGGCCGAACCACCGGTAACCGTAGTCGACCGTAATGTCGACCGAAAAGGCACCAGGGCAGTCGCCGAGGCGTATCTTGAATACCTCTATAGCGATGAGGCACAGCGCCTGGCCGGCAGACACTACTATCGTCCGAGCAACCTGGAAATCGCCAGTGAATTCGCGGATCGTTTTCCCGACGTCAATCTGTTCACGATTGACGAGGTATTCGGGGGCTGGGACAACGCTCAAGAAACGCACTTCAACGATGGCGGGCAATTCGACCGTATTCTGGAGCAGAACGTCCGTCGTTGAAGTTCATGAAACATAGTCTGCGAGAAACTGCAGGTTTGGCCCGGACAAAAGCAATTGTCCGGGCCATTCATTTGAGGTGAATCATGTCATTTTCGATAAAGAAACGCAGCGTCATCCCCGGGTTCGGATTGACCATGGGTTTTTCGCTGCTGTACCTCACATTCATTTTTCTCATTCCCGTCGGTGGGCTGCTGCTCTATACATCGATGATGAGTTGGGATGAATTCTGGCGAGCAGTGAGTCATCCTCAGGTGGTTGCTTCCTACAAACTGTCATTTGGTGCGTCGCTTATTGGCGCAAGTATCAATCTGGTATTCGGAGCGCTGGTCGCCTGGGTGCTTGTTCGGTATCAGTTTCCGGGAAAGAGGATGGTGGATGCGCTTGTGGACTTGCCATTTGCCCTGCCAACGGCAGTAGCGGGTATTGCTCTGGTCACGCTCTACGCATCCACTGGATGGGTGGGTCAGTATCTGGAGGTATTTGGCATACGAGTGGCGTACACACAGCTTGGTGTAGTGGTGGCGCTGACCTATATCGGTCTGCCGTTTGTTGTACGAACGGTGCAGCCAGTGCTGGAAGACCTGGATGCCGAACGGGAGGAAGCCTCAGCCTGCCTGGGTGCGCATCGCTTTACCACCGTGCGGCGAGTGATTCTGCCCGCGCTGCTGCCGGCTTTGATGACCGGGTATGCCCTGGCCTTTGCGCGGGCGCTGGGGGAATACGGCTCCGTGGTATTCATCTCAGGCAACCTGCCCTATCGCACCGAAATCACCCCACTGCTTATTGTGGCCAAGGCAGAGCAGTATGACTACAACGGCGCCGCTGCCATTGGCACAGTGATGTTGCTGGCGGCGTTCGTGCTGCTGCTTGTCATCAACGGATTGCAGTGGTGGACCTCGCGTCGTGGCATTTAGGGAGCCATTTTCATGAACATACAAACCGAAGGCATCACTCACGCGGCCAGCCCCGAGCTGACCGAAAAATGGCGTCGGGCCACTGATGAACCGGCCTGGTTGCGGCGGACGTTGATTGCTGTAGCACTGGGTTTTCTGACGCTTTTCTTGATCCTGCCGCTGGTCGTCGTGCTCTACGGCGCTTTCGAGCAAGGCGCAATAGTATGGTGGCAGGCAATCAATGAGCCAGATGCCATGGCAGCAATCCGACTGTCGTTGCTGGTGGTGTTGATCGTGGTGCCTGCGAACCTGGTATTCGGCGTTGCCGCAGCATGGGCGATTGCCAAGTTCGAGTTCCGTGGCAAGCCGATTCTCATTTCCTTGATTGACATGCCTTTTGCCATTTCACCGGTGGTTGTAGGGCTGATCTTTGTCATCCTTTTTGGCGCACAGGGTTGGTTGGGGCCATGGCTGTCCGAACACAATATCCGCATCATATTCGCGGTGCCGGGCATCGTGATTGTGATTGCCTTCGGCACGTTGCCATTCATCGCCCGGGAGCTGATTCCCCTGATGCAGCAACAGGGCAAGGAGGAGGAAGAAGCTTCGTTGACTCTGGGTGCTTCAGGCTGGAAGACCTTCTGGTATGTCACCCTTCCCAACATCAAATGGGGGCTTATCTACGGCGTGATCCTGTGTAACGCCCGTGCCCTTGGTGAGTTTGGCGCCGTGGCCGTGGTGTCAGGTCGCATTCGTGGAGAAACCAACACCATGCCGCTGCACATCGAAGTGTTGTACAACGAATACATGTTCACTGCCGCTTTTGCTGTCTCCTCCCTGTTGACAGCGCTGGCGCTGGTGACCATTGCCATCAAGAGTTTTGTTGAGTGGTACGACGAGCGCAGCCGGCAAGCTGACGGTCGTGAACACTGACGCGTATCACTGAATTGGAGGCCATGAGCCATGAGTATTGAAATCGAACAGATCAACAAACGTTTCAAGGAATTTTTAGCGGTAGACAACGTCAACCTGACACTGAACCACGGCGAACTGACCGCCTTGCTGGGTCCATCGGGCTCAGGAAAAACCACTCTGCTGCGTATCATTGCCGGCCTGGAACACCCGGACAGCGGTCGTATCCGCTTTCACGGCGAAGATGCCACTGATCTTCATGTCAGTGATCGGGGTGTAGGGTTTGTGTTCCAGCACTATGCGCTGTTCAAGCACATGAACGTATTCGACAATGTGGCCTACGGGCTGACTGTCAAACCACGAAGACAGCGCCCCGGCAAAGCCCAGATCCGCAAGAAGGTGATGGAGTTGCTGGAAATGGTGCAACTTGACTGGACGGCCCATCGTTTGCCGTCACAACTCTCCGGTGGTCAACGTCAACGCATTGCACTGGCGCGTGCATTGGCGGTGGAGCCACGGGTACTGCTGCTGGATGAGCCCTTTGGTGCACTGGACGCCAGAGTGCGCGCAGAGTTGAGACGATGGTTACGGCGACTGCACGACGAGATCCATGTCACCAGCGTGTTCGTGACCCACGATCAGGAGGAAGCGCTGGAGGTTTCAGATCGGGTAGTGGTCATGAATCAGGGCAGAGTGGAACAGGACGGCGACCCGGAAACCGTTTATGATCATCCTGCCAATCCGTTTGTCTATCAGTTTCTCGGGAACGTGAATATTTTTCATGCCCGGGTCACAGATGGCCTGGCAAAGATTGGCGCCGTGCACGTGGACGCGCCTGAATACAAGGGGCTACAGGAGACGCCGGCACTTGCCTACGTGCGCCCCCACGACATCGAAGTATTGGGTCGGCGCGAAGATCACACCCTGCATGCCAAGGTGGAGCTGGTGTCGGTCGTGGGACCAACGGTGCGCCTTGAACTGCGTGCTGATAACAGCGACAAGGTGGTGCATGCCGAGTTGTCCAAGCAACGCTTTCACGAACTGGGTCTGTCCCAGGGCGGGGACGCCTGGATTCGCCCGATGAGCAGCAAGGTGTTTCTTCACGATGTCGGCGTTGCAGGCGACAGTATATGACCTTGTAGGCAGGAGACTCGAGCACACAATCTTATATGACAAGAAGTGAGGTCGTAGCACGATGGAATTGTCGATTTTCATGCTATGGCTAGTTTGCATGTGTCTGGCATTCATCACACTGCTGTATGGTAGCGTGGGGCAAGCAGGCCACCGGTAGGGCATCCATCCAGAACATCAGCCCTATGTGTTCGAGGGTCACCAACACCCAACCGGACGCCACCAGGGTCTGCCTGGATCTGCTCCACCGCCTCTGTGACCGATTCAATCGGTGGCTGTCGATCGACAGTGAACCGGATAATGGAACCATTGTTTGGTTGCAGTTGATGACTGAGTTTATTGGTTGATCTACCGCTGACGCTCCGGCTCGGTGCGCTGAGATCGTGTTGGCGTCACAATGCCCGGCGCTGGCCTCAGCCCTTCACTGTGCTGACGCTCGATGCGCTGATCCGCAGCAGGCCTCACCGTGTCGCCCACACTGCTGCCGCCCCCGTCCTCATCGTCCGGATTGTGCAGTTCCCACTCATGCTGCACGCCATCGGCGGTGGTGTAACCACCAGGCTGAAAACCATCACCCGGGTCATCAGCAATCACATCAACACCGTCGAGGCAGCCATAGTGACATGCCGGCGGCAGGGCATCGCCCTGATCTCGACGAATATTGTAGTCATTGATCACCGTAACCAGCGGCGCCAGCTCAAGATTGGAGTCAAAGAACACCGTGGTGCTGCCATTGTAATTATTGTCATGCCCCAGACTGACCTGATAGACATTGGTATCAATCGGAATCATGTGACCGGTCCGTATGCAGTAACGCTCCCCGTCAGGGCCCGGATTCTGTGGCAACTGGTGATAATCGATCTGGTGCGGCGGGTGATTCGCCACAATATTGGACACTTCGTTCCAGGTAGCATGAAAATGCGTATTCATTTTCTCCACCTGGATGATGCGCGCATCCGAGTTGGACGGATATCCTGCCGGACGAACAATATTGAGCGTGTAACCATGGATCGGACAGATGTGTGTGGCCAGTACTTCGCCGGCGGCACCATCGGGGGCAGCCGCTCGGCCTTGCGCCAGCGCTGCGGATGACGCCATGATCAGTAGCAGGCCAGCCAGGCCAGATTTCTTTGTCAGCACAATCTCACTCCTGTGTCGTTTTTGTTTCTCAAATTATAACTGTAACGAACGGTCGAAGTGAAACTGTGATCCTGTCTGCAAAATTGGCGCTGCCCATCGTGCATGATCACGTGTTCGCGGCCTCCACCGCACAATACACCGCTGTTGGTTCCAGCATCAGATTGACGAATGAGATGCTTCTTGCCTATACTTTCAATGGCTTGCTTTCGCAGTTCAATAACCGAGGAAACATGAACACAACAACCCGTTCGGCGGAACCCCCCAGTTTACGTCGAAAAGTGACTGACAGAACGATGTGCACAGCGTCTGATGTTGTGCCGAGTCCCCTGCCCACCTGTTGACCTGCGGCAGCCCTCGGCGCAATGCTTGCGTTGAGGCTGCAATCACTACCAGACGTTCAGAGCGTGACAAGGTGTTCATACACACTGTCATCGCTGATATTTCTGGTTGCTGCTCCTTGAATCGCGACGCTGCACCCCGGCCTGTAAAGGAGGTGCAACATGACTCGCAAGGAAATTTTTCAGATCAGCTCACGACTGAAGCACGGAACCGTTGAATCCGTGACCCGTCGTGCCTGTCTGGCTGTGCAAACCGAGACCACTGTTGCCCAGGCACTGGACAAAGCGCGACTCATTGCCGAGGCACGCCAATCCATCAACACGCCGGCGACTCTGTTTCTGGTCTATGTGGTGGATGCCGGACAGCGCCTGGTAGGGACTGTCAGCCTGCGCGAGCTGCAGCAGGCTGACGCTGACCGCCGGGTGACGGAGCTGATGTGCGCCAATCCGGTGTATACCCGTGCACACCGGCCCCGGGAAAAGGCTGGGGTGGTCCTGCCTTATTTGACACGGACCAGCAACGACAGACTGGCATCCGCGCCCAGCACCCTGACCAGATTGCCGACTTCATCGAATATCGGCACCGAAATGGTGAAGCAGAAATCATCGGTGGCCGATGAGCGGTAGACTTCGGTGATGCAGGGCTTCAGATTGTCCCGGACCTGACAGAACCAGGCACGCTGACTCCAGTCGCTGCCACGCACGGAAACCGCGCTTTTGTTGTGTACGTTCGCGGCAAACACGTTCTCGCTGATCTGCCGCCCATCGGCACCAACCAGATACATCAGTTCAAAGCCGTCATTGTGCAACAGCGCCTTACGCATCTGCTGCTCCGCCTCTGCCATGGACGCGCCGCGAATGGCAGGCAGTGACGCCAGCGCCTGCACCACCTCACAGGCACTGCGGTGAATCGCCAGCCTGAACCCGCCCAGACCACCCAGCAGGCGGTCACTCTGCTGATGCACAGCCTTGCCCAGGCGCCCGACCTCAGCGGCCTTGCCCTGCATGTCAGCCGCCACGCTGGACACGGTATGCACATCCCGGCTCACTGTGGCCATGGCCGCGCCCATCTGCTCCGTGCTGCTGGCAATGCCGTGCACCTTCTGGTCAAGATCATCCATGGCGCGCCGGACATCCAGCAACTCCTGACGCATATGCCCAACACTGCCGGCACCGGTGTGCACTGCCTGTTGCAAGCGTTCACCAGCCACGCCAAGGTCAGCCACCTCCTGCTTGAAGGATTCAATGATGAAGGCCACCTGATCGGTGGCGTCGGTGGTATTGCTGGCCAGTGATCGCACCTCTTCGGCGACCACCGCAAAACCACGACCGTGTTCCCCTGCCCTGGCCGCTTCAATCGCCGCATTCAGGGCCAGCAGATTGGTCTGTTTGGAAATATTGGCGATGGCCCCGATCACGCGCACCACTTCCTCCAGCTGTTGCTGCAGGCTGCCTATGACCCGGGTCAGTTGCGTTTCCGTGTCGCTGATCTGCTGGATGCTGACTTCCGCGTCCTTGCTGTCGGACTCGCAGGCGCGCACCGCGCGAGCCACGTCCGCCGACAGCTGAGCCACGTCCACCGTCGCCGGACCCAGCTCGGCTTCAATAGTGCTGACCACCTGCTCACTGCTGCTCGCGATCGCTTCCGAGGACTGCGCAAGCCGCATCCCGGTCTCGGTGGTCTCCGACGCGATGGATGACAGGGTCGGCGCATGCGCCGCAATGCTCACCGCTGCCGCAATGCTGGTCTCTATCCTGTCATGCAGCCGCTGCTGCAACAGTCGCAGTGCCTGCGCGCCGTTGTCCTCGCCGCTGACCGGACCTGTCAGGTCCAGTTCATTCGCCAGATCCTGCAAGCTGTTTTGTATTGCCTGCCCACCATCCCGCCTGCCAAACATGCCCATGCTTCAAACTCCTGTAAGCCCTTGGGTTGCCATTCTTGAAGCGCTTCTGACTGACGTAGCAAATAAGGTGCCATATGTATCTTGCCGCGCCGATGCTCACTGTTAACGGCATCAGTGAGGTGATGTTTAATATGACAGATGTTATTGTTTTGAAGGGTGAATCGGTGCACTGCAAGGTGGCAGAATAGGCTTGTGATTGCACCAGAATGGGTCGGAATTGGCTGTGCCGAAGGGAGCTTGCCTGACAAGGAGCAGAGCTATTCCGCAAGCTCAGCCATACCTGCAAGTCGTCGCAACTCTTCCATATGGCCAACAAAGGCGCGCCGCCCTTCTGATGTCAATGCCAGCCAGGTGCGCTGCCGCGTATCGACCGTGCGCTTCATTACACGGATATAACCAACTTTCTCGAGATGAGCCACCTGTTTGGAAATGACGGAGTCTGACGCACCTACTTCATCACGAACCACAGCAAACTCGGCTTCATCAAGTGACGCCAGCACCGCGCAGATCCGCAGTCGGGTCGGCGGGTGAATGACCTCATCAAAAACCGCCCGCTTCATGACACTGAAATCTCCCGCTGATAGGCCCGCATCCAGGCCCTGCCCATCACAAAACTGATGCCTGTGGCGATAGCAGCGCCAACAAAACCGGGCCAGATCAATCCGTAGGACTCCCGGAGGCTCCACACGGATAACATGATCACCACGATCAGCACCGCCAGGCTGACAGCGATGGTTCGAGTACGCCCGGGTCGGTACCCGGACACCCAGACACCGTAGCGATTCTGATACTCACCAATCGCCTTGCCGAGCACGAACACCACTATAACGATGGCGACGATATTAAAAGGCATGGGGAGAAGCTTGCTCAGAACCAAAGCTCCAATGCAGGCTAGCCAGATGGCTTCAAACCAGGCAGCCTTTTCGGGAAGCCGGTTTGCGGCAGATTGACCTCGGGCGGTGGCGTCGTCCAGCGCAGCACGCGCTTGGGCAGGATCTTTTTCAGGTCGATTCATGAAAATCTCCTTGAGAAGGTCCGCTTGTAATACCTGACACTTTCCATAGTGGAAAATGTTAATTCTCACTTTCCAGCTCGTCAAGTCATAATTTTCCATCACGGAAAGAGACAGCCCCCCGCGACTAGAACTCGACCGTGGCATCCTTGCTTGCCGATGGTGAGAAAACGATCAGATCAAATGCCTTCCCGACGTCGACATCTGCCACAGCGCTTTGGGACCGGATACTGCTTGACGCGGGACTCCCGGCAGCAACCGTATCCGAACCCTGCAACGTCTGCCCGCCCCTGCAGAGCCACTCTGCGCTGCCGACATCAATTGGCGACGCAACTGATTCGATGACCGAAAAACCCACCCGACTCTCGGCATCGGGAAAGCACATCTCCGGCACTGTGTCACCGAGATGCGTAAGCGCGACTGATCGGTACCCGGGCAGCGCTCTCAGGTGCATTCCCATCGGAATGCCGGACAGCTCTCCTGAAAAAACCACCGGCTCCTTCTGAATGTGGTTATTGTGGGCAAGCAGTATCATCTTCGCATCAGGATTTCTGTTCAGGTATCGCTCAACCGAAGCTGACATGAAATGATCACGAGCGGAAGTTTCCGCTTCGATGGCACTACCATTGAACAGCGCACTCATTGCGAACATCGCCTCGAGTGTGTACTGGAGTGCAAGCAGTGATTGGTGGAAGCGGTCCAGATCATCCGGACTGAAGCGGTCCCGGAGAAGCGGCGCAATTGCCTCAAACCGAAGGCGCAGGCGGGTCGCAATGGTAAAGGCTCGGTCTCTGTCTGCCTCACTCAGTTCCCCCCACGCCATTGATGAAGTCACCGCAGACTCGCCTCCGATTCCCCCGATGAGGGCGCCAAGCTCGGTAAGCATGACAGCAATGTGCGGGTCCAGTGTCTCGGCCTCTGCTGACAGCAAGGCGTGCTCGTCTGCCGGCGACATGGTATTCGGAAGATCCACTCCGACAAGCCGAATGCGCTTTCGCCGGTCGCCCAGATACTCTTTCACTCGCGTGAGTACCGAACCGTACAACGCCTCGGTGAGCGGTGAGGCATATCCGGAGAGGCTTGGATCCGATTGCGGTGCAGTAAACCACTCGTTGAGCCTGTCAGCCTGGATGGCGCTACACTCCATACCGATCACATTGAAGTCATGATGATCGAGCATGTGGCGAATCAGATCAAATCGAATCGCGGAGAACTCCGAAACGAAGTGCGCCCCTTCGCCCACGCCCACGATATTCGCCTGCGCCAGCACGGCTGACAATGCGCCGGGCGGCTCGATACTTGTCAATGAATCAGCAGTCAGTATTTCCATTTTGATAGATTCGAATGCCTCCAATCCTGCGCCCACTGTCAATTACGTCGCGCCGTCTCGGGCACGCCGCTCTGCTTCGGACTTCAGGGCATCCAGATTCTTTTCAAGAGTGGTGGCGAGCATGCGTCGCATTGGCAAAGCAAGAATCCGGACGAGCAGCCCCTCATCCACTACCTGTAACGTCGAACTGATTGGCATACCGCCCGCTTTCCACTGAAAGTCTGTTCCCCGTACCAGGGAGCCGCCGAAACTGACTGAGCTGACGTCCGGATTCCACTGCGGCCACGAAAGGAGATCAGTCTGTACGGCCCACACCACAGAAACAGGAGCGTCAATGTACGCCTCGGCCGAGGCGATGGCAGGTGCATTGCGATTGATGTCCATTAAGATACCTCGATCAGTCGGAAGGTGGGCAGCCGCGCTTGCGTGACCACAGTGCCTCGGAACAGGGCGCAAAGCAAGAGTGCAACTGGATGTACAACACCACATCAGTGTAAGGTAGTGCCGGGCACAGGTGATTGTGTGCGCCAGGATAAAGAAGCACTGCTCGTGGGAGGCGGATATCGGATGAGAAACGGGTTTTTGCTGGTACTGTTGTCTGTATTCCTGATCGGCTGCGCCAGCGTCCCGGTGCAGTCGCCGCCGGAACTTGTTGGGCATACGGAACGCGGCCAGGCATCGTTTTATGCCACGAAGTATCAGTTCCGGCAGACGGCCAGTGGGGAGCGGTTCAATCAGCTGTCCAGTACGGCGGCGCACCGAACACTGCCTTTTGGTACACGGGTGAAGGTGACCAATGTTGCAAACGACCGGAGTGTGGTTGTGCGGATCAATGACCGCGGGCCGTTTATCGATGGGCGGATTATAGATCTGTCGCGATCGGCCTTCGGGCGTATTGCGGACACGGCCACGGGAGTTGTAGATGTTGTGGTAGAAGTGGTGGAGTAGGTACGTGTACACTTCAGGGCGCGCCACTTCTGCCACGTTGCACATACATCAGGGAGCAATTCCGCATGTCGAACAAGGCCATTGGCATCGTTGCCTACATCACCATCATCGGCTGGATCATCGCTTTTGTCATCCACAAGGGCAAGGACGACAAGTCGGCGATGGCCGGTTATCACATCGAGCAGAGTCTCGGCCTGATCGTGGTCGCCATTGGTTTGTCGATCATCGGCAATATCCTGACCGCAATGATCAGCATTCTCGGGCTACTGGTGTTGGTGCTCAACCTGGGCATTATCATCCTGTGGGTGATCGGGCTGCTCAATGCGATCAATGAGAAGCGCGAGCCGATTCCGGTGATCGGCGAGTTCTTCGAAGGCAAGTTCGGGTTCATCAACAGCTGATTCGAGCCTGACAGCAAACCCACGAAAACAGCAGCCACACCAAAGTGGGGCATTGACCTATGCAAGTCCCGATTCAGGATGGATGAGCACAAAACCGAAGGCTACACAGGCGGCAGGTGTATTCGTGGAAACGCGCATCCAGTATCGCGTGTTGCAATTCCAGTAAGCGGTCATAGCGCGCCCACCTGTTAACCCGGGCGCAAACGCCTGCCTCCCCTACCCCTCCGGATAATGACAAGCCACATAATGATCCGTCGCAATCAACTCCATCCGCGGCTCCTCCTCCGCACACTTCGCCTCCGCCTTCGGACACCGTGTGCGAAACCGGCACCCTGAAGGCGGGGCAGCCGGCGACGGCAGTTCGCCGGAAAGTGGTGGCACACCGGGGACCACCTCCTCGTCCTGCAGGGCCACGTCAGGGTCGGGAATGGAGGCCAGCAGTGCACGGGTGTAGGGGTGGGCGGGTCGGGCGAACAGGGATCCTGCGTTGCCGATTTCGCAGAGTTTTCCCAGGTACATCACGGCCACACGATCACTGATGTGTTTGACCACGGCCAGGTCATGGGCCACAAACAGCATGGTGAGCTGATAGCGAGCCTTCATGTCTTCCAGCAGGTTCAGGATCTGCGCCTGCACGGAGACATCCAGGGCTGATACCGGTTCGTCACAAATGAGTACCTGGGGGTCCAGTGCCAGGGAGCGGGCAATGCAGATGCGCTGGCACTGGCCGCCGGAAAATTCGTGGGGACGCCTGTCGGCCACGGCGGGATCCAGCCCCACCGCTTCCATGACCTCGGCCACACGCTGATCAGTATTGTCGCGCTGCCAGATAGTGAGCCCTTCGGCTATGATGTCGCGCACCTTGCGCCGCGGGTTCAGGGAGGACACCGGGTCCTGGAAGATCATCTGCAGGCCGGTGCGCGTGCGCCGCAGGGCTTCCCCCTGCAGGCCGGTCATGTCCTGATCCTGGAACAGGATGCGGCCGGCGGTGGGCGGTGGCAACTGCATGATGGCCCGGCCGGCGGTGGTTTTACCACAACCGGACTCACCCACCAGGCCCAGGGTTTCGCCGCGTGCCAGGTCAAAACTGATGTCGGACACAGCCTGCACCACCTGTCCCCCCACGTTGAAATTGACCACCAGATTTTCCACCCGCAACACAATGTCATCCCGGTCGCGCAGGGCCGTGCCCGGAGCCTGGGATGGGCTGGCAGCTTTCGATAAATCAGCCATCAACCAGCCTCCCTGATTTCTGTCACTGCAATACCCGCGGCGCTGCGACCGGCCTGCACATTGTCCGCCAATGCTTTATGACCGGCTTCGGTACCTACCGGATAGAAACAGGCGTATCGATGCCCGCTGCCGGCTTCGCTGACGGGCGGATCTTCGCTCAGGCAACGCGCCTGGGCATAGCGGCATCTTGGCGCAAAGCGGCAAGCTGGTGGCGGCTCGGTGAGCTGGGGTGGTCTGCCCGGAATGGCCTGCAGGCGTGAGTGCGCCGGGTGACGCAGGCGCGGAATGGAATTGAGCAGTGCTTCAGTGTAAGGATGCCGCATTTCCCGGAACAGGGTTCTGGTGGGCGCGTACTCCACAAACTGGCCTGCATACATCACACCTATGGCATCACTGCGCGCGGCCACCACACCCAGATCGTGGGTGACCAGGATCATGCCCATATTGCGTCTCTGCTGCTGCTCGGCAAGCAGATCCAGTATCTGCTTCTGCACCGTGACATCCAGCGCAGTGGTCGGTTCATCGGCAATCAGCAGTGAAGGGCTGCAGGCCATGGCAATGGCAATGATCACCCGCTGACGCATGCCGCCAGAGAGCTGGTGCGGATACACATCAATGCGCTTTTCTGCAGCGGGTATGCCCACACTCCTGAGCAGCTCGATGGCACGCGCCCGAGCTTCACCACGGCCCAGACCCAGATGCAGGCGCAAGGGCTCCACAATCTGGTCACCAACCCGCAACACCGGGTTCAACGCTGTCATCGGGTCCTGGAACACCATGGCCAGTTCCGGACCCCACAGGCGCCGCATGTCCCGTGCGCTGAGCCGGTAGATGTCCTCACCACGGAACAGCACCCTGCCCCCGGCGCGCAGTGTGTTGCGCCTCGGCAGGATGTTCATGATGGAGCGGGAAAGAATGCTTTTGCCGGAGCCGGACTCCCCCACCACACCCAGGGTCTGGCCACGGTGCAGCGTGAAGGACACACCATCCACGGCGTGCACCACACCGCCGGGGGTATCAAACCAGGTCTTCAGGTCCTGCACTTCCAGCAGTGCAGCCGAGCTGTCTGTACCAGCCATGTCTGTCACAGATTTGACCCCCGAACATCAAAACGGCTGCGCAGGCGGTCACCTACAAGGTTCAGCGACAACACCGTGAACAGCATGGCCAATGAAGGAATCAGCGCAATATGAGCGGTAGTGGTCATGTGGCGACGCCCCTCGGAGATCATACCGCCCCAGGTGGGTTGCGGCGCTTCCACGCTCAGGCCAAGAAAGGCCAACGCGGTTTCCACAATGATCACCAGGCCCATGGCCACCAGTGCGTAAGCCATGACGGGTAATATCACGTTGGGCAGGATTTCGCGCAGCAATATACGGGGAGACCTGGCTCCCATTGCCTTGGCAGCAAGCACAAATTCACGCTGGGCCACAGCGAGGGTGTTGGCACGGGCAACCCTTGCGTATGCCGGCACCCACAAAAGCCCGATGGCACAGGCGATGGCAAACAGGCTCTGGCCAATAAAGGCCACCAGTGCCAGGAGCAGTACCAACCAGGGAAATGCCAGGATCACGTCCAGCACGGACATGACAATTTTCTCGAAGCGGCCTCTGAAATACCCGGCCATTACTCCTATCGAGCCACCGATAAGCATACCTATGCTCACGGCGCTCAGCGCAATGACTACGGACACACGTGAACCGTGAATGAGCCGCGCCAGTATGTCGCGGCCCAGACCGTCTGTGCCGAGCAGGTTTTCGACCGAGGGTGGTGTCAGTCGGCTGGCCACCATGGGCGCAAGCGGATCCTGGATCGGCAATAAATTGGCAAACACCGCGCAGAATGCCACCAGCCCCAGCCAGGCCGTGGCCAGCCAGAAGCTCCAGCCAAAGCCGGCGCCCCTGCGCGGCTTGCGCCGGCCAGCCCCTGCCAGCTCTGTGGAAACCGGTGCTTCGCTGTCACTGGCAAATGCCTTGTTCCGGGCTTCACTGATGCTAGTCCGCATATCGCACCCTTGGGTCCAGCCAGGAATAACACAGATCCACAATAAAATTGATGGTCACGTAGGCCACAGCAATAAACAGCACAATGCCCTGCACCATAAGAAAATCACGCTGCAGGATGGACTGGTACAGCAGGCGCCCGACGCCGGGCAAGGCGAATATTTCTTCAATGATAATGGCGCCGCTGATCACACCACCCAACTGCAGACCCACCACGGTCATGAGTGAAAAAGAGGAAGGTCGCAGGGCATGGGCAGCCAGAATACGCGGAGTGGACACCCCCTTGGCCCGGGCCAGGGTGATGTAGTCCTGCTGCAGGGTGCCAATCAGGTCACTGCGCAGCAGTCGTGTATAAAGTGCCAGTTCTACCATGGCCAGGGATAGTGCCGGCAACAGCGCGCCGCGTAGATTGGCTATCGGATCCGCGCTGACCGGCACCCAGCCAGTGGCAGGCAACCAGCCCAGCATGACCGCAAAAATGAGGATCAGGAAAATGGCCATCATGAAGGCCGGAATGGACATGAGTGTAAAACTGGCGCCGGTGATGATCCGGTCCAGCAGGCTGCCCTGATAGTAGGCAGACAGCATGGCCAGCGGAATGGCAAGCGCGAGCGCAATGAGTATGGCCATGCCGCCCAGCTGCAGCGTCACCGGCAAGCGGGTCATGATGGCTTCGCTGACCGATTGCCCGGTCAACGGCGAACGGCCCAGGTCACCGGTCAGGGCACTGCCTATCCAGTCCAGATAACGCACCGGCATGGGTCGGTCCAGACCCATGTCCTCGCGCAGCTGCGCAACAGCTTCGGGCGAAACCCCCTGGGCACCCAGTATCTGCACCGCCGGATCACCCGGCAACAGGCTGACCAGCAAAAAGGTCAGAAAGGAAACGGCAAACAGTGTACCCACCAGCCAGGGCAGTTTGCGCAGCAATATTCTCATTGTGCTATTCGGCCAGCCATATCTGTGACCATGTCACTTGTCCCTGTGGTATACCATTGCCAGGGGTGCCATCCGGGAACACCCAGTCGCGTATGTTGCGCACTTCCGGTCGCACCGCTACCGCGCCCGGTGTGGCACCGGTCCAGGTATTGGGCACTTCACGTGCGAACAGCATCATGATCTGCTCGGCAATTTCGTATCGGCGCTCGAATACGGGCTCGCGACCCAACGCATCAATGAGCTCATCCAGCTCCGGATGGGTGAAATTGGTGTAGTTCAGTGGCTGCTCATCCGGCGGACCAAAGTCATTGGTCAGGATAATATAGGGGTCCTGCTCGTTACCTGATCGCCAGCAGTTGATCATGTAGTCTCCCGAGATCGCACTCTGCACCTGGGTAGCCTGCTCCACCTGACGCAGACGCACTTCGTAGCCGACACCCCGCCAGAACGCCTGGTACATCTGGGCAAGATCAATCAGGCTCTGTTCGGGCAGGCACAACAGTTCTATGGCAACCGGCTCACCCACGGCGCGCCCATCGGAACGCTGCGGATCGTTCATGTAGTCCTGCATCAGCTCGATGGCACGCTCGGGATTGTTGCGTGGCCACATCTCGGCCACGCGCTCGGAGTACCAGGGGCTTTCCTGATTGAAGTACTGGGTCTGCACCGGGGTGATGCCACGGCCTCCGAGCACGTCCACCAACGCTTCGGGGTCAAGTGCATAGGCCAGTGAGCGACGAATGCGTACATCGTCCACCGGCGGGCGGCGGGTATTAAAAATGGCACTGCCGCTGCTGTCACCGATCTGTTCATACAGGTGAATACCCGGCGTGCGACGCAGACGATCCACAATGTGCTGGCGCAGGGTCTGTATCACGTCCATGTCCCGGGAAATGAGGCTGGCCACACGGGCATCCTCATCGGGCAGGGGGCGGAAGGTGATACCGTCCAGATAGGGTTGGCCCGGCTGCCAGTAATTGTCATTGCGGCGCAGCACCATACGATCATCGCGTCGCCAGCTTTCCAGCACAAACGGACCGGTGCCCACCGGGTTCATGCCCGCATCATCACCCATGCGCTGCACGGCGGTGGGAGACACTGGCCAACCCACGGCGCGGGTGAGAATATCGGGAAACGGCACCATGGCCTTGCCCAGATGATAGGCCACGGTGAGCTCATCAATGATCTCCACCCGCTCCACATCACGTATCGAGCCCCAGGTGACCGAACCGGGGCGTTTGTGAAGGTTGTCGAAGTTCCACTTGATGGCTTCAGCGTCCAGCGGCGTGCCGTCATGGAAGGTGACACCGGGGCGCAGACGCATGGTCCAGACGTCAAAACTGTCATTGGGTTCGATGGACTCGGCCAGGTAGGGACGGAATCGGCCTTCGTGATCAATTCGGACAAGGGGATCAAAAAGTGCCACTGCCACGGTAAGGGCAGCAGGTGCCACAAGATTGCCGCGACCGGGCAACCAGTTATTGGTTTCGCCTTCCAGTGCAATGGAAACATGACCACCATATTGCGGTGGACCGGGATCATCCGGCGGCGCGTTGTCGGCATAACCACGCTCTTCCGAGCCGCCACATGCAGTCAGGCCCGTTGTCATCACCACGGCCAGCAGGACCGAAGCACAGGCAGTCCAATGGCGTGCTGACAACAGCCTCTTAAGATTCGTTAATGAATTCACCTCGAAGCCGCCCTCTTCGGATCCTCTGATCGGGATCCTTCAATTGTTTTTCTGTCGCCAGATGGTTACATTGTTGGCCATCACAGACAAATGCGAAAGTTGGCTACAACGCCCACTAAACTTAACAGGAATCCCGTGAACAAGGCAACCGAAGCTGCCACCGTAACGTTTACCGAGACATTGCCCAAGGCGCCGGTGCAGCTGGCCGTTGGCGAGAGCATCCGACTGGAGATCGGTCAATTGCATCTGGACATCAAACGACAGCCACACGAATGGCTGCTGACCCATATGCACTGGCGCCCAGTGCCAGGCAGGTCAACGCTGGAGTTCGGCGAAGAAATCCGGCAACGATACGTGCTGCCGGACGAGGCCGGCGAAGTGAGCTTCAAGGCGCTGCTCGCCGACCGCCCGGTAGTCTCGCAACCGTATTCGCCGATCAACCTGCTGCCCGGTGCGCGGACGCGCATCTACGTCAGCACACCGGTATATGTGGAAATCATCATTGGCGCACGCAAGTTGCTGGAGCTGCCCAGCCTGCGATTGTCAGACACCTGGTTCGGCTTGCGGACCGGCCCCGGCGAGCTGTCCTACTCGGACAGCACCCGCGCCCGACTGGATCTGGAGAACCTGGAACAGCCGCCATTCAAGGCCACAACGCCCATACAGATCAGCAATTTTGGCAGCAAGCAACTGGTGCTGGATCGCATCAATGTGCCCCTGCCTCTGCTGACTCTGTACCGGCGCCAGTCGGATGGGCACTACATCACCTCATCCATTGACATCACGCTGCAGGCCAACGACGAAAATACCCAGGTCAAACTCAGCGCCGAGGAGGACCACAGCAAGGATGATCTGGTGGCCACAGCGCGACGCGTGCACAAGAAACAGTTCTTCTCACGCGCAATCAATCTGTTTCTCAGCTAGGCGGAATCCGACATGGACTTTTCAACCATTTTCAATCCGGAAAGTGAGCTTTGGGGCAATCTCATACGAGCTGTCATCATTCTGATGCTCGGCTGGCTGGTGGCCCGGCTTGCCAGCAATCTGAGCAAACGATTGGGCCCCACGGTGATCAGTGCTCATCACAAGGTGCTGCTGACCAAGGGCATTTTCTGGGCAGTGATGATCATGTTTCTGGTCACCGCGCTGTACCAGATGGGCTTCCAGCTGGGTGTGCTGCTGGGCACTGCTGGCATTGTGTCGGTGGCGTTGGGTTTTGCTGCCCAGACCTCGGCATCCAACCTGATTTCGGGGTTGTTTGTGCTCAGTGAGGAAGCTTTCCAGATTGGCGACATCATCACGGTCAATGGCACTACAGGCGAAGTGCTTTCAATTGATCTGCTGTCGGTGAAACTGCGCACCTTCGACAACCTGTTTGTGCGTATTCCCAACGAGACCATCATCCGCTCCGAAGTGCGCACCATCACAAAGTTCCCGATCCGGCGATTTGACCTGACTGTAGGCATTGCCTACCGCTCAGACATCAACAAGGCGCGCCAGGTACTTCTGGAGGTGGCCAAGCGCAACCCGCTATGCCTGGACGAACCGGCACCCATGGTGGTACTGCAGGGCTTCAACAATTCCTCCATCGACATCATGTTTGCAGTGTGGTCCATACGGGAGAATTTCCTGGCGCTGCGAAACAGCATGCAGGAGGAGGTGAAACTGGCTTTTGATGCAGCAGGTATCGAGATTCCGTTCCCACACGTCACCTTCTACACCGGTGCAGAAAGTGCACCCCTGCCCATCCGCCTGGTGGACAGTGACCTGCGGGTAAGCAAACCCGATGTCGAGCCTGGACAGGGCACAACTACCGCAGAAGGCAACAACACACAGGAGCAGCGCTCAGTGAAGGACAGCTGAGTGGGGGCGGCTTGCCTGACTGGCAAAATCCGGGTGCAACAGGTCAGTGCGCTTGACCATCAGCAGGTCATGCCGGGTCAGTCCGTCGTATTCACCCACAGAGACCACATCCACCTCATCCAGCAGCACAACCACGGCATCCTCGCTTTCCACATCCACCACCACGCAGCGCTTGAAGCCATCCACGGTGTTGAGTGAGGCAAAACTGCCCACATCACAGGCATGGGGTGGATAACGCCCAGTGGACTCGGCAAGCACGCCGTAAGAAGTGAATGCCATGCCAAAGCCTGCAGCGGCCACCACATGGATGATTTCGATGATGGCCGGATCCGTCAGATCCACCCGTACACTTTCCGGAGTGACCGGTTCGCCCGTGCCGCCCTGCTGCTCGTGAGCAACCAGTTTCAGAAACAGACTGATGTCATCCTGGTTCCACTCCAGCATCTCTTCCTGCTCGGAGCGGGAGGTGTCGGCAGAAAAGCTCAGGACGCTGGTCTCTATGGTCAGGTCCTTGCGATCGTGCTCGGTATCAAATGGCACAACCATAGACACCAGGCATCCACCTTCGCTGGTTTCAGCACTGAGGCGCCACATAAAGGGAATATTACCTGTCAGTTCGACCATACTGCTCGCAAACCTTTTGTAGTTGACATGCGTGTTTACAATATCATTTATCACAAGCACACACCAAGCCGCAGCCAGGCTAATTTGATACCCTGTGTAACAGTCGGATGACGATTTGTCAGTTGCATTATCGGACAGTCTGTGGAAGGGTCTGATGTTTTCCACAGATTCTGTGGATAAGTCAGTTGATAAGTTGAAAACAAAGGCCAGAAACACTGTTTTTAAGGTACTTTAACTCAAATTGTGCATTTTTTAACCAATTTTAAAATCCTTAAAAAACAATGACTTATTACTAAACATCCGTTACTGATCGGAAAAACCACTGTTTTTCCTAAGAAAAATGAATGATTCGTCAAGCATGTGTATAAAAATCGCCCACGCGTCAGCATTGACTGCAATATCCGGGCATTTCTTCATGTTTTCATTAGCTTTTTCATTTACTGAATTTGGCGCCTCTGGAAGAGCGTCTGCGAGGTGTTCATGAAAACGACGCTCACCTGGCTTATCAGCGTCATTGTGTTGACACTGGTAGCCAGTTTGTTGATGTACAGCTTTTCCACGGTGTCAGACCACCGGGCCCGCAGTCAGAGCGAGTCCACCGCTCTGGATCTGACCCGCCAGACGGTCATGGAGTGGCAGGCAGACACACTACTGGCCAATGCCGACGAACAGTTCCGACTGGAAGTACCACAAGCGGTGCTGCAGCGTTACCTCTCTGACCTGAGTCGCCTGGGTGATCTGCAGAACCTGTCAGTGAATTCGGTAAACGTGGAAAGCCCGGCTTTCTGGTACTGGCAACAGGAGATTCGAGCAGACTACGTGCTGGATGCCAACTTTTCAGGTGGGCCTGCGAGTGTGGAAATTACACTGGTACGGCGCAGCGGTCAGTGGCAGGTCAGTGATTTTGCGCTGCGGGCTTCACTCACGGCCGCCTGATTCAACATCGCCCGTGAGTTTACTGACGGTGCGGCCGATCAGCCATTTGAGCGCCTTGTACACCAGTACCAACGCCACGGCTGCCAGCATGGCTCCCAGCAAGACAACCACACTGCCCAACAGATAACCAGCCAGCTCACGCACCGTGATGTCATACGACACGGTCAGTGCATACAGGGCCGTGACGGCTATTGCCACCCCCCCAATGGTGGCGCGGGTCTTGAAATTGCCTTTTTTACGACGGAAAAACAACAAGTGCGAACTACCTCTGATGCGGCGCCCTCAGGCCCCGGATTCGATGATCTGCCCCACGGCCGACAACAGCGCATCGTTTTCCGTAGGCGTGCCCACGGTGATTCGCAATTTGTCCCGCAACCGGGGCTGATCAAAATAGCGTACCAGTATGCCAGCATTCTTCAACTGCTGGTAAAGATGCGGCGCCATCTGTTCAGCGCTCATGTCGGCCGTGGACGGGTTGCTCACCAGCAGGAAATTGGCCTGACTGGGCAGACAGCTGAACCCCAGACCGCTCAGCGCCTGCGCCAGGCGCACACGCTCCTCCCGCACCTTGCGCCAGGTGACGGCGGCCTCCTCGTGTGAGTCCAGCGCGGCGCGTGCCAACTGCTGGGAGATGAAGTCGGTGTTGTAGCTGTCGCGGGTCTTGTACACCATGGGTGCCAGCAGCGCCGGCGCTGCAATACCGTAGGCAAATCGCAGCCCGGCCAGCGAATATCCCTTGCTCAGGGTGCGCAGGATGAGCACATTGTCGTGCGAGGCAATCAGTGGCAGCGCGGAATAGCCCAACGAAGGATCAACAAAATCAGCATAGGCTTCATCGATGACCAGCACACCCTTGAACTCACTGGCCAACCGGCGCAGCACATCAAGCGGCTCCAGATGCCCCGACGGCGCGTGTGGATTCACCACAAAGGCCAGCTGCACACCGGCATCGTTGAGTTGCCGGGCATAGTCAGCTGGCAGGCGCCAGTCTCCGGTCAGCGGCACACGCACCACACGGCAGTTGTGAATGTCAGCCAGCACCGGATACAGGGAATAACTGGGTTCGGCCACACCAATGGCACCGCCGGGATCAACAAAGGTGGTCACCGCCAGGCGCAGCAACTCGTCACCACCGTTGGTGGCCATGAAGCAATCCGCATCCAGCCCGTGACAGGCCGCCGCAGCGCGCCTGAAATCATCTGCCAGTGGCGGCGGGTAACGACGCAGCTGTTCCACTTGCACCTTACGCAGGGCCTCAGCCACCGCTGCAGTGGCGGGATAAGGATTCTCGTTGGTGTTGAGCTTGATGACACGCGCCTGCCGGGGCTGCTCACCGGCAGCATAACCGGTCATGGCGCGAATATTGTCGCGTTCGTAGGACATGGGAAAAGGGACCGATGCAGGAAAAGTGGCAAGATTACTCGCTGACGGCAGGACTCACAAGCCCCCTGACGGCTGCGGGCTCGGGTTCCGCCCTGGGCAGCCGGCCCACCGGGTCAACGCGCTGCTGTGCCGTCCATATTGAACAGGAAGTTCTCCCGCGCCTCACTCAGGGAAATCATCTCCTCCAGATCGGTGCTGAATTCATCCCACCAACTGCGCGAATGCGGCACCATCATGTGAAGTGAATACATGCCCTGCTCGGCAATCTTCAGGAAATCCCGAAAATCACGCTCCTGCCGGATCATCAGGCGCCTGATTGCAAACACTGCATTGTCCGCGTCGGACACATCCAGCGTTGTCATGCGAGATTGCAGCCGCTCGATCTGTTCACGTTGACTCTGATGTGCAGCCTGCATGGCCACCAACTGATCTTCCAGCGCCATAATGTGTTGATTCTGCTCGGCGCTGCGTGTGTCCAGCACCTGCCCCTGATTGTTCACCACGGACTGGAAACGCCACACACCACCAACGGCCAGTGTCGATACCAGCAGTGCAATGCCGGCAACCGTCAGTGCCATCACGGTCAACAGCCGCGAGGCGCCAGGCCCGGTTTTTGCCCTGGGCCGCGCAGCGCCATCATCCAGCGTCACCGCCAGCTCGGTATCCTCGTCGGTAATAGTTGGCGATTGGCTCATCTGGCCACCCCCTACGCGATCAATAAATTATCCATATTGACGTTGTCGGCAGGTGTGAAGACAAGTTTAGTTGGGCAGTCCGGCATAGGTTTCTGACCGGTTGTACCAACCCTGCAGCCAGCGTTCTTCGTTGCGCTCGGACGGCGCGTTCTCTACCCGACGGCGCAGGACTGCGGACGATGCATCAGCGAACTGTCGCATGATCGGCGCATCGGAAGGATACGCCAGCATATGCTCGATCACCTGCAGCAGACCCCAGCCTTCTCCGCGATAACGCTCGGTGGCCAGAATACCTTCGCCCTTGAAATTGACGTAGTCAATCAGCGCATACATGCCAAGTGGCGGTTGGGTCCGGGCAATGCGGGCAAACATGTCGGCGACCCCCTCGGGATCATCAGCCGCGGCAATGATGTCGGGTACACTGGTATACAGACGCTGAATGATGAACTGCGCCTGCACCGCTTTGGTGTCGACAAAAAATTCACGCAGACTGGTGAGTCGCTCTCCGTCGCGCTCGGCCAGAAACGCCTCGCGTGTTGGCCATGGTGCGCCGCGGTCGCGGTATTCATCAATCCAGCCCGGAAGGGTTACACCCAGCTCGTCGTAATAGTCCAGCAGCGCCGGAAAACTTTCCTGGAAACGCTCATCCTGCCCCTGGCGGAACCAGATGAAGTGACCAATGCCCAGCGACGGAAAATCCTCACCTTCGTTCCAGCTGGTCAAACAGTCAATATTGCGGTTGCACTCGTTGGCAAATATACGTTCGCCAATAAAAGTCGCCTGTTGCTCGTCGGGTATCGGCAGATCCGATTCATTTGCGCTGGCGGTCTGAACCAGCGTCAGAGCCAGAAACAGGCAGCATGTGACATTGATCTTGCAGCGTGTCCAACAAGCCATGGCAGACTTCTCCCTTTGCGCGCCTTCGTGAATGCGGCGCCAGTATAACCGCGCTGACACAGGCCGGCCAATGCGGTTACGGCAGCGCGCGCGACAGGATCAGCGCATCCTCGCGATGGCGGGTCGCTGGATCAGCCGGATAGTACTGACGGCGCTCCCCGACCTTCACAAAACCATTGCCGTAATAAAGCGGCAGAGCCGCCTCGTTGCTGGGGCGAACCTCCAGAAAGCAGCTGCTGGCCCCGCGCTTGTGCGCTTCCGTCAGTATGTGATCCAGCAGTCGTCGCCCCAGGCCGGTGCGCCGGTAATCCGGGTGCACACACAGAGTGAGCAGATGGCTTTCATCATCGTTCACGCTGAGCACCACATGGGCTGCCACATCATGCTCGTTGCCCAGTACCCAGCACTCATAACCGGCGCGCAAACAGTCCTCGAAGATGCGTCGACTCCAGGGATTGGGGTACGACAGTTCCTCGTTACGCAACACCAGGTCGATATCCGCCGGACGCATGCGTCGACACACCAATGCTGTATTTGTATTGGTCATTTCCACGCAGATCAGCCTTGGGAATGTTGTGTCAAACGCTCAATGAGCTGTTGCATGGTTTTCCACGCCGGCTCCTTGAGTGAGGGATCGGCCTGCATCCGCGCCAGCGATGGCAAGTGCAGAATTTCCACGCCCAACAGGTCACAACGCTGGAACCCGGACAGCTGTGCCCCGTCAGCTGTTGGCAGCCAGTGCGGCTGCTCATCCACCAGGGCCAACACCGTGGTCGAGGCACATTGACGCAGGCGCTGTTGCATGAAACCCCAGGCCGCTTCCCGTGAAGCCTGATCTCCGGCGGCAGCTGACAGTTCATCAAATGGCCAGCGGAACTGGAAAACCTGTTCAGGCGCCACTCGAGTGTAGTCCGGATCCAGTGCCCTGAGAATACGCAGCAGCATGTCGCGCAGTGGCACCGGCAGGCGACCCCGCTGACCCCGGGGCTGCTGCACCAGGACCGACAGACGTGCGTCCAGGGACAGCCAGGTGAAAGCAAATACGTTTGACGCCCTTGTTGCGGGTTCGACTGGTTCGACTGGTTCGGCAACAGGGCGGGCAGCGGGTATCACATCCGGAGTTTCAGCTGGGGGAGCGGCTTCATGCAGTGGCGGTGCTTGTTGCACCTGTGCCGCCTCCACAACAACATGATGAGCCGCAGCACCGGGGATATCATAGCGCGGATACCAGGGTGTGATGCCCATTTGCCGCAGATAGTGTTGGCGACAGCGTTCATCTGACGTGTGATTGTTGGTCATTAAGCTCCCCTGAACAGATCAACATTATACGAAGCATTGTATGGTTCAGGCAAAAATGCTTGAATTCAAAGTTCACATTCTGCGACAACCGAGAAAAGCCCCGATACTGCCCGGCCAGGCCCGACTGTATCGGGACAGGCTACGACAAGGAAACTTTTCATGAAAGCTATTCGCTGCACCTCGTACGGTCCTCCCGAGAACCTTGTGCTGGAAGAGATTGACGATCTTGTGCCCGGTGACAATGAAGCAGTGGTTGACGTTCACGCAGCCTCTCTCAATTTCCCGGATACCCTGCAGATCCAGGGCAAATACCAGTTCCAGCCACCCATGCCATTTACGCCCGGCTCCGAAGTCGGCGGTGTGGTGCGTGCCGTTGGCAGCAAGCTTGAGGGCTTTTCCCCCGGTGACCGCGTCATGGCCACACCGTCCATCGGCGGTATGGCGGAGCAGGTGATTGTGCCGGCAGCGGGCCTTCGCAAAATCCCCGACAGCATGGATTACCGCACTGCTGCCGGTTTTGCCATGGTCTACACTACCGCCTACCACGCGCTGAAACAACGCGCACAGCTGCAGCCGGGAGAAACCCTGCTGGTGCTTGGCGCCAGTGGCGGTGTGGGCCTGGCCGCGGTGGAGCTGGGCAAACTGATGGGCGCACGCGTGATCGCGGCGGCCAGCAGTGATGAAAAGCTGGAATTTGTGCGCCAGGCCGGCCCGGATGAGCTGCTGAACTATGGTGACGGCGGCGGTGACGGCGGGGGTGACGGTGAGCTCAAGGAAAAGGTCAAGGCACTGACTGACGGCAAGGGCGCTGATGTGATCTATGATCCGGTGGGTGGAGACCTGTTCGACCAGGCCACGCGCTGCATCGCCTGGAACGGCAGGCTGCTGGTGGTCGGTTTTGCCAGTGGCCGTATACCCCAGTACCCGGCCAACCTGGCCCTGCTCAAGGGCAGCGCCATGGTAGGGGTGTTCCTGGGCCGCTTCCGCAAGGAGGAACCCGACGCCTACGAACAGAACTTCCACGAGCTGTTCGATATGTATACCCAGGGACGCATCAAACCCATCGTCACCCGCACCTATGCCTTGGACGATTACGTGGCCGCCTTCAATGTGTTCAAGGAGCGCAAGGTCATGGGCAAGGTCATTCTGGACGTGCGTGCCTGATCACTGAAACCGTTCAAGCCGGCGGTCACGTACCCTGTCGCCTCCGGCTTGATTCCCGATGATCGCAACGTATAATGCCTGATTTCGATTTTCAGGCCGTTGTACTCCCATGCTCAGCCCAGACCAGATTACTCGCGACCTCACCCTTTTACGAGACATCGCCATCCGCCACAAGGGCCCCGGTGCCCCGCTGGAAACCACCACGGCTGTCATTGATGGTGTGGAGCAGACCGTTTTCGCCCGCGTCGAGGACAATCTGCGTCAGGTGTACGCCCGGGTACGGGACGTGGCCGACCGCGATTTCCTGGTATACGAGAGTGACCGTTACACCTTTGGTGAGACACTGTCACTGTCCCAGGGCATGGCACAGGTGCTGATGCACCGCTTCGGTATCGGCAAGGGTGACCGGGTTGCCATCTGTTCGCGCAATTATCCCGAGTGGTGTATGGCTTTCATGGCCATCACCTCCATTGGCGCCATCGCCGTACCAATGAATTCCTGGTGGACCGGTGACGAAATCCGCTTCGGCCTGCAGGACAGTGGCACACGCGTGTTGTTCGCCGACCAGGCGCGCATCGATGCAGTCAGCCCTTTCATCGACGAGCTGGGCATCGACATTATTGCCATCAAACCGAACAGTGATCGTTACCCCGAGTTCTTTGATGTGCTGCAGGAAGCCATGGACCTGCCGGTGCAGGATCTGGACACCATTGTCATCGCACCGGATGACGATGCCACCATCATGTATACCTCCGGCTCCACAGGCACACCCAAGGGTGTGCTGTCCACACACCGCAATATAGTAAGTGCCCTGTACAGCTGGATTTTTGTCAAGGAAGTGGCCGAATTACTGCGCCCTGAGCTTGTGGAGGAAAACCCGGAATTTGAACCCGGCATCCTGTCCAATGTGCCACTGTTTCACGTTACCGGATGCCACGCACAGTTTCTGGCCTGTTTCCTGTATTACCGCAAATTCGTGATGATGTACAAGTGGGACCCCGAGCAGGCACTGGCTCTGATTGAGCGGGAGCGACTCTCCGTCTTGCACGGGGTGCCAACCATGACCTGGGAAGTGATGAACTCACCACAGTTCGACAAAACCGATCTGCGCAGCCTGCGCATTGTGCAAAGCGGTGGCGCCGCGCGCCCACCGGGTCATCTGAAAATGATGCAGCAGAAATTTTCGGACAAGGTTCAACCGGGCCTGGGTTACGGCCTGACTGAAACCAATGCCATCGGTGCCACCATTACCGGTGCCTTTTATCTCGCCAAACCCGACAGCACCGGCAGGCCCACCCAGCCGGTGACCACCATCAGGATTGTTGATGAGCAGGGTAATACCCTGCCCGCCGGTGAGATTGGTGAAATCTGCATCAAGGGCGCCACGGTCATGAAAGCCTACTGGAATCGCCCGGAGGAAACCGCCCGGGCACTGCGTGATGGCTGGTTCCATACCGGTGACATCGGCCTGCTGGACGAACACGGCTTTCTGGTGATCAAGGACAGAGCCAAGGACATTGTCATCCGTGGCGGGGAAAACGTGGCCTGCGCCGAAGTTGAATATGCGCTTTGTGATCACCCCCAGATTCACGAAGCTGCGGTGTACGGTCTGCCCGATGAGCGACTCGGTGAAATCGTGGCGGCCAGTGTCATGGTCAGCCCGGAGAACAGCCCTTCGGCCACCGACATCCAGCAGTTTCTTAAGGCCCGCATAGCCGCTTACAAGATACCCGCCGTGATTCACATCCAGACCTCACAGCTCGAGCGCATAGCCACCGGAAAGATCGCCAAGAAAACCCTGCGCGAACTAGCATTGGCGCGCCTTCCAGCCGTGACATGACCCCGTTCAAAGGTCGAAAAAAAAACTTCTCCAGGGTATTGCAATTGATCGTTTTATGATGATAATTCGCAGCTATGGCACCCTGTCGGCCACTGGCTGATACCTGGCGACAACGGTGCACTGTAAAGGACTACTTTTCCCGTAGGTCTTTTTAGAGAGTGCAGCGATGAAAAACCACGCTTGGGACGACCTGAACGACAGCAGCAAAGACTTCTTTGATTCGGCCGGATTCATTCCGGAACCGGACTTCGAAGAGCATGTCAATGACAAACACCAGCAGCGCCGACGCCTGACTGAACTGCGCCGTCGAACCGAAGAGCGGCTGGACTGGAAACGCACATACGGCGAACTGCAGTTCGACGACCTGGATCATTACGACGACTTCGATGATCTGGACGAAGGACTGAGCCTTGGCCGCGGCGCTATGGATGACGAAGCTTTCGACGACGACTTCTGATCCACAGTGCCATGTGTTCGATTTCGGGCGCGGACCCCGCCGCGCCTCATTCCCGTTTTAGCTGTAACATATGTACAGCCATTCATCTGAGCTTATTGCTCGACCCTTTACCTGTCCTGGTGTAATGTATCGGCTTGCTGTACCACATGCTGGTGACTGACGTATGACATATTGTGTAGCCATTTCGGTAAACGCCGGCATGGTATTCTGTTCCGACTCCCGAACCAATGCAGGTATTGACCAGGTCAGCACCTACAGCAAGATGTACCGCTTCGGTATCGATGGCGAACGCCAGTTTGTCATTCTGTCAGCAGGCAACCTGGCCACTACCCAGGCTACCCTGCACAGAGTCCGCAGGGACATCAAGGAACGTAAAAGCGAAAGTCTGCTCACCGTCCAGAGCATGGGTGAGGCAGCCGAATATCTGGGCGCGCTCAGCCGATCCGAACAGGAAAAGCATCAAGCCCCGGCAGAAGGCAAAAAGTCCACCGGCTTTGAAGCCAGTTTCATCATTGGTGGTCAGATTGTCGGCGCCCGGCACCGCATCATGCTGGTTTATCCGGAGGGCAATCACATTACCAGCTCAAAGGACACGCCTTATCTGCAGATAGGAGAAAGCAAGTACGGCAAACCGATACTGGACCGGATACTGACGCCGGATCTGAACCTGGACACCTGCGCCCTGTGCGCCCTGGTGTCCATGGATTCGACCATGCGCAGCAACATCAGTGTCGGCCCACCCATTGAGACACTGATCTATCAGGCCGATTCGTTGCACCTGGATCAACCACTGAAGTTCCAGGAAGACAGTGAGTTTCTGCGCGAGGTCAAACGCAGCTGGGATCTGCGCCTGAAAGAAGCGTTTCGCAAGATGCCACCATTCGCCTGGGCCTCGACCTGGGACAAGCAGGGGCGCGGCCCGGCTGAAGACAGTGAAAACGATTCGGACTACAACGAAAGCTAGGGAGCCTCTGAATAACTCCATGACGGCTCTGGCTTCCAGCCGATTTCGCTGGCAAGGCTCCCTGGTGTCCTGTCTGGTTAGTTCGCATCCACGTGAGACAGGAACCAGGTCGCACTGATTTCCACATTGATCTCACCCAACGAGATCTGAATGCGGTCTATGAATCCTGACAACCCATTGTCCATCAGATCGGGCACGCTCGCTTCCTTGACCATCCGCTGCACACCACCCAGCGTCCTGAGCACGTCCTGATTGTTTGGCAACGCCTGCAAGGCCCAGCTGAGTTGCTCCAGGCAGTGAACCACAGACCGCGGGAACTGGGGATCCTGCAGCAGAAAGGTGACCACGTCTTCACCGTTGATGCGATCCAGCACGTGCTGGCGATACATCTGATAGGCACTGAGAGAGCGCAGCACACTCATCCATATCACGTTGTCCCAGGCTTCTGCCACACGCTCGTCATCCATCTCCCCTGCTGCCACCACCGCCGGCAACAGATTGACCGACCCGGCGTGGATGATACGCGTGGTCATGTCCGCACGCTCCACATTGCGTGCCACCGAAATGAAACAGTGACCGCTGTTGCGACTCATGGCGCCTTCGAGCAGACCGGTCAGTTGCTGGCAATGGGCAATGAGCTGCTGAAGCAGTTCATGCCTTGGGCCACGGGCGACACCACGACTGGCGTTGTCCCTGGCGTAGAGATACAGGTTGTTGATGCGTTCCCAGGCCTCTGCCGGGATGATTTCCCGTGTGGTCCTGGCGTTTTCCCGCGCCATGGCCAGCGCGCTGACAATGGACACAGGGTTGCGGGCATCGGACAGCAGGAAACGGATGATGGCTCGCTCGTCACGACTTTGGTGTGACTCCCCGAACTCCGCCTCACAACCGGCGATTTCAAGCAGGGTATGCCAACCGATACGGGACCCGCGCGGCAGATCCAGCAACAGCGTGGAGTACACGTTAAGCAATCGCGCCAGATTCTCGGTGCGCTCCAGATAGCGGCCCATCCAGTACAGCCTTTCTGCCACTCTTGATAACATTGTATTCTCCTCAGTCGTCCGACACGATCCAGGTATCCTTACTGCCACCACCCTGGGATGAGTTGACAACAAACGAACCACGCGTCATGGCTACACGGGTCAAACCGCCAGGTGTCACATAGGACGATTTGCCTTGAAGAATGAAAGGTCTGAGATCAATGTGCCGCGGCTCGGCGCCGCGATCGCACAGCACCGGCGCAGTGGACAATGCGACCAATGGCTGGGCAATATAGTTTCGCGGATTGGCCTTGATCAGCCGGACGAATTCCTGGCGCTGGCGGCGACTGGCCTGAGGGCCGATGAGGATGCCGTAACCACCCGATTCATTGACCGGCTTGACCACCAGTTTGTCGAGGTTCTTGACCACATGGTCACGCTGTTTCACGTCCGAGCACAGGAAGGTCGGCACATTATCAAGCAGCGGCTCCTCTGACAGGTAATACCGGATCATGTCCGGCACATAGGCATACACTGCCTTGTCATCGGCCACCCCCGCGCCCGGTGCATTGGCCAACGCAACATTCCCCTTGATCCAGGCCCGCATCAGGCCGGGTACACCCAGAATCGAATCCGGATTGAATACAAGGGGGTCCAGAAACAGGTCATCAATTCGCCGGTAAATGACGTCCACCCGCGCCAGCCCGTTGATGGTGCGCATGTAGACAATATCGTCCTCAACAACCAGATCGCCGCCTTCCACCAGTTCAACACCCATCTGCTGGGCCAGGAAGGAATGCTCGAAGTAGGCCGAGTTGTAGATACCCGGCGTGAGCACAACCACTTCCGGATAATCCATCGGGCGCGGCGAAAGTGCGGCAAGCGTGTCGAACAACTGCGCAGGATACTCGGTGACGGGATGAATATTGTAGTTCTCGAACAACTCGGGAAACACCCGTTTGGTGACCTTGCGGTTCTCCAGCATGTAGGAAACACCCGAGGGCACACGCAGATTGTCTTCCAGCACATAGAAGCGACCATCATGATCGCGCACCAGGTCCGTGCCGCAGATGTGCGCCCAGACGCCAAGCGCCGGGCTGATACCCTCACACTCCTTGCGGTAGTTGGCGGATCGCTCCATCAATTCACGTGGCACGATGCCGTCTTTCAGGATATGCTGTTTGTTATAGATATCATCTATGAAACAGTTCAATGCCCTGAGACGTTGCATCAACCCGCTTGAGGCCTGGTCCCAGTTCTGTTCACTGATGATCCGGGGAATGATGTCAAACGGCCACTCACGATCAATATTGCCGGCATCGCTGTAGACTGTGAAGGAAATACCCATGGTCTTGATGGCAAGTTCGGCAGCCGCCTTTCTTTGCTGCAGCTCCTCACTGGACAGGGACGCCAGATATCGTGCCAGAATGCGAGCAGGTTTTCGGGGATAACCCGGCGAACTGATCAGCTCGTCAAAGAACTCGTTACACTGATAAGATTTCCAGTCAATGCGCATAATGCCCTCTTGAAGGATTGTCACAGGACGCTATCGACATCATGACCATCAATGTTGCCATCCGTCATCGGACCAGTTATCAGTTTGACCGGCTGGTGGACATCATGCCACATGTCGTCAGGCTGCGACCCGCGCCTCACTGTCGTACAATCATTACACACTATGCCCTGACTGTGGAACCCGGCAATTACAACATACACTGGCAACAGGATCCTTTCGCCAACCATGTGGCGCGCCTGACCTTTCCGTCACAGTCCAGCAGCCTGCACTTTATTGTTGATCTGTCTGCCCGTATCAAACACATGAACCCCTTTGATTTCATCATGGAACCCGATGCTGCCACGTATCCCTTTCAGTACGACAGACAGTTGGCACGGGCACTGACGCCCTATCTTGAGATGACCGAATCCAGCGACGCACTGGACCAGTGGGTAGCCGAGGCAGACACCAGCACACGGCCCACGGTTGAATTGCTTGTGGCGGAAAACCAGCGGGTGCGGGACAATATTGAATACACCACGCGCTGGGAGCCGGGCATCATGACATGTGCCGAAGTGCTTGAACAACGCCGCGGCTCGTGCCGGGACAGCAGCTGGCTGCTGATTCTGACGCTGAGAAAACTGGGTATCGCAGCGCGCTTCGTTTCAGGTTACATGATACAGCTGCAAGCGGACGACAACGGCAAACCGGCCAATCTGATTCAGGAAGGGGATTACTCCGAGCTGCATGCCTGGGTGGAAGTGTTCCTGCCCGGTGCAGGCTGGATAGGACTTGATCCGACCTCAGGCCTGCTCACCAACGCTGGTCATATTCCACTGGCCTGTACGCCGGATCCGATAGATGCGGCGCCAATCACCGGTGCCACATCACCGTGCGAAGTGACATTCAGTTATCGCACTGAACTGGTGCATTTCTAGGGAACCTCTACGGTTCAGGCGCCGCGCTTCAACCGCTCGATACGGTCAGCCAGTGGCGGATGGGACATAAACAGCTTTGAATAGGTGTCACGTGCCTTGTGATTGATCCCGAAGGCCACCAATTCATCAGGCAGTGCCGTAGGTTGCCCCTTGCGCAGACGCTCCAGTGCCGCAATCATGTTCTGTCGCCCGGCCAGGGCCGCCCCGCCAGCATCCGCCCGGTACTCACGGTGGCGGCTGAACCACATCACGATGATTGAAGCGAGAATGCCAAGAATGAACTGCGCGAGGATGGAAGTGATCCAGAACGCCGGTCCGTGACCACGCTCGGTCTTGAACACCACTCTATCTACAAAATGTCCGATCACCCTGGACAGGAAAATCACAAATGTGTTGACCACACCCTGAATCAGGGTGAGCGTCACCATGTCACCATTGGCCACGTGGCTCACCTCATGGGCAAGCACGGCTTCGGCTTCTTCCTTTGTCATGGTATTGAGCAGGCCACTGCTGACGGCAACCAGTGAGCTGTTGCGCGTGGCACCGGTGGCAAAAGCATTGACTTCCGGGGAGTTGAAAATGGCCACCTCGGGCATTCCAATACCAGCCTTTTCGGACTGTCGTCGCACAGTCTGCAGCAACCATTGCTCGGTGGCATTACGCGGCTGGGTGATAACCTGCGCGCCGGTGGAACGCTTGGCCATCCATTTGGACATGGCCAGGGAAATGAAGGCGCCACCAAAACCGATCACCGCCGAAAAAATCAACAGGGCATTCAGGTCCAGGCCGGTGCCGGTTTCATCCAGAATGCGCTCAACACCCAGCAGACGCAGCGTGACGCTCAGCACCATCAGTATGGCAATATTGGTCAGCAGGAAAAGACCCACTCGTTTCATGATACTACTTCCTCATCAACAACCGTTTCGATCACCTTGTCATACAAGGGCGCCGTTCTTGGTATGCGGTCAAACAATTTCTGGAAATGACGCTGAACCCGCGCCATGTCGATAACACTCATGCCGCTGGCAAAACCGAACCAGACGTACAGCCCGTTAAGGTCCCGGAACATGTCAGGTACATAATTGGGGCCGGCAATGGTTCCTTCAAGGTAGTGTTCGTAAAGAATGGGTATATCATCCAGCGTCACCTTGCCGACAAACAGCATGGGCAGTATTTCGGGCACGCCCGAGCGGATACTGCTGCGGATGAAATTCACGTTCTCGACAAAACCGCGCAAGTATGACAAATCTTTCGTGAACACTGAACCACCCGTCAGTGTGCCACCACGAAATACCCGCTGGGTGATGCTGTAAGCACCACGCGCATGCATGCCGCGCTCACGAAAGTGGCGGTAAACCTCTACAAAATCGGCCCCCTGCTCGGCCATGTCCACAGCCACCACCCGATCGCTGACCTTCAGCGCACGCGCCGGATAGGAGCTGAAGGTCAGCGTTTCCATGAGCACGGCCAGGCCTTCCTGGCAGGCAGTCACCCGCGGTGATCCCACGCTGAGCCAGGTGGCCCAGCGCTGGCTGCGCCCGTTGAGGGTTGTGCCCACATGCACCCAACCCTCGTGAACCTCCAGTACCTGCAGGTCAAATTCGGTGAACTCGGCGTCCTGGTTGATCTTGATGTAGTCACCGCCGGCGGCGGCGTCGGAGACAATACCGTCACTGAGAATCACGCGGATGTCACCGGGCTGAAAATAACTGCCAAGACGTGTCTGCAGGATGCCCACTGCCGATTCAGCTGAAATATCCTTGTTGTAGGGACGGGTCAGGTGTTCTGCGGCGGGCAGGGAAAAAATTTCGCACAGCTTCTCCCCCAGCTGCCTGAGCGTCTTGCGATCACCCCGCAGATGATCACTGGCCGAGCCATACAACTCGGCGCTGAACCGGCCGAACTGCGCCGAGCCGCGCGAACGCAGCATTTCGATGACCAGCAGATACTGGTTGATGGTCTGTTGCATGATACGACCCAGACCATCACCGCGGCCAAGCTGACGCTTGACATCACTGCGCAGCGCCACAAATTCCCTGTACAGCGTATCCGGATCATAGTCCGGACGATGCCGCTGGTAATAGTCCTCACCCAGGGCCGGCAGTTCCTTGCCATCATGCATCAGAAACTGCCTGTCGATGCCCGCCGGCCACTTGATGGCATCCAGTATCCTGATCGGTTGCTGCAGCGCGATGAGTCGATCGGAAAGGCGCTTGACCCGCTCGCGGTAACCTGCCGTTGAATTGTCCATCAACGGACTACCGTTTTGATATTGGTAAACTCACGAATACCCGGCTCGCCCAGCTCCCGGCCGTAGCCGGATGCCTTGATGCCACCAAAGGGCAGACGCGGGTCGGACTTGACAAAATCATTGACAAAACAGCAACCGGCCTGCAGTTGTTCGCGGGCGATACGCTCGCCCTTTTTGATATCACGGGTGAACACCGCGGCACCCAGACCAAAGGCCGACTGATTGGCCAGTGCAATCGCCTCCTCGTCACTGTGCGCACGCACCAGGGCCGCCACAGGACCGAATATTTCCTGATCAAAGGCAGGCATGCCGGGTCGGACTTCAGTCAACACCGTCGGTGCATAGAAATTGCCATTGGCCTTGCCACCACACATCAGAACAGCCCCCAGGCGCAGACTCTGCTCCACCTGATCAGCCACATCCCGGCAAAGATCCGGCCGCGCCAGTGGTCCGACATCCACGTCCTCCTTCATCGGGTCCCCCACACGCCGGCGGCCCATTTCTGCGGCCATACCGGCGGCAAAGGCGCCATACAGACTGTCGTGGACTATGAAGCGTTTGGCGGCAATACAGCTTTGACCATTGTTGATCAATCGACTGGTGGTGCACAGCTTCACAGCCTGATCGATATCGGCATCACCAAGCACAACGTAGGCATCACTGCCGCCCAGTTCAAGTACCGTTTTCTTCAGCGCCTTGCCAGCGGTTGACGCCACCGCGCGACCAGCCTCAGTGCTGCCGGTAAATGTCACTGCACGCACTACCGGGTGGGTGATGAGTTTTTTCACCTGATCGGAGGGAATCAACAGACTGCGGAAAAGCCCTTCGGGCAGCCCGGCTTCGAGCAGGTATTTTTCAATGGCCAGGGCACAGCCACTGACGTTGGATGCGTGCTTGAGCACCACGGCGTTGCCGGCCATCAGCGCCGGGGCCATGAACCGGAACGCCTGCCAGTACGGGAAGTTCCACGGCATGATGGCCAGCACCACACCCAGGGGTTGGTAGCTGTAAAAACTGGTTTCATAATCATCAATTGGCACGGGCTGATCGGCCAACATGTCCGCGCCATTGTCGGCGTAGTGACGGCACACCAGTGCACATTTTTCCACCTCGGCGCGAGCGCTGGGCAGTGTCTTGCCCATCTCCAGGGTGGCCAGCTCAGCCAACGGGTCACGGTGCTTCTCCAGCGTATCGGCTATCCGGTTCAATTGCGCTGCGCGAGCTTTCATATCCTGGCGTTGCCACTGCTGTTGCGCCAGTTCACTGGCGGCAAGCACCCCGTCCAGTGTTTCCATGGGGAAGGTCTCGTATCGCTCGATCAACTTGCCGTCATAGGGGTTGATACTTTCGAATATTGCCATGGCATCCTCAATCAACGGTGGTAAACAGCATCCGGATTGTACTGCATCAGGGTGACAACATGCGGCGCGGATCCACGTGCCGGTCAAATTCCTCTGCGTCCATGATGCCCAGTTCCCCGGCGGCCTCACGCAGGCTGATACCGTGCTGCTGGGCATGCTGGGCAAGTTTTGAGGCCTGATCATATCCGATGACAGGACTCAGTGCCGTCACCAGCATCAGTGACCGCTCGACATTGGCGGCCAGTTGTTCACGGTTGGCTTCAATACCCTGCAGGCAGTACCGGTCAAAGCTGGTAATGGCATCACTGAGCAGGGTGATCGACTCAATGGTGTTGTGAATGATCAGTGGCTTGAACACATTGAGCTGGAAGTGTCCCTGGCTGCCAGCCAGACTCACAGCATTGTGATTGGCCATGACCTGCACACAGACCATGGTCAGTGCCTCGGCCTGGGTCGGATTGACCTTGCCCGGCATGATCGAGCTGCCGGGTTCGTTGGCAGGCATGAAAATCTCGGCAAGACCACAACGCGGCCCACTGTTCATCAGCCGAAGGTCGTTGGCCATCTTGAACAGCGAAGTGGACAGGGTGTTCAGGCGTCCCATCACATCCACCAGCACATCATGGGCAGCCAGGGCTGTGAAAAAATTCTCAGCCGGGGCAAAACGGATCTCGGTGAGCGCACTGAGCTGGCGCGAAACACACTCGGCCCAGTCCTTGTGTGTGTTGAGCCCGGTGCCCACTGCACTGCCGCCAAGCGCGAGGCGCCACACTTCCGGCTGCACGTCCTTGAGTTGCTGGTAACCATACAATATCTGATCATGAAACGCCTTGAATTCCTGGCCCAGTGTGACAGGTGTGGCGTCCATCAGGTGGGTTCGACCGCTTTTCAGAATATCAGAGAAGGCAAGGGTTTTTTCATCCAGTGTCTGCAGCAGGTGGCTGACAGCGGGAAACAGGTGGTCCTTCATCAACTGCGCGGTGACGACATGCATGACGGCCGGAAACACGTCATTGGATGACTGGGACATGTTGACATGGTCATTGGGATGCAGGGGGTCGTAGTTGCCGCGCTTCCCGCCACCCAGTTCATTGCCCAGATTGGCAATCACTTCGTTCAGGTTCATATTGGTCTGGGTACCGCTGCCGGTCTGCCAGACTGACAGCGGGAACTGAACTTCGTGCTCACCGGCAATGATGCGGTCACAGGCCTGGCCAATCAGATTGCTGCGCTGCTTGTCGAGTTTACCCAACTCGTAGTTACTCAGTGCCGCAGCTTTTTTGACCAGGGCAAAGGCTTTGATGAATGCCGGTGTAAACCGCGCCTCGCCAATGTCAAAGTGGTGCAGGGCCCGCTGCGTCTGTGCGCCCCAGAGCGCCTCGTTCGGCACCTCCACTTCGCCCAGACTGTCCCGTTCGGTTCGTGTGCCCTTTGCTTGCATTCTGATCTCCCCGTCTTTCAACTGAACGTCACGGTACACTGAGCTTCGCTGTTCACTGAGCTTCACTTTCACTGAGCTTCACTTTCACTGAGCTTCACTTTCACTGAGCTTCTGGGTCACGTACGGCATGATACCGCCGCTGGTGTAGTAGGCGACTTCGCTCACCGTATCCAGTCGGCACAGCAGTGTGGCCTCTTCCAGCGAGCCGTCAGCGCGGCGCACTTCCATACCCACGCGCATGCCGGGGCTCACCTTGTCCAGCCCCTTGAGTGTGATCTCTTCGGTGCCGTCCAGTTTCAGGCTCTTGCGTGACACGCCCTCGTCAAACTGCAGCGGCAGAACACCCATGCCGGCAAGATTGGAGCGATGAATGCGCTCGAAACTCTCTGCAATAACCGCCTTGACGCCAAGCAGTCGAGTGCCCTTGGCCGCCCAGTCCCGGCTGGACCCGGTGCCGTACTCCTTGCCGGCAATGACCACCAGGGGGACGCCCTGCTTCTGATAACGCATGGCTGCATCGTAGATGCTCATCTGCTCGGCTTCAGGCAGCAGCAATGTGTAACCACCTTCAACATCAATCAGCATTTCATTACGGATGCGAACGTTGGCAAAGGTGCCGCGCATCATCACTTCATGATTGCCGCGCCTGGAACCATAGGAATTGAAGTCCGCTTCCTTGATGTCATGCTCGCCGAGATAAAGCGCCGCCGGACTACCGGCTGCTATGGAGCCTGCCGGCGAAATATGATCGGTGGTCACAGAGTCACCCAGCAGGGCCAGCACCCGTGCGCCGCGAATGTCGCCTGGCACATACGCCAGTTCGGGCGAGAAAAACGGGGGGTTCTGTATATAGGTGGATGATTCATCCCAGGCGTAGGTGTCATCCTCGTTCACGGGCATGGCATTCCACTCCTTGTTGCCTGTGAACACATCCGCATAATTACGCGAGAACATGTCGCGACTGACCAGGGCCATGGCGTCGCGGATCTCGGCGGTGTTGGGCCAGATGTCCTTGAGGAACACCGGATTGCCGTCCTGGTCAGTGCCCAGTGGCGAGTTTTTCATGTCATGGTCCACGTTGCCGGCCAGCGCATAGGCCACCACCAGTGGCGGCGAAGCCAGCCAGTTGGCACGCACGCGCGGATGGATGCGGCCTTCGAAATTGCGATTGCCGGACAGTACCGAGCTTACCGTCAGATCCGCCTCGGCAACGGCTGCGTCAATGGCGTCGGGCAATGGGCCGGAATTGCCGATACAGGTGGTACAGCCGTAACCCACCAGATTGAAACCCAGGCTGTTCAGTGGATCCTGCAAGCCAGCCTGCTTCAGATAATCGGTCACCACCTTGGAACCGGGCGCCAGCGATGTCTTGACCCAGGGCTTGCGCTGCAGACCCTTTTCAGCGGCCTTTTGCGCCAGCAGCCCTGCAGCCATCATGACGGCCGGGTTGGAGGTATTTGTGCACGAGGTGATCGCTGCAATGACCACCGCGCCATCTTCCAGTTCGTAGTCCTCACCCTTGACCGGCACCTTGCGCTTGTCCCGGCCAAGCATCAGATCACTCATGGCCCTGGGCAGATCAGGCAGCGCCACCCGATCCTGCGGTCGCTTGGGACCCGCCAGGCAGGGTTCAACGGTGGCAAGGTCCAGCTTCAGTTCACTGCTGAACACGGGTGTCTGATCGTTGGAGCGCCAAAGCCCCTGCACCTTGCTGTACTGCTCCACCAACTTGATGGCGTGCGCGTCGCGACCGGTGAGTTCCAGGTAGCGCAGCGTTTCCTCATCAACCCCAAAAAAGCTGCACGTGGCCCCATACTCAGGCGACATATTGGCAATGGTGGCCCGATCAGCCAGGGTGAGGTGGTCAAGACCGGTGCCGTGGAATTCAACAAACTTGCCAACCACTCCGTGCTTTCTCAGCATCTCTGCCACCGTCAGCACCAGATCGGTAGCGGTCACACCCTCATTGAGCTCGCCACTGAGATGCACACCGACCACCTCGGGAATTCGCATGGCCAGCGGCTGACCCAGCATGGCAGCTTCCGCCTCGATGCCGCCCACACCCCAGCCCAGCACAGCAAGTCCGTTGACCATCGTGGTGTGACTGTCGGTGCCGACCAGGGTATCGGGATAGGCAAACAGCTTGCCGTTGATCTCGGTGCTCCATATACTTTTGGACAGGTATTCCAGATTCACCTGGTGACAAATGCCCGTACCCGGTGGCACGACCCGGAAGTTGTCAAAGGCTTCCTGCCCCCAGCGCAGGAACTCGTATCGCTCACGATTGCGCGACATCTCTATGGAGACATTGTCCTTGTACGCCGACATACTGGCGAAGCGGTCCACCATCACAGAGTGATCGATGACCAGGTCCACCGGGTTGACCGGATTGATCAACGCCGGATTCTTGCCGCGCGCCGCCACCGCATCGCGCATGGCTGCCAGATCCACTACGGCCGGCACGCCGGTAAAATCCTGCATCAGAACGCGGGCTGGCAGAAATGCCACTTCGTGGTCGGACTTGCGCTCATTCACCCATTGCAGCAGATTGGAGACATCCGCTGGCGCGGAAAACCCATTGTCCATGTGCCTGAGCACATTCTCCAACAGTATCTTCAGGGTAACCGGCAAGCGCGCGACCTCTTCGTGGCCGGCATCAATCAGCGACTGGAGGCTGAAGTACGTATAAGAAGTGCCATCTACATCGAGCTGCTTGCGGGTATTGTTGGGTATTGCATCACTGCTCATTTGCTCGCTCCTGGCCATGATCCTTTGCCGTCGAGTATAACGCAGGCACCGGTACAAGGTAAGCGCATCACCCTGGCATCCAAAGTGATCCGGACAGCTGCTGCCGGCGTAGCCCTTTATCCACGTATTGCAAATTATGCGGCGCCATGTAAGCGTAAAGGGAATTCTGCTAAACTTGTGTTACCAGTCACCATGTCCAAGACAGCCATCGCTTTGATTTTGCCGTTCAAGCCAATCGTCCTGCTGCTTGTCTTGCTTGCGCCCGCCGTGCAGGCCCAATCGCCGTCCATCGAGATCAGTGGCGTGGGCAGTGCCCTGACCGACAACATCCGAGCACATCTGCGGATAGGTGATGAGCGCTGCAACACCCCCATACGCCGCCTGAACCGACTGGTACCCCAGGTGCGACGCAATACCGAGCGCGCACTGCAGGCGCTGGGGTTCTATCAGGGTCAGATCGACATTGAATTCAGCGAGGGCGAGCAGTGCTGGCGACTGGCCATCCAGGTGGACCCCGGAAATCCGGTCACCGTCTCTGCTGTGCGCATCAACATTGACGGCGACGCAGCGGTATTTCGCCAGACGCTGGACAACCTGCCGATCAACCGGGGCGACACGCTCAACCACAGCCAGTATGAGCGCCTGAAATCCAATCTCAGCGCCCAGGCCGTGGAAAATGGCTACTTCAACGCCCGCTTCAACCGGTCCGACCTGGCCATTGATCTGGTTGAAAATACCGCAGAGGTGCTGATCGATTTTGAAACCGGCGAGCGCTACCGCTTTGGCACGGTGCGAATCAACCCCATGGATGAGCTGTCCGAACGTTTTGTCTCACGTTTCATTCCATTTGAAGAGGGCGACCCCTATTCCACGGACGATCTGGTCACATTTCGCCAGAACCTCAATGACAGTCAGTATTTCAGCCAGGTGGCTGTGACACCCCAGGTCAACCAGGCCTCTGACCTTGCGATACCGATTGATGTCGAACTGAGTCCCCGCCTTCGCCGGTCCTATACCACAGGTGCCGGCGTCAGCACCGACGTGGGCCCCCGTGTGCGCTTTGCCTACGAGGACCGTTACATCAACCGTCAGGGACATCGACTGAACGCGGATCTGACCGTGTCCACCCAGCAGCAGGAACCCAGCGTGAGTTACATCATTCCCCTGCGCGACCCGTCCACCGAAAGCCTGCGCTTCTCAGGCGGTTTCATGCGGCAGGACACCGACAGCTACACCACCAATGCCTATCGTATCGGGGCCAGCTATCGACGCCTGGTGTTCGACAACTGGGTGCAGAACATCTTCACCAATTTCCAGCACGAACAAGCCACATTGACCTCCGGGCGCGAGGAGACAAACACGACTGTATCCGGCATCAACTGGAGCCGCACAAGGGCTGATGACCCCATCTACCCGCGCCGGGGCTGGCGCCTTTTCGGACAGGTCAGCGGCTCACATGAGGCGGTGATATCAGACATTTCCTTTGTGCAGTTCTATACCAGCGCAAAATTCATCGAAAGCATTGGCCCCGGGCGTATTCTGCTGCGTGGCGAATCCGCTACCACCTTTGTTGGTGAAGTGCAGAACCTGCCGGTTTCCGAGCGTTTTTTCACCGGTGGTGACCAGAGTGTACGCGGTTATCAGTGGGCCAGTCTTGGTGGCACCAACGTCGACGGTGACGTGATAGGTGGCAAGAACCTGCTGGTGGGCAGCATCGAATACGATTTCAGTGTACGCCCCGGCTGGAATGCTGCGGTTTTCTTCGATGTCGGCAACTCGTTCGAGGATTTCGGCGAGATGAATCTGAAGCGCGGCGTGGGTATTGGTGGCCGCTGGATTTCACCGATCGGCGCCATCCGCGTGGATATCGCACGCGGCCTGGACGACGGCCGATATCGATTTCACCTGACCATGGGGCCTGACTTGTGAGCGAGCAAGCCAACACAGAAGCCAGGGAGCAACGCGAACCCGGCTTCCGGTTACTGCGGGCCGTGCTGCTGCTGGTTGTCGGCCTGCTGTTACTGGTACTGCTGGTGCTTGGCAGTGTGAGCGCGCTGCTCAGCACCGAACGCGGCAGCCGCTGGGTGCTTGATGTTGGTCTGGGTTTTGTGCCCGAAGACACGGTGCAGCTCCGGTTTGATTCAGTGGAAGGCACCTTTCTCCGCGGACTCAGCCTGACGCAGGTGCAGGTCGACCTGGGCGAGAACCGCATAGCGGCAGATGCGGTGCAGGGCCAATGGAACCCCTTTACCCTGCTCAGCGGTGAATTCATTCTGGATGCCCTGACGGTGCGCGGACTGGTAGTGGACTGGCAGGGTGATGCTGATGCTGCGCCAACTGTGGATGAGGGCCCGCCGGGCGACCTGTCCGCCACGCTGGACGGGCTGCTGCCGTTGCCGGTCAATATCCGCCTGAGCCAGTTTGCTCTGGAAGGCGCTCGCATCACGCTGGGCGACACCGAGCTGGACATTACTGCCCTGCGCTTCCAGGCCATGCTGCAGGGTCGCGACCTGACACTGAACAACCTGCATTTCGATGGCCTTGATGCGGTAGTGGACGGCCAGATAGGTGTCACGCTGTCGGAAAATTATGCGCTGAGCACCGCGCTGCAATGGCGTTACAGTGACCTGGCCAGCGGCAACGCTGACATCAACGGCGACCTGAACGCGCTGAGCCTGCAGCACAGCCTCACCGAACCACTGGCGCTGGAAACCACCGGCACCTTGACGCTCGGCGTGGCAGACCTGCTCAATGCACGGATGGGCAACGAGGACCTTCCCCTGGCCATTGACCTGACTCACACCCTGTCAGAACCGGTACTGCCCTTTGACGGTCTGGAAGCGTACCAGTTTGCGGACACTGCCATCACCACACGCGGCTGGCTGGATCGCATGGTGGTGGAAGGCAGCACTGGCGTGACCACAACGGTTCTGCCCGGCCCACCACTGGAAACCGCCCTGCAGTGGCGCGCGGTTTATGCCGGCGAGCTCATCACCGTGGAATCCTTTGACGCCACTACGCCCAGCGGCAGTGTGATGGCCAGCGGCACGGTAGACATCAATGAGCCCCTGCGTATCTCACTGGCGGTTGAAATCAACGAGGACAATCCGGCCAACTATCTGGACGCATTCCCGGAAATGCTCGTGGTCAACGGTATTACCGTGCGCGCGGGCATCGATCTGGAACTGGCCGAAGCCGGGCCGCGCGGCACCGTCACAGTTGAACAGCTGGCTGCAGTCCTGAACGACTACCCGCTGGCGGGCGATGGTGTGGTGCGCTTCGACGGGCCGCTCCTGGAGATTGACGACCTGCACCTGCAATCGGACGACAGTGAACTGCGCTTCACCGGCCAGTTCGGCGACACCCTGTCAGGTCGCCTGGCAGTAAGTGCCCCCACGCTGGAAAACTTCTATCCGCCACTGAGCGGCGCATTGACCGCCGACGTCACTCTGGACGGAACACTCGACGACCTGCTGATCGACATTGATGCCCAGGCAAGCAGCCTGCGGTACGAAGACATCGTTGTCGAGCGCGTTGATATACAGGGCGAAACACGCAGTGGCAACAATCAGCTGCTGACGGCACGGGTGGCCGGGATAGAAGTCGCCGACCAGGTCATTGAAGCGGTGACCCTGCGTCTTGAGGGCCAACCCGATGCCCATTCGATTTCACTGGACGTGCGGAGCGAGCTGGGCGCCGTGGCGCTCAACGCAGAAGGCGCACTGGACAACGGCGGTTGGCAGGGGCAATTGCTCGACAGCGAAATTCAGACCGAATTCGGCCGCCTGCAACAGGTTCAGGCCAGCAATCTGCTGCTGTCTGCCGAGCGCGTCCTGCTGGAGCGCAGCTGTTGGTTACAGGGTGAAACCAGTCTGTGCCTGCACGCCAGCCTGGATGAGGGCGACCTGCTCGAAGCCTCCATGGAAGTGGCAGGTTTCCCGCTGGCAGTTTTGAACAATAACCAGGCCGCTGCCATTGTGCAGGCCTTTGAAGGACAGGCCGGTGAGTATCCGAGCCTGAACGGCGGCTTCAACCTGCCACTTGAGCTGCCGCCGGACCTGGCCTTGCTCGGCGAACTGGGTGTGAACGCTGAAGCCAGTGGCCAGCTGTCTGACATGGCAGGTCTCTCGGCCCGCTTCACTGTTGAGCTGTCAGGACTGGAAGCCTATGTGCGATCCGAACCGCTGCTGGATGACGCGGCCAACGGCAACGGCGCTGACGACTGGCTGATCGAACAATTTCTGTGGGAAGAGGCTGTCCTGGAAGGCGAACTGACCGATGGCAGCTGGCGCGCGGACGGGCGCATGGCATTCTACCAACAGGCCGTGTCCGGCACGGGAATCGGCATGCGTGGCAGCACCACTGCCAATCTGACAATGGATCCGGACAACAATCTGGATGGTCGTATTACCCTGGATTTTGACGACCTGTCATGGCTGGAAGCCCTGTCACCCCAGTTGCAGAACGTGGTCGGTGAGCTGGACGGCGCCGTCAACATCAGCGGCAATCTGGAGGCACCCGCCATAGGGGCCAATATCAATCTGCGAGACACGGCGCTGGATGTGCCTGCCATCGGACTGGAACTGCGCAACGTCAATGTCACGCTGACCAGCAGCGATACCGAAACCTTCAATCTCAGCGGGCGGGCCGAGTCGGGCTCGGGACACCTCGAGCTGGACGCCGACATTCTGGAACCCCTGCTCGACTCCCGACGCATGACACTGACACTGACCGGGCAGAACTTCAACGTTGCCAACATGACCGAGGCCACGGTGGACATCAGCCCTGACCTGCGGGTGACGGCCAGCCAGAGCGCCATCCATGCCACCGGCACCCTGAACATCCCCCTGCTGGACGCACGCATCACCGAATTGCCGGAAACCGCTGTGAATGTGTCCACGGACGCAGTGCTTGTCAGGCAGCGTGACGAAGACATGCCCGTGCGCAACGCAGCCCTGGTCGATCGTGGACCGCTGAGTGACATCCCGATCTCCGCCGAAGTCCGCGTTATTCTGGGCGATGAAGTGCGCTTTAGCGCTTTTGGCCTGTCAGCACGACTGGCTGGTATGCTGGACATCAATCAACGTCCCGATTCAGCACCTTTGGCTTACGGTGAGCTGGATGTGGTTGAAGGCAGTTTCGCCACCTACGGCGTGACGCTGAACATAGAACAGGGTCAGTTGCTGTTCTTCGGGCCGCTGGACAACCCGGCCATCGACATCCGTGCGGTGCGTCAGGTGGAACAGATGCGTGTGGGCGTGCAGATGAACGGCACGATCCGCAACATCCGCAGTCAGTTGTTCTCCACGCCAACCCTGCCAGACGGTGACATCATCGCCGTGCTGATCACCGGCCGCCCAATGTCGGAAATTGGTCAGAACCAGCAGGACAGCAACGCCCTGGTGGGCGCCATCACCTCGCTGGGCATCAGGCAGGGGGCCGGACTGACCGACGCTGTACGCGGTCAGCTTGGCCTGGACACACTGGCCATTGACAGCTCTGGTGATGTACACGACAGCAGTATCACACTGGGCAAGTACATCACACCGCGTATCTTCATCCGTTATGCCGTCGGTCTGTTCGAAACCGACAACTCACTGGCCATTGACTACAGCGTCACCGACAATATCAAGCTTGAAGCCAAGTCGGGCCAGAGCCAGAGTGTGGATATCACCTATACACTGGAGCGCTAGCGAGACCGCCACCCGGGGGTGGCAGACGGGCAGAAAATCGGCCGTAATACGCCTCGGTGCTTCCCCATAAGGCCCCTTTGTTATAGCATCGTCAGGCTGACAGCGCTATCAACGCCACTGACATGTGCGCACGATTTACAGATTCAATCTCGGGGGAGCCCACAATGATAATCAGAACACAACGGATTCTGTCGCTTGTACTGAGCACCGGTTTACTCATCGCGAGCCCGGCAGTATTGAGCCAGACCGGTACCGACGTCTCTGCCGGCAACTGGCCGCATTTCCACGGCAGCAAGCAGGCCCAGCGCTACTCACCACTTGACCAGATCAATGCCGATAACGTTCAGAACCTGCGACTTGCCTGGCGCTTTGCAACGGACAATATCGGACCAACACCACAATTCAATGCCACATTCACCCCACTTGCCATAGACGGTGTCCTGTATACCCCTGTTGGCATGCACCGCGACATTGCCGCCATTGATGCCACCACCGGACAACTGCTCTGGCTGTTTCGACCACAGGAAAGTGAGGAGCGATTCGACAATGCCCCCCGCAAGGGCGCAGGCAGAGGTGTTGCTTTCTGGACTGATGGTGACAAGCGCCGCGTGCTGACCATCACACCCGGTTTTCACCTGATTTCACTGGATGCCGACACCGGACTGCCCGACCCGGAGTTTGGTGACAATGGTGTGATTGACATGCATATCGGACTGCGCCTTGGCATGGGCCGCGACGATATCGACATCGGCTCATCCATGCCACCCTTCATCATGAATGACGTGGTCGTGGTAGGCCCCGCCATGGAAGTGTCCATGCGTCCACCCTCCCAGTCCAATGTCAAAGGTGATGTACGCGCCTTTGATGTGCGCACCGGTGAGCACCTCTGGACGTTCAAGACCATCCCCGAGGAAGGTGAATACGGCTACGATACCTGGCTGGAAGGCAGTGCAGAGTACACTGGCAACACCGGTGTCTGGGCGCCCATATCCGGGGATCCTGACTCCGGCCTGGTGTACCTGCCGGTGGAAGCACCAACCGGTGATCGTTATGGTGGTTTCCGGCCCGGTGACAACCTGTTTGGCAGCAGCCTGGTTGCGGTGGACATCAACACCGGTGAGCGCCGCTGGTACTACCAGCTGGTCCGTCATGACATCTGGGACTGGGACATTCCGGCTGCGCCGATAGTGGCAGAATTGCCCAATGGCCAGAAGGTTGTCATGCAGGTGACCAAACAGTCATGGGTGTTTACCTTCGATGCCGAAACGGGTGAACCCGTCTGGCCAATAGAGGATCTGCCTGTGCCCCAGGGTGACGTTCCGGGTGAATGGTATGCAGCCACCCAGCCTCATCCCACCCTGCCTGAGCCCTTTGATCGACAGGGTGTCACCATTGATGACCTGATTGATTACACACCGGAACTGCGTGCGGCAGCACTTGAGGCAATTGAGCCCTGGCGCCTGGGCGAGAGTGTATACTCCCCGCCCTCACTGCGCGATGCCCCGGATGGCACCGTTGGCACACTCAGCCTGCCCTCGGTCATCGGTGGCGCCAATTGGGAAGGTGCTGCCGTCGACCCGGAAACCGGCATGTTGTATGTGGGTTCGCGCACCGTCATAACTCCACTGTCAGTGGCACCTGATGAGAATTCCGACGTTGCTTACAGCATGGCCCTGGGCGTGCGTGTGCCACGTGTAAGCGGCCTGCCTCTGGTAAAACCGCCTTATGGCCGCATCACCGCAATCGACATGAATACAGGTGAACACGCCTGGATGATTGCCAATGCAGACACACCAGCGGCAATAGCCAACAATCCGGCGCTTGAGGGCGTGGAGCTGCCTCGCACAGGGGTAGAGACCCGGTCCGGTCTGCTGCTGACCAAAACCCTGCTGTTCTCCGGCGAGGGCGTTGGCGGCGGTCCGATGTTGCGGGCGCACGACAAGGCAACCGGTGAAATCATCGCAGAGATAGAGCTGCCCGGCACACAGACCGGTCTGCCTTTCACCTACGAATACGATGGCAAACAATACATCGCCATGGTTGTCAGCGGCCCCGGCAGACCGTCGGAAATTGTTGCCTACACACTTCCCTAATCTGATTTCAGGAGTTCAACACGATATGCGTAATTTGATCAAACGGGCGGCGCTTGCGCCGCTGCTGTTGCTTGCCGGTTTTTCGGCTCATGCCGCCACCTGGGTGCTTGATCCGGAAGACTCCAGCGTGATCTTCAAATACACCTTCACTGGCACACCTTATCAGGGTGAATTCAGGAACGTGGAAGCGGTATTCGAGATCAGCCCGATGAGCCCCGGTGATTGCCGGTTCGAGGTCACCATTCCGATTGAGGACATTTATGTGGGCGACGAAGAGACATTGAGCTACCTGCATGACTGGGAGCTGTTCGATGTGGATCAGTTCCCCACGGCCCGATTTGAGGCCGAGCAATGCCGCCTGACAGGGGTGAACTCGTTTACCGCTGACGGCATGCTGACCATCCGTGACCAGACGCACCCGATAAGCTTTCCCTTCGAGCTTGTTGTGGAGCGTGACCTGCGTTTCCGGCTGACCAGTGAAGTCACCATCCGACGCCTGGATTACAACGTCGGGCTTGGCTACTGGGCCGGCACTGCAGAAATCGCCAACGATGTGACCATTGTGGTCGATGTTTACGCCACCAGACAATAATTGAACAACACTATCGCGAACAGGATTCCCCATGTTTTCAAAGCTATCTTCCGGTTACCGTCAACTTTTTCTGCTGCTGGGCTGCTCGGCATTTCTGGTGTCGTGCGACCGGATTCTGACGCCGGATTTCCAGACCAGTGTCCAGGATCTGAGAGGTGGTCAATACTCACTGGACAAGGACCATGCGTCGCTGGTGTGGAAGGTCAACCATCTTGGTTTCTCCCATTATGTTGGCCGCTTCAACGAGTTTGATGCCTCGCTGGATTTTGATCCCGAGAACGTCGAGAATGCCAGTGTCGAAGTCATCGTTGATACCGCCTCGCTTGACGTCAACAACCCCGAATTTGCCGACGACCTTCGCGGCTCAAGCTGGTTCGATGTGGAGAATCATCCACAGGCCGTGTTCAGGACAACGTCATTTGTGGAGTCCCTGGGTGAGGATACATTTGTGTACCGGGGTGACCTGACATTACTGGGCACCACAGCGCCTGTCGATCTCGTTGTCACTTTCAACGGCGGTGGCAACAACTTTCTTACCCGACGTTACACACTTGGCTTTACGGCAAGCACCGAATTTCAACGATCGGATTTTGGCCTGGACAATCTGGTGAGATTTGGCATCGGTGACACTATAGAGCTGGAAATACATGTTGAGTTCCAGGCGGCTGACTGACAGGATCTGACGCCCCGCGCCATGACTGTCGCCCCACGCTCCCTGACAGCTCTGTCATGCCGTGGGGCGACCACCTTTCACCGTTGAAATTTCCGGAATCATCCCCAAAAAATTCCTGACTACACTTTGATTGTGAGGAGGAATTCGGCATGAATCTGGAAAAGCTCAAGCCCTGGAACTGGTTCAAACACGAGAACCACAGCACCTCCGCAGCCACCGTCCCGGTCAAGCGTGCGGAATATCCACAACCGGCGCCGGGCAGACACCCGATTGATGAAATGCACCGTGAATTCGACCGCCTGTTTGATGCCTTTGGCAGACGCTTCGGACTGCCATCCCGATACCTTGGCGAGCAATGGCCTTCAATGCCACTGCTTGATGTGTTTCGCCCTGAAATCAACATCGCCAGTACCAACGATGAGTACACCATCACTGTAGAAGCGGCAGGCATGGACGCGGACGATATTCGCCTGGAGATCAACAATCACAACCTGGTCATCCGGGGTGAAAAACACGATGAAAGCGAAAATCGTGAACAGCACTTTTATCACATCGAGCGCCGTTTCGGCAGCTTTCAACGGGTGCTGGCCCTGCCGGATGATGCCGACCCGGAGTCGATACAGGCAGAGATGAACAACGGTGTGCTGACGGTGACACTGAAGCGGGTGGAAACTCCGGAGACCGAAGGCAAGCGGATTGAGATCCGGCGGTCCTGATGGGGGGTGCCCGAATAAACTGATCCACAATCCTGTGCGAGCTCACCGTGCACTGGGCACACAGGCACGGTGACCCCGGATTGGCTGTGTGTAACGGGCAATGCCCAGGCCTTCTGTGCGAATCCGGGATTTTCTGCCATCAATGATGTCGGCAAGCAGTTGAGCGGAGCCGCAAGCCATCGTCCAGCCCAGGGTACCGTGCCCGGTATTGAGGTACAGGTTCCTCAAGCGCGTGGCGCCAATTATCGGTGTGCCATCCGGCGTCATGGGCCGGAACCCTGACCAGAAAGTGGCCTGGCTGATATCACCTGCAGATGGAAACAGGTCGTTTATCACCATCTCGAGTGTATCCCGTCGCCTGGACAATAATCGATCGTCGAACCCGGTCAACTCGGCCATGCCACCGACCCTTATACGGTTGGCAAAGCGGGTGACAGCCACTTTGAACGTTTCGTCCATAATGGTGGACACCGGTGCCAGGCTGCTGTCGGTCACCGGGATTGTCAGGGAGTATCCCTTGACCGGATAGACCGGCAGGTCGATGCCGTGCCGGTGGAGCAACCGGGGCGAGTGACTGCCCAAGGCCAGCACATAACAATCCGCGCTCACTGCCTCATCAGCCAGGCGGACGCCGGTCAAGCGCTCGCCGTCGCCCAGCAGTTCCTTTATCTCACAGTCATAACGAAACACCACGCCCATATCCCGGCAGCATTGTGCCAGGCGTGTAGTAAACAGATAACAGTCGCCAGTCTCGTCGTCCGGAAGCTGCAGGCCACCAGCGATCTTTTCCGCGCTTGCCGCCAGCCCCGGCTCCGCCGCCACGCACCCGGCGCGATCTAGCAGCCGCCAGGGCACCTTGCACTGCTCCAGTACAGCGATGTCCTTCGTCGCTGCATCAAGCTGCCGTTGTGTACGAAACAGCTGCAGGGTCCCCAGTTCGCGGTGTTCGTAGTCGATGCCACTCTCGGCGCGCAAGTCCACCAGACACTCGTGGCTGTATCGGGCCAGTCGCATCATGCGTTCCTTGTTCACCGCATAACGCGCCTCCGTGCAGTTGGCCAGCATGTGCATCATCCAGCGATACTGGCGCAGCTCAGTGGTGGGCGAAATGGCAAGGGGGGCATGTCGCGCAGCCATCCATTTTAATGCCTTGAAAGGAACACCTGGGGCGGCCCAGGGCGCAGAATATCCTGGCGAGATCATACCGGCATTTGCAAAGCTGGTTCCCAGCGCCGGACCGCTCTGACGTTCGATCACCGTCACCTGATGGCCGGCACGCGCGAGGTACCACGCGCTGGTGACGCCAATTATCCCGCTCCCCATGATCACTACGTGCACGAGCACTCTCCAAAAGCTGAATGAGACCACCATGAATGAAAAAATCAGTTGATATCACTAGTCTAAAAGCTTTTTGCTCACGCAACACACTGTATATATGCAATAATGCAGACGATTATTCTGTACTTTTGTGAAAATACGGAAAGAATTCATGAAAACCCGCAGGACATCCAGTCGCGAGCTGGACAAAATTGACCTGAACATGCTTTCCATTCTTCAAAATGAAGGACGAATCTCTTACGTAGAGCTCGGTGAGCGCGTCGGGCTTTCGACCACACCCTGCCTGGACCGCGTGAAACGGCTCGAGCGAGAGAAGTTCATTCTGGGGTATGGGGCGCGGCTGAATCCACACAAGCTGCAGGCCAGCCTGCTGGTGTTTGTTGAAATCAGCCTGGCCTCCAAATCAGCGGACATCTTCGACGACTTTCGTCGTGCGGCAATCAAATTGCCACACGTGCTGGAATGCCATCTGGTTTCAGGCGATTTTGATTATCTGATAAAGGCGCGGATCTCCGAGATGGCCTCATACCGCAAGTTGCTGGGTGACATTCTGCTCAAGCTGCCTGGTGTGCGCGAATCGAAAAGTTACGTTGTGATGGAAGAGCTCAAGGAAACCTTCGCGATACCGATTCCGGACAGCCTGTAGCCGGTCTGGCACTGCGCCTTCGCAAAACCCCTCAGAAGCGATAGACCAGACCGATAGCCAGCACCGGCCAGTATTCCAGGTCCTGTCCCTCTTGCTCCAACTGGCGTGCTTCAGCCTGCAGATCGCTGTTGAACTGTGCGCATTCAGCAGGTGCAAACGAGCAACCATCTGCCCGAAGTGAAACACGGGGTGCATTCTGAAATTGCACACCCAGATCGACTGTGAAGGTGAAGCCGGTGGCGCGACTGAGATTGCCCCAGCCTATACCGAGGTAGGGTGTGGTCTTGCGAAAGCCTGCCGCACCGTGAATGGTCCCGACTTCACTGGCGTCATACTCGTTACCATCAAACGTATAGGTACCTTCCCGGCTTGGCGTGGCAATCACATTGAATGCGTTTTTGGTATGGCGAAATGCGCCGCCTGTCACACGAAAACCGCCGTTTCCCGGATTCCAGTCCAACAGCAGACTGACACTGCTTTTGTCCAGGGTGCCGTCATAACGCACATCGGTGTCTTCGTAATCTGTATCAAACTCGAAAAAATTGTAGGCCGCGCGTGCACTGAGAGTCTCGGTGAGAGCAAAGCCCAGTTCCAGCCCTGCTCCTGCTGAGCCCAGCGTCGGACCGAACGAGAATTGGCTTTCCTGTGCAGCGACCGTGGCGCTGGCGGCAAGCATGGAGGCCATGGCGAGCGTCTTGGCTGTTTTGTGGATCATTGGTGCGTCTCTCTGGGGTTTTGGGGTGTTATCACGTGGGGGAATTATCACATGGGACCGTATCGACTGGCAGTGATGGTACTTCATTTTTGGGGTGCGAGGCAGGAAGCACAAGAGAGAAATGAGATTGCGCGCCAGGAGCGAGAGCAGCATCTGAAGGAACTGAACAAAGCAAAAAGGGGACTGATGCTTGCGGTATCAGTCCCCTTTTTGCTTTGTTTGGCGCACCCGGAGAGATTCGAACTCCCGACCAAGTGGTTCGAAGCCCCCAAGAAGAAAGCTAAGCAATTGGTTTTATTCATTTTAATAGTGCGTCCGTTGCGTGATTTTGCACTATAAAGCACCACAATGCACAACAAAACCCGCAAAAGTCCCGCACGATGCTGCTAGTTTGAAACCAGTTTGAGAGATCTTCTGGCGCTGAGTTCGGCCCAGCCGAATGGCAAGCAAATCCCCCTTGGGGGAGCGATCCGGCAATGTCAATGGAGCCGACCGAGCGCGAGGACGTCATCGATTGCCTGTACTACTAGGCCCTTGTTGCAGTGGAGGATCCCTTGCACCGCGCGCCAGCGCCTTACCTTCAGCTCGTGCAGTAGCGGCGGGGAAGCTGTGGCATCTGGACGGTCCGCGCCGATGTCGCGAAGTGGCGATGTCGCTGCGGCAGGATTTGGGGGAGCTAAACCATGGTTTTTTTCGTCATTCGCTGTCTCAACGGCGCGGATTACCCTCTGCCGATCTTGCCTGTGGTGCATCTTCTCCACTCGGTTGCACACGCTCAGCAGCTGGCCACCCAATGGCTGTGGAAATACATTAACGAAAGACCCCATCCAGGCATCGGCGGTGTACCACCGCGACGATTTCTGATGGCAGCATGAATTTCTACGAATAGTTGCTTCCTTTAGGATGTCGCGCTCCATGGTCAAGCGCTTTACCTCGGCCTTGGATACCCGAATTTCGTCGTCACTGGCCTTGTTCTTTTCCCACTGACCCGACTGGGCCGTATCGAGCCTTCCAGTCATGCAGGCTTTTGGCAGTGACCCCCAGCCGCTTGGCGACATCGCCCACCCGGTGGCCGTGCTCAGTGATTTGTTTGACTGCTTCTACCTTGAATTGCTCTGTATATCGTTTGCCCGACATGGACACCTCCGTTTAGCTTCATTGTAACGCTAAAAGGTGTCTAGTAAATTGGTGGCGATTCACATGTCACCTGATCTTCGAGCTTCACTTTCCCATGAAGAGCCGTGACATTTCCTGATTCGTCGTAAATGCGAGCCCCAAAATTTCTGTACTGATTCGCTTCGGTCATATCATGCGGTTTCCAATTAGCTGTTGTCTGTAACATACGTTGTAAAAGCATGGTGATTGATCTGGACAAGCTGATCCTGGCTCACCGTTTCTGCCTCTTCCAGCGTTTTTACGTTAAGCGCAACACCGCAAAGAAGGCCTGACTGCGACTCGAAATCGGGTACGGCGGAAACCACAATTCCCTGACCATCCTCCCAGGTAACGTGCACAGTTTTCCTGCCCATCAGAAGGGTGCGGATATCAGTTTCAGTTTTCGTCATCATTTATCGGCTTCCCCATGTCGCCCAGAGGCTACAAGATCTGTGGATTTATGTAGTCACTAGAGCTTTCGATTTCAGATACGACTTCGGGAGGCAATCCAACATGAACCTTATCCAGCGCCTTCCTGAAAGCTTTACCAATGACTACATCGCCATATTCAGATACCAGAACCGCCGCAAGCCGCGTCAAAGATGAATCAATACCATCAGTATTGTCGGCGGTGATCTCAGCCTTCAGCTCATCCATTATTCTTTCGCTGTGCTTAGAATTAGCCATAACCGTATTCCTATCACCAAATTGACCGGACGTGCTTGTACGCTCGGATTCTTTCGTCTGCTGTAACCAACGGCGCGTTGAAGTGCCTGGCGAGAGCGGTAATCATCCGGTCGGCTGGGTCTTTGTGGAAGCCACCCGGCAAACGCGTTGACTCAACGCCGACTACCTCATCAACAGGCACAAACCGCAACCCCTCAATTTCACTGACAGTTTCAAGCCAATCATCAAGGTTCATTCCCAGGGTCAGGCGGTCACGCCCTACGAGCAAAGCGATCTCCCAAGCCGATATTGCTGACACGAGAATGATTCCGTCCTCATGCCGCTGCTCGTGATCTATTGCCGCCTTGGCGTTCGGGGAAAGCTGGCTGTCACCATTTACCCACCAAATCAGAGTGTGAGTGTCGAGAACGATCAATCGAAAGCCTCCCAGTCGTCTTCAGCAACCGGATCTGTCGGGTTCTTGAACTCCAAAACGCTTCCACGCAGTCGCTCAAGAGGCGACCGCTTGTCGCTCCGGTAACGCCGAATCTCTACTGTTGGCTGGCCGCGATCTGTAACCACTACCGGCTCGCCAGAGGTTTCAACCTTGCGGAAATACTCAAGCGCCTTCGCCTTGAACTGCGATTTTGTTACCTGTTCCTTATTCATGGATACACCATAGTCATTGGGTATAGTCATCACTATAAATTAGCTTGGTGACCATGGCAAGCGGTCATTTTAAGCTGGAGCCTTCACGCCCGACCAAATAGACTGAAACGCCGACTTAATTCTTGGCAGATCCGGGTCGATGTACTCCAGCGTCATGTCGGGATTTCGGTGACCCAAAATCAACTGGATCAGCTCAAGGTCATAGCCTTTTCGATCCAGCCACGTTGCCAAAGTGCGTCTGCCTGAGTGGCTGGAGCCATAGGTCAGGCCTGCGCCTTTCAGCAGTTCGCGCACCAGGTTTTCGAGCGACCCACACACTTTTGTCGTAACAATATCACCGCCCCCGGTTTTGTACTTCTTATCGTTGAACGCTAGGCGGCGCCAGGTCTTACCGCGCCTACCAAGTATAAGCTCAGAGTCAGGCCTGAGCCCGCCATAAGAGCCATCCTGCGATACAAGTGCGCCCTCTGCCACTCGTTGGTCTCGCCACGCTATCAGGGCCTCTCTGTGCTGTTTGGCAAGGATAAAGCCAGGGCGGTGCTGATCAGTTTTCGTAGTCAGTCCACGAATGATGAAAACCTCTTTGAGCGCTCCGTCTCGGTAGAACACATCGGATACCTTCAGGTGCGCCACCTCGTTCACGCGCATCCCGCTCCCAAAAAGCATCCAGATGACAGCGACATTCCGACGACCCAGGCGGCCTCTCGATGCGGCCCATAGGATATGAGCAAGCTGCCCAGGGCGATCAACTACCTGAGCCTCCCCCGGCCATGTTCAGGGTCTGCGAGTAAACGTCGTGTTGGTCTGAGTTTTGGCAAATCGTGTCTCCCGATTGCTCAGGTGGGTGCCAAATTCCAACATACCTGGAAAGATCCGCCCTGAATACTGGAATCCCCTAAAAATCAACCTTCATGGGAATCTTCTGCTGGGAGCTAGGCGGGCCACCGGCTTATTGCTCATCGCCGTCCAGCCAAACGTGGTTCTGGTAGCGCATTTCACTGATCACCCCTGCGACAGCTCCCCAGCCTCTCCATTTCCTCGACGCGGCCTCACTCGCTAGATCGGTATTTGCGTAAAACCTTACGGAACACCGACAACCAGGCGAGGTGTAAGCAACGGTGCTAAAAGTCCTCAAATCATCGGTTTAGATTGTCCTCCCAACCCAAATGGGGTTTCCTTTTTGGTGACGAAGCCAAGAGGAAGCCGCCATGTTGAGCCGAGAGGACTATTACATGATAAAGCAACTACGCCACTAGGGGGCGCATGTGATCGACATCGCCGATCAGATCGGGTGCAGTGAGCGCACGGTACGCAGGTACCTGGCGCTGCCGGCGCCGCGCACCGGACGTCCGGCCAGGCGCCGTGCCAGCAAGCTCGATCCGTTCAAGCCCTTTATTGATCATCAGCTGTCCTGCAATGTCTGGAACGCCGAGGTGCTCTTCCAGCAGATCCGCGAGCACGGTTACACCGGCGGTGCCACGCTGGTGCGTGAGTACATCCAGCCCAAGCGGGCCTGCCGTCCCAGCAAGATGACGGTACGCTTTGAGACCACACCGGGTCAGCAGATGCAACAGGACTGGGGCCAGAGCCGTGTGCGTATCGCCGGTACACCGACCCGCGTGGAGCTGGCAGTGAACAGCCTTGGTTACTCGCGACGCTTCCATCTCTGGGCCACGGACAGCCAGGACAGCGAGCATACTTACGAGTCGGTAGTGCGCGCTTTCCGTCACTTCGGTGGCGCCACCGCGCAGTTGGTGATCGCCACAGCCATCCTGGACCGCCTGCTGCATCACTCGACCACCTTGAACATCAAGGGCGAGAGCTACCGGCTCAAGGACAAGCGAAAGGCTGGCATGCTGACAAGCACCGGAAAACCGGCTGAACTACCTATCGAGGAGGAAAGTGCAACTACTGCGTGACAGAAAAACCGATGAAAACCGGACAATCTTCGCCGATGAAATGCGGACAAACTAGACCGATGTTGACAGTTGGTACGCATCATCGTGGGCAGGCACATGCGATCTTAGTCAAACGCTGGCGCTGGCGCTGTCAGAGGTGCCAGTCCCTGTGCGCTGATCCCTTGCCCGGGATTGTAGTGGCGCACCGACTACTTTAGCAAATGATGGGATCTCAGGATCTGAATATGGCCCTGGTTCTTCTCCGGCTGATTGGTGGAAACGGATTAGGTTCTCGTCTTGAACTGATTCTACTATTCTAAGACTGTAAAGCCCGCAACCTTCAAGAAGCGCAAGTAAGCGTTTGTACTCGCCTTGTCGGCGAAGCGCCGGAGGGACTGTGACGTTCATCAGTTTTACTGCTGAGTATTTCTCTCCGTGCCAAGTCATTATCCTCGGCCAGACTACGATGCTACCGTAGTCCTTTCTAGAATCTGCATAGAGGCTTTTCTGATACTTAAGATGATTCGATTCCAAGAATATCATTACCTTATCAACCAATTCGTGCCAAGTATCAGCCTGTAAATGCTTTGTCATTAGTTGGTCCTACTGTAATCCCCCTGAAAATCCGGAGCCTTGGATTCAATCGGTCACTGCAACACTCCAATAAACTTGATAGCATGTAGAGGTGGAGAAGATGCAGGGCGCACATACAATGACCGACAAGAAAAAAGCTGTTATTTGGACCGAGTGGGAGAATGGAAGCCCGATGAGTCGTATAGCTAAAGCTATTGACAAGCCTCCAGCTACCGTCTTTTCCTACTTACAGTACCATGGAGAGTTATTGTCAAATCTGGTGTATGCCAATCAAGCAGCGTTCCTGACTGATTGATCTGTTACTTGCTCTCCATCGCGGAACTCGACGTTATTAATGACCAGCTCCAGCATCCTGAATCCCTTGATACGCTTCCAGCGCTTTTCCGCTGAACCCAGCAGCTTGAAGACCATGGCCAGAGTGGTGGCCATGGAGCCACAGTTGCGGGTCTTTTTCGTCCTCAGCCGCACTGTGGCAAAGGTCGATTCTATCGGGTTGGTCGTGCGCAGATGTATCCAATGAGCAGCCGGATAATCATAAAACGCCAGCAGCTCTTCCCGATCCCTGGCCAGGCAATCCATGGCCTTCGGGTACTTGTCCTGGAAGCGGGTCAAGGCGCGGTCAAACGCCTTGTGGGCCGCCTCCCGCGTGTCGGCCTGATAAATCTCATGCAGTGCCGCCTTGACCTTGGGCTGCATCGCTTTGGGAAGCTTGTTGAGCACGTTGGCCGTCTTGTGTACCCAGCAGCGCTGGGGGCGCGTTTCCGGGAACACCTTGTGCAGCGCCTTCCAGAAGCCCAGGGCGCCGTCGCCGGTGGCCAGCTTCGGAGCAATGGTCAGGCCGCGATGCTGCAGCCCGCGCAGTACCTCCAGCCAACTGGCCTCGGACTCGCGGTAACCATCCTCGACCGCCACCAGTTCCTTGCGCCCGTGCTCGGTCACGCCCAGAATCACCAGCAAGCACAGACGATCGTCCTGACGCACGTTGGCGTACACGCCGTCGGCCCACAGGTAGACGTAGCGCTTGTTGCTCAGATCACGCCGCTGCCATTGTTCGTGCTCGTCCTGCCAGCGGTCCTAGAGCCGACTGATTGTGCTGGCGGACAGGCCACTGGCTTGTTCGCCGACCAGCGCCGCAAGGGCCTCTTGAAAATCACCGGTGGAGACCCCGCGCAGGTACAGCCAGGGGATCAGCTCCTCGATGCTCTTGGCCCGCTTCAGGTAGGGCGGCAGCAGCGTGCTGTTGAACTTGACACCACTACCGCTGCGATCGCGTACCTTGGGCACCTTGACCGACACATCGCCGACGCCGGTCTGCACGCTGCGCTCTGGCAGGTAGCCGTTGCGCACAACGGCACGGCGTCCTTGCTCGTCCTTCAGTTCGCTATAGCGCTCCAGCAACTGCGCGAGCTCGGCCTCTACCGCCGCGCTGATGATGTCCCGGGCACCGCTTCTGATCAACTCGTGCAATGGATCGCTCTCCACCTGTGGCTGCGAAATCGAATGCAATGTAGACTTGTTCATGGCGTATCTCCTTCTGTTGGTTGTGATCTTGGTCGTGATCAACCAACAGGATACGCCACCCCTTCAGCTCATTGCCATACACCAGAAATCAGCATAACTCTAGCCACTGTACCCAGACCGCTCAATTGCCCAAGCGGTGCCTTCCATGCCAGTCTCGAAAAAGCTGACTAAGCGCCCCTCAAATCTTCTCATATCAAGCTCTCTGGAAATTTCACATGTGAAATCTAATAGACGAATGGACATGGAATTGCGGTGACATACCTATAGCGATCGCTCCGGCTACGGTCTTAGAAGAACAAGCTGGTGAATACCGACGGGTGGACCGTCATGCGAGAGCCGGACCCGACTAGGATATAGTTGGAGTTCCTTGTGGTAAAAATGCAATCTCGATGAAACTCTACTAGAAGCGTGGTCCTCACGGATAACCCCTTGTCCCACGGAGCCCTTTCATCTTGAATAATTTTGTTAGCATAGATGAAACACGGCAGCACGTCTTTTCTATGGAATATGTCTACTTGCCCGGGAGCTACTTCGAGGTCGCCCCAACACCAATTAGACACGACGCGATAGGGCTTGGCCGGGAACTTTTCCTTGGCATGAGCAATCATTTTGTCGATATCTCCCTCAGTGCAGCCGAAATCACATGGATCTCCTTCACAATTTACAAGTTTTGATGCCTGTTCAAGATAGCTAAAGTTAGTAATCATCCTGTGTAATCCCCCCAAATTGCGGAGCAGTTATTCGTAGAAATTCATGCCGCCATCAGTAATCGTCGCGGCGGTACGCCGCCGATGCCTGTATGGGGTCGTTCGTTATTGTATTTCCACAGCCACTCAGTGGCCAACTTCTGAGCGTGTTCAACTGAATGGAACTGATGCAGATCCAACCATTCATGACGAGCCGTCCGGTTGAAACGCTCAATGTAGGCGTTCTGGGTCGGCTTGCCCGGCTGAATATACAGCAGCGTAATCCGCTTGCTGTTGGCCCAGTCAATCAGTGATTGCGAGATGTATTCCGGGCCGTTGTCCAGGCGAATGGCTGCCGGAACGCCGCGCCACTCGATGATCTGCTCCAGCGAACGGATCACGCGCAGGCTGGGCAGGGACAGGTCCACATCAATGCCCAGGCCTTCACGGTTGTAATCATCGATCACGTTGAAGGTGCGAAGCGTGCGACCATCGATCAGCGAGTCGCTCATGAAATCCATCGACCAGATCTGGTTAACAGCAGTCGGTACGCTCAACGCATCGGGTTTGTCGCGCTTGATCCGGCGCTTGGGTTTGATTCTCAAGTTCAACTCCAACTCCCGATAGATGCGGGACAGCCGTTTGTGGTTCCAGGGGTAGCCTTTAACATTGCGCAGGTACAGAAAACACAGTCCGAACCCCCAGCGTTTGTTGGCCATTGTCAGACGGATCAACCAATCGGCCAACACGGCATTTTCCGAGTCCAGCTTGGGTTGATAGTGGTAGCAGGACTCACTCACGCCCATACACAGACAGGCAAAGCGGATGCTGATACCGCGGCTCTTCACTGCTTGGGCTGCCATCTCACGGCGATGAGATGGCTTCAGTACTTTCCCTCAAGGGCCTCCTGGCGAATCTCGGCTTTGAGCTTTTCCTCGGCGTACATCTTCTTCAGCCGCCGGTTCTCCTCCTCGAGCTCCTTCATGCGCTTCATCAGCGAGGCGTCCATGCCGCCGAACTTGGCCCGCCATTTGTAAAAAGTTGCACTGCTCATGCCGTGCTCGCGGCACAGCTCGGGAACCGGGACTCCGGACTCGGCCTGCTTCAATATGGCCAGGATCTGGTGGTCGGTAAATCGTGACTTTCTCATAGAAAACTCCTTGTGCTAAGTTTATCGGAATTTTCTACTTATAACCGCTCTGAATTTTCGGGGGGATTACACTCTGGGGTACCCATGATTGCTATCTGCTCGGAAGTCACCTTTGATCTATTTTCTCTTGATTGCCAAGAATATTTATGAGTATACCCGTCGTAATCGCTAGAGCCCCTATTACGATGAGAATGTCGGGGAAATTAAACATTCCTGCGAGTATTGCCCAAAGTCCGCTACCAACTACTGAAAGGACAATAGCTAGCAAGGTTTTAGCCCAGGCTGGCAATCCCTTAATATTCGTAATGTTCACCTATTTCCTGCAACAAGGTCCGATAATATTCCCAGCCTTGATTGGTGTGATAAAACACATAACGCCCGGCTCACGCGCCGGTTTTGAGCAGCGGAGCAGCGAAAAATCGGTCGCTGTACAGTCGATTGTTATAGGGCGTTGCCCGACAACTCATATCTTTTTGTTCCAAGATCAGAATCTGACAGATAAAGAAAAGGGCCAATGTAGCCGAGGTACCTCTTCGCCTCTACTCCAATTTTGCCTATCGTATAAAGTCTGGCGAGAGCTCTCGCGAATCTCTCAAGCCGCGAAACGACCTCGTTATTGATTTCTGCATGGATTCGACTACTTGCAGGGTTATTAGTAATTTCATCCATTAGATCCTTGCGAGTTAAAAGTATTTCTGTCTCGAGCCGTTGCCACGCAGCGTCTGGATCCTCAGTTTGAACCTTACGGCCAACGATAATATCCAGATTGTAATACCTCGCAGCTTGTCCAAAGTCGCTTAGAACTGAAATAAACGACAGTAGCGCCGTTGAATTGAGATACTCGACGTCAGCCTTAGCTACTGGAATATTGTCTACGTAGTCATCTAAAAAGCATTCTGTGCGAATTTTCTCGAGCAGACATTTAAGGTCATGCCCGCCTCGTCCAGATGGAAAAGCCTTGCTTGTCGGAAAGCTGCCATGCACCTCAAGCCAGCGAAAGCATAATGTAACCTTCATAAACCGCTCGAATCCACTAGCCAAAGTTAATAGCGGTAGATGGTAGAAATCATTGCCAGCATCAAGCGACTGAAGCTGACCTAGACCTGCTTTGATGAGCCTCACCGCGTTTAACAACTCCTGGTCTAAGGCTAGTGTTCTTTGAAGCTCTGCGGTCATGATCTAGCCCTGTAACGCCCGCGCTCTCGCGCAATTTTGGAGCTGCAACGCGGCGGAAATATTGTCGCTGTGCAGTCGATTGTATGATCGAATTTCCATTATTTCCCTATCATTCATAAAGCGATAAGGTGAGGCCCATACCTGCAGCAACAGGTATTCAGCGCAGTAGCCCGGTGCAGCGAAGGCGCCGGCATTGCCGAGCCCGTTAACAAGCGTGGGC
>JBJHCW010000004.1:0-402366 GCA_050486205.1 Gammaproteobacteria bacterium | reverse complement strand
GCCCAAAAGTTGTACCGGCCATTTTTTTTGGTGTATTCTTGTTCAAAGAAAGGGATTGGAAAATCGCTTTTTTCTATCGTTGCCGTCGGAACGTTGTGCCCGGCGTTTGCGGTACCAATCGAGTGTGCAGGTGGCGCTGTTTGCCCTGGTGCAAAGTGCTTCCTGCGCATTGCCCCCCAGATTGCCACATGTGAGGATGACCCATCTTGATATTGCACAAACTCTGTACCACTTTTTCCTCCCGCAGGCTTGTTGCTCCATTTACTCTGCTGCTTGCAACAGCTGCTGCTGCGAGCCTGGCAACAGTTGGCGGCGCGCAGCAGACCGCCACTGCCCAGGAATCCAGCCGGGATGCTCCGGAGTGGTCCGGCGTGTGGCAGGCAGACACCGAAGACATGGTTTTCACCTTGCGCGTGACTCGAGACGGGGATCAGTTCACTGTGGACGAGGTTGCGCCGACAGGCATGGGGTGGCGGGTCAGAAACGGCGCAATCAGTGGCCAGAGCGGCACCATTGATGTGAGCTACCAGGGCGTTCAGGCAAGGGTATTGGTACAGTTGACGCAACCGGACGTTGCCATGGTACGCTCAATGTCCTGTCAACCCGATTACCATGTGGTCTGCACACTGGTTCGCAATCAGCAGGCCCGCTTCGTACGCTTGCAGGAAGACTGAAGCGGCAGGTATAAAGCGCCGGTCGGCCCGATCGTATTCCGGGCCGACCCTGGTACTGACTTCAGGGCATCTCACTGACACTGCTGACACGCTTGCCCACAATGCCATATTCAATGGCTTCGTCCACTGTCATCCAGTAGTCGCGATCAGTGTCCTTTGCCACCCGCTCGAAATCCTGCCCGGTTTCCGCAGCAATCAGTCTGTTCAGGCGCTCACGCATCTTGATGATCTGCTCGGCCTGGATCTTGATATCAGAGGCAACACCGCGCGACCCACCTGAGGGCTGATGCACCAGAAAACGGGTGTTGGGCAACGAGTACCGGTTCTCCCTTTTTGCTGCAAGGTAGATGGTCACACCCGCGCTGGCCACCCAACCAGCGCCAACCACACGCACTTCCGGCTTGATGAACTTGATCATGTCGTAGATCACATCACCAGACTCCACGTGCCCGCCGGGCGAACTGATGTACAGGGTGATTGGCGCATCCCCGTCCGCGGCCAGGGCCAGCAGGCGCTCGGTGACAGCGCGCGCCACCCGGTCGTTGATCTCACCGAAGATGGTCAGCGCGCGTGACTTGAACAGTTTTTCATCCAGCAGGCGGCTACCACCACCATTGCCGGGATTTTCAGCGTCCGAAGACATCAGTGACATGGAACTTCTCCGTCAGATTTAGGGGCGAACCGCCTGGTGACTCCCGTGGGGAACCCAAGCCAGGCATTATACATCAGCTTTGTTCCACCCGGGCCGATTCGGGCCTGGGTGATTCAGGACCGAGGGGCCTGAACGTGGTCAGCAATTGCGGCAACAGTGTCAGTGCGCCCAGCAGGGCTACCAGCATGGCAATACTGGTGAGCAGACCAAACACCATGGTCGGCACAAAGTTGGACAGTACCAGTATGGAGAATCCGGCCACAATGGTCATGGAGGTGAAGTACATGGCTCGCGCAATACTGTTGTGACAGAAATGCATGGTTTCCCGGTAACTACCGATTCGCGGAAATTCACGCCGGAAGCGGTGCATGTAGTGGATGGTGTTGTCCACGCCTATGCCGATGGAAATGGCAGCAATGGTGATGGTCATGATATCCAGTGGAATACGCAACCACCCCATGATGCCCAGCACAAAGGCGGCGGCAATGATGTTGGGAATGATGCAGATTACCGCAATTTTCAACGAACGGAACAGCACCAGGAACATCAGCATGATGGCAAACAGCACCACGCCCAGTGTCATGATCTGGGACTGGTAGAGGCTCTGCAACACGTTGTTGTAAAGCACCAGCATGCCGGTGATGTGGACCTGGTCGGCGCTGAAACCGAACTCATCCTGCAGGCCCTGCTCCAGCTCCCGGATCAGCTGATCTCGATTGAGCTCCGGATCCGACTCGATGACTCGCACATTGAATCGCGCCTGATCGTGCTCAACAGACAGAAACGGCGTCAGGACTGTATCACGCAGTGCATCGGGCAACATCGAGTACAACAGCGCCCACAGGAAACTGTCCACCGGCTGGTTGTTGTTCATCTGTTCAGCCAGTTGGACGACAGCGCCAAAGGAAAGCACCTTGCCGGTGTGCGGATGAGCATCCAGATACTCGTGGATACGGCGAAGCTCCTCCATCTTGTCGCCGGTAAACCAGTAGGCATCATTGGGCTCTTCATCAAATCCGTCGTCCCAGTCGTCCCAGTCATCCTCTTCTTCGGCACGGGGCAGATTGATGATGACTTCCATGGCCAGCGTGCCGCCCAGCTGCTCGTCAAACAGCCGCATGCCCTGGTAGATTTCCGTGCTGTCATCAAAGTAGTTGATGAAACTGTTCTCCACCTGCAGGCGCGAGACACCAATGACACTGACCAACAGCACCAGGGCGTAAGCCAGCAGAATATACCTGCCACTGCGTTCGGTCAGCCGCGCCAGGGCACCAGTGAGATTGATTTTTGGCGCGCGTGCGGGCACAGCCGGCTCGGCCGGCAACAGGGTCATCATGGCCGGGAACAACAGGAACACAACTATCAGCGCCGTTGCCACACCCATGACCATGATCCAGCCAAAGGAAATGATCGGCAATATGCCACTGACCACCAGCGAACCAAACGCCACAATAGTGGTCAGCGCGGTATACAGGCAGGGCCGCCACATCACCATGACACCGTGTCGCATCAATTTTGCGTGATTACTGAAGCGTCGGGTCGCACGCAGTTCCCGGTAGCGCACGATCAGGTGCACGGTCAGGGAAATGGTGATGATCAGCAGCAGGGAGAAGAAATTGGACGACACTACCGTCACACGCCAGTCCATGATGCCGAGTATGCCAACCACAATCACACCGGCCACCGCGCAGCAGGCCAGCGGCAGGAACACCCATCTCGCCCGTCGGAAAATAAGACCCAGGGCAATGATGATGAAAGCAAGCACGCCAAGACTGAAGGTGGCCAGGTCACTTTGCACAAAAGTGACCAGATCATCCGAAATCATAGGTGCGCCGCCCAGATACAGGTCACCGTACTGTTGATAGTTCTGGAGAATACCGCGGATCTCGGCAATATCGGCGTGGCGCTGCTCGGCCACCTTCTGGCTGTAGCTGTCAAACTCGCGGGTCACCTCGTCAAGCTCACGCGCCTGTTCGGCGCTCAGCTCGCCAGCCCGGCGCAGTTCACGCAATTCAGTGCGGCGATTGACCAGATCAAAATAGTGCTGGTCAAAGGCAAAGCTGGCCAGCAGTGCAGCGGTTCGTCCATCGGTGCTGACCACCGCGTTGCTGAACACCGGGCTGCTGGTCATTTCCTCACGCGCTGCCGCCAGGTCCACACCGTCATCAAGCAGGGTATCGTAATCTTCTGAAAGTCCGGTCAGCGCGGTGTCACCAAGCACGGGGACATCAAGAATACTGTCCACGGACTCAATACTGTCCACGGTCAACAGCTCATCGCGCAGTCGCACCATGACTTCAAGTGTTTCGTGCGAAAACAGCTCGGACTCCGGTGTGAAAGCCACCAGCACGGCGTCGCGGATGCCGTAACGCTGGGTGATCTGACGGGAGTATTCCAGTTCCGGATCACCGTCAATCATCAGAGCGTCGGGCGAAACGTCCAGCCGGATGTGTTGCGCAAACCAGCCAAAAGCGGCAACTGCACACAACAGGACAGCGATGACCAGCCAGGGCCGATCAAAGACCAGCGCACCGTAAAGGCGCTTGAACCGCGAGCGCATACATCGTCCTTATCTGCAGTCGTATGGATGAAGCACTGAAAGTGCTGCACTATAACCTGATACGACAGGTGATGTCAGTCCGGCTCACTGATCAGCGCTGTGCCGCCTCGTGTTCACGCACTCGCTCTCCGGCCAGCACCCCGGGCAGGGCGTAATTGCCTTCATGGCACGCGTACTCAAACATGCGATCGCCATCGGGGCGCCGGTGCATGGCCACCTCGCCCACCACCGTGTCAGCAAACACCGACGGATCATCCAGCTCAAAACGGTATTCGATGCGGTTGTCCGCCACACGCCTGAAGTACTCGGTGCTGACAAGTTCCGGTGATGCTCCGCGGAAACTTTGCTGCGGGTTGATATGGGTGGTTTTCACCACCAGCGTGTCGCCGTCGTAGTAGCCGACCGATTCCCCCAACCAGCGCTCCATATTGTGCTCACTGAAGTCACGATCCAGGCGCACGATACGGGCATCATTGACCATTTCCACCAGAATCATCACATAATCAGCCGTTTGCACAATCTGATAATTGTTGTTGTACATGATGGGCAGCATGGGGGGACCACCCGCCGAACCGAAGGAGATGATGCAGCGCTCACCCAGGGGGCGGGCCTCCGGGCCGTCAAAGGGGCCACGGCCTTCAGGTCGGGCATTTCGGAAGCGGTTGGCGCCCTCAACATAGGCAATGCGGCCATCCTCGGGTTCGATGATGATGGAGGTGCGGTACTCCCCCCCTATCAGGACCACGTCCGTGCCGCGGTCCACCCAGAAATTGTCATAACCCAGGGCTGTGTTGCCGTCGGTGGGTGGTGGCCGGTCCGGGTCACTGGGCTGATTGCGCTCCTCGATATAGTCGATCCAGCCCTGCTCACGCTCCCGGCGCTGCTCCTCGGTATAGGCGCGTTGAGTGCCGTATTCACGCGGGCGCTCCAGCGGCGTCTGGCTGGCATTGGTCCAGATACCCTGGAGATCCGGGTGACCATGCTCGGTGCGCGGCACCTGGTATCCGTCATTGGCCAGGGCCGAATGTGAAAACAGGGCCACCAGCATGCTTGCGCACATGAGCGTGTGCCGGGCCCGGTGTGTCGTGCGATCCTGAATCGTAGCTGTGTTCATCTGACACCCCCCGTCTGAATTATCCGGACCACTCCAGAATATCCGGTCAAGTTATCATCAGTATAGACCAGCAATGCAGCTGCGACATAATGCCGCACACGGCTGATCCAAAATAGAGAATTAATCGTATACTAATCAATGGTTAACAGAGCATCCGAGGATCTTCATCCTGCCGCCGGGTCTCACAATTCGTCACAATCACACCCTTGATATGGATCAGGAAAGTTGTTTCCATAACAGGTATGCTTGACCTCAGGCTAAAGTTGTTCACAGTCTGAAAGTGCTGGAACTGTTGTAAACAGGAGGAATATTCAATGAACAGGTCTGTGAAATTTGTCGTATTCGCCCTTGTGGCCATGTTCCCGTTCCTGGCCAACGCCAGTAATGGTTACCTGAAGTCCATCAAGGAATTCGAGCTGGAGAGCCATCTGGGTACCACGCACTCCATGGACGACTATCTGGACAAGGATTACGTGGTCATGTACATCCACGGCTCGGGCTGTCCGATTGCACGCCTGTCCATCCAGTCCTTCAATGAAATCATTGATGAGTACTCGGAAAAGAACATCGAGTTCCTGATGCTGAATTCCTTTATCCAGGACGATATCCCGCGCATTCAGGATGAGGCCGAGCAGTTCGGCATCAAGATTCCGATCCTGAAGGATGCTGACCAGTCTGTTGCCCGCTCACTGGGTGTGGAGCGCACAGCCGAGGTCTTCATCATCGATCCGCAGAGCCGCGAAGTGTTGTTCCGCGGACCGATCAATGACCAGCTGGGATACGAAACCCAGCGCACTCGCGCCACCCATCACTACCTGCGCGACGCGCTGGATACTGTCCAGGCTGGTGGTACCGTGGACATGAGCAACATCCCGGACGCCAAGGGTTGTCTGGTAGGCTTCTTTCTGAGCTGATACTGGATCCACGATCGGGTCCGTGAACAGCGGACAGAAACAGAAAGCGCCCGTTACCTTCCCGGTACCGGGCGTTTTTTGTGGCCTGAAAAAGTAAAAAAGGGGACAGATTTATTTTTGCGGCCGAAGTTGGCTACCCTGCCAAAGTCGGGCGCAAAAATAAATCTGTCCCCTTTTTTTACGACTCAACAAATGCCCGTTCGATAACGTAATGTGCCTGGATACCATGGCGCGACTCTTTCAGGCCCCAGCCATCAAGAATGGCACACAGGTCCTTGAGCATTGACGGGCTGCCACACAGCATGAACCGGTCATCTTCCAGTGACGGCTGCGGCAGACCGATATCCTCAAACATCTTGCCGGAAGTCATCAGATCGGTCACCCGGCCCTGGTTGTCAAAGGGCTCACGCGTCACAGTCGGATAATAGATCAGCTTCTCGCGCACTTCTTCACCGAAGAACTCGTTGTTCGGCAACTCGTCCTGGATGTACTCACGGTAAGCCAGATCGCTGACACGACGCACGCCGTGCACCAGAATCACTTTTTCGTAGCGATCGTAGATTTCCGGGTCGCGAATGATACTCAGAAACGGCGCCAGGCCAGTGCCGGTGCCGAGCAGGTACAGATTCTTGCCCGGCAGAAGATGATCTGCCACCAGGGTGCCGGTGGGTTTGCTGCTCACCAGCAATTCGTCACCAACCTGGATATGCTGCAGGCGCGAGGTCAGCGCACCGTCCTGCACCTTGATGCTGAAGAACTCCAGTTCCTCGTCATAGTTGGCGCTGGCAATGCTGTACGCTCGCATCAATGGTTTTCCCTCCACCTCCATGCCCACCATGACAAAGTGGCCGTTCTCGAACTTCAGGCCCCGATCGCGGGTGGTGGTGAAACTGAACAGGGTATCGTTCCAGTGATGCACACCGGTCACACTCTGTCTGGATACTGCTGCCATTGTCTGTGTCCGTCTGTTCATGAGTTGAATGGAGGCGGCATTTTACGCGAATCGCTCTATACCTGCAAAATGAATAAATATAATATCTCTTATTCATTAAACCGATTGGTGGCCCGATCCAGTTACAGTGTGGCCCTGCCAGCGAACCAGCCCGGAGAATCTTGCCATGCACTATACGCTGCGCCAGATTGAGGTGTTTCTGGCCACCGCCTATCATGAAAATGTCACCCAGGCCGCAGACAGCCTGTCCATGTCTCAGTCCGCCGCCAGCGCAGCTCTCAAAGAGCTGGAGCAACGCTTTGGTGTGCAACTGTTTGACCGGGCCGGCAAACGCCTGCAGCTGAACGAGCTGGGCCGCACACTGCGACCGCGCGCCGAAGCTCTCCTGGCCCAGGCTCGTGAGTTCGAGGATGTGCTGGCCCGACACAATGAAATCGGTGAGCTGCATGTGGGCGCCACGCTGACCATTGGCAACTACCTGGCAGTCCCCATCATGGCTGAGTTCATGAATCGTCACCCGGGGGCACGGGTCCGCCTCACTGTGGAGAATACCGCCACCATTACCGAACGGGTGCGCAACTTCGAACTGGATGTGGGTCTGATCGAGGGTGAACTGCACGATGAAGCCCTGGAGGTGATGGCCTGGCGCGACGATGAGCTGGTGCTGTTCTGCGCGCCATCTGACCCGCTGGCTGACAAGGGCCGCCTGCGCGACCGCGACCTGCTGGGCGCCCGGTGGATCGTGCGTGAAGCCGGGTCCGGCACCCGCCAGGCCTTTGATCACGCCATGCACGGCCTGCTGCCCGACATCACGCTGCGCCTGGAGTTGCAGCACACCGAGGCCATCAAACGTGCTGTGGAGGCCGGCCTGGGTGTCGGTTGCCTGTCCCGTATTGCGCTGCAGGATGCGTTCCGGCGTGGCAGTCTGGTACCGTTGTCTGCACCGCACCGTGACTGGCACCGAAAATTCTATTTCATTGTACACAAACAGAAATACCGAAGCGCCGGCATCGAAAGCTGGCTGAAACTGTGCATGGACCATGACCAATCCGGATGACACCACTGATCTGAGTCAACACGTCAGCCACTGGCTGCTGCGCCACCGGCACTGGCTGAGTCTGCTGACACTGGTGCTGACCGTTATCGCGGCGGCCGGCATCCCGCGTACCGGTTTTGACAGCTCCCTGACCGTGCTGCTCGGGCAGAGTGACCCGTATCTGGCCGAGCGTGATGCCCTGCAGGCGGTGTTTCCCCCGCCACGGGAAGTCAGCTTTGTACTGGCGCCCGACAACCGGGACGCCTTCAGCCCTGTCTCGCTCTACGCACTGGCCGAGCTGCAAAGGCGTTTCCGCGACATACCCGATGCCCGGCGCATCAACTCCATCCTGAACTTTCATGCGCCCACCGGCGAAGTCAGCCTCATCCCCTCCCCCTGGGTGAACTTTGAACGTTTCAGCACAGAGCAACTCGACGCCGCGCGGCAAAGGGCCCTGGACAACCCCCTGGTCAATGGCATCCTGGTCTCGCCCGACACCTCCCTGGCGCTGGTATCAGTCACCCTGGACAGTCAGGGCCGACCGCCAGCTGACAACCGCACTCTGGATTCGGCCATTACAGCACTGCGCGACAGCCTGCGTGCCGCCCACCCCGAGGTGCAGATCCATGCCAGCGCCGAAGCCCTGTTTGAACAATCCACCCGGCAGGCCATGATCAACGATCTGTCGCGCCTGCTACCACTGGTGATGCTGCTGTGTGTGCTGTTCATCTGCATTGCCTTCCGGGCCTGGGTACTGGGTGCTGCGGTGCTGGGCGTGGCCCTTGTGACAGTGCTGTTGACCATCGGTACACTGGGCTGGCTGGCACATCCGTTCAATACCATTTCCATCATGGCCCCGCTGGTGGTGGTGATCATTGCCGTGGCCGATGCTGTCCACATCATTTCGGTGTTCCGCCAGCAACGCGTGGCCGGCAAGGCTGTTGAGGCGGCGCTGCAACAGAGCCTGGCATTGAACCTGCGACCGGTCACACTGGCCACGGTGACCACAGCCATCGGGTTTGCCAGCCTGAACATGGTGTCTGCCCCGGCGTTAAGCGACTTTGGCAGCATCGTGGCACTGGGTGTACTGTACGCATGGCTGGTGACCCTGGGCCTGTTACCCGCGGCCATACTGTGGATCACTGCCCACAACCGGGCGGCAGCCAGCCGTGACAGTACCCGGTTTACGCAGACGCCACTGCGCGGCGCACTGACCCTGCACCAGCGCCACCCACGCTGGGTATTTCGCAGCGGCGTGGGGCTGGGTCTGCTTGGGCTGATCCTGCTCCCTCTGAACGAAACCGATTTCGAGCGCCTGGACTTCATCAGCAAGGACTCACCTCTGCATGACTACTATGCCGTGTTGCTCGAACGTATGGATCGCGGCCCCCTGCTAACCTACGGCATCAACAGTGGCACCGACGGCGGCGCCGTTGAACCGGGTTTTCTGCAGGCGCTTGATGACTTTGCCGGCACGCTGCGCGCCCAGGAGGAGATAATCAATACCGCCAGTCTGGTGGAGGTGATCAGTATGATACACCAGACTCTGCACGCAGATGACTACGACGATCCCGCTCAGGCCTATCGCATTCCGGATGATGCCGACACCATTGCCAGCCACCTGTCCGACTACTCACTGGTGCAGAACGAGCGCTACGCTCTGGGCAATTTTGTCAGCGGCAACTACCAGACGGTCCAGCTGTTCATCAACACAAGACATCTGAGCAACCGACAGATCATTGAGCTGGACCGGCGCATCAGCAGCGCTTTCTACAACTATCTGCCCGGGGCCACATTGCTGCATGGTAGCGGAACCCTGCTGTTCGCCCGCATGGATCAACGCGTCACCATTGAGCTGATGCAGGGTTATGCACTGAGCCTTCTGATGATCACACTGACCCTGGTTGTCGGATTGCGCAGTCTGCGATACGGGCTGCTGAGCATCATACCCAATGCCATGCCGGCGGTGGTGGTGTTTGGCTTCTGGGGACTTTTTGTGGGGCAACTGGACCCTTTTGTCATGATGTTGTTCAGTGTCAGCATTGGGCTGGTGGTGGATGACACCGTGCACGTGCTGAGCACGTACCAGCGCAGTCTGGCCAGTGGCGAAAACACCGGAGCCGCCATCAGCCAATCGCTGCTGCGCGCCGGACCGGCATTGATAATCACCACTGCCGTTCTGGCACTGGGCACCACTGTTCTCATAGGCGCCAGCACGCTCTATTTCCAGCAGGCTGCTCGATTGCTGGTACCCATTGTGGTGCTGGCCCTGATACTGGATCTGGTCTGGTTACCGACACTGCTGCAAAAGCTGGACGGCCGGCGGTCAGTCATGATCGGCGGCCTGCAGCAACCGTGACATCTGCTCGAATAGCACCGGGTTGGCGACCAGAATATTGCGATTGTGAAATACCGGATTGACGCCCGACGGCACTGGCTGAAAGTGACCATAACGGGCGCCGGCTTCACGCGCGATCAGCTGGGCGGCGGCAAAATCCCAGACACTCAGGTTCTCGTAATAGATGTCCAGGCGCCCAGCCGCCACCCAGCAGATGTCCAGTGCCGCCGAGCCCATACGGCGCAGATCCGCGCAGACTTCAAGCGCTGCGGCCAGACGCCGCACCAGAGGCGCCATGTCATCCTTGTGGTAGGGAAAACCGGTCGCAAACAGGGCCCGGCGCATGTCTGTCTTGGTGCCAACAGCCAGGGCCCGGGGCTTGCCAAAACTGTTATCAACCTGCTGCTGTCTGACAAAGGCACCGCAACCTTCTGCCGCGTGAAACAGCTCGCCGTTGAAGGGATTAAAAACCACACCTGCACGAATGTCACCCTGCTCGGCATAGGCAATGGAAACGGCACTGTGAAAATGACCATGAGCGTAGTTGACCGTGCCATCAATCGGGTCAACAATCCACAGCGGCCCCCGCCGCTGACTCAGCTCACCCGTATCAGGCGCTGACTCTTCGGCCAGGATGTCATGATCAGGATATTGTGCCCGGATACGGTCGCTGATCAGGCGATCCACCTTGATGTCGGCCTGGGTCACCAGTTCGTGTTCATGCTTGAATTCATGGGCCTGACCACCGGTGGCGCTGTTGCGCTCGGCAAGTGCCAGCGCACCGGCATCATTGGCCAGCTCAATAGCGAAAGCCAGGATATCGGATAACTTGTCTGTCAATTGAGTGCTCCCCGGTTTTTATGCAGGGCGGAATCGTACACGCAGTTTTCCTGCATTGGCTTCGTGTATCATGCCCGGCATGGACAACAAGCATACCAGCCCGGACACATCAGCCGCCAACGTGAATCGCCACCCGGTTGCGGGCTGGGGACGCTTCCCGGTCACACAGGCGCGGCTGTTCACACCGGCCAGCCACGCGGCGCTGCTGAGCAACACCCTGCCGCCAGACTTTGTTGGCATAGCCCGCGGCCAGGGCCGCAGCTACGGCGACAGCGCGCTGGCCGACCAACTGTTGCAGACGTCCCGGCTGGATGCGCTGCTTGCATTGGACGAAACCGAAGGCCTGCTGCACTGCGCTGCCGGTGTGACACTGGCTGTGCTACTCCGCCTGCTGGTGCCACGTGGCTGGTTTCTTCCGGTAGTGCCAGGCACAGCGCAGGTGAGTGTTGGTGGCGCCATCGCCAGCGATGTGCACGGCAAGAACCATCATCGCAGTGGCTGTTTCAGCGAACATATCGTGTCCTTTGTATTGATGGACGCCGGTGGGCAGACGCACAACTGCTCGCGTTCGGAAAACAGCGCCCTGTTTCATGCCAGCTGCGGCGGCATGGGACTGACTGGCATCATCACCTCAGCGGTTCTGAAACTGCAACGCATCACCAGCCCGATGATTCGTCAGCAGACCCTGCAGGCAGACGATCTTGAGCAGACCTTCCATCTGATCACGGCGCGCAGCGACAGCACCTACAGTGTGGCCTGGCTGGACTGCATGGCAACGGGGCGCTCGCTGGGCCGTAGCCTGTTGTTCCTTGGCGAACATGTCGACGCTGATGACACCGCGGTGCCTCTGCCAGGCGTAAACAAACCGCCAGGCGACAAGAAACGGCCAGCCGGTGCGGAGCAATGGGACAATCGCCTGTTTGACATGCCTTTCACAACACCGGCTATGCTGCTGAACCGATACAGCATGCGCACCTTCAATGCCGCCTACTATCACATGAGCGCCCGCCGATCGCGGGGCAGCGAGCAGTACATGCCGTGGCAGGGGTTTTTCTTTCCGCTGGACCGCATCGGACACTGGCACCGGTTATACGGGCGCCGCGGATTTCTGCAATACCAGTTCGTGTTGCCAGAGACCACAGCACTGGAAGGAATGCGCGACATACTGGAGCGGGTGACAGCGGCTGGCAAGGGCTCGTTTCTCAGCGTACTCAAGCGCCTGGGACCGGCAAACAACAACCTGCTGTCCTTTCCCATGGCCGGTTACACCCTGGCACTTGATTTCAGGTATCAGCCAGACCTGTTGCCACTGCTCGAAGAGCTGGACAAACGTGTGCTGCACTTCGGCGGTCGACTTTACCTGGCCAAGGATGCCCGTATGGACAAGGCAGTGTTTCGTGCCAGCTATCCGGATTGGCAGGCGTTTGTTGCACTGCGTGAGTCCTCGGGTGCAAACACCCGCTTCAATTCGTTACAATCGCAGCGGTTGGGTCTGTAATGGCGCCAGAGTCTGTAACAGAGTCGGGAATACACCGCGCTGAGGGGAATGCGCCTTGAAAACAATTCTGCTCATCGGCGCCTGCTCTGCCATTGCGCAAGCCACTGCGCGTCTTTATGCCCAGGCCGGTTGCTCGCTGTTTCTGGTGGCACGCAACGCCGCAGCACTGGAGGAGCAAAAGCAGGACCTGTTGCTGCGCGGGGCAGGTGCTGTGCACTCAGCCGTGCTTGATGTCAATGACACCGAATTGCATGGCGACATTATCCGTCAGGCATGCGATGCCCTGGGGACTCTGGATCTGGCGCTGATCTGCCATGGCACTCTGCCGGGCCAGAAGCGCTGCGAACATAACTACCCGGCAATTGCCGAAGTAATACAGACCAATACCCTGGGCACCATTGCGCTCTTGTGCCAACTCGCTCCCGTTTTTCAGCAACAACAAAGCGGCTGCATTGCGGTGATCACATCGGTGGCAGGGGAACGTGGACGGGCATCCAATTACATCTACGGCAGCGCCAAGGCCGCCGTGTCCACCTACCTGCAGGGTCTGCGAGCCAGTCTGCACGGCAGCGGCGTGCACGTCATGGAGATCCGTCCCGGCTTTGTTGACACACCCATGACCACGGCTTTTCGCAAAGGTCCCCTGTGGTCCACACCGGAGAATGTGGCCGGAATCATCCAGCGAGGCGTGTCACGACAACGCAATACCCTTTACGCCCCCTGGTTCTGGCGCTGGATCATGCTGGTGATCCGTAGCATTCCCGAAGCGCTGTTCAAACGACTTTCATTGTGACAAAGCGATCATCGTGACAAAACAGATCATCCAACAGCTGCCGGACATGCAACAGCCAGCCACACTGTATGTGGATCTGGACGGCACGCTGATCCAGAGCGACTTGCTGCTGGAGTCGTTTCTGGCACTGCTGAAGAAGAATCCCTTTTACCTGATGCTGATGCCGTTCTGGTTGCTGCGCGGAAAAGCGGCGCTGAAAGCACAGATCGCCCGCCGGGTGAATATTCGCGCTGATCTGCTTCCCTATAATGAAAAACTGTTGCGCCATCTCGATCGCCAGAAAAGTAAGGGGCGACGCCTTGTACTGATTTCCGCCTCGGACCAGCGACTGGTTCAGGCGGTGGCCACGCATCTGGAACTGTTCGACGATGTGGCCGGCAGCCAGAGCGGCCACAACCTGTCCGGCAAGCAGAAACTGGCCTACATACTGGATTGCGAAAACGGTGCGCCCTTCGACTATGCTGGCAACGCCATGGTGGATCTGGTGATCTGGCAACGGGCCAGGCAGGCGCTGGCGGTAAACACCACAGCCGCCACCCGACGACGGCTGGAGCGCCTGCACAACAATGTACGAGCCGGTTTCGACGGTGCCCGCACCGGTCCGCGGGCGAAGGCCGGCGAGTTGCTGCGCGCCATGCGACCACACCAGTGGTTAAAAAACCTGTTGCTGTTCCTGCCCCTTCTGCTGGTCCAACAATACGATTCGACCACACTTCTGACCCAGACAATGCTGGCCTTCATCTGCTTCTCGCTGTGCGCCTCAAGTGTGTACCTGCTCAACGATCTGCTGGATCTGCCAGCTGACCGACAGCACCCCAGCAAACGTCATCGCCCCTTTGCCGCCGGTAAGCTGTCGCTGGGTACAGGGCTGGTTGTCAGCCCCGTGCTGCTGGCAGCCTCGGTTGCCATTGCCATTCAGTTTCTGCCGATCTATTTCCTGATGGTGCTGGGGCTGTACTACGTCACCACACTGCTGTACAGCTTCCTGCTTAAACAGGTGGTACTGGTGGACGTGATCGTACTGGGGGCACTGTACACGCTGCGCATCATTGCCGGTGCCGCCGCCATACCAGTGATTCCGTCATTCTGGTTGTTGGCCTTTTCCATGTTCCTGTTCATGAGCCTGGCCATTGTCAAACGCTTCACGGAGCTGTCGTGGCTTCGTGATACAGGTATCCGGCAAAGTGCCAACCGCGGGTATCTGGCGCGCGACCTGGATATCATGTCCGTCTTCGGCAGCAGCAGCGGGTTTCTGGCTGTGCTGGTATTTGCGCTGTATATCAACAGCGAAGACATTCGCCTTCAATACACCACGCCGGAAATCCTGTGGCTCATATGCCCTCTCCTGTTGTACCTCATAAGCCGCATCTGGCTGCTGGCATGGCGGGGAGAGCTGGATGATGACCCTGTGGTGTTCGCACTGCGCGACCGTATCAGCCAGTTTGTGGTGCTGACGGGTACTGTGCTGGTCTATCTGGCGCACCTGGACTGGCGTGAAATGGTCCAGGGCGTTCTCTGAACACACTGCGACACACCACCAGAGCTGTATGAGCAGTGCCTGTTGGCCCGGGAATATACTCGCTTGCCGGAATCCATTACAGTAACGGTCAGTCGCGGTCATAACAATAATGTCACCCCACCGGAGAACACCTATGCCATCTGCCTTACTGCCGGCCAGGCAACTTGCTGTCACCGCCCTGGTGCTACTGACCCTGCAGACCGGCCTGCTGCCAGCTGCCAATTCACAGACCAATGCCCGGAACAATGAAAACGCTGATGCCAACGGGGAGGCTGCACCGGCCACCTACACACGGGCACAAGCCAGTGCCGGCAGTGGCATTTACGAGCGCCAGTGTGCCGCCTGTCACGGCCAGGCGCTGACCGGCACCACCCTGGCCGACGCACTGACCGGCGAGGCGTTTCTCCAACGCTGGGGCAATCGTCCGGCAAGCGAGCTGCACCAGCTGGTTCGCGAGACCATGCCGCCGGATGGCGACCGGATGCCGATGTCCGACGTCGACCGTGTGGTCGCCTACCTGCTGCAACGAAACAGCATTCCCGACAGCAACACCGAGCTGGGTGCTGACGCGCGCTGGATCATCGGAGAGCAGGTGGTCACCGATGGTGCGCTGTTCCCCGCCAGTGCCATGCCGCGCGGCAGCGACGAAACCGGTCTCCTGGTCAGCGGTTCAGTAACGGACTTTGTGCCGCTGGATCGGGATCGACTGCACAATCCACCGGCACAAGACTGGCTGATGTTCCGCGGCAACCCCCAGGCCTGGAGCCATTCGACGCTTGATCAGGTCAATCGCAACAATGTTGGCACATTGCAGCTGGAATGGGTGTGGAACATGCACGAAGGCGATTCACAACCAGCACCGCTGGTCTACAACGGCGTGATGTACCTGATCAACACCGGCAACAACATCCAGGCCCTGGATGCCCGCAGCGGAGAGCTGATCTGGGAACATGCGGCCGGCCCGAATGACCGCAACAGCATGCGCAATATTGCCCTGTACGATGACAAGGTCTTTCAGGCCACTACCGATGCTCGCCTGCTGGCGCTGCATGCCGGCACCGGTGAGCTGTTATGGGAGAAGCAGATTGCCGACCCGGAAAAAGGTTTTGCCAACTCCAGCGGGCCATTGGTGGCCGATGGCATGGTCATCGTGGGGCTCGCCGGCTGCGCACGCTACATAGAGGAAGACTGCTTTGTCAGCGCCTGGGATGCTGACACCGGTGAAAAGCGCTGGCAGTTCAACACCATCGCCAGGGCTGATGAACCCGGCGGTGACACCTGGGGTGATCTGGATGATCTGTTTCGCGCCGGCGGGGAGACATGGATCACTGGCAGTTATGATCCGGCGCTGCGCCTGACTTACTGGGGTGTGGCCCAGGCCAAACCCTGGGCGCCACCGAGCCGGCACATGTCCATCCATGATGCCGGACTGTATACCAATGCCACCATTGCCCTGGACATCGACACCGGCGAACTGGTCTGGCACTTCCAGCACGTACCCGGCGAGGCACTGGATCTGGACGAAGTCTATGAACGGGTGCTGATCGATCGCGGTGATCGCAAACTGGTGCTGTCACTGGGCAAGCACGGGATTCTGTGGAAGAACGACAGGGAGACCGGTGAATTCCTGGGCTACGGCGAAACGGTCTATCAGAACATTTTCTCTCACATTGATCGCGAGACCGGCGCCGTCATTTACCGGGAAGACATCGTCAACGCACAGCTGGACGAATGGATCTATGGTTGCCCGAGCAGTGCCGGCGGCAAGAACTGGCACTCCATGAGTTATTACCCACCCGCCGGCCTGATGATTGCCCCGCTGAGCCAGACCTGCCTGGACAATCGCGCCCGCGCCGTGGAACTGGTGGAAGGCTCAGGCGGGCTCGCCTCGAACCGACGCTTTCATGAAATGCCTGGCACTGACGGCAATGTCGGTAAACTGGCTGCCTATGACGTGGACACCCTGGAAGAGGTCTGGAGCTTCGAGCAACGTGCATCATTCATCACCGGTGTACTCTCCACTGCCGGCGGGCTGGCCTTTGCGGGCGACCTGGACCGTTACTTTCGTGCCCACGACGCAGAAACCGGCGACGTGCTGTGGCAGACACGCCTGGGCACTGCTGTGCAGGGCCACCCACTGACCTTCAGCATTGATGGTGTGCAGTACATTGCCGTTACCGCGGCCAACGGCGGCACCAGTCCCCGTATGGTACCCCGGGTAGTGACGCCGGAGATCCAGCCACCACGCAGTGGCAACGCTGTTTATGTATTCCGCCTGCCATAGGAACTTGCCACTGGAAATTGCCACGACAAAAAAAGGGGCACCTGTAACAAGTGCCCCTTTTCTTTGCCAACTGCCGCCCGAACAGACCGGCGCGGCAGTTTATCCTCTGCATCCCTGTATCAGAAGGTCATGCGCGCGCCCAACTTGAATGTGCGACCCATGGGTGTATGGGTAACAGCATCATAGTTGATTTCGGTACGAGCAAATGGCGGATCCGCATCAAGCACGTTGTCGACGGAAGCCGTAAATGACAATCGCTCGTTCAGTTCATGACGCACAGTCAGGTTGTGTGTGGTCCAGGAGCTGATGTGACGTCCTTGTGCGCTGACACCGTCAAAGATGTTACGCTGATCGGTGTAACCATCAATATACTGCGTAGTCCAACGGAAGTTGGTATTGAGCAGGTTGTAGTTCAGGTATGCAGAACCACGCCACTTGGGCAGCGGAGCCAGTGTTGTCTGCAGATTGAAGTAACCCGCACCGTCGAAACCCTGCTCCATCACTTCACCGTTGATGACCAGATCATCAGTTTTGTACTGGTTGATCCATGTAGCGCTGGCGCCAGCTGTCAGAGCGCCCTGGGCAACATCATACCAGGTGTACTCACCCATCATGTCAATGCCGTCATTGGTAAAACCGGCACCGTTGATGGCATAGGTACGTACGTTCAGGATGTTGTTGACACTGCACTCACCATCCGTGAACACAAAGTAGCGATCCAGGAACTCCTGGCCTACCGTGGCACAGTTGTTCGGGCCAGTCGCGCCACCAGGGAACACTGAGTTCAGAATGCCGTTCAATGGCTCTGTGGTGAGAATGTTATCGATCTCGAAACGCCAGTAGTCAACAGAGGCGCGCCACGCGTCACCATCAAGCAGCACACCAACGTTGTAGTTGGTGGACTCTTCCGGGCTCAGATCGGGATTACCAACACTGCTTACCGGACGGTTGCTGCCCAGCACGTTGGCAAACGCCGTGCTCTCACGCTCGATCAAAGAAGCCTGTGGTGGCGCACGGAACGTTGTGCCGGCCGAAGCTCGGAACGCGACCATGTCCGTGGCCTGCCAACGCAGACGGATATTCGGATCAAAGCTGTTGCCGCCCTGGCTGCCGTAGTCTTCAAAGCGTGCGGCGATCTGCGCTGTGAAGTCGTCGGTAATGGGCAGGAACACTTCGCCGAAAACGGCATAGATGTCACGATTCAGTGATGTCGGCTCATATGTCGCCAGGAAGTTGTACGGGCTTTCCGGGCTGGGCTGACAGTTGGTGGCACCGGTGATTGGTGTGTCCGGACAGGGATTGGCATCCCAACTCGCAAACTGGTTGTATCGGCTGGTGTTGGTTTCATATCGATACTGAAAGCCGGTGGCATAACTCGCCATGCCGGCGCCGAAATCCAGGGGCAGATCACCATCAACAACAAAGTTGAACTCGCTGACTTCCGAGGTGGACTTGTTGCGGTGCTGATCTGTCATCCAGGACACCAGTTCTGCCGAGTTTTCAACTGCCGGATCGAAGTTCGGATTCACCCAACCAGTCAGCGGGTTGCCCGGAATCGCGTTGGAGAACGGATTGAACCACTGACATGCACCTTCGCCAGGTGTACCTTCCTGGAAGTCCGGCGTGCCAAGGCCTGTGTTACAGCCTTCACCACCCAGACCACGCAGACCCAGTTGCAGTTTACCAGTGGAGATGTCGTACTCACGACGCTCGTTGCTCGCGCGACCATAAGTCAGGGACGTCGTGTAGCCCATCGTTGGTGTCAGGTCACCCGTGAGCTCGGCAGAAACCCGGGCGCTGTCACGGCGACGGAACTGATGCGACTCGGCATAGTCAAACATCGGGTTGCCGCCAGCCAGGAACGGACGCCACTGGTTGATGATGATATGCGCATCAGGCGTCAAAGCGCCAGGCACACCAAAATCTGCACCATAGGTGTCCTGCATGCCTTGCAGGCCGGGGTTGGCACCTGGCACCCGGAAGATTGGACCCGCTGAAGGGTCACGGAAGGCCGAAGTCTGGCTCAGGCCACCCGGGTTCACGGTGCTGGTGATATTGCGGCTAGTGGTGAACGATGGGGTGATATTGGTATAAGGCACGTCGGTGAAGGCATAAAGCGCTTCCACGTGCAGGTCTGTGTTGTTGCCGAAGCTGTGATTGAACTGGCCGTAGAGCTGGTAGGTATCCTGCTCGTCAACGATCTGATCCCACTGGGTAAACTGTGTTCGGCACTGTACGCCGTTAGCATCAGGTACACCATCCAGGTTCGTCTGCACGCCACCAAAATCGGTACAGGACGGATCAACAAAACGCACCAGGCCCGGTGCACCACCCACAAAACCGAGTTGGCCATAGGCACCAGGGCTTGAGCCGGTGGTCCAACCACCTTCGGGGTTGGTCTCGTAGTCACGAATGGCCCAGTCACGATCGCGCGTGAGCAGTGGCGATCGGTGGTAGTAGTTGGCTGAGACAAAGAAATCGGAATTGCCCCAGTTGTTGCCCCATACCGCGCCGATATTGTAGTCACCGTCGGAATTGCTGACGCCACGATAATCGCCGGTGATTTCCAGTCCGTCAAAGTCTGTACGGGTAATATAGTTGACCACACCACCAATGGCATCGGATCCGTAGGTTACCGCGCCGCCGTCCTTGAGCACTTCAACGCGCTGGATGGCATTGCTCGGCAAACGGTTTGCATCACCGGTCGGCAGACGACGGCCGTTCAACAGCACAAGTGTACGTGCAGCGCCAAAACCACGCAGGTTGATGGAGGCGGAGCCTTCAGAGGCCTGACCGCGGCCGGAGGTGAACGGGTTGCTTTCGCCCACGATGCCTGCCATGTAGCTGAGGCTCTTGAGCATTTCCAGCGGCGGCGGAGAACCGCGCTGCTCGAGTTCTTCCACGGTGATCCTGTCTACCGGGATTGAACCATCTTCAGGCATGCCACGGATGAAAGAACCGGTGACAACAACTTCTTCGATGGCTGGAACATTTTGCTGGGCCTGGACTGCGGTACTTGCTGCTGCCGCGGCGGCCCCCAACATGATAATGCGTCGGATAGACGCAGAGAGACTGCTTCTGCTTCTCATTGAACTCCCCTATTGTGAACTACAGGTGCATCACGACATTGCTATGCGCCTACTACTCTCGGGAGCCTCTGAAAGGTTGCGGGAACCGGGCTCAGAGGGTCCTTTCCGGGGCGAGACTACCGAAACAGACGATGGAACTCAAGAAAACAATTGTCACCATGTGTTGCAATTTTGTGAAAGCAACACTCGTTATTCCGCTATTTCCAGGGGCCAGCCAATCAGCAAAACCACAATGGTGGTGACACCAACCACGAGGTTCATGGGCAGGCCTGCCTTGATGAAATCCGTGAAGCGGTAGGCACCGGGGCCGTACACCATGAGATTGGTCTGGTAGCCAAGCGGTGTGGCAAAACTGGCTGAGGCGGCAATCATGATGGCGTACATGAACGGCACCGGATCCAGCCCGGCGGCGGTGCTAATGGCCAGCACCACTGGCACCATGATCACTGCAGCTGCATTGTTGGTGACGGTTTCGGTCAGCGTTGACACCATCAGGTAGGTCAGGACCAGCAGCAACCAGGGTCGACCCCCGCTGAGCGTCACAACACCTTCGGCCAGCACACCGGCGACCCCGGTTTTCTGCAGCGCAGCCCCCAGCGCAAAAGAAGCCGCTATGGTCAGAATCACGGTAAGGTCCAGGCTTTTTTCGGCCTGGCTCACCGACAGGCAGCCAGTCAGTAACATCAGGCCACCGGCAATCAGTGCGGCATTCATCATGCTGGTCAGACCAATGCCCGCTGCCGCCACCGCCGTCAGCAGAATGACCCAGGCCAGCAGCGCCTTGTTGTGACGCGGCGCATCGGTATCCAGATCGTTGACCACCAGAAAATCCTTGTTGTATTTCTGGCGCGTGACAAAGGCCGGGCGCGCCTCCAGCAGCAGGGTGTCACCGGGTTTGATGATGATATTGCCCAGATTGCCCTCAATGCGCTCCCCGTTGCGGGCCGAAGCCAGTACCACGGCACCGTACTGGTCACGAAAACGCGAGGTGCGCACTGTCTGCCCCACCGCCGAACAGGACTGGGATACCACCACTTGAACCAGGCGCCGCTCGGCGCGGTCCTTCATCGGGTCCTCATCGTCTTTGCGCTTGATCGAGGCGATGATGCCATTGATGCGCAACAGGTCCGAGATGGCCTCGGTTTCCCCGGCAAACACCAGTCTGTCGCCGCCGACCAGGATTTCTTCCGACGGCGTTGCGGTAACCACCGTGTCCCCGCGAATGATCTCCACAAGATAAAGTCGCGACAGGTCCCGCAACCCGGCTTGCTCCACTGTCAGCCCCACCAAGGGCCCGTTGGCGTCCACAGCCACTTCAACGGTGAACTCGCGCATGTTTTCAAACGGACGCTTTTCACTGCGATCGGGCAGCAGCCGTGGCAGCACCAGCAACATGAACAACACACCCACAGCCACTACCGGCAAGCTGACCGCCGTGATGGAGAAAATACCAAAAGGCTGCTCCCCGGTGAGTGCTTCGTACTGGCCAGCCACAACCAGATTGGTGCTGGTGCCGATCAGGGTCAGAGTGCCACCGAGAATGGCGCCGTAGCTAAGCGGTATCATGAGCTTGGAAGGCGCCACACCGATCTTTCTGGACCAGGCGTTGACGGCCGGAATCATCGTGGCCACAACAGGCGTATTGTTGAGCACGCCGCTGAGCGGCATGACGGGTACAAAGAGGCGAGTCATGGCCGAACGCAAGGTAGCCGGACGCCCCAGCCACTTGTTGACCAGCATGTCGATACCGCCGGAACTGTGCAACCCGGCGGCCACCACAAACATGGCAGCCACCGTGATCAGACCGGAATTGGAAAAACCTGCCAGTGCCTCGGCTGGCGTCAACACGCCACTGGCGCTGAGCACAGTCAGCGCCCCCATGAGCACAACATGCGGGCTGAAGCGGGTAAAGATGAGAACTGCCACCGATCCCAGGGTAAGTCCCAGAGCCAGCCACGCCTGCCAGTCCATACAGCTTTCCTGCCACGTCAGTTTGCGGAGATCAGCAGTATAACGCAGCCCTCTTATATCAAATAAGAATATTTACCAATATGCTTATTCAATAAAAATATTTTTCGCAATGCTTCAACCAGCACTTCAACCAGTCATCATTGTGCCAACACACCGTCACGGTAATCCTGCAATGCCTGCTCGATCTCTTCCACCGAATTCATCACAAAGGGGCCGTATTGCACAATCGGCTCCTTTAATGGTCTGGCACTGAGCAACACAAACCGTGTCGCCCCACGGGCTGTCACCGACACCACGTCTCCGGCCGAAAGCCGTCCAAGGCGCCCCTTGTCAAGCCGGGTCTGTTTTGATCCCAGCGCTGCGCTGCCTTCATAGACGTAGACCAGCGCTGTGTAATCGTCTGGTACATCAATCCGGATACTGGCTTCATCGTCCAGGTGGACATCCAGGTATGCAGCATCCGTGCCCGAGTCACGGGTAACCGCGCCGGCCAGATCCGTGTCGGCACTGCGCAGACGGCCTGCAATGGCGTGCACAGTAGCGCCAGGCAACTGGTAGACCGGAATATCATCAGCCTTGAGATCCCGATAGGACGGTGGTTGCATCTTGTCCCGCGCCGGCAGATTCAGCCAGACCTGGAACCCCCGCATGCGTCCCTTTTCCTGCTTGGGCATCTCTGAGTGAATGATACCCGCCCCGGCAGTCATCCACTGCACATCACCACTTTGCAGATCGCCTACATTACCCATATGGTCCTGATGCTCCATATGCCCTTCCAGCATATAGGTGATGGTCTCAAACCCACGGTGCGGATGAGATGGGAAACCGGCTATATAGTCAGCCGCGTCATAGGAACCGAACTCATCCATCATCAACCAGGGTTCGAACCGGGCGGCATTGCCGCCGCCACCGAACACTCTCGTGAGTTTGACACCCGCACCATCGGAGGCCGGGCGACCCACAAGGACTTCTTCCACTTCACGATAAGCCATGACAAGCTCCTTGAATCATTGATGGGGTACACAATACACCGTATTATCCAATGAATTGTTGCGCTTTTTAATGCCAAGCAAACCAGATAGTTGATCTGACAGGGGCCTTTCATGCGATTACCACGTATCACACTGGAGCAGTGGGCAGCACTGAAAGCTGTGGTAGAAGAAGGCTCCTTTGCCCGCGCCGCCGAGACACTCAACAAAAGCCAGTCCAGTATCAGTTATGCCGTCGCCCGACTCAATGAACAACTGCCAACACCTGTACTGGAGATCCAGGGCCGCAAGGCCGAGCTGACACCCGAGGGCAAGGTGCTTTACCGTCGGGCGGTACAGCTGCTTCGCCAGGCTGAAGAAACCGAGGAAACCGCGGGCCTGCTGGCTCAGGGCACGGAACCGGAGGTGACCCTGGCGGTGGATTGCCTGCTGCCACCGGCAACACTGACAAAGGCTCTGAATGAATTTTCAGCACAATTTCCTATTACCCGGCTGCGACTGCTGGAAACCTCCCTGTCCGGCACTGAGGAGGCATTGCTGGAAAAACGCGCCGATGCAGTGATTGGCAGCAAGGTACCGGTGGGATTTCTGGGCACACCAATGACCTCGGTGGAAATGCTGCCCGTTGCCAGCCCCTCACACCCACTGGCCACGCTGGCCGAAACCAATACCAGTGGTATCAACGAATGGGAACTGCGCTCTCATCGACAGGTGGTGTTGCGCGACAGTGGTTACCGCCGCGAGCAGGATGCCGGTTGGCTGGGCTCTGAACAGCGCTGGACTGTGAGTCACTTCAGTACCAGTCTGGACATTGTGCGCGCCGGATTGGCTTTTGCGTTCCTGCCGCGCGACTGGGTGGCAAAGGACATCGCCAGCGGCCATCTGATGGCATTGCCGCTGGCGATGGGCGCCAATCGTATCATTCCGCTGTATCTGATGCTGGCCTCGGCCGAGGCCAGCGGGCCGGCCACCCGGAAACTGGGCAGCCTGCTGCTGGCGCACTTCGCAGCGGATCAGCGCTGACGATCCATGATGCGATCAAACAGCGCCCAATTCTCCGGCATCAACTCGGTGTCCGGCACCGGCTGGTCCTCAAAACGCAGGTAGTGCCGATCCGCATTGGTATAGGCCCGCCACTGCGGCAGACCATCCACGTTGGGGTCCCCGTCACGGGCAAAACTGACCCAATAGTCCGACATCATGTCGGCCAGTCGCACATCAGCCTCCTGCGCGCCAGCCGCAATCTCCTGAGGATTATTAAAAACATAGACAATTTCGGCTGCATGGTAGGCGCCCAGCTGATCTGACAGCGGCCCAGGCGGATGGTGGGTGAAATAGTAAAGCCAGGCCGGTTGATCCACAAAGCGGGTCAAATTGGCCCAGGTCACCATATTCCAGCCAAAAGTACTGTCACGAAACGCATCCAGGGTTGACTGACGAGGATCATCCGGCGGATACACCTCGAGAAAGTCCTCTGCCAGCGAGCCATAGTTGCTGCGAATCCGCTCAACGTAGGTATCTGCATTGGCCGGCGTGGCTGCAGCTGCGCCCAGCGTGGTGCCCTCGTCACTGTTGAAACCCAGCAGCACCGGCACCCGGTTCTGCCGACCCGCAACGAAGCTGTCATAAGGTTGTTCTGGAATCACCCAGCCGTCAACGATGCCGTCGGTACGAAAGCGCGCCTGCTCGGCGGCCCGATGCAGCTCATCGGCAGGCATGGCCCGCAAGCGGGCAATGGATGCAGCGCCCAGTGTATCGGCCAGTGACTCACCCGCCGAGGCCGCTGATGGACCAGCTGACGTCTGGTGATCCAGCGCCACACGCACGTCCAGGCGCGCACCACTTTGTGCAATGGCCTTGTGGAACAGACCTTCGGCCAGCGGACTGGCGGTGAGCAGGTGCACACTCCACGCACCGGCAGACTCACCAAAAATGGTCACATTGTCCGGGTCGCCACCAAACGCCTCGATATTGTCCTGAACCCAGCGCAGCGCCTGGATCTGATCCAGCAGCCCGTAATTGCCGGCTGAAAAATTTTCCGACTCGGCCACCAGTTCAGGGTGAGCCATGAAACCGAGCACGCCCAGGCGATAGTTGATGGTCACCAGCACCACACCCTTGTCGGCAAGCCGCGTGCCGTCATATGCAGGGATGGCTCCGGAGCCGCGCGTCAGCGCACCGCCATGGATCCAGACCATGACCGGGGCTTTTTCGGCATCGGCGTCCGCAGTATCAACACCCGTCCAGATATTGAGATAGAGGCAGTCTTCGCTGCTCAGACGGGCCGGGCGATAGAAAAAGGAATTTTCCGGGTACGGCGACTGGATACAGTCGGGACCAAAAGCGCGAGCGTCACGCTCGCCGGACCAGCCCGTTGCCGGCTCGGGCGCGCGCCAGCGACGCTCACCGGTGGGCGGCGCAGCAAAGGGAATTCCCTTGAAGCTGCTGACCCGCCCGACACGCTCGCCGATCAGTTTACCCTGCGGCGTTTCCAGCACCGGGGGGTGTACCTGGGATTGCTGCAAACCAGCATTTTCAGCCACTCCCTGGGCGTTCACCACTCCGGAAACGACCAATAACCACGAGCCGGCCAAGGCCGCAAGAGACAAGCCAGACATGAGTCGCGAGACTTTATTCATTGCCCATCCTCCACGTTGAGCCGAGCTTTCGTGGAAATGTGCCACTAGATACCCGGGAAAATATTGGTCACACCGGCGATATCCAGCAACATGAAAATCACAAGCAGGAACAGCACGGTTTCCAGAATGCCCTCGCCGGCCGGCAGCTCGTCAATGCTGGCATGCAACAGGGAGAGCTCGGATGGCGTCATGCTGCTGACGCGGCGCTCGGCATCCAGCGCATCGACACCCCGGGCTTCCAGCTGGGCACGAACATCGTCGCGGGCAAAAAAGGCCTGCACCTCGGCGCGCTGTGAGTCAGCCTGTTGCCCGGCAAGCAACTGATCAGTACTGATCATATCGGCCGAAACCTGACTCTGCCAGCCAAACACCAGCAGCGCTGCCACTACGAACATTCTGATCATCGGGTTCATCAGCGTTGTCACTTTCATCCTCATACTCCTTTCAAGGGTTGTAATAGCCTTACTTGATGGCAGACTGGCCGTGCCAGCTGCCGGTCATCACTCATCAGATTCCCTGTAAATGTGCACATCTCGCTGCGGGAACGGAATAGTGAGTCCTTCCTTGTCGAAGGTGCGATACACCTGCTCGTTCATCGACCAGAATACCGGCCAGAAATCGGCCACATTCACCCAGGCCCTGACCGTGATGTCCACCGAGCTGTCGCCCAGCTCCTTTACAGCCATAAACGGTGCCGGGTCGCCCAGTACACGCTCATCTTCAGACAGCAGACGCTGCAGCACCTCGTAGGCCTTGTCCAGATCATCACCATAGGCAATACCAAAAGTCCAGTCGACGCGTCGGGTTGGCTGCGCGGAAAAATTGGTAAGAGTCCCGGTGGCCAGGGGGCCATTCGGAATGATAATGGTTTTGTTATCAGGCGTGGTGAGCACAGTCACAAAAATCTGTATATCCTTGACTGTGCCCATATGCCCCTGGGCTTCAACAAAATCGCCTACCTTGAAGTACTTGAAGAAAAGAATCAGCACACCACCGGCGAAGTTCTGCAATGTGCCCGACAGGGCCAGGCCGACGGCAAGACCAGCCGCACCAAGTATGGCAATGAAGGATGTCATCTCCACACCCAGCACACCCAGCGCCGTAATGTAGACCAGCACCTTGAGCAGAATACCGACCAGACTCTTGATGAAGCTGCGCAGGGACGGGTCAACCTTGCTCTTGTCCAACGCCCGCCGGATCAGACCGACCACTGCGCCGACCACCCAAAGGCCCACAACCAGCGTGAGCACGGCGGCGATGATGCGAGGCCCGTAGGTCATCGCAATCATGAGGAATAGATCCCCGTTCAGTTCAATGTCCTGGAATTGTTCCATGCAATCTCCCGTTACTTGTCAAGAAGTACCTTACAGCGACCGCAGGAAAATCATCAACGCCTGCTGATCGGCTGAACTGAGTGAGCTGTACACACGCGGCATGATAGAACCATCGGCGTATTCAAGCGACACCAGGTCCCGTTTGAAATAGGTTGTCCAGCGTCGGCCGTCTTCGCTGAGAATCTGCAGGGTGTCCTCGGTCTCATTGCGATATAACCCCCGGACCTGTCGGCCATCACGGGTTTCAAGTTCCCGCACCTCGTAACCTTCTGTGATGTAGTCATCGGGAAACACCAGTGCCATCTGGATGGCTTCGGCGTTCATCCGCTGACGCAGACCGTCCAGCGTCGGACCGATCCGGCCGCCACGATCGTTGTAACTGTGGCAGGTGATACAGCCGGCTCGCTCCTCAAAAACCATACGACCGAGACTGACCATGGGATCAGCATCTTCAGCGTCGAACACCCGATCATCGTCAAGCCCCACACCGCCCTGGAGCACCCGCACATAATGCCCGAGGTCGGTAATCTCCTCTTCGTTGAACGAATTGCGGTAGGCCACCATGCCGGTACCGGGACGACCGTCACGAATCACCGCCAGCAACCCTTCGTCGCTGAGACTGCGTGCCTGCTGATCAACCAGGGATTTACCCATGGTCTGTCCTTCGCCAAGCTGGCCGTGGCAGACAGCACAATACTCGTTGTAGATGATGCCGCCTTCGGCAGGGCCTGCATTGACCGGCGCGCTGAACACAGCCAGCAGCACGGCCAGTGCCATGGCAGGAGACAGGACCGGAGACAGACGTACTGGAAAAAGCTTTTTCATGTTCAGCCTCCGTCAGTCGCCGACCAGTTCGAACACAATATAGGAGCCAGGTGTATTCCCCGCACCTACGCCATCACGCACAGCAGGGTGTCGCCAGCCGGCTGCCACACCGATGTACTGCCGACCGTCTATGGTCCAGCTTGTGGGTGGCGCATAGATACCACTACCAGTCTGGAACTGCCACAGCACTTCGCCTGTTTCGTCATTGAATGCACGCAGATAACCATCGGGGGCGCCAGCGAATACCAGGCCGCCACCTGTGGCCAGTGTGCCGGCCCAGTTCACACCACCAGGGGTTTCGAATTTCCAGGCGATCTCCCGGTTACGGATATCAAAAGCCACCACGTGGCCTTTGGCTTCTTCCTCGAATATCGGAATGCCGCCCAGATCCATGGTACCAGGTCGCCCTGGTCGCTCGGCGCGCACAAAACGGGTGCCTCGCTCGTGTTCCGGAATGTAGACCATATGGGTGTCCGGGCTGTAGGCGGCTGGTGGCCAGTTCTTGCCACCGAACAACCCCGGAAAGACCACGGTGTCGGCCGGGTCATAGAGCTCGGGCTTCAACACCGGCATGCCGTTCTCATCCCGATTGGCCCAGTTGACCTTTGTGTACTCCTCGGCCCAGAGAAATTCACCGGTTACGCGGTCCATGGCATAGACGTGGCCGTTGCGGCCTACGTGTATGATCATCCTGCGCATTTCACCGTCCACATAATCATCAATGATCATGGGCTCACTGGTGGCATCGTGATCGAATTCGTCGCGCGGTGACTCCTGGAGATACCAGATCAGTTCCCCGGTGTCGGCGTCCAGGGCGATCACCGAATTGGCGTAGAGGTTGTCGCCCTCACGCACTCGGTTGTTCAGGTCCGGCCAGGGATTGCCAGTCCCCCAGTAAATCATGTCCAGTTCCGGGTCATAGGTGCCGGTCACCCAGGTCGGGGCGCCCCCGGTCTTCCAGGAATCACCGGCCCAGGTCTCGTTGCCTGGCTCGCCCTCCTCGGGAATGGTGTAGAAGCGCCAGACGTGCTCACCGGTGTGGACATTATAGGCATCAATAAATCCACGAATGCCGAATTCACCTCCGCCAACACCAATGAGTACCATGTCCTTGACAATCAGCGGCGCTGCGGTGATCGAGAAGGAAGCGCGGTGATCCGCCACTTCGGTATCCCACAGCTGCAGACCGGTCTCGGCATCAAAGGCCATCAGTCGCGCATCCAGCGTTCCCCAGATCACCATGTCATCGTACAGCGCCACACCACGATTATGAGGGCCACAGCAAAGATCCACGCCACTGAACTGGTGGTCGTATCGCCACAGCACTGATCCCGTCATGGGGTCCACCACCACCAGATGGCTGTTGGCCGTGGTCAGATACATCCGCCCATCGTGCACCATGGCACTGACCTGCAGCGCACCGCCCGATATCCCGGTCTGGTAGATCCACTTGGGCGCCAGTCGGTTCACGGTGTCGCGATTGATCAGATCATCGGGCATATAGCGCCAGGCGCCATAGTTCTTGCCATAGTGGACCCAGCGATCAGACAGTTCCTGTGCGTTTTCGAGCATGTCTGTGGTAACTGGCTGGGCTGCAGCCTGGTCGGTGGCAAAGGTGGCACCAACAAGCACTGCGCCGCTCAAACAGGCACTGAGACCGACGGCAGTCAGTGCAGATAACTTTCTGGACATTAAATAACCTGATAGATTCTATTTATTGATAGTAACCACCGTTTGCTGCTTCTGGCAACCGGCGCCCCTCATCCCGAACAATATGCTTTTGCATTAACCTACAAATCACGCCGCGCTGTCAAACCACCATCGCCATGGCCTGGCTTGCGGGCCGGCGCTCGCATGCGCATAATGAAATGTCACCCGGAACAGGAGGTTGTACAACCATGAAAATCCCGTTCACAAGGCTTTCACTGGCGCTGACAACAGGTCTGGCCATTGCGCTGGGCGCGGCCACCCCTGCCCTGGCTGACACCCGCGTCTTTGTCGGTGGCACACTGATCGATGGCACTGGCGCCGAGCCTGTGCCTGATGCTGCGGTGATTGTGCGTGACGGCCGCATTCTGGCCGCCGGTGCTGCCGACAGCGTCAATATCCCCTCTGATGCCGAGCGCATCGACATCAGCGGCCGTTACATCATGCCCGGACTGATCAACACACACGGTCATGCCGGTGATGTACGTGGCCTGGAAGGCGGACATTACGGTACCGAGAACCTGGTGCGCCAGCTCGACCTCTACGCCCGCTACGGTGTCACCGCGGTGGCCAGTCTGGGCGGTGACGAGGCCGAGGGTTTTGCGCTGCGCGATGAACAGGACACTGCGTCGCTTGACCGGGCAAGGCTGTATGTCGCCGGGCCGGTGCTCAGTGCCCGGTCCCCCGAAGAAGCCCGGGAAGCGGTGAATCGCACCGCTGAAATGTCACCGGATTTCATCAAGATTCGCGTGGATGACTTTCTTGGCCGCGGCCAGCGCATGGCCCCTGATATCTATACCGCTTTCTCCGAACAGGCCAATGAAATTGGTATCCCGATAGCCGTGCATATCCATTACCTGGAAGATGCCACGCGCCTGCTTGAGCACGGCGCCGACTTTATTGCCCACAGCGTGCGCGATACCGAAGTGGACGATCGCTTTGTCAACCTGATGCTGGAAACCGGCGTCTGCTACAGCCCGACCCTGACTCGCGAGATTTCCACCTTCATTTACGAAGATGAGCCGGAGTTTTTCTCTGACCCGTTTTTCCTGCGTGAAGCCGACCCAGACGTACTTGATCAGTTACGCGACCCACGGCGCCAGCAAGGCATGCGTGAAAGCTTTGCCGCACAGGGTTACAAGGCCGCACTGCCGGTTGCCATGGACAATCTGAAAACCCTGGCCGATGCTGGTGTGCAGATTGCCATGGGCACCGACAGTGGCCCGCCTGCACGCTTCCAGGGATACTTCGAGCACCTGGAAATGTGGATGATGGCTGATGCTGGCATGTCTGCCGAGCAGATCCTGTACTCTGCAACCGGTGGGGCAGCTGACTGCCTGGGCTTTGATGAGTTCGGCACACTGGAGCCAGGCAAGTGGGCGGACATCCTGGTGCTGGGTGAAAATCCACTGGTTGATATCAGGAACACCCGTAGTCTTGAACAGGTCTGGATAGCCGGCAACCGGATTTCCCTGGACTGACCTTACTGGTCATCAGCGAGCAGAAAGACAACTCTCAGCGGCCGCTGTTGCGATACAACACCACATCGGCCGTTGAGGCGCCAACTGCCACTATATCCGGAAAACCGTTGCCCGTGACATCGGCAACGGCAAGTGCGGACACGCCCAGTCGGTTATCGAGCACCTGGCGTTGCCAGTTTCGCGCAGCCGGATCATAGCGATAGATCACCAGTGAATTGGGCTGACCTTGAGAGCCAGCGATGATTTCATCGTAACCGTCATTGTTCAGGTCGGCTGCAAACAGTGCGCTGCCACGAACCAGGCTGGCGTCCAGCACCTCACGACGCCAGGGCTCATTGCCGTCAGGATTGGGCCGGTAGACCACCACTTCGTTACCCGACTCCGGCTCAATGGTCGCCACAAAGCGTCGATCGGCCCTCCCGCTGTGACCAACAACCACCTTGCTCATACCCGCCATGGCTGGCTCAAGCTCTGGCGCCGCTATCAAGGTACGGCTGTCCACAAAACGGTTGCCGGACGCCAGACTGTACAGATCGATGCCCGATTGACCTGCGACCAGCAATTGATCCCTGCCGTTACCGTTCCAGTCGTACACCGCCAACTCGCTGACCGACTGCGATGGCCTGACCAGCACCACGGAGCCCCACGAGGCTCGCGGGTCACGTGGCACAGCATGAGCACTCAAGGCCGCGTTCCCGCTGTCTGCCGGCCCCAGATGTATCAACACCGGCACACCACGACCACTGACATCAGCCCAACGCAATCTGTGGGGTGCGGGCACTTGCGCCAGATGGTGACGCCGCCACGGATCGGCGGTTCCAACGCCCGGGGCCGTGTGCGGGTTTTCCAGCCAGTTCAACTGGCTGTCACCTCCACGATCCGCACTGTCCGAATCAACCGCCACGGAATCGGCCGTCGCGGCTTCTGTGTCCGCAAACACACCGGCAAGGGCCAGATCAACAAAACCGTTTCCGGTAATGTCCTTTGCCACCACATCCATCAGTTGCACGGACCCGGTCTCGACTTCCTGTCGCTGCCAGCCAGGGTTGCTGTACCAGACCAGGGTACCGGGATTGCGGCCAAGCGCCACGATGTCCTTTCGGCCATCCCCGTTGATGTCAGCAACCAGGACCGCGCGCGCATCATCCGGCGCGCCATCAACGACCTCGCGATCAAAGCTGACAAACCCGCTGCCCCTGCCAGGGAACGCCTGACACGCGCTCAGCGCGACCGCCCCCAATACCAGCACAAGACATCGCAAGACCGCACTTGCCATCGTCATTCTGAACCACCCGAGCCAATTGGAAAAACCTTGGGAACCTCTGATTGATTCCCTTGGTGTTGAGTCGATATTCAAACCGGTTATGATTGCGCAAGGCCGCCAACAACTCAAGGGAGATCGGACATGTTACTCGTTGCCAGCAATCTGGAGAAATACGCTCGCGAAACGGCACTGCATCTCAAAGCGGGTGACATTGACCAGGCACGCCAGACAGCCAGACAACTCTCGGCGCTGCGTACTGCCAGAATACTCACAGAGCTACCTCTGCCCACTGTCACCGCCTATCTGACACACGTGGGCTGGAACAAGGCCGCGGACATCGCCGGTTATCTGCCACCGGCGCTGACAGTCACCGTGCTGCAGGCGATGAGCGAGGACGATGCAGGATCGCTGCTGGCCGAGATGGCCCCGGAACGCATGACAGACGTGCTGGCCATGATGCCTGAAGCGTATGCGGAATCGCTGCTGTCACAACTGACACCGGAATATCGCCGGCGGATCGAGGCACTGGCTGCCTGGGAAGAAGGTACTGCCGGTGCCGTGATGAGCCCGCACTTTCTGTCTGTGGAACCGGACACGCTGGTGAGCGAAGCAATCGAGTCGGTCCGGTCTGCACCCGCAGAGATGGAGCGCACAGCCTACCTTTTTGTTGTGGCACCCGGCACTGGCGTGCTGCTTGGCGTGATTTCGCTGCGGGAACTGATGCTCTCCGACCCCTCACGAAAAGCCAGCGAGATCATGACCCCGGACGTGTTTGCCATACGCGCAAGCGATGATGCGGTAGAAGCTGCGCGCCGGGTCCGCTCGCGGCGACTGAAGATGATTCCGGTGGTTGATGACAACGATATTCTGGTGGGCATCATCAGCATCGGCCAATCAATGGATCTGCTGGCAAGCACTGTAGCTGATCACATGGTCGCCATTAATGCCGCCTCACCGGATGAGTCATTCTACACCCCGCCAAAGCAGGCAGCTCGCAGACGTTTGCCCTGGATGGCTGCCAATGTGTTCCTGAATCTCGGCGCCGTGGCTGTGATCAGCTCTTTCGAGGACACCATTGTGCAAGTGGCCATTCTGGCTGCGTTCCTGCCGATGATCACCGATATGGGCGGCAATGTGGGTATCCAGGCACTGTCGGTTTCCATACGCAGTATTGCTCTCGGGGAAGCCCGGCTGATCGACTTCTGGAAAGCCATGCGCAAGGAGTTGGCCATAGGCCTGATGAACGGCCTGGCACTCGGCATCATGTTCTCGGTCATCGCCTGGCTCCTGCAGGGCAACATCGTGCTGGGGGTGATCGCCGGGTTGGCATTGGGCCTCAATGTCCTGCTCGCTGGCGTTGTTGGCGGCACCATTCCGTTCCTGATCAAACGCATGGGCAAGGATCCGGCGATGATGACCGGGCCGATCCTGACCACGATTACCGACATCACCGGGGTGACAGTCTATCTGGGGCTGGCCACTTTGTTCCTCTCCTCGTTGATGGCCGGATGAGGCAAGTGGCGTGAGGGCAGCGGGATGCCAACCGCAGAATGAGGGCGCGGGTGCTCACATACTGCCTCGGCACGCTCCCCGAAAACTGTGTTAGAATCGGCCGCTTGAGACGAGAGCATAACGATGCTGCATTACATCAAGTTCACCAATTTACCAGTCCTCAACCAGAACCGTGCCGTGCGCTTCTATCGTGACAAGCTGGGCATGCGTATCCTGCAGAACACCCCCTATAAACGCGATTGGCGCTGGATTGAACTCGGCATTCCCGGCGCCGAAACTGCAATCGTCCTGGTGCGCCGCGCCAACTCCATGCCCTCCGACCTGCCCGCACTGGTGCTGGCTGTCGACGATGTACAAAGCACATTTGAGGAGCTGCAGGCCAAGGGCGTGCATTTCACCCAGGGCCCGCGCCCTGCCCCATGGAATCCTGAGGAGTGGTTTGCCCTGTTCCGCGACAGTGAAGGCAATACCGTGCTGATCGGCTCCAGCTATCACGAATAAGTGCGCCCGACCCGGTGACACTTTGCTTCCCGTTCAACCCCCACAAGTAATATAATCCTTGCGTTCCAATGCTGTGTCGGAACACCGCTGTTGAGACAAGAAAATCATAAGTTCGACAAGGAGATACATCATGGCACGTCGCTTCATTATTGTGGGATTGGGATTCGCCTTGCTGGGCCTGCTGCTGGGCATCTACATGGCCGCTTCACAGAACCACCTTCAGATGGTCGCACACGCACACATACTGCTGGTCGGTTTTGTGCTCAACTTCGTCTACGGTACGCTTTACCACGTGTGGCAGCTACCGGATGACACCACACTGGCCAAGGTTCAGTTCTATGCGCACCAGGCTGGCGCCGTGGTACTGAGTGCAGGTCTGTTCATGCTTTATGGACAGATGGCGCCAATGCAGGTGCTGGAACCGATTCTGGCCATTGCTTCCCTGTCCATTCTCGCCGGTATGATCATCATGAAAGTGCATTACGTCAAAAGTACGCGCAGGACACCAACCGCAGCAGCCTGACCCAAAAAAGGGGACAGGTTTATTTTTACCTGGCAGGCCAGAAGTGCGCCAGCCTGGAGAGTCATAAATAAATCTGTCCCCTTTTTTCGCCCTGTTCTACCGGCGCTGCAATCCCCGGCCGTGACGCCGGGAAAGCACTGCTATCGCTACGCCACCCAGCACTCCCGGGGCCACCCAGAGCACAATACTGGCGTCGGAAAACGAACCCTGGAAAAGCGACTGGAACAGACGCGTGCCTCCGAATACAAAAAATGCCGTATACGCCCCGATGCCGGAGCCGATCAGCGCACCCAGGTGCTCAACCACCCACTCTCTGACCCCGAGCCCGGCCTTGTAAATGAAGCGCAGATAATTGCCAGCGATGATCATCTCGAAAACACCAAATACCATGAGCAGGATCTGACCACCTTGCCACCCCACGATGCTCAGACCCAAACCGACCACCAGCAGGCCCGTACAAAGGCCAACATGTGCCGGCCGGCGCAGCACCCGGCGATCATTCTTGTACAGGGCGACCAACCAGCCATGCCGGGTGGTGGTGAGCACCAGCACACTGAGCGAGAACAGAAACAGGGCCTGGGTTCTTATCTGCCGTATTACCGCGCCCGCCTCCGCGGCACCCACTGACAGCCCCGGCGCGTGTGAGGCCAGCGGCTGGTGAATATCCACAAGTGACATCACCATGCCTGTACCGGCAACCGCGTACATCACCCAGGCAAAGGCACGACCGAAGCGGCGATGATTCAGCGCACCCTTGCGCGTAAACAGGGGCACCCAGAAAACCAGCAATGCGCACACGCCAACAGCCAGATGTACAGTGAACGCAAGATCGTGAAGCAGTGTCATAATGGCTCTCCTGAAGGTCGTTACATGTCACATTGACGATCATCCTGGCTACATTCGAGCACAGGCGTAAGTGCCACAAGTCATTATGGAAATCGTGACTTTCGGCCTATGGGAGCCGCAGCAAAGGCATGACATACTGAGCATCATGAAAAGCATCTTGAACGTCGAAAGCGCACTGAACTGGCTGGGCGTCATCGTGATGACAGCGGTGGCCGCCCTGTCGCTTAATACAATGCACACCTCAGGGCAGACGCTGACGCCGCAATGGTGGGCAGTGGCCGGATTGTTTGTGGCCCAGGTCGCCGCCTTTGTTGTATTCCTGAGCCCGTGGGCCACAAACAACCGATCACGGATGCTGGGCCTGTTCTGGTTGCAGGCGCCGCTCATACTGGTTTTGTACCTGCAGATTGATATGGGCTATGTTGCCATTCTTGGCATTGTCTGGGTGGTGCAGGCCGCTGAACTCTTCCCGATCCGCAAGACCATTGCATTGACACTTGTTGCGATTCTGGCTTTCAGTTTGGGACAGATCACCCTGTGGCCAGGGCAACTGTCAATCGCAATGACCAACACCGTAACGCTGGGACTTTTTCACCTGTTCGCCCTCATTGTCATTCACCGCTTTCACCGCGAACGCGAACTTCGCGAACACACCGCCAACCTCAATCGCGAACTGATTGCTACCCGCGAACTGCTGTCGCAACACTCCCGAGAGTCAGAACGGCTGCGCATTGCGCGCGACCTGCATGACCTGCTTGGTCATCACATGACCGCGCTCATACTGCAACTGGAGGTGGCAACACACATCACAGAGGGGAAAGGTCAGGAAAAAGTGGAGCAGTCCCTTGCGCTGGCAAAACTCCTGCTGAGCGATCTGCGCACTGCCGTCAGTGAATTGCGGGACGACGATTCCGTGAACCTGAAAACCGCCATTGAAAAACTGGTCGCAGACATTCCCGATCTGCAGGTGGACCTGGATCTTTCGGCGGCTACTGTTGTGAAAGAAGTAGCCGTTGCAGAAACACTGCTGCGCTGCACCCAGGAGGCATTGACCAATGTTCTTCGGCACAGTAACGCCACACGGTGTCGAATTGGGCTGGCGCAGTTCTACAACGAGTTTTTCCTGACTATTGAGGACAACGGCCACGGCAACAATGAAATCACACCCGGCAATGGTCTGATTGGCATGCGCGAGCGACTGGCAGAATTCAGTGGTGAGGTCAGCTGGCAACAGCAGGAGGAGGGTTTTCTTGTGCAGGTTCGATTGCCGGTGGAGGCAGGCGCATGAAAATCAGAGTGATGCTAGCCGACGATCAGACACTGGTGCGCCAGGGCATCTGCAGTCTGCTGGAACTCAGCGACAACATTGAGGTGGTAGGTCAGGTGGCCGACGGTAGCGCTGTGGTGTCAGGTGCCGAGCGATGGCAGCCCGATGTCATTCTGCTGGACATTCGTATGCCGGAAATGAACGGCATTCAGGCAATCCATGCGCTGAATGCTGCCGGATTTGAGGTGCCATGTGTGATTCTCACAACATTCGATGATCATAGCCTGGTACTTGAGGGCCTGAAAGCCGGAGCAAAAGGATATCTGCTCAAGGATGTTTCACTGGACAATCTGGTCAATGCCATAGAGACAGTTCACCGGGGTGGCAGTCTCGTTCAACCCGCCATTACCGAACGCATCCTCAAGGGCCTGTCCTCGATGGATCAGCAGTTCGAAGGTTATTCCGAACCGGAGACGCTGACAGAAAAGGAGCTGGCAGTGCTCAGACTCATGGCTGGCGGTTACAGTAACAAGGAGATCTCCCTGGCCATCCACAAGTCCGAGGGCACCGTCAAAAACCAGGTATCATCGATTCTGGAGAAGCTCGGGGTGCGGGACCGCACGCAGGCGGTGCTGCGGGCGATCAATCTGGGTGTGGTGTAGCGGTGTAAAAAAGGGGACAGATCTATTTTGCCCCTCCAGGCTTGGCGCAAACTTGCGCTAGCCGGGCAAAATAGATCTGTCCCCTTTTTTCCTACAGCGCCAGCGCGGTCAGCGTGCCACTGGTCTGCAGAATGACGTACTGCTTGCCCTGGTGAACATAACTCATCATGCCGTAGTTACTGGTCGCAGGTACCTGCACACGACCCAGCTCCTCTCCGGACTGCTTGTCCACTGCAAACAGCAGCGGCGTACCGTCGTGAGCGGTGCTGGCATACATCAACAGATCCGGTGTGGTCAACATGGGCGGCATGGCACCTGTGCCTGTAGCGCCAATATCGATGCCCGACAGCGCCGGGTGATTACGGATGATGTCCGGTGTCTCACCCACCGGAATCCACCACAGATGCTCACCGGAGTTCATGTCGATGGCGGTGATACGACTGAACGGCGGCTTGTACAGCGGCAGCCCCTGTGGCCCACGAATCGGCAGTGAACGCAGCGCGGCATAGTCGGCGAACGTAGTACCGGTCGGGAGATCCAGCATGGCGTCCCGCTCCTCAGACGGCGCCAGGATACGTGAGCTGCAGGCTTTGCGTGAGGTCACGTACAGTATGCCGGTATGCGGATCAGCCACCGGCGGAGCCGTGATATTGGAGCCACCACCATCACCCGGGCACCAGAGCGCCGCGATTTTGCCCAGATCATTGTCACGATGCAGCGGCGGATTGAACAGCGGGCCTATCTCATAATCGGCAATCGCCTCGATAGCCTGTGCCCGCAGAGCAGGTGTGAAATCAATCAGATCATCATGCGTCAGACCCTGCATTTCATAGGGCAATGGCCAGGTCGGGAACGGCTGGGTGGCGGCCAGTTGTTCGCCCGGAATGCGTGACTGCGGCACCGGTCTGTCCTCGATAGGCCACAAGGGCTCACCAGTCAACCGGTTGAACGCGTAAACAAAGGACTGCTTGGTGACCTGGGCCACGGCAGGTATCCGTTGGCCATTCTGCATCACGTCCAGCAGCACCGGTGCGGTGGGCGTGTCATAGTTCCAGACATCGTGACGCACCAGCTGGAAATGCCAGATTCGCTCGCCGGTATCCACATCCAGGGCAATGATGCTGGTGCCATAAAGATTGTCACCCGGCGCATGCCCCCCGTAATAGTCAATGGTCGGGGGGTTGGTGGTCACGTAGACAATATTGTTCTCGGGATCTGCAGACAGCGGCGCCCAGGGTGATACCTCACCGGTGAACTCACGCGGATTGTCTATGCCAATCCAGGTATCGGCACCAAATTCATGCGGCTCCGGTATGATATTGAACTTCCACAGGAACTCACCGGAAACCGTGTCAAAAGCCAGGATGTCGCCGGGGATATTCTCGATTCGGGTCTGGTTGTAACCCTGCTCGGCGGAGTTGCCCACCACAACCACACCATTGACCACAATCGGTGGTGAAGACGAGGTGATGTAACCCTCCTCCAGCGGAATACCAAAGTAGGGGTCAAATTCGTAGCCCATGTATTCGGCCACAATACGCTGCAGGTCCACTACGCCGTGGGGCGGGAATCCCGGTAGCGGCACCGCCTCACCAAAGCCCGGCAGTGGCGCGCCGGTTTTGGCATCCAGCGCAGTCAGAAAGTAGGCTGGCGTCAGCATGTAGATCACACCACGGCCGTTGACTTCGCCATAAGCCACACCCTTGCCGTAGTCCTTGCGCATGGAGTATTCATGGCGGAACGTGTGCGGCTCGCGCCAGGACCAGATGGTTTCACCGGTCACAGGGTCCATGGCAATAACATGGCGACGGTCACCGGCCACGGTATACAACATCCCGTCGATATAGCTGGGCGTGGACCGGCCGCTGCTGGCACCAAAACTGGCGCCGTTCCATATCCACTCCACGCTCAGATCATTGAAGTTGTCTCGATTGATCTGATTGGCGGGGGTATAACGGGTGTGTGCGTGATCTGAACCCAGTGTCAGCCATTCCACCGAATCCTGGGCTGGGGACTGGGTCTGTGCCGGCGAAGGCAGCCATAGGGCCGCGGAGAATGCCGCTGCCACAAGGGATTTCAGGGCGAAGCACCCTGTTGATGATGTGTTCACTCTTATGTCCTCCAACGTATTGTTATTTTACTACTTTTATATCGGAGACCTTGTGGGGAATGGTCTCGGCATACAGACTTATTTAATGCCACGTCAAGAAATAAAGCAAAGACAAATTTGTCTCGACATGTGGCACAACTGTGACATCCGGGGAAAGAGCACAAAAAAAGGGGACAGATTTATTTTTCGGCCTGAATTCAGGCACACAGCCAGCCTGCGAAGTGGGACCACCTTCCAGGTCGAAAAATAAATCTGTCCCCTTTTTTACAGAACTGCGTGGCGCACTCTGGCTGACACCCATTCGGACACCACCACTGTGGCAAAGATCAGCACAAACACCGTGGCCACCTGCGCCCAGGCCAGGTTGTTGATGGCGGCGTTCATCTGCAGACCAATACCACCCGCACCAACAAGGCCCAGCACGGTGGATTCGCGAATGTTGATGTCCCAGCGGTAAACGGTGATGCCAGCAAAGGCTGGCATGATCTGGGGCCACACGGACCAGGCCAGTACCTGTGACCTGCTGGCCCCGGTGGCCGAAATGGCCTCAACTGTGCTTGGCTGGATTTCCTCGATGGCCTCATACAGCAGTTTTCCCACAAAACCAATGGAGCGCAGCGCAATGGCCAGCATGCCAGCAAAAATGCCGGGGCCAACAATGGTCACCAGCAACATGGCCCAGATCAGTGAGTTGATGGAGCGCGAGCTGACAATGATGGCCAGGGCAAAACCGCGCAGTACCGGATGCGGGGTGGTGTTACGCGCGGCCAGAAAAGCCAGCGGAAAAGCCACAATCACGCCCAGCACCGTGCCGGTAGTAGCGATATTGATCGTGTCCCAGAGAGGAATCATCAGCGAGCTGGTGATGCTCCAGTCTGGCGGCACCATCCGCCCCAGCAGACTGGCACCCTGGGCTGGCGCGTCATAAAGGAATTCCCAGATGGTGTTCTCGGAAATCAGCATCCAGCAGAACACAAACAGCATGGTACCCAGCATCCAGCCTGCCCAGATCAGGTACTGTTTCAATGGCTCGCGGCGTTGCCATTCCGGGACATTGTTGACGTGTTTTATCGGCATGATTCAAGGGCCTTTGAATAATTGCATGACCAACCTGGCACTGCGCTCATTGAGTCCACTTTCGCACAAAGCTGGACAGGTATTCACTCAGGAACACGATGACAATGATCAGCAACAATATGGCAGCAGAGGTATCGTAGTCATACCGGTTGATGGATGTGTTCAGCGTGGCCCCTATGCCACCAGCGCCAACAATGCCAATCACCGCTGACTCCCGGAAATTGATGTCCAGACGGTACAGCGACAGACCAATCAGGCGCGGCATGACCTGGGGTTGAACCGAGTAGTTCACCCACTGCAGCCAACTGCCCCCAGTGGCCCTGATCGCCTCCATCGGCGACGTGTCAGTGTCCTCTATGTCCTCGGCCAGCAACTTGGCCATAAAGCCGATGGTGGCAAAGGCCAGGGTGATGACACCGGCCAGTGGTCCGAAGCCGAACATGGCCACAAACAGAATGGCAATGATGATCTCCTGGAAAGTGCGCGAGATGGCAATGATACCGCGGCAGAACAGATACACTGGCAGCGGGGCAATATTGCGGGCCGCACCGAGGCCCACAGGAATGGCCAGCAACACACCAATCACGGTGGAGGCGAAGGTCATGGTCAGACTTTCTTTCAGGCCCACCATGATCTCGTCGCTGCGACTGAGGAAGTCCGGACGCAGGAACGACGCCACAAAGGCCTGACCGCGATCCATACCCTGGGCCACACGTGCCCAGTTCACATCAATGCTGTACCAGGCCAGCACAATATAGACCAGCACACCGATATTCAGCGCCCAGCGCAGCCGTGTGTCGGTAACAAAAGGCATAGGGCGCCACAGCCCCTGGCGAGCCCGCTCAACACGCATACGGGCCTGAGCCGCCGCTGCAGCCACCTCAGGGGTACCGGCGCTCACGGATGACCACCGTGTGCCAGCGGATCCACCGCCACTTCCTTTATCTTGTCTTCAGCGGGGTGGTCTTCAGTGTCGTTGGCTTCCACACTCCAGTCTTCCTCACCGTAAATGGTGGTCAGGATTTCCGGTGTCAGCTCATCAGGCTTACCGTCAAACACAAGCTCACCGGCGCGCAGCCCGACAACACGGTCCACGAACTGCTGGGCCAGGACCACATCATGGATATTGATGACGGCGGCAAGGTTCTGTTCACGGCTCAGTTCGCAGATAAGTCGCATGATCTGTCGGGAAGTCTTGGGGTCAAGACTGGCAGTGGGCTCGTCCACCAGCAACAGCTTGGGATTCTGCATCAGGGCACGGGCAATACCCACGCGCTGTTTCTGGCCACCGGAGAGCTCGTCGCCCCGTTTATCGATCATGGATTCCAGACCCACACGTTCCAGAAGATGAAACGCCTGTTTCACGTCAGTGGCAGGGAAACGACGAAAGTAGCTGCGCCAGAATCCGACATAGGCCAGGCGGCCAGAGAGCACATTCTCCATCACCGACAGGCGCTCAACCAATGCGTAACTCTGGAAAATCATGCCAATCTGCCGCCGCGCCTGCCGCAGTCTTGCGCCACGCACGCGAGTGATGTCCACCTTGTCCAGCTCCACCCTGCCCTCAGTGGGCTCCACCAGGCGGTTCACGCAACGGATCAACGTGCTCTTGCCTGCACCGGAGGGTCCGATCAGAGCCATGACCTGACCCGCTGGTACTGTCAGGTTGATATTCTTCAGCGCCAGGTCGCCCGTGCTATAACGTTTGGTCAGTCCGGTCAGTGTCAGCATTCACACGTCTCTTTGATTTGGTTATTGTCCGGGAGCCTCGGTATGGCTGGCAGGCTCCGTTAATCGCAGTTGTAGATGGTGTTGCTGGCACGGTCTACCTGGCGGATCACTTCCCAGTGTTCCTTGTAGGTAATGGGAATGAACTGCGCCATGCCGGCATCGGCAAACTCTTCGAGCAAGGCGGAGCCTTCCCAGTCAAAACTGAAAAAACCTTCACGGATTTTGGCCGCCAGATCCGGATGCAGGTTGTGGGAAACACCATAAGCCGTAGTGGGAAAAGTCAATGAAGTATAAATGCTGCGATATTGGTCCTCGCGTACAACGCCTCTGGCCTGCATGCGTTGCAATACTTCATTGGCAATTGCGGCAGCATCGTAGTCACCATTGACCACCCCCAGAATGGAGTTGTCGTGACTGCCCGAGTACGCCGTACGAAAATCCACATCGGCGCGGAGACCGAATTCGCTTTCCAGCAATGTGGATGGCGCCTTGAAACCCGAGTTGGAGGTCGGGGAGGTAAATGCCAACTGGCGCCCGCGCAGATCGGCCGGCGACTCAATGCCACTGCCAGGATAGGTGATGATTTCCATTTCGTAACCGTAGGAACCATCTTCAGCCGCCATCATGGCCAGCGGCACAAATCCAGCGCAGTTCACGGCAATGGGGGTGGAACCGGTGTTGAAGCCAGCAATATGCAGACGCCCGGCCCGCAGTGCCTCAATTTGAGCGGCGTTGGACTGGACGGGGAAGAAGCGGATTTCCTTGCCTGTGAGAGTACTCAGGTGTTCAATGAATTCATCCCAGACCCGCGAATACATGGCCGGATCCTCCACCGGGGTATAGGCAAAAACCAGGATACGCGGATCACGCCACGCCGCAGGGTCGGTGGGCAGGTCAGCCACCAGGTCATTATTGCGGTCCTGGTACCGAGGCGACAGATCAGCCGAGGCCGCGAACCCAAGCGCGGCCAGCACAAGTCCGATCACTGCAGCCAGCAAACGAGAGGCTGTTGTTGTTTTCATGCGCCGATCATATCACGGCATTCGTGACTTTTGTGTGGCGACTGTGCCACAGACAGGGTGAAAAGGTCACAGCTCCAGACTGAATGCACATTGAGGGGGCGCCACTTTGAGCAGCCCCCTCAACGCAGTAGGATCAACCTGTGCAGAACGCTCGGCGGCGCCGCAGGGTCACAAGAACGAGCAGACCGAGAGCGAAAACGGCGAGCGTTTTCGGCTCGGAAACGGTCCGGATCTGGCCTCGGATTTCTCCTGCCGGAAAGACCACGTTATGAACGTTGACATAAGTATTGCCCATTGTCATCTCAGCCAACAAATCGGTCAGCGGTCGACCAATCCATGCGCCAACAAAGTTCGCCGCAGTGAGCGTCCCCTGAGCCAGCAGCCCATTTGTCTCTCCCGGTATCTGCACGGCTGGCGGAGAACCGGGATATAGCCAAAGCACTATAGAGCCATTTGCACCTGCAGGTGCCAGATGGATGTGGGCCGCCGTGACGTCGAAAAGCCCGAACACGCTCAACTCATAGCTGAGTTCGGTTAAAGTACTGTTGAAAGCGAAAGTCGCAACACCTGTAGCAGCGCTGGCGTTGGGTGGTACCTCTTGGGCACCATCAAGATTGGCAATGAACATTGGACCTGCCAAGGCCTTCCCCGCAAAAACCAAGCTCAGAAACAGCGCTGCGCTCGTGACGAGAACGCTCCGGACAAGCCGCATTGAAAGGGATGAGCATACATTGGTACTGAGCATCTCCATCTCCTGCGTATCGTTGATTGACGTGCCCGAACTCCTGATCAATATCCAAACAAAAACAAATTTAACAAAGCATATTTCAAGCCATAAAATGTAAATGTAACAAATACATGGGCCTGCATTTCATCCGGCGCCAACCACTCCGCGGCAGTGTAAAGTTCTTCGACAGTGAACGGCCCAGCTGCGCCAGACTGATGGTGCTTTGGATCCGCGTCAGGTCACGGTCACTGGTGCCCGTACGCTCCGGCGAAAGATTCATTTCGCTGGCATCAGGTAAATCTCGCGCACACAATTCCGGGGGTTTGCCTGAATTGCATGAAGTACGGCATCAGCTGGTTCGGCGGGATCCAGCTTGTCCGGCCTGGGCTCATCAAAGAAAGGGGTATTGACCATGCCCGGTGCTTTTCCTTAAGTGTGGCAAAGTCAGTTTGGCGATATAGAGCAAGGCGTCAATGTTCAGATCCACCATTTTGTGCCATTCTTTCGGGGCGCATTCACGCCGGTGCCGGCATTAGCAAAAACAACATCCAGTTTCTCTTTGCGTCGCGCAGTCAGAATGACTTTAAGCCCTGCATCTACCGCCGCCTCTGCGGAGGCTGGGAACATCAGTCATCAGCGGATTCCTCGTTCTTGATCTGATCAAGGGTCCGGTCTGAGGCAACCGATTTATTTTCGGTGGAGGTCGGGTTGCGCCGGGCATCGGCTTCATTATCGTCCATTTTAATTAGCAACCAGCGGGCGTCGTCGCCACTATCGGTGCGAATCAGGGCATAACCACCGTATATTTTTTCACCTTTCAGATAAATGGTGACATGACCCTCGTCCAGTTGCGCGGCCACAGATTTGTCGTCCTTCAAGTTTTGATAGCTGCCACGGTCCCAGATCATGACGGTGCCGCCGCCGTACTCATCGGCCGGAATGACACCCTCAAAATTTGCGTACGTAAGGGGATGATCTTCGGTCGGCATGGCCAAACGCTTGTCACCGGGATTGGTGGAGGGACCTTTGGGTACAGCCCAGGATTTCAAAGTGCCGTCGACTTCTATCCGAAAATCATAGTGCAGACTGGTGGCGGCATGTTTCTGGATAACAAAAATCGGGCGCTCACTGGCCCAGTCAAGCTGCGCATCCCCATTGTCAGGCTCGGGAGTTTTATCAAAATCCCGTTTTCTCTTATAGCTGGATGTATTTGCTTCGTTATCGGCCATACTGCGTATCACCCCTTATCAGGTTCAGGAAATAACTGGTTCAGCGGTTGCGCTCCAAATTACTTTCCCAAAGATTCCTTCTCGGAGGCTCCAGCGCTGGCTACAGAGGCCAGACCAGCAGGATCATCGGGATTGACACCGCGAGCACCACCAGCGACAGCGGCAACCCCAGTCGCCAGTAGTCACCGAACCGATACCCCCCGGGCCCCAGCACGAGAGTATTGGATTGATGGCCGATAGGAGTGAGAAAGGCACAGGAGGCGCTGATCGCCACTACCATCAGGAACGGGTCGACAGAGACCTCGAACCCCCGCGCCAGACTGACAGCAATCGGTGCCATCAACACTGCGGCTGCCGCATTGTTGATGATGTTGGAGAGCAGCATGCAGATGATAAAGAGCAGAGCCATGGAGCCCAGGACCAACCATTCGGCGCCCAGTATCAGCAGCCCATCGGCGATCATTTGCGCGCCGCCGCTGCTCTCCAGGGCCTGGCCTACCGGGATCATCGCCGCAAGCAGCACGATCACCGGTCCATCGATGGCCTGATATCCGTCACGCAGAGGCATTACCCCCGCGAGGATAGAGATCAGCGCTGCTGTCGCCAGCGCAATTGCGGCCGGCACGATATCGAAAACCATCGCAACGACGGCCACTGCGAAGATCGCAAGCGAGACCAGCAACTTGCGTGAATGCCCCAGCGGAAGGTTGCGCTTGGCCAGGGGCAGGCAACCCAGAGTGGCCAGACTTTCCGGGACTTCGCTTTCACCACCCTGCAACAAAATGATGTCGCCCGGCTCGAAGCGAATCTCACGCAGACGCTTCTTCACGCGACTTCCGTCGCGCGCTACCGCCACCAGATGCAATCCGTACTGATTCTGCAGGCGCAGTTCCTGGACACTGCGATTTACCATCATCGAATCACGGCGTACTATGGCCTCGACCAGCTCCAGCCCTTCGGTGTTGACGGTCTTCTTTTCTCCCTTGTTCGCATGGTCCACTTCGCCTTCCTGTTCTTTCTCCTTTTGCCTGATCTCCTCGAGCTCTGCCTCGGATCCCAGATACAGCCCCGCTGTGTCCTTGAGATGTTTCATCTGCTCAGGGTCTGCCTCCACCAGCAGCACATCACCCTCCCTGAGAAAACCATGGAACTCGTGCCCTGCACTGCGCTTGCCGTCGCGCACCACTGCAAGTACCGGGAGGAGGTCCTCAAGCTCCTGATGCAACGTTCTCAAGGTCCAACCGTTGGCCTTTGACTTTTCCCCCACTTTGACCTCAACCAGATAGTTTGAGGTATCGAACATCTCCTCAGTGGAGGCCTTTCCGGCGCGCCTGGGTACCAGATACCGGCTCAGCAACACGATGAAAAACAGCCCAAGCAGCGCCACCACGGCTCCAACGGGAAAGAAGGAGAACATGCCGAAAGTCTCCCCCGTCACCGTACCCCGGTGGCTCGATATGATGATGTTGGGGGGCGTTCCGATCAGTGTGGTCAGCCCCCCGAGCAGCGAACCGAAGGCCAATGGCATCAACAGCATCGAGGGTGAGGTATCATGTTGCCGGGCCACACGCATGGCCACCGGCAGCAGCAGCGCCAGGGCGCCTACGTTGTTCATGAAACCGGAGAGCGCCACCACGGTACCCAACAAGACCACCAGTTGAAGGAACAGTCGATCACCGACCTTGAGTATCTGGTCGGCGATTACATCCACCACACCCGAGTGCTCGAAACCTCTGCTCAGTATCAGCACAGCCGCCACGGTGATCACCGCCGGATGGCCAAAACCACTGAAGGCCTCCTCCGCCGGCACCAGACCAAGCATCACCGAACTCAACAGGGCAGCGACCGCCACCACGTCGTAGCGAAAGCGAGCCCAGGCGAAGGCGGACAGGGTCAGCGCGAGAACGATGAATACCAGTGTACTGTCGGACATCCAACACCATGCCATGAATTCTGGACTTCGAGTGCCGCAACGTCAGGCGTCAATTCTGCAGGGCATCGACTTTCGCCGCACAGATGAAGTCGTTCTCCGACAGACCGCCAATGTCGTGTGTAGTGTATGTCACAGTCGCCCGGTTGTAGCCAAAGCTGATATCCGGGTGATGGTCTTCACGATGCGCAATCCAGGCTACGGCGTTAATGAAAGCCGTGGTGTGATAATAGTCCTTGAATTTGAAGCTGCGGCTGATCTGTCTGGCGTCCTTGCCAGGCTCCCAGCCATCGTTGATCAAGCCCAGGTGTTGCTTGACCTCTTCGGCATCCATAGGATTGGTGCCACCTTCACAAGGTTTGCATGTTCTCTGCGTCAGTTCACTCATGGACAGCTCCCTGATGGGAAATGACTGTTCATGGTAACGCGCCGGTGCGTGCCTGGCCAATACCCACGGCAATGCTGCTGAAGTAACGCAGACATTGCGCGGGTTTGTCGCCGTCATCCTTATCCCTTGCGCTGTACTTCGACCTTGCTGAACATCAGTATGAGTGCATAGACCGTGAAGGCTACGATCATCGCCGGCATCAGCTCATAGACGTGATCGGCGATGAAGCTGTAATGGGAGATCAGGTAGGCGATCACCCCAGCAAACATGATGGTGATGCACTGGGCTTCCGACGGCAGGCGCCGGAAGTGATAGATCAGCAGCAAGGGCGCGAAGGCAGAGGCGAGTAGCCCCCAGGCCAGTATCACCAGCTCGAATACTGTGCGCTCCCCATAGAGCGCCACCATCACCGCCACGATCACCACCACAAAGGTAGCCACACGTGTCATCCAGAAACCCAGTGGTTTGTCGGGACGCACATCGCGGGAGATTGCCCCCGAGCAGCTCAGCACCAGGGAGTCAGCGGTGGACATGGTGGCGGCGAACAAGCCCGCCAGCACCATGCCAGCCAGTAGTGCCGGCATCAACTCCACTGCCATGGTGGGCAAGGCCAGCTCCTCATCGAACTGGTCCACCTCGGTGATGATCAATCGCGAGAGCAGCCCGACAATGATGGTCGAGCCGTAAAAGAAGATGAACCAGCCGTAGTAATACATGCGCACCCGATTCATGAGGGTGACATCGGTCAGCCCCATATAGCGCACCATCACCTGGGGCTGCCCCACCACCCCGAAGCCAGCAAACAGCCAGCCGATCGCGAACAGGCTCGCGGAGAACAACGTGCTGTCGGGTGGGAACCAGTTCATGTAGTTCTCCTCCACGTCATGCAACTGCTCGACCATGGCATTCCAGCCACCGACCTCCTGCACGGTCATGAACATCAGGGTGGGCATGGCAACGATCATCACAAAAGACTGGGCCGCGTCGGTCCAGATGGAAGCGCGGATACCCCCGATCATGCTGTAGATCAGCACCACGCCCGCTCCCAGCAAGACCCCCGTGGAGAGATCCCAGTCCAGAAGCACGTGCAGCGCCTTGCTGCCGGCATTGAGCTGGGCACCGGCGTAGGCTCCCAGGAACAGCAGGATCACAATCCCCGAGAGCATGCGCAACTTCTGGTAGTTCTGTCCCCACCAGTTGCTGATCAAGCCGCTGTATGAGTGCAGGTCGCGTTTTTCGGTGGTCTGGCGAATGTCACGCCACAACAGCATCGAGCCAATGAAGTCCCCGGCGATCCAGCCCAACATCAGCCAGATGGAATGCAGACCGTTGATATAGGTGAAGCCGATCATGCCGGTGAACATGTAGCCACTGTTGTTGGTAGCTACTGCCGATAACGACACCAGCCACGGCTTGACGCTCTGTCCCGCCGTCAGGTAGTCGGCTGTTGTGCCCCGACTGGCGACCACCGACAGGGCGCCGATCAGTGCAAAAATCAGCAGAAAGAAGAGAAAACTGGCAATTATCATCATTCGCCCCAACTGCGGGAGATGGCGCGAGAACACTTTCTGTTTCCCGGAACGGAGTGAGAATGGACGCACCGTATACGCATAGGACAAAAGCTATCCGCCCATCGGGGCGTTGTCCAGTGATGCCGATATCCGCCACTTCCCGTTTGACGACCTGGCCCCGGGAATCGTATCGTTCCTGCAATTACGTCCTATGACCGGCTCGCGGCGCTGAACTGCAGCACGCCATCTTCGATAGCCCCGTGACGCAACAGTTTCCTGTCCTTTTTGTAGTTCTGTGAATTGATCCATGGCTCACGATCACCCTGGCGCGGAAACCGGTCCATCATGCGCTGCATGTAGTTGGCAGAAAAGTCATCGATGAAAGGCCGCGACACCATGTCGTAATCACTGTCACGAAGTTGTGGTGTACATTGCCGTGCGCCAATGCTGTCCATATGATTGATCAGGCGACAGGCATATTCTGCGATAAGATCGGCTCTCAGTGTCCATGACGCATTGATGTAACCGAAGGTGAAAATCATGTTCGGCACACCGGAGAACATCAGTGCCTTGTACGCCCAGGTATTGGCAAAATCCACCGGATTGCCATCCACACTGAACTGCACATTACCCAGGACCACCAGATTCAGGCCGGTGGCTGTAACAATAATATCGGCGTCCAGCGACTGCCCGGATGCCAGTTGAATGCCGTTTTCGGTAAAGCGTTCTATGCCATCAGTCACGACATCCAGCGACCCGTTGCGGATGGCTTCGAACAGGTCCGCATTGGGCACCAGGCACAGACGCTGGTCCCAGGGGTTATAGCTGGGCGTGAAGTGCTTTTCCACATCAAAGTCCGGACCCAGTTGCTTGCGCACCATGTTCAGCAGTTTCTGCTTCAGTTTCTCGGGTTTCGTGCGCGAGCGGCGATAGACGAACTGCTGGAACTTGATGTTCTTCCAACGGGTCAATGAGTAGGCAACACGCTCAGGCAGCACCTTGCGCAGGGTGTTGGCAATAATGTCCCGATCGGGCATGGACACCACATAAGTCGGGGAACGTTGCAGCATGGTGACCCTGCCGGCGGTCTGCGCCATGCTCGGCGCCAGTGTCATGGCTGTGGCACCGGAGCCAATGATCACCACCTTCTTACCGGCATAGTCCAGACGCTCGGGCCAATGCTGGGGATGGATGATCTGGCCACGGAAACTGTCCTGGCCCTCGAAGTCTGGCGTGTAGCCCTTCTCGTAACTGTAATAACCGGAACACATCATCAACATGTTGCAACGGATCTTCAGCACTTCCACGCCGTCATCCCCTCCGCCGTCTGTTACCGTCTTTTTGACCGTAAGCGTCCAGCAAGCGTCGTCCGAGGACCACTCGGCGTGGGTGACACGGTGTTGATAACGGATATGCTGATCAATGCCACCGTCGCTTGCCACCTGCTGCACGTAGTTGAGGATGGACGGCCCGTCGGCTATTGCCTTGGCCTCGCGCCAGGGACGGAAGTTGTAGCCCAGGGTGTGCATGTCGCTGTCCGACCGTATGCCCGGATAACGGAACAGATCCCAGGTGCCGCCCATGGCTTCGCGCCCTTCCAGAATGGTAAAAGACTTGCCCGGACACTTGTCCCTGAGATGCCAGGCCGCACCTATGCCGGACAGCCCGGCGCCAACAATCACAACATCGAAGTAATCAGCTGTAAGGGCTGATTCCAGGTTCATGGCGGCTTTTTCGCTCACGGCTGCTTTTCCGCTCAGGGCTGATTCTACGCTCAGGGCTGCTTTTCCGCTCAGGGCTGATTCTACGCTCATGGCTCTCAGAAGCCTCTCTGTTTGCGCTGTGCATCGGTCAACAAGCCCCCGAGCAGAACGCGGATCAGGGCATCGGCGTAGGCGTCCACGATTTCCGGGTCGTACATGTCGCGGCCGGAAATGGCCTTGCGTACAGCCGCCTGGGCGAACGGAGCGGTGGCCGCGTGGGTGGCAATCATGAACAGGAAATCGGGATCCATTGCCTGGGCCGTGCCTTCACTGACAGCCGTCAGGTAGGGGCGCAGAGCCTGTTCATACAGGGGACGTACATGCTTTTCGATCACATAATCAAAGTGATCGCCGCCGTCCAGTCCGGCCTGCATCAGAAATCCTGCCAGATGCGGCATACGGGCTGACAGACGGACAAAGGCACGTATCTGCATTTCCAGCTGAGTGATGGCATCACTGCCGTTTCCCCCGTTCTGATGTTGCTCCAATGCCTCGGCCACCTGACCAAACAGGTAATCCGCAGTGGCATGGAACAATTCCTCCTTGTTGCTGAAGTAATGCCGGATCAGTCCGTGAGTCACGCCCGCGTCGGCAGCAATCATGCGCAGAGACGTGCCACCGAACCCGTGGCGCGCAAAGTGGCCCAGCGCAGCCTGCAGGATTCGTTCGCGCTGCAACTCGGGATTGGCATTGACGGGGCGACCGGCACTGCTGCGGGTCGCACGTCGGTCCAGTGCTGGACCTGTTCGTGTGGTTGCGGTCATGCAAACAGCCTGTGTGAATTATACTCCCGTATAATAACTCACCGTGTCAGGATCCGCCATCACCGGCAATCAGACCGAAAAACACACCCATGAACAGGCCAAACCCGGCCCAGACCACAATATGGCCAATGGCCTCCGGTCCGTGCACCACTTCATCGGTGCTGGACAGCAAAAGCCAGAGTAGCGTGGTCATCAACAGGGTGTAGGCCAGACAGACCATCAAGAACAGGCCCGCGCGCAGCAATCGGGAACGCCAGACCATGGCCGTGGACTCATCTGGCAGGACTGCACCCTTGTCACGCAGGTTTTTCAGCAGATACAGATAGGTGCCACCCACACCCAGCACAAAGGTAATGGCAATGCCACGCACATCACCAATTTCGGCCATGGACTTCCACGCGTCACCAAAATCGAGCATCAATATACAGCCGATGAGCATGGCCAACCAGACGGCGGAATAGTGAATGAAGAAACGGCCCAGCTCGCCGGCATACAATGGCAAGGCAGCTGCCTCCGCTGCCACACCACTGATGCGCCCGACGCGGAGCCGACGCCTGATACCCAGGGCAGCGCCAAGGCGCAGACGGTCATAACACCAGGGCAAGGCGTCGCTCATTACACGCTGGCCAATCTCACTGGCCTGCAGACTCTCGTAGTCCGCCTGCAGCATCAATGCCAGGGCCCGCCCCTGATGCTGCTGCGTCATGGCCTGACGGACAAGATCGGCCCAGCACTGCTGTTGAAGGGAGTGCCAACGATTGATCTGGGCGCCAGGCACTTCAACCAACAGCGACCAGTCCAGAATTGCACGGCGGCTGGCCCAGTCTTCATGCTCACTGTGATTCAGTCGGCCGGCCCGCGCCACCAGGGCATCCAGAAACAGTCCGAGCAGATGGGATTGCGATTCCGGCTCTGCCACACGAGTGATACTGTGCACCGCCTGTGAGGCCAGCGAAGTGTCGAGCTCCGAAGGCATGACACGGGTCAGCGACCAGGTCGCAAACAGCTGTTCAGTCTGCGAACGCCGCTGATCCAGCAACTGCAAAAGGTGATCGCTGCGCGCCTCAAGCCAGTTTGCCTCGCTGAGCGGCAGCACGGGCACCAGCAACTGTTTCAATGACTGTAGTTCATGTTCGGCATCACGCAGCGACGCCAGTGTGTCATCATCAGCCCAGTGCGCCGGCAACAGACGGGACAGACGACGATGCAATGAGGCGCAGATATCGGTCACCTGATCAGCAAGCTGCCCGTAACTCATCTTGCTCCATGCCGGCTCACCGGCTGTGAGTACCGGCTGATCGGATCGGTACATTCGCCCCAACAAGGTCATCAGCCCAAGGCTGTCACCGTCACCACGGTGTTGTCCCACGGACACACGATCCAATAACTCCTGCAGATCTTCAGACAGCGTCACCCCGGGACGCGAGCCACCCTGCCGGCCAACGGTATCGGCATCAGTCGCCGCCTGTTTCAGCATGGCCTGCAGATCCACCGGCGTGCCATCGGCGCGCAGATAACGCCGATCATCTGCCAGTTGGACAAGCGCGTGCAGAAGACCCGGGTGAGGCCGGCGCACACTGAGCTTGCGCAGCAACAGTGCCGGATCAAAGTCCGGTTCGGTACGCAGGCGCCAACGCATCTGTTGTTCCAGGGCATCGGCCAGAGAGGCCGCCAGTGGTGTCGGTCGCCGCACAGGCACCAGAGCCAGCAACACACGCAAATCGTCAATACCGTGTAGCATGCGGGCATCGATCAATGCCTCTATCGCTGCGCCTTCCCAGGCCAGCAACTTGAGCAAGATACCGCTGGCCGCATGCAACGGCGCTCGGGAAGTCCCCGGCGCATGTTCGGCGACCTGAATATCGAAGCGCTCGAGAATGGCATCCATTCGCGCTTCATCCATACCCCCATCAATCAAGGCAGCATGACGCACATAATCAATCATCAGCACAGCCATGCGGGCGCGTTCCCCAACAGAGTGACTGAGCCAGCGTGCCGACGAAGCCATTTCCTCCAGCAGGCTCATGAACTGGCGGGCCGTATTGACGACGGGCTCGGGATACTGTTCCATGAGCGCCGCGACATCAAGCTCAAGGTCCGTGGGCCATTGCACCGATTCGCGTGCCAGCAGGCAGCGCAGACGCGCCTGCATCCAGCCCGCCAACTGCGGGTACTCAGTCTCGGTTATTGCCGGAATCAACGTCCGGCGACTGGACTCAGGCAGAAACGCCAGCGCCCGGAGCACCTCATCCAGCTGCATCAACAGGGCGCCCTGATGACCACAGGGCTGCGAGCTGGCATCGGCAATGCGCTGTACCGTGCGAGCCAACAGTTTCTGCCAGGCACGCGAAGCCTGTTCCGGCGGCAGATACGGTAAAAGGGTGCAACAGCGCTGAATCACTGTGCGGCTCAGTGCTGGCTCCGGCGCAACTGTCACGCCCTCGATCAGCGAACCCAGACTGTCAGCAAACGCTTCCGGGGCCACCTGGCGCTCCAGCATTGCGTGCATTGCCAGCAGTACAACGGCCCAGTCCTGTGTATTGTCGGGTAGGTCACGGGCCAGCGCAGCGATAGCACTGGCCGCGGAGTCTGTTTCAACCGCAGCGCTTTCCTGGGCCGCAGCGCTGACGAGCAACAGCCGGCGGTGGGTGCGCTTGCCATGCAACAATTTGCCCTGAAATGCCAACAGGCTATCAAGATTCACCTGGCGCCGCTTGCTGTATTCTTCCAGATAGTCACGCAATGCAGGCACTGCATGCAGGTGACGCCCAAGCACTATGGCTGCAGGCTGGTACAGATCAGCAACAGAGGCGCGAAAGCAGAAAGTGATGAAAGGGGCAAGTTCCGGATCCAGTGATCGGACCTGAGTGAGGACTTCAAGCCGCAGCCGCAGCTCCTCACGATCGGTTACCTCGGACCAGTCGTGCCAGGCCCGTTGGATGGCAGGGTCGTTATCCGCCTGTTCGGCCAACCAGAGTCTGACCTGGCCCTTGCGCATGCCCTGTTGTTGCAGCCCGACCAGGCGATCACGCGCCTGGCCGGGTGGTGCTGGATCAGTGATTGATTTCATCCGGCAGCAGACGGGGAATGAATTTGCTCATGCCCTGGACCGGACCCACTTCGCCGGTGAAGATGTTGCCGTAGCGGTCCACGGTCACGCCTTCACCCATGGCACCGATACCACCCATGCCGGTGGGGCGCTCGGACATGTGTTCGGGAATGAAGTACCAGACCTCACCCGTCCGTGCGCTGCCGATTCGCAGGCCTTTGCGCCAGCCCGGGTTGTAGTTGGCGTCAGACTCCGAGTCGATGGCATACAGCACATCGTTGTCGTCGATGAACAGACCACTGATGCGACTGAACTGATACCAGGTGTCCAGATGATTACCTTCCTGATCAAAGATCTGGATACGGCGATTGCCGCGATCGGCGGCAAAAATGCGGCCCTGTGAATCCATCGCCAGCGCATGCGGCGAGCGCATCTGACCTTCCTCATAACCCCACTCACCCCAGCTCTTGACGAACGTGCCGTCGGGAGCGAACTTGGAAATACGGCTCATGGAGCGAGGGGTATCCGGTGCATCAATAAACTGCGCGCTGTGCGTTTCGGCCACAAAGATGTGACCGTCTGCGGCCACCACAATGTCATTGGGTTCGGTGAAATGTGTCGGCGGGTCACCGGCCTGGCCGGGTGTGCCGAGAGTCATCAGCAATTCACCCTCGGGGCTGAACTTGAGGACACTATGCCCGATATCAGTGGCATCGGGATACTGCTCCAGTTCGCCGGCATTGGCCGACCGCGCATCAGCAATCCAGACATTGCCCTCATGATCCACCGTAATGCCATGTGGCCAGGCGATCAGGCCGGCACCAAAACTCTGAACCACATTGCCGTCCTGGTCCAGCTTGACGATGGGATCCACATTGGAACCCACGCAGGAGTTTGTGCCACAACGGTCACCTGCCCAGATGTGTACACCGTCAATATCCACATGCACAGCGCTGACCGAACCCCAACTGCGACCGTCAGGCAGGGTGCCCCAGTCACGCACGGTCTCATAGGGATTGGGCAGATGGTTGATGGGTTCGATATCGGCGTGTTCTTCCGGGCCGGTCGCTCCGGGTTGGGCACTGGCTGAGGTACTGATCAGCAATGCTGCCATGCCTGTGGCTGCCAGCAACTGGCTGGTCGCCTGGTTCAATCTGAAAATTCGGTTCATGACTCACCTCTTGGAAAACCCCTTGCGGGCGAATACGCCATCGGGGGATGACTGCGGGTATACAACGGCCGATTCGTTGGCCATCACTATTGTTGTTCCTGGAAGCAAAACATGTACTTTTGCGCCAATGTTGTCAAGACTGTGGCAACAACGGCGGCATCGGACAATCAATGATCTCGGCCACCGCCCTGAACAGCTCCTGCTCAGTCACCGTGGACTTGCCGTCAGCCGCGATACAGGTTGCGCAAGCCTTCAGAAGGCGCGGTTTGAGCAGCGCGCGAAGCTGCGCAAGTTCGTCGGCAGCCTTGTCCAGAGCCGCCAGGGACAGATCTTTCCCGTCAATGAATTCCAGTGCAGTTTTGTTACCAGCGTCCAACTCGGCCACGGCCTTGTCGAACACTGCCTGGGGCTCAAGACCTTCCTGTTCACCGGCATGCACCAACCAGGACAACAACACCGAACAGGCCTCGCGGGACTGCGCCAATGTGCGATTGCCACGGGCCTTCGGTCGCTGGCGGTCGGGGAACACCTCATCCAGATGGTGAGTGACTATCTTGTGGACAATCCACTGTTGCAGACCACGGCCATCGTCCAGTCTCAGCACGCCGGCAAGATTGCGGCGAAAGAGTGTGTACTGCGCCGCAGACATCTGGCGCATACCCGACAGGGCAATGTTTATCAGCGGCAGGCGAAACTCGGGCTGCAAGTCGTCCCGGTGCGCCATGAGATTTATCACCTCGGCGTGAACACCGGTATCGGCATTGGCTTCAATAAAGGCGAGCTGTTGCTGCTGCGCACCTGCGTCATCGGCCAGCACCAGCACGTAGATCAGGGCCCGCGCAGCATAGGGATCGTGCGCGGCTTGCAGTGGCGCTGCCGGCAGACGCGCATGCAGTTGCTCGGCGTAGCGGATATGCTCCGTTTTCGGATTGCCTGCCTGAGCCATCGCCTGTTCGGCCAGAACACCAAGCCCTGCTACCAGTGTCAATGGCGATCGACCCTTTTCACTCGAGCCACCTGTGGCAGCGGAGTGCTGTGGCTCCGGTTCATGGCGTCGCACCGGCGGCAGGTCAAAACTGCCATCCCAATTGGGCTGAATGCTCTTGATGCGCTTCTTCAGAGGCGGGTGGGTGGCAAACATACTGTTGATGCCGGACTTCACACCTTTGCTGAAAAGCGCGTGGCTGATTTCCGATGCGGCCGGGTTCTGCAGCACTGAACCCTGCGAATCGGCGCCTATGCGCTTCAAGGCCCCGGCAATGCCGTCCGGATTACGTGTGTACTGCACCGCTGAAGCATCAGCCAGATACTCTCGCTGACGACTGACAGCGGACTTGATCAGGTTACCAAAAAAGGTGCCGGCAAAACCGATCACCACCAGGCCAAGCCCGAGAATGGCAATCTGGCCGCCGTTACGCGAGCGACCCGAGAAGGCCGCCGAGCGCATCAGGTAATAACCCATGAGTCCCAGCACCATGATGCCATGCAGCAGTCCGATCAGGCGGATGTTCAGACGCATGTCACCATGCAATATATGACTGAACTCGTGTGCAATCACTCCCTGCAGTTCTTCGCGCGACAACTTCTGTATGGCGCCACGCGTCACACCTATGACAGCATCAGCTGGCGAATAGCCGGCGGCAAAAGCATTGATGGCATCCTCCTCCATCAGATATACCGGCGGCACCGGTGTGCCCGACGCAATGGCCATTTCCTCCACAACGTTCAGTACCCGCTGTTTGTCCAGATCACCGGTGCCATCAACAATCAACTGCGCCTGCATCATTTCAGCGACACGAGCGCCTCCGCCGGACAGACTGGCCACCTTGTAAAGGCTGCCAAAAGCCACCACGGCAATTACTGCGACACTGACCCAGATAAAAGCGCCCCAGTCCAGCTGCGCAGCCATACCGGCGGCCGGATCCTCGCTGAGCAGCCCCAGCGTGATCATGATCAACACGTTGGTCATGGCAATCAGGCTGATTACCGCCAGCAGAAACAGCACAACCAGCTTGGTGGTGTTGCGACGCGCAACATCCTGGGATTGGAAGAAATCCATTGATGATCAAAACTCCTAGAACGAAACCTTTGGCGCAGCCTGGATTTCAGCGCTGTCCTCGAACTGCAACAGACTGGCATCGCTGGGGTGACCGAATACAGGGGCCAGCACCACTGGCGGGAAAGACTGGCGATAGGTGTTGTACGCCATGACCTGATCGTTATAGGCCTGACGGGAGAAGGCCACCTTGTTCTCTGTGCTGGTCAACTCCTCGCTGAGCTGCATCATGTTCTGGTTGGCCTTCAGGTCCGGATAGGCTTCCATCACCACATTCAGGCGTCCCAGTGCCGAGGCCAGGGCACCTTCGCTGGCGCCAAGGCTCTGCATGGCGGCCGGGTCACCGGGTTTGGCAGCGGCGTTGGCCAGCACACCGGCAGCGGCATTACGCGCCGCCGTCACCGACTCCAGGGTTTCACGTTCGTGGGACATGTAGGCCTTGGCCGTCTCCACCAGATTGGGGATCAGGTCATAACGACGTTTGAGCTGCACCTCGATCTGGGCGAAGGCGTTCTGGTAGCGGTTGCGAAGACTGACCAGTTTGTTGAATACCGAAATGGTATAGAACACCAGCAGCGCAATGATCACCAGTATGATAATGGTTGAAATTTCCATATAAGCGGCCTCATCAGGGATAAAATGTCCGGAGGTATATTACTCCTTGTCGGCTGTTGCTGCGATGAATTCCGGCGTCTGTGTGGTGACACTCTTGGCCACCTCTCGAATGATCAGCTTGCGCGTCTCATCGTCCAGAACCTTGCGCAGCTGCCCGAGAAAGCCCGGCTCGGCGACCAGTGTGATCCCGGCCACGCCATTGCCGTTGCGTGCGGTCTTCAGGTAGGCCGCGAGTTCGTTGGCAAAGCGGTCGAACTCCTTCTGCTTGGGATCGGTGGGTTCCTGATGACTGCTCTCGCCCGCGGAGCGGGATTCGTGCACCTGTCCCTGACGGTCACTGACCAGATCCTGCCGCATCATCCTTGATTCGGGATGCACCAGGGTGTCAATCTCACTTAATGCACTGTACTTTTTCTCCCGTGTGAAAATGCGAGCTCTTGCAGCGTCAGCGGCAACCAGCAGGTACTTGGGCATGATCAACTCCTTTTCATGAAACCGGCACTCTACCTTACCACCATATACCCCCGACTGGACAAGCCGGCACATTGGATTCGATAACCATCCGTGTCACAAGACTGACAAATTCTTCCGCTACCCTTGCCCTTGAGCACATCATCAGCGATCCAGAAATACACAATCCAGGGGCCTTATCCGGGAACCCTGACCGGAGACTCTATCCGATGACAGCCTCCCTGAGTTGCCAGCGACTCAAGAAAACCTTCAACGGCCAGGTGGTACTGGATAACATCATCCTGGACATTGACCGTGGCGAATGCCTGGTCTTGCTGGGCCCGTCCGGTTGCGGCAAGACCACATTGCTGAATATCCTCAACGGTATACTGAGCGCCGACAGTGGTGAACTGCACTGCGACGGGACCGTGCTGGACGCGCCGGCCAGGGGTATTCACATACCCATGCAGCGCCGACGATTTGCGATGGTGTTCCAGGACTTCAGCCTGTGGCCCCACATGACCGTGGCCGCCAATGTGGCTTTTGGCCTCCGCATGCAGGGCTTGCGGCGCGCCGAGCGCGAGCAGCGCACGCGGGAAGTGCTGAAAAAGGTACAGATGGAAGCCTTCATGGATCGGCTCCCCGACCAGCTCTCCGGCGGCCAGCAGCAGCGTGTGGCCATTGCGCGGGCGCTGGCCGTGCAACCACGCGTGCTGCTGTTTGACGAACCCCTGTCTGCGCTGGATGCCCGGCTTCGCGAGGACATGAAACACGAGTTGGCCCAGCTGCTGCGTGAGACCGGTGTCACCGCCGTCTATGTCACACACGACCAGCAGGAAGCCTTCACGCTGGGCAACCGGGTTGCGCTGATGCATCAGGGGCGCATCGCCCAGGTGGGTACTCCCGAGTCACTGTACGAACAACCGGCGAGCAGTTTTGTAGCCAGCTTTGTGGGCAACAGCAATCTGCTCGCCTACCGTCGTTACAACGGCCACATTCTGCTGGACGGCGAGTTACCGGTGCAGGTCAGCGCCAGCGAGGCGCCGGAAAGCGGACAATTCATGATCCGTCGCGAGTCCATTGCCATCTATGCCGATGCCAACGGCGCCAATGACAGTCGGGTTAGCCTGTCCGGCACCTGTGAACAACATCACTTTCTGGGTGACCGCAGGGAAGCCTTTGTGCGCCTGCACAACGGCCAGCGCCTGCGGGGGCTGGCACATCAGGACATGCAACCGGGACAGACCGTCCAGGTCCGATTCGCAGCCGATGCCATCCGTTTCCTGGCTGACTGATGAGACGCTCTGTGGTGGCTCTGAGGCGTTCACCGCTGAAGGTGGTCGGCGCACTGGTTCTGGTTCTGGTGCCAGCGCTGCTGCTGTCCAGCTGCGGTGACAACAGCCGCAGCGCTGACAGCAATACGCTGGTTGTCTACGCAGCCGGGCCCCGTTCGCTGGCCGAAGCCGTTACCACCACGTTTGCCGAGCAGACCGGGGCGCGCGTGGAGCTGTTCAACGCCACGACAGGTCAGATCATGGCTCGCCTGGAGGCCGAACGCTATCGACCGCGCGCCGATGTGGTGATGTTCGCCAGCCAGGTGGCTGCCGAAGCCCTGAAACAGGATGAGCGCCTGCTGCGCTATCCGGACCCGGCCTGGCTGGCGCAGACCCATCCGCAGTGGCACGATCCGGACCACTACTACTTTGCCACTTCCGCCGCACTGGTTGGTATCGCCTTTCGTCAGGACAGCGCAGTGCCGGATGTGAATTGGAAGACTCTGCTGTCAGGTGAGTTGCCGCTGCGTGTCACCATGCCTTCGCCGTCCCGATCCGGTTCTGCCGGTGACTTCGTGGTCGCCTATATCCTCAATCACGAACAGGAAGGATTCGGGCATTTCATGGCTGCACGGCGCGCCGGCATGGACTTTGCGGCAGCAAACTCGCAGGCCATCAGCACACTGGTTGTGGGCGCCTTCCAGGCCATGGCCGGTGCCGTTGATTACCTGATCTACAACCAGATCGCCAGCGGCGCACCACTGGTCATGCACTTTCCGCCCGACGGGTCAGCACTGGTGCAGCGCCCCATAGCCATTCTGGCCGACACGCCGGTGCCGGATCTTGCCCGGGACTTTATCGACTTTTATTTCACCACGGACATGCAGCAACAGGTGGCCAATGCGTATCTGCTGCCAGCACGCACCGACGTACCGGTTCATGAGTTGCGAGGTGACGGCAGTCTGCCTGCTGTGTTCGAGGTGGACCTGGCCCAGGCACTGGCACGTCAGAACCGTATCCTGCGCCGATTCCAGATTGAAGTGGAACGTGCGGAGGTTCTGCGTTGAAACTGCAGCACCTGGTCCGAAGGCTACCTTTGCTCATTTGCCTGGGCTTTCTGCTGATCACAGCCGGGTACCCGCTACTGATGCTGTTCGCGCAGAGTCTGTTTCCGAACATACTGGGCGGGGACTTCAGCGGCTTCATGGACGCCTACCGGCGGCTGCTGCAGACCGAGGACCTGCTCGCCATGGTGCGTACCTCCCTGTTGTGGGCTGGCGCTGTCACAGTGGTCAGCTGGGTCTTTGGCATTCCCTGCGGTTATCTGCTGGCACGCACCAACATGCCGGGCAAGACCTGGGCACGGCTGTCCCTGCTCGTACCACTGATGACACCGCCCTACATCCTGGCGCTTTCCTATATCCTGGTCATGCAACAGAACGGTTTTGCCGATCTGTCTGTTGGCGGCATGCATCAGGGGCTGCGCGGCTGGTTTTTTTCCTTCTGGGGTGTGACCACAGTCATGGCGCTGGCCTCGTTCGCCTACGTCTCGCTGGCGGTGGAAGCAACACTGTCTACCATGCCGCGCCGGCTTGAAGATGCCGCAACCATACTTGGCGCCAATTGGCTGGCGCGCATGCGTTTTATTGTGCTGCCGTTGCTGCTGCCGGCAATCCTGAACTCCGGACTGCTGGTTTTTCTGGAAGCACTGTCGAACTTCGGAGTGCCTGCCGTGCTTGGTACTCGCTCCAATCTGCCATTGCTGCCAGCGGAAATATTCTATCTGGTCACCAGTTGGCCAGTGGATCTCGCCCTGGCCACGTCACTGTCTTCCCTGTTGTGCCTGTTTGCCCTGATCACCCTTTACGGCAGTCGCTGGCTCTCGCGTCTGCTCGCCGGTGGCACCTTGCGCAGCGGGCAGCCCGAACTGATCCAGCTATCCCGCACAGGCAAACTGCTGGCCTGGCTGTGGGTCGGGGCACTGTTTCTTTTCAGCTCCGTGCTGCCCTACTTCGCCATGGTGCTGACCAGTCTGGTTGCGAGCTGGGGTGAAGGCTGGCCCGAACTGACTCTGGGCAATTACCGCGCACTGTTCGAGCCCGGCTCCCGCGGTCTGCGGGCGTTGCTGACCAGCACCGGACTCAGCATGGCTGCGGCCACCATTTGTGTGATGGCTGGCGCCTACATTGCATACGTCAACGCCCGGTCCCAGAGTCCCTTGCAACGATTTCTGGACGGACTTGCCACGTTGCCGCGTGTCATACCCAAGATTGTCATGGCCGTGGGGCTGATACTGGCCTGGAACGCCTCATGGGTTAGCATCAATATCTACAACACACTCTGGATGTTGCTGCTGGCCTATGTGGTGATCTACATCACAGACGCACTGAACTACAGTAACTCCACACTACGTGCCATGAGTCCCAATCTGGAGAATGCCGGTGCCATCCTCGGCGCCAGGCGCAGCACCATCTTTCTGCAGATTGTGCTGCCGCGGCTTCGTCCGGCGCTGATCGCTGCATGGGTGACAACATTCATTGTCTGCATGCGCGAGCTGGTCGCTTCCATTCTGCTGCTGCCACCGGGCGCAGATGTGACGGCGACCTACATATTCAATCAATTCGAGCAGGGCGATATTGCCATGGCCATGGCCATGGCCACTGTAACGATTCTGCTCTCTACCGTGGTGCTTGCAGCGTTCCAGATCAGTCGTCGATCGCGATGATTCCAACAAAGTGGCCAGCATAAGGCCAATGTCAAGAAACTGTAGTCACACTGTAACAATCCGACCATAGACTGGAAGGGCTGTGTGGCGCGCATGCGCCCCGCCCCCGCGCGCGACTTTGTCGCGATTCGATAGATAAGGACCAAGAAGGAGTCAGTTCATGACAACTGCCTTGACGATTACTGTCACCAGCACAATAAAAAAGTCACTTGCAAGCACCTCGATTTTAGCCGCATTTTTTGCCTGTGCGGCAACCCAAGCGCAAACATCCGACTCACGATTGATTGAAATACTGGTCGAACGCGGTGTCATCACCGAACAGGACGCCCGCGAATTACTCGCCGAGACCGAAGCACCGGAACCACGGTATCCGGGTCTGGAGTTCGAGCCCACCATGCCGATTGAAGACATCCATCATCGTATCCAGGCAAACCGGTTTCGCGTGGAAACCGCTGACGGCACCCATCGCTTCGGTATTCGTGGTCGCCTTATGGTAGATGCCGCACGCGGCACCTTTGACGACAACCTGGGGTCAGTCGCACGCGAAGACACGCCGCTACCCAACCACGCCACCCGTATCCGACGTGCACGCCTGGGTGCATTGGGCGTGATGCATGATGACTGGGAATGGCAACTGGAAGTGGACTTCAGGGACAATGAAGTCAGGTTTGCCAATGCTTATGTGGGCTACCTGTTCCCCAACTCCAGACTTGCAGTGGGTCACTTCAAGGAACCCATCAGCATGGAAAGCTCGACAAGTTCGCGACGGCTCACATTCCTGGAACGCGCAGCTCCGATAGATGCCTACAGACCGGACCGCGAAATCGGCATATTGTATGAAACCCTGGTGCCCGCCTGGTACCTGGGCCTTGGTGTGTTCGGCGGTGAAGGTGTGGAAGCCAGTCGTGATCTGGACGAAGGTTATGCCTTTGCAGCCCGTGGCTCGATGGCGCCCCATCTGACCGAAAACAGCTTTGTTCACCTTGGGGCTTCCTGGAACTATCGCAAGAATGCCTACGATGTGGACGACAACGAATGGAGCGAGGTGCGCCTGCGCACACGCACAGGCGCGCGTCCACTGGACCTGCGCCTGATCGGTCGAGATGACCTGGTCGGCGTGGAGTCATTCACCCGCACCGGACTGGAAGCGGCAGCCGGGTCGGGCCCGTTCGCAGTCCAGGCAGAGTACATGCGTGTGGATCTGGACCTGGACCGTGGCGCGGTGATTGATGAACTGGGTAACAATGCCACGGACCGCTCCAGTCTGACGCAGGACGGCTGGTACGTGCAGGCCAGCTATTTTCTGACCGGCGAATCACACAACTACCGTGCTTTCAGTGGTGACTTCGGTACACATATTCCCGCGCGCAGCCTGAATCAGGGCGGTACCGGCTCCTGGGAACTGGCGGCCCGTTTTGCCACAGCAGACTCACTGCAACACACACGGGTTGGCCGCGGACAGAAGCTGGACCACTGGACGCTGGGCCTGAACTGGTATCCGAACAAGGATATGGTGTTCAAGGCCAACCTGATGCAGTTCACCAACGAGCGTGATGGCGAGAGTGCTGATGGTACGGTGTTCGCCCTGCGCGCCCAGTTCGAGTTCTGAGTTCTGAGGTCTGTCGTCTGACTTCTGTCGTCTGCCTTCTGAGCCTCACTGTAGACTGCGCATAAATTCCAGCATGGCGTCGTTGGTTGCTTCGGGCAATTCCTGCTGTATCCAGTGCCCGGCTTCGGGCAGCAGTACAACATCACGAAGATCTTCAACCACACGCCCCATGCTGGCCCTCAGCTGCTCGGCTGAGGCGCCGGCTATCACCACATCATTTTCTCCGGCAATGAACAGGGTAGGCACGGTGATTCGCGCGCCATCCAGCTCCTGGGTGATTTCCCAGTTGCGATGAAAGTTGCGGTAGTAGTTCACGCCGCCACGGAATCCAGCACTTTCAAACTGGGACACAAAGTAATCCAGATCCGCCTCGGTCAACCACTCAGGCTGCTCCACTGGCGGTCCCATGCGTGGAATCCAGCCGCCAGCGTCACGATGGCGGTCGGTGATCTGCGGCGGTTCGCGCTCAGCACCCGGTGACACGTAAAGCCGGCTCAGCAACCCTCGCGGATCGGCATCGTATTCGGCTTCGGCAACACCGGGCTCCTGATGGTAGAGGATGTAGTAGAAGTTCTCGCCGTAAGCGTTCTGCCAACCCACCAAGGGCGACTGCGAACCTCGGCCACCGTAGGGCACACTCATGGCAATCAATGCCGAAAAGCGCTCCGGATGCAACAAAACAGCGTGCCACGCCACAATGGCGCCCCAGTCGTGGCCGACCATGATCGCCTGCTCCTCACCCAGGGCGTCCACGATGCCGACCATATCTGCAGCCAATTCACGAATGTTGTAGTCCTCAATTGCTGCCGGGGCGTCCGTGGCGCCATAACCCCGCATATCCGGGGCAACCACACGGTAGCCAGCATCGGCCAGCGCGGTCATCTGATGCCGCCAGGAGTACCACGACTCCGGCCAGCCATGCGCAAGAATCACCAATGGACCACTGTCACCCATGGTGGCCAGGCGCATGGTGATGCCATTGCTTTCGATAAAACGGAAGGACACACCTTCTACCGGTGGTGATTCGTTCATCAGTTGTGTCTCCTGTGCCCCGGCACCTGTGGCCGCAAGCCATCCCGTTGCCAGCCAGATCAAAAGAAATGACATCAGCCCTGCATTCCGCCGACAGCTGCCTGTGACTCGTGTCATGATCAAACCTCACTTGCACCTGTTGTGCATGCAATCACTATGGATACTGGCATTATAAACACTGAGTCCACCAACACCAGCCGTAAACCGCATACGGCCATGTGGAGAAAGACAGGTCATTCAATTATGGTGGACAAGGCCTGACTCGAATCTTAACCTGTCCCTGACAACAATCATTCCAACAAACAACAGGCTGTTACGGAGGACTCATGAACAGTTTCCATCGGACACGACCGGGCGGCACCCTGCTGGCCTGCTCGGCACTGACCCTGGCTGTCTGCGCCAGTCCACTGATGACCACTTCTACAGCACAGGCCGACAATGAATTCCGGATTCTGCAGACTGACAGCTTTGCGTCCACCTACCAGCCCCAGGCATCGGAGATGGTGCTGCTGCGCAACGCCACAGTGCTCACTGGTGCCGGTGAACGCATTGATGGCGGCGACGTGCTGATCAGTGACGGACGCATCCAGGCAATCGGACAGGATATCAGCGCGCCATCGGGTGCCGAGGTGATTGATGCCTCCGGCCACTGGATCACGCCGGGGCTGATCGACGTGCATTCACATCTGGGCGTATTTGCCTCTCCCGGCGTCTGGGCGCACTCGGACGGCAACGAAGTGGTGGGCCCGAACACAGCACATGTCTGGGCCGAACATGGTCTGTGGCCACAGGATCCGGGCTTCATCACGGCGCTGCAGGGCGGCGTGACCACACTCATGGTGTTGCCCGGATCGGCCAATATCTTTGGTGGGCGCGGCGTCACCATTCGCAATGTGCCGGCGCGCACGGTGCAGGACATGAAATTCCCGGGCGCGCCGCATTCACTGAAAATGGCCTGCGGTGAAAACCCCAAACGGGTATATGGTGCCGGGCGCAATAGTGCACCGGACACACGTATGGGCAACAAGGCACTGGTACGCGCCGCTTTCATTGATGCCCAGGAGTATCTGCAGAGCTGGCAGGATTATGACAACGCACGTAACGGCGATGAAGAAGCCAGCGAACCCAAACGCAACCTTCAGCTGGAAACCCTGGCTGGCGTGCTGACCGGTGAAATCCTGCTGCATAACCATTGTTATCGCGCCGATGAGATGGTACATCGACTGGATGTGGCCAGGGAGTTCGGTTTCCACATCACCGCGTTTCATCACGCGGTAGAAGCCTACAAGATTGCCGACTATCTGGCACAGACCGGCACCTGCGCCGCCATGTGGGCAGACTGGTGGGGATTCAAGATGGAAGCCTGGGATGCGGTGCGCGAAAACGTGCCCATGGTGGAGGCTGCCGGCGCCTGCGCCATATTGCACTCGGATTCGGCCGACGACATACAGCGCCTGAACCAGGAAGCGGCAAAGGCAATGGCAGCGGCCAATCGGGCCGGCATGTCAGTAACCCGCGAACAGGCCATCGGCTGGCTGACACTGAACGCGGCCCGCTCTCTGGGTATCGAGGATGAAACCGGCTCCCTGGAGCCGGGCAAACGCGCCGATGTGGTGCTCTGGGACAGCGATCCGTTCAGCGTCTATGCCCGCACCCGCCTGGTCTATATTGACGGGGCCCGAATCTATGACCGCGACGACCCATCCCGGCAACCGGAGCTGGACTTCACCATGGGAATGATGGGCAGCGCCGGTCAGGGGGGGCAGTGACATGAAGATGAGACACCTGGCCTGTATAGTGATCACTGCTTTCATACCTGCGCTGACGGCAAGCAGTGCTGTGGCGGACACCACAGCCATTGTGGGCGGCACCGTGCACACCATGGGTGAGCGCGGCGTGCTGGAAGGCGCCACGGTGCTGATTCGTAATGGCCGGATAGAGGAAGTTGGCAGCAACGTATCAATTCCCGATGACGCTACCCGAATTGATGCCAGTGGCAAGGTGGTGACACCTGGCCTGATTGATGCACACGGGCAGATGGGCATTGCCGAGGTTTCCGGCGTCGAGCAGAGCGTGGATGCCGGCACCAGCGACCGGCGCTTTACCGCAGCCTTTGATGTCACTGACGCCATCAATCCCAATTCAGCTGTAATACCAGTCAACCGGATCGAAGGCATCACCCGTGCGGTAGTGGCGCCGACCAGCAATGGCCGCCTGATTGCGGGTCAGGGCGCCGTCATCGACCTGGGACACCCGAGCGATTACATCACTCGCAGTCCTGCAGCCATGTATGCCAGCCTGGGCGAAACCGGCGCGGCCATGACTGGCGGCTCGCGGGCTGCTGCACTGCTGCATCTGCGTGAAGCCTTCCAGGACGCGCGTGACTACGCAGACAACCAGGGCGCCTTTGATCGTCGCGAACGACGCGAGTATGCCCTGAGCCGCCTGGACCTGATGGCGCTGCAAGCGGTGATCAACGGTGAACTGCCGCTGGTGCTGACTGTGCACCGCGCCAGTGACATCCGTGCCGCTCTGCGTCTGGCCAATGACTACGATCTCAGACTTGCCATCTATGGTGGCGCCGAGGCATGGATGGTGGCCGATGAACTGGCCGATGCCGGTGTGCCGGTAATACTGAACCCACTGCAGAATCTGCCTGGGCGCTTTGAGTCACTGGGCTCCACATTGGAAAATGCCGCGCGACTGCATGCAGCAGGTGTTGCCATGACCTTCAGCAGCGGGGACAGCCATAATGCCCGCAATATCACCCAGGGCGCCGGCAATGCTGTCGCACACGGTCTTGAATGGGAAGCGGCGCTGGCAGCATTGACAATAGTGCCCGCCAGGATCTGGGGCATTGATGATCGGGTAGGGCGCATTGAGCCGGGTATGGACGCCGATGTGGTGGTCTGGGATGGCGATCCGCTGGAGGTGACCACCTACGCAGACCATGTCTTTATTCGCGGCATGGCCATCCCTATGCAGAGCCGCCATACACAGTTACGCGATCGTTACATGAGCCTGGATGAGCTCACCCTGCCGCCGGCCTATCCCCGGAGTGCACCCTGACCATCAACCAGTAACCGTGGTGATGGTCACCATATTGGTCCGACCGCGCTTGGCCACCGGAATACCGGTGGCCAGCACCACCCGGTCGCCCGCGTCCACCAGTCCGTGCGCCTTGAGATAGTCTTCCATCAGGCGTACACTGCGGTCGGTGTCAAACAATGTGTTTAACTTGACCCCTGTTACGCCCCACACCAGAGACAACTGACGCAGCACCTCATCACTTTCCGTAAAGGCAATAATGGGCATCGCCGGTCTGTACTTGGCGATGCGTTTGGCGGTCATGCCCGAATGTGTGATGGTGGCAATCACCCGCGCACCGACTTCACGCGCCATGATCACGGTTGAATAACTCAGGGATTCAATAACCTGCTTTTCTTCACGACGCGGACGAACAAATTCCAGTCCGTAGTAAATGCGCTGGGCTTCGCCCTCGATACGGCGGCAGATACGGTCCAGCGTTTTCACAGCCGCGGCTGGATACTTGCCCACCGCGGTCTCGCCGGAAAGCATCACGGCATCGGTACCATCGAGCACGGCATTGGCCACATCCGAGCTTTCCGCCCGGGTGGGACGTGGGTGGTCGATCATCGATTCCAGTAACTGTGTCGCCGTAATCACCGGCTTGCCCGCGCGCCGGCACTTGCCAATGATGTCCTTCTGTACCAGTGGCACACGCTCACTGTCGATCTCGATGCCGAGATCACCGCGCGCCACCATGATGCCGCCGGCTTCGGCAATAATGTCATCAATCTCATCCAGCGCCTCGGGTTTTTCAATCTTGGCGATCACCGAGGCAGCGCTACCTTTGTCCGCCACTCTCTGGACAAGTTCCCGCACATCATCAGCGTTGCGAACGAAGGACATGGCCACAAAGTCGATGCCCTGGGCCAGACCAAATTCCAGATCTGCAATATCCTTCGCCGTAATTGCAGAAATGGAGGTTTTTACCCCTGGCAGGTTCACGCCCTTGCGTGATCGCAGCACACCACCCATCACGACACGTGCCATGACACTGCCAGCCTCTACCGCTTCCACGCGCAACTCCAGCAACCCGTCATCCATCAGAATACGGTCACCGGCACGGGCATCCTGCGCCAGCGCTGGATAATCCACCGGTATCAACTCGGCCGTACCATCACACTGTTCAGGTGTCAGTTGCACCATGGCGCCGGCAACCAGTTCCACCTGTCCCGCAGCCAGCTTGCCGACCCGTATTTTGGGTCCCTGCAGGTCCAGCAGAATCGGTATATTGCGCCCGGCCAGCGCTGACTGCTCGCGCAGCAGCTCAATCACCTTGAGATGCTCGTTGTGACTGCCGTGGGAGAAATTCAGGCGCGCCACATCCATGCCCTGCTGCATGAGATCGGCCATGCCTTCTGCCGAGGCGCAGGCAGGGCCAATGGTGCAGACTATTTTTGTATTGCGGGGCCGGGTGGCATCCGTATTGGCTGTTGTCATGGTTTCTCTGGTCCGCAGATCGCGCAGCTTCGTGGGAAATTCGGGGCTGCCTCACCGACACAAGCTATCAAGATGGGTCTCCAGCACCTCTGCCATCACCGAGGGTTGCATCGCATCCGGCTTCAGTATTGCATGCAAGGCAAGGCCGTCGACCAGCGCGTACAGCCGTTCAGCCTCAATGCTTTCATCCAGCCCCTTGCGCAATACATCGTGAGTCCTGAGATGCCGGATGGCACCCAGCATACCACTGCGCAGCTTTGCGTACACCTGCTCGGCATGGGCGCGAAGCCGTGAGTCTGAACCGGCTTGTGTCACGAACGCCCACCATACCTGTAACTCGGCCCGACGCTGTGCGTCCATTGGCAATACCTGTGTCAGCATGTCCCTCACGTGCTGCCTGGGCGGCAAGCCCTGCTCCCGAAGCGCCGCGAGACGCCGCAGTACCTGGGCATCGACCTGCTGCATACTGAACAGCAGCAAGGCTGGCTGTGAAGCAAAGTAGTGCCGAAGCGCTCCCTGTGACAGGCCTGCTTCGCGCGCCACATTGCGCACACTCACCCCACCCATGCCTGCGCTGACAATCAGGCGCCAGACAGCCCGGGCAATCTCTTCGCGTCGCTGGTCATGATCCACTATCTTTGGCATGAATCCAGTATATCATGCGCGCTGTTTTATTTGGCACAAGTGTATTAAAATAAGCGGCACCCAGCACTTCCGGAGAGCACATGGATATTTCGCTCATACTCAGCCTGACCGGCCTGGCCCTCATCGACAGCACCAGCATCGGAACACTTTTCATTCCAATCTGGTTGTTACTGGCACCTACGACTATCAGCAGCCGACTGATCCTGATTTACCTGATCACAGTCGCTGTGTTCTACTTCATTGTTGGTGTGGTGCTGATGCTGGGCGCGGCGCCCGCTCTGGATTGGTTGGGCAGCATGATTGAATCCCCGGCCGGTGCCTGGGTACAGTTGCTGTTCGGAATTGCGCTGTTTTCAGTCAGTTTCCGCTTTGATTCCAGACGCAGCGAACGCCTGGGCAAACCCGACCGAGCGGCCAGGTGGCGCGACCGGGCCCTGAGTCACTCTTCTTCAACGCAATTCCTGATGACCCTGGCCCTGATAGCCGCCATGGCTGAAGTGGCAACCATGTTGCCCTATCTCGCCGCCATGGCGATTATCGGCACCAGTGAGCTGGCGTCACTGACCGCCATCGGCTTGCTGGCAGCTTACTGCCTGGTGATGATCACCCCGGCCATTGCGCTGATGATGGCCCGGAACATCAGCTTCTCCCTGGTGCTGCCATTACTGCAACGAATGGATGCCTGGGTGAGCCGCAACGGTGAAACCGCCGTTGGCTGGATCATTGGTATTGCCGGATTCATTGTGGCCACCAATGCACTGGGTCGTATCATCGGGTGACAGTGACTGACTCCCGTCGCCTGACAACACGCGCTGGAATGACCGAAAGCAGCAACAGTAAACCAATGATCATCCACGCCTCCACGTGTGTGTCATGGTCATGATAATCCAGCACAAACTCCGCAGGGACAAGCTCGGTTTCCACGCTGTTGCCTGCTTCATCCATGGCACTCAAACGGTAAGCCTGCTCGCCATCACCCACATAGGCAAACCAGCCCTCCCCGTCAGTGACCACCTGCTCCTGATGCTGATCTGACAGACGGAGCACCTGCACCTCTGCCTCGGGCAAGGCACGACCATCGGCGTAACGCAGCTGGCCAATCAGGAAGTCGCCCTCGGCAAACACCTCCAGCTCAAGCTGGGTAGCGGGCCCGGTCGCAAGTTGCTGCCGTTCCTGGACATAGCCATAAAGCTGGTACACCAACAGCACCACGCCGGCAAGAATCAGCCCCAGGTTTATGGTGCGGCTGATAGCGGGCCAGGCGCGCACCTGCTGCCAGGCCCGGATGGCAAAGGCCATCACTATCAAAGCCATGATCTGCCCTACCTCAACACCCACATTGAACAGCAGTATCTTGCCCAGCAGATTGGGATCCTCCCGCAAAGTGAGGGTCTGCAACTGCGCCGCCAGACCAAAGCCATGTATCAGTCCAAACAGAAACACCATGAACAGAAGGTTCGGCGCCCGCACGCCGAACCAGCGCCGGAAGCCGTCCAGATTTTCAAAACCCTTGTAGGCCACGGTCAGGGCAATAACCGCGTCAATCAGATAGTGATTGGCGGTGATACCGGCATAGGTGGCGACAATAAGTGTGATGATGTGACCAACAGTGAATGCGGTGACAAATTTGACGATTTCAATGAAACGGGTCAGAAAGAACATGACCCCGAGCAGGAACAACATGTGGTCGTAGCCGGTGATCATGTGTTCGGCACCGGTCCAGATAATGTCCAGGGCGTTGCCCGTTGCCATGCGCTGGCGACCTATCTCGGATACATCGTGGGCAACAGCGTATAGGGGCCAGCAGACGGCGAACAGGGCAATCAACAGCACAAGCAGCCTCCCCGGATTCGGTAAAGGGGTGTTGATCGGGCTCACAGAGTGGGCTTTGGGCATGCCTTGACGGTCCTGTTGACTTGTAGTTCCTGCGCTTAGGGCTCCGCATTCTATCACCGGCACGTGACAGGTACATCCGAAAGTGTACTTGCACTTTTATCACTATATGTTATGAAATATCATATCCTGAAAACAACCCCAGCGCTGCCAGGAACGAGGTGGCGCCGAGGATGCAGCATGTGAGCGTTAGCTGTATACTCGGCTGCGATCTCCAGAGTCTGCCAGCCAACATCCGAGGTAAAAAAAAGAATGAGTCTTTTGAATTTTGAAGCGATCACCAGCCTGTTTCGCAACACCGACACCGAAGCGGACCAGAAGCAGCTGCTCAAGGAAGTGCTGCTGATGGTACTGGCGCGAGCAACCAGCGCCGACACCAATGTGCATCCGGACGAGCTTGCCTGCGTTCAGCGCATTCTGGCTGAGCATACCGGCGAAACCTTCAGCAAGGGCGATATCCATACTGCTGCGCAATCGGCAATTTTCGAACGACAGTCACTGGATCGCTACCTGAACAAGGCCACGAGAAAGCTGGATGACGAAGATCGAATGCTTATCATCCAGGCACTGATCACCGTCCTGCGCACCGACGACCATATCCGGGAATTCGAACTGGACTACTTTGATCGGGTGGCGCACGCATTGAAGGCCACTCCCTCGGAAATTGCCGGACTGCGAGCCGGGCCGACTGCCTGAGCAGTCAGGCAATTGCCGGAGCGGCCACAGACCCGGTTATAGAGAGCTCTTTACAGGTCTGTTACAGACAATCAACCGGAAGTCACCGATCGAAGATCTGCTGGAATCGTTCCAGTATCGCCGTACGCGACAACGGATCATCACTGTGCATCAGCGGCAACTGCCGGATATCAGACAGCTGCCGGCGAGACCCGATATCGCTGCGCGCTGGCATCAGCCAGGCATCGGCCGCCAGATCCTGACCCGCTTCGGATAACAGGAAATCGATAAAGGCCCGCGCGGCATCCTTGTCGCCCGGGCCTTTGATGATCATCGCCGGACGCGGCACAACCACGGTACCACTGCGAGGCACGATGACCTTGATGTCAGCACCTCGCGCAAGATTGCCATACGCCACGTAATCCACAGCCCCAAAGGCCACAGCCTTGTCATTCTGCAACACCGGGACCAGCGTCTGATCGTTGGCGCCGGTGATGATCATGCCATTGTCACGCAAGGCGGAAAACATCTGCCATACCGATTCACCCATGGCGCCATACAACCCTGAGACCAGATCCAGCGCAGTACCGGACTGGGCCGGATCCGGCATGACAACCCGATTGCGATAGACCGGCTTTACCAGATCAATCCAGTCCGACGGCTCCGGGGTATCACTGACTGTGCTCCAGACCAGGGCCAGCGCTGCCATGGCCTGTGACACAAATCCGCTTGAGCTGAAAGCCTCCGGTACGGTAGCTGCGTTGGAACTTCTGTAGGCAACCAGAAGCTCTCGCCGCTCCAGATCCAAAGCAACATCCCGCGATGCTGACACAAACACATCTGCCTGCGGATTGTCCTGCTCGGCTTCCAGTCGGGAGAGTATTCTGCCTGTTGACCCCTGAACCAGTTTCACACGTATGCCGGTGTCAGCTTCAAAATCATCACATAACTGCCGCATCAGGCTGCGCGGGCCAGCGGCGTATACTTTGAGGGAACCCACGATTCTTCCAGTCCTTCCTGTCAGTCAATTGTCGAGCGGTAGCACAGGTGCGCACAGATACTACCACTGAGTATCCAGTTCTCAACAGGCAGACAGCCGCTGCCCGTCCAGGCACAGCGGCTGTCGGTTTGACTTCTCAGCTTGGTCAGAAGCTGAAATTCACACCCAGATTGTATTGTGTACCGTAGTACACCACACTGGTCGGGTTACTTCTTGATCCCTGATACTGAACCACAGGCTCATTGGTCAGGTTCTTCACGTTGAAGAACAGGTTGTGACTGTCAAGAATTCTGTACTTGAGCGCAAAATCCCAGACAGTGCTTGCGGCATTGTAGCGATCCAGCGCACTTCTGCCACCAACAGACTCCAGTCGCTCCGGTAACTTGTTCATGGACACGCGTGCGCTGAGCGGACCCATGGCATAGGACAGCACCGTGTTGACAATGTAGTCGGGTGAGTTGATGAACGACAGATTGTCTGTGCGACCTGGGTACCTTCCCCTGGAGTCCAGCCAGGTGTAGTTGGCTTCCACGCCAAGACCTGCCAGGTAACCCGGCAGGAAGTCCAGTTGCTGGGCCCATACCAACTCCAGGCCCTGCACCCTGCCGCCATCACCATTGACCCGTGTGCGCTCGTCCACACCATCCGAGGCAATACGGCTGGTGCTGAACACAAAGTTGTCAATGTCCTTGTAGAAAAGCGAAGCGGAGAGCAAGCCCAGCGGCGGCAGAAAATATTCAGCGCTGACGTCATAATTGATGGACTCGGCCGGTTTCAGCGCCGGGTTGCCAATCACGCGTTGATTCAATTGTGCATTTTCCTGGCGCGACGGAATCAGGTCGCCGGGCGGCGGCCGGGATATGGCTTTGGCAACCGAGCCACGCAGCACCAGCTGATCGTTCAGCGGTGTATAGCGCAAGTGAATGCTTGGCAGCAGGTTGTTGTAGCTGTTGGAGTCAGACACCGGGTTGACCGACGTGACCTGACCACCACTGACCACCACTTCATTGGCTCGGCTGGAAACATGGGTGGATTCCAGTCGCAGACCACCCAGTATGGTCAGTCGATCCAGCTCAGCGGTTGCCATCATGTAACCGCCATAAATGTTTTCTTCAATATCAAAGTCAGCATTGGCGATGGTTTCGTCGGTGAACAGTTGCGCTGCAGCATTCTGCGTCAGCGCGCCGGACTGGCTGTCGTGCAGCGCTGTGTACTTGCGCCAGTCAGGGAAGAAACCCAGTAACTGTGCACGGCCACCGGAGGCGCTCATGAAATCGGAGTTGCTGTAGAACTCCAGCAACTCCTGGGCGCTCACACCACTGAGGCCGCTATAGCGGATAGTGTCAGGCTGCGCCTGTGAGGCTTCTTTCAATGTTGCACGAAGGCCACCCTTTACGGTCCAGAATACATCCGTGGTGTGGAATTCACGCTGCGCGCTGGAATCAAAGCTCAGCTCTTCCTCAAGCCGTGGCACCTGGGAGGTGGTGTACTGACGGAACGCCATGCCTGCCGGATTGGTGATATCCACATTGTTGTCTATGGTGAAGGCCGGGAAATCACGGTTGCTCCGATCATAGGTCATGTCCACATTGTTGAAAGAGTTCAGTATCTGAACAGTTTCCGGATAGGTCTTTTTCGCGCGCGAGTACGCCGCTTGGCCGTCGAACAACCAGTCCCCGTCCCGATGCTGGAAACCAGTGGTATACATCTGGAAAACGTTCTTCGGTTCGCGGTAGAAGGCGATACTGTCGATTCGACCATTGGTCGACGATGCGGAGCCAGGTGTAACATTGAAAGCTGTGGATGGATTGGGCCGATAGTCGGTGCCCCGACGCCACAGGTCACGATAGTCATAATGGTACAGGCCGCGAACCCACATGCTGGTGTCATCAGTCGGACGATAATCGAAGACAAGTCCGGCGCCGATCTTGTCTTTCTTCTCATGCCTGTCGTAATAAAGCGCCCGGTTAAGGAAATATTGATCACCAGTGACTGTATAGGCGGTATCCACCACATCGTAACCACGGTTGTCCTGGAAATAGACAATGGAACCCAGCAGACCAAACTCTTCACGATCACCGAATGTATCACCAAAGGTCACACCCGCCTGGCGATTCCACGAGCCACGATTGTCGTTGTAGGTGGTGCCGGCCTCGGCATCAAAAATGCGCTCGGTGCTGTCAAAGGCAGATCGCGTGACAAGGTTGACTGTGCCACCAATGGCGTCGGCTGACATATCGGGCGTTGGCGCCTTGATCACGTCCACACGCGCCAGCATATTGGACGGAAAGCTGTCCAGCGCGATATCGCGGTTGCCGTCCACGTTGGTCATACGCAGACCGTCCACGGTCACTGTATTGTATTGAGGTGCAAGACCACGAATGGTGGCCGTTCGCTGAACGCCTGCGCGTGTTTCGACTGAGAGGCCCGGCAGGCGCACCAATGCGTCGCCAATATTGCCCTCTCGTATCTGTCCCAATGCATCGGCAGACACTACTGTGCGCAGACTGTCGGCGTTGCGCTGCATATTGATGGTGGACGCATAACCTTCGGCGCGAGCCAGTACCAGCACTTCCTGAATGTCCATGCCCCGCGACCCCAGACGCACGTCCTGCCGCACCGAGCTGCCCGCAGACACCTGCACCTGCAGCGTCTGACTGTCCAGTCCACCGTAATTGACCACCACGTCGTAACTGCCAGCTGGTACGTTGGTAAGCAGAAACGCACCATCTCGACCAGTCACCGTTTCACGACCAATGGCAGGAATGCGGACAACCGCCGCTGGCAGGACATTGCCCGTGCCATCATTGATGACACGACCACCGACACTGCCGACACCAGCAGGTACCTGACCTGCCGCAGCCTGGGCAATGCCTGTAACCGGCGCCTGTGCCTGCACAGCACCGACACCGCCACTGACCGCCACCGCAATGGCGACGGACAACATGGTTCTAAAAGTATTCATGGTCACTCCTTGAAATCGAAAGACTTTCGGGTTGTTGGGGGTACAACAAAAGCGATGCGAATGTCCGTCAAATCACGAAGTGACTGCCCGGTGGTCGGGCCAAACTGGTCAGGCATGCACAGGCACGCCCCCTGTACTGAAGGCAAATGGTTGGTCACTGTTGTTTATCCTCTTCGGGATTTGATCGGTGCGCCGATAGTAAGGGCGGGATATGACAGGAGAGTGACATCTCCCGCCCCGGGCAACAGGACTACCGAAGATAGAAAGGTTGTGTGTAGATGGTGCCGTCGCGACCCTGAAGTTCAGCGCGAACAAACAGGGCGTAGTCGGGTATATCCGAGCTTGAAATTGTAAAGCCTGAATGTACGGTTTCGGTATCGTCAATTGCAGGGTTGTGGGTGCGCCAGCGAATCTCCTCAACCAGCTCCTCGTTGTCTACCGTCAGCGCCACATCAGGCGCGGCGCCGACACCTCATTGCCTTCCACTGACACCATGCCCAGGGCGACCGGATCCCGATTCTGGTAGGGCTCGTTGGCCAACTGCTCATAGGTGTGATTGTCTTCGGTGGGGTTTTCGATATGTTTTATGGTTTCGTAGATATCAGCCAGTTGTGTCCACGGGTAGATACTGTCGATGGCATCGGGCACATCATAGTCATGCGCGGCAAGCGTCAGAATACGATACCCTTCTTCGTGATAGCGATCGACGGTCTGATGCGGATCATACTGTTCTCCGCCCAGGCCGGGATGGGTGTGAAATTCCGAGTCATAATGGCCAATCCCGGGCCAGTTCAGATCCTGATACGGTGACCAGAAGGTTCGCTGCACGGTGCCTTCCGCGGCGTCTGCGGCGGCAAGTGGCGCACGTGAGTCAGGCGCACAGGCGGTCAACAGCACCGCAGTGGCGAGCAGCCCGCCATAGATCGACTTGCTCATGTTTCTATCCTTTTTATGACGAATGAGCCAATCGATGCTAACACCACTATATGTCAACAGTTTGACTGAGTCCTCCGGTTTACCTCAGCTTGCCGACCATCCTGGCCAGCAATGCATCGGACGTATTGGCAGTAACGTTCACTATCCGGTCAAACTGGCGCACAGTGATGCCAGGTGATGTTAGAATCCTGTCAACCAGTCCATAACAACGAGAAACTGCCATGGCCCTGCAACTGCGCCTTTCCCTTCTGTCCCTGACCCTTGTTGTATTGTTGTGCGGTGTGCAGGCCAGCGCCGACTCCGGTGCGGCCTTCACTACAGTGCCACCCGAGCAGGTGGGCATGTCCTCCGAACGGCTGCAGCGACTGGACAGGGTTTTGAAATCCTACATCATCAACGAGCAACTGGCCGGGCAGGTGGCACTGGTGTTGCGGCGCGGCAACATCGTGTTCTCTGCCGCCAATGGCATGCAGGATATCGACGCGGGCATCCCGATGCGCGAGGACAGCATTTTCAGGATCGCCTCACAGACCAAAGCCATCACCAGTGCTGCCATCATGATGCTGCACGAGCGTGGAGAGCTGGACATCAGTGACCCACTGAGTCGATACCTGCCCGAATGGCGGGAGATGCAGGTAGCGGTGCCTGACAACAACGGCGGCTACAATCTGGAACCAGCACAGAGACAGATCACGCTGCGTCATCTGCTGACACACACCGCCGGCATGAGTTACGGCAGTGGTCCTGCCGCTGATCTGTGGGCCGATGCGGGCTTCCAGGGTTGGTATTTTGCCAATCGGGACGAACCCATGCGTGAGAGTATCCGCCGAATGGCAGCCCTGCCCCTGGACGCACACCCTGGCGAAAACTGGATCTATGGTTACAGCACCGACATCCTGGGTGCGGTGGTTGAAGTGGTCAGCGGCCAAAGCCTGGCCACCTTCTTCGAGCAGGAGATCTTCCAGCCACTGGGCATGACCGACACTCACTTCTTCCTGCCCGAATCCAGGCTTGACCGACTGAACACCGTCTACCAGCCTGTGGACGGCGGCGGCATTGCGGCGCGGCCAGAGCGCGATGGCATGCTCAGTCAGGGGCTGTACGTTGATGGTCCGCGGCAGAGTCACTCCGGCGGAGCCGGCCTGCTGTCCACTGCGCAGGATTACGCCCGTTTTCTGCAGATGCTGCTCAATGGCGGCGAGTTCAACGACGCCAGGCTTCTTTCTCCGAAGTCCGTCGAACTGATGACAAGTGATCATATTCCTCATTTGCCGTTCCGCGAGAACGCCGGCCAGGGTTTCGGACTGGGCTTCTACGTCGTCACCGATCTCGGCGCACGCGGCGCCATGGGCAGCGTTGGTGAGTACGGTTGGGGTGGCGCTTATCATTCCACGTACTGGGTGGATCCGGCTGAGGAACTGATTGTCATCTACCTGACCCAGATCATCCCCGCCACAGGACTGGACGACTACTCCCGGCTTCGCAGCGGAGTCTATCAGGCCATTGTCGACTGACCGAGTGACAACTCCATCAAATTTCTGACCAAAAAACATTGGGATACTGGACAAAGCAGAGAATCTGCGTAAGAATTCGGGCAACGCACAAGAACTGCGGAAGCCGATCCAGCAAAACAATAAACACAACAAGTGAGCAGCCAGCATGAAAATCCTGACAGCAACACTTGCAACTGTCACCCTGCTTTTTGGCCTTTTTGGCATCAATACACTGGAGGCGCAGACGCTCGCCGGCTCGCGCGCAGCCATGCAGCAGCAACATTACCATGCTGTATCACACGGCTATGGCTTCGCCCAGACATCCGGTGATGTCACTGCCATGATCCGCGCCGGCGAACTGGTTCGTGTCAATGAAAACCGTCACCTGACCATTCACAACGTTTCCTACCCCTATTTGCGTCCGTCAGTAAAGACTCTGCTGGAGCGCCTGGCCAACCAGTACCATAACGCCTGCGGCGAGAAACTGGTGGCCACCAGCATGACCCGACCCATGGCACGACAACCAGCCAACTCCCACAGCCTGTCGGTGCACCCCACGGGCATGGCCTTCGACCTGCGCATTCCTGCCAATGGGCGTTGTCGTGCCTGGCTGGAACGCACACTGTTGACGCTGGAAGACCGTGACGTGCTGAACGTCATCCGCGAACGCCGCCCACCGCACTACCATGTGGCTGTCTACCCCGAACCCTACGAGGCCTACCTGGCCTCCATGACAGGGCGCAGCTTCGAGTATGTGGTATCACGCGGCGATACGCTATCCGGTATTGCAGCACGCACGGGCACCTCGGTAGCACAGCTTCGAGCCGCCAATAACCTTCGCGGCGACCTCATCAACGTCGGTCAACGCCTGCAGGTACCCGGCAGCAGCTCCCCGGCGGCGGCCAGCACCCCTGTCCGCCGCACGGTTGAGCACCAGGTGCAACCGGGTGACACACTCTGGCGGCTGGCCAATCGTTATCGCACCAGTGTTGATGCGCTGCGGGCCGAAAACGGCCTGGCCGGCGACCTGCTGCGTGTGGGGCAATCATTGCGCATCATGATCGACGAATCCTGAGCCGGCCCTCATCACAACCGACAGCCTGGCGCGGTTCCTGCATATCTTCCGGCTACCAAAACCGGAATATGCAGGAACCGCATTCATGAACCACTGGAAAATACGCTTACCCTCTGCCCTGTTTCTTTTTCTCTTTCCCCTTGCTGCACTGGCCCACGAAGTCACCGATATGGGCCACGGCCTGGTCAGTGGTTTCATGCATCCACTGCTCGGCCTCGACCACGTCCTGGCCATGGTCGCTGTCGGTATCTGGGGCGCACAACTGGGCCGTCCCGCCATGTGGGTATTGCCGGTAAGCTTCCCGATTGTGATGGCCATTGGCGGCGTGCTGGGCCTGGCTGGCATACCCATGCCGGCCGTGGAAATCGGGATCGCGTTATCGGCGCTGGTGCTGGGCGCACTGGTGCTGCTGTACAGAACGATCACTGTGCCGTTGAGTGCCGCAGTGGTGGTTGTATCCATCTTTGCCCTGTGCCATGGCCACGCCCACGGCACCGAGATTCCTCATGCCGCCAACCCGGCAACCTTCGCCCTGGGTTTTGTGCTGGGTACCGGGCTGCTGCATACGGCGGGCATCGCTCTGGGACTGCTCAACAGCCTTCGCAAGGGTGAGCTGGCGCTTCGTGTGTGTGGTGGCATCATCGGCTCGGGTGGGTTGTATTTTCTTGCCATGCAGGTGATCTGAGTGCGGCGATGGCTGCTGCCGGCACTGCTCCTGGCCGCAGCCTCCCAGGCGCAGGCACATGCTTTCAGCCCTGATGCGGATCACTTCTACAGCGGGCTGACCCATGCCTTTGTGGATCCGGCGCAGTGGCTTCTGCTGCTAACGCTGGGCCTGCTGGCCGCCCGCCAGGGTGTGCGAACCGACCGACTGATTGTGCTGGGCGCCCCGGCTGTCGCCTTGCTGATTTCGGCTCTGGTGACCCTGATGGCTCCAGACCCCGGCTGGCTGCTGCGGGCAGAAGTGGCCGTACTGTCTGTTGCTGCTGTGACAGGCCTGCTCGTAGCGCTGGACAGGCCACTGCTGACCACGTTCACTGCCATGCTGGCCGGCCTGGCTGGCGCAACACTGGGAGCGGTCAATGCGGTAGAACTGGCCCGGGCGTCCTGGCTGGTGCCACATCTCTACCTGAGCGGCGCAGCTCTGGGCATCCTGTTCCTGGTGCTTCTGATCTACGGACCAAGTCGCCGCCTGATGGAAACAGCCCCCTGGTCGATCATGGCCGCCCGGGTGCTGGGCAGCTGGAGTGCTGCCGGCGCCTGTCTGCTGCTGGCACTCACACTCCTGCTCTGAATGCACCAATGCCGGGCATCAGTGCCAGCTCCGGCCTCATTGCTGTGCGCCGTCCGTCAAAAACCGTTATTATCCCCGGCCTATGCAAGCAGAACCCGGAACAGACTATTATTTTGAAAACGGCCTGATGGTGATGACGGCGCATTATCTCACGCGGCGTGGATTCTGCTGTGGTAATGGTTGCCGCCACTGCCCTTACGGCGAAGCAATCCAGGCTCAGGCGCGCGCGACCGGCCGCCCGGTCGCGGCAACGCCTGTAGCGGAAGAACAGGCTACAAGTGATGACAACAAGACACCGGGGAAAAACTGATGCGGGTTGTCAGCCTGATACCGTCATGGACCGAAACCCTGATCGAGGCAAGCCGCCACTCGGACAGCCTGGAAGTTGTGGGTCGTACCCGCTTCTGCATACACCCTGATGACTGCATCCGGAATATCCCCGTGGTCGGCGGTACCAAGGATGTGAACTGGCAACGGGTCATGGACTGCAAACCGGATCTGTTGCTGCTGGATCGCGAAGAGAATACGCGGGAGATATATGAAGCGTCGCCCATTGCCACACATGTGACACATGTGACCTCAGTGCACGATGTCGCCGCTGAGTCAGAGGCCCTGGCCAATGTACTTGACTCATCGGCACTGACAGCAATGGCCAGGCGCTGGCACACTGTCATCGAGCACTCACGCCAGGACAACGCCATACAGTTGACGCCCCAGACGGCAGCAGCACTGCCTGGCGTCAGTCAATGGTGCCGGAAGCCCGGAAACGCCGTGGAGCAGTTCGTGTACATGATATGGAAAGATCCGTGGATGGCGGTTTCACCAAACACTTTCATTGGTTCAGTCTTTGAGCTACTGGGTTACGGCCGATCAATGTGGGGCCGCGATGGTGAGCGCTACCCGGCACTGGAGCTCAGCGAGTTCGATGCAGGGAAAACGCTGATCCTGCTATCCTCGGAACCCTATCCTTTCGGGCGCGAGCTGGATCAGTGGAGTGACAGCCCTTTCCCGGCGGCACTCGTTGATGGCGAGGTCTTCAGCTGGTTCGGTTTGCGCTCGCTGGCGTTTCTGGAGCGTGAACTGGTGCCAGCTCTGCGATCATTCCGATCAGGGCCGGATCGGCAATGACTTCATAATAGGGCATATCCCCCACGCCGCCCCACCGATAATGCTGCCCATCCCAATACCCTGTAAGACCCTCGCGTATATACAGCGTCTTGGTACGCCCGTGGGTATCGGGGTATTCGCCACGGTAGAGCCGCACCAGGCGGCCAGCAATCTCGATCTCCAGCCGCTCCAGCCCGACTTCCTTTTGTAACTTGTCAAAGGCGGCAGTCTCCAATGAGATCCCGTTGACGTTGAAATGCAGGGATCTCTTCTTGTCCCCATTGTCGGAGAAGGTTGCCACTTCGACGTGGAACGGCCAATCCCCGAAAGCGTCGCGCAATTGCCATGCGCAGGAAGAACGCCGGTCCGCACCGGCTATGGCAGAGGAGATCATGATCGGGCGATCACCATCGAACAGGTAGCGAGGACTGGTATCCCGATAGCAGATACCAATGCCAACTTCCAGCAATGGCAGGCCGGCCTGGCGGGAATAACGGTTGCTGGCCTCGATGATGTCCAGCATGGCCTTGGCCATGCCACAGGCACGGGCCACAGCAAACCACTGCTGGGGACTGCTTTCGTATTCAAGAAAGCTGAAAATGACTGCATCCCCTTCAATGAACAGCTTGGTTCCACCGAAGTTCTCGGCCACCGAATTGATAGGGTCAAAAAATCGCAGACTGAAATGGGAAGCCGGATTGAGGCCCTGCTGCACCAGGCGCTCGGTCAGGCCAGTGGAATCGCGGATATCCGCCTTGAGCACAACATGATGAGCAATTCGTTCCTCGCTGTCCTCCACTTCCCCGGCCAGCAGCAACTGATACAGGGTGCCCGCCTGGTGCGACAGACGAATATCCTCGGCACGGTGGAGTATCTGCATCCGGTTGAACACACGATGAGCAAAGCGGTAGTGACGCAAGTCGCGGCGGAAACGGACAATCGCCAGTATCGTCTCATAACTGTGTTGCCTGACAGCCTTACGCACCTCTCGCTTCACGTGTTTCCGGCTCTGGATCAACTGCGCCGACTCCGCCTCACTGAGGCTCTGTCCCTCCAGCAACTTCTGCAGTTTGATTTGCCCGGCCAGGTACTGACAAAGGCCTTGTGCATCCAGGTCGCGAACGAACTCGCGACCTTGCAGTTTTCGGGCCTGGACCGAGGCAACCATGGTCTGCAGAAGATCTGCCTCTTTCAGTTTCCGGGCGAAGGCCTGAAGGAATTTATGTACCCGCTTGAGGGCTTTTCGCTGATCACGGGGAGACAAGGCTTTGCCGTCCACCCCTTCCACCGTGGGTGTTTCCGGATGGAGAGCCGCCGCCACGGTATCCGGGTCCTCCAACCAGCCAAGTCGCTCACACAAGTGGGTACGATGATAAAGCGCCACACCCATGAAGCTTAATGAAGCCAACAGGCCACCGAGCGCATCCTGCGTTTCGGTGGCCAGGGATGGATCGTGATGTCCGGCATGCAGAGGTAATAGATGCTTCCCGGGAAGGTGCTCGGGAAAGTTCTCGCACAGCAGCCCCTCCAACGCACTATTCAGATAACTGAATGATGTACTCTCGTTCTCACGTCGTGGACGGCCCCAGTACCGATAGTGCTGAATCAGAAAGAACGGCTCACTGAGGTCCGCAGCCTGCAACAGCGGATTGTCAAGAAAATCACGCCAACACAGTTGCGGGTTCGGGAGTAGCCGAGCACGTAATGGTGCCAGATAGCGCTCTTCGGCAGCCAGCATCTGTGCCACTACCTGGTGGTTGATGGCACACAACAGCCGGTTGTAGCGTCGGTTCAGCCAGACAATGTTACTGTGGCTCCCCAGCGCTTCAGACGAACCCCGGGAGCGCAGTTCGACCAGACGGGTCTTGGCAGAAGTAACATGCCTGTCAAGACACTGGCGCGTTGTAGCCAGCACCTGGCGCAGCACGGCAAACTGGACAAATTCAACGACAAGAGGGTCCAGATCCTGATTCAGACGATGCAACAACACCGTCATCATATCCCGATAGTGATCGTGGAATTGACTGAGCAAGCGGCGCTGCTCTGCTCTGGAGGACGCTTGTGGTGAAACCTCATTTTGCACCAACTCTCGACTGAGGCGCTTGAGCAGGTCAGTGAAGCCTTCACTGACCTGAACGTCCACATGTTGGTTGTCGATACCGCGCGCCAGCGCAGAGATATCCAGCTCCAGTTTGTTCATTCCCCAGATTTCATGCGTAATTCCAGCGGGCTCACCAGTGAGTTCAATAGTGCGGCGGCGGCTCTTCTGGTGGTGGCTTGTTGCTGATGGACTGCTCGTACCTGACCTGCTCCAGCCGCTCCTCAAGTTCGGCAATCCTGCGCACCAGGTGATCAATCAGCTGCTGGTGCGCCACCAGCTCGCCATCAAGTTTCTGCAGCGAGTCCTCCTGGAACTGCACCCGCGTCTGCAGCTCAATGATGTCGTTCTGCAAGCGCTCACCCTGCAAACCCTCTGCCGGCATCATTGCGGGCGATGGAACCGGCCCATGTAGACGGACTTGCCCAGCACATGCCCTTCCATGGCAGCCATGACCCGGTCACGGGTTTCCAGGGGATCGTCAGAGGGTTGAACGTCCAGCTCGATGTCCAGGGCATAAACCTCGAAAAGATAGTGATGCCGCGGACGCGTGGCAGGCGCCCCGGGGCCTCGGTAGACAGGGCCGGTGGCACTGATCTGCCAGGCGCCATTGGGCAGTTGCTCGCCGCGCGGCTGATCTTCCTCAAGACCGGTGGCATCACCGGGGATATTCCACACCACCCAATGCACCTGGGTGCGCGTGCCGCGATTGGGCGCAAAACTCAGGTCGTGCATGTGCACAACAAAACTCTGCGTGCCCTGCGGCGCATTTTCCCAGCGAAGCGCCGGTGAGGTGCCACCACCGGGCTCGGCATCGGGGGCCGCCTGGGAATAACGCACCGGAATGTCGGCGCCATCCTCGAAGGCGTCGATGCTGAGCACAAAGTTGGCCGGTTGGGCCTGCGCCGTGGCAACGCCCAGCACCATGAACAGTCCAAAACCCAGCAAAGCCAATGTTTTGCCATGCCTGAAAAATTGCGACAGATTCTTCATCATCAGTCTCCCTGTGTCAGCGTTACCCTGCTGCCGCTCAATTGCCTTCCGCTTCCTCGGCTTCAGCAAATCGGGCACCAGCCAGGATGCCCGGCATAGCGTAATTGCCTTCATGGCAGGCATATTCGTAAATCGGCCCTTCGGTCGCATGGAAGCTCAACTCGGCCGTCCAGGGTTGAGTGTACAGGTTATCGTCCTCGACCGTGAACTGATAGACAATTTCGGTATCGGAATAACGACTGAAGCGCTCGATGATCCGCCCCTCATCAGTGATACGAATGGAGCTTTCCGCCATCTGGTCCGGTCGCACATTGACCGTCTCCACCACCAGCTCGCCGTTTTCGTACCAGCCGCGCGAATCCCCGTACCAGCGCTGCCACTGTGGCGGGCGGAGATTCGCCTGCGCTTCCTGCTCGGAGTCATGGATGGGGATGATGCGGGCATCATTGACCATTTCCACCAGGATCATCACATAGTCATCGGTCTGCACAAACTGATACGTGCTGTTGTAGAGCACACCCATCATGCCCGGGCCTGCCGTGTTGCCAAAGCCGATCAGGCAGCGCTCGGCCAGCGGCAATGCTTCGGGTCCCGACGCGTCACCCACACCGGTGACATATCGGGCACCAAAGTTACGGGCGGCAAATTCACCGCGCGGATTTTCCCGTCGCGGCACCTGCCCGCTGGGTGGATCAATGACGTAGGACGTGCGGTACTCACCGCGCACACGCGCCAGTGACGAGCCGGGGTCGATCCAGAAATCATTGTAACCACGCAGACCGAAATCAAAGCTGCCTGCCGGTGGCGCTTCTCCGGTGCCGGCATCGGGTGCATCGACCTGGTCCGGCGGCAGGCCGGCAATCGAGGTATTGGCCGCAATAACCTGGGCTTCCTGGGCACTGACAACAAGATGTTCAACACCGGAAGGGCGCTGCAGGCTGGTCAGCGACGCATTGGTCCAGATACCTTCCAGATCCGGACGCTCACTGGCCTGGGCCAGGGCCGGGGAAGAAACAAGTATCGCAGCACCCGCCGCAACACCTGTTGCCACAAAAAAACCAACTGGAAAACCGCGCCTCAGAAACCGTATTTGTCTGGACATGGCAAGTTCCTCATTCACAGGTTAGTGAACGAAAGGTATCGCCCCCGCCCGCATTTGTAAAGACCGTTCAGGCGCGCTGGCGTCCGGATCATCAGTGCGGGTTCAGCTGCCGGTACCTTCCCGGTCACGGAAGCCCAACAGATACAGAATGCCGTCCAGACCGAGATTGGAAATCGCCTGTTTGGCCGACTGTTTGACCAGTGGTTTGGCCCGAAAGGCCACACCAAGCCCGGCTATGGAGAGCATGGGCAGATCATTGGCGCCATCACCCACGGCAATGGTCTGCTCCAGGCTGATACCCTCGCGCCGGGCAAGCTCCCGCAGCAGGTCAGCCTTGCGTTGACCATCCACGATAGGCTCCTGTACCTCACCGGTGACCACACCATCGCGGATCACCAGCGTGTTGGCATAGACATGATCAATGCCCAGTTGTTTTTGCAGGCGCTCGGCAAAGTAGGTGAACCCGCCCGACAATATGGCCGTGCGATAACCCAGCCGACGCAGCTGACTGATCAGGGTTTCGGCGCCTTCGGTCAGTTGCAGCGAGGCACCTATCTGCTCCAGGGTGGACTCCGGCAGGCCCTTGAGCAGTGCCATACGTTCACGGAAGCTCGCCTGGAAATCCAGCTCGCCGCGCATGGCCCGCTCGGTGATTGCCGCCACCTGCTCGCCCACCCCGGCCGCCTTGGCCAGCTCATCGATGACTTCGGCATCAATGAGCGTGGAGTCCATATCAAATACCACCAGGCGCCGGTTACGACGAAACACACTGTCCTGCTGAAAGGCGATGTCCACGTTCAGCTCCTGGGCAATGGCCAGAAACTCGGCACGCAAGGCGTCGGCATCCGCCGGCTCACCGCGCACGGAAAACTCGATGCAGCCCTTGCCCTGATCCACCGGCAATGCATCGGGTATGCGCCCGGAAAGCCGGTCGATGTGATCGATGTTCAGACCGTGGCGTGCCGTGATGGTGCTGACCCGGGCAATATGTTCGGCGGTGATCCGCCGCGCCAGCAGCGTGACAATATGACGGGGCTTGCCCTGACCGGACACCCACTGGCCGTACTCCTCACTGCTGACCGGGGTGAACTTCACCTGCTGGTCCATCTCCGAGGCCCTGAACAACACATCCTTGAGCACATCGGCCTTGCTGTCACCGGCCACCATCTCTACCAGAATGCCAAAGGACAGCGTGTCGTGAATCACGGCCTGACCGATATCCAGGATATTCACATCCGCACGCGCCAGCACACCGGTGATGGCTGCGGTCAGACCCGGGCGATCCGGCCCGGTTATGTTGATCAGCACAATTTCCTTCACGTGAGCACTCCATCTGTTCCGGCCGGCGTGTGTTTCGGCCGGCATGGGTCGGCATAGGTCACCAAAGCCGCGTATTCTACTCGGAAAGCCGGAACAGATCATCGGCTGCCTGCAGCACCTTTTCCTCCAGGTGCCGCGGCAGGTCAGGCGTGTCTGCCAGATACCCACGGACCACCTGCGCCGCTTCGGCGGAACTGTGGCCGGACAGAACAGCGTTCAACCAGCGCAGCGGAAAGAATATGTCACCGGTCTGTTGAATTTCCGGCAACAACACCAGCGCGGGCCGAATCAGGTGAGCGGACTGCCCGGCCCTGAGCGGATGATGGATGGCGCGCACGGCATCAAGCACCCAGGATTCGCGACGGCGATTGGAAACATCAGAAAAACTGTCAAAGAACGCCTCGCGCTCATTGGGCTCACCACTGAAGGCCGGCATGACAAATGTGAGCCGGGCGCGACGATCGGCGTTGACGGTGCGCTGCAACTGCTGATCCAGTATCTGCGACGACGACTCCACACCACGAAGCGCCAGCGCTTCGGCCAACGTGATGAACTGCTGCTCCTGCAGCGGCAAGCCCTCGGGCACGTCCCGACCTCGCCATATGTCGTACAGCCGCGACGTGCCAGTCTCTGACAACGTCACATCCACCAGCGTGGCGAACCAGGCTCCCTTGCGAGCCGGTGTTTCCGCCTCGATCAGTGCGTGCCAGAGCATACTTTCAACCGCTGAGGCGTACTGCAGCCGGTCCTCTTGCGGCAGATAACGCCACCAGGCGTCACGCAGCAATCCAAGCAGTTGTTGTACCAGCAGCTCGTCGGTTTCCCGAGGCAGGGCCACCAGCAATGCGTCCAGCAGATCCTGCACCGGCAAAGCCCCGTCAAGCAGTTCTTCCCACAGCGTCTGCCAGATCACGGCGCGATACAGCGCATCAGGCAGATCATGCACCGCTTGCAGCAAGGCCGATCGACTGGTGCTGTCCAGCTCGAATCTGGCATAGGAAACACCGTCAACACCGGGCATGATGAAGTCTGGCGCCTCCCCGGTATTGGCTGGCAGCAGAAGCTGCGCCGAGGCCAGCTCGACGTCATACGTCTGCAATTGCCCGTCGGTGCTGACAAGCACACTCAGTGACTGTTGCCAAAGCAGATCCCTGGCCGGCCAGTCATCCTGCTGTGTGATCCGGATGCGGTCGCCGGTCCACTGAGCCCGGACCCGCGGTCGACCCGGCTCATTGACCCAGACATGACTCCATTCAGCCAGGTCCAGCGAAGTGCGCCGGTCCAGGATATCTATCAGATCAGGCCAGCTGGCGTTACCCAAGCGATAGTCCTGAAGATACTGCTGAATCCCGCGACGCAGTATCTGCTCCCCGATCAGTGTCTCAAGCTGCTGCATGACAATTGGCGCCTTCTGGTAAATGATGGCGCCGTACAGCGATCCGGCCTCGCGCAGATTTTCCAGCGGTTGCCGGATCGGGTTGGCCCCTGCCGTGCGATCCACGCCGTAAGCGGCCGGATGATGTGCCTGGAAAAAGCGAAGTGACAGGTCAAGGTCCGGGAACGATGGGCCGGCAATTTTTGCTGCCATGAAATTGGCAAACACCTCTTTCATCCACACATCATTGAACCAGCGCATGGTCACCAGGTTGCCGAACCACATGTGGGCGGTTTCATGTGCGATCAGACTGGCGCGCCCGAGTTCCTGCGCCCGGCTGGCGGTGGGGTCAAGAAAAAGGGTTTCAGCCCGGTACCAGATGGCGCCGGGATGCTCCATGCCGCCAAACTGGAAGGCCGGGATGGCAAAAAATTCAAAGGCATCGAAGGGGTAATCAATACCGGTGTAGTCTTCCAGCCAGAGCAGGGCTTCACCGTGCAGGTCGAAAATGGCATCGCGGTTTCGCTGCAGGCTGTCGGCATCCGTTTCACGATGGTACAGAGTCAGTGTGCGACCGCTGCGCTGCGCTGTCTCCACCATCAACTCGCCGGCAGCAAAGGCAAACAGATAGGTGCTGATGGGAGCGGTATCGGCGAACTGCAGCCGATGCAACAGCCCATCAGGTTCGCCGCCCGACGCCACCGGGGTGCGGGAAAGCTGCGCACCGTTGGACAGTGCCTGCCAGTGTTCAGGGACGGTCAGGGTCAGTGAAAAACGCGCCTTGATATCAGGCTGCTCGAAGACCGGAAAGACTGTGGACGCGTGATCCGGCACAAACAGCGAGTACATAAAATCTTCCTGTCGGTTCAGCGCCGCGTCGGTGCTGCGAAAGTCCACCGACACCACCTGCTCGCCATCGCCGATCCACTCTGCCGGTATCACAATGTGATCCGCCGGCGTGCTGAACACCACCGGCTCGCCATTCAGGCGCACGTCGAGCACGTTCTGCGGCGGAGCCCGAAAGTCCAGTACCAGCGGCCGTGCACTGTTGTTGCGTGTGAATCGGATATCCACGCTGCCGGTCACCGCCTCATCGAGCGCCGCCGGCACGTTGATATCCAGCGCATACGTCACATCACTGATGTCTTCGGCCCGCTGCTCGGCCAAGGCCCGCGCCACACCCGGGCCAGGATTGCCCTCGCGGGCACTGTCAGTGCTGCAGGCCATCATCCCCCCCGTTATCAGCCCAAGCAGCATCAGGCGCTTCAGCCTGCCTGTCACTTTGTGTGTCACCTGTCCTGTCTCCTGTTGCGGGCATCATCCACTCAATTACCCTTGACGCACCACCGCCTGACAGTCAGGCAAGGGCCAGCCCGATACTGCGCGCGCCCAGCAGCAGTGCCATCAGAAGGACCAGTCCACCCAGCACATTACGTGCCGCCGAGTTGCGGTACGCGCCCATTCGCTGCTGATTCACTGCCAACAGCAAAAATGCAGCAATCAGCGGCAGCAGTATGCCATTGGCAACCTGGGCAAATACAATCAGCGCGATGGGCTGGATGCCCAGCGAGGCCACGGTAATACCAATAAGCACGATGCTCAGCCATGTCAACCGGAATGCCGCGCCTTTCATGTCCGGCGAAAGACCCAGCACACCGGTCAGCGCATAGGCTGAGGCCAGCGGCGCGGTGATGGCGGAAGACAATCCGGCGGCCAGCAGTCCGGTGGCAGTCAGCCAGGTCGCAGCCTGTCCGAACACCGGCTCAAGGGAAACGGCCAGATCCGCCGCGCCGGTGATCGAGGCTTCGCGGCTAAAGTACGCCGCCGCTGCCGTGGAAAGAATGGCCAGCGTGACAATGCCACCCAGCGGCACGGAGGTATAAAGATCACTCCGGGCCTCCTGCAGTGCTGGCTCGATCGCGTAGCGCTGCCTGGGCCATCGCTCGCACGCGCTTGCCGCATGCAGGAACAGGGCATACGGCACCACGGTGGTGCCAATCAACGCCATCATGGTCAAGGCGCCGCCAGGTGGCACACCGGGCACCAGCAGACCGCGGAACAACGCTGGCAGATCGGGTCGGGTCAGGAAAAAGGTGGTGAGAAAAGCCAGGCTCATCAACGCCACCAGCGTGATCAGCACGCGCTCGATGCGTCGGTACTGGCCCTGCCACAATACCACGATGGCCAGACCACCCAGCACCATGGCCCAGGGATTGATACCCAGTCGCTGCTGCAGCGCGGTGGCCCAGGGCGCATCAGCCCACAATGCCATGGCGCCAAGACTGGCACCGGTGAGATTGCCACCCTGATAGGCGCTGTTGCCGATGACCACAGCTGCCACCACCAGTGCCACAAAAGCGTGTTTGAGCAACGGCCGCTGAACCACCTCGCGCAGGTTCTCGCCCAGCCCCTGCTGTGTCACCACACCAATGCGGGCCGCCATTTCCTGGAGGATCAGCGTGGCCACAATGGCAAACAGCAAGGCCCAGAGCAGCGCATAACCGTAGACAGCCCCTGCCATGGAGGCAGTCACCACCGTGCCGGGACCGATGAACGCTGCCGCCACCAGAGTGGCCGGGCCGAATCGCAGCCGCGGCATCAGGCGGGCAGGCCGTCCCAGAAACGCTCTATCTCACGTCGCATGTCAGCATCCGGCAAACGGCCGCGCCCTGCACCCTGATTGTCGCGAAGGTGGCGCACATTGGTGGTTCCCGGTATGGCGACATTCACTGCCGGATGCGACACGATGTACTTCAGGAACACCTGTGCCCAACTGTGAGCATCAATTTCTGCGGCCCAGTCCGGCAATTCCACATCGCTCACACGCGAGAACGTGGACGCGGCCTGTTGTCGGCCCCCAAATGGCACATTGATCATCACGGCAATGCCCTGCTCCTGTGCCAGAGGCAGCATCTCGTCAGCAGCGCTGCGATTGTCTATGGAGTAGTCCACCTGAATGAAGTCCAGCGGGTAACGGCGCATGGCCGCCATCTGCTCCTCGTACTGCGCCTTGGACGAGGTGCTCATACCAATATAACGCAGCAGGCCGCGTTCCTTGAAGCGGATGTACGCCGGCATGAACTCTTCGAGTCCGTGCAGATTGTGAATCAGCATCAGGTCCAGTCTGTCCACGCGCAGGCGATCAAAGGACACCATCAGTTCGTCTTCCGGATCGCCAAACTCACCACGAATCGGCGTCTTGCTGGCAATGAACAGCTGATCCCGATTACCCAGATCCTCTACAATTTCGCCGATCACCGCTTCTGAACGGCCGTACACACGGGCCGTATCCACCATGGTGCCGCCGAGCTGCGGCATCAATTCAAGCACCTCTCGCAGCGGCGCCATGTCTTCCGGCGTATCAACACTGTAGGCGTTGGTACCAATGCCAATCACCGGCAACTGTTCCCCGGTGGAGGGAATGGCTTTGGTGATCAGTGGCAGGGCGTTATGGGTGTCGGCAAACAGCTGCGCGGGCAACACACCGGCGGCGCTGATGCCGGCAGCAACTGCAGCGCCGGTTTTCAGAAATCTGCGACGGTCGAAAGAACTGCCTGTATCCTGGCTCATACGATGCACCTCACTGACAAGTCACCGGACTGGATTCGGGATGGTCAGTCTAGAGCAGCGTGCCGCCTGCTTCAACAATGCTGCTGTCGCGGCAAGGCCAATCACGATCACGCCACCGGCGCTGTCAGCGTGGAAACAGACGCTGAGGAATCCACCACAGGTACACAATCATCACCAGCAACTCCACCAGTGACTGCAGCACAATGACGGTTGCTGCCAGTTCAAAACCGGCCGGCAAGGCCAGCGCCAGCGGCAACACCATAAAGGAATTTCGGGTACTGAAGCTGAACGCCAACACCCTGCCCTCACTGCACGGCAAACGCCCGCCTCCGGCCATCACCCGAGCCAGCAGGGCGGCCAGCAGCGCAAAGGCAACAAAGATCAGCGTCACCCAGGCCAGATCCCGCGCAGCCCCCAGCACGGTATCCAGCTGTGACGCAACAATGACAAGCACAACAAGCGACAGCAACGGCACCGGGGCCCAGGCCGAGGCGTCAACGAACTGCCGCACTGCAGCCCAACGCGGCTTCATCACCTGGGTCGCTGCGGCAATGGCCAGGGGCAACACGATGATCAGAAAAAAGGCCAACAGCAACGCTTTACGCAGCATCGGCGCAGCAAACTCCAGCCCGGTGAACAGCAGCACATAGATAGACAGGTACAGCGGCAACAGGCATAGCTGCAGCAGCAGGCTGATCGGTGTGAAAGCAAGCGCCCGGCTGGCATCACCGCCACCCAGACGGGAAAAACCCACAAACCAGTCCGTGCACGGCACCAACAGTACCAATACTATACCCAGCCTGATCGCCGGGTCCGCTGGCGCAATCGCGGTCAGGCCCACCACCAGCAGCGGTAAAAACAGGAAGTTGCCGATCACCGCATACACCATGAAGCGACGACGGGTAAAGGCATGGCCAATATCGGTCAATGGTGTCTGCAGGAAAGTGGTGTACAGCAGCAGTGCCAGCAGGAGCCACACCAGCGGGGCCAGGGACGTGGCAGCGTCAGGGGCAGCCCACCCCAGGGCCAGTCCGACAGCAGCTGCCAACAGATAGAATGCTACCTGCCACTTTTCCAACAGAGCCGGCACAATCATGACACCAGTGTCCTGACAAGAGTGATCCACCCTACCACGCACAACGAATAATGCCCACAGCGCACCCTTCGCCATCGGCAAGGTAACCCAAATGCAAAAGGACCCAGCCGGATGGCATCAGGCATCACCACAACACTTGAATCCTTCGAGGCCATCACACTTGGCGAGCTCACCCCGACACTGTCTGCCTCGGACTGGCAACACATCAGTCAGGCCCATGACTATCTGTTGAAACAGATCAACAGACGCCGACTGATCTACGGTGTGACCACCGGCTACGGACCACTGGCAACAGCCTATGTACAGCCAGGTCACTCACAGGAACTGCAGCAGAACCTTGTATACCACCTGTGCAGTGGCGTGGGCCCGGCGCTGCCTCACAAGCAGGCACGAGCCGCCATGACAGCCCGGTTGATCAGCCTGTCAAAGGGTCACTCCGGCGCCAGCCCCGCGCTGATCCAGCGCCTGCTGGACTGGCTGACCGTGGACCTGGTGCCGGAAATTCCCTGTAGGGGCACAGTAGGGGCCAGCGGAGATCTGACACCGCTGGCCCACCTGGCGCGTGCGCTCACCGGCGGCGGTCGCGTCAGTCTGGCCGGCGGCAACTGGACTGACAGTGCTGTGATCCACGAGCAGCTAGGCTGGCAACCGCTGACGCTGAAAGGAAAGGATGCCATTGCGCTGGTCAACGGAACGTCGGTCACCGCCGGTATCGCAGCGCTTAACGGCGCGCTGGCGCAGCGACTGCTGCGAATCAGCATGTCACTTGTGCTGCTGTACACAGAGCTGCTGCGCGGCCACCGGGAAGCCTTTCACCCGCTGATCGGCGAGGTCAGGCGTCACCCCGGACAGGAACAGGTGCATCAGTGGCTGTGGCAGATGAGCGCATCCAGTGCACGCCTGCAGCCCTGGCAGGCCGAAGGCTGCTTCCTGCCGGAGTCCGATACCAACGATGGCATTCATCAGCATAATCCGCTTCCGCAGGATGCCTACACCATGCGATGTGCGCCACAGGCGCTGGGTGCCGTAGCCGATGTGATCGACCAGCACAACACGGTTGCTGTGCGCGAACTCGACGCGGTGACCGATAATCCTCTGGTCTTTGCCGACCTGGATCACGTGCTGCACGGTGGCAACTTCTTTGGTCAACATCTGGCATTTGCCAGTGACAACCTGCGCAATGCCATCATCCAGATGGCGCTCTACAGCGAGCGCCGTATCGCCCGCATCACTGACCCGGCACGAAATGGTGGTCTGCCGGCGTTCATGCAGGGGCACCGCAGTGGTCTGCATAGCGGCTTCATGGGCGCTCAGGTCACCGCCACGTCGCTGGTGGCCGAACTGCGCAGCAACGCCATACCCGCCTCCATCCAGTCCATACCCACCAACGCGGACAATCAGGATATTGTGCCACTTGGCACTGTTTCTGCGCGGAAAGCTGCGGACTCATTGACAATGCTGCAACAAGTGCTTGCCATTGAGGCCATGGTGCTGGCGCAGGCCATGGACATAGAGGCGCATGAAGGCTTTTCTGAAAGCAGCCGACTGCTGCATGCTACGGTGCGGACCCAGGTGAACCCGCTGGCAGCCGACCGGCCGTTGGCCGAGGACATTGAGCGACTGGCCCGGGCCTTGAGCTGCATCGACACAAGGTCCAGCTCGTGAAGCCACAAGCCATCGCCGGAAGCGAGCAAGGACAGTAATCTGTTGACAGCGCCTGCGGTCAGCAGTCAAATTGCAGAGATTGACCCAGCCAGCCATCCGGGGCAGTACACATCGATTGCTGCAATACAAGGAGGCGCTGATTATTGACAGGAACCTGTAGGGACACGCCGAATCATGACTCTGCAGCTTGATATCGCGACATTGGTGCTGATGTTCATCACACTCGCGATGACATCGTTCATCGTGATGTTTCTTATCTGGCGCATCAACCGGAATATGCCAGGTGTGTTGTGCTGGATGGTCGCCACGTTTCTGAATATCGCCTCGGCATTAACAACGCTGCTTAACTCACAACTCGGCTGGGCCGAGGGATGGGGACCATTCCTGAGCAACAACATCAGCCTGGTCGCCAACATGTTGGTGCTGGAAGGCGCGCTGCGATTCCGCGGCTATGACTCCCGGCGCCGATGGCAGTTTTTCCTGGCCCTGATCCCCTTCTTCATTCTTGTCACCTGGCCCTACCGTCTGGACCCGGTGGCTCGCCTGGTATTCCATGATTCCCTGACCATGGTGTTTCAACTGTCGGCCGGAGCGGTGCTGATCTGGCGCACTGCCAGCCGTGACGAGTTGCACGCCAACCTGTTGGCAGCAATCGCCAGCATACTGATAGGGCTGACAATCAGCTGGCGTTTTTGGCTGACGATCAGCGGCAGCGAACTTGCGGTACAGACAGATTCACAAGCCACTCAATGGTATCTTTTTGCCGGCGCCAATTTCCATGTCGCCTGGATCTTTGGCGTGAGCGTAGCCTGCTATTTTCGTTCCCGGCAACAGGTCATGGCCCTGGCGCGCGTCGATTCACTCACCGCGCTGCCCAACCGGCGCTGGCTTGACGAAAAGCTGTCGCAGACCCTGGCCGAGGCGCAGCGCAGCGGTGAAGAATTTGCGGTGATCATGCTGGATATCAATGATTTCAAGCAGGTGAATGACCGTTACGGTCACAGCGCAGGCGACGCTGTTCTGACCGAGCTCGCAAAACGCCTGGAACAGGTCGTGCGGGAGTCCGACTTTGCCGGCCGCCTGGGTGGTGATGAGTTCATCATACTGGCGCGACAGATCGGAACCGGTGAGTTGCTGACCCAGATGGTAGAGCGCATACGCCAGCAGTTGAATGGTAAAATGATGCTGGCCGGCGGTGATGTCGATATCCGGGTCAGCATTGGCACGGGGGTCTTTCCAATGGATGGAGACAACCCGGATTTACTGCTCGGAGCAGCCGACGCACGCATGTATGGCGACAAGAAAAGACAACAACAACTGTGATTTCTGCAAGGTGGCCCGTCATCGGCCAATCTGATGAGCTCTTCACGATCCACGAACATTGATGCATCAGCAACCACCCCGTTTGTCACGCTGAGCAATTACCCGGACTTTTCAGACTCCTCAATCGGGTCATCCCAGTCACAACGCAGTGCCTGCAGCTGATTGTGCCAGGCTTCCGCATCACCGTAATCGAAGAACTTCAGCTCCCGATCGTGCATCCCTTTTGCCCGCTGTGCGTGTTTTATCGGACACCAGTACTGCTCTGTGCGCGCTATCACTTCCCGGGCGTAGGCGATAACGCCGTTGCCGTAACCACAGTACACACAGTTGAGCTTCTGCACGATGTTGAGATAAGGCAGCCTGTGACGATCAATCACAATATAATCCCTTCGCGTCACACGCGGTACCTTGTACACACTGAAACAGACATGCTGATAGACAGTGATTGTCATGTCCAGAAAGGCCAGTGGAATGATCATGGCATAGATGAGCGGCGCGGTCAGAAGGGTGAGCAACGGGGCTCCCAGGATATATCGCAGGCTGCTGATCCGTCGCTTTTTCTGCAGCTCGAGAACAGCCCTGTCAAAAACAACCCTGCCGCGCCTGAATCTGTAATTGAATTTTTGACGCTTGCCCTCCAGCAGACGGTCTATCTCACTTTCCAGCTCGTCACGGGTCTTGCGAAGCCGCTCCAGCAGCTCATCCAGCTTGCTCTGGCTATTCATCATTCGGCTCCTGAATGGTCAATGGGTTGTGCGACTTTTCATCGGAATCATACAGACGATACACTCGCGAGCGGGAAATCGCATCTATCGGTACCAGCATAAACCTGCCCATATGATACTGACAGAGTGATGTAAAAAACGGCATGATGCCAATAGTTTTGAGCTGGTTCTGAGTGAACTGGAAAAAAGCGGGTCATTAATTGGCCGTTTTTCGATCAGGAGACAAGAGCAATCATGATTGTTACACCCCGGATTTCGTTACGGAAACTTCTTGCCTTCACCTGGCCCCGTCTACTGCTGCTGTTGACATTCATAGCGCTTGCCTGCGTGGCCATGGACCAGTTGCCACGCGAGCTGCTGACAGCACTGTCCTACGCCGCCGGCTTTCTCGGCACGGCGGTGGCCTTTCTGATCGGCTTTCGTAACAACTCGGCCTATGGACGCTGGTGGGAAGCGCATCGGGTCTGGTCAAAACTCAAGTATGAATCCCGCAGCTTTGCCCTGATGTTACAGAGCCTGGTTGATGACGGGCAGGATGCCGGGACACTTCGACAGCAGATGATTCGTCGCCAGATCGCCTTTGCCTGGCGCCTGAACCGCTTCCTGAGAAAATTGCCTGCCGGTACCGAAGAGCAATCCCTGCTGGGTGAAGCCGAACATAAAATGGTCGAAGCGCGCCAGAACCCACCACTGGCCATACTGGACCTTCAGAACCGCGATCTGGGAGCCCTGTTCCAAAGCGGCGCACTGGACAGTATCCGTCTGGCACGCATGACTGAAATGACCGCGGCATTCAATGAGGTACTGAGCAGTAGTGAGCGCCTGAAAAAGACACCCTTTCCCATGCAGTACACCTGGTTCATGAACTACACACTCACGGTGTTTCTGTTTGTACTGCCACTCAGTCTGGCCGGCCACCTGGGCTACTGGTCGGTGCCTTTCTCCCTGGCCATCGGTTACGCCTTTGTGATGCTGGAATACGTCGGGCGCCACATCGAGCATCCTTTTGAAAATGCCGTCAACGATGTGCCGCTGGACTATATCGCGCGCAGCATCGAGATCGACCTGCTGGAGATGCTCGGGGAAACCGATCTGCCCCCGGCCATCAAGCCACAGGGGCGTGGTTACCTTTACTGACAGACGCTGGCTTTTGCCCCTGTTTCGCAACGGCGCCACATTGTACCGTAACAAAGCACAAGGGCCCGCGTCGAAGATGTATGGTCAACGAGCCACTCATCCTGTCATGATGCCCTGCAGAGAAGAACTGGACAGCCTTCTGGCGTACGGTATTGCCCTTGTCGGCAACCGGGACGAAGGATTCGAACTGCTACAGGCCTGCATTGAGAAATACCTGCGTCTGCCCCCTGCCGAAGTACAGCACCCCGTGGCCTATCTGCGGCGCATGATGCGCAATCGCTTTATCGATGACCAACGATGGCATCATCGATGGGAGTCGGAGAGCTACGACGACGAACTTCACTCGGGCCAGGATGACCGTGATCTGGAGACGATGCTGGTTAACCGGATCGCCATCGAAACTGTCTGGAAAAAAATGACGGCGGCGGAACGGGAAATCGTCCACCTGTGGGCATTGGAGGGTCTCTCCGCTGCGGAGATCGCCCTGCAACTGGGTATTCCGCGGGGCACGGTCCTGTCCCGACTGCATCGCGTCCGTCAGCGGCTGAGCCGATATCATCACGAAGAATGCAATCAGAAGCACAACTGAGACGTCCTTGGTCAATGAGGGCAATCAACGATTGCTCAAAATCGTGACCAATTCATCACTGTAAGGAAGGTTGATCATTATGCGTAATTTGTCGCTTAAACTGTTTTTTGTTGCAGCATGCCTGCTGGGTTTCAATGCCATGGCGGTGGGAAATGCCGTGGCGCTGGAAAAGGAAACCTTCACCATGGAGCGTTTTGAAGAATTGCAGAGCCAGGGCGCTGTCATTCTGGTGGATGTATTTGCCGACTGGTGCCCTACCTGTGCCCGTCAGCAGGACGTGCTTGCCGGGTACATGGCAGAAAACCCGGGCAAGGAGCTGCATATTCTTGAAGTTAACTGGGACAACCAGAAAGAATGGGTGCGCCATTTCCGGGCCCCGCGTCAGTCAACCCTGTTGCTGTTTGTTGGTGAGGAGCAGTACTGGTTCAGCGTCGCCGAAACCCGTTCCGAGCAGATTGCAGCGGAACTGGATCGCGCCTTTGATGCCCAGTCCTCATGACACTTGAGCTGATGTCACTCCCGCTGGCTTTGCTGGCGGGCATGCTCAGCATACTGTCTCCCTGCATCTGGCCGCTGGTACCGGTTGTGATGTCCTCGGCGGCGACCAGCGGCAAGGCAGGCCCGTGGTTCCTGGCCCTTGGGCTGAGCACCTCGTTCGCCGTGGCCGGCACGGGGCTGACATTCCTGCTGATCAATCTGAACATGGATCCGGACGCCTACCGTTATGTGGCCGCATTCATGCTCACCGCACTGGGTCTGATCCTGGTGGTAAGGCGTCTGTCCGATCTGGCCAGTTATTACCTGTCACGGCTTGGCGGTATGTTCAAGCTGTCACCCGGCGGCTCGGCCACCCGCGCCAGCGGTCAGTTCGGTGTTGGTGCACTGCTTGGTCTGGTGTGGTTGCCCTGCGTCGGACCCACATTGGGCGCTGCAATCGCCCTGGCATCGATGGGGCAGGACATGGCAATGGCTTTTGTTGTCATGTTTGTTTTTGGTATAGGCACAACATCGGTAATACTGGCAGCAGGCCTGCTGTCGGGCCACCTGTTGTCACGCTGGCGTCCGGGTATAATGGAACATGCCGGACGGGCACGAATGCTGCTGGGCTGGTTGTTGCTGATACTTGGCATCATGGTGCTGACAGGCATCGACAAGATGCTGGAGGCCTGGGCCCTGCAGGTGTTGCCGGACTGGGCAACATCACTGTGACCTGAACCTGCCCGATGACTCTTGTGGAAAAGCTACTTGCGGAAAAGTCGGTTGTGGAGGAGTGACCTGCTGTGAACAAGGATTCACCCAGAAATCAGTTCCGGCGATTGCTTGAAAAGGAGCAGTTGAGCGATCACCAGTATGAACAGCTGCAGGCTGTGGCGCAGCGGGCCACCGCGCGTGATCGCATGGCCTGGCGCCCGCGCCTGGCCATGGCAATGGCAGCCTGCCTGGTGCTTGCCCTGGGTCTGCAGGTCTCTATGTATTCCGTGCGTGACAATGCCGCCACAGACACCGTTTCCGGCACCCTGGCCGGCGGTACGCCATCGGATCACGAAGTGGCCGAACGGATAACCCGGGAAGTTCTGACCAATCACATCCATATCAAAACACTGGACAGGGAAAGTGACTCACTGCAGGAACTGGCTGATCACTTCAATCAGCTGAACTTCCGCATTCAACCCTCCGTCTATCTGGCCGACGGAACCCTGTATCTGGTGGGTGGGCGTTACTGCACACTGCAAGGCAATATCGCCACACATCTGGTCTACCGGGCTGAGGCGGGGCACACCGTTAGTCACTACCAGGCCGCGTACGACCCCGCTCAATTCGGCGGTGGTCTGCCGGACGTCACCAACGCACAGCAGCCCTGGCTGGTATCGGACAGGGGGTACCAGGTGGAAATCTGGCAGGAGCGTGGTCTGGTGATGGCCAAGGCACAACCACTGCAAACCACCTACTGACCGCTGACCTGTTGCACCTGGACAAGCGCCTGATGCCACGCATCAAGGTCAACAGGCAGTGAACCGGTCACCTCAAGATCACGATTCTCCAGCGCTTGCTGCAGGGTTTCTCCTTTTGCCTTCTGCCAGTCTGAGATGACCGTATCCCTGTGCAACAGCAGTGACTCGATATGCGGTCGGAAGCAGCGGACCATGGCAGTCAGCCAGGTGTTCACGGCCTGGTTTGGGTACGCATGATCCACCTCGAATCCGTCCAGAAGACCCACTACGAATTCTGCCGGAAACCAGCTTTCATCCGTAACCCACCGGTTCACCGCAAACAGTTCAATCGGATAACCCCAACTGTCCATTGATATGGCAACAAGGTGGGCAACACGTTCCTTGCCGCCGGGGCCATCCAGCGGTGTCATATTTTCAGCCATGGCCCCGCTGCGCACAAAGATGTGGAAGTGCCCGTGCTCATCGTGATCTCGCCTGTGGGCGTGGTAGTAGTACTGTGTGAAATGATCCTGGTCATACACATCGTTTGGGGGGTAGTGATCCATTTCATAGAATTTTCCCTGCCCTCGCAACACTTCTCCGACAATATTCAGGCCCGGTTTTTCAAGCACACGATAACACTCCCGGATGGCGGCAATGGCCTCCAGGCTGCTGTGAACCTGTATGTCGTCCAGCTCCGCTACTTGCGGTTCTTTCAGCATCAATAGTGCATACTCCGAATCGGGGCAGCTCAGTGTCTGGCGGCGCAGGGATTTCTGGCGGCGCATGGGTTACTGGCTGCACAAGGGTTACATCGTGCCGCACAAGGTCCACATCCGCCGCCCTGCAGCGCACAGGGATTGGCCGAAAGCTCCTCCTGCACGGTTGCCATGTAGGCTGTTAATGCGGCCAACTCGCGACTGCTCCAGTCAAGTGGTTCCGCCGCCATCGGTTCCATCATGCAGATCTGTACCATTTCATCAAGATGCACGGAATCCATACCGAACATGTTCCGGGCCATGGCCACACTGTGAGGGTAAGGCTGGGCAAACGTTGCCATGTACCCGGCACCATCAGTATGGCAGCCAGCACATGCCAGGCCGTTGCTGCTCAAGCTGGTGTCAGTGAACAGCACTTCACCTTCCCTGATCAATGCACAGGGATTGCCCTCGTAGGGTTGATAGTCAGAGGGACGGGTGACGCGCCGGGCGGCACAGGGGTTGGGTTGCCGGCCCGCACAGGGGTTGGCGGCGCAGGGATTGCATCCAGCCATGGCACAAGGGTTGGCAGCAGCGCAGGGGTTGCGGGCAGCACAGGGATTACAGGGGTTACAACGCGCGCTGCATTGTTGCTGACCCGGGCGACACTGGGCCCGACAAGCGCCGGGTGCACATTGCGCGGCAATGTGGTAGCCACCGAGCATCATGGACACCGCGGCGGCGGACAGCCACGCGGCAGAACCAGGCCTGTAGAGATTTTTCATGGCTGAAGTCAGAGGTCGTGACGTATTCATTGCTGTTGTCTCCTGATCAGGGCTTGTGCAGGACGAGTTGACCAGCTGGCCAACATCGACCCGTTCCATTACAGGGACGCGTCACAGATCTCTTTGTTTCATACCTTACGGTTTTTAACAGTTTCTGAATGGTGCTACCCGACCAATTACAATCGATAGCGCGCACTGGCGTAGAGAAAACGACCATTGCCCCCCGCGGGCGTGATCACTTCGTAGGCGAAATTACCGCCGAAATCAAGACTATCACGGCTGCGCTGGGCACGGCGATCAAGAATGTTATCGGCACCGACCGTGATGGACAACTGCTTGCTCAGCGTTCGGGTGACAGCGAGATCAAACAGTGTGTCAGGTGTGAATCGCTGGGCGGCAAATCCTCTGTCCCTTTCCACGGTTCCGAAATGCCGGGCCCTGGACAGTAACCGCCAGTCATTGCCCTCCCAACTGGTGGTGATCACGCCCTGATGACGGGGGCTGGCTGTGGTCAGTACGTTGCGTGCACCGGATTCGAAAAGACGCGCACCTGGATCAATCTGCTGCAACTGTGGCGGGGCATCACGCAAACGACGTATACGGGTATCAATAAAGCTGTAGGTCGCATTGATGTTGTAGTTCCCCGGACCCCATTGCCGACTCCAGTCCGCAACCAGTTCGACACCTTCGCTGCGCGTATCAATAGCGTTGGTGAAAAAACTGACGGAACGGACACCTTCACCGCCCGGCAAGCCCTGCACCGCGGCAATGAGCGCCTCACCCTGAAGACTTTCAGAAATGCCGATACGGTCATCAATGTCGATCCGGAAAGCATCCAGTGTAAACCACAGTCGTTCAAAAGCCTGCATCGTGAAACCCAGGGAATAGTTGACAGCGCTCTCTTCAGCCAATGTTTCGACACCCAATGCCTGGCCAATGGCCGAGTCGGTACGCACCAATCGGGACGAAATACGCTCGAAACTGGTCCGGTCGAAGGTATTGTCACTGCGAGACCATGCCAGTTGACTGAGCGTCGGTGCACGAAAACTGTTGGAGACCGAACCCCGCACTGCCAGGGCTGGTGTGAGTCGATAGCTGCCACTGAGCTTGCCTGTCAGTGTGCCACCAAAATCGTCATACTCTTCCCAGCGCGCTGCTGCAGCGGCAAAGAGTCTGTCGGTCAGTTGCGAGGACACATCGACGTAAACGCTGAACAAGTCACGATCAATATTGGTGGCATCAGCTGGCGTCAGTCCCTTGGCTCCCTGCGCACCAATATCGGGCAAACCCACCAGATCCTCCAACCCCACAATGCTGCCATCCTCCAGCGTCACATTACCGGTGAACCTGAAGCTCCCGGCACTGTAGGATGCTATGTCGCCCGGACGACTGCTGTATTCTTCATGGCGGTAGCCCAGACCGGCAGCAACCGTGACAGGCCGCCCCTCAAGCACAAGATTCCTGTGCGCATCAAGCTGAATCCCTGACTGCGCCACGCGGAAACTACCGGAATTGAACCGTGTTGGGCTGTCGGGGCCCAGGGACGGATTGAGGGAATTCCTTACGCCAAATTCAAAGCGATTGCGCCCGTAGGTGGCACCGGCGTCAATCTGCCAACCCGCCAGCACGGAAACAATACCCGCCGCCAGACCAATGTCGCGGTTGTCTCCCGTTGTGACCGGCAAGGTGCCATCTGGGAACAGTGCGCGCACGTTCTGATTGGAGTCGGGATGGCGAAACAGTACCGCGCCCTCGGTGTCCTGCTGCAACCACGTCCCATTGAGATACAATGTGCTCTGTTCGTCGACCTGGTGACCACCGTTTATCCAGAGACGAGCCTCCCCGGATTCAGGATCACCCGAGCGACTGGTACGTTGTCCGCGAAATGCGATGTTGTCCACGGTGGGTGGTGCCACGAATGCAGGCACCCGATTCTGGCCTGCCCGGTCTGTGGTGTTACGGGTGCGCAATTCGCCACCGGCACGCAGAAAACCGCCATCACCCAGGCCAAACCCCTGATTCCCCGTAACAAAAAACGTTTCCCCATCACTGTCTGTACGATTTCGTATCGGTGAATGCGAAAGATGCACACCTGAACCGACTGTCAGGTCACCACCGTCAGGATCATCCTCGAGAACTATGTTGATCACCCCGGCAATTGCATCGGAGCCGTATTGTGCACTGGCACCGTCGCGCAGTATTTCCACGCGCTTCACGGCCGACAATGGAATGGTGTTGAAATCGAACGCATTGCTGCCCTTGCCGAAAGTGGTGTTGTCGTTGACCACGGCAGAGGGGTGGCGCCGTTTTCCATTGACCAGGACCAACACCTGATCAGGCCCCAGATTGCGCAGGCGAGCACCACGGATATGATCGGAGGTGACCGAGTTGGACTGCCGCGGAAAACTGAATGACGAAGCGATGGTGGCAAGTGCCTCCCCCAGTTCGTTACCCATCGCACTCATGCTCGCCAGATCGGTCCCTGTGAAGACATCAACCGGCGCCGCCGAATCCAGCGCCGAGCGGGCCTGACCTCGCTGACCGATGACCACAAGCGTCTCAATATCGGCTGCACCCTCATCCTGCTGAGCAACGCCGGTGCCGGGAGATGACACAACACCCAGCGTCATGCCCAGTCCAATCACAAGTTTCTTCACTTCAATTCTCCAAAACCAGTGTCTGCAAGATCTTGATCTACGCTCCAGAGACAGACATTCAAGAGACAGACGCGCCAGGTTTGCGGCTGTTACATGTAACAAAACCGGACGTTTGCAGTCCTCAGTTTGTACATCAGTCAGCAGGGGGCTCCCATGCGATTCACCGTAGTGCTACTCACATCACTGATCCTGGCGGGCTGCACAAACCCGTATGAAGTTCAATCGCAACCCGTAGCGTTTGATACCCGGGAATGGCCGATAACTGATTTTTCCCGTACCGAAATCGATCTGTCAGAGGTGATTTCCGGCGGGCCGGGAAAGGATGGAATTCCGTCAATAGACAACCCCGTGTTTGTAGCGGTAAGTGACTACACAGAGGCTGATCCCATGGAACCGGTTGTTGGTGTGATCATCAACGGTGAGGCCCGCGCCTACCCGTTGCGGGTACTGACCTGGCATGAAATTGTCAATGATGAACTCGGCGGTGTTCCCATTGCCGTCACCTATTGCCCCCTGTGTAATACCTCGGTGGTTTTCGACCGCCGCCATGACGGTCGTGTGCTGGATTTTGGCACCACCGGCAATCTGAGACACTCGGACCTGATCATGTACGATCGCCAGAGCGAAAGCTGGTGGCAGCAGTACGGCGGGCAGGGTATTGTTGGCGAGTATGTCGGGGACGAGTTGATCATACTGGCCTCACGCCTGGAATCGCTGGCGAATTACCGCGACCGTGCCCCCTCGGGCGAGGTGCTTGTGCCCAACAATCCCCGTGCCCGGGATTACGGCCGTAACCCCTATGCAGGTTATGACCAGGCAGCGGCGCCTTTTCTCTTCCGCGGGCGTCTGCCACAAGGTGTACCTCCCATGATGCGTGTGGTTGCGATAGATGATGTGGCCTTTGCGTTGCCGCTCCTGATGAAAGAGGGGCGCCTGACACACGACGGCATGAATGTGGATTGGGAGCCCGGACAGCGAACGGCACTGGGCCATCAGCGCATCGATCGCGGCGAGGACGTGGGCAATGTTGTTGTGCATAAAGATGGCGAGGATATACCTTATCTGGTGACGTTCTCCTTTGCGTTTTTTGCCTTCAATCCGGGCGGCGTTTTATATACCGAAAATGGCGCCATTCGTAACGTTGAATGACGCGCTTTTCACGCCCCCTCGTCCCACAGGTTCTGCAGATTATAGGGTCCTTTCCAGATCGCGCCGGTCAACAGGCGCCGGTGCTGGTCCAGGGCCTGTATGCGCGCCATCTCCGTGCCCGTCAACTCGATGTCAGCAGCCGCCAGGTTCTCCCGCAGGCGGCCGGGATCAGCCGATTTGGGAATCGTCGCGGTACCTCGATTGATGGCCCAGGCGAGCAAAATCTGGGCGGGCGTTGCATTGTGCGCTGAAGCAATGTCGCGGACGGGCTCCAGCGCCATCAGATCCGGTTCATCATCAGCACGCATGCGAACGGGGCGATCGGTCGAGCCCAGGGGCGAATACGCGGTCACCGCGATACCGTGTTCGTCACAGAATGCCTTCAGAGCCGGCTGCTGCAAAACAGGGTGCATCTCCACCTGATTGGCTACCGGGCGAATCCGGCATTGATCGAGCAGACGCTCCAGCTTCCGGACACTGAAATTGGATATGCCGATATTTCGAGTCAGGCCTTCATCAACGCAGGCTTCAAGCGCGCGCCAGGTTTCGATGATTGGCACTTCGTCCAGACTCAGATAACCCTCGTCTGACTCGGGAAATGTGACATCGGGACGGAACACCACCGGCCAGTGAATCAGGTACAGGTCCAGCCACTCGAGTTGCAAATCATCCAGTGTCCGCTGCAGGGCCGGCCTCACGTCTTTCTCCTTGTGGGCATTGTTCCAGAGCTTGGAGGTGATCCACAGCTCCTCTCGCTTTACCACACCTTCGCGTATCACGGCCGTCAGTGCACGGCCGATAGCTGCCTCGTTGCCATAGATGGCGGCACAGTCTATGTGGCGATAACCTGCCCGCACCGCTTCGGTGACGGCCTCGTAGACAGTTTCTTCGTCGGCCTTCCAGGTGCCCAGACCCAGCATGGGCATGCGGTCACCATTGGCAAGTGTGATGTGCTTCATTGTTGCCTCCTCACTGGGGTAAAGCAGCACCATAACAGAACGGTGGCACTGTGCCGACTCTCTCATCTCTGCAATCAGGTGGACAGACTGGGGCATACTGATTGACGGCGCGCCTGATCAGCGGTCTCATTACGGTGATCGGCGCAGCGTGACATAGGCGAACCGGATGCGGGAAGCCGCAGTCACGAAACACACGGCCGCAAAGATCCCTGCAATCCACGGGAAATACTGTGGCCAAAGGCAGAAGGCGATAAACACAGCAATGGTCTCCGTGCCTTCGGCCAACCCGTTCAGATAATGGAGTGACTTGTTCGGATAGTCCACGCTGGTGATCTTGTGTCTCTCGGCCATGACAGCGAAGGCCAGAAAACTCACTCCGGTGCCCACAAAGGACAACATCAGCAACAGTGCCCAGAATGTGTTGGCCGGATCAGCCAGCCCGAAGGCAAACACTATTGCCTGATAGAAAATGAAGTCCAGAGTGATATCAAGAAAACCACCCGCATCGCTGGGGGTATCCAGACGGGCCAGTTCACCATCAACGCCATCAGCAATGCGGTTCACAATTATCAATAACAGGGCCACCCAATAAAGCTGCAGTATGATGAACGGCACTGCAAGTAGACCGATCATGAAACCGTATACAGTCACCTGGTCGGCACTGACACCACATTTCCTGACTGACCGGGCCATGGCTTTCAGTGGCGGTTTCAGGTGTGGGTGCACGTAACGGTCCAGCATCAGCGCATCTCCCCTTTCTGCAATTCGTAAATACGGTGCCCACCAAAATCCTGGATATCATGGCTGACCAGAACCGCGGTGGCCTGGCTGGCACTCAAGGCATCAAATACCCAGTCACGGAACTGCTCCCGCAATTCCTGATCAAGTTTACTGAACGGTTCATCCAGAAGCACAACCCGAGGCTGGGCCAGCAGTGTGCGAAGCAGGCTGATTCTCGCTCGCTGACCACCGGACAGCGTTTCAATATCACGCTTCTGGAAGTTCGCCAACCCGGCTTGCTTCAGCGCCTCGTCTATCAAGGTACTGCGCTTCCTGCCTCTGGTCTGCGACGACAGGGCAAAGGCAAGATTCTGTTCCACGTTCATGTGCGGAAAAAGAAGATCATCCTGATACAGTAGCCCGATGCGCCGTTGCCATGCAGGCAAACCTCTCACCGATTCTCCATCGATCATAATATCGCCATCGATAGCGAAGACTGCACTCAGATTCCCGGCAATGGCGCCCAGCAGACTGGATTTGCCACAACCACTGGGGCCCATGACACCCAGCAGGTCACCGGTCTCCACCATCAGGTCGACAACCGGAAAAAGCAGGCTGTCCTGCAGGGACACTCTCAATTTTTTCAGCTCAAGCATGAATTCATCCCACCTGCATGGCTTTTCGGTTACGAAATAATATCCATGGAATCAGTAGAGCCAGGGAATACACAATCATCGGCAACAACCACTGGAAAATTGCAAATACGGCGACCAGACGCCGGTCACCGCCAGAGGCAATGGCAACCGTTTCTGTGGTGACGGTTGGAAACCGACCCGCTCCGATATACAGGGTTGCAAGATACTGCGACACGCTGACCGCAAATCCCAGAGCCACAACCGCCAGCAGTGGCCGCAGCAACATCGGCCACTTCACCCGCAACAGTGCCGACCATTCCGAACCACACAGCAGCGCCGCCTGCTGCAGATATCGATCATCAAAGTTGCGGTACGGGCCGGACAGACTCAGAAACAGGTAGGGTATGACGAACACCAGATGTATCCAAAGCAGACTCAGCCAGTTGCCCCAGGCGTTGATCTGCAGGAGCACCACCTGAACCCCAAAAAGAAAGGCAATCTGTGGTGTGATAAGTGGTATGTAGATTATCCAGAATAGTCGAACACCCTGTTTTCTCTCGCTACGCCGGGCAAGTGTCACCTCATGCTCCAGACAGGCAACAACCAGTACCAACCCGATCAGCGCCGCGGCAATCCCGGTACTCAGTGTGTACCACAGCGGCGTTGCCAGCTGCTGCCAGCCACGCTCCCAGAACTGCAGACTGTAAGAGGCCGGCAGGGCATCCGGAAATGACCAGCGGAAACTGAAGCTCCACAATACCAGTACCAAGAAAGCCAACGCAGTCACAGCCAACACCAGCCAGGCAAGTGCCTGCATGGGCAAAACAGCCATATTGCGGGAGTTGCCACGAGTGCCTCCGGAAGCCCGAAAGGAAGTCCAGCGCAGAAAGAGTCTTTCACAGACTACCCAAAGCATCACGCTGGCAATTGTCAGCATCAGCAGGGAGGTGGCTGCCGCACTTCCAGTCAATCGCATGGCGACTTCCGGATGTCTGAACATACGATCAATCAATACGGATAATGATGCTGGCGTGTTGGGCCCGGCAATTATGGCAACATCTACCACAGACAGGCCATAGGCAAGCACGGCAAACAGGGGCAGGCGCAACTTCGGCAACAGTTGGGGAATGATGACACGCCACCAGGTTGTTTTGTCTCGATACCCCATGCTGCGGCAAATCTTCAAAGTACGATCCACAGGCAACTGTGCAAGAAACACAAAGGCCATGAACAGGACAAAAGGCAGTTCCTTGAGGGTCAACACCAGCAACAGACCGAAACCGTGAGGGTCATTAACCAGAGAAAAAAAAGGCGGTGCATCCAGACCAGTGGCCCAGGGACTCAAAAGCCGCAACAGCCAACCTCCAGGGGCGAGCAGTGCGACAATGCCAATAGCAAACGCAGCATGTGGTACGGCAAGCAGTGCCGGCAGAGAGCGATACAGATAATCAAGGGTGGCGCTTTGCCAGCACATTGCCAGCAACGCGCAACTGATCATCAAAGAGAGTAACATGGCTCCCCAAGCCGTCAGCATGGATATCCCCAGCGCGTTACCAAGACCCGGATAACTGACGAGTTCCCGCCAGGGATTCAGACTGAAAGTGTTTTCACCGATGCTGGGCATATAGCCAAATGCCGGCAGCCAGGTACCCACCAGGCCCATGAGCACAGGCAGTATGAACAGTGCCGCCGTGACCCCGGGAAACAGTTGCAGCATTGAACGCAATGGGTCCATGCCGGGACGGGACAGCGTTTGCGTCATCGCGCGTAACGCCTTTGCCACTCCCGTTCCAGAATTCTAACCCAAGTGGCATCGGGCTCCAGTAGAACCTGTGCGAGCGCCTCGGGCCCGGGCATCGCCGGGTGACGATCCGCCTGATCAAACAATTGCTGCTGCCCGACTGGCAGTCGATCAACAGCCAGCACAGTCGGGTCGCCCCAGACGGACGCACTGGCTTTCCGGGCCTGCGCCTCCGGAGACAAGAGAAAATTACTCACCACTCGGGCGGCAGCCGGGGCACTGGCATTGTAGGGAATGGCCAGGAAGTGTGTGTTGCCCACGGTACCACCGTCATGCACATAACTGCGCACCGTATCGGGCAGCTCACCGGTATTTATACCGTTGACGGCTTCGGCAGGATTGAACGAAAAAGCGATGTGCAACTCACCGTCACTGAGCATCTGTTTCATTCGTGGACCATCTACGGGAAAGCGTGCGCCGCGCTGCCAGGCTACCTGATGCAACTCATCCAGATATGACCAGAGCGGAGCAAGTCGGGCATCAACATCGGCTTCCGACGCCGGGCGATACAGAAACGCCTTGTCATCACTCAACTCTATCAGCGCCTGCTTGAGAAAAGTGGTGCCGTGGAAATCCGGTGGTGCCGGGTAACTGACACGCCCCGGATTGACCCTGGCGTAATCCAACAGCGCCCTCATGGATCGCGGTGGGTCAGCCAGTCTGGCAGTATCATGATAGAACACCAGCTGCGCCATGCCCCAGGGCATCTGAAGATGCTCAACCGGAGTTGAGAAATCAACCAATACGCTGGGTTTGTTCTCTTCATCCACGTACCGGTAGTTTGGCAGAGTTTCGGTCCAGGGCCCCAGCAGCAGGTCCTGCTGTTTCATGGTGCGGAAGTTCTCGCCATTGATCCAGACAAGATCAACGCTGCCATTGTTGTTCCTGCCGGCTGCTTTTTCCGCAAGCACGCGACTTACCACATCACCCGTGCTTGCCACCCGCACATGGGTCAGTCGGATATCGTATCGGCTGCGCAGCTCATCGGCCGCCCAGCGCAGATAACCATTGACCGCATCGTTGCCGCCCCAGGCATTGAGATAGACCTGGCTACCCCTGGCCTGCTCCAGCGTTGATTGCCAGAGCGCGTTATTATCAGCCCGAACGCCCCCGGCCCCCAGGGACAACATCAATACCAGACCAAATGCCTTGAGAACAGTCTGCTGTCGCCGCGTTATGTCAAGCATTCTCTAGAGCCCCTGATACCAGTTCGCCAGACATGATTTCACTCCCATGGTCTGCAGGTTATTGGACGCGACCGGGGGGCATTCGTTTCACAGCACCGGCGCTGATGCCAAAACACCGCTTGTAGGCACGCGAAAACGCCGACTGCGACTGGAACCCGACCTGCAGGGCGGTACTGGCCACCGATTCACCGGCGGCCAGAAGATCGCTGGCAAGCTGCATGCGCCACCACGTCAGATACTGTACGGCGGTCCAGCCACTGATGTCACGAAATGCGTTCGCAAATGCGGTCCTCGACATGGCCGCTGTGCCGGCCAGCTCTTCCAGTGTCCATGCTCGGTCCGGATTCTCATGAATGGCGTTCAACGCCTTTGACAGGCGCGGATGCGCGTACAGTGCCAGCAATCCACGTTTCTCAGGAACGTCGTTCAGGTAGTACGCCAGCGCGTACACAAACAGCAACTCACAAAGCCGCTCCAGCACCGCCTCGGCAATGGTACCCCCGCCGGTGCTTTCCTGGAGGATCATGTCCCGAAGTGGCGACAACCATGCGGCGTCCTGGTTCCGGACAATAAACACTTCCGGCAGCGCATCCAGCATGCGCGATGCAGCCGAATGGCGGAAGCTGACCTCGGCACACAACAAACCGGTTCCCGGAATGGTTGTGGCCTCACTGTAGGGCAGATGCGCCTGGGCACCCTGCAGGCTTTCCCCAGGCGTCATGCTGTGGGCTATTTCCCGCGGAAACAACAAAAGATCACCTGCTGAAAGCACGGTTTCCGCGCGCCCTGGCACATGCAGGCGGCATTGGCCAACGGTGACCAGGTGGAAACAGGTATGGCCCGGACTGTGTTCCTCGATGCGCCAGTTTCCGCATATCTTGGCATTATGGAAAATGCTGACCCTGAAACGGATCAGTTGCAGTAAGTCAGTGCCGGCGTGCATGGTGTTCCTGCGCAACTATTGGTTTGTACTCCAGAGCATGAATTATGCACTCCGGGTGACGCGAGGTACAGCCGCTCTGCCTAATATGGGATTTTGATTTCCTGAAGTAGGAGAGCCCATGACTGATTTCAGGCATTACAGCAAAGATGATGCACCCGAGCCGAGCCGGGAGTTGCTTGCCGGTATCGAAAAAGGCTTCGGCTTTGTTCCCGACCTGTTCAACTATATGGCAGAAGCGCCGGTATCCATCAAAGCCTACATGGCCCTGGATCAGCTGCTCGGTGAGTCCTCGCTTTCAGATCGCCAGGTGCAACTGGCTCTACTCACAGCAAGCAGCACCAACAACTGTGATTTCTGCAAGGTTGCCCATCATGCCATGGCAAAAAAGGCGGGCGTGGACAATGACACCATCACGGCTGTCAAGAACGGCGAAGATGTTAATGACGCCGCCGACCAGGCACTGATTGCCTTGGTGCGCAGCATGGTGCAGGACCGGGGTTGGGTGCCGGAAGACGTCCAGAATCGTTTTCTGGATGCTGGCCACAGCCGCCAGCAGATTCTGGAGCTGGTGGTTGCGGTGGCGCTGAAGACATTGTCCAACTACAGCAACCACCTGACACATCCCACGCCGAACCCGGAACTCAAGGCGATGCTTGAGTAGGTGCCTATCGTGTCAGAACTGACAGCTGCTGAACTGGAAAGGCTCCGATCAGGTGACGAGCAGGCTTTCACCGCATTGGTGCAGACCTACCACAACCGACTGGTGGAGTTTGCCCGGCCCCTGGTCGGCGATACCTGGGCCGATGAAGTAGTCCAGGAGTCCTGGATTTCCGTCTACCAGGGGCTGGGCAAATTCGCCGGGCGCTCCACCGTGAAGACCTGGCTGTTCACCATTGTGCGCAACACCGCACTAAGCCGTCTTCGGAAAGAGCGTCGGTTGGTGTCGCTGGAGCAGGCACTTGAACGCACCGGCGCTGGCGACATCGAGGCGCTGCTGGACTCCCGCTTCAACGGCGCCGGTCGCTGGCAGGACGTGCCAGGAAACTGGGGTTCGCAAAGTGCCGACGCCGAGCTGGAACAGCAGCAACTGGAACAGTGCATCGACCAGGCCATCAGGGCATTGAGTCCGCAACACCAGACCGTGCTCTACATGCGGGACACCGAACAACTGTCTTTGGACGACATCTGTAACATTCTGGAGCTCAACAACTCCAATGTGCGTGTGATGTTGCACCGCGCCAGGCTGGCTGTGCGTGAGGCGGTGGACACGTATATGGAGACCGGAAATGCTGAAGTGCCGCGAAATAGCTCACAGTGCAAGTGAGTACATCGACCGTGAGACCTCGCGGTCAAGGCGCCTGGCCATCGCTTTCCACCTGCTCATGTGTGGTCATTGCAAACACTTTGTGCAGCAGATGCGCCTTGCTGTCAGGGCCGCAGAAAAACGCAGACCTGCAGCGCTTGACAGAAACCAGGCCGAAGCCATCAGTGCGTTGGCCATACACGCATCATCAGTTACAGATGATTGATCCGACACTATTCACTTTGGAATCTCGCATTAACGGCTTGCAAAGCTCTCTTTAGCAATGTAGATTTCTCGCACCAACTTCGGCAAAGCGCTGAACTTATTCATATGTATCAAAGATTTATGAAGCCATCAATGGTAGCCTTCTATCGAAGTTCCGAAGCTTATCATTGATGAGTTTCAATATGAGCCAGGTCTGATTGCTGCTATCAAAGAAGTATCCGGTCAACTACCCTCCTTTGGAAAAAGTAAATTCCAAAGCGCTTTGGGTCACCCTTGGCCTATGTGAGTGACCTTCTTGCCTAACCTTCTGCCACGCCATATAGCTATCCTCTTGATGATGACCGTGGCCACGATGTTCGCCGCCAACCACGTTTCTGCGCGGGTAGCGTTTGATAATGGCACGGGGCTGTTTCTGGCGGTACTGACGCGCTCTGGTGTGGCTTGCCTGATTTTGGCGGCGCTGGTGATTGTGCAGAGAAAACGTCTGTGGCTGCCCGCCGGATCCTGGCCGTGGCAGTTGGCCGCAGGGGTGCTGATCGCGATCCAGAGCGTATGCCTTTACTCGGCGGTGGCCAGACTGCCGGTGGTGGTCGCGCTGCTGCTGGTCAATACCTTTCCGATACAACTTGCGTTGCTTACCTGGATCCTGGGAGGGCCGCGACCGACGCTGCGCAGCTGCCTGATCATGGGCACAATTTTAATCGGCTTGATCCTGGTACTGGATATTCCTGCGTGGATTGCCAGTCCTGATGGCATGGGGCCGGGTTGGATTGCCGGAATTGCTTTTGGCTTGACCGCCGCCTTCGCGTTCGCCTGTGCATTGTGGGTTACCGAGCATCGGCTTGCTGCGGTGGGCGGTACGTTGCGCAGCCTGCTGACCATGCAGACGGTGTTCATCCTCATGATTGTTGGTGGTCTCACCGGTATGGTGCCAGGTGGCATGAGTCTTCCTGAAAACAGCGCGGGCTGGTTGGGCCTGACGCTGCTGGCGCTGTTGTATGGCACCGCGTTTTCCACGCTGTTTATTCTGTTGCCGCGCCTTGATATGGCGCGCAATGCGCCGGTGATGAATATCGAACCGCTTGCTTCTTTGGTGCTGGGTTATTTTGTGCTGGGACAAATGCTAGGCGCCATTCAGTTGCTGGGTGGGGCTGTGGTGGTGAGCGGAATAGTGATACTGAGTCTGTCCAGAGGACGCTAGGGAGGCTCTGAAGATCGCCACCAGAAAGTGCCCCCTGGGGATTTCTCCTGTCGTTGTCATCAAATCGCAAACCAGTTGCCCAGCAGCCAGATGAACACCAGGTCTGTGTAGTGGTCGCCCATTTCACTGTGAACCACCTCCAGCGTACCTGTGTAGTTGCTGCCTGGGGCATCCGGTTGCTCCAGATTCAAGGCCATACCTTCCGGGCCGGAGAGCGCCTCAATGGCCCCAACTGTCCTGATGTACTCCTGTGCCTCTGCTCGTTGAACATCCGTTGACACTTCCATCTGGAAGATCGGTGCAGACAGATCGGACATCCACATGCCCAGAACAAAATTGTCGTGATGCGGCACATCAGCGCCGGGCGGGGGTATCATCGGGTATTGCAGATGGCGCAGTATCAATGCCGGTGCATTCATATCCACCACGTTGAGCATGGACCAGTGAGGCGTCGGCTGGGAATCCTGCGCCAGTAAAGCCGGCCCAGACTCAGCGATGTCATCTTCGTTATTGGTCACCAGAATCATGGTTTCGTCCAGAAACGCAACATAGGTCGGATTGCCCGGAGCGTTGTCGCGATAGACCTCATATTGCGCGTGGTCCACTTGCTGAATATCACGACGAGTTGATACTGACTGCATCAGGTCAGCAGTGTTGTGTTCAGCGACATAAAGCAGAATCCTGTTCCGGCCGGAGCTATCCATGCTGGCAGGAGTATCCTGATTACTGAGCGCAAAAGCGGCTATGGACAGACCATCCAGCTGCAATCGCTCGGCGATATACATGTGCACTGGCATGGCATGGGTGGGCGCAGGCATAGCCGCCGGCACCTCTCGGAGAAATTCCGAGCCGACAACGGTATCAGCGTCCATGTCGATATATCTGATAATGCCAATGTTATCGAATGACTGTGGTATGGCGCCGAGGATTTTGCTGTTGGGCAGTTCTTTTGCAAAGAGAGTGTTGCCGCTCATCAAGAATGCAAGCAGCAAAAATACTGCGTTCTTTTTTCTGTGACTCACAATGAAACTCCTTGTCTACGGACCTGATAGATTGATGATGTCAGCAGCTGCCAATACGTTGAAGCCAACAGCAACATGCCTGGGCATCGTTGACCTCATAGTCTCAGCATTCTTGCTCGATCTGACTGCCAAACAGCGTACGCTCCGGCTATTGGTTCATGGCATAAATGTCAAGCGCGGCTATCAGCAACGCCACCGGTACAATGGCCAGCAGCAAGACCCTACCCACCCGCCGTAGCCGGGCACTGGGCAGCCAGCGTCCGGCCAGCAACATCCAGAACCCCGGAAAAAACAGATAACCTGCGGATACGCCTATGCTGATTGTAATGCGCCTGGCCACGAGCCAATCGAGTTCCAGCGCAAAATCGGACAACAGCGCGACCACATAGAACAAGAGGAATAACGCACAGAGCAGGGATAACAATGCAGCTCCGATTACAATCAGTATGTTCCTGAGCACAGCCCGGATAGAGTTCATGGTGTCACGGCCAACCGCCTCTTCGACCGAAAAACTCTATATGCGATACCACGCCTGCATCGGAGATCACAACAATAACCACTAACCGTCTTCCCAACGACGGCCTCCACCAGGCATACCTTACGTTCTCTATGCCAATCATATAGTATGAACGCTCCCCTTCTTGCAGTTCGTAGCTCACCGAACCTACCGGTGAGTTCTCTCTCGTGTAATAGTGAATCCTGTCCCGATCGGTAAGGCTTTCGAAATACTCGATCGCCTCTATCTCGGCGGTTCCAACAGGAACCACCTCCAAAATCTCTTCTTTGGTGATTACGATAGACATTGCCAGGATCACAGCACTGAATACACTGGTTATCATAAAAATCTCCTGTTTTGGCTGTACCGAGGAGCCGCATTCAGGGGCACGGAATTGTCGCCCCAGAACCCGGTGCCCAAGCCTGCTGTCTTGGTCTGGGTAACCCCGTAATAACCGGAACACTTTGGAACGCATACGCGTTACTATTATTAGTCACTAGCCAATATGGTATATCACAGGAATTCACAATGGCAGTTACTGTATTCATTGATCCACTAATTGACGCTTCAGATAAAGTCGTATGCCCCACCAATTGCCTGAACACTATGTACTTCCCGTAATCCTCGAACTCTTCCTGGTTTGTCGGGTTAAGTGCCCAATCCGTAGCTAGATACCCGAACGGTGGAAACGTAGGCTCATCCTCGGGCCAACCTCCTGTCATGTACCGGTTCCCATTGGGAAACGTGACCTGCAAGTACGCATGACGGGCATACGGTACCACTCCACCTAACAATTCAGTGTACAACAACTCAACCTTGGCAAGTATCTGTGGAAGTTCCGCTTCCTGCTCAACACCAAACCCAAAAAGCACCTGCCCCATTCGTCGGATCAGATTGTAGATAGCAGGCTCGTCATCCAGATCATGGTTGGTACCAAGTATGTCTTCAAGTATCTGAAAGACAATGGCAGGTATGGTTGCTGACGATTCAGCGTCCAGATATGCCACTATCGGTGCCGCGACCTCCATTGCATCTTCGTTGAAGTAACTGTAATCCGGAGTGAACCACGCAGGAAGATACCAGCCCTCGACCCACCAGGAGCCAGTTACCTGGTTAAACCCATAGAACCCAAAGGTCTCATCACACCAATACGGCTCATTCTCGCCATCATAAGCTTCTGAAATATCCGTATAGAATGGGGTTCCGGAAATGGGCTCTTGTGGAGGGTAGTTTATGAGACCTGGCCGGAAAAGCTGACCGGATTTGTGAAGCATTACTGTATTGAATGCAAGGAATTCCAGGTCTGGAGAATATGTCCATGTGCCCCAGTTGTTTTCGTATGCGGTATCGTAGAAGTAATCAGGATCCAGTATGCCCTGATACAGATCCGCAAAAAACTCAATGAACTCCTCGTCAATATGTTTGTAGGCAATCGGCGCCGAATTTGAACTTGTCGAAGCATACACTATGCCTGAGGCGACATTCGCACTGTCCAGCAACACCATGTCCATGGCGCCATCCAGGTTGATATCAGCGAGCTCATAAGCAATGGCCGCGGGGGTTGTCAGATCAAACTGGGAAATTTGCGCAGCGGTGGGATTGGCATTGAGCGTGTAGCTGCCATCGGGCTGTTCAACCAGTATGAAGTGAGTAACACCTTCATGGTTGCCGTCGGCATTGTTGCGCACAATATACAGGTCGCTACTGGATGAACTGACAGGCCAAAAGCCGGAGTATTCACCGTCAAATCCGATAAGAAACAACGGATCAGGCGGCGGTGGATCATCGACAAGCACAGAAATTGCGGCGCTTTGTGCGCTGCACCCGGCAGAATTGCAGGCGCTGACCTGATAACTGTAGGTACCGGTATTGCTTTGGCTGAAGGCTTGAGACGTGCCGGAAATTGTTGTGGGCGCGCCATTCTGGTGCAGCTGATAGCTGGTCGCGCCCGTTACAGCTCCCCAGGAAATGGTGTAGGAGGCGCCGGTAAATGGATTCGTATCGGTAGATGCCAGACCGTCGGGTACCGATGGTACAGGGGGTAACGGTTCCAGCACAGTGAGTGTGTCGGTTATCGCGTTGGAGGTGCCCCCCTGCCCACTGCATGACATTGTGTAGCTGGAAACACCAACCGGAAATGAGTTTGCCGGGAAAACTTCGGTGCCCGAGGCCGGGAAGTTGCCCTGTCCTGCAACCGTACAGATATCGGCGTCGGACGAATTCCAGCTGACGGATACACTGTCATCCTGGTAGATCGTGCTCGCGCTGAATGCAAAGGCGTGCAGCACTGGTTCGGGAGCAGGTGCTTCGACGGTGATACTGGCGAACAGTGTGTTGGAGACCCCACCAACCCCTTCGCAATACATGGAAAAGGTGTGATGGCCGGCAGGCAACGTACCTGCCGGGTAGGCCATGGAACCATTGGCCGGGAAAACGTCACTCGTGCTGGCCGTACATGTATCCGCATGGCTTGACGACCAGCTCAGTGAAATCGGATCGGTGACCTGTACCACAGCCGGCGACAACACAAAAGAATGCAGCACTGGTGTTGGCGGCGCTGGTGGCTCTGCACTCCAGTACAGTGTGTAGTGACTGCTCCCCATGGCATTGGTACAACTGAAACTCTGGGAATGATTCCCAGCCGGGAATGGCCCGCTGGCTATGGAGCCGCTGGTTGGGAATATCTCGCCATTAGCTTCACAATAGTCTGCGCCACTGCTTCCCCAACTCAGAGTAACTGTCTCTGTATCCGCCTCTATCACACTGGGTGTTGCTGAACCCCAGACCACTGGCACACTTTGCATACTGACGTTCCATGACGATTCTCCCGGCAATTATCATTGTTGTGTCACCTGTCACCCATCCAGGATCAAAGAATCACTTCTGTGTTCCACAATCAATTTGATTATGGTAAAACGATGAAATCGAATGGAGACTCAATACCAGTTTGAATTGTTGTATTGAATTGGAATACACATCCAGAAGTGAGAAAGCTTCGCAGTGGATGTGTATCGAGAGTTACTCATGGATGAACTTTTGCGGGAACGGAGTTTCACGAAGCCTGCTCAATCCAGGTGGCTTCGCAAGTCACGCCAGGCGATGGGTCTGGATGTGAAGACGTTGGCAGACAAGCTGGGCGTATCACCTCGCACCATAAATGCCTGGGAAAACGAAAGTAACGAGAACCTGCCGTCTCGCGACAGACTCTTCCACTATCTGAGTTTGCTGTTTGAAGACAGTGAGCTTGCAGAACCAGCACGGCTGATTGAAGTGTCGGAAAAACTGAGCATGGCAGATGCCAAACACCGACCCAGGACCTTGTCCAGATTCTTTAGCAGACTGAGTCAGCGCAATCAGACAGTTGTCAACGTGCTGATTCGCACGCTTTATCGTGTGCAGCAGCGCCCGCGTTAAAGGCCTGTTGAGGCTATCACCTTGTCACCTGCACCGGTATATCAAAATGCAGCACCTCTTCCCGGGTCCCGAGTTTGCTGTACAGCGCGATGGCTGGCGCGTCTTCAACACCGGTATCGGCCTGGACAAACACGGCATGGGCTCCTCGTGCGGCACCGATGCGTGTGGTTTCCATGATCAATGCCGTGGCTATCCCCTTTCGCCTGCAATCCCCGTACACAGCAAGATCGTAGATGTAGATCTCGCTGCGCGCCTGCTCGAACTTCTTCAGCTCGTAAGCCACAAGCCCGCCAAGCACCCTGTCACCACTCATCGCTGCCAGGGCAATGAAGTCGTCTCTTCCAAGCAGCTCAATCAGATAGTCAGCCCCGGGTTGTTTTTCGACATAGGTGTCAAGTTCGTCAAACACCTCGCCAAACATCCGCAGCAATCCGCCCATCAATGGCAGATCGTCCGGGGTGAGTTGCCGGATGGTGTACTGCTCGTCCATTGTGTTCCCTGCCATGACCCCTCCTCGCGAGTCGGCGCAACGGGAAGCGCTTCGTGTTGACCTGCCACGGCGCTCATGATTACATCAGATGTACACTGTATCGTGACCACAGCCAAGCGGACCGCCATGCATTATTACCGCCCTGCCACCGCTGACAATCCGCTGTTCACAACGCTCAATCGTGCGTACCGTGTGGACGAGAGCGACCATGTGCGGCGCCTGTGTGAAACTTTACAATGGCCAGAAGAGCAACGCCAGAACATCGAGCGCCGGGCGCGGGATCTGGTGACAACAGTGCGTGCTCAACGTGCCACTGGCACCGGGGTCGATGCCTTCATGCACGAGTACGAACTGTCCAGCCAGGAGGGTGTGGTGCTGATGTGCCTGGCCGAGGCACTGCTTCGCATTCCTGATGAACGCACCATTGATGAACTGATCCGGGACAAACTGTGCAGCGGCGACTGGGAGAGCCATCTGGGGCGCAGCGAATCACTGTTTGTCAATGCGTCCACCTGGGGGCTCATGCTGTCCGGACGAATGGTCAAACCCCATGATGGGCCGGGCATTTTTCGTAAACTTCTGCGTCGCACCGGAGAGCCGGTGATCCGACAGGCCGTGCGCCAGGCCATGCGGATCATGGCACGGCAGTTTGTCATGGGACGCACAATAGACGAAGCCCTGGAACGGGCGAGAAAGCAGGAGGCACACGGTTATACCTATTCCTATGACATGTTGGGGGAAGCCGCGCGTACCCAAGCCGACAGCGAACGGTACCTGAAATCCTATACACAAGCCATCAATGCAACCGGAGCGGCAGCGGCCGGTCGCGGCCCCCAGCAATCACCCGGTGTGTCGATAAAACTCTCTGCACTGCATCCGCGCTACGAGCTGACTCACGGTGAACAGCTGATGACACAACTGCTGCCGCGCCTTGCGAAGTTGGCCCGGCTGGCGGCACATTACAACATCGGATTGACCCTTGATGCCGAGGAAGCTGACCGGTTGGACATCTCCCTTGCTGTGCTGGAAGCGGTGGCAATGGATCCAACCCTGGCCGACTGGAACGGATTGGGACTGGCAGTGCAGGCCTATCAGAAGCGGGCCTTTGACCTGCTGGACTGGCTGGCCGATCTGGCGCAGCGCAGCAATCGACGCCTGATGGTACGCCTGGTCAAGGGCGCCTATTGGGACACCGAAATCAAGCGCGCACAGGAGCGTGGCCTGGACGGCTATCCAGTGTTCACCCGCAAGGCCGGCACCGATGTTTCCTACCTTGCCTGTGTACAAAAACTGCTGGATCATCAGCGTTGGCTCTATCCACAGTTTGCCACCCACAATGCCCATACGGTGGCCGCCATTCTGGAACTTGTTGGCAATAACCGAGACTTTGAATTCCAGCGACTGCACGGCATGGGCGAAGCCCTTTACGATCAGTTGATCGGCAGCAGCGAACAACAGGCCCTGTGCCGAATCTACGCGCCCGTTGGCAGCCATGAGGATCTGCTGCCCTATCTGGTGCGCCGTCTGCTGGAAAACGGCGCCAATACATCGTTCGTCAATCGTATAGTGGACGACAAGGCCCCTGTTGAGGAGATCATTGCCGACCCGGTCGAAAAACTGATGGCGCAGACGCAGATACCTCACCCGAGCATCCCGCTGCCGGGCGCCATCTATCCGGACAGAATCAATTCCGCCGGTATCGACCTCAGCGACCTGGAAGACCTGGCTGCACTGCAGAATTCATTTACCAACACAAATATTATCATTACACCGCCACCGGATGCTGACAGCCAGACCATCAACCGGGCATTGACCACCGCACACCGGGCTTTCCCTGACTGGGATGCAACACCGGTGGAACAACGCGCCGAATGCCTTGAGGAAATGGCGAAGCTGATGGAAGAGAACATGGCCCGCTTGATGAGGCTATGCAGCAGTGAAGGCGGAAAAACCATCGCTGACGGCGTTGCCGAAGTGCGTGAAGCGGTAGACTTCTGCCGTTATTATGCCCAACGTGCCCGCGAGGATTTTCAACCGCGTACACTGCCCGGACCCACCGGAGAGAACAACGGCTGGCGACTGCGGGGCAAGGGCGTATTTGTATGCATCAGTCCCTGGAACTTTCCCTTGGCCATTTTTATCGGGCAGATCACCGCAGCGCTGGTAGCGGGCAATACAGTGATTGCAAAACCGGCAGAACAGACGCCACGGATTGCTTTGGCCGCCGTTGACCTTTTGTACAAGGCCGGCATACCGGAACCCGTGCTGCAATGCCTCACCGGTCCAGGGGAGACAGTTGGATCGGCACTGGTGAAATCCGAGAAGGTATCGGGTGTCGCCTTTACCGGATCAACCGATACCGCAAGAGCAATCAATCGCAGCCTTGCGGCCCGAAACACCGGCATTGCAGCATTGATTGCCGAAACCGGCGGGCTCAACGCCATGGTGGTTGATTCATCCGCATTGCTGGAACAGGTGGTTGTGGACGTTCTGCATTCCGGCTTTCAGAGCGCCGGTCAACGCTGTTCCGCGGTACGCATACTGCTTGTGCAGGAGGACGTGGCAGACAATCTGATCAGTCTGCTGTGCGGCGCCATGGATACACTTGTCATTGGCGACCCGGCTGACCTGGCAACCGATGTCGGCCCGCTTATTGATGCTCAGGCCCTGGCCGGGCTCAACGCTCACGTCAAGACCATGAAAGCCAATGCGCGGCTTCTCAAGCGTTGCGAGCTGCCGGACCAACTGCCGACCGGCCACTTCTTTCCACCCCATCTGTACGAGATCGCCAATCTGAACCTGCTGGAGCACGAAGTGTTCGGTCCTGTTGTTCACCTGATGCGCTACAAGGCCAATGAGCTGGAATCATGCATCGACGCGGTGAACCGCTCCGGCTACGGCCTGACCTTCGGTATTCACAGCCGCATTGACGCTACCGCGCATCGTGTGGCGGCCCGCATTCGTGCCGGCAATGTATACGTCAACCGCAACATCATCGGCGCAGTGGTTGGCGTGCAACCGTTCGGCGGCACCGGGCTCAGCGGCACAGGCCCCAAGGCAGGCGGCCCGCTTTACCTGCACCGTTTTGCCAGCGAACAGACCATCAGCACCAACACCACGGCTGCCGGCGGCAATGCATCCCTGATGACCCTGGGCGATTGACCCTCGGCGAGTGACCCTCGACGACAGATACAAAGCACTTGAAATGCCACAGCGTTTGGCTGTAGCTTTGATTGCATAAGAACGCCAGAGGAGGCACCCCCAAGCCTCCCGTCGCCGGAAAAGGGATAAATGGACATATTGCAGCTGCTGATCAGTGGCATCGCCAACGGTTGTATTTACGGACTGCTGGCTTTGGGTTTTGTGCTGATCTACAAGGCATCAGAAGCAGTCAACTTCGCCCAGGGCGACATGCTGATGCTCGGCGCTTTTCTCGGTATCACTTTCATCAATACCAGTTATATGGACCTGCCCTTTCTGCTCGGGCTGACCTTCGCCGCCATGGTGTTGGGCGCGTTCGGCTATCTGCTCGATCGCCTGGTACTGCGCGGCATCTTCGGCCAACCCCAGTTTGCCATGGTGATTCTGACCATAGCCCTTGGCTTCCTGATGCGTTTTGTTGCTGGCGTGATCTGGGGTCATGATCCGATTTCTCTGGAATCCCCGTTTGCCGGACGTGTACTGGGTTTTGGCGGACTGGTGATTCCGATGGTGGACGCGGTGATCATTTTTGCCACCGTCGCCCTGACCACTGCCCTGTACTTTTTCTTTGCCCGCACCCGCCTGGGTGTGGCCATGCAGGCCAGCAGCCAGAACCAGATGGCAGCCTACTATATGGGTATACCCGTAAAGCGGGTCAACGCGATTGTCTGGGCACTGTCCGGCGTGGTGGCGGCCATTGCCGGGGTGATGTTTGCCGCCAAGGGCGCCGTGGAACCCTCTGCGGGCCTGGTGTTCGGCATCAAGGCGTTTGCCGCCGCTGTGATTGGCGGCCTTGGCTCACTGCCCGGCGCCCTGGCTGGCGGTCTGCTGGTGGGCATTGTTGAACCCTTTGCCGGGCGCTACCTGCCGTCGGGTATCGGACCGGTGGCCCCTTATGTGCTGATGTTGCTGGTGCTTGTCCTGCGCCCCGGTGGACTGTTTGCACAAGTCAGCCAGAAAAAGGTTTAGACCATGCGTGCCCGTTTCAAGAACAGTTATGACGATGATATCAATCTGTTTGAGGACCGCGTTCACCTCATCAAGTATGCCGTGCTGCTCATCGCCGCCCTGATCATACCCTGGCTGATCAGTGGGTATTATGTGGGCGAGCTGACCTCTGTTCTGATCTGGTCACTGGCCGGACTTGGGCTGATGCTGATCGCAGGTCACACCGGACAGGTCAGCCTGGGTCACGCCGCCTTCATGGCCATTGGCGCCTTCTCCCATCTGGCGCTGATGATGCGCGGCTGGCCATTTCTGCCAGCACTGATAGCCAGCGGGGTGATCACCGGTGTTGCCGGCGCAATCATTGCCCGACCGCTGGGTCGTATGAGCGGCATCTATCTGGCCATCGCCACCCTGGCGCTGAGCATCATCATAGAAGACATCGCCATTGTTGCCGAACCCATCACCGGTGGCGTTGCCGGACTTTTTGCCCCGCCCATCGAATTCTTCGGTTTTGTCATCGACCGATACGGTTCGCCGCGCGCCTTCTACTACCTGTGTCTGACCGTTCTGGTGCTGGTCACACTGGGCTATGTGAACCTGCTTCGCTCACCCACCGGACGCTCATTCCTGGCTGTGCGTGACAGCGAGGTCTCGGCGCGCGCACTGGGGGTGAATGTGGCACGCGCCAAGACCGTGTCCTTTGGTCTTTCCTGTGCCATTACCGGTCTTGCCGGCGCGCTGTATGCTCACCAGGCGCAAGCCGTGAACTACGAAAGTTTCCTGGTGCTGATTTCCATCACCCTGCTGCTGCAGGTAGTGATCGGCGGCCTGGGGTCGGTTCACGGCGCCTTTTTCGGCGCCATCGTGGTGGTGATGTTGCCACAGACCATTGCGATTACGCGCGACTTCATCAACAGCAGCACACCGATCAATCTGGGCGCCTATCCGGGTATGGACACCGCCGTTTTTGCACTGATCATTCTGCTGATGGTGATTTACGAGCCACGTGGACTTTACGGTGTGTGGATTCGTGTGCGTACATGGCTGGAGCTGTTTCCGCTCTACCGCAAGGGCATGTTCCGCCGCAGCAAGACCTACCTGAAAACGGAGCGCATGCGATGAGCCTGCTTCAGGTTGAATCCCTCTCCATTGCCTTCGGTGGCGTCAAAGCCGTGGACACTGTCAGCTTTACCGTTGAGCCTGGCGAGGTGTTCACCATTGTCGGACCGAACGGCGCCGGCAAATCCACCATTTTCAATCTGATCAGCCGCCTGTATGAGCCCTCCGGTGGCAAGATATTCTTTGATGGCCAGGACATCACAGGCGTGCCAGCCCACGAAGTGGCCAAGCTGGGTATCGCCCGCACCTTCCAGAACATCGAACTGTTCGATCACTCGACCGTGCTGCAGAACCTGCTGATCGGACGACATTCGCGCCGTGGCACTCGCTGGTATGAGGATCTGATGTTTCTGCCAAAGGTGCGACGCGCCGAGCGCGAGCACCGGCGTATAGTGGAAGAGGTCATCGACTTTCTGGAACTCGCCGCCTATCGCGACAAACTCATCGCCGGCTTACCTTATGGTGTTCGCAAACTGGTGGAGATTGCCCGTGCCCTGGCATCGGAGCCGCGACTGATTCTGCTGGATGAACCCGCCTCGGGGCTGAGCGTGGAAGAAACCCTGGATATGGCCTGGTGGATAGAGGACATGCAGAAGGACCTGGGACTCACCGTGCTGATGGTGGAACACGATATGAGCCTGGTGTCCCGTGTATCGGACCGGGTGCTGGCCGTGGCACAGGGCAAGCCACTGGCGCTGGGCACATCGGCTGAAGTACAGGCTGACCCCAAGGTCATCGAAGCCTACCTGGGCAAGCAGGAGGCACCATGAGCACCCTGCTGGATGTGCGCAACCTGGAAACCTACTATGGGCCGGTCATGGCATTGCGCGGTGTATCCATCGAAGTGCCAGAAGGCAGGATTGTCACCATTCTGGGGGCCAACGGCGCCGGCAAGACCACGCTGATGAAGACCGTTTCCGGCGCGCTGGCGCCCCACAAGGGCAGCATTCAGTTTCGTGGTGAACGCATTGACGGCAAGGAACCCGACGTGCTGGTGCGCAAGGGTCTGGCGCATGTGCCGGAAGGTCGCGAGGTTTTTCCTTTCCTGACCGTGGCCGAGAACCTTGCGATGGGTGCCTATACCCGCAAGGATCGCAGCGAAGTACCGCGCGATGTGGAAATGGTTTATGACTATTTCCCGGTACTCAGGGAACGCCGCACCCAGATCGCCGGTACCCTGTCCGGCGGCCAACAACAGATGTTATCCATTGGAAGGGGCCTGATGTCCCGTCCTGCGCTGATGCTGCTTGATGAACCCTCGCTGGGCCTGTCTCCCCTGCTGGTGCAGGAAATTTTCGAGATTGTGCGCCGACTGAACCAAGAACAGGGTGTGACCATTCTGCTGGTGGAGCAGAATGCCCAGGTGGCACTGCAGACCGCCGATTACGGCTATGTGCTGGAAATCGGCCGTATTGTGATGGCCGGTGATGCACAAAAACTGCTTGATTCGGCGGACATCCGCGAATTCTATCTGGGCCACGCCACCGGTGGTGATCGTGGTGAAAAACGCTGGAAACGCAAGAAAACCTGGCGCTGATATGACAACAGAACCCATACAACCAGAACCCATACAAAAAGAACCTGCACAGATCCAAGGCTGCGATACCGTTGTCAAACTGTGGCGAAAACAGTGTCTGGCGCGCGGCAGCCGTATTGCACACCGGGAAAAGGATCTGGGCATCTGGCAGAGTTACACCTGGCAGGATTACTACGAAAAGGCGCGGGCCATTGGTGTTGCCCTGCTGGGCCTCGGCCTTCAACGCGGCGAAGCCGCCTCCATCCTGAGCGAAGACAACAAGGAATGGCTGTACTGCGATCTGGGCATCTGTGGCGCCGGCGGTATCAGCAACGGCATCTACACCACCGACAGCGCCGAACAGCTCGCCTACCTGATCAATGACAGTGGCTCAGCCTTTCTTTTTGTGGAAAATGACGAACAGCTGGACAAGTATCTGACGGTGCGCGATCAGGTACCGAACCTGAAGAAAGTGATCGTTTTCGACCGCAAGGGGCTGCGTGATTTCAATGACCCCATGGTGATGTTCCTGGACGAGTTGTATGCGCTGGGTGACACCGAGGATGCCGAAGCGCAGTTTGCGGCGCAGATCGAAAACAGCAGACCCGAAGACATACGCATGCTGATCTATACCTCCGGCACCACTGGCGCGCCAAAAGGCGCGATGATCAGCCATCGTAATATTCTGTTCCAGTTACATGCACTGGAAGACATGCTCGACGTATTGCCTGGCGATGAACAGCTGTGTTTCCTGCCGCTTTGCCACATACTCGAGCGGCTGATTTCGGTCGAGATCCCGATCAACAAGGGCAGCACCGTCAACTTTGCGGAAAGCCCGGAAACGGTATTCGACAACCTGCGCGAAGTCTCGCCTCACACCTTCACAGCCGTGCCGCGTCTGTGGGAAAAGATCTACAGCTCGCTGAGCAATATGCGCAGTGATGCCACCGCTTTCGGGCGCTGGGCCTTTGATCGCGCCGTAGCTGCCGGACAGACCTGGCGCGCCAGCAGCACCCCATCACTGATGACCAAGCTTCAGTATCAGTTCTGGAATCTGCTGGTGCTGCGCAATGTGCGTGACACCATTGGCATGGCCAACATCCGCCGTGCCACCACCGGCGCCGCGCCCATCTCTCCTGATCTGATCCGCTGGTTCCAGGCCATTGGTGTGCCACTGTACGAAGGATACGGCATGACCGAAAGTACTGGCGTAATCTCGCTGAACACTCATCAGCGCCAGCAAATCGGTACCGTCGGTTATCCCATACCGGGTACAGAGGTACGAATCTCTGAGCAGGGTGAAATCCAGGTACAGGGCGGTCATGTTTTTGAAGGGTACTGGCGAAAGCCGGAAAAAACTGCCGAAGACATCCGTGACGGCTGGCTGCACACTGGTGACACAGGGCGCCTGGAAAACGGTATGCTGACCATTACCGGGCGCATAAAGGACATCATCATCACCGCTGGCGGCAAGAACATCACACCGGCAGAGATTGAAAGCCGGCTGAAGTTCTCGCAGTATGTTTCCGACGCCGTGGTCATTGGTGATCAGCGAAAATACCTGACCTGCCTGATCATGATCGATCAGGAGAATGTGGAGAAGTATGCCCAGGACAGACAGGTGCCTTTTTCCGACTTTGCCTCGCTGTGCCGCGCTGAGGAAGTGCTGGATCTGATAGATGGCGTCGTGCAGGAAACCAACAAGGCCTTTGCCCAGGTGGAACAAATCAAATACTTCCGGCTGATTGATGTGCTGTTGACCGCCGAGGATGAAGAATTGACCGCAACCATGAAACTGAAGCGCACTTTTGTTGAGAGAAAACACAAAGGCCTGATAGATTCAATGTACAAGTAATGATGCTTATCACGCGGCCACGCCGCAGGAGTCGAACATGAAAAAACTGATGCTTGCACTGGCGGTCCTTGGCCTGACTGCTTGCGGGGATAGCGACAGTGATCAGGTGCGCGGTGTCACCGACACCCAGGTCACCATAGGCGGCAACCACGATATGTCAGGCCCCTTTGCCACATTCTCGGTACCCGCAGTGCGCGCGGCCCAACAACTGTTTGAGGAGGTCAATCGCGGCGGCGGTGTTCACGGGCGACAGATTCGTTATATAGTGGAGGACCACGCCTACCAGGTACCCCGGGCGGTACAGAACAACAACAAACTGGTTCAGAACGACAATGTGTTTGCCATGTTGCTCAGCCTTGGCACCCCGCACAACCTGGCATCCTTTCCGTTGATGGATCGCAATGACGTGCCCAGTATCATGCCACTTGCCCTGTCAGGCCAGATGCTCAGTGAAGGGGATTATTCGCGCCGTTTTGCCTTTGGCGCTGACTATTACCAGGCCGTGACCGCGGGCATTGATCATCTTGTGAATGAACATGGTGTCCGCAACCTCTGTGTGATGTATATCCCGTCTGACTTTGGCGAGGAAGTGAACCGGGCCGTGCGCGATGCCACCACCAACAATCCCGACCTGAACCTGGCCCAGTCCACATCACACCGCCAGGACGAAAGTGATTTCACCGGTGCCCTGTCCCGACTGCGCGCTGCCAACTGTGAACTGGTAGCCCTTGCCGTGGCAGTACGCCCGATCATGACCATTGCCTCCACGGCACGAGATATGGGTTGGGACGATGTGAAGTTCATCGTCTCCCAGGCTGGTTTCCACACCGTGATTGCCCAGGCACCAGGCGGCATCACTGAAGGCATGTACGGCGCCTCGGCCTGGCCGGATATCGAAGAACGCAGTGACAACCCGGAGACCGCCGAGTGGATTCGTGCCTACCAGGCAGCGCATGGTGAATTCCCCAGCACCGGCGCGGTACTGGGCCGCATCGGCGCCGAAGCCTTTGTGCGCGGACTGGAAGCGGCAGGCCCTGACCTGACACTGGAGTCGTTCCTGGCCGGAATGGAGTCACTGGACTACCACGATCCGGTTACCGGTGTGGACGTGTTGATGACGCCGGAGAAACACGCTGCCACTACCGGTATTGTGATCTCACAGGTTCGTGATGGCCGCTGGCATACGGTTACGGTAATCGATCAGGAGTAGTGCCATGCACCCTGACGTCATCAGGTACCACGAGCAGCAGACAGCCGCTCACAAAGCAGTTTGCGACTTGCTCGGTCAGACGATTGACCGACACCTGCCTGAGGCTGAGAACAAGCTGTGGCACGCGCACCCCGTCTGGTTCCTGAACGGCAATCCCATTGTTGGATACAGCCAACAGAAACCGGGAATCCGGCTGATGTTCTGGAGTGGCGCCGACTTTGAAGAAGAAAGTCTGAACGTGCACGGAAAAAAGTTCAAGGATGCTTCCGTGTTTTACAATGACGTCTCGGAGATCAGCACCAAAGACATGAAGCGGTGGCTTGAAAAGGCACGGGACATTCAGTGGGACTACAAAAACCTGACCCGCCGCAAGGGTCAACTGCTCAGGGTTGACAGGCAAGACTGAGAGGTACGAATCAATCCAACAATAGGTTAGACTGCAAACTGGTCACGCGCTGCCACACACTGAAACCGCGAGGCACATGTTGATGAACAAGACCCGGTGCGCAGTCATTGGCGTTGGTTATCTCGGGAAGTTCCATGCCCTCAAGTATGCCATGCTTGATGATGCCGAACTTGTTGCCGTTGCAGACATCGCCGCGCCTGTTGCCAGGTCCGTGGCATCCGGGTGTAACTGCCTGGCAGTGACCGACTATCGCGACTTACTGGGCAAGGTTGATGCGGTCAGCATTGCGGTGCCAACATCCCTGCACTTTCCGATCGCCCGGCATTTTCTGAGCCACGGTACCCACGTGCTGGTCGAAAAACCCCTGGCAACCACCGTGGCCGAAGCCGAACAGTTGAATCAGATTGCACGAGACAACAACCTGATCCTTCAGGCCGGTCACCTTGAGCGCTTTAATGCTGCCCTGCTTGAGCTGGACAATCAACCAGTGGAACCACAGTTTATTGAATCCCACCGTCTCGCACCGTTCCCCCATCGCTCCATGGACATCAACGTTGTACTTGACCTGATGATCCACGACATCGATATCATATTGACTATGGTAGACGCGCCAGTTCGCTCACTTAGTGCCAAAGGCGCACAAGTGCTGTCGGATTCGGTGGATATTGCCAATGCGCGAATCGAGTTTACCAACGGCTGTGTTGCCAACATCACAGCGAGTCGGGTCAGTCAGAAAAGCGAGAGGAAGATGCGCATTTTTCAGAAAAATGCCTACATTTCACTCGATTTCCTTGAGAAGCGACTGTCGATCCGCCGTCTTGGCAGTGAAGAAATCTATCCTGGTGTACCAGCGCTGACCAACGAGGAAACCTGCTTCGCTGACAGCGACACATTGCTGATTGAAATCCAGGCATTTCTGGATGCCGTACGTACCGGGTCCCCGGCGCCGGTCAGCGGTGAGGACGGTCAACGGGCACTGGAAACTGCTCTACGGATCACAGAGCTGCTGCAACCGGCCATGCAGGTTGTGCGATGAACGCACCTGTTCCGATGCTGGATCTGCAGACCGAATACCGACTGCTGAAAGACGAAATCGATTCGGCCATCCAGGACGTGATGGCCAGTGGCAGTTTTGTGATGGGGCCAAATGTAAGTGCGCTGGAAGCGGAACTGTGTGACTACCTGGGCACACCTCATGCGATAAGCTGCGGCTCGGGAACGGACGCCCTGCGCCTGGCCCTTATGGCTGCAGGCATCGGCCCGGGCGACGAGGTGATCACTACAGCGTTCACCTTTATAGCCACAGCCAGCGCCATTGCAGGCACCGGTGCCACACCGGTGTTTGTTGATGTCGACCCGCTTGGCTGGACACTGGATCCGGCACAGGTCGCTGACGCAATCGGTCCACGGACCCGCGCAGTTCTGCCGGTGCACCTGTTCGGCCAACCGGCTGACATGACCAGCCTTGAACACCTTTGTACAGAACACGGGCTGATACTGATCGAAGACAGTGCACAGGCCTTTGGTGCAACAGTGCGTGGGGAATCTGTGGACCAGGCAACCGGCACCACAGGTGATTTTGGTTGCTTCAGTTTCTATCCGTCAAAAAACCTTGGAGCCTGTGGCGACGCCGGGCTTGTTGTCACCCATTCAAGCACTTACGCCAGGCAACTGCATGCCTTGCGCAATCACGGCAGTCGTACCCGCCATCAACACGATATGCTGGGCGTCAACAGTCGCCTGGATGAACTGCAGGCTGCGATACTTCGCGTCAAACTGCGCCATCTTGACAACTTCAATCGAAACCGGCGCCAGATCGCCTCACGCTATGCAACACAACTGTCCAACCTCAATGTGACAGTACCAGCGGCCGATGTGTTTGGCCGTCACGTCTACAATCAGTACACCATCCTCAGCCCACAACGAGATGCGCTGGTGCAGTCGTTGCAGGCAAGGGATATTGCCTGCGCCATTCACTACCCCGTTCCCCTGCATCGGCAACCTGCCCTTCGGGACATCTGCGTGGCAAGACAACTACCCGTCAGTGAACAACTGGCAACACAATGCCTGTCCCTGCCAATCTATCCAACGATGCCTGGGCATTTTGTTGACGCTGTCGTGGAGACCATTGCATCATGAAAGTTCAGGCACCCTGACCCTGCCACGCCTGTTGCGGCACACTTCGAAAAGCGCGCGCCGCAATGTACCGACAGCAAGTCCTGAACCTGAAAGAGGCGTAGTCGACCACACGCATGCCCATGCCCTCCACCCCGGGCTCGCGTGACTCCGGTTATCACTTCAACAGCGGCTTCAAGTCTTCCAGTTTGTCGAACAGATGCCAGATGTAGTTGTCCGTACCGTTGACGCGATGTGGATGAAGCGCGGCAAGGGCCGGGTCATCGCGGTAACTCTCGAAGGCTTCGATAGAGGACCATTCCACAACAATCATGACCGAGCGTGGGGCGATGTCACCAGCGGCGCTTGAACGGAACCTGCCAAGCGCGACAACACGACCGCCGTGCGCATTTACTTCCTTTGCGGATTGGCGCGAATAGGCCAGATACTCGTCCTTGTTGGCAATGTCGAAGAGATTCAGCGCGTAGACCGGGCTTGGCATGGTAATCTCCTGTCGGATCAGTCAGGCTAGCCGTCCTGTTTCGGACCGACCCAGACCTGTTTTGCATTGACGAACTCGTGAATCCCGTGCCTGCCCAGCTCGCGTCCGAAACCAGAGCGCTTGATGCCACCGCTGGGTAGCCGGGGATCCGTTTTGACTATACCATTAACAGACACCTGACCTGATTCCAGAACAGCTGCAATTTCCTCTCCGCGTTTACGCCCTGTCCATACACTGGCTGCCAGTCCGAATCGGGTATTGTTGGCGATACGGATGGCATCGGCTTCATCTTTGGCCTTCATGACAACCGCAACAGGCCCGAACGTCTCTTCACGGGCGGCAAGCATATGCTCGTCAACATCAACCAGCAGGGTGACCGGATAAAAATAACCAGATTCAGGTGGTATCTTCCCCCCAAGCAGGCAACGGGCGCCTGCCGCTACCGTATCACTGACCTGCCTGTGCAACTCATCCCGCAGGTCCTTGCGGGCAATGGGACCCACATCTGTGTCCTCTTCGCGCGGGTCACCCAGCTTTAGTCGGGCCAGACGAGTTTCCAATAAACTGACCATCTGGTCATAAATGGATGCTTCCACAATGATGCGTTTGGCGGCAATACAACTCTGACCGGCATTGATGATACGCGACAGGGCAATCACATCCGCCGCCTCTTCAAGAGCGGCATCGGCCAGCACAATACAGGGGTCGGAACCCCCGAGCTCCAGTACCGAGTGTTTGATTTCCGAAGCCGCGATCGACGCAACCGCCGCGCCTCCCTTTTCAGAGCCAGTAAAGGAGACAGCCTGTACTCGGGAATCACGGATCACGGCCTCCACCGCCGGGGTCTCCAGCGGCAGGTTCTGGAAAATGCCATCAGGAGCGCCGGCGCTTTTGAACAGTTCAGCAATGGCAATGGCGCACCCGGGCACATGCGGATCATGCTTCATCACGCAGGTGTTACCGGCCATCAGACTCGGTGCACCGTAACGGAATGCCAGCCAGAACGGTGCATTCCAGGGCAGTATGCCCAGAATGACACCCAGTGGCTGATAGCGCACATAACTGTGGCTGGCGTCAGATGCCACCGTCTCGGTGGCCAGGTAGGCTTCGGCATGCTCGGCATAGTGCTCGGCACACCAGGCCGCTTTCTGCACTTCCGCCCGGGCTTCACGCACCGGCTTTCCCATCTCTTCAGTCATAAGCACAGCCAGACGTTCAACATCCCTGCGCATCAGCGCTGCGACACTGTTCAGGACTTCAGCGCGCTCCGCGAAGGAAGATTTTCGCCAATGCTGCCAGGCCTGTTCCGCTGTTGAAAGAATGGTTTCCACTTCCTGAGCGCTGGCCGGCTTTACTTCCCGGATGATTTTTCCGCTGCTCGGATCAGTGGCTGTCAGCATGTTGTGCTCCTTTTTTCCGACTGGCTTTGTTCGATGTGTCATTATCAGGATGAAGCTGTTCCACCTTGCTCTCAGTGTCCGCCGGCTTGGCTGCAAACTCGGGTTTTACAATAAAGTCCTCATCCATGGTGAAGAAACTGCCACAGCCCCGCTCTGTAATATAGATCGTATCGCTGATGCCCACAGTCTTGTCACCGTCAACCCCCCACATCCAGGGGATGATGTGAAAAGTCATGCCCTCCTCAAGCACCCGGAAATCCCCCTGTTTCAGACTGATGATATAACCCTCATCCCAGCTCGGAGGGAAGGCAATACCAATTGAGTAACCGGATCGGGTGATCAGTCGTGCGCCTACCTCATTATCAGCAATGATGTTCCGAATCAGATTGTCGGCATCTGATACGGTCATACCCGGGCGGATTCTGTCCTTAATTTCTGTAAGTGCACGTTTCATTCGCTCCTGGGCATGCCACATGGAGGCGCTCAGTTCATCGAGCACCACCGTACGCATCATCGCTGTGTGGTAGCGGCGAAAACAACCGGCAACTTCAAGAAAAACGTGTTCGCCAGGCTGTACAGTCCTGCCTTCCCAGGTGGCATGACCGATCATTGTTCGAGGGCCTGATGTCACATAAGGCATGACCGCTGGTGGTTCGCCACCAGCGCGAAACATGGCATTGGATATTGCAGCGCCAATGTCGTTCTCTGTGGCGCCGGCAACACAGGCGTCATAACCCGCTTTCATACCTGCCTCGGTGGCTGTTGCAGCCTTGCGCATGACGTCCAGCTCCGCTTTCGACTTCCGGACCCGGCCTTCTTCCACTATGCCAAAACAGTCCAGCAAGGTGCCCTCAAGAAACGTTGTGTGGATGCTGTCCTGATGATATGCAGGAAAAAAATAGCTGTTACGCTCGTAGCCCACACTTTTCCCAACCAGCCCGAATTCGCGAAGTGACTCCACCAGCATCTGGATGGCGTCACCGGTATCTGGATAGGGTCGCGTCAGTTCCACCCATGTTCTGGCATGCACGTTGGACTCTTCCAGTTTTCTGGTGACCATGAACGGTTCATCATCCAGGGGTACCACCAGGGCCTGGAAAAACGAGTAACCTGTGGTCTGGTAGTCGGTCAGATACATCAGGTTTTCCGGGTCGGTAATCATCACAGCATCCAGCAGGCGCTGGTTCATGCGTTCGCGCAGGGCGTCAAGACGCCGCACATACTCCTCGAACGGGAATGTCATATCATCACGCTGTCTCATACACCTTACTCCAGTGTTGAATCAACCGCCCGGGCCAGTATGGCCAATCCCTCTTCCAGATCCGCATCAGGAATTGTCAGCGGCGGAATCAGCTTCAGCACCTTGCCACCCGAACCGCAGGCGCAGATCAACAGCCCGTTTTCAAAGCAGTGGCCTGTGATCTTTTTGGCCAGATCACCGTTGTCAAAATCAATGGCCTGCATCATGCCTTTTCCACGCACCTGGAAACGCTGTTCGCTGTGCTTTTCACACAGTGCTTCCAGCGCGTCGCGCATACGTTTTCCTTTCTGTCTGACCTCGGTCATCAGCTTGTCATCATCAAAATACTTCAGAGCTTCCACGCCCGCCACAAATGACAGACCCTGGCCACGGAAAGTGCCAGTATGCTCTCCCGGTGACCAATGCTTGTCGTGCTCAGGTTTCACCAGATTCATCGCCATCGGTGTGCCAAAACCCCCGATGCCCTTTGCCAGATTGATGATGTCCGGATCCAGGCCCATGGTATCGAAACTGAAATAATTGCCGGTGCGCCCACAACCAGCCTGAATGTCATCAATGATGAACAATGCGCCCAGTTCGTGCGCCAGTTTCTGTACTGCCTGCAGCCACTGCTTGCTCGCCACATGAACACCACCTTCGGCCTGGATCGCCTCGACCAGAAATGCGGCCGGTGGTTCCAGACCGCTTGAAGGGTCAGCGTACTGCGCGCGCAACCTCTCAACGGATTCCACACCACAACCGATTGTGCAGCCCTGACAAGGCGTCTCACAACCAAAAGGCTGGCGCACAACATGCTCCAGCGGTACTCCGGCGGCGTTGCGGAAGTAGCTGTTGGCGGTACAGGCCAGAGAGCCCAGTGTCATGCCATGAAAGCCAAAATTGTAAGCAACAACCGTGGTTCGCCCGGTAACCCGGCGCGCCAGTTTCAGGGCTGCCTCTACAGCATTGGTGCCGGTTGGCCCCATGAACTGCATTTTGTGTGGCATATTGCGCGGCTCAAGTATGGTGCTGGTAAACTTCTCAAGAAATGCCCGCTTGGGGCTGGTGTACATATCCAGACTGTGCGCCACACCATCGTTCTGGATAAATTCGATCAGCGCCTTCTTCATGTGTTCATTGTTGTGGCCAAAATTCAGTACCCCGGCGCCGGCGAAAAAATCGATATAGGTCTTGCCAGCCTCATCCACCTGTCGGGCATTGGAAGCTGATGCAAAAACCGTCGGGTACATACGGCCATAACCGCGGATTTCCGATTCGCGTTGTTCAAAAATCTTCATTCAGCTTCTCCTTCTTCAAACGATTTTTCATTGAAAAAGATGATGGTTTTATTGCTGTCCCGGCAACGGCGCGCCGACCAGGCGTGAGTAGATGCGGACAACGTGTGGTATCAGGGCATCATTGAAGTCATACCTGGAGCTGTGACAGGGATGGTGGTTATTGTTCCCGTCATCAGAACCGATCAATGCAAAAGCACCCGGCACTTCCTTCAGGTAATAACTGAAATCTTCCGAAGCCATGATGGGCACCGCCGTGCTTTGACACAGCACGTTCTCACCGAACTCCTCACGCAAGGCTTCACGATAGAGGGCGGCCTCATTGCTGTGATTTATGGTGGGGTCATAACGCGGAATAAATTGCACGTCACAGCCAACGCCATAGGCGGCCGCTGTCGACACGGCAATCTCACTGATCTGTTTTTTGAGATGCTCCCGAATACCCGGGTCGGTGAGCCGGAAGCTGCCTTCAAGCACCGCCTTATCCGGGATCACGGTCGGTCCGCTGCGGGCATCGAATGAGGTCACACTGAGAACCAGCGCCTGCTGGGGTGCCATACGCCGGCTTACTATCTGTTGCAGGGCAACTATGACGGCTGAGCCGGCCAGCACAGGATCCCGACACAACTCAGGCTGGCTGGCGTGACCACCACGACCGTCAAGTGTGATCCTGAACGTGCCGTTGCCGGCCATGACCGCCCCGTCCGGGCACACTGCCTGCCCGTAGGCAATGGCCGGCCAGTTGTGCCAGCCGAAGATGGCCTGCACACCCTCCAGGGCGCCCTCCTCAATCATGCGTTTTGCCCCGTGACCGCCTTCCTCGGCGGGCTGAAACAGCAGGCTGACCGGGCCCGGAAGCTGCTCCTCATGTTGCTTTAGCCAGGCCGCTGTCGCGTGTAATGTGGCGGTGTGACCGTCATGACCGCAGGCGTGCATACAGCCGTGGGTCTGGGATTGCCATGAGACGCCGGATTCCTCAACAATGGGCAGGGCATCAATATCGGCGCGCAGGGCGAGGTGCTTGCCCGGCTTTCCCGCTGCGAGGGTGCCAACGGTGCCGGTATCTGCGCAGCTGCGCCACTGAATACCGAGCGTGGTCAGGCGCTGGCGGATCTTCTCCGCCGTGGCCTGCTCCGACCAGCCCAGTTCCGGGTTACGGTGCAGATCACGTCGGAAGCTTACCGAGGTGTCAATGATCGACTTCCAGCTATCAGTACTTCGCAGCATGGCCTACACTCCTTCTGTCTCACCCCCTGACCTTACATCAAGCCATACCAGCGGGACAATGCTCGTGGGTGGAAAGTATGTACGGAGCCTCTGTGACGGCTGTAACGCTGCTAAAGGAACGAACAGTGTCGCGAGCATCAGCACATTTTTCCGGCGCTGCACTTCACAGCCGCCGGTGAGTGCAGGTCCCGGTGTCATATCAACAAGGAAAAACTTCTGAATTTGGCTGTTGACATTGCTGCGACGCCGGGATTACTCTCGGATCATGTCTAACTGGGAAGTGAAAAGGAGGTGATCCAATGTCGAGTGATTCAGCAATGGTTTCAATGGATGTTGGTGCAATTGATAAAACCGGGAGTAACTGCCTGGTGGTTTGATAACACCCGTCTTTCAGCCCTGGACCTGGATCTCAGGCCCTGAGTTGGGAGAAGGTTCCATTGGAGCCAGCATCACGGAAAGGGAGCCATGGCTCCCTTTTTTAGTTCACCCAGCAGACAGTCCGTTACCGAGAGTCAGGTGTTCCTGCGAGGATCGCTCCCTGGCCTGAAGTGCGCCGTGCCGTCAGGCGAAAGGTCGCTGCGCTCATTGATGAATGCAATCGCATAGCTCACCGCACGCTCCACTGCATCAGTGCTGACATTCTGCTCGTCTTCGGACTCAAAGAAGCGGGTATCAACAACATGACGGACGTAGCGTGCCGGCAATTGGTTAAGCGCAACACAGGCCACATCGGCCATGTAATCAAGGTCACTGGCCTGCGCGGTACCTCTCAGCTTGCGTTTTATGCAATCCAGTACCGGACGTTCGTAGTAGTTGCTTATCTCATCCATCCATACTCCGCCTTGTCAGTAAGCGTCCTGGCCGGGAATCGGGGCTGCGCTACCGGTACACTATTGTGGCGACGAGTTCTTGTCAATCATGCCAAAAAAAGGGGACAGATTTATTTTACTTCTACCGATTGGATTGATTATTGGGCGAGAGCGTGAAAATAAATCTGTCCCCTTTTTTGTCACCGCTGTGCGTCAAGCCAGGTTGACAGTGCCGGTTCCAGGCGATGCAGGGATTTGTACTCCCGCTCAGCAGCGCTCAGGCCCGCAATCGCCTTCTGCAGGTCGGCCAGGACTTCCGGCTCCTCACACAAATCCTGCAGCGCAGTGACCGTCACGCGGATAGTGAAAAGCACAGCGCCGGTTTCCGGCAGCCGCCTCAATGTCTGGCGCTCCATGCGCAGAAAACACGTCTTTCCAACACTGTCCGGATCATCAACACCCGCCTGCTCCTCCAAACCCGGCTGGTACAGGCGATCACTGCTGACCACCGACCAGTTGCCCCGCCAGACCGGACGCTCCACCGTCAGAACCTGAAGAAAACGGTTGACCTTGCCGGCAAGCGCTTCCCTGTATCCCGGCACCGGTGCGTGGATTGCATCGATCGGTCTGCCAATCTTGTCCAGCAGTCGCCAGTAACTGGGCGCACACAGGCTGGCAGCGGTCAGTGAGTACAGACCATCGGCTTCCTGCAGGATGCACAGGTCTTCCTGCACACACCAGGAAACCGGAAGCAGGGGATCTGCCACATCCGCCCACGTGTGCACCGTATTCATTGGCACACAATACACAGCGTCGGGCCGTGCCTGGAACAGATCGGGATACCGGGCTGGCAACCAGGCCGCCATCAACCCTGCCACCTCCCGCTGAGCGTCCCGCGAGCACGGCAGGGCGCTGAAGACTTCGCCGCCCTTGTCCTGCCACAAGGCCTGTTTGGCGGCTGATTCCCCGGCCAGCCCGTCGCCGGGAATCAACCAGTCATCAAGGTCCAGGCGACCAAGGCCCATGCTCAGAAGCTGTCTGTGATGCTGGAACGCGTAGTAAGTCATCGTGAGATAAACCCTTTTAAGCCCCGCGTATTGTAGACACAGTAGCTGCTCAATCGTAGTATCTGGGGAACAATCCTGTGCTGGAGAAACAGACATGACCGACAGACTCAAGGGCAAGGTTGCCGTCATCACCGGCGCCACCAGCGGTATTGGCGAAGCCACCGCTCGGGTGTTCGCCGGTCAGGGGGCTGCCCTGATGCTGGCCGGACGCAACAGTGAAAAAGGTGATGCGCTTGCCAGGGAGCTGGGCAAGGACGTTGCCTTTCATCGCACGGATGTAACCAGTGAAGCGGAAATCGCAGCATTGATGGACGCCAGCGTCAAACGTTTCGGCAAGATTGACTGCCTGTTTAATAACGCCGGCGCAGGTGAGCGCAGCAGCGCCGAGTCAATTACCGAGGAACAGTTTGAACAGGTCATGAAACTGCTGGTTGGCAGCGTGGTGTTCGGCATCAAACACGGCGCCCGGGTGATGAAGGAATCCGGTGGCGGCAGCATCATCAACAACGCCAGCATCGCCGCGCACCGCATCGGTCAGGGTGGTTATCTTTACTCCGGCGCCAAGGCAGCGGTGGCCCATCTGACCCGTCTGGCCGGTGTGGAACTTGGACCACACAATATCCGCGTCAACGCCATTTCACCCGGCGCGGTGGCCACCCCCATATTCTGGGGCGGCTCGGCCCGTGCTGAAACACTGAGCGATGAGGAAAACGCGCGCAAGATGGAAAAACTGATGGCCAATCTGGCCAAAGCCACGCCCACTCCACGCGCCGGACTGGCACTGGACATTGCCAATGCGGCACTGTTCCTGGCCAGTGATGAAGGCAGCTTCATCAACAGCCACGACCTGGTGGTGGATGGCGGTCGTATCGCCATGTTCAACGAGAAACCGCAATGAAAAAGATCAATGAAAACGACTGACAGGTCCATAGTCATGACTTCGGCCTTGCGTTCATCCCGACCCTTGCTGATGCTGCCTGCGATGTTGATGCTTGCCGTTGGCAGCAACATGCATGCCCAGACGCCAGAGCTGGATGCTGCACGTGAACTGTTCGAATCGCGTTGTGCCACCTGTCACACGGAGGACCCTGAACACGCGCCGCCAAGGGCTGCCATCGCCTTGTGGTCACCCGGGGCCATTGTGCGCACACTCACCGAAGGCTCAATGGCGGGCATGGCGGAGGGTCTGAGCCAGACCGAGATTGAAAGCCTGGCTGCATGGATTTCAGTGGGCGGTGGCTGGGAAACCGGCACCAGTGAGGTGGCGCAAACACCGGTGTATTGTGAGAACCCGCATAGCCCCCTTCAGTTTGACGCTCCTTCGTGGAACGGGTTTACCCGCGACTCTTCGGGCACCCGATACCAGCCCGAACCCGGACTGGGCGCGGAGGACATACCGCGGCTGAGAGTAAAGTGGGCATTTGCCCTGGATGGCACCATTCACGGCCAACCCACCGTGATTGGTGACCGTGTGTTCATCTCCAGCATCGGTGGCAAGCTGTATTCCCTGGATGCCGACTCGGGTTGTATCCACTGGCACTACGAAACTGCGCCGGGTCGCGGCACCTTCAATGCAGGCGCCCGATCTACCGTTGTAGTCGGCCCCTTGCCCGGGTCCAGCGGCGAACAGCGTTATGGCGCGTACCTGGGTGACGACCACGGCTTTGCCCATGGGGTGGATGCCGTAACCGGCGAACAACTGTGGCGCACACGTATTGATGACAATCCCGGGCCCAGAATCACTGGCTCCGGGGCCCTGCACGAGGGTGTGCTGTATATGCCCGTGTCCTCCTATGAGGAAGCCAGCGCTGGCGCGGACACATACGAGTGTTGCCGCTTCCGGGGCAGTGTTGTGGCACTTGATGCTGCCAGTGGGGAGGTTCTCTGGAAATCCTACGCCATCCAGGAACAACCGGCACCTTTCCAGCTCAACCGCATCGGTGTGCAGATGTACGGCCCCTCTGGCGCTGCCATCTGGTCCACCCCCACATTGAACCCCAGGCACGGCCTGCTCTATGCCACCACGGGCAACTCCTACACCGATGTGCCCACCAGTGGCGCCAATGCCATCATCGCCTGGGACATGAAAACCGGTGAGATTCGCTGGAAACAGCAGGTATTGGCTGATGACAACTATATTGCCGCCGGTTGTCGCAGCGCCAGCCCACCAGCCAATTGCCCGGAAGACCCGGGCCCGGATTTTGATTTCGGCGCGCCGGCAATTGTGCGCGACATGCCAGATGGCAGCACCATGATTGTTGCTGCCGACAAGGGTGCCATGGTCTACGGCGCCGATGCCGACACCGGTGAGCTGCTTTGGCGTACACGTGTGGGCGCCGGTGGCGCGCTCGGCGGCGTGCAATGGGGCATGGCCGCTGACGGTGATTACGTTTATGTGGCCGTGGCTGACACCATAGGCAGCAGCGGAGATCGCAAACCGGGACTGAACAAGGTTCGCATCAGTGACGGTGAGCTGATCTGGCATGCACCAGCGCCGCCACCACAATGCAGCTGGGCAGCAGCCATCCAGTGCAGTCAGGCCATGTCCGGCGCAGTGACATTGATTCCCGGTGCGGTACTGGCCGGCTCACTTGACGGCCACATTCGGGCTTTCGACACACATGACGGCAGTATGATCTGGACATTTGATACCGCCAGAATCTATGAGGCTGTAAACGGAGAACTGGCGCGCGGCGGATCACTGGACGGCCCCGGCCCGGTGATTGTGGATGGGCGGCTGTTCATGACCTCGGGCTACGAACGTTTTGCCGGGCGTATGCGCGGCAATGCGCTCTTGATGTTCACCGTGGACGGTCAATAGGAAGCGAACCAGCCAGCTCAGGGATAAAGACCCGTAAATGGCCCGAGCTGGCAGTCGTAACCGTCCGGCGGGGTTGTCAACCGGAATCCTGCAGGGTCAGAACCCTTGGGGTGTGATGCCAGCGTGGTCAGCGCCCAGAGGTTGAACGCCTGGGTGTTGACCTGTGGCCACATGTGACCGTGATCGGCCTTGCACGCCACGTGCACCACATTATCCAGTGAACTGAAATAATTTGAACCGGCCTGGGTGCTGGGCCTGTAGTCGGCGCACAACCAGCGATCATCCCCGCTGCCACAGTACCAGATGTCATTGTCACCACCCCAGACCGTGAGCACGATCAGCGGATCAAGCGCCTCGCGTAATGGGTAAGGCCCGACACGGCCCTGATGGATCTTCTGAGGCGCATCAATCACGGCCTGTCTGGAGTCGGCAAAAGCCAGCGGAGTGCCATCGTCCTCGGTCACATACCACTCACCGGAAATGGGTAGGCCACCAGCCCAGAAATCCGAGCGAAAGCTCAGCGCACGATTGGTCATGGTGCCCCCGGAAGAGATACCACCCAGGAACAGGCGATGACTGTCCAGCTCCCATCGGGTACCCACGCACTGCACCATGGCCTGGAAAAACCGGGCATCGGGTCCGACATCATTCTTCCACTGGTCACCGGCTTCACTGGCGGCCCGACCTTCGTACCACGGATCCCAGTTCCAGCCGTTACTGCCGCCGCGATTACAACGCTCCGGGCTGGCACCAAAATCCGGATCCTGGTCTGCGCACACACGTACCGGACCAATCACCATGAAACCGTGCTCAGCCAGTTGGGCGTTGGCGCCACTGCGCGGTACGGTCAGGTTGGCATTGGTGGATTCAACGGTGCCGGTCAGCGGCACCCAGACCGGGGCCGGGCCGTCTGCATTCTGCGGGGGGTGCACAACAAAGGCACGCATCTGCCCTTCGTGCGGAAAATCGGTGTTGAGGCCCGGCTGTACCTGATAGTCAGCCGGGCAATGCCAGTCTACGTCCCATTCATCTGCCAGGGACGGGACCGTCAGGGTGCCAAGCAAGCCCAGTGTCAGGACAAATCTGTGCAATGTTTTCAGTCTTGTGATTGTCATGGCAATGATCCCGGCGAAGGCAGACTTGCATTGGGATCATTCTGTGCCAAAAACCACAGATGGTCAAACAACCGGTCGAGGCACCGCCTGTGATCACCCGACCGGTCGATCCGTTCATGGTTTACGGCTGGGCAACACGTTCCTGAGCTTGCCTGCCATTTCACGCAGGCTGCGCTCGGTTTCGCTCCAGTCGATGCAGGCATCGGTAACCGACACACCGTACTTGAGTTTGGACAGGTCAGACGGAATCTTCTGGTTGCCAAAATTGATATGGCTTTCCAGCATCAGGCCAACAATGGACTGATTGCCTTCCAGGATCTGATTGGTGACATCCTTGAGCACCAGCGACTGGATGGTCGGGTCCTTGTTGGAATTGGCATGGCTGCAGTCGATCATGATGTTGGTGCTGACGCCGCCTTTTTTCAGCTCGGCCTCGGCCTGGGCCACATGTACCGAGTCGTAGTTGGGGCCGCTGCTGCCGCCTCGCAGCACAACGTGTGCGTAGGGGTTGCCTTTTGTTGTGACAACTGACACCTGACCATCGCCATTGATACCCAGAAAACGATGTGGACTGCTGACCGACTGCATGGCGTTGACCGCCACCGTCAGGCCGCCATCGGTGCCGTTCTTGAAACCGACCGGCGAGGACAGGCCACTGGACATCTCACGGTGAGTCTGCGACTCGGTGGTGCGCGCACCAATGGCCGACCAGGCTATCACGTCCTGCATGTACTGCGGCGAAATCGGATCCAGCGCCTCGGTGGAAGTTGGCAGGCCCAGTTCGGCCACGTCCAGAAGCAGCTTGCGTCCCAGTCGCAAACCATCCTCGATACGGAAAGTGTCGTCCATGTAGGGATCATTGATCAAACCTTTCCAGCCCACTGATGTGCGTGGTTTTTCAAAGTAAACGCGCATCACCAGGTACAGGGTATCTTTCAACTCCTCAGCCAGGCCTTTCAGGCGCTGGGCGTAATCCATGGCGGCCTTTACATCGTGAATCGAGCAGGGACCTACAACCACAAACAGGCGCGAATCCTTTCGATCCAGAATGTCATAGATGGTCTGGCGCGCGGTGCGCACTGACGCCAGCGCATCGCCCTGCAGCGGAAGGTCCTGTTTCAGTCGTGCCGGCGTGATCAACGGCTCCAGGGATTCAATATTCAGGTCTTCAAGTCGGTCGTTCGACATTTTTCAAACTCTTGTTGATTCGGTTACGGGATGATTGTGTTCAGTGTTGTCATACTTTTCGGTACAACTGACGCCCACCCTTTTCATATTCTTCGGACATTTCTTTCATGCCCACCTCAACGGCATCCTCGACGCTGTTGATATTGTGCTCTGCCGCGTATTCACGCACTTCCTGGCTGATCTTCATGGAACAGAACTTGGGTCCACACATGGAACAGAAGTGGGCCACCTTGGCCGAGTCCTTTGGCAGGGTCGCATCGTGATAGGCACGCGCCGTGACCGGGTCCAGCCCCAGATTGAACTGATCTTCCCAGCGGAATTCGAAACGCGCCTTGGACAGTGCATTGTCTCTCAACTGTGCACCCGGATGACCTTTGGCCAGATCCGCCGCGTGGGCAGCAATTTTGTAGGCCATCAATCCATCCTTCACATCCTGCTTGTCCGGCAATCCCAGATGCTCCTTGGGGGTCACGTAGCACAACATGGCACAGCCGTACCAGCCAATCATGGCCGCGCCTATGCCTGACGTAATGTGGTCATAACCAGGCGCGATGTCCGTGGTCAGCGGCCCAAGTGTATAGAACGGTGCCTCGTCGCAGACCTCCAGCTGTTTTTCCATGTTTTCCTTGATCAGGTGCATGGGCACATGGCCCGGCCCCTCTATCATGCATTGCACATCATGTTTCCAGGCGACCTTGGTCAACTCACCCAGGGTTTCCAGCTCGGCAAACTGAGCGGCATCGTTGGCATCGGCAATGGATCCCGGACGCAGGCCATCGCCCAGCGAGAAGGACACATCATAGGTCTTCATGATCTCGCAGATATCCTCAAAATGTGTATAGAGGAAGCTTTCCTTGTGGTGCGCCAGGCACCATTTGGCCATGATCGAGCCTCCGCGGGACACAATGCCGGTGACACGTTTGGCAGCCAGCGGCACATAACGCAGCAGTACACCGGCATGAATGGTGAAATAGTCCACGCCCTGCTCGGCCTGCTCGATCAATGTGTCGCGGTAGATTTCCCAGGTCAGGTCCTCGGCCACCCCATCCACTTTCTCCAGCGCCTGGTAAATGGGAACTGTGCCAATTGGAACCATGGAGTTACGGATAATCCACTCGCGCGTCTCATGGATGTTCTTGCCGGTGGACAGGTCCATCACCGTGTCTGCGCCCCAGCGAGCAGCCCAGACCAGTTTCTCCACTTCTTCCTCAATGGACGAGGTAACGGCAGAGTTGCCGATATTGGCGTTGACCTTGCACAGGAAATTACGGCCGATAATCATCGGTTCAATTTCCGGGTGGTTGATGTTCAGCGGAATAATGGCGCGACCACGTGCCACTTCGGTGCGCACAAATTCAGGCGTGATTTCCTGTGGTATGGACGCACCGAAGGACTGCCCCGGGTGCTGATGACCCAACTCGGGGTAATCGGCGATCTGTTGCTGCATCTGTTCGTGCAACTGCGCCCGGTTCATGTTTTCACGGATGGCAATGTATTCCATCTCGGGCGTCACAATGCCCTGACGTGCGTAGTGCAATTGTGTGACATTGCGCCCGGCCCTGGCGCGCCGCGGCTGGTGCAGGTATTCAAAGCGCAGGTGTGCGGTGGTCACATCGCTGCGGCGCAGCTGCCCGTATCGCGAGGAGGCACCATCAAGCAGCTCGGTATCGCCACGCTCCTCGATCCAGGGCGTCCGCAGCCCGGGCAGACCCCGGCGCAGGTCAATGTTCACGTCCGGATCGGTGTAACAACCCGAGGTGTCATACACGCGCACGGGCGCGTTGGGTTCGCGTCCCTTTTCTGTAATCGTATCCGACAGCAGGATCTCGCGCATGGGTACGCGCAGATCTTCGCGGCTCCCTGTTACGTACACTTTCCGGCTACTGGCAAACTGTTCACGGGTCTTGTCGTCCAATGCCGTTATTCTGTCGAGAAAGTGTTCTGGGTTGGCGCTCATTTCGTCTATCCTGTCTCGTCATGCATGGTTGGGACGAAATAATGTCCCTGATGGTGTCCGGTGGCAGTGCAGCATGCGGTCCGGGTCGGGTATCCGCGCAGCACCGGCCATCGATTATGCCCGAAAGCGCGAGCAGTATAAACCATGGCGCACCGCGCTCAGCGCAAGCCCGGCATATTGACAATTTGTCAACTTCGGGCGCTGCGTGTAGAATGCCGGAGCAACCGGACATGCTCCCGACCGGGTTCCCGAACGGTAAATTCCCTTGCCGATCCGATGCCACAAACCGACGCAAACCGACGCAAACCGAAAGGCACCAACAAAAAAGGATGATTGATTATGGGACGTATCACCCGAACGATGGCCGCACTGGCCTGCTGTCTGCTCGGCGCCCAACATCTGCACGCTGACGATCTGGTCAGCATTTTCGAACTGGCCCAACGCAATGACCCGTCGCTACGACAGGCACAGGCCCAATTGCGCTCCGGCCAGCAACAGGTCATTCTCAGCCGCTCCTCCCTGCTACCTGGCGTCAACGCCCAGGCCTCGGAGAACCGGCAGGCGATAGATCCGGACAGTGGCCTGAGCTTTCCCGACCAGAGCACCCGTCGCTACGCCATCAATGCCAGCCAGAGCCTGCTCAACATGGCAGACTGGTACACCTTCCAGGGTGCTCGTGAATCGGACAAGGCACGGCTTGCCAACTTTGCCGCCGAAGAACAGAACCTGATCCTGCGTGTGGCAGGTGCCTATTTTGATGTATTGCGCGCCATTGATGACCTGCAGACACGGCGCCAGGAGGAGGAAGCGGCCGAACGGCAATTCGATCGCGCCCGTCAACGTGAGGAAGTTGGCCTGGTAGCCATCACTGAAGTCTACGAAGCCCAGGCAGCCTATGACCTGGCGCGCAACAACACCATCCTGGCCGAGGATCTGCTGGCCAGCCGTTACGAGGAGCTGGAGGCCATTACCGGGCAACCGCACCCCAATCTGGACGTACTGCGTGCAGACTTCCCGATCGTGCCGGCTGACGGAACGGTTGAATCGTGGATGGAAGAAGCCATGGAGAACAATCTGTTCCTGCAGATCGCAGAACACAACGTTGCCGCGCAACAGCAGATCGTGCGAGCTCGCCAGGCCGACCGCTGGCCCACTGTCAGCCTGTCAGCTGGCATCAACCGCCAGGAAACAGCAGCGGCAACAGGCCCTGACGGCTCCTTGCGTTCGCCCGGGGAAATCAACGCCACCTCGTTGACTCTCAGCGTCAACGTGCCACTGTACACCGGAGGTGCCATCACTGCCCGTCGCAGCCAGGCCGAATTTGACCTGGTTGCCCAGCAGGAACAGCGCAATCTGGTTCTGCGTCAGACACGACAGGATATCCGCAATTCCTTCCGTCGCGTGAACACTGACTCACTGGTTGTGCAACAGCGCCAACAGGCCATCACCTCAGCCCAGTCGGCACTGGACGCTGTGGAAGCGGGCTACGAGGTGGGCACGCGCAACATCATTGATGTGTTGCTGGCGCGCCAGCAATTGTTCAACGCGCTGCGTAACTATTCCGAAGCGCGCTACAACTATGTGATGGGTACACTGTTTCTGAAACAGGCCGCCGGCGTACTGAGCCCGCAGGACATCATCGATCTGAACCAGTGGCTGGAAAGCGAGGCCGCCACGGCGCAGTAAAGCGCCAGGGCTCAGCGCGGCGCGCCAAGTGCCTCTGCACGCTGGGCGCGCTGGGCTTGCTGCGTGTCAGTTGACTGCGGACCCCAACCCGCCAGATTGTCCTCCACCAGCTGACTCAGCGCCTCGATATGCTCGGGCCGGTCATTGAGTGCGCTGATGTATTCGTAGCGCTCGCCGCCGGCTTCCAGGAAATACTCCCGGTTCTCCTCGCCAATCTCCTCGATGGTTTCCAGACAGTCAGCGGAAAAACCCGGGCAGAACACCTGCACCGATTTTATGCCCTGTGCCGGAAAGGCCTTGAGTGTCTCGTCGGTATAGGGCTTCAGCCATTCCTCCCGGCCAAACCGCGACTGGAACGTGGTCATGTATTCATCCTCCCCCAGGCCCAGTGCTTCAGCCAGCAGGCGTGATGTCTTGTAACACTCGCAGTGGTAGGGGTCTCCGTTGTGCAGATAACGCAGCGGAATGCCGTGATAGGAGAACAACAGGCGATCGGCCCGTCCGTGCGCCTGCCAGTGCTCCCGGATGCGCGCTGCCGCCGCTTCTATGAACGGCGGATAATCATGGTAGTGCGTGATGAAACGCAGCTCGGGAATCCAGCGCCGGCGGGTGAAATCGGCACTGATGTCATCAAAGGTGGAGGCAGTTGTGCTGCCCGAATACTGTGGATACAGCGGCAGCACCAGCAAACGACGCACACCCCGGTCGAACATGGACTGCAGCACCGAAGCAATGGAAGGATTGCCATAACGCATGGCGAAGTCCACCACCAGATTCTCGTGACCTTTTTCGGCAAGGCGGGCGGCCAGTGCCTGGGCCTGGTGACGGGTGTGGAACATCAGCGGTGAACCTTCATCGGTGAACACCGTGGCGTATGCCTTGGCCGAACGTCGCGGGCGGAAACGCAGAATCACCCCATTGAGAATCAGCCACCACAGCGGCCGTGGGATCTCGACCACACGCGGGTCCCACAGGAACTGTTTCAGATAACGATGCAGGGCTTTGGGCGTGGGCGCATCGGGTGTGCCCAGGTTGGTGACCAGAACCCCTGTACGATCAGGCGCGTCATGTTGATAATCCGGTGTTCCCTTGTATTTCATTGGCTGTTGTTATCTCCATTGCTGGCCGATCTGGCCCGGGCTTCCAGCACGCGCCGTGACACCCAGGCGCCGGTCGCGAATTGTGGTACGGAGAGCAGGATGCTGTAGATCATTGCCACCGGCACCATGTCGCCGACGCCGGCCAGAATGGTGGCAAAGACCTGACCCACGGCCATGCTGAGCGTCCAGCGCCAGGAGCGATTTGGGTAGAACCGCGTGATGAGCGCAATCATCACACACATCACCGGCCAGCCGATCAGGTAATAGCTGTAGCTTGCCCAGGGTACCCAGACCACATCCCCGAAAGCATTGAAGGCGATGACCAGAGCCACCGCCAGGCCGCCAGCGCCGGCCAGGAAGTGGCCGGCTACGTCCCCGGGCTTTTCCGTTGTTGTTGTCACCATCAAGCCTTCTGCAGCGCCTGCTCAATGTCCGCGATAATGTCATCAATATGTTCGATGCCCACCGAAATGCGCACCAGATCTTCCGACACACCGGCCGACCTGAGCTCCTGTGGATTCAGCTGTCGGTGAGTGGTGGTGGCCGGGTGACAGGCCAGTGATTTGGCGTCACCGATATTGACCAGCCGCAGAATCATCTGCAGCGCGTCAATGAAACGGGCCCCGGCTTCTCGACCGCCCTTGATACCAAAACTGAGAATGCCCGACGCCTTGCCGCTGGTGATCCTGTCACAGATGGCCTTGTAGGGGCTGTCCGCCAACGCGGCATAATTCACCCACTCCACTTTCGGGTGCGCCTTCAGATAGTCGGCAACCTTCTGTGCGTTCTCACAATGTCGCTCCATGCGCAGGCCCAGTGTCTCAAGCCCCTGCAGGATGAGGAATGCATTCATGGGCGACAGGGCGGCACCAGTGTTACGCAGCGGCACCACTCGGCAACGACCAATAAATGCCGCCTCACCCAGCGCTTCGGTATAGACCACACCATGATAGGACGGATCCGGCTCGTTCAGCATGGGGTAGCGGTCCTTGTGCTTGCTCCAGTCGAAGCGACCGGAATCCACAATGATGCCACCCACCGTTGTGCCATGCCCACCGATATACTTGGTCAATGAGTGCACCACAATATCGGCGCCATGATCAAAAACACGGCACAGGAAAGGCGTGGCCACCGTATTGTCCACAATCAACGGCACACCGTGGCGATGGGCAATTTCAGCAAGACGTTCCAGGTCAACCACATTGCCTGCCGGGTTGCCGATGGATTCGCAGAACACCGCCTTGGTGCGATCATCAAACAGTTTCTCCAGCGCATCATAATCATCAAACGAGGCCATGCGGACCTCGATGCCCTGGTTCGGGAATGTATGCGCAAAAAGATTGTACGTACCACCGTAAAGCTGTGAGGTGCTGACAATATTATCGCCCACCCGGGCGATACACTGAATGGCGTAGGTGATCGCCGCCATGCCCGAGGACAGCGCCAGTGCGCCGATACCGCCTTCCATCTCCGCCAGCCGGGCTTCAAGCACGGCATTGGTCGGATTCATGATCCGGCTGTAGATATTACCCGCCACTTTCAGATCGAACAGATCTGCACCATGCTGGGTATCGTCAAAGGTATAGGATGTTGTCTGATAGATGGGTACCGCTGCGGCCTTGGTGGTGGCCTCGGACTCGTACCCGTGATGCAATGCCAGTGACTCCAGCTTCATGTCGGATTCCCCTTGTCTGTCTCAGTCGCTGTTTATGGATATCTGTTCTCTGGATCGTGCTCGCTGGTGGGCCGCTAGACGGCGCTCAGGCAGGTAAGTTCCAGCCTGAACTCTCCTGCCTGTTGCCTGGCGATCAGCAGGCCAATCCGGCGAACTCTGCCGGGTTCCAACGGGCCGGCCGTGGTCAATGTGCGACCACGGAATACCGGCACAAAGTCAGCCAGCGGCAATAATATACGGCTGACCCGGCCAGCGGCAGGGGTAAAGTCATTGCGGTAGGAAATACCATCGAACGCTTCGTCCTGGCGCAGCCGCAGGCTGTATTGTCGCCCGTCTCCCACACAGTCCAGGGCAAAGGCTGCGTGGCCGGCAAGTATACCCTGAGGGATCGCGGCATGCACCGAGGCAAAACCGCCATTGTTTTCCAGCGAGACCACGCCGGTAAAGGCAGCGCTATGCGATGAGCAGCGCCGCACGAGACTCTCGGACACCCCACCCATCACACGATCATCCACCGCATGCCAGCGCGCAATGTCGGTATCCTGCGAAAAGTCGAACAGCAGGGTTTCATCTGTCACCGCAGGACTCCGGTTCAGGCAAGCAAGTACTGGACGCTGCTGCCAGCAAACCAGGACAGCACCATGACCAGCAGCCCGATGCCAAGGTGCTCGGCAACAACCGGCAGCACAGGCGCCTGCTGCAATCGGGCCACCTCCACACTCAGCGCTGTCAGAATCACCACACCCCAGAGCAGCGCAACCAGCACACCTGTGGCCAGCGGAAACAACAAGAGCGGCACAACAAAACTCAATGCCACCACAAACTTGGTCACCAACGTGGTGAGTGTAGCCAGCCAGACACCAAGCTTGCTGGCACCGGGCTGGGATTCCTCGGCCAAGTGAATACCAAAGGCATCGGACAACGAGTCCGAGACCGCAATGATGACTATGCCACCGATCACCGCGATCAGGGAGTCGGTCCCGGCATAGAGCCCGATGATCAACCCCAGTGTGGTGATGACACCCGATGCCGTGCCAAAAAACAGACCCCGACGTACACCTTTTTTCATGACTCTCCCGTTTTCCGGATCCTGCTGGATCCGGCTCTGCTGAATCTGGCTCCGACAGGGCATCATACACAAGCACACCGGGCAGGTCAGCCGGGCGTGATGCTATCACGGGCCGGACATCACAAGCCGGCCAGCACTTCTACCAACTCAGCCACCGCATCCTGCCGATCAGCCTGTGGTGAGTAGCCAGGACGCAAGGAACACCATTCGGGCCGGGCACGTGCGCGGCGCAGCGGAGCTGGCAGTCGCGGCTGCCACAGGTTTTCGCGATTGCCGGATTCATCGGGCTTCAGCGGCGCAAGCGCTGCATGGCCTCGACCCTCCAGGCCATTGAGCAGTTTCAGTTGCCGCACTGCCAGCAGCCTGAGAATATTGTCATCCACGCGAAGTGACTGCTCGCCTGTGAGTTTGCTGAACAGGTCACGTCCGTAGTGGCGCATGGTCTGCAGGCCACCGCCGGCCACCGCGCCGATGGCGGCAGCTGCGCCCAGCGTCACCCCACCAACCATCAGGTCAATGCCCAGACCGGTGGCGGCGCCAGCCGCGGCGCCACCGCCAATACGCAGGCCCATGACCTGAAGTGCCTCCGGATCAAACAGATCCTGTTGCCAATGTCCTTCACTGAACGGCAAGCCGCTGTCCTCCACATCCTCGGCACTGAAACTGTACAGATCCAGCAGCGTGGTCACGGTCTGTCGCTCGTGACGACGCACCTGTTCGTTCAAGCGCTTTACGCCGGCTTCAAGCTCGGCGCCTGAGGTGCTGCGCACGTGAAGCACCAGTGTCGCCACATCGATGAGCAGCTCGGCGATCAGTTGTCGCCCGGCCTGACGTCGCTGCCGGGCATCCTGTTCATGACTGCGGATCAGGGCATGCAGGCGCTGCCGGTGCGGATCCAGCAATGTCGACAGCTTCTCGTACAACAGGCGCTCACTGCCGCTGACAGGCGCCACCGTGTCAAAGCTGACCACCGCGTGCAGACCGTTGCGCGACAGCGTCTCGCGCCACTGGGATTCGTGCGTGTCTGCGCCGGCCACAAAGTTGAGCAGTGGCAGCAGCGGAATGCCGCACAGGTTCAGCACGGCCAGCTCATCGCGATACTTGGCCAGCACCGGATCGCGCGCGTCGATGACATAAAACGCTGCATCACTGTTGAGCATCTGCCGCAGCACCTTGGCTTCCTGTTCAAAACGCCCCTGCGCCGCATCGGTGTCCAGAAACCGGCGGATACGAGTTGGACCGTCCAGACGCTCACCAGCACTGTCAGTGACCTGGTTTTCCAGCAACTCCAGCAGCGAAATCGGTTCCTCCATACCCGGTGTATCGTAAAGCTCCAGCGCCGCTCGCCCCCGGATCAGCAATCGGGCAACCTCCACATGGCGCGTGGTGCCCGGACGAAACGACACCTCACCAAAACGGCGGTCACGGGTCAGGGTGCGCAGCAGCGATGTCTTGCCGGTATTGGTATGACCCACGACTGCGATACGCAGAGGCTCACCGTCCAGCACAGCCTGTTCGTCAGTGTTGTGTCGGTCAGCCATCGGTCTGTTCTCCACTGTCTCCGGCAATCCAGGCCAGCGCCCGGTCCGTGTCCAGAATGATTTCAGCCTCGGAAAAACCCGTATCTACCAGAGATTCCTGCCAGGATTGGCGACGCACATCGGGTGCCTGCGCCGGGTGCAGTAACCAGACCCTGCTCTGCGCACAGAACGCCGAAGCCTGCACCAGCCAGTGCAACGTGCCACGATCCGGCGACAATCGCGCGTCACAGACCAGCAGCAGACGCGCGGGTCGCAGCTGCTGCATCGCTATCAGGGCCTCGGCACGCTGGCGACCACTGTCCACGGCAGAGGGCACTCGAACATGCGACGCCACCGTGCGAGGCGGCCAGTCACTGTCCGGTCGAAGTTCCATGGCCAGCATCACCGGCTCACCATTGCAGGCAGGATCCCGCTGCAGGGTGGGTGCCTCCAGTGAATCGGGCTGCGGATCAGTCACACCGCCGCGTTCGCTGGCCGGATTCAGCCGCGCCGCCAGTGGTGCCCAGTGCGGAGAGCCCAGATCCAGGGTCAGGCGCTTCTGGCGCCAACGCAGCAGCAGCACGGACAGGCACAACAGCAACAGACGTGGCAACATGCCATACACCAATAGCGATCCCAGCAGCCAGGAGGACCAGGCCCGGCGCATGAATTCGCGCTCGGCCGCTGTGGCAATATCACCATTACCGCTGGCCACAACCATGTCGGCATCGGGCACAATGAATCCCAGCATTGCCGGCAAGGCGCCGCTCCATTGCACAAAGCGCACAAACACCTGTTCCGACAGAATGGTGGTTTCCCAGACAAAATCGTAACTGCGCAGCGCCAACGCCAGCACCAGCGCCAGGGCGGCTGCCGTCAGTGAGAGGAACCAGAAACCATGGGTGATGGCGCTGGGATACCAGTGCAGCAGGCGAGCACGCAGACTCACGGCCATCAGGCCCTGGGTCAGTGCGCCATGGCGGCTGCCGCCAGTTCGGGCCATCAGGGTCAGCCACAGGCGACCAAGCACACCGCCGGCAGACTGTCCGCGCATCATCAGGTTGAGCAGCCACAACAGCAGCATCAGCAAATGCAGCCCCAGCAAGGCACCGAGTGTCCACACTATGTTCACCGGCCGGGTGCCATCACCCACCATGGTCAGGGCGGCACTGAACCCCAGTATCAGGGCCAGTGCGGCAAAGGCGAACAACAGCCAGCGGGCCGTATTGTGCCAACTGCCCATGGCCTGCAACGTGCCGTCCAGAAATGCCAGGCGCTGCGCTCGAAGCAGAATCCGTGCTTCCACATCCGCCGATGCGCCCCTGGCGTAGGCGCCGGCAGTACCGTCATCGTCAAGATCGCCACGCTGCTCCCTGACCCGCATGGTCTCAGCCAGCCAGCGGGCAGCAAATGGCGACAGCGGGTAGTCACGATCCTGTATGCCCGGGTTTGTCTGTTCAGTGGACAAAGTCCATTCCTTGCTCAATGCGTGGCTTAATGTTCATTCTAGGTAACCTGCGACTGATTATGCAATTGAAAGCGCGGCGGTTTGCCGCTACATTTACTGTCTGCATCCACACAGCATCCGCCGCCGAAGCGCACTGGAGTACCGCGCAATGCCCGAGCAACAGGCATCATCGCAACGCAGACCGCGCCACGCAGTCGGCCATGTGATTTTCTGGTTTGCCCTGTACGCCGCACTTTGGGCACTGCTCAGCGGTAATGCGGGCTGGTATCTGGGGCTGCCATTTGTGGCACTGGCTACCTTTGTGGCCGTGCACCTGCAGCTGCTGCCCTGGACGATGAGACTTCAGCACCTTCCCCTGTTCACTGTTTTCTTCCTGCTGACCTCGCTGCTGGGCGCACTGGATGTGGCGCGGCGTACATTGCGGATTCGCGCGCAGATTGATCCGGGTTGGGCGCGTTATGACCTGCAATGCCAGGACCCGCGCCATCGCCTCCTGCTGTCTGCCATCATCGGCCTGTTGCCGGGCACTCTGTGCTCACGCATTGACGGCGACCAACTGCACGTCCACCTGCTGGATCAGAACGCTGAGTGGCAAGGCACGGCCAGAAAGCTGGAAAAACATCTTCAGAAGCTGTTCATGGAAGTGCGGACATCGGAGCCTGCTGCATGATGGGCTGGGTCGCACTTGCACTTCTGGTTACAGGGACTGCCGGCATCTGGCGCGTACTGGTTGGTCCCAACCGGGCCGATCGCATGCTGGGCATACAGATGCTGGGCACCACCGGCATCACCCTGCTGCTTGTGCTGGCGCAATGGCTGGACCAGGTCATCTGGCGGGATGTTGCGCTGGTGCTGGCACTATTGGCGGCTGTCATTACGGCCGCTTTTGTTCAGATGCTGCGCCAGGGCCCCGGCCGGAAAGCCGATGAACAGCGCCAGGAGTCCCAACCGTGAGCGAGACCTTGAACATCATCGGCTGGGTGCTTGTGTTTGTTGGCCTGTTTTTCTTTCTGACCAGTGCCATCGGACTGATTCGTTTCCCTGACGTCTTCAGCCGGCTGCACGCCGTCACCAAAGCTGACAACACTGGACTGGGCATACTGGCTGCCGGTCTTGCGCTGAAATCGCAGGATTTTCACAACGCAGCCATTCTCGCCATCATCTGGTTGCTGGTGATGGCGGCTGGCACGACCTGCTGCCAGCTGCTGGCAAGGTACCAGGTAGAACAGGAAGACCAACCATGAGTGGTCTGCTACTGGATGCAACCATTGCCGCGTTCCTGCTTTTCCTGGGCTGGGGCGCAATGCACGCGCGCAGTACCAGCGCCGCCATTGGGCTTTTTGTCTGTTTCGGTCTGGTGCTGTCTCTGGCATGGGCCCGGCTGGGGGCACCGGACCTGGCACTGGCCGAAGCGGCGATCGGCGCCGGGCTGACCGGGGTCCTGTTGTTGCAGGCTGCCGCGGCCAGCCGGGAGCCCGAGAACATCACTACCGAGCGCCCCGGCTGGCCGGCACTGCTGCTGGTGATCATTGCATTTCTGATGCTCACAGCCGCGGTATTGGGCGGCAGCGCATCCATTGTCCAGGAACCAGGCATCCTGCCCGGTCTGGTCAGTGACAACCTGGCAGACAGCGGCGTCTCGCATCCCGTCACGGCAGTGCTGCTGAACTTCCGGGCATGGGACACTCTGCTCGAACTGGTGGTTCTGCTACTGGCCCTGCTGGGCTTCAAACAGCTTTATATCCGTGACCTGCCATTTTCCAAACGCTCAATTCTGGGCGATCATCCCGAGGCCTGGCCCCTGCTGCGCGCGTGGACACGCATTCTGGCCCCCCTGCTGGTACTGGTCGGTGGTTACCTGCTCTGGCGTGGAGCCGCCGACCCGGGCGGCGCCTTCCAGGCCGGGGCGCTGCTGGCAGCGGCCATTGTCATGTTGAGACTCTCGCACCTGTTGCCGCCATTGCGCTGGTCCTGGTGGCCGGTGCGCACCCTGGTTGTGGGCGGGGCGCTGCTGTTTCTTGCGGTGGCCGCCTATGGCCTGGCAAGCAGTGGCAACTGGCTCAGTTATCCCGAAGACAGCGACGGACTGGTAATTCTGGTTGTCGAGGTTTTTGCCACGCTGTCCATTGCCATGACACTTGGCCTGCTGGTAGCCGGTGAGCGGGAGGATCTGGCTGGATGAGCACACCGGTTTTCTACCTGATTCTGGGGCTCGCTGTGTTTGTGCTCGGCTTTCACGGCCTGTTGACGCTGCAACAGTTGTTGCGTCGGGTCATCGCCGTAAATCTGATGGGCGGCGGCGCCTTCCTTGTCATGGTGGGCCTGGCCAGTCGTAGCGATCCGATAGACCCGATACTGCAGGCGCTGGTAGTAACCGGCCTTGTTGTGGCAGTCAGTGCCACCGCTTTCGCCTTGCGCCTGAGCAGCGCCAGTGAACAGTACCGTCAGCACCGGGAGGGCGACAACCAGTGAGTGCTGCGCTGCTCAGTATGTCGCTGCCGCTGGCCGTGTCACTGCTGCTAGTGCTGGCCGGGCCGCGCATTGGTTTCCGTCATGCCGGCTGGCTGGTGATCATCAGCAGCCTGGTCAGCCTGGGAGCCGCTGCCGTGGCCCTGCAGCAGACAGCGGCAACCGGCCCCCAGCTGATGGCCATTGGCAATTGGGAAGCTGGTCTGGCCATCCGCTTCCGGCTCTCACCACTTGTTGCCCTGATGTTACTGTTCACTGCGCTCATACAGTTGCTTGTGGCGCTGTATGCACGATTCAGCCGGCAGGGCGCCCGTTTCGGTTTCTGGACACTGTCCAGCCTGCTGCACGGCTCTCTGGGTGCGTTGTGGCTGTCGGCCGACCTGTTCAATCTGTATGTGACTCTGGAGCTGCTGACCCTCACAGCGGTGGCACTGGTTGCCCAGGCCGGCCCCAAAGCCTGGAAACCGGCACTGAACTATCTCCTGCTGTCACTGGCTGCATCGCTGTTTTACCTGCTTGGTGTGGCGTTGTTATATGGCCGTTATGGCGTGCTGGATATCGGGCTGCTTGAGGGCGTCACAGAAGTCGACAGTGTCACCCAGGTGGCTCTGGTACTGATGACTGGCGGGCTGATGCTCAAGGCTGCACTGTGGCCTCTGCACCTGTGGTTACCCGCCGCCCACGCCAGCGCACCAACCGCTGTCAGTGCGCTGCTTTCAGCATTGGTGGTCAAGGGTCCATTGTTTATCCTCTGGGTGCTCTGGAGCCAGGTCGCCCCGCCGGAACTGGCGCAACAGGTAGGGCCGGCATTTGCCGTAGCGGGCATGCTGGCCCTGATCTCTGGCGGATACTCCGCCATGCGCAGTCCCTATATCAAGACACTGGTGGCCTACTCCACGGTGGCCCAGCTTGGTTACGGCCTGATGGCACTCGGGCTGCTGCTGTACTGGCAGCATCCACAAATGAACATTGCACTGTGGCTTTTTGTGTTTGCCCACGGTCTGGCCAAAGCCTCACTGTTCCTTGCTGCGGGCGAGATCCAGGCTACCATAGGCACCCGCCGTATCAGCGGGTTGCGCGGCGCCACACAGACGGTACCCGTTGCCATGTTTGCCTTTGCGGTGGCCGGCGGCAGCCTGATCGGCCTGCCGCCCAGTGGCGGCTTCCTGGCAAAGTGGGTGTTGTTGGGGCCACTGCTCAGTGAGCCGGCACACTGGCCGTGGGCAGTCGGTGTGTTTCTCGGCACACTGGTGTCGGCCGCCTACATTTTCCGCTGCGTCGCACTGGCCTTTGACCGGGCGCGAATCAATCCGCCGGATCTGGATCCGGACCCGGTCGGTCAGTGGCTGGCGCTGCTGCCGGCACTGCTGGTCTGGGCCATGGCCCTGACCGGTGAGTCATTGGTATTGCTGCTGGCGGGGGGAGGTACCTGATGGACCTGAGCTGGACCGCACTGCTACCTGTGTTTATTGTGCTCAGCTCGCTGGTCCCGGGCCTGCTGATCTTTACCGTGCGCGAGGATCAGTTTGCACTGCGCATCGCGCTCAACCTGTCCGGTGTTGTCATCAAGCTGGGGCTGGTCGGCCTCATGCTCTATGGCGTGAGCCAGGGGCTGGACTTCCGCTTTGAACTGCCGTTTCTGACTGGCGCGCCACTGGTGCTGCACGGTGATGCGCTGTCGCTGCAGTTCATCACACTGTCTTCTGTATTGTGGCTGGCCACCACGGTCTATGCAATCGGTTACCTGGAAGACGCACCGCTGCGCTCGCGTTTCTTTGGCTACTTCAGCCTGTGTGTGAGCGCCACGGTGGGGCTGGCACTGGCGGGCAACCTGATCACCTTCCTGCTGTTCTATGAGCTGCTGACCCTGGCCACCTTCCCGCTGGTGGTGCACCGCGGCACACCAGAGGCACTGCGCGCCGGACGGGTCTACCTTGCCTACACGCTGGGTGGCGGCACCCTGTTGCTGATGGGTGTGGCACTGCTGCATTCACTGGCTGGCACACCGGACTTTGTACCCGAAGGTTATCTGGGCGCCCTGGTGGAAGATCACAGCCTGAGCCTGCAGGTTGCCTTTGTGCTGATGATCGCAGGCCTTGGCGTGAAAGCCGCTCTGGTGCCACTGCACAGCTGGTTGCCCCAGGCCATGGTGGCACCGGCGCCGGTCAGTGCATTGCTGCACGCAGTGGCAGTGGTCAAGGCCGGCGCTTTTGGCATTGTACGTGTGGTCTATGACGTCTACGGCGTGGCAGTGAGCAGCCTGTTGATGTTGACCCTGCCACTGTTGATACTGGCCGCTGTCACCATCCTGTACGGCTCGATACGTGCATTACAACAGACTGACATCAAGAAACGACTGGCTTTCTCCACAGTGAGCCAGGTGTCTTATATAACACTGGGGGTCGCACTGGCGGGGCCGCTGGCAGCAATTGGTGGCATCGTCCATCTGGTTCATCAGGGTGTGATGAAGGTGACATTGTTCTTCTGTGCAGGCATTTTTGCTGAAACCCTTGGCGTTCATCGGGTACAGGAACTGAACGGCATCGGCAAACGTATGCCATGGACCATGACCGCATTCACCATCGCCGCACTGGGCATGATCGGCGTGCCCCCCATTGCCGGCTTTGTCAGCAAATGGTACCTGGGGTTGGGCGCACTTGAGGTCGATGAGGACTGGGTATTGCTTGTACTGCTGGGGTCTGGCCTGTTGAACGCCGCCTACTTCCTGCCATTGATCTATCGTGGCTGGTTTGCAGAACCGGCTGAGTCGCTGTGGCATGAAAAGACCTGGCCGCGCCAGCGCTTCCGCATGGAAACAAGCTGGATGCTCCTGGTGCCCGCTGTGTTCACCGCCCTGCTGTCGGTGCTGTTCGGACTGCTTGCCGGTAGCTTCTTCAGCCCACTGGGCTGGTCACAATTCATCATCATGCAGGAGTTTGGCTTGTGAGCCTGTCGCTGCTCTGGATACTGGTGCCCGCTGCACCGCTGCTTGCAGCGCTGTCCCTGCTGCGCTGGACAGACACCAGCATACGGTGGTCCTGGCTCAGCCTGGTGCCGGCACTGCTGGCAACAGTGATTGCCCCCCCGACACTGGTGCTTGATGCTGCCTGGCCAGGCGCACAGCTTGGCGCCAGCAGTTTTCTGCAGCAGAGCCTGCTGGGGTTCACTGCGGTGCTGTGGCTGTTTGCGGGCCATTTCGCCACCAGCAGCCTGGCCAGTGATGCCCAACGCAAACGTTTCTGGCTGTTCTGGCTGATCACACTGACGGGCAACCTGTTGCTGATCATTGCCGGCGATGCCCTGAGTTTCTATGTCGGCTTTTCCATCATGAGCCTGGCCGCTTATGGCCTGGTAGTCCACAAGGGAGGGGTCCAGCCACGCCAGGCCGGGCGCCTTTACCTGCAGATTGCAGTGAAGAGTGAACTGCTGCTGTTTACCGGTATGATGATGGCCGCACACGACGCAGGCGGCAGCCTGTCCCTGGACGCCTGGCAAAACGCCGATATGAGTCCGCTTACCCTGATGCTGTTGTTTCTTGGGCTTGGCCTGAAGGCCGGTTTCTTCCCCTTGCATGTCTGGCTGCCACTGGCACACCCGGCCGCGCCCGCGCCTGCCAGCGCTGTGCTGTCCGGCGCCATGATCAAGGCCGGCATTCTTGGCATGTGGCAGATGATGCCTGCCACCAGCGCAACACTGCAGCAATGGTCGGAGCCGCTGATGATTCTGGGGCTGTTCAGCGCGCTGTATGGCGTGGCCCTGGGTTTGACCCGCCGCGATGTGAAAGAGGTGCTGGCCTTTTCTTCTGTCAGTCAGATGGGTTACCTGCTGTTCATCACTGCGCTGTACTGGTATCAGCCGGCAACAGCGCTGGCAACACTGCTGGCGCTTTATGCCATCCATCACGGCTTCTGCAAAGGCGCCCTGTTCCTTTCGGCCGAGCTGGTCAAAAGCGGCAGGCCGGCCACGGCCGCCGGTCGGCAAATGCTGATTGCGCTCATCGCACTGCCGGCATTGGCTGTTGCCGGACTTCCGTTGACCAGCGGCGGCGCCGTGAAAAGTGCACTCAAGGACCGCATCGGGGATTCAGGGCTGGATGCGATGGTGTTTGCACTGCAGTTCGGCGCCGTTGCCTCGGCGCTGGTCATGCTGCGCGCCGTGTGGCTGCTGTGGAAAATGACACAGGCTGCACCGGATCAGCCAATGCCGCGAGCTCGCCTGCTCGGATTTGTCGTGCCCGCATTACTGTGTGTGCTGCTGCCCTGGTTATGGCCAGCCATGCGAGACGCGGTGATTTTGTCCCTGCCATTCTACAAGTTACGCGATCTGCTCTGGCCCATATTCGTAGCTGGCATTTTTGCCGCACTGGCCCTGCACCTGAAGTGGCAACTGCCGGACCGGGTCACACACCTGCGCACACCGGTACTGTACCTGTCACTGAAACTCAGGCGTTTACTGCACAAACCACCCGTGCTGCTTCCTCGCGCAGATCTGAGTCAGCAGAACTGGCGCGGCGCCGAGCGCAGATGGAATCGCTTCTGGGCACGCAGCACGGTAAACTACACCGCATGGCTGGTCGCCGCTGTATTGCTGGTCTCGGGTATCAGCATGGTTGTCGGCAACTGACTTTATGCCCGACACACCTGGCAGCGTCGCAGAAAAAAGCGACAGAAAAAACAGGAGACACATGGCTACATTGACATTTCTTGGCGCTGCACGCGCTGTCACCGGTTCCTGCTATCTGCTTGAATCACCTTCACTGGGCAGGGTATTGCTGGAATGTGGCATGCACCAGGGTGGCGATGCCATTGACCGCGTGCAGGAAGAAACCTTTGCCTTCGAACCCGGTGACATTGACGCCGTGATCCTGTCCCATGCGCACCTGGATCACTGCGGCCTGTTGCCCATGCTGGTCAATCGCGGATTTGATGGTCCAATCTACTGTACACAGGCCACCAGGGGGCTGGTACGCATCCTGCTGGAAGACGCCGTCACCCTGTACGAACGGGACCTGGAATACCGTAACCTGAAACTGCAGCGCAGCGGACGCAAAACCCTGTCCCCTGAATACTCCAGGCGTGATGTGGAAAGGGCCATCAAGATGATCCAGCCACAGCACTACCACCAGCCGATCCGGGTGGGTGACTCGGCAACGCTGCGCTTTCTGGATGCGGGACATATTCTCGGCTCGGCCATCGTTGAGCTGACCTTGCCGGAAGAGGGAAAGGACAAAACGCTGGTATTCTCCGGCGATCTGGGAAACAGCAGCTCGGCCCTGATGAACGATCCCGAAACACCCACAAGCGCCGACGTGGTGCTCATGGAAGGCACCTACGGCAATCGTGATCACAGGCCGGTTACTGAAACCCTGCAGGAGTTTGAGCAGGTACTTGCCGACACCTGGGACCGCGGTGGCAACATACTGATTCCGGCTTTTGCTGTCGGGCGTTCCCAGGAACTGCTTTACCACCTGGGCTGCCTGCATCACGAGGGCAAGCTGGACAACTGGCAGGTATTTCTGGACAGCCCCATGGCCATTGAAGTGACACGCGTGTACGACCGGTGGCTGCACATCATGGATGATGAAGATATCCGTTGCCTGACCGATGCCGGCCGCGAATCGCTGCGCGAATTCCTGCCCACGCTTACGCTGTGCGAAACCGCCGAACAGTCCATGGCGATCAACAAGATCAAGCAGGGCGCCATCATCATAGCTGGTAGCGGCATGTGCACCGGTGGTCGTATACGTCATCACCTCAAACACCGAATCTGGAAGGACAGCAACACCATCGTGTTCATCGGCTTCCAGGCACAGGGCACACTCGGGCGCCTGCTGGTTGATGGCATTAAACAGGTAAAAATGTTCGGTGATGAGTTCAAGGTCAATGCACACATCGAAACACTGGGGGGGTTCTCGGCGCATGCCGGCCAACAGGCACTGATCAACTGGGCCAGCAATTTTGAAACAAATCCTCGCCTGATGCTGATTCATGGCGAGGAAACGGCACTCGAAGCCCTGTCCGAAAAGCTCTGGCTGGAAAAAAAGATCAAGGCTGAAATACCCGAGATCGGCAGCAGCATCACCTTCTGATCAATTCAGGTGGTCACCAGCTCCCTGAATCCTTCCAAAACCAGGGGTGCCAGGTCTATGCCATTGGTGGCATCCTCAATGCTGTTGCTGGTGATCACGCGCAATCCTGCAGCCTGCATTTCTTCCCGGGCGCCTTCGGCAAAGATGCCGTGTACACCAATACAGACCGCGGATCCAAGGCCTGCGTCGCTCAGATGACGGGCAGCCTGAAGCATGGTCCTGCCGGTACTGATGATGTCATCCACGAGTACCGGGGTATGATCCCGGTAGTTCTCCACATGCGGCACGGAAACCCGGACATCGCGATCACCGAATCGTTGTTTCTCCAGCACCTCCCACGGACAACCGGTAGCTTCGGCCACACGCGCGGCCCATTGTTCGGATTCAGAGTCCGGGCCGATCACCACCGGTTTCTCCACATTGGCACGCAGCCACTGCGCTATGGGTTCAACCGCGGTCAATGACAGTGCAGGAATGCTGTATACCTGGCCCAGGGCGTGAATACGATGAAGATGCGGGTCCACGGTAATCAACCAGTTCAGGTGCCGGCTCAGGATACCGGCAAAATAGTGCGAACTGATACCTTCTCCGGGCTTGAAACGCTTGTCCTGACGCATATAGGACAGGTACGGCGCTATCAATCCGACACGCCTTGCGCCCAGATCACGCAGTGTTTCCACCAGCAGCAGCAACGGCAGCACCTTGGTATCGGGTTGATGAAGCTGGCACAGGATCACCACATCACCACCGGCCACATCATCCATCACCCGGATGTAGGTTTCACCATCGGGGAACCGCCGCAGTGTCAACTCGCCGGCCGTGAAGTCACCGGCAGACAGCACGCCCTGCGCCAACCCCTCCTGCCCGGGCATCACATACAACAATGTGTTCATACCACGTCCTCCTCTATTCTGACCACGTCCGGATGCGCCTCGTGAAACTCCAGCGCATACGCCAGCTCTCCCGCCGCTTCGGCATGCAGGGTCATCAACAATTGTCCGCGCTCCACCAGGTCTCCGGGGCGCACATGCAACTGCAGGCCAGCAGCCGGCGCATTGGGTGCACCGGCCAGGCTTGCAAGGCGGGAAATCACGCGATTGTTGATGACAGAAATCACGCCATGATGACTGGCAAGAATGTCGTGACGGTAACGCGCCTGGGGCGGTGTTTTCAGCGCACCCTGTGCGTGGCAGATACGCTGGAACTTTTCCCAGGCGGTGCCGCTGTCCAGCGTACGCGTGGCCAGCGCCAATCCCTCACCCGGCGCACAGACACCGCCCAGTTCCAGCAAGGCTGCAGCCAGTGTCAACGAGCGTTTGCGCAGATCCTGCGGCGCTGTGTCAGCGCCCTGCAACACCACCAGTACGTCTCGCGCTTCCAGCGCAGGGCCAATGCCCACCCCGACAGGGCTGGTACCATCGCTGAGCAGTGTCCTGACCTGCAGCCCCATTGCCTCACCGGTTTCTGTCAACAAGCCGGAAAGGCGCTGCGCAAGCGCCGGGCTCCGCACCTTTGCAGTCGGTCCGACCGGAATGTCGATCAGCACATGGGTGGAACCTGCTGCCACTTTTTTTGAGATCACAGAGGCCACCAGTTGCCCTTCGCTGTCCAGGTCCAACGCGCGCTCGACCCGGATGATGATGTCATCGGTGGGGCTCAGGGACACTGAACCGCCCCATGCCAGACAGGCACCCTCCTGTTCAACCACCTTGCGCATGTCTTCAAAATCCAGCGCAACGTTGGTCAGGGTTTCCATGGTGTCGGCTGTGCCTGCCGGCGAGGTGATGGCCCGGGATGATGTTTTGGGCATGGTCAGCCCGTTGGCAGCAACAATGGCAACCACAATCGGTGTGGTCCGGTTGCCCGGCAGGCCGCCCACACAATGTTTGTCCAGTACCATCCGGTCGCTGCCCCAGTCGAAGCGCTGACCGGCATCAACCATGGCGCGGGTGATGGCAATGGTTTCATCCACCGACAGGTTACTGGCCGCACAGGCTGCCACGTAGGCCGAAAGCTGGATGTCCGAATAGCGGCCGGCACCTATGTCTGCAATGATGTCATGGGCAGCTTCTCCGGAGATGGGCTTGCCGTAGAGTTTGCCACGCACGTGGCCCATGGATTCAACCGGCGGTGCGTGGCTGAACGTGGCCACATCACCCTCTTGCGCGCCGAGCAGGCGCCAGGCCGCCTCGCTGAGCCCGGCCTTGCTGCGGCTCAGGAACTCCCCGGTCACAACGTCGAGTGTGCAGATCACACTGCGACCACCAAGCCTGACCAGCACCCGACCCTGGGCGTTGAAACCCTCCGCGCGGCACACATGGCAGTTTTCGCGCATGTAGAGCACGGGTTCCTGGTGAGTATCAATACCCAGCCTGGTGAGATACAGAAAGCTGCTGTCGTCGCCCATCACCGTTGTCCATGTCCGGCAGTGCCTCTTCGGGCACCGGTTTGCCATACAGATAACCTTGCAGGTAATCGCAGCCCAGTGCAACCAGCGCATCATGCTGGGCAGTGGACTCCACGCCTTCTGCCACGACCTTGAGCTTCAGTGTTCTGGCCAGCGCGATCACCATTTCAACAATTGCAGCATCGCCGTGATCATCCAGCATGTCACGTACAAACGACTGGTCAACCTTGACCTGATGCAGTGGCAGCATTTTCAGGTAGCTCAACGACGAATAACCGGTACCGAAGTCGTCCATCGCAAACTCTATACCCAATGCGCTCAGCGCGCGTATGGCCGCCACGGACGCGTCAATGTCCTCCAGCAGCATGCTTTCGGTGATCTCGAAAACCAGGCGCCCTTCCAGATTGCCGCGCAAACCCTTTGCCAACAGGATCTGCTTTACATCCACCGGGAACTGTTTGCGAGACAGCTGGCGCTCACTGATGTTTACGGCAACACTCCAGTGCGCACGAGTGGGACTGCGCGCCCATTCCAGAAGCTGATCACAGGCTTGTTCTATCACCCAATAGCCGATATCGATGATCAATCCACTGCTCTCCGCCACCGGCACGAACGCTGCCGGTGAAACCAACCCGCGCTGCGGGTGCTGCCACCGTATCAGCGCTTCGCAGCCAACGATCCGGGCTTGCGTATCGACCTTGGGCTGGTAGTACAACATGAACTGACCACGCTCCAGTGCCTGGCGCATGTCGGCCTCCAGCCGGCTTCGTTCGATGGCAACGCTCTGCATGTCCGGATCGAAGAAGCGCCAGGCGGCGCCACCCTCTTCCTTGGCCCGGTACATGGCGATTTCCGCGCGCCCCAGCAGGTCATCCGGACTTTCCCTGTCTGCACTGAACAGCGCAATCCCGATACTGGCGCTCACTGTATGGGACTGAGCTTCAATGAAGTACGGCGCCGACAGCGTTGTCTCAAGCTTGCTGGCCACGTCCTGGGCTGCCCGCGCGGCTGTCCGGGCGTCACTGCTCAAGCCATTGAGCAGTAAAGCAAATTCATCACCGCCGGTGCGCGCCACCAGATCGCTGTCCCGGGTACAGCCGCGTAACCGCTCCGCCGCACGCTGCAACAACTGATCGCCTGCTGTGTGTCCGCGAGTATCATTCAATGATTTGAAGTTATCCAGATCAACCAGCAGTAACGCCCAGTACCCCCCTCTGTTTGCCGCTTCCGATTGTGCTTTGCGAATATGGTCATTCAGCATCCGGCGATTCGGCAACTGTGTCAGCGGATCAAAGTACGCCAGGGCATGAATACGCTCTTCGGCCTGCTTCACGTGAGTCAGATCACCGAAATTGGCAACATAGTACTCCACGTCGCCCTGCGTGTTGCGCACGGCACTGATCACCAGATGTTCCGGGTACGCTTCTCCGTTTTTCCGACGATTCCAGATCTCTCCCTCCCAGCGACCATGACAATCCAGGGTTGCCCACAACTCCCGATAAAAACCGGGTGACTGCAAGCCAGAGCTCAGGATCCGCGGCGTCTTGCCAAGGACCTCGGCTGGGCCATACCCGGTGATCTCGGTGAACGTCGGGTTGACTCGCAGGATGCGCTGATTGGCATCGGTCACCATGATGGCCACCTGGGTGTCAAAGGCTACGGCAGCCAGGCGCTGGCGGGCCACCAATCGCCTCAGCCGCCGTTCTGACCGAAGCAGTCGCTGGTATGGCATATCCACCGATTCGACGAACACAGCACGATACAGCAGCAGATAGGCGATCGCCTTGTAGACGTGACCGATCACCATATAAATGTCCGTTACATCCTGGTACAGCGTGAACCACACGCCGCTCAATGTCATGACCATCAGCGCAGCGAACAGGAACGGCAGGTAAGCCGTATTGCCGGGCCGCCTCATCAGCCGCAGCACCAGAAGCGCAGTGATCACATTGGTCGCCATGACCATGACTTCCACAGCAATCTTGAACATCGTCAGTCCAGTGTCCGGTGCATAGGTGGCCGGTAACCAATCGGCTTTGACCAGCACCAGCCAATGAACAATCAACACATAGAGCAGGACAAGCGGCAGGCTCCATTTTGCTGCAGCATGGTCCGAGGGTGAGTACGCCACCAGCACTGCGACCAATATGCCCAGAGCCGCAAGCACACGAGCGGCCAGCCAGAATCCGATGGAGACCTCCGGGCTGTTATAAGGCCCCAGAAATGGCAAGCCTTCAAAGCTCAGGGTATGGCTGAGATCAAGAATACCGACACCAGAGAAAGCGCAGGCCAACACCAGCGCACCAACCGATGCGCCTCGGCGCCATGCGCTGAGGCCTGCAGCGAATATCAGGAAAGCGACAACAACGGCCAGCAGCTCTGCAACGGTATGGAACGTCAGAAAAATCGCAACTGGCAACCTTGATTGAACGCTTGCCAACAATGGCGCTGCCAATGCGAACAGCAGCAAAGGCGACAGAAGCAGCCCGATCCAGAAAAGACGGGCACGATACCGACGATGAATGACGGGCAAAGACAACAGGGACGCGTGACGCAAACTACACCTCAGGGGTCGCACAATGCGGACTGGCAGCTGATGCCGCCAGTACTCAACCCGCAATTGTACCGGTCAGCTCACTCGGTGAACTTGCGCCATGTCAGTGTTCCGGTAGTGCGTCCTGTATCATCCTTGATAGAGAGCTTGAGATGCTCGTCGGTGAATTCAAAATGCCGGATGTTGGCCTCACCCACCCAACTGCCCCGTGTTGGCGAACCGGTGACGTGGTGGATGATGATGCTGTTCTCCACATCCAGCTCGACCCAGCCCCAATACGCAAATCCGCCACGCACCAGTTCATCGGTCTGAGCCGCACGCTCGGGCAGATCCCGCGGCATGCCCTGGGCGGACATGTTGCCGTAGCCATCAAACATGATGCGGCCCTTGTAGTTCATATCCACTTCCCCGCCTTCTGCCGGGAACTGCACAAAACTCACCAGTTCGTAGTGCCCGGTGAAGCGCTCCAGGGTGGTGTGGGCCTGGTCAGCGGCAGCGCTGCTATCCCTCAGCAACACGGAAGCGGCCAGGACACCGGTCAAAATGGCCGTGGACAGGACAATCTGCAGAATCCTCATGGGACATTCCTCATTGTTATTGTGCGCAAGTCCATCATACCCGGCAGACGAAGTCAGTCAACGGCACGCTCGCGTTCGGTTTCGTGGAAATAATACTGGTTGCGCCCACCCGCCTTGGCAACGTACATGGCCCGATCCGCAGCTACCAGCAGCGCGTTGAAATCCGACCCCTCAGCCGGGGCCACCACAACACCCATGGAAACTGCCAGGCGCAGCACCACATCACCGAACTGCATCGGTTCGTTGACCTGCTCACTCAGGGTATCGAGCAATCCGGCAATATCCTCGCGGTGATCTATCTGCGAGAGCACCAGCAGAAATTCGTCACCAGCAAAGCGAATGAGGGTGTCGGTCTTGCGCAGTCTCGCCGACATACGACGGGTCATTTCCAGCAGCACATCGTCACCCAGCTGATGACCGAAGTTGTCGTTGACCTGCTTGAAGTTGTCGATGTCCAGAAACACCAGCGCCACGCTGCGGCCGCTCTCGCTGCTGTCCTGCAGGGCATCATTGAACACTGGCTCGGCCATGCGCCGGTTCGGCAGGCCGGTAAGCTTGTCGTGCATGGCCATGTGCTGAGCCTCGCGGTGGGAACTCGCCGCCTTGAGCCGGTCCATTTCCAGCCGGTCCAGCAGCTCAAAAAGATCACCGGCCAGCAAGCGGATCATCAGTGTCATGGCGCTGATGATGACCATGAATTCCAGTAGTGTGAGCCAACTGGTGAAGTGTTCATTACCTACCCGCCACCCCTGGTGGGTGGCAAAGACCAGAATCACCATGTAGGCCAGGATAAACAGGTAACTGGCCAGGAAAAGTGGCCGGCTGCCGATCATCAGGCAGAAGATGAGCAGACTTGGATAGGTAAACATGGCCGAGGAGCGCAGACCCGATCCCTGCCACATGATCAGCGCCAGGGATCCGGCCATGACAACAATGATGATGGTTGCCGCCGTGGCCGGATCCTGCCGATGCAGTGGCAGAAGGGCCAGCAACAGCAAGGGGATGGCCAGTGTCAGCACAATCAGGATGCCATTGCCGGACGTCCAGAGATTGATGACAAACACTGCTGCAAAGGTGACCAGCAGTACACCCAGAATCTGGCGCAGCCGTCGGACCCGTGCCGCCCGTATCCGGGCATGCAACGTCTCGCCCTCAGTTACCGTGTCCGCAGGAAGTTCTCTCATTCCAGAAGTATAATTGAGTCGGCGCACATTGGGGAAACTGTTATAGTGCGGGGTTCAAGAACGGCAAGGTAATACGGACAAAGGGACATGGGCAACATCAAGATTGGCAACGAAAATCCCAGGCTGAAACAGCTGTTTGACCACCTGGAACTGGAGAAACTGGACGAGAACCTGTATCGCAGTGCGCATCGCAATGAAGGCTGGTTCCGTGTCTATGGTGGTCAGGTCCTGGCACAGGCGCTGCTCAGCGCCAGCCATACTGTACCCGAAGACCGGCACGTGCACTCGCTGCACGCCTACTTCCTGCGCCCCGGTGACCTGGAGCGCCCCATTGTCTATCACGTTGACCGCATCCGGGACGGCCGCAGCTTCACCACAAGGCGCGTGGTGGCCATGCAGCACGGCAAGGCCATACTGAACATGTCTGCCTCGTTCCAGATACGCGAGGACGGCTACTCACACCAGGCCACCATGCCAGAGGTACCGCCACCGGAGGAATGCCTGACGCGCAAACAGCTGATGGAGAAGTTCCGGGAGCATGCCAGCGAAAAACTGCTGGAAACCTACGGCAAACCCTTCGCCATCGATCTGCGCCATACCGAAGTGGAGAACCTGTTCAATCCGGACAAAAAGCCGGCCCAACGCAGTATCTGGTTCCGTCTGGAAGCCGATCTGCCGGAAAGTTACCCGTACCACTCTCATCTGCTGGCCTACGCCTCGGACATGACCCTGCTGCAGACCTGTCTGCGCCCGCACGGACAGAGCATGTTCGACCGTAACCTGCAGATTGCCAGCCTGGACCACGCCATGTGGTTCCATCGCCCGTTCCGGATGGATCAGTGGTTGTTGTATGTGCAGGACAGCCCATCGGCGTCCGAGGCACGGGGCTTCAACCGCGGCAACATCTACACACGCAACGGGGAGCTGGTGGTGTCAGTGGCACAGGAAGGCTTGATCCGGGTGCACAGTGGCCAGCAGGCCTGACAGGAAGCGGGTCAAGGCTGATCCAGCAATTCTGCACAACCCTGCAGCCGGTCATCATTCACATACAGGACGGCGGTGAGTGGGTATCGCTCACCGCTCATAATGTCCTCACAGTTCTGATCCGTAACCTCCAGCCGAAGCGAATGCTCACCTGCCTGGCTCTGCCAGGCGACACCATTGTCAATCGATCGCGGTGGCGGCACCGGTGTCAGGATGTTTTCTTCACCATAACGGCCTCTGTAATGCATCCAGCGCGCAGGCACCACTTCGAGTAACCAGCCAGGCTCCTGCCCTACCGCGCGCAGTGCAGCCCCGCGCAGACGCGAACCACTCTGAACCGAAGTGAATGCTTGCCCACTGCATTGAGCCGTGACACCGGGCCCCGTGAGGGTCGCCGCCGAGCCACGACTGTGAAAGCTGGTCTGTCCGTCACTGAAACGCACACCCGAAGCCGCCGGCACTTGTGGCAGGTCCAACTGCTGCGTGGTCAGGTCGAGTCGCAGCTGATCACCGTAGAAGTAAGCTGTCACTGGCGCCAGGGTGTCGCACTGAAACACCCACGACGACTGCAGCCCATCCGCCACAGCTGATTCGAACACTGCCGGCTCGGGCTGGTTTTCCGGTGCCGGCACACCGGACACTGTCTGACATCCGGCGAACGCGGCGAGCAGCATCAATGGGGGGATAACGGGCGCTGTTGAACGGGTCATCGGGAGGCTCCTGAACAGTGAACGTGCGTGACACATCATAACAGCGGCAGTTGTTGCAGGCCCGGGTGCGTTGCATCAACACCAGGCTGTTCGCGCGGAGCAAGCCGCACTCCGACGCCCAGCAGGCGCACTGGCCTGGCATGGCGCTGCCAGCCTTCGCGCATCAGCAGCTCATAAACAGTCAGGTCGGGCAGTCCGTCATCACACACCCGCTCCACTGTTGTGCTGACAAAACTGTTGAATCGCAGTTTCACAAACGCCTTGCTTACCCGGTACTTTGACTGCGACGGCTGCAGGCGCTGCAGCATGCGCTCGTACAGCAGAGGCAAGGCCGACAGGCAGGCTCCGACATCCGGCAGGTCCTGCTCGAAGGTCGTCTCGACACTCAATGATTTGCGCACCCGCTCGCTGCGCACCGGGCGCGGATCAATACCACGGCACAGGGCATACAAGCGATGTCCGAAGCGCCCGAACGCCGCCGTGAGCTCCGCCTCGCTCAGTCGGCGCAGGTCACCACAGGTCTGTATGCCCATGTTGTTCATACGCGCGGCGGTCACCTTGCCCACGCCAAAAAGCTTTTTCACAGGCAAGGCCTGCACAAAGGTGTCCACCTGCTCAGGCAACACCACAAACTGACCATCCGGTTTGTTCCAGTCGCTGGCCACCTTGGCCAGGAACTTGTTCGGTGCCACGCCGGCCGACAGGGTGATACCCAGGGTTTCACGCACGCGCTGACGGATCTCCCGGGCAATGAGCGTGGCGCTGCCGCGGCACTGTGAGGCCCCGGAGACATCCAGGAATGCCTCATCCAGGGACAGTGGCTCGATCAGGTCGGTGTAGTCGCGAAAAATATCGTGCATCTCGGCCGACACCTGGCGGTAGGCATCCATGCGGGTTGGCAGAATGATCAGGTCCGGGCAGCGACGCAGCGCAACCACGGAGGGCATGGCCGAGTGCACACCGAATGCCCGCGCTTCGTAGTTGCAGGTAGCTATTACACCACGGCCACGGGAACCACCCACTGCTACCGGTTTGCCCCGCAGCTCGGGCGCATCGCGCACCTCGATGGCGGCGTAGAAACAATCACAATCACAATGGATGATCTTGCGCGACGCGGAATCCGGTGCCACATCGGCCATAGCCATCCCGGTCACAGATATCGATTGACGATCTGCAGCGTGCGCTGCAGTGCGCCGCGGCTGCCGGTCACAGCGGCGCGCCCTGCTTCGCCCATGCGTTGGCATTTTTCGCCATCCTTCATCAGTGCCACAATGCGGGAGGCCAGCGCCCCTTCATGGGGAACAGTCTCCAGCGCGCCGGCTTCCTGCAGCTGCTCACAGATGGTCTGGAAGTTGTACTGCGACGGACCGGTCAGCACTGGCAGGCCCAGCGCCGCAGGTTCCAGCACGTTCTGACAGCCAGTATCCACCAGGCTACCACCCACAAAAGCAATTTCCGCCAGGCGATAGTAGTCGGACATTTCTCCCATGCTGTCGCCGAGAAACACATGGGTCAGTACGTTCACGTCGGCGTCCTCACTGCGGCGCACCACGCGCAAACCCTCCCGTCGACAGAGTTTCTCCACCGCATCAAAGCGTTCGGGGTGACGCGGCACAAGCACCAGCAGGGAGTCAGGCACCTCGGTGAGCACCTGGCGAAACGCCGTCAGCACCTTCTCCTCTTCGCCGTCCCGTGTGGACGCAGCGATCCAGATCCGGCGCGCACCGTCAATACGGTGGGCCAGCGCGCTTTCGCCATTGCCATGGTCACTCGGCAGCGCCGCCTCAACCTTCATGCTACCCGCCACTGAAATCCGGTCCGGCGGCACATTCAGTGCGCGAAACCGAACTGCGTCAGCCTCAGCCTGGGTCACAATCAGGTCAATCTGCTGCAGCATGGGTTTCCCCAGGCGGGCAAACTTCTGGTAACCCCGAAAGGAGCGCTCGGACAAGCGTGCGTTGAGAACCAGTACCGATGCGCCGCGTTTCTTGCTGAAATGCACCAGGTTCGGCCACAACTCGGTTTCCATCAGCACAACCAAGCGTGGGGAAAAACTGCCAAGAAAGCGCTTGACCGCCCCGGCATAGTCATAGGGAGCATACACATGGCAGACATCGTCGCCGAACAGTTCATGCACCCGATCAGCGCCGGTGGGCGTCATGGTGGTCACCACGATGCCGATATGCGGATGCTCACTACGCAGCGCCCTGAGCAGCGGCGCGGCCGCCAGCGTTTCACCTACCGACACCGCATGGACCCAGATCCACTCGGTCTCACTGCGCAGAGCGCGGGCACTGCGCACGTAACCAAAACGTTGCCACCACCGGCGACCATAATCGCGCGACAGCAGAGTGCGCCAGACCAGACGCAGGACAAACACCGGCAGCAGCAGGTACAACAGGCTGTTATAGGCGGCTCGGTTCAGGGCCACGGGTGATACTCCATGATGTGTGGCATGGCGCGTGGTAAACTATCCCACAGCGCGAAGAAGCGCATGATTGCAGGATTGCTCGCTGCAGGCAAATGTCCCGATCACAGGTGTGTGAAAAACTTGTCTGATACTCCTCCCGACACCCGGCATCATCAGATTGTCATCATAGGTGGCGGCGTTGCCGGGCTGTGGCTGCTCAACCGCCTGCACGCTGCCGGGTACCAGGTGGTGCTGCTGGAGCAGGGGACACCCCTGGGCGGCACACAGACGTTGGCGTCCCAGGGCATCATCCACGGCGGCCTGAAGTACGCACTTGACGGTGTGCTCAGCCCGGCAGCCAGCGCCATTGCCGACATGCCGGCGCGCTGGCGGGCCTGCCTGGCCGGAACCGGTGAAATTGACCTGCGGCAATGCCGACTGTTATCCGAAAACTATTGTATGTGGTCGGGCGACGGTTACCGGGCAAGACTCAAGTCCTTTCTGGGCAGCAAGGCGCTGCGTGGACGCATCACCGCGCTGGCGCGTAACGAGCAACCCCGGTTTTTCCGCGAACAGAACCTCGGTGGCACAGTGTACCAATTGGCCGACTTTGTGCTCGATGTACCGTCACTGATACAGGCGCTGGCCGAACCTCATCGTACCCGTATTGTGCACACCGCCGACGTGCAGCTGCTGGATACCACTACCGTTGGAACCGCAGACCAGACATTCACCGCCGACCGGATCGTGCTTTGCGCCGGACAGGGAAACGCTGCCCTGTTGGCACAACTGGGTCTGAATACACCTGCCATGCAACGTCGACCGCTGCATATGGTCTCCGTGCGCCACAGTTATCCGCACCCACTCAATGCACATTGTATCGGACATGATTTTGGCATGACACCGCGTATGACGATTACCACCCATCCACAGCCCGATGGCCGACAACTCTGGTATCTGGGCGGCGAACTGGCCGAATCCGGTGTGCAGCGAAGTCGCGATGAACAGATCGCTTTTGCCCGCGCCGAGCTTGCCGCACTGTTTCCGTCCCTGAACCTGCCTGACGCCGACTGGCAGACAGTGAGAATTGATCGGGCTGAACCGGCCACTCATACCGGGCAGCGCCCGGACAGCGCCTTTGTTGTGAAACAGCACGGCCTTATCGTGGCCTGGCCCGTCAAACTGACACTGGCCCCGGATCTGGGAGATTCGACCCTGTCACTACTGGAACAGGAGCACATCAGTCATGGCTGACACCCTGCCCCGACGCATGCTGGGTGCAACCGGTATCGAGGTTTCCTGCCTCGGTCTGGGCACCGTCAAGTTTGGCAGAAACCAAGGCGTCAAATATCCCACACCTTTTGATCTGCCCGATGACAGAACGATCCGGCACATCCTGGCGCTGGCGCACGAGTCAGGCATCAATCTGCTCGACACAGCGCCGGCCTACGGGGAGAGCGAGCAGCGCCTTGGTCAACTGGTAAGCAATCGCCAGGACTGGGTGCTGTGCTCCAAAGTCGGCGAGGAATTCGTCAACGGCCAGTCGTTTTTCGACTTCAGCGCCGACCACACGCGCAGCAGCATTGAGCGAAGCCTGCAGCGACTGGGCACGGACCATCTGGATATTGTGCTGATACACTCCGACGGCAATGATGAACAGATTCTGCAGCAAAGCGATTGCCTGGAGGCCCTGCAACGGTGCCGCGACAAGGGCCTGGTCCGTGCCATTGGCATGTCCACCAAGACAGTCAGCGGTGGTATGGCAGCGCTGGAACGCTGCGATGTGGTCATGGTGAGTTGCAACCGGTCACATCACGGGGAGATACCGGTGATCGAGCAGGCGGCGGTAATGAACAAAGGTGTTCTGATCAAGAAAGCGCTGGCCAGCGGCCATGCGGCTGACCAGGATGACCGGGATCCGGTTGGCGCCAGTCTGGATTTTGTGCTCGGCCTGGCCGGCGTCAGCAGTGTGGTGATCGGCAGCATCAATGCCGATCACCTGCGTCACAATGTGGCAGTGGCGATACAGCACCACTTGAGAACGACACCCTGGGTTCCCTAACGATTCAGATCGGGCAGCGCCAGACAGAATTCACAGATCAACAACTGTCTCAGCCGATTACCCTGGGCCACATCCGGCAGCAGCAGCTCAGACACCTGGCGCCAGGCCGGCAATTGCTGCAGCACATGAGCGCCAGGACTCACATTGAAGTTCAGCGCTGCTCGCAGGGCCGGCCGCGAGTCCATGCTGCCCAGTGCCTGCTCCAGCACCTGTTCCGCCAGGCTCAGGGGTCGCTCCAGATAGACTGTCTGCCACTGCGCCAGACCGGCATGCTGGGCTGCCGCTACAATGGCATCATTGAGTTCACCCAGGCCATCCACGAGACCGGACTCGTAAGCCTGCAGCCCGGTCAGCGTCCGTCCCTGGGCAAGGGTCTCCACCTGCGCCGGCGTCATGCCGCGGCCTTGCGCGACCAGTGAGATGAATCGGCGGTAGGAATCCTCTGTGTTGTTCTGGAAGATGCTGCGTACCGGTTCACTGAGCCCACTGATCGGATCAGCCCCGCGCGACAGTGGTGTGGTGCCCACCCCGTCACTGGCAACACCGATGGCCGCCAGAGAGTCTTCGAAAGTCGGCACCATGCCCACCACACCGATAGAGCCGGTAATGGTGACCGGTGATGCCCAGATCTCATCCGCCGTGGCAGATATCCAGTATCCACCCGATGCAGCCAGCCCACCCATGGACACAATCACGGGAACACCCTGGGCCTGCAGGAGAGACAGCTCGTTGCGAATGGTTTCCGAAGCCACCATTTCGCCACCCGGCGAATTGACCCGCAACACCAGGGCCTTGATACGATCATCGGCACGCGCCTGCCGTATCAGCGCAACAGTGGATTCATCACCGATGATGCCGCGCGGCTGGTCGCCACGCATGATGGTGCCTTCTGCCACCAACACCGCAATCTGCTGGTCAAAAGGCCGCTGCGGCCTGTCAGTGGCAAACAGGTAGTCCCTGAAATGTATCTGCCGGAAGGTGCCCTCCTGCTGGCCCACGCGGGCAATCATCCGGCTGCGGAACTCGTCCAGGCCCAGCAGTTCGTCAACCAGACCATGGTCCACGGCCAGGCGCCCCATGTCACCCTGGGCCGCATTCACCAGTTCCGGCAACTCGTTGGCATAACGCAGAATGCTTGTTTCATCCAGGCCTCGTGCATACGCCAGACGGGTGACAAACCGCTCCCATAACGCATCCACCACCTGCTGGTTGTCCAGCCGGGCTTCCTCGGACAGATCCATGCGTGTGTAGGGTTCGGATGCCGCCTTGAATTCACCCACACGGAATACGTGCACGTTCACCTTGAGGTTGTCGAGCAGTTCGCTGAAAAACAGCTGGTTGCCGCCATAACCCTGCAGTATCACGTTGCCCATGGGGTGCATGAGGATTTCGTCAGCATGAGCGGCCAGTGCGTAGTGCCCCTGACTGTACCAGGCGCCCCAGGCGTAGATCGGTTTGCCGCTGTCCCGGAAGTGCATCAATGCCGATTCAAGCGTCTCCAGACTGGCCGGATTGATGCTGGCCATGTCATCAAGATTCAGTACCAGGGAATCAATTCGCTGATCGTCGGCAGCCCGCTCCAGGGCGTCGACCAGGTCCTGCAATACGGTGTTCTGCAGCGCAACCGGGCCCAACACGGCATCAGCGAAACCGGGTTGCGAGCGCTGCTCCACTATCATGCCGGTGGGCGCCAGCACCAGCACCGCCTGATCAGGCACACGCACCGTCGGCGGGCCGGAGAAGACCAGATAGAGGATCACGCCAAGGAGCACCAGAAAGAACAGTCGTCCAATCAGGGTCCGCAACCCATCAATGACGCGCCCTATTGCTCTGAAGATACGCTTCATACCCGCCGTCCCGTGTTGATTCATGTAGTGATGCCCCGATTGTACTGCGTTCGGGCACATCGGCACAGTCATCAATCAGCACGGGCGGCGGATCCGGTTACAGCGCGTCCCTGAAAGGTACAGGTTCAGCTGTTCAGTTTCTGCGCTGTCTGCGCCACCAGCTTGCCCTGATAACGGGCAATGGCAAGTTCGCGCTCATCAGGCTGTCGTGAGCCATCGGCGCCAGCCAGTGTGGTGGCACCGTAAGGCGTGCCGCCACCAGCCAGATAGGTATCGAACAGCTCGCTGGCCCCGTAGCCGATGGGCAGCAGGATCATGCCGTGATGCGCCAACGTGGTCCATGTGGAGGTGATGGTCATTTCCTGCCCGCCACCGGTACCTGTAGAAGCAAAGACACTTGCCACCTTGCCGATCAGTGCCCCCTTGGCCCAATGACCACCTGTCTGATCCAGGAAATTGCGCATCTGCCCGGACATATTGCCAAAACGTGTCGGCACACCGAATATGATGGCGTCGTAGTCGGCCAACTCACCTGGTTCCGCGACGGGGGCGGCCTGGTCGGTTTTGCCACCGGCAGCCTTGAAGGCATCTTCCGGCATGGTCTCAGGCACCCGTTTGACGGTGACCTGCACGCCGTCGACGGCACCGGCGCCCTCTGCGACAGCACCAGCCATGGTTTCGATATGGCCGTACATTGAATGATAAAGCACCAGCACTTTTGTTGTTGCCATTGTCACTTCTACCTCCGTGAACTGTGATTATTACAACAATAAACTTCATGGTATGCAAACAGCGCTTCAGGATGGGCTGAATTTCACGGTGTGAAGAATCGGATTATCCGATGATTTGTCATTGCCGCACGAACTTGCGCAACAGCAGCGGCAACAGGCACAGGTCGGCAATCAGAGCCATGAGCATGGCCAGGGCGGTCAACAGGCCGAAGATCATGCTTGGCACAAAATCCGAGAACATCAGCAGGGAGAAACCCACAGCAATGATCACCGTGGTATACAGTATGGCCAGGCCAACACTGTCATGTGTATTCACCACTGCCTGATCGGCGTCGTTGTCACGAAGTTCCTCGCGGTAACGGTGTACATAGTGGATGGTGTCATCCACGGCAATGCCCATGACGATGGCTGCGATGGTAATGGTCATCAGATCCAGCGGGACTCCTGCCCAACCCATGACACCGAATATGGCCGCAGTGGAGAGTATATTGGGCGCAATGGCAACCAGTGCCGTGGCCAGCGAGCGGAAAATCACCAGGAACATCAGGGTCAGCGCAACATACACAATGCCAAGCGTGCGCACCTGGGAATCGAACAGTCGCTGCATGATGTCCTGATACAACATGAACATGTTGGTCATCACGTAGTGCTCTTCGCTGACACCCAGCTCATCAAGCCCGGCCCGGATATCGGTCAGCAATTGTTGACGATCCAGTCCCTCTGTCAGATCCTGGATCCAGACATTGAAGCGCACCTGCTGCTGCTCCTGGTCAAAGAAGCCACCGATGAGTTCCTCCCGATAGGCATCGTCCATCAACCAGTACAGCGCCGTGAGTTCGTACTCGGTCAACGGCTGGTCATTGTTGATGCGGCGCGCCAACCCGGTAAGATTGACGGGTGAAAGAATGCGACCTGTCGCTTCGTAGCCGTGCAGATGCTGTTGTATCCGCTGCATGTTCAGTACCGCATCGGCGCTGAGTACAATGTCGGGATCATCGGAGAAATCCTGCAGATCGTAGATGATGTCCAGCGGCGTGGTACCACCAAAGGACTGATCAATGTAGGCCAGCTCCTGATGCACCTGGGTGGAGGATTTGAAATAGTTGATAAAACTGTTCTCCACACTCAGCTGCATGGCGCCTGAGACCCCTGCCGCCAGTATGGCGATACTTGCAACACCAATCACACCACCACGCCTGAGCACAAGATACCGGAAGCCGCCTACGACCCGACGAACAAACCGGGCATCCTTGCGCGCCGGTCCGGTCGGCAACAACAGTACCAGCACCGGAAACAGCACCAGGCTGACAGCAATCGAAAACCCCATGGCAATGATCATCATCCAGCCGAACATGATCACTGGCTGGATACCACTGAAGACCAGCGATCCAAAGCCCACCGATGTGGTCAACCCGGCCAGAAAGCAGGGACCGATCTTGCGCATCAGTGTCTCGCGCACCAGCGCTTTCTGGGACGCCGCGCCATCAGCCGCAGCCTGTTCGCGATACTGGACAATCAGGTGGATGACAATAGCCAGCGTGAGAATGAGCTGCAGCGCAATGAAATTGGACGAAATCACAGTGGCACGCAGATCCAGCAGAGCGAACAGCCCCATTGTGCACAGCACGCTGCTGGCGCAACACACAACCGGTATCAGCACCCAGCGCAGCGCGCGAAACAACAACAGCAGCAACACACAGATGATCACGCCAATCGCAAGGCCGAACACCAGCAGGTCGTTGCTGATTATTTCGATCAATTGATAACCCAGTGCGTGCACACCACCGAGCCGGATATCGGCATCGTCGGCAAACCCGGCGATGATCGCCCGGATCTGTTCCACTTCATTGGCCCGCTGGCGCTGCAGTTCACGCTCCAGCGGCCGCATCTCCGCACGCAGCGATGCCAGCTCTTCTTTCTCTTCATCACTCAGCGACTGTGCCAGTTGCCGGGCATTGAGCGCTGTGACGCGCGCATTGAGGCTGCGCAGCTGTTCATTGGCGGCAAACAGAATCTGCAGTGCGGCAGCGCTCTGCTCGGGATTGATCAGAAGGTTTTCATACACGGGGTGGTCGGCGAACGCTTCCGACAGGGTCTGCACATCAAAGTCACCACGCTCTATGGTCAGCTCACCCAGGTCATCGTCCAGCGCCTGCACATCCTCAACATTGGCAAATACCGGCACATTGAGAATGGAACGAACCGATTCAACACGCTCCATCTGCAAAATTGCATCGGCCAGCTCTCCCATACGGGCAAAACTCTGTTCCGATAACAACGCATCCTGCCGCGGTTCGTAGGTCAGCAGCAGGAATTCTTCGGGCGCGTAACGCTGATTGATCTGCTGGGTCTGAATGTAGAGTTCATTGCCTTGAGTCAACAGGGTGTCAGGTGACGCATCTATTTCAAAGTCGAGCGCAAACCAGCCAAGGACCGCAGTCATCACGGCAAAACAGGCCAGCACCGCACGTGGCCAGGCCAGCATCAGATCGATGAACCCGGCCTTCAGGCGGGTGCCCAGGCCAGCATCTACGGCATCACTGTCCGGCATCGCGCTGCAACCCCTGCAGGTGCATGTTGCGGAGGAAGATATACGGATCCTCGCTCTGTTCACGCACCTCCATATAAGCGTCGAACATCGGCGTATACTCCTGGAAGTTGCCAAAGACACGAATGGCCATGGACTCCGGATCCTCTACCAGATAACGCAGTGGATTCAGAAAGGAATCAACAACCATCCCGCTGCCGTCACGGACAGTCGAGGGACCGATGAACGGCAACACTATGTAGGCACCGTAACCGGCACCATGCCGCGCCATGGTGTTGCCCGCTGTGGCGCGCTCGCGCTCTATCTCCAGCCAGTGTGTGGCCGGATCGAACAGACCGGCAAGACCAATGGTGGAGTTGACCAGAAATCCCAGGGTGCTGTTGCCAGCCTTGGCGCCTTCACCCTGTAGCAGGTGATTGGTGATATCGATGGGTGCCCGGATGTTGTTGAAGAAGTTGGCTATACCCCGACGCGCTGGCTGTGGCACCACCTCGTAGGCGCGCGCAGCGGGAATCAGCACATAACGATAGGACACATCATTGAAACGGAAAATGGCCCGGTTAAAGCGGATCAACGGGTCGTTGTAATCCTCGAAGGCAACCACGTCGGGCTGCACGTCAGGCTGGCCCTCCGCGTCGGGAACGACGTCCGGGTCCGGTTCCACGTCCTCGGCAGAAATGACATGTGGCTCCGGATCTTCATCTGCCATCACCGGCAAACTGAACAGCACAGCAACAAGCAGCCACTGCAGGTGCATGCAGACAAGTCTGTCTCGGAGTCCTGACATCATTACTGCTCCCGGAAGTTGTGACCGGCGTCGGTTGGCCTGACCGCCTATTCTGCCAGGTAGCGCCTCAGTGCCAGATAGTCCACATGAAAGCGCCGGATACCGTCAGCGAGTTTGTCGGTGGCCATGGCATCTTCATTAAGCTGCCACCGGAATTCACTTTCATCCAGGCTCATGGCCGGATCATCACTGGCCTGCGAAGGATCCAGGGCACGCGCCAATGGCGACTCATCGGCTGCAAGGCTGTCGAGCAGATCGGGACTGATGGTAAGACGGTCGCATCCGGCCAACTGTTCTATCTCACCAGTGTTACGAAAACTGGCGCCCATGACAATGGTGCTGTGTCCGTGAGTCTTGTAGTACTGGTAGATACGACGCACTGACAACACGCCCGGGTCCTCGTGTGCCTCATATGTCTTGCCGGTGCTGGCACGGTACCAATCCAGAATCCGTCCGACAAAAGGCGAAATGAGAAATACCCCTGCCTGTGCGCAGGCCACAGCCTGAGTGAAACTGAACAACAGCGTCAGGTTACATTTGACGCCTTCCTGCTCCAGTTGGCGGGCGGCTTCAATGCCCTCCCAGGTGGCAGCAATCTTGATCAGAATACGTGAGGTGTCCACACCAGCGTCACGATACAGGGCGAGCAGGCGATGTGCCTTGTCAACCGTGGCGTTGGTATCAAACGACAGGCAGGCATCAGCTTCCGTGGACACGTAACCGGGCACCGCCTCGCTGATGCGCTGACCGAAGTTCACGGCGAGTTTGTCCATGGCAGCATTCAGTCGGCTATCCGCATCCTGCCCGGCCCCCTTGCCCCAGGCAATGGCATCATCCACCAGCTCGCGATACTGCGGTTGCTGCGCGGCTTTAAGCAATAACGAGGGGTTCGTGGTGGCATCCTCGGGCGAGAAACGGCGGATGGTTTCAAAGTCCCCGGTGTCGGCCACCACTGTGGTCATGCGCTTGAGATCGTCCAGTTTACTCATCAGATAGTCCTTGCAAACTCATTCAGGGCAGTGGGTTCACACCGATCAATCGGGCATGCAGATAAACGGCAAACACATACCAGGCGATTACGCCGATCACCACGGCTCCAAGGGTGCCCTTCCAGGATGACGGCGCAGCAACCACACCCATAGCCCGGTCACGACGACGGAAAACAGCAAATGCAGCAATTGCCCAGACCAGGAAACCGCCAAACAGCAGCAGGTCAGCCACGGTACCATTGGCCAGCAGATGCGAAAGTGCCCAGATTTTCACTGCTGCGAGCATGGGATGGCCGAGCCGGGCCTTGATCGCGTTTCGCGGCACGTAGGTGGCGGCCAGCAGCACAAAAGCGGGAATGGTAAGCAGAAGGGCGAGATGTCGGGCCCACACCGACGGATACCACAACCAGACAGGGTCCATGCGCGCCTGCGAGTAGCCAATAATGATCAATATCAGGCCAAGCAGGGACACTGCGGCGTACAGCAGTTTCCACTTCTTCTCACCCAGCCGGGCGATACGGGCAGCTCGCCAGTCGTTGGCCAACAGCCTGGAGGAATGTATACCCAGAAAAAGAAGCAGCCCGAGCGTCAGTAGCACCATATCCATGTCCTTGGGTCAAAAGAGTCACTGGCCCAATGATGGAGCATTTCCGGGAGAAATGCATCCGTCCGACACGAACTGGTCAGCGCCAGCTGTCAGAGTCGCTGGTTGGCCGCCATAACACCGGCACCGTTGGACAGTGCGCCGGGTCGCACGCTTGCAGCCAGCTCATCACCCTTGCGTTTGTGCACCAGGCGGGCAAAGTCAAGCAGCAGCGCCCGATCCTCATCAGCCAGCAGCAGGAAAATGGCGTTGAGATCAACCTGCCGGCTATCCCCTGACTCGCCCCCGGCAACAGCAAACAGGTCCGACAATGAGATATCCAGCGCAGCGGCCAGACGGTAAAGAAGGTCGATGCTTGGGCGCGCCAGCCCACGCTCGATGCGCGAGAGGTTGCCTACATGGGAGTTCACGCATCCTGCAAGATCGGCCAGCGTCATGCCTTTGCCAGTCCGCAATTCGTGTAAGGCTTTGCCCAGGCTCATGATGGGTATTCCTGCCGGTTGTGTGTGACAGACCTGAATACGTCAACAACTGCAGTACGGATCACTGGCGCTGGATCACAGGTGCGCTCCAATGACAGCGCCGGCCCAACCGATAAACCGCCGGTACCAGGCGCGCGATTGCCACTGCTCGATCGTCACACGCTCAGCGTCGAGTATATCCTCCTCGATCAACTCCCGGATAGTGATGGCAAAATCCCGGTCCAGAATACTCAGGTTGGCCTCGTCGTTGATTCTGAAGGAGCGGTTGTCCTTGTTGGTAGAACCCAGTGTTGCCCAGGCATCATCAATGGACATCAACTTGGAGTGATACATGGCCGGCTGGTATTCAAGCAGCTCGACCCCGGCTTCCAGCATGGGGCCCCACCTGTTCACCGAGGCATGTCTCAGATAACCCTGGTCTATACCGCCACCGGGCACCAGAATGCGTACAGAGACACCGCGGTCAGCGGCAGCAACCAATGCAGCCAGAAAGTCAGCATCGGGATAGAAATAGGCAGTGGATGCGGTAATGGATTCCTGCGCGGCACTGATGGCATAGAGGAACAGGTGCCGCATCCGGTATCGCCCTTCGCGCGGAGAACTCTTGACCACCTGCGCGTCCACATTGCCGGCGGGCGCCAGTTCAGGAAAATATCGGGAACCGGTTAACAACCTGCCACTCACATCCAGCCAGGTTTCGGCAAAGGCCGCCTGCATTCCAGCCACCACCGGACCGGTGACCCGGAAATGATTGTCCCGATACGGCGCTGTATCCCCAATAGGCAGCCAGTTATCGGCAACATTGGCGCCTCCGATAAAGCCGGTACTGCCGTCAATGACCAGCAGCTTGCGGTGCGTTCGGTGATTGAAACGGGACAGCTGATACCATGATGGTTCACGATAACGCACAAACTCGACACCCGCTTCTTCCATCTGCTCGAAAATGCCATTTTCTGCTGGCACCGATCCTATGAAGTCAATGACCGCATGCACGGCAACACCACGCTCTGCGGCCCGGGACAAGGCATTGGCCATGTCACCTGCAGCGGTATCACCCCAGAACTCGTAGGTCTCGAAAGTCACCGAGTACCGGGCCTGATCTATGGCCTCCAGCATGGCTGGATAGATGTTCTCGCCGTTTCTCAGCACCTCCAGGGAATTGCCCGAGCGCAGTGGACTGTGCATCAATGCATCCAGCGAACGCCTGAACTCAGCGTCAGCGACGCCATAGTCAGTGTGAGGCAGTTCCGCCAGGCGAATGGGCTTGGGCAGTGCATTGAATATCAGTACGTTGATTACGGCCAGACCAAGCAGCGCGGCCAGGGCGCCCCCCATCAACCAGGTCATCGTAAGTCTCACCTGTCGGGTACCTCCTCACGGCAATTGTTGTCTTTCGCGTCCAGCCACTCGACACGATTCCGGCCGTTCGCCTTGGCACAATACATGGCTTGATCAACACGCTGCAACAGCGAGTCACTGGTATCTCCTTCGCGCCAGGTCGCCAGGCCGGCGCTGACCGTGATGTCAAAACTGCGCCCGTTGCCCGCCTCAAGCTCAAGCGCGGCAACACTTTGCAGCAAGCGCTCAAGAATATTCATCGCGCCATCCTTGTCAGTCTGCGGCATCAGCAGGACAAACTCCTCGCCACCAAAGCGGGCAAACACATCGGTGACTCGCGCCTGCTGCCGGCAGACCTCAACAAACCGCCGCAACACCCGGTCCCCGACCTGGTGGCCGTAGTCATCGTTCACCCGCTTGAAGTTGTCCAGATCCAGCAGCACCAGGCTCAACTCACCTCCGTGACGCTGCAAGCGCAGCAACTCGGCATCAAAGTGCTCGGAGAACGCGCGACGGTTCATGGCGCCAGTCAACGCGTCCGTGCGCGCCAGCAATTTGAGTTCGTCCTCCAGCGCCTTGCGGTGTGACACGCTGCGAATCTCGACAAGGTGGGACTTGCTTCGCCCTTTCTCGTTCAGGGGGGCTACGGTGATTTCGGCCTGAAACTCCCGCCCGTCCCGGCGCCGTACGGTCATCTCCACAGGTTGAACGGTGGTGCCGGCGGCCAACAGGTATTGCAGCTGCTCGAAGTCTTCCGGCACAAAAATATTCTGCAGCGGCTCACCCAGAAGCTGCTCCCGGCTTGTTCGGGTCAGCATCTCCAGCTGCCGATTGGCGTCCACCACATACCCGTCAACCAGCAGCGCCACACCGCCGGTGGACACACTGAGCAGACGCCTGAACCGGGTGGCATTTTCTCTCGCCGTTTCAGCGTTGCTCTGGCTTTCGGCCAGTATGCGCTGCATGGTCATCAGCGCCACACCAACAAAGCCCATGACCAGCGCCGGCATTGCCAGATTGTAGGGCAGAAGATAACTGAACGACTCATAGGGTTGTTGGTACGGTGCATCCATCAGCCAGTCCCGATAGGCGAGCGCACCGCGCAGCAATGTGACCGCCGCATAGACAATCAGGCTCAGGCCAACAAGCGTGCGGGCCAGGCGAGTATCCGGGTCTCCACGGGCAGTCAATAACAACCAGATGGCCTGCAGTGGCAATAACCCTGCCAGGGTGGAGTAGACTCCCATCAGAAAATCCGAATTGCCATCACGTACCCAGTAGTCAATATTGAAGGCAATCATCACCGTCACGGCCGCGGGCACAATCCAATAGGGCAAGGGCCGTCCCATAAAGCGGAAAATGCCCAGCAGAAACAGCGCTTCACCGGCCAGCTGCAGGGCGTTGCCGGCAACATTGAGCACAGGGTTTCGGGTGATCACAAACCCCACAAACATGAGCACACCCAGTATCAGCAACCAGCAGCCTGCCATCCAGAACCCGGGGCCAGGCTGTGGCCGGCTCATGACCCACAGTGCCGTGGCAGCAATGGCCACAGCAACAAGCAGGTTGGCGCCAAGCAGCATCGGAGAGAAATAGATTGCCAGCATCTAGTGTCCTGTCTGGTAAGTTCGCATATTTTCAGAGTCCACCTGCATCGTGACTGCAAGGCGCGACCCGTAGGCAATATCGGGTATATTGACAAGGGGCGCAACGTCGCAGCCGCGATTCAGGTGGGCTCCCGCGGGGCGCGTCATACAAGGCTTCTGACTGCGTTGCGACTCTTGTGGAGGGCTACGGCCATTCACGGCGATCCGCGCCTTGCCAGAAGCCTTGTATGACGCGCTGAAAATATCCCAACTTACCAGACAGGACACTAGCTGTAATTCCACGACAGGATCAACGTGAGCACAATGCCTGACAGCGCGGTCAGCCCGATTACGGTCAGCACGCCAAGACGCAGCAGAAATACCAGCACAAATGCCAGGCAGACCATGCCAACCATCAACCAGTCGATGGACCCGAGCACGGGCAGCAGCATGTCCACGCCCGGCGCCTGGATACGGCGGGTCTGCTCAAACAACAGATTGAGACCGAACCACAGCGCCAGATTGGCGATCACGCCCACCACCGCAGCGGTAATTGCCGCCAATGCAGCCGACAGCGCTCGATTACCCCGCAGTCGCTCCACGTGTGGCGCGCCGGCAAAAATCCAAAGAAAACACGGCAGGAACGTCACCCAGGTGGTCAGCAGCGCACCCAGTGTGCCATAGAGCAGCGCCGGTTCGCCGGCCTGGCGCATGGCCCCCATGAATCCAACAAACTGGGTGACCAGGATCAACGGGCCGGGTGTGGTCTCTGCCATACCAAGGCCGTCAAGCATTTCCCCGGGTTGCAACCACTGATATTGTTCAACGGCCTGCTGCGCAACATAGGCAAGCACGGCATAGGCACCACCGAATGTCACCACCGCCATGGTGGAAAAGAATGTGGCAATGCGGGAAAAGACATTGTCCGCTCCCAGTACCAGGACCAGGGCGGCAACCGTGAAGATCCACAGCGCCAGGCAGATCAGTGCTGCACGCCCGGTGCCGGGACGAATCACCGGATCGACCAGGGTCTGGCTGGCGGCGTCCCCGGCGCTGCCAACGTTGGCGCCCGGCCAGACACGACTTACCAGATAACCGATAACTGCCGCACCAAGCACAACCAGGGGGAAAGGCAGCCCAAGAACAAAAAGTGCCAGGAAGCCCGCAAATGCCAGCAAGGGTTTAAGAACACCACTCAGGGCGCGTGAGGCAATACGTATCAGCGCCTGCACCACTATGGCCAGTACCGCTGCCTTGAGGCCCAGGAACAGACCCTGGACGGCATCCAGATCACCGAGCAACACATAAAGCCAGGACAATGCCAGTATGGCAAATGCACCCGGCAGTATGAAAAGCAGACCCGCTACCAGACCACCACGAACCCCATGCAACAACCAGCCAATGTAAGTCGCCAACTGCATGGCTTCCGGCCCTGGCAGCAACATGCAGTAGTTGAGCGCATGCAGGTAGCGTTTCTCATCCAGCCATTTTTTTTCATCAACAATGATGCGGTGCATCAAGGCTATCTGCCCGGCGGGGCCACCAAAACTGAGTATGCCAATCTTCCACCAGACTGAAACGGCATCGGTGAATGAAACAGATCGGCTCACAGTCTGATTCTCCTGTCAGTCGCCCAACTTTCTGATGATAGCAGACGTGGAACAATCGTCAAGAAACTCGAGAACGCGGACATCACCGCCGTAGGACTTGACGTAATCACCGCCAACCACCTGACTCTCCGTATAGTCACCTCCCTTGGCAAGCACATCCGGCCTGACACGCTGAAGCAGCGTTTCGGGTGTGTCCTCGGAAAAACTCACTACCCAGTCCACTGCTTCAAGACCAGCCAACACTGCCATGCGACGCTCTGCCGGGTTGATCGGACGCCCCTCACCCTTGAGTCGCCTCACCGAATCATCGTTGTTGACCGCAACAATCAGGCGATCGCCGAGCTCCCTGGCCGCTTTGAGGTATCCCACGTGCCCCGCATGAATGATATCGAAACAACCGTTTGTGAAGACGATCCGCTCGCCATGTGCGCGTGCATCCTCCACTGTTGTCACCAACTGGTCCGCCGTCATCACACCACGACCGGTTCCCGATTCGCGCTGTAGCGCACGTCGAAGCTCCGGTCCGCTGATGGCTGCGGTACCCAGCTTGCCAACAACCTGGCCGGCGGCCAGATTTGCCAGCGCTGTGGCGTGCTCCATTGAGCCGCCAGCCGCCATGCTGGCCGCCAGTACTGCAATGACAGTATCACCGGCGCCGGTGACATCGAACACCTCTCGAGCGCGAGCAGGAAGATGATACTCAGGCGCATCGGGACGCAACAGCGTCATGCCATGCTCCCCGCGTGTCACCAGCAGTGCATCCATGGCAAAATCCGCCAGCAGTTGCTGCCCGCGTTCGATCAACTGCGCTTCGTTTGCACAATGGCCAACAACGGCCTCGAATTCACTCAGATTGGGGGTGATGACCGTGACTCCCCGATAGCGGCTGAAATCCAGACCCTTGGGGTCAACCACCAATGGAATGCCACGTTGCCGTGCAGCAGCAACAAGCTGTTGCACCTTGTTCAATGCCCCCTTGGCATAGTCGGACAACAGCAGCACATCGGCCTGGTCCAGCAAGGCGATAGCCCGTTCGGTGACCCGGTCGATGTCTTTGTCGTCAAAGTCGCTTTCAAAGTCCGCGCGCAACAATTGCTGGTGCTGACTGATGACCCGAAGCTTGGTGATGGTCGGAGCCTTTTCAGAGGCATGGAACTCGCAGCGAACACCGGCAGCTGTGAGCTGGCTGCTCAAGCCGCTGGCGGCTTCGTCATTGCCGGTAATGGCAACCAGGGTCGCTGCCGCGCCCAGGGCCGCCACATTCAGCGCCACATTGCCCGCGCCGCCGGGTCTGTCTTCGGTGCTGCCGACCTGAACCACCGGCACCGGCGCCTCCGGTGATATGCGTGTCGCAGCACCGTGCCAGTAACGGTCCAGCATCACATCACCAACAACCAGCACCCTGGCTTTGTGGAAGGGGGGGAGATCCTGTTTCATTATTATCCCTGACTGCCTGCTTTCTATTACTGGTTTGGCGGCCTCCACCGCTTCTGGCTGGCATCATATCACAGGGCCTGGCTCTGGAGCCCGGGACAGCAGCCGGGCATCGGACCGCCGCGGGATAAACCGGTGAATTCTCTGCTACAATGCGGGCCGACAGGCGGCCCGGACCACAGCGAGCACCCGTGAACGATTACAAGCGCAACACCTCACCACTGACTGGCTTTCTCGGACCACGTTACTGGCCCACATGGTTGGCGTACGGTTGTATCTGGGCACTGGCGCAACTGCCATTTTCCTGGCAAACCTCGATCGGAAAAAGCATCGGCCTGGTCAGCCATGCCCTGGCGCGGCGTCGGCGCCATATCTGCGCAGTCAACATAGGCCTGTGTTTTCCTGAGCTTTCTGAAGAACAACAGGCGCGCCTGGTCCGGGACACCTTCATTTCCAACGGCATCGGTGTCATGGAAACCGGCCTGGCCTGGTGTCGCAATCCAAAGGATTTTGCCGACCGCATCAGCATCACGGGTCTTGAGAACCTGCAGAATGCGCAGGCCCAGGGCCGAGGCGTGCTACTGGTCAGTGGCCATTTCTGCACCCTGGAGATCTGTGGCAGCCTGATGACCCAGTTACATCCCATCAGTGTCACCTACAGGCGACACAAGAATCCCTTGTTTGAAACGCTGATGACAAGAGGCAGACAGCGGCACTTTGGTGCGGTGATAGAACGCAAGCAGATCCGACAGGCCTTTCGCAGCCTGAAAGACGGTCATGTACTCTGGTATGCGCCCGATCAGGACTACGGCCCGCGACATTCCGTGTTCGTGAACTTTTTTGGAGTTCCTGCAGCCACCATCGCCGCCACCAGTACCTTTGCCGGTATCAACAACTCACCAGTGGTCTTTCTGGCGCATTATCGAAAACCGGACAACAGCGGTTATCATTTGATCTACAGCGAACCCCTGGTGAACTATCCCAGCGGGGATGATCACGCCGATGCCCAGCGCATCAACGATCTGCTCGAAGAAGCCATACGTCGTCACCCTGAGCAATACATCTGGCTGCATCGGCGCTTCAAGACCAGGCCGCCGGGCATGCCCGACGTCTATCAGGCTGACAAGCAGCAACAGACAAAACAGGGCAAGCCGGAATGAAGGTGAACTGGCGCCAACTGGACGTTCGTATCTACGCTGCGGCCACGAGCCTGGCGCTGTCCATGATGGCGGTACTGGTGAATCAGGTGCCCAACCGTGATGCCTTCACCTACATGCGTACGGCCGAGATTCTGCTCGCCGAAGGCTTGCAGGCTGCCATGGCGCATTACACGTGGATTGCCTATCCGGCCCTTATCGCACTGGTACAGATAGTGCCGGGCGTTGACATGTTCCATGCCGCACAGATTGTGAATGCGGCCCTGTACGTGCTGGTGACTGTGGTCTTCATTACCCTGGTACGGGAGCTGGACGCCTCACCGCGCATTCTCATACTGGCGGCCATCGTCATTCTAGCCTATCCCCATATCAACGAGTATCGCGCGCACCTGATTCGTGACATCGGATTTCTCGGTTTCTGTCTGTTGGCACTGTTGAACCTGGTGCGATTCCACCGGCATGTGGCGCCGCGCCATGCCATCGGTTTCTGCGCGGCCCTGCTGGCGGCCTTTCTGTTCCGCGCCGAAGCCATGGTGTTTCTGGCGCTGGCCCCACTCGCCCTGCTGGTGGATGCCAGCGTACCGCTCGGCCAGCGCTGTCGGAGACTGGCCATTGTTTACGGTCTGGCCCTGGCAGCGCTTGTTGCTGGTTTTTTGCTGGCGCTGGTCATGGGATTGAACGTGGTGGATCAACTGTCCACGTATCTTCGCATTTATCTGCCATTTGTTGATCAGGCATCGGCCTCACTGTTTGGTGACACTACGGCCATCAGCCAGGCGCTGTTCACCGAACACGCGGCCAACCTGTCCTCGTCGGACATTCCACTGATTCTCACCGGTGGTCTGATCACACTACTTGGCGCAATGATCATGGAGAGCTTCGGGCTGATATTTCTGGGCGCGCTGCTTTATGGCTGGACTCAGAAAATGACGGCGCTGCCGGCTGCCCCTCGCACAGACCTCTGGGCGTTTGCCCTGACCGCCCTGCTTGTGCTCCTGGCATTCACCCTGATCGCCAGATTCATGACCACCCGATACACAATGGTGTTCTGTGTTGTGCTTGTGCTGCTTGTGCCCCTGATCATTGATCGTGCCTGGACCCGCGCGCAGGCGCGCGGCACGCTGCGGCGCTTCGGCTGGGTTGTTGGGTATTTCGCACTATACAGCATGATCGACGCCCATATTACCTTTGGCGAATCGAAGGACTTCACGGTAGATGCGATTGACTGGATCAATACCAACGAGCAACAGGCTCCCATCATCACCAACAAATCCTATGTCGCGTGGCGCAGCGGTCGGGTGCCAGATTACGATAAAGTGGAAGACCAGGTGAGCCTCGAGGATATGCTCGGCGCCGCTGCCGGCACGCTGCTGGTGGTCGAGCGTGATGGTGACCTGATCGAACAACTGGACGCAGACGGCACAGGACTGGAGCGACTTCAAAGCTTCGAGGACCGTCGCGGTGACCGCATTGTGATCTACCGCGCCAGGTAAACACCTGCGGGCTGCTGCTCAGTCCGTGTCCACTTTGGTAACCAGCACGTCTTCCATGATCAGGTACTCAAGATCTGATCCGAAGAACATTTCCAGCGCATCCTCCGGTGTGCAGATCATTGCCTCACCGGGCCGGTTCAGCGATGTATTCAATACCATGCCGTAACCGGTTTTCTTCTCCATGGCCTTGAGCAGTTCGTAGAACCGTGGGTTGGTCGCCTCCCGCACTACGTGCGCACGGGTACTGCCGTCCTGATAGGCGAGCGAGGGAAACTTCTCTCGCCACTTGTCTGCCACCGGAAACGTGATGGTCAGGTAATCGGCCGGGTGCGTGGTTCCGATCACATCCACGGCAATGGTATCGAGCATGCTGGGAGAGAAAAAGCGCCAGCTCTCCCGGAATTTCACTTTCTTGTTGATGGCCTCAATCATGGTCGATTGTGCCGGGTTGCCCAGTATGCTGCGATTACCAAGTGCGCGTGGGCCAAATTCCATCCGGCCCTGGAACCAGGCCACCAGATTGCCTTCGGCCAGCAGCTCAGCGGCCTTTTCCGCAGGGTTTTCCAGGATTTCACGATTGTGCTTTTCACGCCGCTCTTCACAGGCGCGCAAGCAGCGCTTGTTGTCGAAACGTGGACCAAAGAAGGAATGTTCGACTTTCTCGATACTGATGCGTTGCCTGGCCACTGCGTAGGCCGCGGCGCCGATAGCGGTGCCGGAGTCACCTGCAGCCGGATGCACAAAGACTTCTTTCACCATTGGCAATGCCAACAGCTTCTGGTTCAGTTTGACGTTGAAAGCGCCGCTACCCACGACAACCAGCCGCCCGGTTTCCTTGAGCACATCGCTGAGGTAGTGCGTTGTCAGCCCGGTGGCCACCCGTTCCAGCAGGCGCTGGACCGCTGCTGCATGATGTATGTAGGGATCCTGGCACGATTCTCCCGCACGCCGGGGGCCGAGCTTCTCAACGAGCTTGGGGCTGAAGTAGTGACCACGCGATTTGTGCTTGTATCGCCGCAGGCCCACGGTACCGATCAGACGTGTATTGATGCGAAAACGCTTGCCGTTATAGTCAATCAGGTCCGACAGATCATAACGATCAGGATCACCAAAGGTGGACATGCCCATGACCTTGGCTTCGCCGCCAAGCATGCTGAATCCGAGGTAGTCTGTAATGGCCGCGTACATCCCCATGAGCGAGTCAGGATCGTAGAATTCCCTGATCTTGCGGATTCGTCCGTTCTCACCACAGGCCAGCAGCGTGGTGGCATACTCGCCCCTCAGGTCCACACTGAGAATACCGACCTTGCCACTGAAACCACTCAGGTGATAGCCGCTGGCTGCATGCGCCAATTGATGTTCAACCGGCACAAAGCGAATCCTGTTCCAGGGAATATCCAGCTCACGCAGGGTCTCGCGCACTTGCGAGACGTAACGGCGATATTTCCGGTTGCCGTTGAAGATGGCCATCAGACTGCGGTCCGGCGCGTACCAATACCGCAGCGCATAATGCCAGCGTGCACGCCGGAAAATCGAGATCGGAGCAAAGGAGATGGCCACCTGATCCACATCACGCGGTTTGACCCTGGCCGCGCGCAGACAATATTTGATCGCTTCAAGCGGCATGGCTTCGCGCGCATGCTGACGGCGCAGCAAGCGCTCCTCCTCAACAGCCGCCACCAGCTTGCCATCCCGGAATATGGCCGCGGCCGGGTCATAACCATGGGCGCCCGAAAGCCCCAATGTAATCAGCGCCATACTATCGACTCACCTGTCGCCATTAGCATCACGCACCATCGCCTTCGCAGACAGGTGCTGCTCTTCATCATTGCTCCAGTTCCTCAGAAAACGGGCCAGGTCTTTATTGAACCGACGCCTGAATTGAACCGGATCCTCAACCTGCCGGCAAGCGTCCAGATCCAGGACCACCAGGCCGGCTTTGGTCAACAGAAAGTTGGTCGCCTTCATGTCGCCGTGCACCAGGTGCTCTCTCTGCATGATACTGAACAGCGAGCGGAACTGCATCATGGCCGACTGCCACCGCGCCGATTTGCACCCGACATTGGTCAGGCAATACAGGGCATCCTCGCCGTCAATGAATTCACTGAGATACCAGGCGCGACCACGCAACGGACCATGTCGCTCCTCGACCATCGCCACGGGTGCCGGTGTGCTGATACCCGCCCTCAATAACCGGTGCGCACTGCCCCAGCAGCGCCACGCCCGACTCGGCTGGAACAGACGTCTGAGACGATGCCATGGCCCCATGAGATTGTAGCGCTTGGCCACAAACGGTTGGCCATCAAGCCACACCTTTACCACTGTGGTGGAGTCGCCTGCCTTGAGCATCTCACCTCTGGCCACGATAGCATCCGGCGCTGCCAGAAACTGTCTCATCTGCTGCCCATCCAGGTCCCTGCGCACAATGGCATGATGGCTCGCGCTTTGTTCACAGCGAAACTGCTCACTGCTGCGGTACAGGGCGCGCTGCCACTTGCGATCATCACGTCGCGCGATGGCATGCGCCTTTTTCTGCACCGCCTGCCAGAAGCGCGCCTGACCGGATAACGACCGGCGCAGCGGCTTGTTGGTATACATCCGGACAAACCTCAACAAATCTCGCCGGGTCAGCCCGATCCGCATGGCTGAGTAGTACAGACCGGCAATGTCCTTCTCCACCCAGCGTGAACCCAGGGCCGGTTTGATCAGCGCCCGGTGCAGATCAATCAGCGACAGCACCGGTGATTGCGCTGTATTGATGCGCCCCTGATCATCCAGATGCAACAGAAAGTGGCACAGGTAGTAGTCGCGATGGCAGACACCGTTCTGATGCATCACGCGACTGATGCCGGCAACTGCCTCAATAAGCTGGCGCTTGAACGCCACTTCGGGTGGTTGACGAACCCACGCGGCACACACCGTTTCCAGACTCTGTGTATTGTCGAGCGCGTCGGTGATGATGAATGATTCGCGCTGCGCAGGATTCAGGCCACGTACGCCGTAAGCGGCCACCTGCATGCTGGGTATGCCCAGTGCCTGCAGTCGCTGTAATGCCCGCCATTCGTTGCCGGCATCAATCACCGGCAATCGTGCCTGCAGGAGGTTCTTGGCGATTTCACGCCAACCCACGCCATTGTGGCGTTTGAGAAAATAATGCCGTCCGTTCAACGAAAAGCGCATGGTCACCCTGCCGGGTGCCTCACGGTAGATGCGTCCCTCAAGGCCCGATACCACGCGCCAGGGATCCTCTGCGCACCAGGTCTCGGCCAGTTCCTCACGCAGATACAGTGTCATCCGGCACCTCACTCCCTGTTCTGATCCTGGCCCGCTCTTTCGCTCGCGCGATGATGACGTCGGCGGCCGCATCCGGCAGCGCGTAAAAGTCCTTTCCGGCACAATAGGCCAGCGCATTGTCCCGCCAGCCTGAACGCTGAGCCGGCGAGGTCAGCGCGCGCGCCAGCGCTGCATTCAGTGACGACTGACTGAACGGGGAGCCGCAGACCACTCCCGCATCGGCCGCGCTCACATGCCCGGCATGCCCACAGGTATCGGTAGTCAACACCGGCAGCCCGTGAACCAGCGCTTCCAGCAGCACCATGCCTGCACTTTCGCTGTAGGCAGGATGCAACATGATGTCGCAGCCCAACAGAACATCCGGCACATCATCGCGCCCACCCATGAAGTGACACCGCGCCTCGATGCCCAGGCGTCTGGCCAGCCGCCTGTAAGGCGCCGCATTGTCTTTACCCACTATGAAAAACCGGCTGTGGTGCTTCAACTCATCCGGCAATGCAGCCAATGCTCTCAGCGAGCGGTCCAGTCCTTTGACGCGGAAACCGGAACCAATCTGCACAATAGCAGTCTGCTGCGGCGACAATGCCTGTGACTTCCTGAAACGCTCTCGCCGAAGCGCTGCGTCGGCCGGCAAACGCCGGTCTGCACCCAGTCCCGGTGGCAAAAGTCTGATGCGTTCTTTTGCGTGCGGATAGTGGTTCAGGTACTGATTATTTTGCAGATCGGTCAATAACAGTATTTGTGTATCACTGCCTGAACCAAAAACGGCCCGCTCCTGTTTGATGAAGTGTTTATAACGCGGTGTATGGCGATAGTACCAGCGGCGTTCGTTAAGCGACTTCTCTGCAAAACACGGGTCTGCGCCGTAGTAAATGTCCAGACCGGGCATTTTCGAGAAACCGACAATCACATCAACCGCATCCTCATGCAATGCCTGTTGCACCTGCCGGTGGTAGCGCCTGTAAAGCGATTGTCGCGTCATACCACTTGCTGGCACCAGCCTGACGTCAAATCCTTCAGGTACAGGGCCTTCCCAGCGCAGTGTATACACACGAACTGTGTGTCCCCGAGCCTGGCAGGCCAGTGCAATACGCAGGAAGTCACGCTGCTGTCCGCCGTGCGGAAAATAGCGATAGAGAAGAAAACACAACGTCATCTCTCTGCCGCTCCATTGATCATGGCTTCGAGTTTCTCAAAGACGCCAGCCGGGGGGTTACTGGAAAAACAGGGTGGAACAACCATCAGCCTCTGACCGGCCGCCACATCTGGCACCGGTTGTCCCGCGTATTCACAACGCCGCTTCATACACGGCGCACAGCCCAGACTTGACTGAAGCTGTAACTGATTACGCCCCCAGGTGCCGGACAAGACCGGGTTGGTTGGTCCGTAAAGCGTGATACAAGGCACATCAAGAGCTGCAGCCAGGTGCGCAAGCCCGGTATCAACCGCCACGGCAGCGGAGACCCGACTCATCTCCTGCGCCAACTCAGTCAGCGACATCGCAGGCAAGACCCTCACCTCAGGGCGCACACCCGCAATGGCTGTGGCGCGCTCGCGCTCTTCCCGGTCACCCCAGGGCAACAACACATCGTATCCGTGGTCCACTGCCCGCGCGGCAAGATCCATCCAGTAGGCACGTGGCCAGTGCTTGTTGGGCCAGGTTGTACCGTGCAACAGCATGATCCGCGGCCGGCCGGGCAGCTCATCATCTTCTGACCCGGCCGAGCGCCGCAAGGCGCCGCCTATACCATAATCGATCTCGGACGGATCAAAGCGGTAGTTCAGGGTACGGGCAAACAGCTCGCGCACACGCTGAACTGCATGCATGTCCGTGGCAACCGAATATTTCTTGTTGTAGAACAGTGTTGCCAGCGGCTCACGTATGGTGCTGTTGCTGAGCCCGACAGTGAGCCCTCGTGCCATTCGACTGACCAGGCCACTTTTTATCAGCCCCTGGGCATCAATCACCAGGTCATAGTGGACCGATTTCAGATCCTTGCGAAACTGACCGATCTCCCGGCTGCGGATTGTGCGGAAAAGCTGTTTGCGCCAACGCCGCATGGCAACTGGAATCACCCGGCCTACTGCAGGATGCCAGGTCGGAATTTCGGTGAAGGCTTCTTCCACCACCCAATCAAAACGCAGCCCCGCTTTAGTCCGTGCGGCGTCAGTTACGGCAGGCAATGTATGGATGATGTCGCCCATGGACGACACTTTGACAATCAGGATTCGCAATCTTTCGTTCTCATGTCAGGGAGCCAGTGTATCGAGCTGCTTCAATACCAGCGAGGGTGACAACTCGGTCAGACAACGTTTGTGTTTCAGCGGACAACGACGCTGGAAACAGGGTCTGCACTCTATATCGGTAGCCAGCATGGCCACCCGGTCTGCAAGCGGTGGCGTGAAGTCACTGGACGTGGATCCGTACAAAACCACCAGCGGTCGGTCAAGCGCTGCCGCCACATGCATCAGGCCAGAGTCATTGCTGACGACGGCCTGGGCCACCGACAGCAGATCAATCGCCTGATCCAGGGTGGTGCTGCCGGTAAGATCATGGCAATGCCGGCGCAGATGCTCCGGTATATTTTCCAGCACCTCCTGCGCCACCTCTGCATCCCGCCCCGACCCCAGCAACCAGACCTGCCAGCTGTCGGCCAGCCGGCGACTTGCCACCGCGGCGTAATGCGCGGCCGGCCACTGCTTGGCGTCACCGAATTCGGCGCCAGGACACAGGGCCAGCACTGGCCGGTCTGAGTCCAGCGTCAACGATTCCATTGTCTGACTGACAGCGCCGGCCTCCGTGTGCAGCCTGGGCCTTGGCAACGGCTGCGGCAGCATGGCACCCGGGGCCAGCGCCAGCGCCACGAATCGCTGCACCATCAGTGGATAGTCCTGTGTATCCAGCACCCGGCAATCATTCAGCAGCATACCACGCGCCTCGCCTCGCCACCCGGTGCGGCGGGCGATTCGGGCAAAGACGGCCGGCAACGCAGACTTGAAGGAGTTGGGCAGGACAATCACCTGGTCATAGGCCGCTTTTCTCAAGCTTTTCCCAAGCCGGTATCGACCCGGCAAGTCGAGCTTGCCATGGACAAAGGGCAGTTCCAGCGACGCATTGACCTCAGGCATGCGATCAAGCAATGCACGGCTCCAGGCCGGGGCAAGCACATCAATGGTGCAGTCTGATTGCACCTTCAGCTGCTGGAACAAGGACTGCGCCATGACCATGTCGCCGACCCAGGACGGGCCGATGACCAGAATGCGTTTGGCCCTGGCGTTGCGTTCGCATTGAGTGGCGGACTGTTTCATGGCTTTGCCACTACGCTGGCTCTCCGAGCCAGTCTGCAAACAGCTGTTGCCACAGTCGCGCGACGTTTTCACGATGCGGCTCCAGCGGCACAAGCGGTTGCTCCAGGTCTGACTCCTGCAGGGCAAAACGATGCAGCGCCGAACGCAGCGCAAGATAGGCCTCCATCAGCATGCGGGTGTCATCGGCGGACAGCAGGCCACAACGCTCGATAGATTCCAGTATTCGCATATTGTCTGACCAGCGAAGCAATGATTCGTGATCACGCGATCCCGACAACACCAGAAACTGGACCATAAATTCTATATCCACAATGCCGCCCTCTCCCTGCTTGATCTGGAAGGGAGGACTGCTGGCACCTGCACCGGCCTTTCTGGTCAACTCATCACGCATACGTTTGCGCATGCCAAGCACATCATCTGCCAGCTTGCCAACGTCACGAGGTCTGGACAGGACGCTGGCGCGCAACGTCCCGAATTCCCTGGACAGGCGCTCGGAGCCAGCAACGGCCCGGGCCCTGACCAGGGCCTGATGCTCCCAGGTCCAGGCCTCGTCAGTCTGATATTTTTCAAACGCCGGCAGCGAGCTGACCAACAGGCCGGATTCCCCCGATGGACGCAAGCGCATGTCCACCTCGTACAGGCGACCGGACATGGTGTGTGTATCCAGCATGGTGATGACGCGCTGCGCCAGCCGGGTGTAGAACTCACGCGAGTTGATGGCTCTCTGCCCCTCAACCACCCTGGTCTCTTCATCAAGCGCACCATCGTGAAGAAACACCAGGTCCAGGTCCGAGATATAACTGAGCTCAATACCACCGAGCTTGCCATAAGCGATGATGACAAAATCCATTTCACCATGCTCACCACGCGTGTTGACCGGATAGCCGTGCTTGCGTACCAGGTGCTGCCAGCTCAGCGCAATCACCTGCCCCAGGATGGCCTCGGCGATGAAGGTCAGGTAATCACTGACTTTCATCACTGTGAGCGTGCCGGATATCTGCGCTGCGGCAACCTGCAGGGTATGTGATTGCTTGAAGTACCGCAGAAACTCCATCTGCGCTTCGAAGTTAGTCTCCTCCATGCGCATGATCTGAAGCTTCAGCTCGTCCTGCAATTCAGACTTTTCCGGCGGCTGATCAATGCCGCCAAGCAGTTCGTCCAGCAATACCGGGTGCAGACTCAGGAAGTCGGCAATAAACGGCGACGCCGTGCAAAGCCTCACGAACTGTTGCATGGCAGCCGGGTTCTCGATCAACAGCACCAGATAGGCAGTGCGGCGCGCAACCGCCTCCACCATCTTCATCACGCGCACAAAACCACGACTGGGGGTCTGCTCACACGCCAGTGTTGCCAGCATCAAGGGCATGAAGCGGTTGAAGCGTTGCCGGCTTTCCGCTGGCAGGGTGACAAAATTGCGGTTTTTCCGAAAACTCAGAATCAGTTGCCAGGTCTGGTCCGGCTCCTCGAAACCCAGACCACGCAATGTTTCAATGGCCGTCTCGTCATCCAGGTGCTGCTGCCACAGTGCGGGCAGCTCGCCATCGTCAACCTCGTGACGGCTGTTGATGTCTTCGTCTTCCTCCAGCTGGATGACCGCGTGAAACTGGCGATCCACGACAGCGCGCCAGTGCTCCAGGCGCCCAAACAGCGCAGGCCAGTCGTCAAAACCCATGGCCGCAGCAATTCGCTGACGCTCAACAGGGTTTCGCGGCAGGGCCTGGGTCTGCTTGTTGGCAAAAGCCTGCAGCTTGTTTTCCAGATCCCTGAGAAATGTGTAGGCCTCGGACAACTCCTCCACCGAAGCGGGGGGCAGACAGCCTGCAGCGCCCAGGGCTGACATGGCTGCATACAGCGACGCCTGCTGCAGACTGCGATCACGCCCACCATGAACCAGCTGCAGTGCCTGGATGACGAATTCGGCTTCGCGGATTCCGCCTCGCCCGAGCTTTATGTCCTCGCTCATGCCCTTGCGACGTACCTGCTTGTTGATCTGGGTTTTGAGGCTGCGCAGGGCCTCGAAGGCAGAAAAATCCAGATACCGGCGATAGACAAAGGGGCGCAGTCGCAACAGCAATGCGGCGCCGGCGCGACGGTCCCCGGCCACGGTACGCGCCTTGATCATGGCGTAACGCTCCCAGTCCCTTCCCTGCACCTGATAATAGTTTTCCATGGCATCAAAACTGCAGACCAGCGCGCCATCACTGCCATAGGGGCGCAATCTCATGTCCACGCGAAACACAAAACCATCACGGGTCACCGCATCCAGCGCCTCGATCAGTCGCTGCCCCAGACGCAGGAAAAACTCCTGGTTGGTGATGCTTTCCCGCGCCGCCGACTCCTCGTGAGCCGTCTCGCCGGCTTCCGGGTAAGCAAAAATCAGGTCGATATCAGAGGACAGATTCAACTCCCCGGCGCCCAGCTTGCCCATGCCAATAACCACCATCCTCTGCGGCACTCCATTGGCATCACGCGGCTCACCCCAGGCCTGCACACTCCACTGGTGCAACAAGGCAAGGGTTTCATCCAGCGCCGCTTCGGCCAACAGCGAGACCTCCCGACACGTGGTGCGCACATCGGCCATGCCACAGACGTCCCGCCAGATGATGCGCAGCATCTGGCGGGTGTGGAACCGTCGCAGCACTGCTTTGAGGGCATCCGGGCAAGCCTCGCCAGAATCCTGCCCTGAGCCCTCGCCCAATGATCGCAGACAGGTCCGCAGGTCTTCGGCAAAGTCCGGATCTGCACTGTCCAGCGAGCCGGCATCAATCAGGGTCATCAGTATGTCCGGCCACTGCAGGATGACATTGGCAGCATAGTCACTGGCTGCCCAGACCCGCAACAGCTGGGCGCAGCGATCACTGTCCTGCAACATCAACTCGCGCAGTGCCTGTGCGGCGGGCAGTGGTGACTCTTCCAGCCGTTGCCAGTATCGATCAACAACTTCGCGGACAGCGTCAGGAAACTGGTCTGTCATGGGTCTGTCCTGGGTGGATCTGCCTTTCATGGGGTTGTCTGCGCCGGACTGCACGCAAGTGCTCTCCTTGCCACACTGCACAGGGCAGGGCCAGTGATCGGGTTTCACGGACGCGGCGGCAACTTTTGGGCAGACGCACCGTGCTTGCTATATACTGCGTGGCTGCCGTGTACTGACACACCAACCAACGAGCCATTCTACCGAAACTATGCTGCTGCTGCGACTGACCGGACTTTCCCTCGCCTTTGGCGACCAACCACTGATAGACAATGCGGACCTGAGCATCCACAAGGGTGAGCGAATCGGCATACTTGGCCACAACGGTGCCGGTAAATCCACGTTCATGAAGCTGTTGGCCGGCCAGATTCAGCCAGACAGCGGTGAACTGTGGCGCGCGCAGGGTATTCGTATTGCCTGGCTGGACCAGAGCCTGCCCGAGCAGACAGCCGAAACCGTTTATGACTACGTGGCCGGTGGACTGGAAGGCCTGGGCGATCTGCTCAAGCGCTACCATGCACTGACCCGCAGCGATGATGCGTTTACCGGTGACGCGGCCGCACTGGACGAGATGGCCGAGTTGCAGAAACAGATAGAACAGCGTGACGGCTGGTCATTCGAACACCGCATAGATTCCACCATCGACATGCTGGCCCTGCCGGCCGACACGCTGATGAGCAGCCTGTCCGGCGGTAATCGACGCCGCGCGGCATTGGGCCGCGCACTGATCAGCGAACCGGATCTGCTGATGCTGGACGAGCCGACCAACCATCTGGACATTCCGACCATCGAGTGGCTTGAGAAAACACTGAACGATTTCAGTGGAACCGTAATGCTGGTCACCCACGATCGGAAGTTTCTGCAGAACGTCAGCCGACGCATCATCGAAATTGACCGCGGCAAGGTTCGCGCCTGGGAATGCAATTACGAGCGCTTCCTGGTGCTGCGCGAGCAACTGCTGGATGCTGAAGCCAGGGCCAACAGTGAATTTGACAAGAAGCTGGCTGACGAAGAGAAATGGATACGCCAGGGCATCAAGGCCCGGCGAACCCGTAACGAAGGGCGCGTGCGTGCACTCAAGGCAATGCGTGACGAACGTCAGCAACGCCGGGAAGGTCCGGGCAAGGCACGCTTTGCCGTCGAGCAGGCTGGCCAATCCGGCAAGATTGTGGTGGAAGCGGAAAACATCAGCCACGGCTTTGGTGACCAGCTGTTGATTCGTGACTTTTCAACCAAAATCCTGCGCGGCGATCGTATCGGTTTTATTGGTCCAAACGGCAGCGGCAAGACCACATTGCTGAAAATCCTTCTGGGCGACCAGGTGCCTCAACAGGGCACAGTGAAGCGTGGTACGAGCCTGTCAATCCTGTATTTCGATCAGCTGCGTGCTGGCCTGGATCCGTCCCAGAATGTGATCGACTATCTTGCCGAGGGGCGCGAATTCATCACCATCAATGGCAAGGAGCGCCACGTCATCAGTTATCTGCAGGACTTCCTGTTCCTGCCGCGGCGGGTCAGGCAACCGATTGCTTCATTGTCCGGCGGCGAGCAGAATCGCCTGATACTGGCCAAGCTGTTCAGCAAACCAGCCAATGTCATGGTGCTGGACGAACCGACCAATGATCTGGACATGGAAACGCTCGAGCTGCTGGAAGAAATTCTTCTGGAGTTTGAAGGCACAATACTGCTGGTCAGTCATGACCGGGAGTTTCTGGACAATGTCGTCACCAGCAGCATCGTGTTCGAGGCACCGGGCAAGGTACGCGAATATGTTGGCGGTTATCAGGACTGGCTCAATCAGGGCGGCGACATGGCGGCACTGACCGGGCCCGGCGGCAGCATCACAGCGCAGAGTCGCAAAGAGAAATCATCAAAAGATCATGCCGCCGGAAAGAAAGCCGCAAAGGCCAACAAACCAGACTTTCGGAAGCAGAAGGCCCTGGACAAGGTCACTCGCGATATTGAAAAAACAGAGGCGCGTATGGAAAGCCTGCAAAAACTGATGGCCGAACCCGGATTCTACGACCAGGCGCCGGCGACCGTTCAGAAGTCAGTGGACGAGCTCCAGGCACTGCAGGACCAGGCGGACGCGCTCTACGCCCAATGGGAAGCACTGGAGAACGGGGATAACGCCTGAGCCGGCCAGGAATGAGCAAGCCGGTTCATCCGGCATGCACCGCCATCTCCAGCAAGCCATCACGCCTGAGTACACTGCGATTGATGGTAAACCCCTTCATCAGTGCTGCCAGGCGGGCCTGCGGTCGCGGATAGGCCCTGAGCTGTCCCAGCCCCGCTGAACGCACCATCAACTGTGCCTCATCAACAATACTGTAACTGCGATCCAGCACTGAGGTGTCATCCTTCAGCAGCGCATAACCGTAAGCCCTTGTACTTTCACCAACATAGGGGGCAAGTGTCTCTATGAAAACCCGCAACGGCATATCGTCCAGATAACTCAGAAAGTCCCAGAACAGACACACATCCATCCGGACGTCATCCCCAAAGGGCATTGCCTGTCTGAACAACGCGCGCCAGGCATCCTCGTCCATGGCTTCTTCTGCGGGGCGGGGCTGTCGCGCGGTTTTCAAGGCATCATGAAGTCCGCCGAAGTAAAGCGTACAACGCCGATCCGCAAAGAACTCAATGGTCTCAGGCACGCCGAAACCCAGATCAAACACGCGCAGGTGAGTACGATCCTGAACAGCTTCAAGAATTTCGGGCAGTAGCCGCCCCGGCAGTAGCTCGTTTACGCGGGCAGGTTCAGCAATCATACGATAGCTGCTTTATACTCAGGATGATTTTCCGCCCGCAGACCCGGCCGGTTTGGAATCGATTGGTTTGGAATCCATGGGTTTTGAATCCATCGCTACCGGTCGGGGCGCAGCAGCACCGCTGGCATGAGCGGGGTCGATATCAATACTGCCCTTGAACCGTGCACCTTCCTCCAGAGTCATCTTTGGCGTGACGATATTGCCCTTGGTGTGACTGGTGCTCGACAAGAAAACCTTTTCCTTGCCGGTGATGTCGCCCTGGACTTCACCATCAACGCGGATGGCCTTGGCCGTCAGGTCAGCACTGACGTTACCGGTTTTACCGATGATCAATTCATGATCGGCAAGCGTGACCGTGCCTTCAACACGCCCTTCAATCAGCAGGTTTTCATCACCGCTGATGTCTCCCTTGATCCGGATTGTTGAACCGATGGAGGCCCTGGAACTGCTCGTGGAACCAGCCGGTTTTGAGCTGCCAGCCGTGCTGCCTGATGAACGCGAATCAGGCGCAGTGCCTATGGGTGTCTGTGTCTCGTCATTCTCGGGTTTATTGCCTTTGTTTCTGTCAAACATGTTGTTCACCATTGATAACTGATACAGATGGTCGGCCTCAGAGCATATTAGGCAACAAAGGCAATGTCCAACCCAATTTGGTGAATACAGTCACAGGGGGATTACTGCAGTATCTTGATCCATTCACCCGGCTGCGGATTCCCGACGGGATAATATCCATTGAGCAAGCGCAAGGTCTCCTCCGGATATTGAGGTACCCGACTCTGGCGCGCAAGAGCCGGCCAGCTGAAGTTATCACCAACCTGCACGTAACGGATCCGCAAGTCGCCGCTGCCGCCCGCGCGCTCGCCGCCCTGAATGGCGCGGAAGCTGCGGATGGAGGCCATCAGCAGTCGATCCAGCTCATCCTTACGCTCGGCATCATGCACCTCGCCGGTAAAGATGAAGGCGCGCAGGCCCATGTAGATGACCGCAATACGCTGATGATTGCCCGAATCGGGGTTTGTCCGGATACCGGTAAAACCTTCCAGCCGGTACTGGCTCAATATCTCGGTCTGTTGCAGGTCATCGTAACCCAGGTTCTCGCGCATGAACTGGTGTGGCGCCTTGCGCTCGCTCAGGCGCTGGGCTTCCACGCGCAATGTTGCCGCGTCAGACTTGCTGCCCGTGACCGAAGTGATGGTCTCGTTGACCTGCCAGTCATCGGGAAACACCAGTGTGTAACCGAGTGTGTCCTGATAATACCGGTTCCGGCCCTGACCACCGCGCCGCTCACCAAATACCATGCCATCGATGTGCTGACGGAATACCGCCGGATCGGTCTCGCGCACCTGGTCCTCGGGCAGCTCACCTGCGCGGGCAATCGCCTGTTGCAGGCGCTGGTCATTGCGCGGGTGGGTGGCGAACAGGCCATGATACCCTGCCCGGCGACCGGCCACCCGGACATTGAAATCCTCCTGGCTTTTCAGCACCGACAGCACATCAATCATGGCGCGGGGGTTGTATCCGGCGTTATACAGATACTCCGCGCCCAGGCTGTCCGCTTCCAGTTCATGTTCACGTCCGAAACCACTGACGCCGGCCTGCGCCCACATGGAGCCGACCTGTGCCAGCTCAGAGCCGATATAGACATTACCGGTGGCAACAGCGGCCACAAAACCGCCCACACCCGCCGCTGTGCTGCCAAGTGTGCCACGCGCGTGTTGCTGCACCGCGTGGCGCGCAGTGATGTGGCCTATCTCGTGTGCCAGCACTGCCGCCAGCTCGTCTTCTGACTTCAGGAAAGCCAGCAGGCCACGATTGATGTAGACAAAGCCGCCGGGCAAGGCAAAGGCATTGATTTCGGGGCTGTCGATGACAGTGAAGGTGAATTCCAGGTCGGGACGATGGCTGCCGGCGACCAGGCGCTGACCCACTTCATCCACATAGGCGGCCAACGCCTCTTCCTGGATGACAGGCATTGAGGACATGACTTTTTCGTGTTCTTCCTGCCCGATGGACATCTCGCGGCTCTGGCTCATGGTCACCAGATTGCCGCGGCCGGTAGCGGGGTTGACCGCGCAGGATGCCAGCAACACCGCGGACAGCACAAGTGCCAGAATTCTCATCACCAGACACCTCTTTTTTGCGTTGACGTCTTTGGCGTTGTCGTTGGCATCGACATCAACCGCCGTTGACAAAACTCTTCAGCTGGTTGGCCAGGCTGTTGCAGGCATTGGCTTCGACCCGTGCAATCAGCGGTATCGGTACCACCACAGCCGGCATATAGGACTGACCGGTGGCATCCGCGCTGATGGTGCCAACAGCCCGATAATCGGTCACATCCCAGATGCGGGCCTCATAGCTGGAATCATCCTCCCAGGTGCCAAACCCGAAACAACCACCACCATAGGGACCAATGGAACAGGACATGGAGCCGGCCCGACTGGTGGTTTCGGTCTGGCCATCAAGCCAGATGATGTAGCGGATACCAAATTCATTGATGCGCTGGGTGACCAGCGGCTGGGACATCAACTGGGCCAGATCCTCACTGCGCATGGGCGCGGTGCGAGGTTCAAACCAGGGGAACAGCGAATCGATAAAGTCCTGCTCAGGCACAACGGCCAGGCCGTCGCGACCGCGCCCCATTCGATCACCCACACACTGCACAAAACTGGCACTGGTCTCGTAGTTGCTGCCCTGTCGGCGGCCCAGAATGACTACGGTTTCCTCGGCGTTTATGCCGGTCTCACCCTGACGGAATTCGTCAATGGTGGTGCTGGTACAGCCAGCCAACCCCGCAACCAGCGCGGCACCCAGGGCCGCACCAACCAGCAATCGCTCTGTTTTTGTCATGTTTCCTCCCGCCGGGCCCGGTCACGGCGCTTGTGCCACCAACCAGTCACGGACATCGGGTACGCTGCTGAAACCGAGCGTGAAACTCGAACCGAGATCACGCAAAGCTGCTACTGTTGCATCATTGATACTTCGCTCGGAGCCGCGCATGGTCTCCTGCGGTACCTTGCCGTAGGCGGTCATCACCCAGTCAGCTATGGTATTGCCGGCGGGCGAGGTCAACCGCATGTTGTAACGGATCCAGACCTCGTAAACATCCAGCCGGGTCTTCTGCGGCAATGCCAATTGGAACTCATCAATGCGCGGCACGAATACCGCATCCACACCGGCTTCCTGTGCTGCCTCCAGTGAATCAAGGACTACCACCCGGTCAAACATGGCGGGCAGTATCGTATTGAACAATTCCATATGAGAACGACCGCTGTTGACCAGATACTCTTCCCGGTTACGATCCGAATACTCAACATATCGGTGCCCGAGCAGCTCCTCGTTGTACACCACACCCAGGTGGAGCGGCATCTGCCCCACATTGGGGCGCGGATAACTGCCATCCACAACCACCGAACTGGCGCCGCAGGCACTGAGCAGCAGGGCACTTGCGGTGAGCAACCAGACACGGATCAGATATTTACTGTTCGACATCATTGCACCTTCCAATTCAGCACCTTCATTTCAACACCTTCATTTCAACCCCTGTCAGGAGCCCGTGGTACCGGTCATAACCTTGCGTGATCAATACGCATTGAGTCCAACAAAGCTGCCGCCATTGCGCTGGGTAAGCTCACGCATCAATGTGGCAAAATTGTACAGGCTCTCCTGCTGACGCGCCGGTAACTGGAACAATACCGGAAAACCGACTGCGTGTATCCTCACCATGGGATTACCATTCTCATCCCGCGGATTGAGCCGGTCAACGGTTTCAATCACGCGGGTGATTGATCCGCCCGGCAGGAAGTCGTCACCAAACACATAAATACTGACACGGTGTTCACGGCTGGCATAGGTGTTGATAGCACGGGTGATACCCTCCACCGGACTGCTGTTGCTGAACGGTGACCAGTTGCGCAGTGTGTTGAGGATGTTGGTCCGACGCGCCCGTGTGTCCGGAATCCACTGGCCCCGGAATGACGGGTACATATAGTCACCCATGTCGTTCATGACCTGAATACCCCTGACTTCCGGATGCACGTCCAGCACTTCCTCGATCATCGCCAACACCCTGGGCCAGGTATTGAAGAACATGCTACCCGAGGTATCGATAATAAAAATGATGTATTCACTGTCCACCGGGATACCACCAATCATACTGCTGTCGCTGGTGAAGTCCTGTCCCAGCAAACGCTGCTGCTCATCACTGAGCATCTGCTGTGCCAGCGCCAGTCGCCCCTCTTCCTCCACTCGCTCAAGCGACATCTGGCGCGCGGTCTGGAAACGACCCTGCACATCCGACAGCTCATCCCTGAGCCGCGCGATTCGCTGCTCATAGGTGGACAGTTGTTCGCGCCGGGCGTTCAACTCACGATTCAGTACCTCGGTTTCACCACGAACCTCAAACAGCTCCTGCTGCATTTCGGCCACTGGCAACTCCTCCGGCGTGGGCACGGTATCCAGTGTCACCGGCACCGAGCTCTCGGTGATCATCAGCAAAAGGATGATGGCACCGAAACCACAGGAGATGACGTCCAGAAAGGAAATATTTGACGTTTCAGGCTCGCGTCGTCTTCGCATCAGGGCCAGTCCTTCGCAGGTGAGATGAAGGATCCACGTGTCATTATGGCCAGCTCCCAGAATACGGCAGCGGCGCTCGGGTCACCTTCCATCGGCAACAATATGGTATTGACCGGCACATTGGCCGGAAGCGATTCAACCGCCTCCCAATAAAGCTCCAGTCGTTCCCGTGGCGTGATCAGGGGGTTGCGCGGCGGGCGGTTTGAGCGCGTGGGCAGGCTGTCGGTGATCAGATAAACGTTGTCTGGCCGCGGTTGCATGCTGGCCACGTGCTGGAAAGCGGCCTGCAGGTTGTTGCCGCGCTCGGGCACCCATTCATTGCGCAAGCGACGCACCACTTCATTGATTTCATCCTGGTCTGCCACCTCCAGCCAGGATCCATCAGTGCCGTCCAGAATCGGGAACACCGTTTCGTTGAAACCATACACCTGGTACTGACTGGCAACAGGCAACTGACTGGTCAGCCAGTCCACGATGCTCACCGTGCGCTGCCACTTCTGCGCCCGGCGCTTGTTTTCATCGGACATGTTGCGAATGCGGATGATATTGACCAGGGTTTCATCCAGCATGCTCGCCGACATATCCACCAGTATCAGAATCCGGTTGCCACCCATGTACATCCCGGACAGGTACTGCCGGTCGCCGTCACCCAGAAAGGCGCGGGCATCACGTCCCACCTCCTCCTGTGCACTGGCCTGCATGCGAATGATGTCCTCTTCCAGCGCCTGGATATCGGCCCGAAGCTGCTCAATGCTTTCCTCGCTGGCAAGGGTGTCACCCTCCATCTCGGACAGCTGACGAACAAGCTCCTCCACCTCCCGTTGCATCCGATCAGCCCTGCCCTGGGCATCCACCACTTCCAGACTGACCTCGGCCAGGGTATTGCGCAGACGCGCCAGCATCTCCTCACCGTCGCGGATTTCCTCATCCAGCAGCATGACCTCGGCCTGCAACACGGGATCCGCCCGATCCACCTGGTCGCGTGCCGTGTGGTCAAGAATCAGAAACAGCAACACAACCGCGCCAAAGCCGCAGGACATAACGTCCAGGAACGCCAGGCTCAGCGGATTGAATATGCCGCGCTTTTTTCTACCCTTGGCCATCGTGCACCCGGATCAACCGCAAACTGTCATTGACCAATTCTGTGCCCAGGCTGTCACCAAGCGCCAGCGGGCTCTCACCCGTCACTGGCACCCCATTGACCATCAGGCCACTTTTGCTGGTCTGCAAAAGAATCTGACCCTCGATTGCGGAAATTCTTCCCAGCAGCGCGCCGTCCTGTGCTCCGGGCGCGCTTGCGATCACGCGCAGGGCGCCACTGTCACCGGCAACCAGATCAATACCACCATTGAGGCGCCAGGCCATGTGTTCGTGCAGAATGTGTGTGGGGTCAGGCTCGGGCTCAACCCGATCGGCAGGCGCACGTGCAGATTGCGCCGTCATGCTGTCCGCATCACTGAGGGTCAGGGCGGTGAGAAAGCGCACATTGCCACCGGCATCCAGAAACTGGTCACTGATGGCAAGGCACGCCTGGCTCAGCGCCGCCAGCGATACCGGATCGGCTACCACCTGCACATTCTTCGGCAGGTGCGAGGCAAGAAACTCCGCCAGTCCCGGCAACATGGCAGCGCGCTGTGACATCAACACCTGGCAGGCTTCCTCGCTGGCCAGGGTCTGAACATGTTGCAACAGTTTCTGAAAGGCCGGCTGCAGACGATTGCGCATCGCGTCGGCAGTCACCCTGGCCTGGTGGCGTGCGTTGTCGGTGCTGACCTCCAGCACCAGATTGTCCTGCTCATTGCCAGCCTGGTTCAGCCCCTGGTCCAGAAATCGGGGCAACTGGTCGTACAGTGCCTGCTCCCAGAGCGCATTGTCGCGCGGGTTGAAGCGACACTGGCGGATGAAGGCGTCGGTGGCCAGTTGCACCAGTGAATTGGACAGCGGTATCCAGCCCAGGTCCGGCGAAGCCACAAGCTGCTGGCGTTCAATCCGGTCGTTGCCCACACCAATTCGCGAGATCACCAGTTGATGAAGATGCAGGTCCAGATACAGAACGCCGGGGGCAACAGTTGTCCGGATGCGCTGCCCCGCCACCGCAGCGGTCGCCAGATCCACCAGTCCGGTGGCCCTGAAGGGTGTATGCTTCAGCAGCCCGGCAAGCAGTGCCAATTGCTCCCGTCCCAGGCTGCCCGGAACGGCAATGATGACATCACCGTCAGTCTCACTGGTTTCTGCAATGTGTGTCAGGTGGGCGTGAGCGATATCGGCATTGTGACGGAAATTGGCCAGCGACCGCGGCAGCGGCTCCATATTCAGGCGATACCAGAAACTGTTGTTGCACTGCAGTGGCAGCAGGCGGCTACGCAATGCTGCCTCTTCACCAAACACCACCTTGTTGTTCTCAACCAGCATATAGGCAGGACTGTTGCAGATCAGGCTCGGCCCTTCCCACAATGACACCCCGGTATCATTGAGTGCCAGCACGCGGGTGCTCATCGCTCGTCACCGTCATGTTCGGGCACCTGCAGATAACGGATCAGGTTCTCGTCGGCGTAATTGTGTGTATCCAGCACCAATCGATCCTGCATCAGGGACAACTGGTGCAGAAGGAACATCAGCATGATGCTGGTCAGCAGGGCCACAAACGTGGAGTTGAAGGCGACCCCCAGGCTCACTGTGACACCCACAATGTCGCCAGCGACCGCCTGATGCGCCTGACCCAGGGCGGTACCAATGCCGCGCACTGTGCCCAGGAAGCCGATTGATGGGATGGCCCAGGCAATATAACGAATGATGGTCAGCTCACTTTCCAGCCGCTCCGCCTCGCTGTCACACATGTCTCGCACTGTGGCCGACGTATCCTGGATGCTGCGTGTTGTTCCAAAGCGGTGCAGCGCCGCAAGAATCACCCGCGGCAGCAGATACTTGCGCTCCTTCTCCGGTAACGCCTGTACGGGTCTGGCGTGGTCACGCGTATCCTCGGGCAGAATACTGCTGCCATCACCTGCCTGCAGCAAAGTGCGGTCCAGCAGGGCACGCTCTCGCATTGTGCGAACCGATTTCATGACAAGAATTGACAATGCCCAGAAGAACAGGATGATGCAGATTTCCTGCTCCATGTCCTTGAAAATGACATAGACTGAACGATCCGGAACATAGGACTCATCCACCGCCTGCATGGCAGCCTGCTGCTCCAGAATGACTTCGGCATTGGGCCGGATGACGGCAACATAGACAGCGTGGACAACAATAATGGCAATGATCAGAGCAAAAAGCTGGTAGACGACTTCCGAAAGATACTTCTGTTTCATGCATGAATCCTTGTTGGTTTTTACTCTGCCGGACCTGTGCGCGGTTGATCAGATATCAACGGGGTAGGACACACCCAGGTCTTGCGAAATCTGCTCGGACGGTATAAAGCGTTCTGATTGTCCGGCATTGCCGCCCGCCGCCGCCTGATCATCAGTGTCCGCTACCGCTTCCTCTATCGGACCGGTATCCAGATCAATCTCCTGCCCTGCAGCGGCCGCATCCGGCTCATCCTGATCAGTCGCCTGCTGCCCGGTCTGTTGAGCGGTCTGCTGAGCCAAGGCAAAGGAAATCACCAGGCACCATGCAAAAACCACTGCCAGTAATATTCTGCCAAAGCGGTTCATGACATCAGTCCCCCAGATAACGTGCGACACGGAACCCAAGGTCGTTGCGTGGGTCCTCACCAAAGTCACGGTAGGACAACCGGAGTTCGGTCATGGAACCATTGGCCCAGCTGGAGCCGCGTATCACACGATAACGACCATCGTCAGGACCCAATGGATCCACTTCTCGCGTAAAGCTCAGGCCACTGACCGCACCGTAGATGTCGTGCACCCACTCGGCAACGTTGCCTGCCATGTCGTAGAGTCCATTGGCATTGGGGGGGAACTGTCCCACATTGGATGTTGCCACGTGCCCGTCGTCATATCCACGCAGATACTGACCCAGGAAATTACGGGTGGACACATCGGCAAAATTCCCCGCGCCTTCCGGTGGCGGCCAGTCATCACCCCAGGTAAAACGCGTGATGTTGCCATTGCCGTCGGTGCGGGCAGCCCACTCCCATTCCGCCTCGGTCGGCAACCGATATCCATTGGAATCGGCGTTGATGCCTACCACCTCATCATCCTCGATGACGTAGAACGGCGTCAGGGATTCCTGCTCACTGAGCCAGTTGGAGTAACGCGCCGCGTCCAGCCAGGTTACCTCGACCACTGGCTGGTTCGGTCGACCCAGCGTTGTACCCTGCACCGAGCCCGGCATGTGATCTTCGTCAAATCGCCTGTACTGCGCATTGGTCACCGGGTGCAGTGAGATGTAGAAAGGTTTTTCCAGAACCACGTCCCTCAATATTTCGTTGGCACGGCGGCCCGGCTCGCGGCGCGAAGCCCCCATGGTGAAAGCATGCGGATAGAACAGTTTCAGGCGCTGACCGGCAACCGTGGTGATCTCCGGCTCGATAGCCTCCAGACGTGCTTCCTCTTCGGTTCGAAGCTGTACCCTAATCTCCTGATCCAGCCCCGGGCGCGAGGTGAACACAGTGGTGTAAGGCACGTACCCGGCTTTGCGGATCTCGACACGCTGACTGGCGGCCAGCAGCTCCACCACCTGGTTTGCCTGACCCTTGAACTGGCCATCCACGTACAGATCCGCGTCGGCAGGCTCGGCAACTATGCGCACCGGCGTGGTCACCGGGTCCAGGGTAATAGTCAGGTCACGCTCTTCTTCGGGCCGGGCACGAAACTGGCGCACGGCGGTCTGGTACCCGGTGCGGAACAGGGAAATTTCATGGGTCTGCTCCGGCGCCAGCGCAATCTCCAGTGGTGTCTGTCCGGCAAATTCCCCGTTGACTGTCACATTGGCATTGCCCGGCACCGACCGGATGAACACCAGCCCGTCAGCCGCTTCCAGCGCCACTGGCGGCAGCGTGATGTCCTCACCGGCAGTGACCACCAGATCATCCTGCCAGGCCTTGTAACCGGCCAGCTTCAGCGTCACATCACTGGCACCCTGCAACAGTTCCGCGCGCATTGGCGTGAACCCGATCAGCTCGCCGTTGACAATGACGTCGGCGCCAGGTGGCTCGGTAGCAAAACTGACGTCCGCCCAGGCCGGCTCAAGTGTCACATCCAGCGCCTGCTCAATCAGTCTGCCCGCCACCGTCACCGTGTCGCGCCAGGGCAGATAACGATCAGCCACCACGGTGATCTGGTAGTCACCCGGGGCCAGTTCGATACCGCTCAGTGGTGTGCTGCCGATATCCACACCATCAACCTGGATACGTGCACCGTCAAGCATTTCCCCATCAACACCCATGCTGGCAAAACTGACCCGACCCGGGCGGGGGTTCAGCTCCCGGACATGGGTCTGGGCCGCATCCTCACCGACGTGTAATACCGATTCCTTGTCGTAATAACCCTCACCCTGCATGTGCAGCACATACTCACCGGGGCGCATGAGATAGCGCTCACCGATTCGCACTGCCAGACCACCGCTGATCTCGACACTGGCAGTCATGGGTGTGAGCTGAACGTACACCGAACGCGCAGTGAGCACGAACCATGCCGCAGCGGCGGCCACGGTCAGGAAGCAAACAACAAAAACCGACAGCAGGCTGAGACGCAACCGCATCTTGCGCCCTGACGGTGGTGGTGGCGAGAAGTCAACGGGGACAATCAGCTCTGCCGCACCGTTCGCGCCATTATCTCGGGATGGTTTCTGATCTGGGGATGGCTTCTGCATGAGTTCAACGCCTGTTGGCTACTGCGACCCGCTCCTGACACTGCACTGTTACGGGTCCCGGATCATTACCGAAACCCACGAGGAATTCTTCCCGGACATCGCGATAGCCGGGCCGGGTACCAACCGCAACATACCTCCCCGGTTTCAATGATACAGAGCGACTGCTGAATTGCCCCAGTTCACCCACTGTGTAGAGTGTCACGCGGGTGGCATTGTCAGACACAAGCTCCACCTCCACTGGCACCTGAGCCTGGTCCAACAGGGCCTCGACACGGGTGAGCTGCTCGCGCAGGCGCGGACCTTTCTCGTCCAGCGCCGAACCTGTCTGGAACAATCGAACCGTATAGTCATAGACTTCCGGCTCAGCAAGGCGATACGGTTCATTGATGGTCTGGACAAGTAAATCGTCAAGCTGCAGACGACGTTCGCTGTAATCAAGCCCTTCGCTGGCAAAAACCAGATTACTGTCCAGCGCCAGTGCCGCCTCGTACTCGGCGATGGCTGCAGGCCAGTTCTCGTCCTTCTCGTACTGCTCTGCCCGGCTGCGGTGTCCGGCAATGGTGGCATTTGTGGCCTGCTCGCGCGTCTGACGAATGGCCTCTTCAGCCTGCGAGGAGCCAGGTCGAATTCGTAAGGCCTGCTCGAACTGGGCAATGGCTTCGTCAGCCCGGCCGTCCTGCATCAGCGCCAGGCCGCGCGACATGGCACGCGAGAAATTGGCATCACGAATCATGGCATTGGTTTCGGCCAGCATCTCACTGGCCTGCACATGCTCCGGGTCCAGTACGGTGGCTTCGCGCAGCTCGTCACGCGCGCGCTCCAGCTCCTGGCGCTCGCGCAGTTCCATGGCGCGACGCACCAGTGCAGTGACCTCTTCCAGGTTGATTGCCCGCGCCAGCCCGGCATCAGCTGCCTGGCTTTCCGGGTCCAGTCTCAGCGCAAGGCGGAACAGCGCCTCGGCGCGCTCGGGATCAACCGCGTCAATGGCCTCGTGCCCCTCGGCAAGCAGGCGATCGTGTACCTGAGGCACCTCATCAAGCAGCTCACCAAGCAGCTGGTCACCCTGTTCGTAGGCGGCCAGAGCCTGATCAAATTCGCCGCTGCGATAATGCTCATCACCTTCGCGGGCCGTGGCCAGCGCCTGTTCATAGGCGTCCTGACCCCATTCCGAAACGCGCTTGTCATCAAGGCGCGCCTGTCGGGTCAACAGGCTGGCCAGGGCATCCTGGGCCTGGCGCCGCAAGCGTGCCCGTTGGGCTTCATCGAACGGAGATATCTGTGTTGCAGTCGGCAGGGTCTGAACGGCCGCTGTCGCCTCAGAAGACTGCGACTGCACGCGCTGGGTCAGCGGCAATTCGTAACGATCCACCATGCCGGGCAAAACAAAAACCACTGCCAGTGCGAGGATGACCAGCAGGCCAAGCATCACCCAGACCCACGGCGAAATGCCGTCGTTGCTTTGGCGACTGATGCTGCTGTCGCGCACATTGGATTCTTGCATCTCGGCCATCCTGCGTCAGAGCCCACCGGTTTCTGTACGATAGATTTCCACCATCAGCTCTCTCCACTGTTCATACTGTTCCTCAACAGTACCGGTGAGCATGATGGTGCGATCTTCCAGTTCGATGACCTGAGGTGCAACCTGCGCCTCCAGGGACTCGCCCAGCTCCTGCAAGGCTGCAATGTGCATACGTGCCTCGTTGCTGCGCTCGAAACCACTGCGTACCAGATAGGCACCAGCGCCTACGCCGACCATACCACTGGTGCGGGCAACGGGTGTTGAGCTGGTGGCCGCTGCAATGCCGCCGACCACAGCGGCAGTGCCCAGGATGAAACGCTGGCGTGCCGCCCTTTCGGTAGCCTCCAGCGCCATGGTCTCGCGGTAGCTTTGCTCGCGCCAGGCGTCGTAGGGTCCGCGCATCTGCCGGGCATAGGTTTCATAGTAGTCCTGGATGGTATCCACAAACATGTAGTCGCGCTCGCGTATGTCACGAATGCGCCTGAACGACGGATCATTTTCGGCTGGCACGCGCTGCACACGAGTGATGCCCCGGTTGTCCTCGGCCAGGTAGTCACCGAAGATCTCCGGCACAAAATTGGCGGCAAACTTCAGTTCCGATACGGTGCGGATATTGCGGATCTCCTCATCGCTCAAATTACGCTCGCGGTACTCAAGCATGTCATTGGCAATCTGGTTGTAGATCACCTGGAACGGATCGTGCGACTGGCGCTGGGTGCGCTCGTAGGCAAACTGGCTGATATGCTCCTCGTAGACACGGGAGAACCACTGCCGACCGGTCGCATCACGTACCGTGACCGCCATGATCATGCCTTCACCGTTGGACAACAGCAGCTGGCCATCCACGTACACATCCATGGTGCTGGTGGGCGATGGCAGAATACGCACCATGCCCCAGTTACCGGAGCGCTGCAGGGTGTCAGCCATCAGAAACGGCGCGTATTGTGACTCGGCGCGACGGATATCAAGATTGGTGCGATCCATATCCCGGCGATCAATTTCATCAATACCCGGATCAAACACCGATACACCCACATCCATCAAAAGCGCCTCGTCAGACGGCGCCTGATTCTGGACCGCGGGTACAAACTCCGTGGACTTGACCGATGTTGTGGCACAGGCTGACAACATCAGGGCCGCAAGCAACAGAACTACACCTTGAATCGCTTTCATGATTTCACCTGTCAATCGATACCCGTGTAACGACGGTATTCATCCCACAAAGCCTCACGCAGCTCCGGGTCCGGTTCATTCATGGCCGCCTCACGTATCTGGCGCGCCACCACATCATCATCCCGACCGCTGGGAATATCATCCGGTATCGGGAACTCACCCTGCTCACCGGCTTCACCACCCTGCGGCCCGCCAACAGAACCACCCGAGCCACCGGACTGTGATCCGCCACCACCGGCCACTTCAGGTCGACCGCCACTGCCCTGGCCGCCTTCGATGGCACCACTGGTGATGACACCGGCAAGACCAAATGTACTGTCACCATCACCGCCGCCACCAGCGTCGTCGTAGAGTCCGGACGGGTCGGCACCCAGTTCGTCGCTCTCACGCTGGGCTCGTGCCCGCTCGGCAAGAATGAAACCATCAAAATCCTCATAGGCCCGACCCAGCGCGCCGTCCAGCACAGCCACCTGCTCACCGCGTGTCATTGGTCCGTCAGCATTGCCGCGACTGGTCGAGCTGCCACCAATGGAGGGCAGCGGCTGCATGCCGCCCCCGCCACCTGCCGCGCCGGAGCGGTCACCTGGAAATCCGAAGTCCTCAGCGCCACCAGAGCCGGCAATGCCCGGGGTAGCGGAGCCGGGGGTAGCGGCGCCTGGGGTAGCGGCGCCTGGGGTAGCGGCGCCAGGCATGCCGCTGCCCGGCAGTGGCATGCCGGGCATGCCTGGCACACCCATGCCGTCCACGCTGACGGTCACGTCCATGCCATTGTCGCCATTCTGGTCACCCGAGCCTGCCGCCTGGGAGCCGGAGGTTTGGGTACCAGACGTGGATGCGCTGCCATTGCCTGACTGCCGGCCGCCGGAGAAATCCGGTATGTCCGGCAGGCCGGCGGACCCGGCGCTGCCACCGCCACTGCGGCTGGCCGTACTGCTACCGGCCGGCGATGATTGGCCACCGCTGCTGCTGTCGCTGCCTGATGACGGCATGGACGCACCGGCGGTACTTGTGGTGCGCGAACCCGAGGCGCCACTGCTACCACTACTGGAAGCCGTGCTCTGCTGACTGCTCTGTTGACCACCCTGCTGCTGGCTGCTCTGCTGGCCGGAGCTCTGGCTCGACGGCATGGAAGAGGATTGCTGCGACGGTGGCTGCTGCGACGGCGAAGAAGGCGACGGCATCGAAGACGACTGCTGCGATGGCGGCTGCTGCGAGGGCATGCTTGAAGGCGGCTGCTGCGACGGCATACTCGAAGGCGATGTCGACGGCGTGGAAGCCGGCTGTGACTGGGGTTGCGGCGGTTGCTGGGGTTGCTGCGGCGGTGGCTGTGTGGACTCACAGGCGCTGATCAACAACGCAAGTGCGCTGACAGTCACCAGTTTACGAGCCGTGCCGGCGCTGAAAAGCGCTTTTCTGTTCCTGATTCTGGTCACATTCATGGTCACGATTTCCCCCGCACCCGAACGGGCGCTGTCATGCCGGTTATACAGTGTCGACCTTTTATTTGACCGGTAAGCGACAAAAATTGTTTTTGTCACACAAAAATAAGTCCAATCGCAACAACCTGTCAGAAGCGATCAATAGCGATAGGGCACCCGCATGCTCACACCAACCATATCAACGGGTTCGCCGTCCTCAAGCCTTGGGCGCACCACACTCTGTCGCAATTCACGCAGCAGCCGGTTGACCCGTCGCTCGCTGTCGTCTGGCACAATGGCAAGAACATCCACGTTGCTGAGCCGTCCATACTGATTGACGTTGAAGCTCAGGTCTACGTATCCATACTCGGCCCCGCCTTCTCGCCGCCCAACCGCCGCCAGACGGCGCTGCTCGCTGAAGTTGTTGAATTGAGGCAACAGTTGCACTCTAGCAAAGAATTCGTGCGCCTGCTCTGGACTTTCGCCGGCCAGAAGCTCCCAGGCCTCACGATAATGCCGCATGCCCGCCTGCCGACGGTCAAACAGCAGATACCAGTCTCCCAGCATGGCAATGGCTTCTGCGTGGTTGACAACGGAGTAGTGCTCCCCAGGCAGACCTGCCTGCAGCTCTATGGCCTTGATCAGGGCGGCCTCACCCTGACTGAAACCACTGCTGCGATACCGGTAGGTGTCCAGCACGGACGCCTCCACCACAGCAAACTCATTGAAGCCGCGCGCATTCGGCTGAGTGTTGGCCACCTGAACGGCATTGGTACGCGCGACCAGGTAAGCACTCCCGGCCACATCATTGAGATAGGCGTTCAGTCGTTCAGGGTCATCCTGGTAATGCTCCACGGCCAGCGCGTGCGCAGCGCTGTAAAGACGCACCGCATCCACCAGGCGAACGTGTGGAAACTCCCCCAGTCCTCTGAAGTAGGATGCCAGACTCCATTGAGCGTATTGGGCCAGTGCGTCCACAAGATCCGGATCGTTACGGTTCAGGCCCCGGGAGTGTACATAATACGCATACTGCTGCTGACGATCGGCCTCATCCCATTCACCCATGGCGATGTGTGAGTTGATCCGCCCCTGCAACGCGGGAATCTGCTCAAGCGTGTCCAGACCAAAAGTCACGCGTGCCAGGTGTGCGGCGCGATCAAATATCTCGATGGCCTGCTCATGTTCACCCTGTCGCTGCAAAACGGTGCCAAAACCCAGCAACTCCTGCGACAGGTTCTCATCCCAGGCGCCGCCGTTAAGCTCATGTTGCTGCACTGCCAGCTGGTAACGCTGGACATCCCTTACCAGTTGCATCGTCGCCTGGTCCGCCTCGGACATGTCCGACACATCGAAGTCGTTGTCCTCATCGGCGCAAGCAGCGTTGGTTGCCAGGCTCAATGGCAACAAGGCACAGAGCGTCACCTGTGTCAGACGACGAATGGTTCGATACTGCATAACGACTACCCCCGTTGTTGTTCTTCCGGGATAATGCACTCCTGCTCACGACCACTTCGATAGCTAACGTCCATGCCATCATGATCAAATTTATATTGCCGATCCGTTACTGTAAACAGCCATCCGCCGGAATCATGCATGCCTGAACTGCCAGAAGTTGAAACCACCCGACGCGGCATCACACCGCACATACTGGGAAAGAGAATCAGTGCTGTAGTAGTCCGACAACCCAGATTACGTTGGCCTGTTCCGGAACAGATCACGTCCCTGTTGCCCGGACTGACAGTGATGTCAGTCGACAGGCGCGGCAAGTATCTTCTCTTGCAGACCTCCAAAGGTACGCTTCTATTGCATCTGGGTATGTCGGGTAATCTACGTATTGTGCCAGCCGATACCGTGGCCGGCCGCCATGATCATGTCGACCTTCGCTTTGAAGACAATCACGCACTGCGCCTGACCGACCCGAGAAGATTCGGATGTGTGCTGTGGACCGATGCCGCGCCGGACCAGCACCCGCTGCTGAAAAGCCTGGGGCCGGAGCCATTGTCCGAAGCCTTCGACGCCGCCTACCTCCACACCCGCGCACGCGCCAGGCGCACGCCGGTGAAACACCTGATCATGGACAGTCATGTTGTGCCCGGGGTGGGCAATATCTACGCCAATGAAGCCCTGTTCATGGCTGGCGTGGATCCTCGCCGCCAGGCAGGTCGCATTGCCCTGCCGCGATACGAAGTGCTGGTGCTGGCCATCAGGGATGTGCTGGAGCGTGCCATTACACGCGGTGGCACAACGCTACGTGATTTTGTCGGCAGCGATGGCAAGCCAGGTTATTTCAGTCAGTCATTGACCGTATACGGCCGCGCCGGGCAGGCCTGTGTCCGGTGTGGGCACGCACTGCGGGAAGTGCGAATGAGCAACCGCAGCACCGTCTACTGTCCACAATGCCAGCGGTAATCGGCCTTCTGTACCGGGCTCAGCGGTTTGACGCGTAGTGCTCGCTGACTGCCCTGGCAACCAGCGGATGCACAAACTGTGAGATATCCCCGCCGTAGGACGCAATTTCACGGACAAGGGTCGAGGAGATATAGGAAAGGTGTTCTTCCGGCGCCATGAAGATGGTTTCAATTTCCGGGTCCATCGCCCGGTTCATGCCCACCAGCTGGAATTCGTACTCAAAATCCGCCACAGTGCGCAGTCCGCGGAGAATCACCCGCGCGCCGCGCTCACGCACAAACTCGGTCAGCAGTTTGTCAAAGGCACAGACCTCAACATTGGGAAGATGTGACAGCACTTCGCGTGCCAGTGCCACACGTTTTTCCGTGGGCAGGGACGTTGTCTTCTGCCGGTTGCTGCCCACCGCCACGATGATGTGTTCGAACAGCCCGGCGGCCCGCTCGACCAGATCCGTGTGGCCATTGGTGATGGGGTTGAATGTGCCAGGGTAGACCGCTGTTTTCATATCTTGAATTCCATTTGTCCTGAATCGCGTAACCTACACCACTGGCCGTCAGCTGTCAGCCCTGATGCAGGGCAATATACTGCACGATGCGTTCTTCCAGCCAGGTGCGCTTGCCGGATGCGGCAAAACCCACATGACCGCCATCGGCATGCACGTCCCAGTGGATATTGCGAGGGGCCTTGCGGATATCGGGCAGGCCGCTCGGCGGGATGATGGGATCGTTATTGCCGTGCACTATCAGGGTGGGCGAATCGATGTCAGCCAGAAAGCGGCTGCTGCTGCAGCGCTCATAGTAATCCAGTGCGCCGTCAAAGCCATGAAGCGGCGCCGTGATGCGATCATCAAACTGCCACAGATCAACAAGCGTACGCGGGTCATCCAGCTCATCCATGATTGCAAGCTGCGCGGTCATACCGTGCTCGCGAAACCACTGTTTCTTGTGCTGGAACTGCCGGGTGAGCTTGCGCAGGAAAAAGCGTCCGTACAAACGTGATACCCGACCCTTTATCATCAGCTCACAGCAGTGCGCCAGCGAAAAGGGGTTGGACACCGCCACACCGGCGCTGACGCGATCACGCAGCCCGGTCTCGGCCATCCACTTCAGAATGACGTTGCCGCCGAGTGAGTAACCGATGACGGCCAGCGGCCGGTCATGTGGCTGCTGCGGCAGTATCTGCTGCAGCACCTGCTCCACATCGTCGCTGCTGCCCGAGTGGTAGGTGCGCGCCAGCCGATTCGGTTCTCCACTGCAGCCGCGGAAATTCATCGCCACACTGTCATAACCACTGAGGTATAGCTGGTGCTGCATGGCCAGTACATACGGCGACGAAGAGCAACCACAAAGCCCGTGCAATACAAAAACCAGCGGGCGCTGCCCGGCGCCAGCGTCTGCCGCATCAAGCCAGTCCAGGTCGATATAGTCCCCGTCTTCCAGTTCAACGCGCTGACGTCGGCGCTGCAACACCGGCGCCATGGAAATTTTTCGCCACAGCGTCTGGGTGTGCCCGTCGGGCAGCCACCAGGGCGCCCGGTAGGCAGGCAGAATCTGCCTCAATTGTGGATGAACACTGTCTGTCATAACCTTGATTGACTGTCACAGCCATACTGACAAAGGTAGTAATACACAGATCCGGCCCGGCTCTGTCTTGTGATGTACCACGATTCAGGCAACATCGCATCAGTGATCACGGATCTGTTTTCCAGGTAAATCTTCGCGCCGGCAGCCAGCATACCCGAGTTATCCAGTTTACGGCAGGCCCCGGGTAGCAGATCGGCATCATAGGGCGGATCCAGGAATACCAGATCAAAAGCCATGGCGCTGGCACCAGTACCGGATTGTCCTGACAACAACCACTGCATGACATCAGCATTGATCACGCTGGCGCCTTCGGCCGCCAACAGCTCCAGGTTCTGCCGTATTGCCGCCACCACCCGTCGATTACGCTCGACAAAAACCACTGACGAGGCGCCGCGCGACAACGCCTCCAGACCACAGGCACCACTGCCGGCAAACAGGTCCAGACAACGGGCGCCAGCCACATCAGGCTGTAACCAGTTAAACAGGGTTTCGCGCACCCGGTCAGCAGTGGGCCGCAAACCCGGCTCATCAGGAAACATCAGACGACGACGGCGCCATTGGCCACCAATGATGCGCAGCGATCCCTGGCCAGCCTCACCTGAGCTGGTCGGGCGAGCCGGCGAAATGGCTTGTGAGGGCCTGCGTTGACGGGTCTGTTTCAAGCCTGCTGTCCTGATCCGGCGTCATGCACCTTCATGGCAAGGTGGCAATGGGTGTCACAGTGCGTGTCGCCACAGTCGATGACACAATGACGGCCATTGTATAGCCATACGCAGCCCGCAGACAAAATGCTATTATTCGCGCCTGTTCCATTCACCGGATATCGCAGTGCCATGTTCAATTTTCGCAAAAAATCTGACGCCAGGGAATCTGCCACAAAAGACTCAAAAGCCGACGCAGACGTCGAGTCAAAAGTCGCAGAAAAGAACGCCGCCGATCCAGCCAGCGACACCGAAGACGCTGCCTCGACAATCCAGGCAGGCGAGCAGAATCCGTCGGCCAAACAGAGTCTTTTCAGCCGCCTGAAAGCCGGCCTGAGCCGCACCCGCAGCAACCTGGCGGATGGGCTTGGCACACTGCTGGCGGGCCGCAAGACCATTGACCCGGCATTGATGGAAGACATTGAGACCCAGTTGCTGACAGCCGACCTGGGCATGGAAGCCACCGACCACGTCATGGAAATACTGACGGCACGGCTCAAGCGTAAGCAGCTGCAGGACCCGGAGGCGTTGATGAGCGCGCTGCAGCAGGCACTGCGCGAGTTGCTGGCCCCCTGCACGGCACCACTGCGTGTTGATCCGCAGATCAAGCCATGGGTGATTCTGGTGGTAGGCGTGAATGGCGTCGGCAAGACCACCACCATTGGCAAGCTGGCAAGAAAACTTCAGCAGGAAGGCAAAACCGTCATGCTGGCCGCCGGTGACACCTTCCGGGCTGCCGCGGTCGAGCAGCTGCAGGTCTGGGGCCAACGAAACAATGTCCCGGTGGTGGCCCAGGCCACCGGGGCTGACAGTGCGTCGGTCATCTTTGACGCATATCAATCTGCCAGGGCGCGCGGGGTGGACGTGCTGATTGCCGATACGGCCGGGCGGTTGCACAATAAAAGCAATCTGATGCAGGAACTGGAGAAGATTGGCCGCGTACTGAAAAAGCAGGACGAGTCCCTGCCTCACGAAACCATGCTGGTGCTCGACGCCACCACCGGTCAGAACGCATTGAGCCAGGCCCGCAGCTTCAACGATGCGGTGCGTCTCAGTGGTATCACGTTGACCAAACTCGACGGCACAGCAAAGGGCGGTATGGTGTTTGCCATTGCCAAGGAGCTGCAACTGCCCATTCGGTTTATTGGTGTCGGCGAACAGGTGGATGACCTGCGTCCCTTCGACGCCGACGAGTTCGTCAAGGCCCTGTTCGGTCAGGAACCATGATACGGTTTGATCAGGTCAGCAAACGTTATCCGGGTGGCCACGACGCACTGAAGCATCTGCAGTTCGAGCTTGTCCGTGGCGAGATGGCGTTCATCACCGGCCGCTCCGGCGCCGGCAAGAGCACGCTGCTCAAACTGATCATGCTGATGGAAACCGCCAGTACGGGACAGATTGTGGTCAATGGCCAGAATCTGTCCCGTATGCCCCGTCGCCAGATTCCCTTCTACCGCCGACGGATTGGCGTTGTGTTCCAGGATCATCAGCTGCTGTTTGACCGATCCGTGTTCGACAATGTGATGCTGCCACTGGAGATCGAAGGCTATGACAAACACGACGCCTCACGCCGGGTGCGGGCAGCGCTGGACAAGGTTGGCCTGCTGAAAAAGGAAAAACTCAATCCCATTACGCTGTCCGGTGGTGAGCAACAACGCGTTGGTATCGCCCGCGCCGTGGTCAATCGGCCACAGATACTGCTGGCGGACGAACCCACCGGCAACCTGGACCCGGAACTGTCGGCCGAGATCATGGCGCTTTTTGAGCAGTTCAACCAGATAGGTGTCAGCATGCTCATTGCCAGTCACGACCTGTCATTGATCACACGACTGCGCCACCGCATCCTGACCCTGGATGATGGACGCCTGATACGCGATGCCAGCCACCCCGACCGACGCAGCAGGTCGCAGACCGGGAGCGCAGAATGAAACGCCCACGTCCGACGACCGGGGTTCGGCCCAGCAGCGGCGGCCGTGTCTCCGCCCGTTTGCTGACGCACCAGGGCACCGCCCGCGACAGCTTGCAAAGACTCCTGGTCAATCCCCTGCAAAGCCTGATGACTGTCATGGTCATTGGTATTGCCCTGTTGTTGCCAAGCCTGCTTATACTCAGTGTCAGCAACCTGTCGCAGCTTGGCGGCGACTTGCAGGGAACCGCACGGATCAGTGTTTACTTTCATGAGCAGACTTCTGAAGAAGGGGCTCGCGAGCTAAGTGAGCATTTGCTTGCTGATGAGCGTATCAGCAGCGTAACACTGATGCTGCCGGACCAGGCAGCCGATGAATTTGCGCACCTGTCAGGTTTGGGGGACATTCTGTCGAGCCTGCCTGAAAACCCGCTGCCAACCACCCTGACCATTCAACCCGCCTCCACTGACCCGGAGTTGCTACGGGCACTGGCGCAGGAGCTGGCAGGCCATGAGCCTGTTGATGTGGTGCAGCTGGATCTGGACTGGGTGCAGCGGCTGAACAGTATGCTGGCGCTTGGTCAGCGCGCGGCCTACGGCCTGATTGTCATACTGGCGCTGGCCGTGCTGTTCATTGTTGGCAATACCATTCGACTGGCCATTGCCAACCGGCGCGCAGAAATACTGGTGATGAAACTGGTGGGTGCCACCAACGGCTTTGTCTCGCGCCCGTTTCTCTACACCGGGTTCTGGTACGGATTGCTGGGCGGCATTGCTGCCTGGCTGCTGGTGTTGCTGCTGATGGCATTGCTGTCCGGCCCGGTGGACCGACTGCTTGCGCTTTATGACAGCACCTTTGTATTGCACGGCCCCGGTCTGGCGGGCACCGCCGGTCTGCTGGGGGGCAGTGCCCTGCTCGGCTGGCTGGGCGCACTGGTGTCAGTGCGCCAGCATCTTCGCGACATCGAACCCTGAGCCGGTCCCGGGCTTACCAGATCATCACACGCTCTTCCGGCGCCCGGTACATGGCATCACCTTCGCTGACACCAAAGGCCTCGTAGAACTCGGGCATATTGGACAGCACACCAATGACCCGGTAACGCGCCGGTGAATGCGGCCCGGTCACCAGCTGCTGGCGCAGCGCTTCCTCGCGCTGCAGATTACGCCACACCTGCCCCCAGCCCATGAATACGCGCTGGCTGCCAGTGAAACCTTCAATGACCGGTGCCGGTTCGTCACCCAGCGACTTCTGCCAGGCACTGTAGGCTATCCGCAGGCCACCCAGATCGGCGATGTTCTCGCCCAGGGACAGCTCACCCTGGATGAAGGCACCTTCCACAGGTTCGTAGCTGCTGTACTGGTCGATCATTACCTGGGCACGCTCACGGAACTGCGCCTCATCTTCTTCAGTCCACCAGTCACGCAGGTTGCCTTCGCCGTCAGAGCGACGGCCCTGATCATCAAAAGCATGGGTGATTTCGTGACCGATAACGCCGCCGATGGCGCCGTAGTTGACCGCATCATCAGCCTCCACATTAAAGAACGGCGGCTGCAGGATGGCGGCGGGGAACACAATTTCATTCATGCTTGAGCTGTAGTAAGCATTCACTGTCTGCGGCGTCATGAACCACTCGCCACGGTCCACCTCTTCACCGAGCTGGTTACGCAGCCGCTCCCATTCACACTCGGTGGAGCGGCGCATATTGCCGATCAGGTCGTCCGCAGCAATGGCCACACAACTGTAGTCGCGCCAGTCATCCTCGTCGGGATGGCCAATCTTGGTGTTGAGACTGGCCAGCTTTGCCTGGGCCTCCTGCTTGGTGGCATCACTCATCCATTCCAGCTCATCAATGGCTTCGGCGAAGGCCAGCTTGATGTTGTCCACCATGTCATTCATGCGCTCGGCAGCCTCGTCAGTGAAGTGCTGCTCCACGTACAGACGACCGACCAGGAAGCCCAGGACCGACTCCACCGCAGCCACGCCACGTTTCTCACGATCGCGCATTTCCGGCTGACCGCGCAGTGTGCGCGCGAAAAAGTCAAAGTTTTCTTCCACGAACTCACTGGACAGGTAAGGCGCATTGGCTCGCAGCACATGGTAGCGGTGGTAGTCACGCCAGGCCTCAATGGGTGCGTCGCGGAACTGCTCGGCCACCGCCGCCAGATAATCAGGCTGTCGCACATTCAATTCCTGGACATCTTCCAGTCCGGCTGTTTGCAGGAACAGGCCCCAGGCAAAACCCGGCGCCAGCTCTTCCAGCTCGGCAACAGTCATCAGATTGTAGGTGGCTGTGCGATCGCGATTCTGCACCCGTGTCCAGTGCTCGTTGGCAATACTGGTTTCCAGGGAGAGCACGTGATCTGCCGCAACTTCAGGATCATCAACAATGTCCGCCAGCGTAAACATGCGCACAACATGGTCGCGGTACTGGTTTCTCAGGCTGACAAAGCGCTCGTCCTCGCTCACATAGTAGTCACGATCCGGCAGGCCAAGCCCGGCCTGACCAAGAATGGTGATATACCGGTCCGACTGGCCCGGGTCCTGGCTGACTCCAAAGCTCACCGGCGCGGCATAACGCTGCATGACCATCTGCGACCAGAATTCGGGCAGCTCTTCCGGATCCTGCAGTGCGTCTATGGCGGCGAACTCGGCCTGCAACGGCATAAGGCCGTTGGCTTCGATCACTGCCTCGCCCATAAAGGACAGGAACATGTCCGCCACCTTCTGTTCGTCCGAGCCCGGCACATGGCCTGGCGTGTCCGCAACTTCGGTGATGATGTCCAGTACATGCTCCTCGGCCATCTCCACCAGCTCGTCGAAACTGCCCCAGCGCGAGCGGTCGGAGGGGATTTCCGTACGCTCCATCCAGCCGCCGTTCATGTACAGGAAAAAATCATCCTCGGGTCGAACGCTACGGTCCATATTGTCCAGATCCACACCCAGGCCAAGAGACTGGGGCGGCGACTGCTCCTCCACCTCGGCCGGTACTTCTTCCGGTTCCGCGCAGGCAGCAATGAATGAGGCCAGCAGAACTGGCAAAAGGGCTTTTCGGCAGTGCATCAGATTTGGCATGTGCAATTCTGTCTCCGTTGACGTGGAAGCATTCTGCGTAGCAGTATAGCTGCTTAGCGTGGACAGTTTCGAGTCGGATTGCTACTGCGCAGCCGCCATCGCAGCGGCCCGCGCAGTTACTTCAACCTTTTGAGCTGTCTGGCCTTGAAATGCGCAGCAACATCCCCAGATAGTACCTATGGTGCAATTGCAGCGCACAGTGGTAAAATGGGCTATTGCAAAACAGGCCATTGTGGTAAAAGCCCTCAAAACACGGTCTTGAGGGCAGCCCGACAATCCAGCGAGGTCATCAAAGAGTATGGCAACAGGCAAAAGCTTGCAGCTTATGCAACCCGCAGTACCGGGTCGCGACCTGACGGCGTACATCGCCTCTGTGAACAGCATTCCCGTTCTCAGTGCGGAGCAGGAAAAAGAGCTGGCCAATCAGTACTATTATGAAAACGATCTGGAGGCGGCGCGCCAGCTGGTGCTGTCGCACCTGCGTTTTGTTGTACATCTGGCCCGCAGCTACTCCGGCTACGGCCTGCCGCAGGCCGACCTGATCCAGGAAGGCAACGTCGGCCTGATGAAAGCCGTCAAGCGTTTCAACCCGGAAGTGGGCGTACGTCTGGTATCCTTTGCCGTGCACTGGATCAAGGCCGAGATGCATGAATACATCCTGCGCAACTGGCGCATCGTCAAGGTCGCCACCACCAAGGCCCAGCGCAAACTGTTCTTCAATCTGCGCAGCGCCAAGAAAAGCCTCGGCTGGCTGAGCAACGATGAAGCCCAGGCCATGGCCGACGACCTGGGTGTGGACGCAAAAACCGTGCGCCAGATGGAAGGCCGCATGAGCGCCTATGACATGACCTTCGACATGGGCCCCGATGCCGATGATGATCAGCCAATGATGGCGCCGGCGCAGTTCCTGGAAGACACCGCATCGGACATGGCCACCGAAATCGAGGACAGCCAGTGGGAAGAGCAGACCAACAACAGTCTGTATATGGCCATGAGTGAACTGGACGAGCGCAGCCGGGACATCATCACCAGCCGGTGGCTGACGGAAAACAAGGCCACCCTGCATGAACTGGCCGAGAAATATCAGGTATCGGCCGAGCGAATCCGGCAGCTGGAAAAGAACGCCATGAACAAGGTCAAGGGCATGATGGCTGCCTGAGCCGCCCTTGACCATGGCCCACCTGATACTCACACTTGCCGCCATCAATGGTTTTCTTGCCGTCACCCTGGGCGCATTTGCCGCCCACGGCCTGCGCAATATCGTAAGCCCCGAGCTGATCAACACATTCCAGACCGGCGTGCAGTACCATATGTACCACGCGCTGGCCCTGTTCGGGGTTGGCATACTGCTGTTGCACTACCCGCGTCATACCCTGCTGCAAGCCAGCGGCTGGCTGTTTGTTGCCGGCATCGTGATATTCTCCGGCAGCCTGTATGTTCTCGCCCTGAGCGGCATCCGCTGGCTTGGCGCCATCACGCCCATTGGTGGCACCCTGTTCCTGGCAGGCTGGGCACTGCTGGGCTGGGCCGTTATCAGTGCCCGGCCCGCCTGAGATTTTCGAGGTGATCCCATGCAGATTCAGGTAAATGGCAAAGCCATGACCGTCGACGGTAACTGCACACTGCGGTCCCTGCTCGATAGACTGGCCATTACCGGCGGTCGCCTGGCGGTCGAGGTCAACGAGGAAATTGTGCCACGCAGCGAACATGACACACACAGGCTGGCAGATGGCGATGTGGTGGAAATAGTCCACGCCATTGGCGGCGGTTGAGTCCGCCCACCCGCGCAGACCGCGTCGGCCGGAACCACAAACCCACAACAGATTCTGACAGGAACTCCCATGAACAAGCAGGATACACCGCTGGTCATTGCTGGCCGCAGCTACGAGTCACGACTGATCATCGGCAGCGGCAAATACCGCGACTTCGAGGAAAACCTGGCCGCCATGCAGGCCAGCGGGGCAGAAATGATCACCGTGGCCATTCGCCGGGTCAACCTGGGGCAGAACAAGGATGAAGCCAATCTGCTGGACGTGATTTCACCGGAAAAGTACACCATCCTGCCCAACACCGCCGGCTGCTACGACGCGCGCGAGGCCGTGCGCACCTGTCGCCTGGCCCGCGAACTGCTGGACGGCCACAAGCTGGTGAAACTGGAAGTGCTGGGTGACCAGAAAACCCTGTACCCCAACGTTACCGAAACCCTTGTTGCCGCCGAGGAGCTGGTGCGCGACGGCTTCGACGTCATGGTCTATACCAGTGATGACCCACTGATCGCCAAACGGCTTGAAGAGATTGGCTGTGTAGCGGTCATGCCGCTGGGCGCGCCAATTGGCTCCGGGCTGGGTATACGCAACCCCTACAATATTCGCATGATCCTGGAAAATGCCAGCGTGCCGATCATTGTTGATGCCGGTGTTGGCACCGCGTCCGATGCCACCGTGGCCATGGAGCTGGGCTGCGACGGGGTACTGATGAACACCGCCATAGCTGAAGCGGGTGACCCGGTACTGATGGCCCGTGCCATGAAACACGCGGTAATGAGCGGCCGGGATGCCTGGCGCGCCGGCCGCATGCCACGGCGCCTGTACGCCAGTGCCTCGTCACCGATTGACGGCACGTTTTTCTGAGTCCGGGACACGATGATGCAGGACAATGATTCTCTGGATAAGGATTCGCTGGACTACCGCCGACCCATCCGCAGCTTTGTGGTACGTAGCGGTCGCCTGACCCCCGCCCAGCAACAGGCACTGGATGATTGGTGGCCAATGTACGGCCTGGATGATACCAATGCGCCGCTGGACGCCAACGCCGTCTTTGGCCGCACTGCCCCGCTGGTCTTCGAAATCGGTTTTGGCATGGGTGATTCACTGGCCGAGCAGGCACAGCGTCATCCGGAGAAAGACTTCATCGGGGTTGAAGTACATCGCCCCGGTGTTGGCAAACTGCTGCGCGAAATCCACCAGCGTGAACTGACCAATCTGCGCATCTACTGCCACGATGCAACGGAAATCCTGCAGCACTGTATTGCCAACGGCTCACTGGATACCATCCAGATTTTTTTCCCAGACCCCTGGCACAAAAAGCGCCACCACAAGCGACGACTGATCCAGCCGGCACTGGTTCAACGTCTTGTCACCAAGCTGGCTGAAGGCGGCAAGTTGCACCTGGCCACCGACTGGCAGAACTACGCCGAGCACATGATGGAAGTACTCAGCGCCGCAGACGGTCTGGTGAACACAGCAGGCTCAGGCAACTATGCCGCCGAAACCGAGCGACCGGTGACCAAATTCCAGCGCCGCGGCCTGCGTCTGGGGCACGGCGTCTGGGATCTGCTGTTTGAAAAACAAACCGCTCGGTAACACCGCTCATTTGCAACAGTTGGTGACAATCCGGCGCCTGCACCTGGCTGGCGACCCCGGAATTATGGCTTTGATCAGGTAGCTGGGTTATGCTTCGCGATCGGAAACTTTCGGCTGGAGCGCGTTTGCTGATGCACAAATTGACACAGATCCGTCACCGATGGCGCCTCGCACTGGTTGCCTCGGTGGCCGTCCTGCTGGCGGCCTGCGGCGAACCTGAAGAGCTTGCCACCGAGCCACTGGCGGGTGATGTCGAGTTGCCCCGCACCCTGGCCTGGTCGGCCTACCCCACCGGCACCGGCGGTTACAGCCAGGCGGTGGCACTGGGCAACATCCTGCAGCGCCAGTACGAAACCAACCTTCGGGTTGTACCCGGACGTAATGATGTCTCCCGCCTGGCCACGCTGCGCGCCGGCCGTGTGAACATGTCCGCCGGGGGATCCGAGGCGGTATACGCGCAGGAAGGCATCCTGAACTTTGCATCCCGCATCTGGGGCCCGCAACCGATACGGGTGTTGCTGTCGAACTTCTCGTCCAGCTGCTCCTTCACCCTGGCCACGGCACGCAATGCCAACATTGATACCATTGAGGATATTCGTGGCAAACGCGTGACCTTTGTCCAGGGCGCCCCATCCCTGAACAACGCGACCACCGCACTGCTGTCCTACGCCAACCTGACCTGGGACGATGTGCAGCGTGTGGAAGTGGGCGGCTACAACGCCTCCATCGAAGCGGTGATCAATGATCGCGCCGATGTGGCCGGTGGTGCCTGCAACTCACCACCGTTTCTGCGCCTGGAATCCTCACCACGGGGCCTGAAATTCCTGCAGTTTCCGCCCGAGTATCAGGAGGGCGTGGAGCGGGTGCGCACACGCTTGCCCTGGTACGTGCCTCATATCGCCTATGAAGGGCCGACCATACCACCGGAAGGCATAGAGGTGTTCACCTCCGCCTACCCGCTGCTGGTATCCATGGAAGATGCCGATGAGCGCACCGTCCATGATCTGGTCAAGATCATGCACCTGCACTATGAGGACTATTACCGGGCGGCACCGGGAGGTGACGGGTGGCGCATCGACCTGCAACAACTGGAAAACGCCTTCATTCCCTACCACGACGGCGCCGTGCGTTACTTCAGGGAAATCGGCATCTGGACTCCCGAGGCCGAAGCCACACAACAGGCCAACCTGTACCGCCAGCAAGTCCTGATGCGCGCCTGGGAAGAGTTTGTGCCTGGCGCACCTGAGGGCTTTCGCGAATTCGAGCAGGCCTGGCTGCAGTTCCGCAGCCAGGCACTGCAGGCCGAGGGACTGATAACAATGGATGAGTCCTCCTGAGGCGCAGGGATAGAACAGAGCAGGCGCTTTGCGTGCCTGCCAAAAACAACAGGATCCGGGGCACCAACTGACCTATGAGCACCAAGACTGTCATTCCGCCGATTGAACCCGGCATGCCAAAAATCGAAGATAAGGACCTGCCGCTGATCGGACGCTACCGCGAACTGACCATCAAGTGGCGGGCGCTGATGGCCGTGATGACCGGGGCCGCCACATTGCTGGCGATCAATCAGATTTTCAATTTCGGCTTCTTTGTTGATGTGGTCATGCTCGACAGCCGTTACCTTTATCTGATCACCGGCCTGATGCTGGCCATGGTGTTCATCACCTTCCCGTCACACCGCAGCAATATCGATCACGTGCCCTGGTACGACAAGGTGATCATGATTGTGATCGCCATCGTCTTTGCCTATTACGCCTGGTTTGCCGAGCGTATTGTGCTGGAGGCCTGGGAGTATGCAGCCCCGCCTGTGGGCATTGCGCTGGCACTGGTGACCTGGGCCATTGTGCTGGAGGCCGGCCGACGCGCCGGCGGCTGGCCAATCTTTTTTATTGTGCTGCTGCTCTCCGCCTACCCCATGTACGCCGACATGATGCCTGCGGTAGTGGCCGGCCTGGGCATGCCGATTCACGATGTGGCCATCTTCCATATTCTGGGTGAAGAAAGCCTGTTCGGCATCCCCATGCAATCCTTCGCCATGCTGGTATTCGGTTTCCTGCTGTTCGGTGTGGCGCTTCAGTTCACCGGGGGGGGGCCGTTCTTCATCAATTTTGCCTTTGCCATTCTGGGCAATATGCGTGGCGGGCCAGCCAAGGTGTCGATCTTCTCCAGTGGCCTGATGGGCTCCATGAGTGGCGGTCCGGTAACCAACGTACTGACCACAGGTCCGCTGTCGATTCCGGCCATGCGCCGCATCGGTTTCTCGCGCCAGTATGCCGCCGGTGTTGAAGCCTGCGCGTCCACCGGTGGTGTGTTGATGCCGCCGATCATGGGTGCCACAGCCTTTGTCATGGCCAGCTTTCTTGGCGTGAGTTATGTCACCATTGCCATTGCCGCCATTGTGCCCTCGGTACTCTACTTTTTTGGTCTGTTCATGCAGATTGATGCCTACGCCGCAAATCACAAACTGGAAGGCTTGCCCAAGGAAGAATTGCCGTCTGTAGGCAAGGTATTCAGGGAAGGCTGGTATTTCATTGCCGTGTTCGTGACCCTGATCTTCATGCTGGTATGGATGCAACGCGAGGCCACAGCGCCGTTTATTGCCACGGGTCTGCTGCTGGTGATCAACCAGTTCACCAGTCATCGCATGGATCTGAAAAAATTCATGGAGCTGGTGGCTGCTGCCGGACGCCTGATGGCGGAACTGGCGGGCATTCTGGCTGCAATCGGCCTGATCATTGGCGCGCTGGCAGTCACCGGCATGGCCGGCACCCTGGCCAATGACCTGGTGTACCTGGCGGGTGACAATGTGCTGGTACTGCTGATCATGGGCGCACTGACCAGCTTTGTGCTGGGCATTGGCATGACGGTAACCGCAGCCTACATCTTCCTGGCCATTGTGCTGGCGCCGGCCCTGATCAATGCTGGCATTGATCCACTGGCCGCACACATGTTCATCATGTACTGGGGTATGCTGAGTTTCATCACACCTCCGGTGGCGTTGGCGGCATTCGCTGCAGCAACGGTTGCGCAGGTCTCGGCCATGCGCGCCGGCTTTGAAGCCATGCGACTGGGTGCCATCATTTACTTCATCCCGTTCTTCTTTGTGTTCAACCCGGCGCTATTGCTGCAGGGTTCGTTCGCCGAAGGCGCCCTGGTGATAACAACAGCACTGATTGGTGTGCTGTTCATTTCCGCTGCGCTTCAGGGTTACCTGCTGGGCTTTGGCAGTCTCGGAAAGCGTGGCATTGGTCTGGCTGTGCGGGCAGTGATGGCACTGGCCGGCCTGACGCTGGCCATTCCCGGCGGCGGGATGATGGGTATGAGCCAGGTGGGGCTCCTGGTGCTCAGTGCAGTGCTGCTGGCAGTGGCCATGGGCCTTGCCATCATGCAGCGGCGTCAGATGCAGCCTGCCTGAGGTCAGGATCCTGCGTGGCACCCTCCTGGATCCAGATGCGGTGCCCGCAGGTTTTGAGCCAGTCCCGATATCGACGGTAGTCCGGACAGTAGCGGGCCACACATTGCCAATAGGCCGCTGAGTGATCCATGTGCACCAGGTGACAGACTTCATGGCAGATCATGTAGTCAATCACCCCGTCCGGGGCCAGCATCAGCAACCAGTTGTATTGTATGCGCCCGCCCACCGTGCAATGACCCCATTTGCTTCGCGTCTTGCGCAGCACCACCTCCCGGAATCGTGACTGCAGGTCCATATGACGCACCAGTGCTTCAGTGCGCGGCACCAGCCACTGCCTCGCCTGCTGCATCAGCCAGTCGCGCAGGATACGCTCGGCGCGCCCGGGCGTTTGCCGCAGACCTCGACCATGAATCCGGAACTCTCGCCCTTCAACACTGACACCGGATTGGGCCGATTCCACGAATACCACCCTGCACTCACGGGCCTTGTACCAGATCCGGCCGCCGTCACGGATGTCCGGTGCCTCGCGCGCCTGTTGTTCCTGTTGTGCCAGCGTGCGCTCGACCCAGTCAGCCTGCTGTTCCATGAAACGGTCGATTTCGCGCTGACTGACGTGCCAGGGCGAGCGCACCTCGACCTGGCAGTTGCGCACATGCACAGCCAGTGTCCTGCGACGACTGCGTCGCAGCACATAGGCAGCAGATGACTTTGTCCGGGTAAACATTTGCCGCATAATAGCACAATGACCGATCAGCCCCGCGACAGCATCTACGCCAATCCTCAGTCGGTGTCCGACTTCGTTTTTGACGAACGTGTGGCGGCCGTGTTCACCGACATGATCAATCGTTCGGTGCCCGGTTATGCCACCATTATTTCCATGGCAGGCACTCTGGCTGAACGCTATTGTCAGCCAGGATCCCGGGTCTACGATCTGGGCTGCTCGCTGGGCGGCACCAGTCTGGCCATGGCGCACCACATTGGTGAGCGCAACTATGAACTGCTGGCTGTGGACAATTCAAAGGCCATGCTTGATCGCTTTGGCAAGGCGCTGGAAAACGAACCGGGCTTTGTTCGAGAACGCATCCGCTTGTTGCATGAGGATGTCAACGCGCTGCAGATCAGCAATGCTTCGGTTGTCACACTCAACTTCACCTTGCAGTTCATTCCCCTGGCGCAGAGACAGGCACTGATACAGCGTATTCATGACGGTATGCGCCCGGGAGGGATTCTCATTCTTTCCGAGAAAATCCGGTTCCCGGAAAAAGAGGTCGATGATCTGTTCATCGACATGTACCACCAGTTCAAAAAGGTGCGGGGCTACTCAGCCATGGAAATCAGCCAGAAGCGCCAGGCACTGGAAAACGTGCTGCTGCCCGAGACACTGGACACGCACAGACAACGCTGCCTGGATGCCGGATTCCGCAGTTGTGATGTCTGGTTCCAGTGCTTCAATTTCGCCTCACTGGTGGCATTCAGATAACGGACTCGCCAATGGATTTTTCCTCGCACGATCGCCAGCTCGCCGGCACGCCCCTTGCTGCGCTGAACCGGTTCACCAGTGCTGATTTCTTCAACTCCCTGAATCATGGGGACCTGAAACGCTGGCTGTCAGTGCTTGCCACGCTGCCGGATATACAAGCCCGGCACCTTGAGCTGGTAGATACCGTATCCCTGGGCCGGGCCAATGAGCTGGACGCGCTGCAGCTGCAGACGTTGCAACAGGCGCTGCAGGCATTCATTCCCTGGCGCAAGGGACCCTTTGAAGTCTTCGGTATCAATGTGGACACCGAGTGGCGCTCGGACTGGAAGTGGGAGCGCCTGCTGCCACACATTGAACCGCTCAGGGGCCGCAGCGTGCTGGACGTTGGGTGTGGCAATGCCTACCACGGCTTCCGTATGCTGGGGCAAGGCGCCCGCGTGGTCACCGGACTGGATCCGCATCTGCCATATGTCATGCAGTTTGCACTGATACAGCACTTTGCCCGTCATCTGCCGATTGCGGTATTGCCCGTAGGGCTCGAACGCTTGCCGCTGCCGCTGCCGCATTATGACACCGTGTTCTCCATGGGGGTGCTGTACCATCGCCGCTCACCTTTCGATCATCTGCTCGAACTCAGGCAATGTCTGCGCAGCGGGGGTGAACTGGTGCTGGAGACACTGGTGGTTGACGGTGATCAAGGTTATGCGCTGACACCCGATGACCGTTATTGTCGAATGTCCAACGTCTGGTTCGTGCCATCGGTGGCCAGCACCGAGCACTGGCTACGCCGATGCGGTTTCGACAATGTCCGCACGGTCGATATCACTGTCACCGACACGGACGAGCAGCGCGCCACCGCCTGGATGCCCTTTCAATCGCTGAGCGACGGCCTTGATCCGGCAGATGCCACTCGCACATTAGAAGGGCTACCCGCCCCCAAACGCGCCATCGTTTTGGCACAGAAGCCGTAAGACACAGGCAATTCAGGTGTCACGGGGCAATCCAGTGTTGCAGACCCGCGACAATTGCAGTATTTTGGGGGTCATCAGTGAGAGCCAACTCTCATTCATTGATGTGGACACATCAATGGCATGACGACCCAGCAAGACGCAAGTACGCACCAGAATGTGCATCAAGGTGTATTACAGCAAGTTCCAGAAAGTTCCATTCCATAAGCGCAGGGAGCGCCCGGATCAAGCAGCACCCGGCACTCCGTGCACATTGAGATACGGGGATAAAGCCAATGGCAAGACCCTTGCGAATCGAGTACCCGAACGCCTGCTACCATGTATCAAACTACGGGCTGGGTAACCAGCGCGTATTCCCCTCGAAGAAATACTTCGAGAGCTTTCTTTCCGCCCTGGAAGAAACCTGCGCGCGCCTGAATGTCGAGGTCCATGCCTACTGCCTGCTTCAGAATGAGTATCACCTGATGCTGAAGACGCCGGAAGGCAACCTGAGCCGCTTCATGCGTCAGATTGATGGTCTGTACACCCAGCATTACCAGCGCATGAAAAAGTCGTCAGGCTCGCTGTTTCGCGGCCGCTACAAAGCGGTGCTTGTGCAGCCCGAAAAGTACCTGTTGCCACTATCTCGCTACATACATCTGGGGGTCAAGAAAGGGGATCCGGCCACTTACGAGTGGTCCAGCTACCCGGCCTACGTCAACAAGGTAAAACCACCGGCCTGGCTGGTACGAGAGGAAACCCTCTCGCAACTGGGCGTGGCTGCCAATCGCCGCTTTGCCCAATATGCAGAATACGTCTCCCAGGGGCTGGACGAGGAGATGGCTCACTTCTACGGCCGCAAGAACCTGTCCTCGCTCATGGGTGACGAGAAGTTTCGCAAGCAGGCAAAAGCCAAACGCTCGCCAACCAAAGCGCGGGGCGTATCGCGCGGTGCAAACGCCAAGTGGCGCCCGAGCTGCAAAGCCATCGTCACCGCAGTTGCCAGGGAGTTCAAGGTCACCGAGGACAGTATCTACAATGCAGCCCGCGGACCGGGTTCAAAAAACGTACCACGCTGGGTGGCCATGTACCTGTGCCAGGAACTGTCAGCAGTGACACTTCAGGCAATTGCACGACTGTTCAAACTCAAGCGCTACGGCACGGTATCTACAACCGTGGGCAAGCTGAAAAAGGAATTCGAAGTGGATCCCAAGCTGCACAAGCAGACCGAGAAGCTGATGAAAAAGCTCAGCAAGGGAAAATAGACCCAGGCAATCATCGTTGGCGTACAAATGAAAACGGCCCGCTTGTTGGCGGGCCGTTTTTTGTGCCATCCCCACTGTGCGGCGGGGCATGACAGGCAGTGCCGCAGATCTTACTTGATCTTGGCTTCCTTGTAGATCACGTGCTTGCGAACAACCGGATCAAATTTTTTCATTTCCAGTTTGTCCGGCGTGGTGCGCTTGTTCTTGTCTGTGGTGTAGTAGTGACCGGTATTGGCGGTCGATACCATCTTGATCTTGTCTCTCATGACCGAAGTCCTCCAATAACCGCTTAGATCTTGACGCCAGTGGCGCGGATGTCGGCCAGAACGGCATCGATGCCCTTCTTGTCGATGGTTCGCATGCCCTTGGTCGACAGCTTGAGTTTCACAAAACGCTTCTCGGACTCCACCCAAAACCGGTGGGTCTGGATGTTGGGAGAGAAACGGCGTCTGGTCCGGTTGTTCGCGTGTGACACGTTATTGCCTGTAATCGGCTTCTTGCCGGTTACCATACATACCTTAGCCATTGTTCTGCCTCATTAAATTCTGTTGCGCCGGTGGCCGGACCTGTCTTGCTGATCCCTGGCGCAAGCTGTGCGCAGACCAACCGGAAAAAAAGAGTGGCGATTTATACCAAAACCGGAGCGCCAAGGCAACTTTTTCTCGCCCCCGGAGCACTTTCACCGGCAATCTGCCGACCGGGTAATCACTCCTGTCACAGTAAACCGCGCTCGGCAAAGGAGACGACTTCCGCATGGCCAACAACCACATGATCAAGCACCCGCACATCCACGGTGTTCAGCGCCTCGCGCAGGCGACGCGTGATGGCAATATCGGCCTGGCTCGGCTCCGCCACACCCGATGGATGGTTATGGGCAAAAATCACTGCAGCCGCATTGTTGTGCAGACAACGCTTGACCACTTCGCGCGGGTACACCGCAGCCCCGTCAATGGTGCCATGAAACAGCTCTTCCATGGCCAGGACGCGGTGCTGGTTGTCCAGATACAGGCAGGTGAACACCTCGCGCTGATAATCACGCATACGCGCCCGCAAATACTCACGCGTCAGATCCGAGTTGGTCAGCGCATCCACCTGCTCGAGCTGCTCCCGCATGTGGCGCTGGGCCAACTCAAGAACGGCCCGTATCTGAACATAGCGCCCGGGGCCCAGTCCCGGATGACCACAGAACGCCTCGTGAGAGGCCGTAAGAATGCCACCCAGACTGCCAAATGCACTCAGCAGATCACGGGCCACATCCACGGCCGTGCGACCGCTGACGCCATGGCGCAGGAATATGGCCAGCAATTCGGCATCAGACAACGCGCCGGGACCGGAAGCCAGCAGTTTTTCCCTGGGCCGCTCGCGCGCCGGCCAGTCCTTGATGCTCATGCCACACTCCCTTGTGATCCGGACCCGACCCCAGCTTAGCAGAGGCTTGCGGATTCGGCCTGTCAATTCACTCTGCCAGGCAGCGCCTGATCGGGTGATGCGGTAGAATGTCGGCTTTTACACGCGGGCCTGATGACCTCCCGCTACAGACAATGGCAGCACAGACCATGGGCACACTGAGCAACAAACGTATCCTGCTCGGCATAACTGGCGGCATTGCTGCCTACAAATGCGCAGAGCTGACCCGACTGTTCGTCAAGGCCGGCGCCGAAGTGCGAGTGGTCATGACAACCGGCGCCACGGCGTTCATTACCCCTCTGACCCTGCAGGCCCTGTCCGGCCACCGGGTGCATCTGGATCTGCTGGACACCGAAGCCGAAGCCGCCATGGGGCATATAGAACTGGCACGGTGGCCGGACCTGGTGCTGGTTGCACCGGCCAGCGCAGGTTTTCTGTCCCGGACCGCCACCGGAGCCGCCGGCGATCTGCTCAGTACCCTGCTGCTGGCAACCCGCGCACCTGTTGCGGTCGCGCCGGCCATGAACCAGGGCATGTGGGATGACCCGGCCACCCAGCACAATCTGCAACTGCTGCGCGATCGGGGATATCGTGTGTTTGGTCCGGGTGCCGGTGATCAGGCCTGTGGTGAAACCGGCCCCGGCCGGATGCTGGAACCCGAGGCGCTGACAAGCCTGTGTGCAGCCGAGTTTGAGTCCGGTCTGCTGGACGGACTGCGCCTGACCATCACAGCTGGCCCGACATGCGAAGCCATTGATCCGGTGCGCTACATCACCAACCACAGCTCCGGCAAAATGGGTTATGCGCTGGCAAACCAGGCCGCCGAGGCTGGCGCCAGGGTCACATTGATCAGTGGACCGGTACATCTGCCGACCCCGGACCGGGTCAAACGCATCGATGTGGTGAGCGCCCAGGACATGTTGCAGGCAAGCCTTGCTCACAGCCAGTGTGATGTGTTCATCGGCGTGGCCGCAGTGGCTGACTATCGCCCCGGGGATGTCAGCACGGAAAAGATCAAGAAATCGGCTGACGAGCTCACACTGCACCTGATCCGCAATCCGGACATCATCAGCACCATAGCCGCCGCGGACCAGCCCCCCTTCATGGTCGGGTTTGCAGCGGAGACCTCGGATATCGTGGGGCATGGCCGCGACAAGCTGAGGCGCAAGAAGCTGGACCTGCTGTTTGCCAACAATGCCAGCGAGACCTTCAACAGTGACAGCATATCGGCCACAGCACTCTGGACTGATGGTGAGCGCTTGCTTGGGCCGGCAAGCAAGACTGCTGTGGCCATCGCCATGCTGACCTTGATTCACGAACGACTCACGGCGGCCTGAGCGATGACTGACCCCACCGCACCGGCGGGCACTGATCCGGCAATGCACAACACCACAACAATTCCTGCAGGCATTTTCCGCGCCTACGATATCCGGGGCATTGCTGGCACCGAACTCACGCCACGGAACATCAGCGTCATCGGTCGCGGTATCGGTCAGATGGCCATTACGCAGGGTATCCGCCGGCTCTATCTTGGCCGCGACACCCGGCTGTCCAGCCCGGCACTGGCTGACGCGCTTCGCAGCGGCCTGCTCGCCAGTGGTTGTGATGTCATCGATCTTGGCACCGTGCCCACACCACTGTTGTACTTTGCCACCCAGGGTACGGAGTGCGACTCGGGTGTGATGCTGACCGCCAGTCACAATCCAGGCGAATACAATGGCATCAAGATTGTAATGCGCCGCACCTGCCTGACGCCGGAGCAGATCCAGAACCTGCTGCAACTGTGTCAGTCCCTGGGCGCGGTCCCGGCGGGGTCAGACAACGCGGTCAGGGGTAGCTGCCAGAGTCGCGATATCGTGCCCTCCTATATCAAAACCGTACAGCAGAACATACGGCTTCAGCGCCCGCTGAACGTGGTGGTGGATTGCGGCAATGCCGTGCCGGGACTGGTCGCACCGGCGCTGCTGCAGGCACTGGGCTGCAAAGTGACAGCGCTGTACTGTGAACCTGACGGGCGTTTCCCGAACCATCACCCGGACCCGACTGTCAGCGAAAACCTTGGCAGCCTGATTGACCAGGTTCGGGCCACCGGAGCGGACCTGGGCATAGCATTGGACGGCGATGGCGATCGGGTTGTGGTGGTGAGCAACTCCGGTGCCATTATTGATACCGATCGACTGCTGATGCTCTTTGTTCGCGACATCGTGCCGCGAAACAAATGCAAAAATGTCGTCTTTGACGTTAAATGCAGCAAACTGCTGATCGACGTGATTGAACAGTCCGGCGGCATTCCGGTCATGAGCCGCAGCGGGCACTCATTCATGAAGCACCGGATGCAGGAAACCGGCGCACCCATCGGTGCGGAGTTCTCGGCCCATGTGTTTATCCGTGACCGCTGGTACGGCTACGACGATGGACTGTACGTCGCGGCCCGCTTTATCGAGCTGCTGGCCGCCAGCAAGGGTTCCGTGGACGACATGCTGGCCACTCTGCCAGCCTCCATCAGCACCCCCGAGCTGCGCATTCCGGTGCCGGAGGCGCACAAGTTTGCCCTGATCGAACAACTGCAATTACTGGTCCGCGAGCCCAGTGTGCTGCCCGATGCGCATATCAATGATCTGGATGGCGTACGCGCCGAATTTGCCGATGGCTGGGGCCTTGTGCGTGCATCCAACACCACCCCGGCGCTGCTGCTTCGCTTCGAGGCCAGCAGCCAACAGTCACTTGATCGCATCCTGCAGCAATTCCGGCAGCTGCTGTCCCGTGTCGACCGCGCGCTGATGATACAAATCTGACAGCGAAAGTGTATACTTGCCAGCTTCAGCCCCGAACACCATGCAAGCCATTGATAAGCGGACGATAAGATGCCCCTAGACCTTGCTGCAGCAAAGAACATCGCCAACGTACTGACCGAATCCCTGCCTTATATCCAGCAGTTCACCGGCTGCACCATTGTGGTGAAGTACGGCGGCAACGCCATGACCGACGAAACACTGAAAAACAGCTTTGCACGGGACATCGTGCTGATGAAGCTGGTGGGCATGAACCCGGTTGTGGTGCATGGCGGCGGCCCCCAGATCGGCTCCCTGTTGCAGAAACTGAATATAGAATCCCGCTTCGTTGACGGTATGCGGGTGACGGACAGCCAGACCATGGACGTAGTGGAAATGGTGCTGGGCGGATTGGTCAACCAGGAAATTGTGGCCCTGCTGAACAAGAACGGCGGCAAGGCCATTGGCATTACCGGCAAGGACGGCAATCTGATCCACGCCAGAAAACTGCTGAAGAAACGCCAGGGTGCCGCTGAAGGGGCAACCGACGCCATGCTGGATATCGGCCAGGTGGGCAGTGTTGAGAAAATCAACACCCAGGTGCTGGAGATGATTGGCGACAGTGACTTCATTCCGGTCATTGCACCAATAGGAGTGGACCGAAGCGGCGCCACCTACAACATCAACGCCGATACGGTAGCCGGGGAAATCGCCAAGGTGCTGGGCGCCGAGAAACTGGTGCTGTTGACCAATATTGCTGGCGTCATGGACAAGGAACAGAATGTGCTTACCGGACTCAGCACCCAACAGGTGGAGGCGCTGATCGAAGACGGCACCATCCACGGCGGCATGCTACCCAAGATTGAATGCGCGCTGGACGCGGTTCAGCACGGCGTCAACAGTGCACACATCATAGACGGCCGCGTGGAACACGCGGTGCTGCTGGAAATATTCACCCACACCGGGGTCGGTACACTGATCAGCGACACCCGAAAAAGCGGAGACTGACAGTCATGGCGGCAGACAAAGCGGCAAAGAAGGCATCGCGCAAGGAGCAGATCCTGCAGGCGCTGGCACATATGCTGGAGTCCGGCCCCGGCGAGCGTATCACCACGGCGGCCCTGGCCCGGGAAGTGGGCGTCTCCGAGGCCGCGCTGTACCGGCACTTTCCAAGCAAGGCCAAGATGTTCGAGGGCCTGATCAAGTTCATTGAGGACACGCTGTTTGTCCGCATCAACCGCATTCTCCAGGACGATCCGACCACGCGCGGGCGCTGTGAAAAAATCCTGACCCTGGTGCTGACCTTTTCCGAGAAGAACCCCGGCATGACCCGGCTGATGACCGGTGACGCGCTGGCCGGTGAAACCGAACGGCTGCGGGTACGCATCACACAGTTGTTTGACCGGATCGAAGCGCAGCTGAAACAGATCCTGCGCGAGGCGCGAATCCGGGAAAACCTGCGCACACCCATTTCCTCATCGGTACTGGCAAATCTGCTCATGGCCTCTGTTGAGGGACGCCTGATGCAATTTGTCCGAAGTGAGTTCCGTTACAAACCAACCGAAGACTGGGATGAGCAGTGGAACTACCTGCAGGCACGCCTGCTGAGCCCCATTCACGATCAGGAGTAACCGCTCACACGCAAAAGCACCGCCTTTTCAGGCGGCGTTTTCAGGCGGCTTGCACACCATAGGTGTCGCGATAGGTCTGGATGGCACCGATGTGCTCGGACAGAATGGCGTCGTTTTCCGCTTCCAGGTAATCAATGATCTGCTGGAGATTGATGATACTGATCACCGGAATGCCGTAGTCACGTTCAATTTCCTGGATGGCAGACAGCTCCCCATTGCCTTTCTCCTGCCGGTCCAGCGCGACCAGGATGCCCACAGCCCTTGCACCGTGCTCCGTCAGCAGGCCAATGACCTCACGAATGGCGGTGCCGGCAGTGATCACATCATCGATGATCAGCACATCACCGGCCAGTGGTGCCCCTACCGTAATGCCACGCTCACCGTGATCCTTGGCTTCCTTGCGATTGAAGCACCAGGGTTTGTTGACACCATACTCCTGCGCCAGGGCCGCGGCCGTCACGGAAACCAGCGGAATGCCCTTGTAGGCAGGACCAAAAAGCAGATCAAAGTCCGGTGCCCGATCCCGGATTGCTGCCGCAAAACTGGCACCCAGAAACCCCAGTGACTTGCCGGTGTTGAACAAGCCGGCGTTAAAAAAGTAGGGACTGCTGCGTCCGGACTTCAAGGTGAATTCACCGAACTGCAGGATCTCCTGTCGAATGGCAAACTCGATAAACCGCTGCTGATACACTTCAAGCGTCATTGTTCAGGCCTCCAATCCACTGTACTCAGGTTCTTCTTATCGCATTCCCAGCGCCTTGCGCTGCACGGTAATCAGTTCATTGATACCCGATTTCGCCAGCAAGGACATCTGCTCCAGGGCGGCAAAATCGAAATCGCCCTCTTCCGCCGTACCCTGCAACTCAATGAAGCGACCGGCTTCAGTCATGACAATATTCATGTCCGTCTCGGCCGTGGAATCTTCATCATAATCCAGATCCAGCACCGGCACACCACGCCAGATGCCCACAGAAACCGAGCCGACTAGTTGCCGCAACGGCTCGCCACTGACCAGTCCACGCTCCTGCAGCACCCGGATGGCATCCACCAGCGCCACACAGGCACCGGTGATGGAAGCCGTGCGGGTGCCCCCGTCTGCCTGGATCACATCGCAGTCAATCTTGATGGTGTTTTCACCCAACTGCGCCAGATCAACCGCCGCACGCAGTGATCGGCCAATCAGGCGCTGGATTTCCAGTGTGCGACCACCCTGCTTGCCACGCGCCGCCTCCCTGTCCATACGTGAACCGGTAGAGCGCGGCAACATGCCATACTCGGCCGTGACCCAGCCCGAACCCGAGCCTTTCAGGAAGCGTGGAACCGAGTTCTCCACACTGGCAGTGCAGATTACCTTGGTATCACCGAACTCTACCAGCACGGACCCCTCGGCATGTCGGGTGAAGTGGCGCGTCAACCGGACATTGCGCAGTTCATCGGGCAATCGTTTGCTGGGACGTTGAATTGTAGTCATGGAACCTCTGGCGTCTTGAATGGAGGGAAGTTGCAATGCGGCGACCGCAACATCGGGATTATCGCCCATTCGTCCAACTGAAACCACCGGCGGTTTGGCCGTTGCGTTCGTTGACCAGTGCGTTACACTCGGTCGTTTTCCAGTGATATTGTCCATCGCCTGTATCAACAGGCGTAATAACAAACGTGTCAACAACCAGTATGTCAGCCAGAGGTCCCTCATGGTTTCCAGCATGACCGCATTTGCCCGTCACCAGAAGACATTTGACTGGGGCACCCTGAGCTGGGAAATCCGGTCGGTAAACCATCGCTACCTGGAACCCGGTATGCGCCTGCCCGATTTCCTGCGCTCACTGGAGCCCAGTGTTCGTGAACAGCTTCGCCAGCAACTCAGCCGTGGCAAAGTCGAGTGTCAGCTGCGTCTTGTCAGCACGGAGGCAGCCCATAAGGATGCCGGACTCGACACGGCCCTGGTGCAGCAACTGCAAAAACTGAGTGAACAGGTATCAGCGCTGGCGCCGGACTGCCGGCCGCTGTCTGTCTCGGAAATCCTGAAATGGCCCGGCGTGTTGCAGGAGCCTGACCCGGACATCGAGGCCATTGGCAGCGCGGCACTGGACTTGCTCCAGACTACCCTGCAGGCCCTGAACGAAGCCCGTCAGCGCGAGGGCCAGGAACTGGCCACCATGATCAACAAACGACTGGACAGCATCAGTGAAATTGTCGCTGCCGTCCGGGCCGTGATGCCTGACATTCTGAAACGCCAGCAGGACAATATAGCGGAGCGGCTGAGCGCCTGGAAAACCGAACTTGAGCCGAGCCGGTTGGAACAGGAACTGGTACTGCTGGCCAACAAGAGTGACGTTGAAGAAGAGCTGGACCGCCTGGAAACCCATGTCACCGAGGTCCGGCGCGTGCTGAACCTGAAAGAGCCGGTGGGGCGCCGGCTGGACTTCCTGATGCAGGAGCTGAACCGCGAGGCCAACACCCTGTCCTCCAAGTCCGTGGTCTCGGAAACCACCCTGCAGGCGGTGGAACTGAAGGTACTCATCGAGCAGATGCGCGAGCAGATCCAGAATATCGAGTGACACTCCCCGGTTTTCAGTTCACCCCGAAAAAAAGGCGCGGGGACTGGCGCGCCGCTGTTTACAGCCCTCTGTCAGCAAGCTTCTTGAGGTTCTCGTGGATTTTGGACAGAACAATCAATAACTCGCACCAGATTCTTGCACCAACTGCACCGGCCACCATAATCAGCAAGTCCGTAAGAATGCTGCCAAAAGAGGGCGCGCCGAATCCGGCAAACATCGCACCGATGCCTGAACAATGGCGGAAGGACATGGGAGTCGAACCCACCAGACACGCGTTGCGCGTCTCACCGGAGTTGAAGTCCGGGCGCCCCACCGGGGACGATGTCCTTCCCTGTCCGGCAGCTTACGCGATTTCCTCGCCCCGGTAAGCTGGCTGCATGAATCTGCGCTGCTGGTGGTACCGGGTGATACCCGCGCGGTCCAGGTATTCCAGCACCTGGATGCTCAGGTTGCGTCCAATACCGGAGCGGTCGCGGTATTCGGCAGCGGTAAAACTGCCATCCGCACTTTCACGGCTCAGCGCCAGCGCAACAGCCATCAGATCATCCAGGCGCTCGGGCAGGTAGAACCGGTTGGGCGCAATCGCCAGCACATAGCCCCAATGCTGCATGCGCTGCATGAAGGCCAGCATGACCTCTCGCTCCAGGCCCAGGCTTTTGGCCAGGTCGCCCACAATCGGCGGACGCATGCCCGCACTGGCAAGCGCCTTGTGTACCTGTTGCCACAAGGCCCGGTCATGATCGGGCAGCACGGCCTGATGCCCGGGCAAGGCCAGAATCGAGCCATGTCGCCTGAGCCTGCCTGCAAGCACCAGCCGCCGGATCAGCAACAGCCCTGTGACCATGGACAGACCCGTGGCTGCCTTGCGAAGCAGCTGCTGCTGATGCACGCCCTGCAGTTCCGGCTGTGCCTTGTGGGCCTGACTCAGCCAGGTCAGCACACTGGCCTCGGCTGCAGCCACCCGAGCATTGCTCACCGCCTGCTCACCAAACCGGGTCAGGTCTGCCTGATCAAGCAATGTGTCCAGTTCTTCCGGACGCAGATTCCAGCGCCTGGCAAATGCCGGCAGGCTCAGTTCGGCCTGCTGCGCCAACTCAAGCGGCAAGGCCAAAGCAGCCGAGTTGACAGCGCTCAGCCCAGCGAGTCGGGCCAGTGCCTGCGGTTTGCGGCGCCCGCGTTGGCGTCCGACTGGATCCAGCACCCGACCGCCACCCAGCGTCTGCCTGGCGGCGGGCTCGCGCACAATCACGGCATCACCCACCATGGCATGCACGGGCTGATCGAGTAGCACCTGGGCCAGACCGGCGGCTTCATCCAGCCAGACCAGGCGGCCACTGCTGGCGCTGGCACCGGTCAGAATCTGCAAGGTGCCGCGATGTAACCTGGCATCAGGCAGCAGGCGCAGCTGAATATCCAGCCGCGCACTGGTCTGGCAACTGGCTCTGGCCAACAACCACTCACCTCGAAGTAAGTGTTCGCTGTCAATATCACCCACCAGATTAAGCGCGGCACGTTGTACTGCCTGCAAGGTTTGAAGCGGCTTACCATCTATCTGCATGCCGCGCAGGCGTACCGGTCTGGCCTGTGGCGTGAGACACAACTCATCGTCTTGCTGGGCGGTCAGCGCCAGACGACCATTGAGCAGTGTGCCAGTGACCACTTTGCCGGCGCCCTGCACAGTGAAGCTCCGGTCGATCAGGAAACGCGGATAACCCTGAATGCTGCGAGCCGGCAGACTGCCCGCCAACAAACGGATTGCCGCCAACAGCTCAGTTATGCCCTGGCCGCAGGGCGCGGCGACCTCCATGACGGCGCTGCCCGCCAGGCTGCTATCCTGCAGCAACTCAGTAATGGCCACGCGGCACGCTGCCCGCTGTTCATCGCTGGCACGGTCAATGGCACTCATCACCACAATACCGTGGCTGACCCCGAGCAGGTCCAGCAGCGCCAGGTGTTCGCGGGTTTGCGGCATGGGCCCCTCATCAGCGGCGATCACCAGCAGAGCCGCATCCACGCCGGCAATGCCGGCCAGCATGGTGCGAATGAAACGCGCATGCCCGGGTACGTCCACAAAACCGATGGCGCCGGCTTCCGGGTCTTGCAGCCAGGCAAAACCCAGATCGATGGTGAGGCCACGGCGCTGCTCTTCGGCCAGCTGGTCGGTGTTCCTGCCTGTCAACGCCCTGATCAGGGTGGTCTTGCCGTGATCAACATGCCCGGCGGTGGCAATGATCACGCCCGCGTCTCCCACTGCGCCTGCAGAGGCAAATGATCCTCCAGACAGCGGCAATCAAGCAGCAGGCTGTCATCGGCAATACGCCCGATTACCGGCTGCGGCAACTGGCGCAGCCGCATGGCCAGCTCACGCAAATGAAGACTGCGGGTACGCTTGTTGTTGCTTGTGCTGCGAAGGCGAAGCGCGGCGCTGGGCAGCAGATCCAATGGCAGGGAACCCGACCCGATCTGGCTCTGCACCTCACAGGCATCTACCTCGAAGTGAGCGCCCGCCCACGCGCGAAGACTTGGTAGCAGCGCATCGGCCATCTGCTTGATGGCGTTTTGGCTACGGGTCAGCATACGCAGGGTGGGAATGCGCTGTACCAGAGTGTCCGGGTTGGCGTAGAGCCGCAGCACCGCTTCCAGCGCCGCCAGTGTGAGCTTGTCGCAGCGCAGTGCACGCTTGAGTGGGCTCCTGCGTATCCTGCTGACCAGATCCGCGCGGCCGGCAATGATGCCGGCCTGCGGTCCACCGAGCAGTTTGTCACCACTGAAAGTCACCACATCAACGCCCTGGGCCAGCACATCCCTGACCACCGGCTCGGCTGGCAGGCCCAGCACCTGCATGTCGACCAGCGAACCACTGCCCAGGTCGACCACCAGGGGCAGTTGATGATCATGGGCAAGACTCGCCAGTTCTGGCTCATTCACACTCAGGGTGAAACCCTGCACTTCGTAATTGCTGGTATGCGCCTTGAGCAGGAGCGCTGTGCGCGGATTGATGGCCTCGGCGTAGTCGTGAAGATGGGTGCGATTGGTGGTGCCAACTTCGTGCAGTTTACAGTTGGCGCGGGCCATGATGTCGGGCAGTCTGAAGGAGCCTCCTATTTCGATGAGCTCACCACGGGACACAATCACTTCCCGGCGACTGGCCAGGGCATTGAGCACCAGCAACACCGCAGCGGCATTATTGTTGACCACGGTGGCAGCTTCGGCCCCGGTCAGACGACAGATCCAGTCTTCCACGTGGGCGTCACGGTCACCGCGCTTGCCGCTGGCCAGATCGTATTCCAGATTGGTCGCACCGGTGGCTACCGCCGTCATCGCTTCGATGGCTTCGGGCGGCAGGGGCGCGCGCCCCAGATTGGTATGCAGGACGGTGCCGGTCAGATTAAAAACCGGCTGCATTGAAGGCGCCAGCGTGCACTCAATATCGCGCTGCACGGCGGCGAGCAGTGTCTGTTCGCTGTCGATATGACCATCGCGCCACTGTTGCAGGGCTGCGCGCAAGGCGTCCAGTACCAGTGCCCGGCCATGGCAGGCCACCAGTGCCTGCATACCGGGCCAGGCCAGAGCCCTGTCTGTTGCAGGGGGGCGGACAGTCAGGGGCGCCGTCATCGGGCACACCCTGACCCAGAGGGCATGAACTCAGTCGGGCGCGTCCGGATCCACGCACAGCAGGCGCAGAATCTCCCCCAGAGCCTCATCGGCCAGGGCACGCATTTCCGCATCGCTGCGGTCCTGTATCGGGTGCGGCACAAAGACCATGGCCGGATCGAAACCCAGCGTCCTGGCCTGCGCAGCCGCAGCTTCAACAAATTCACTGGAGGCAACCCCCACTCCCGGGATCTGACGTGACTCCAGATCGGCGATGTCATGCATACAGCACGACGTGCACGATCCTCAGTCGGCCAGACCTTCCACCAACAGGTCCGCTTCGGCAGCGATCTGCTGCTTCAGCCCGGTCGGCGCGATCCGGGTAAAGGTCGGCTTGGCGTAGCGCCTGACCTCGATACCCTTGCCCGCCAGTTGCTCCTCGATACGATCAAGAAATACATTGCCGCGCGGCTTGGAAATATCCAGCAGGCCAACCACCTTGCCTTGCAGGCTCCGCGGCCGGGCCAGTCGGGCCCGCTGCGCCGGGGCGATTTCCGATGTCGGGTCGAGCAGTGTGCTCTCATTCATATTTGTACCTCGCGTGTGACTGGACTTGAGCCGACCGGGCCGGATGCGGCCCAGCCAGCGATAATGGCAGAAAACAGGCCGGCAGTGCCACCAACGCGCACAATCAGCAGGCCGCCTGGACGGAATTTGGGCACCTGTTTGTCCCTGAAGCGTTCCGGTATACCCTCGGCAATGCCGCCAGCGCCAACAATCAGATCCTTGCCCGGGGCCAGCAACAACTGCTCGAGCTCCTCGCGCAGGCGCTGCTTGGACCAGCCCGCCTCGATGAACACCCGCGCATGCTCGGGCGACACCAGCAGCACCGCATCACCGGCCATGGCCAGCTTGGCATGATCAACCGTGCGCAGCGACAGGGCAAAGGAACGTGCCAGGGATTCGGGGTCACGTGACTTCTGATCAACAATACCCTGAACCCCCTCACCGGGGAACAGGGTAACAGCCGAACGGCCCGGTTCGATACCACGCTCCTGGGCCAGCGGCAGCCAGTCGCTGTCTTCGGCCTCGGCAAAGCAGAAACTGTACTTGCCCGGATTGCCCATGGTGGCCCGGTCAATCTCACCGGGGCGACCGCCACCAACATTGCGGATGATCAATTGCAAAGCACGGCCAATAGTGGCATTGGCCCGGTTGCCCTGCCCCAGCGCGTTGCCGCCGGAATTCATGCCGATGGCTTTGGCCACGGGGCCATTGACCATGATCACCGGGCTGCCGAACATGGTCGTGCAGATCAACCCATGCAGACCAAACGCGTCCTCCAGCGCCGCGTCCAGCGCTGCCAGCAGCACCGGCATATACTCCGGTTTGCAGCCGGCCATGACCGCATTCACTGCCACCTTTTCCACGGTGCAGGGCACCAGATCCGGCGGCATCAGACCAATCACCTCATCCGGCGCCCGGTCAGTGCCCTTCAGCATACGCAGCACACGGACCGGCGTTGGCGGCACCACCGGCAGACCATCACTCCAGCCACGCTCGAAGCAGGCCTCTATCGGGTCATCAGCGCCGGCAATATCAATCTGGCGCGATTGCAGCCTGATGTCACCAAAGGCCAGCTCCAGCGCCTCGGCTATACCCGGCTCAAGAGTCTTCGACCCGCAACCCGGGCGCATCGCCGGCAGGTCCTCGCCCAGGTCGGGCAGCCCGCTTATGTCGCGCCAGTCCTGCTTGTGCCAGCCGTGGGTGCGCGCCACCTCCCTGCCCTTCTCCACCCGGATCAGGGTTGGCACAAACTCGGTGCCAAGGCGCCAGGAATGCTCCAGCGTCCGGTCGTACAGGGCGCCGGGCAGCCCGGCCCCGTAATCCGCCGAATCCTGCACGTAAACGGTCAGGGTATCGGCCTGTGCCAGTGCTGCCAGCAAGGGCTGCACCAGGCGGCAGGTCGGGCAGTCAGCTTTGGCCACTACAATCAGGCCATCAGGCGGGGTTATGGTCATCAATCAGCCTTTTCAGACAGGCAATTCGCAGCCAGGGAGTACAAAAGGTATCGCCCGGATGCGGGCGTGTCCAGAATATCCAGAGAAACCGCAAATTCCCTCTGAAAACCTGCAAAATCTGCGTATAATGTCGCCTTTTTCCGAAACGAGGAACTGTGCCGATGACTCCGCTAGTGGGCGTAATCATGGGATCAAAGTCCGATTGGGCCACCATGAGCCATACCGTGGAGACGCTGGAGAAACTGGGCATCCCCCACGAAACCCGCGTTGTATCTGCGCACCGCACACCGGACCTGCTGTTTTCCTATGCCGAGGAAGCTGCCGACCGGGGTATTGAAGTGATCATAGCCGGCGCCGGCGGTGCTGCGCATCTGCCGGGCATGTGTGCCGCCAAGACACATTTGCCGGTGCTGGGTGTGCCGGTGCAGTCCTCCATGCTCTCCGGCGTGGACTCACTGCTGTCCATTGTCCAGATGCCCGCCGGCATCTCTGTGGCAACCCTGGCCATTGGCCGGGCAGGCGCCATCAATTCGGCACTGCTGGCTGCCAGCATTCTCGGCGGCAAACATCCCGAGTTTCATCAGGCACTGAAACAGTTCCGCAGCGCACAGACTGAAACGGTGCTCAACAATCCCGATCCCCGACAGGACTGAGACAGACCAGGGAACCTCTTAAGCATGAAGATTGGCGTGATAGGTGGTGGCCAACTTGGCCGGATGCTGGCACTGGCCGGCACTCCCCTTGGCCTGAAATTTGTCTTTCTTGATCCTCAGCCCGACGCCTGCGCCGGTGTCCTGGGCGAACACATTCGCGCCGACTATTCCGACCATGACCACCTGCGGCAACTGGCCTACGAAGTGGATCTGGTGACCTTCGAATTTGAAAGCGTGCAGGCGGACACGGTTGCCTTTCTGTCCCAGTACGTTCCGGTCTACCCGAGCGCCGAGGCGCTGCGGGTGTCGCGCGACCGCTGGCTGGAAAAAAACCTTTTCCGCGAACTGGGCATTCCCACAGCGGGTTTCCGGGCCGTGGACAGCCAGGCAGACCTGGAATCGGCAGCGGCTGAACTGGGTTTGCCAGCCATTCTCAAAACGCGGACACTGGGTTACGACGGCAAGGGCCAGAAGGTCCTGCGTGAGCCCGCCGACCTGACCGGCGCATTCAAGGCGCTGGGCAGTGTACCCTGCATACTGGAAAGTTTTGTGGCGTTCTCCGGTGAAGTGTCATTGATCACCGTACGGGGACGCGACGGTGAAACGCGCGCCTGGCCACTGGTACAGAACACACACAGCGATGGCATCCTGCGACTGTCAATCGCCAGCGACAATCATCCGCTGCAGACACACGCTGAGGATCTGGCCCAGCGTGTGCTGGACAAACTCGACTATGTTGGTGTGCTGACCTTTGAGTTTTTTGAGGTGAACGGTGAACTGAAAGCCAACGAGATCGCACCACGGGTGCACAACTCCGGCCACTGGACCATTGAGGGCGCGGTGTGCAGTCAGTTCGAAAATCATCTGCGTGCCATCGCTGGCCTGCCACTTGGCTCAACGGCCCGGGTTGGCGAATCGGCCATGATAAACTTCATTGGCAGTGTTCCGCCGCTTGAAGCACTGGCGGCCATCGAGGACTGCCATCCCCACCTGTATGACAAGGCGTTCAAGGCCGGCCGCAAAGTCGGCCACGCCACCCTGCGTTGCAACACGCCTGAACGCCTGGCCGAGCAGATCTCGCAGGTACAGGCACTGATCAGCACCACCTGACCCGTATACCCCTGTGGGGGCCAGTTGTTGTAAAGTGATGCCTGATACCGGCCACAGGCGGCAGAACGGCGGTGCAGGCACAGGAGGTCAGCTCTCAGCATGTCCGATGATCCGGGCCTGGTAATCAACACAATCCTTCCGCAGTTGCGCCAGACACTGGCCTCGGGCAACCGCTGTCTGCTCGTTGCCCAACCCGGTGCCGGCAAAACCACCCGGGTGCCACTGGCCCTGATTGACTCCGATACCCACACCTGGCAGACAGACAAGCCGGGCCGCTGGCTGCTGCTTGAGCCGCGTCGGGTGGCAGCCCGACTGGCTGCCACTTTCATGGCAGCGCAACTGGGCGAAGCCGCAGGGCAACGGGTCGGTTATCGGGTTCGCGGCGAGTCAAAGGTCAGCGCCAGTACCCGGCTGGAGATTGTCACCCAGGGCATTCTCACCCGTATGCTGCAGGACGACCCGTCGCTGGATGGTGTGCGCGGCGTGATCTTTGACGAATTTCACGAACGCAGTCTGGATGCCGATCTGGGCCTGGCCCTGACTCTGGATGTGCAGGGCAGCCTGAGACCTGACCTGAAACTGCTGATCATGTCGGCCACACTGGACGTCGACAGCCTGCTCACCGTGCTGGGCCCGGAGACGCCGGTCATCAACTGTCCGGGGCGCAGCTTTGCTGTTGCCACCCATTACCGTCCCGGCGGCACCCGTGCGGCCATCGAGCAACACCAGGCCGCAGTTGTTCGCGAGGCACTGGCAGCACACCACGGCCATGTGTTGATGTTCCTGCCCGGGCAAAAAGAAATCCGTCGCCTGCACGCAGCACTGGCATCCAGCCTGCCTGCCGATGTGGACATCATGCCGCTGCATGGCCAATTGAGTCTGGCCGAGCAGCAGAAGGTGCTCACGCCCTCAACAGCAAGCCGGCGCCGCGTCATCCTGTCAACGGCCATTGCCGAATCCAGTGTCACTGTGCCAGGTGTCCGTATTGTCATCGATGCTGGCCGCGAACGCGTCCCGGTTTACCAACCCCGCAGCGGCATGACACGACTGGTGACCCGTCAGGTGAACCGCGCCAGCGCCGATCAGCGTCGCGGTCGGGCCGGCCGGGAAGCACCCGGCGTCTGTTATCGCCTGTGGTCGGGCGAGCAGGTGCTGGTGCCACACAGTGAGCCGGAAATTGTTCAGTCCGACCTCTCAGGACTGCTGTTCGAACTGGCACGCTGGGGCGTGGCCGACACCAATGCCTTGCCCTGGGTGACCCCACCACCGCCGCCGGCGCTTGCCAGCGCCCGCCAGTTACTGCAGAACCTGGGATTGCTGCAGGGTAACGGGCAAAGCACCGCTTTGGGCCAGCAAACAGCACGCTGGCCCACACACCCGCGCATCGCAGTAATGCTGGAGCACGCCGCCTCGCACACACAGGATCCGTATCAACTGGCACTGGCCTGCTGGCTTGCAGCCTGGATGGAAGAGTCAACAGGTGGCACCGGTGGCGCCAATGACATCGACATCCGCCACATGCTGGAACTACAGATTTTCAGGCAAGACCAAGCGAAACCCGATCGACGCTGGCAACAGACTGCCCGGCAGTGGGCTCGCCGGGCGCGCTGCGAAAAAGCATTTGCAGCCCTTTCGCCCGAGCACCTGGCGCACAGCGCCGTGCTGCTTGCCTACGCCTGGCCAGACAGGCTGGCAGCGCGTCTTGAAGACGGGCGATACAAACTCGCCAGTGGCGGCCAGGCCTGGATTCCCGAGAACCATGCGCTGACAAAACATGAGTTCCTGGTGGCAGTGTCCATGGACGGCAAACCTGAAGGCGCTCGCATCTTCCATGCTATTGGTATCGCTCAGACTCAGCTGGAGAGTGCCTTTGCAAAGTCCCTCCACTGGCAGGACAACGTTCAGTGGGACGACACGGCCGGACGCCTGACAGGAGAACAGCAGTTGCGCATGGGCGAAGTTGTTGTCAGACGCCGCCCGCTTGGCAAACTGCCCACCGAAGCCGTGCACTCGGCCTTGCTGGCGGCGCTGCGAAAGCGCGAAGAATTACGCTGGTCCGCTGACGACCAACAGTTGCTGGGGCGCCTGCGCCTGGTGCACCGTGTATTGGGGGGAACCTGGCCCGATGTGTCCGACGCACAGCTGCTGGCGTCGCTGGAAAACTGGCTGGCACCACACCTGACCGGTATCACGCGCCTGGAGCAGATTGATCGCCTGCCGCTGGGTCAGTGTCTTCTGGGCAGTCTGGACTGGTCGCTGCAACAACAGCTGCCCGGGCTGGCCCCCACACACTGGCAACTGCCCAGTGGTGACAGGGTGCGCATAGACTACAGCGAGGAAGAGCCGGTTCTGGCGGCAAAACTGCAGGCGCTGTTCGGACAGACGGATACCCCGACTGTGGTCAATGGCAGGGTGCCGCTGGTGGTGCACCTGCTGTCGCCCGCCCGTCGTCCGGTGCAGGTCACCCGCGATCTGGCCAGCTTCTGGGCCAGCACCTATTTTGATGTACGCCGCGACCTGCGAGGTCGTTACCCCAAACATCCCTGGCCTGATGATCCACTCACTGCCACGCCCACGCTGCGCACGCGCCGCAAGTGAAGTGTCATGACAGTACGATCATAGCCGCTTGAGCCAGAACATCATCGGATGCTGAACATCGTGTGGAGTACCTGGCTCTTTCCACGGAAAATATGCCACCAGATTCGGATCCGGACGATAACCGTATCGGCGCCAGATCGGATCCAGAGGCTCGTAGCCGGGCGGCTTTCTGGCATCTTTTTCGTCCCGCACCACGGCGCAGAAACAGGTCATCTGCATTCCCTGCTCGATCGCATGTTTCTCGCGACCTTCGAAGAATTTGCGATAGACTCCTCGCCCACGATAGGTCGGCAGCAACACGGACTCACCACAATAGAACAACTGATCCGTATTGATGTTGCGAGCCTGAAACGGTGCCTGAAAGGCCGGCGTCTCGTCCGCCATGGGAACACCTGTGGAAGCGCCTATCACCCTGTCACCATCAAATACCAGTACCGCCATCGCACCCGGTGAAGCGCTGTAGGTTTCCAGATAGCGCCTTTCGTAGTCCTCACTGCCATCATAGAGATAGGGGTACTCACGGAACACTTCCATGCGTAAACGTGCCAGGTCATTGATATAAGGAGCAATATCCTTGCCACAGACAATTCGGGTTTCTATCGACATGTCAGTATTTCCTTCAACCAGGGCAGTGCATCAGACGGCAACTGGGTGACAAATTCCTGACCGCGCGACACAGATCGAAGATGGCACCAATCATCCGCGCGCTGCCAGCGCGACAAGCGGGAATGATAACTCAGTGTCGCCAGGCCACTGTCGGGATGGAAACAGCCCGGAAGTGACCATTCGCTGGGCAAGCGTGCCTGCGGACGGGTCAGACTCAGACGGCTGTCATACTTGTTCATTGTACCCGCACCAGGCAAGCCCGTGGGCTGACCGTCCAGCACCAGCTCATCAACCGCCAGGTACAGTGTATTGTTGCGATCCGGCTGTCCGTGACAATGCGGATGATACGCCAGCCATCGATGTCTTGATTCCGGCAACGCATCAACAGCCAGTATTTCACCAATCTGCAGCCAGCCCCAGATCACATGTCGGGCAGGCTCGCTGGCGAAAAACTGCCAGCGGCGCGCAGTGAAAACCACTGGCCGGAACAGGCCAAAGAACAGAAACAGGTCACCTGGCCCCACCTGTTGCGCGCGCAGATGCCCCTGTGCCGCGCCGGTCTGGCCCAGTACAGGGCGCCAGCCTGTCTCGCGCGGCAGGGTTTCTGCCAACAGATCCGGATCCAGATGCGCGCGTGAAGCGGAGCGCCAGCGTCCTCGCGTCAACTGACTCACCAGACGCCCGACCGACAAGCCAGCGCGGTGCTTCAGATCCCCGTATCGAATACGCGAGCGGGCATCCGGAATCGGTAGCGACAACAGGCGCCCATCCGGAAGAATCGGACTTGGGCAACCTCCGGCCGAGCTGTCAAAACCCTTGCGACTGAGTATGAGTTTCAATACCAATGACTACTTTTCAGTTTTTGACGATCAGATAACTGCCTGCGCCGATGAGAAAACCGCCTGCGGTTTTTCTGACAGCGCTCTGAAATGTGGACGCTCTGGATACAGAGACAATTTTGGCCGCTGAAATCGCATAAATCACTTTCACACCCCCTACAGCAAAAACGGTTATCGCCACGACCAGCAGGATGTCCGGTATTCGGATTGCTGCTGGATCAATGATCAGTGGAAAGAGACTCACATAAAAAACAATCGCCTTGAGATCACCCAATGTCAGCATCAGTCCGGCAACAAAGCTCACAATCAGATTACCTGTTTTACCGGGATTCTGCTTCGGCGCGCCAGCAGCCGGGCGCCGGATCAGCAAAGTGTATCCCAACCAGATCAAGTAGCCGGCTCCCAAATACTTCACCAGCACAAAGAAGCCGCCCAGGGTTTCAGCGATCACGGAAAGTCCAAGAAGTGCCAATATCACAAAGACCAGATCACCCAGCACTATTCCTGCCGAAACGGCGATGCCATTGCCAACACTCAAGGTTGCTGAGCGCGTGACAACCAAAGCCACACTGGCACTTGGAATTGCCGCGAGCGTGACCATGATCACCATTAGTGCTGTCGCTTCAATGATACTCAAAGTCTTTGCTCCCGAAGTCTTTAGTCCTTATACATGTGTTCACAGTGGATATACCCAAAAGTACAGGCAACTGCCGATCAGCGCCGGCACTGACCAGTAATGGAACTCACAAGCACATCCGGGTCCCCTGCCGCAAAAGCCTCCACACGACCAACAGGCAGGTTCCGCACGTAACCACGCAAGCCTGCCGCCCGGGCAGCCTGCCGGGTCCAGGCCCGATAGCTGACACCCTGCACGCGACCGCTGACAAGCAGTTGCCAAAGTTCTCTTTTCATAAATCACCACTGCCAGTTGCAACACTCACCATAAAGCGATAGAAACATACAAAGTAGTGTAACTGCTGAGAACCAAACACCTGGCTACCCCACACAACAATACAAGTACGCTGCCCAACTGATCAACCAGAACAGTACCGAGGTCATATCATGGACACAGACAACATGATGCAAGGACAGTGCCTGTGCGGCAAGGTATCCCTCGCCGTCAACAAGGTCACAGGCGTAGAAGCCTGCCATTGCGGAATGTGCCAACGCTGGGGCGGCGGCCCCTGCTGGCAATAGACTGTGGTACGCAGGTGACGATAAGCAATGAAGACTTTGTCAGCCGATGCAGCGCGTCCGAATGGGCTGAGCGCGGTTTCTGCAAAACCTGTGGCACCCATCTGTTCTACCACTTCAAGCCCGCCAACCGCACGCCAATGCTCACCGAAGCGCAGGTAATGGAGAAATTCGGACAATGACCGCCCTGATCCATGCCATTAACCTGCATAACTTTTCGCCCGAATTGTGGGAGGCAGTTAACATCAGACGGCTCGATGGCGCGGACACGTGAACTTTTCTGGATTGAAGAATCTGTTGATGCAAGCCGGTTGTATGGCTGCCCGCCAAGGATATACTTCCCTTTCCGGGAGGCATCCGGAAAACACGCGCCTTTCCGCAGGAACCAGACATGACAGCCACATGCAAGACACCGAAAGTTATCATCCCGTCTACCGACGCGGAGCGGCTTGAGGGCACGTTGCGATGGAACTTATATTCGATAGCGGAGGTTTGCCATGATCACACCCAGCGCGATTGTACTGACCGGTTTCATCTCCTGGGCCTTGTTGTTGCTTGTGCTGATGGAAGTGTTACGCTCACAACTTGTCATCAGTGGAAAAGTTGTGGCCAACGGCTTCACACCTGATAACAACAACCTTTCTCCCTTCATGCAGCGCCTGTCCAGGGCGCATGCCAATTGTATAGAAGGTCTCCCGATTTTTGGCGGCCTCCTGCTTGTTGCCATCGTCACCGACCGCAGCGCAATCACGGACCCACTGGCTTACCTGTTTCTGGCAAGCCGCATCTTCCAGTCAGTGGTGCATCTGATTTCCCTGAGCCCAACCGCGGTCACAATTCGATTCCTGGCGTTCACCGTGCAGATGGTGATTGCTGTGTATTGGGGGGTTCAGCTTTTGATGCCTGTATGATGAGTACAAACCGTCAGATCATGCAGACAGACGCCCTGGCTGTGCACGCTGGACAACTGCCTTTCCGGGCGCTACCGTTCGTTTAACATACCAGTGAAAAAGCGGAATCGTCATGACTGAAACGCAGACACTTATCGACAACATTGATGTCAAACGCCGCAAAGTTTCGGAATACCTGAACAAAAACGAACCGCGGCACTCGCGCCTGATCACCTTTTCCATTATCGCCGGGGCGTTGTCTGCAACGCTGACAGCAGGCCCCGGACTGGGCGGCACTGATTTCATACTGAGCGCTGGAGAGTTCCTGTCGTTGGGCGTTCCTGTCTGGCAGGCTGTCTGTCTGCTCGCCACAATATGTTCGGTGGCCGTTGTCATTGTGAATGGCATATTGAAATCCAGTGACATGATGTCCCGGATCTCACAGGCGCGTGTCTGTGATGCCAAACTTGAGGGCCTGGCCGTCATGCTCAGCATGAATCAGATTGACCTGAAACAGGCAGCCTCGCTGTATACTCAGTATCTGACGGAAATTTCGCATATCAGATGAAGCCGCAAGTCAGCTCACCGTCAATTGTGATGGCAGCGTTTCCAGTGCGACGGCCTCAACGACGGGCACTGCACTCGCACGGCTGTGGCCCTTTGCTCCTGAGCGTCGAAAAATCTTACATGCTGCGGCCGTCGAGCGCCGACTCCCATTCCAAGGTTATGTTTTTTAACTAAAAATTGTTATGGCTCGGTTTTTGCATATTCAAGCTGAACATGTTTTTTAACCAACATTGAAGAGACCTGAATATGCCAGAATTCAAAACGGGAAAATTGATTAAAAAGAGTCTGATTATAGGCGCCTGCAGCATTGCGTGGCTGGCTGTGGCCGCGCCGTCATTTGCGGTGCCGCTCAAGGTCAATCAGGCAAGTCCAAAGAGCGGTTTTGATCTGGGCGGGGGCCTCTACGCCTCACTGATCGGTGTCTCGTCAGTGGATAACACCACATCGCTGGGCGGTCAGACAATTCAGGCTTCCGACCTCTTCAGTCTCATTACGGCCGGCTCTGTCAGCGGGTTCTACTACGCAGCGGGCAACCCGGGATCGGGAACCTTCGACAATATTTCCCTGTTCGCGCCCTTCGTGTCAGACACAGTGACCACGGGTACGAACGCCAACTGGGACCGAGCCGTATTTGATTCGCTTTATATGATGCACACCGCCGACAATGTGGTGTTCAACTGGGGCAGCGGTACCGGCACGATCAGCATCACCGAAAATTACGTCAGAGAAGGCAACCCCTTCCAGACTGCCACCGTTTCCGAACCATCGATTGCCGCCCTTTTCGGCATGGGCCTGCTGGGCCTGATGTGGAGACGCCGCAAGTCAGCGGCCTGATAAACATCCGCGCAGACCTGGCAGATGCCGAATAAAAAACCCGCGCTGATTGCCCAGCGCGGGTTTTTTATTGGATCTGAAATTGGATCTGAAAACAGTTGTTGTCTATTGGGCGTCCTGGCGCCCTGCTTCGCGCCTATTTTGCGCCTTTGCCGAACACCACCACCTCGACCGTTCTCAGCAGCGCAATACAATCAAGGTACAGGCTCTGATTCTTCACATAATACAAATCAAATTCGAGCTTGTTCTTGGCATCGTTGACTGAAGCGCCGTAGGGATAGTTCAATTGCGCCCACCCGGTTATACCCGGCTTCACACAGTGGCGTTTTTCAAAGTAGGGGATTTTTTCTGCCAGCTCGGAGACAAATTCCGGCCGTTCGGGACGCGGACCCACAAAAGCCATATCGCCCACAAGCACGTTGATAATCTGCGGAAGCTCATCAATTCGCAGTTTCCGTATGATCTGGCCAACACGCGTGACCCGGGCATCGTTGGCGGTGGCCCAACGAGCCTTGCCATCTGCCTCGGCGTCAATACTCATGCTACGGAATTTCATCACCTCGAACACTCTGCCATACAAACCCACTCGTCTCTGCCGGAAAATCACCGGGGCTCGGACGCCGTCTTCGAGTTTGATGGCCAATACGGTGAGCAGCATGACCGGCCAGGTGATCAGCAGCAGAAACAGCGCAGCACTGATGTCGAACACACGCTTGCAGACTCCTCCGGCCACCTGTGGCCTGAAGCGGTGGGCAAAAATGAACCGCTCGGGAGGGGCCTCCTCAACCAGTACCTTACCCGCCTCCTGCTCAAAGAAATCGAGCAGACTTACCACGGACACACCCAGCATCCGGCAACGCATCAATTCCTCGCCGGGGATGTTCTCACGCTCATTGTCCAGTGCCACGACCACCTGATGGATATCATGCTCACGAACGTAGTCGGACAGCGATTGCTGCAACGTCATGACAGTGCCGGAAGCCACAACGGTTTCTTCCTCGGGAATGCGCACATAGGCGCAGATGCGGAATCCATGTTGATCACTCTCCCGGCGCATCTTGGTGGCAATATTATTGGCCTTGTTTCCGGCGCCCAGAATCAGCACCCGCCGATTGAACTGCTCCATTTTCACAGTGCTCCGGAAAATGTCCCGGGTGATCAGGCTGGACACCAAAGCCACCCCAGCCGCATACATGAATATGCCAGCATGGGGAAGGCCGTTCGGAACAATGAAGGCGATAACTGCCATGCCAATACCCATCAGGACGAAGGCACCAAAGGTGCGCAGCAGTACACCGTGCACACCGTCCCGCAGGCGGGGCTGGTACAGCCCCATGGACAGCATGGCCAGCATGGTGATAGCCGAGAACGCCACAGCCCAGTAGGTCAGCGTGGCCCCGTACTCGGAAAACAGTGTCGGCTCGGACAGCGAATACAACAATGCACCCACATGACCGGCAACAAAGAACAGCACGGCATCAGCCACCGCCAACCATGAATAGGTCACATGCAGGTTGAAACGCCGCAGCCGGGTAAGATTTCCTTGTAGCATGTCAGATCAGTCCTCGTCGCGTCAGCACGTCACAGTCAGCCTGTCACAGCCAACACTCAGCTCCCTATTCCCTGTCGTTGATCGTACGCGGAAGACGGATACTAGGGCCTGAATACCCGTCCGTATGTACGCTGGCCCACTTTTCAATTACAAAAATTGCTGTAAGCGCTTCTCTTTCAACAGATTTCACACTGACTGCCGTAAAAACCAGGCTGCCTCACAGCGAACCCGCATAGGTGACCAGCAGCAACGTCACCAGAAACAATGTCAGCATAAACCACGGGGAGCGCGTTCTGCGCCGCTCCATAACCGGGCCGGTCCCGCCATTTACCGCGCTTCTTTCACCAAGCCTTTCAGCACCACCCCTGTCAGCACCAACCCTGTCAGCGTCCCCGGTCGGTCGGACTGCCGCTTTTTTTTTTGCTTCCGCACCGGCTTGCCCTGCAGTGGGCATCGGGCCCCGATGGTTCGCAAGATGCTGTTGCGGCGGCGGCTGTGTCTGCGGCTGCGTTTCCAGCTCCGCTTGCCGCACCTCTCTTCGCGGTGGCGGGGAAGGCAGCGGCCGGCTTTCAACAGGCTTCTCCTTTACTATCGGCGCCTCGAAGATATCCTCCACCTGAAAATCCGATTCATCAAAGCTGTCACCGGAGGCCAGGTGCTCACTCTGCAGCTCCCCGATCACCTCGCGCACGTCTGCAACCCCCACACGGTGCTTCTGCTCCACCGCACAATGCAACAGCAATCGACTGCAGATCAGGTTGATGCGCCTGGGCACCCCCTCACTGAACTTGTAGATCAGGGGATAAACGGCCTTGCTGATCATAGGATCACCCTGCCAGTTGACAGTTTCAAGACGATGACGGATATAGGCTTCTGTTTCGTCGCTCTGCAGGGGTTTGATGTGGCTGGCGGCGATGATACGTTGGTGAACCTGTTCCAGCCGGGGGCTGAGAATCAGGGTGCGCAGTTCAGGCTGGCCCAGCAGGAATATCTGCAACAAGGGCCGGGAACCAACCTGTATATTGGTCAACAGGCGCAGCTCCTCCATGGCGGACACCGAAAGATCCTGCGCCTCGTCAACAATCAACAGCGCCCGGTGGCCATCGCGATACCAGGATTTCAGCTGCTGTGTCAGGCGTTGCAACAACTCACCCTTGCCCGTTACCGACACCGGTACGCCGAACTCGCAGGCAACCATCTTGAGCAGATCGTCGGCTTCCAGTTGGGTGCAGACCAGATTGGCGATGCGAACCGGGGTGCTGGACAACTCTTCCACCAGGGCCCCGATCAGGGTGGTTTTCCCGATACCGGGCTGGCCGGTGATCATCACAAAACCTTCGGCCCGCTGGAAGGCGTACTCCATGTACGCCCGCGCCTTGGTGTACCCCTTGTGGGCGTAGGCAAAACCGTGATCAGGACTCAGTCGGAAGGGTTCGGCGCTGAAATTGTAAAACTGCTGATACATAGTGATCCATCGCTACATAGCCCCGGGGTCCGTCAGCCTGACGCAGATTATCCCGATGCCTGCGCACAAGGCGCATGGGATGAGTACGTTATCACAGCCGCCAAAGTCTGACACCTGCTTCGGCGGCTTCGTGGCGATCAAGAACACCCTTCACATCAATCACCACACCGTTGTCATCAAGCAGTGGCAGCACCAACCCGATTCCCCGGGCGAGATAGGATGCGTGCGGGACGGCCAGAATGACCGCGTGGGCCGGTTGCAGTGCGTCCCAATCGGTGAGACTGATACCGTACTCTTCCAGCGCTTCCCCGGCACTGGCGAGCGGGTCATGAACACTTACCCGGCAACAGTACTCTTCCAGCTCGTGAACCACATCGCCAACCTTCGAGTTACGCAGGTCGGGACAGTTCTCCTTGAACGTCAGGCCGAGCACCGTGATCCTGGCGTCAGCAACAGGCAGTCCATTACTCACCAGTTGCTTGACGGTCTGCTCGGCAAGAAATTTGCCCATGCTGTCATTGGTCTGACGTCCGCCCAGCACCACCTGGGGGTGATAACCCACACTCTCGGCCTTATAGGTGAGGTAGTAGGGATCCACACCAATACAATGCCCACCGACCAGGCCTGGCCGGAAGGGCAGAAAATTCCACTTGGTACCGGCGGCTTCCAGCACATCCAGGGTATCGATGTCGAGCCGGTTGAAAATATAGGCCAGCTCATTCATCAGGGCGATATTCAGGTCACGCTGGGTATTCTCGATGACCTTTGCCGCTTCTGCGACCTTGACGCTGGCAGCGCGATGCACGCCGGCTTCCACCACAGACTCGTACAGCTGCGCCACCCGTTCCAGGGTCTCCGGCGTGTCACCGGAGACCACCTTGGTGATGGTTTCCAGACGATGAACCGTGTCGCCAGGGTTGATCCGTTCCGGCGAATAACCGATGAAAAAGCCTTCCTCGGCCTCTGCGCTCCCGGCACCGGCAGCACCCTGCCTGCCTGCCCAGCGCAGCCCGGACGCCTGCTCAAGGATCGGCACACAGACTTCCTCAGTACAACCCGGATAGACAGTGGACTCGTAGATCACGGTGGTGCCGGGACGAAGATACTGACCGGCGGTGCGCGACGCACCTTCAAGCGGGCGCAGATCAGGTCGACGGGCCTGATCAATCGGCGTGGGTACCACAATGACAATGATCGAGGCTTCGGCCAGACGGGCCGGATCACTGGTGAATTCCAGCAGTTTCGCCGTGGCCAGCTTCTCGGCACCCACTTCGCCCGTGGGATCAATGCCGGCGCGGTACTGGTCCAGCTTGGCCTTGTTCAGATCAAACCCGATCGTGCGGCGCTTGTTGCCGAAGGCAACCGCCAGGGGCAGGCCCACATATCCCAGACCAACAATGGCCACGGTTTCCAGATCCCGGGGCTCAGCCACGGCTGTAGCGGGCTGGGAAGCAAACCAGTCCGAGGTCAATGCCAGGCCCGAGGCCACATTGATTTCCGGCGCATAACCCAGAAGACGTGCTGCCTTGCCGATGTCCGCCTGGGAGTGGCGCACATCACCGGCACGGAAGTCGCCATATACCGGCTCCGGCGACGCTGTGCCCGGCCGCGCTTTGTGAATCAGGTCCCGAATGTGAGCGCAGAGCTCATTCAGCGTGGTCCGCTCACCAAAGGCAACGTTGTACACCTGATTCACAGCTTCCGGGTTCACCGTGGTTGCGGCCAGCAGATTGGCCTGCACCACATTGTCCACATAACAGAAGTCCCTGGACGTCTCACCATCACCATTGATGCGGCAAGGCCTGCCCTCGATACAGTCGCTGAACCAGCGCGGGATCACCGCTGCGTAGGCGCCCTCAGGGTCCTGTCGCGGCCCGAATACATTGAAGTAACGCAGGCCGATAACCTCAAGACCAAAAGCCTGGCTGAACACATCAGCGTACAGTTCATCCACGTACTTGCTCACCGCGTAGGGCGAGAGCGGTTTGCCAATGACGTCCTCTACCTTGGGCAGGGCCGGATGGTCACCATAGGTTGATGAAGACGCCGCATACACAAAACGGCGCACGCCGCCATCACGGGCGGCAATCAGCATATTCAGGAAACCATCAACATTGACCTCGTTGGTCAGGGCCGGATCCTCCAGCGAGCGGGGCACACTGCCCAGCGCTGCCTGGTGCAGGACAAAATCAACACCCTGCACGGCCCGCCGGCAATCGTCCAGCGAGCGGATGTCTGTCTTGATGAATCGCAGCCGGGCTGCGGCATCGCCCACCTGACGGCTCACATCATCCAGATTACGCTGGTGACCGGTGGCAAAATTATCCAGACCCACAACGTTCTGCCCCAGCAGGAGAAGTTGTTGCACGAGATGGGAGCCGATGAAGCCTGCGGCACCAGTGACCAGCCAGGTCGCCGGCGTGTTCCGGAACTGCTCCGGAAAATATTCAGTTAGATCCATGTCGAATACTTAAGAGGAATAATTTGTGAGAATACCACACGCGTGACAAAAAGGTGCCGGAAGTCTTCAGCAGGCTAGCCTAGTACAGGCGCTCGCCCACCTCTGTACGCCAACGTACAGACTGCAGACTACACATCCAGCCGAATTGCTGCTACTTTTGGCTGATTGCGCCACAAAACCGAAGCCTGCTGCAGTCGCGGGTCGGACCTTCCCCAACTATATCAACAGGAAGGGCCAGGCGCCAGGTCATACCTGAATCAGGGCACTGCATGCTGGTTACCATCGGACTCATCACCTATCTTCTGGCCGCTACAGGCTTCACGGTTCTGGCCGTCCTGCTGATCGTGTTCCGGCGCAATGCCCCCCTGGGTTCATCCCTGTTTGTGGCCTGCGCCAGCTCAGCGCTGTGGGCGGCCATTATTGCGCTCAGCACGACCTCGGTTGTACCGCTTACATTGATCCACCTGTCCGAGCTGGCACGCAATGCCTGCTGGCTGTTCATCCTGTTGCAATTGCTGAGTCTGCAGCGTGACAACACCACCGCGACCATCGGCGGGCGACGCTGGCGTCGGGCATTCTTTCCGACACTTGTTGCGGCGCTGGCCCTGATCAGTATCCAGCCCTGGGTCACGTCCCTCATGACGCAAGTGGCGCTGTACTATCAGTCAGTGCTCATATTGTGGCTGGTCCTGGCGCTGCTGGGCCTGGTGCTGATTGAACAACTTTTCCGAAATGCCAGCCAGAGTGCACGATGGTCGATCAAATTCCTGTGCCTGGGGCTGGGTGCGCTGCTGGCCTATGACTTTTTTATGTATGCCGAAGCGCTGCTGTTTCTGGAACTCAACGCCGAATTGTGGGAAGCGCGCGGACTGATCAATGCACTGGCCCTGCCTCTGCTGGCCGCAGGCATCTCTCGTAACAGCAACTGGCGGGTCAATCTGCAGGTGTCCCACCAGGTTGCCTTTCACACTGTCACCCTCACCGGTGCCGGCCTGTACCTGCTTGGCATGGCAGCCGCCGGTTATGTCATCCGTTACCTGGGCGGCTCCTGGGGCGGTGTCTTGCAGCTGGCCTTTCTGGCAGCAGCAGCAGCGCTGCTGGTCATTGTGCTGTTCTCCGGCAAATTCCGCGCGCAGCTCCGGGTATTTCTCAGCAAGCACTTCTTCAGCTATCGCTACGATTACCGCGAAGAATGGCTGAAGTTCACCCGGGCCCTCGCCAGCCTCGATGACAATGTGGCCGAAGGCATCATACGCACCATGGCGCCGTTGGCCAGCAGTCCGGCCGGCATGCTCTGGGCCAGCGATGACGACCAGGCCATGCACCTGTTGGCACACTGGGAAATGCCGCCGCCGCGGGCCGGCGCAAGTCTGGAACAACTGCCTGCCTGGCTGCAGAGAACAGACTGGGTCATTGACCTGGTGGAGTGGCGCAACCGGCCGGAGCTCTATGAGGACCTGGTGTTGCCCGAGTGGCTGCAGAAGGACGAGCAACTGTGGCTGATCATTCCACTGGTGTTCCGCGATCAGCTGCAGGCCGTTCTGATCCTGAAAAAGTCTGACCTCAAACAGGGCATCAACTGGGAAGATCGCGACCTGCTCAAGACTGCCGGGCGCCAGGCCGCCACTCATCTGGCACAACATATGGCCAGCCGGGCATTGGTGGAAGCACGCCAGTTCGACGCCTTCAATCGCCTGTCCGCCTACGTGGTGCACGACCTGAAGAACATTCTTGCCCAGCAATCCCTGATTGTCTCCAACGCAGCCAGGCATCGCGACAATCCGGCGTTCATTTCGGACATGATCGACACGGTGGAGAATTCGGTCTCGCGGATGCAGCGCCTGATGCAACAGATGCGCAGCGGCGTGCGCAGCAAACCGGCGGACAATGTTGACATCGGGGACCTGCTTCGCGAGGTCATCAAGGGCCGCTCGGACAGCAGACCTGTGCCTCGCGCCGGCTTTGCAGACACTGAGCAGTACAGTGTGCAGGCGGACCGGGCCCGACTGGCGACCGTATTCAATCACCTGCTGCAGAATGCCCAGGAGGCCACACCCGTTGATGGCGAGGTTACTGTCCACCTGAGCCTGGAGGGCAACACCATCCAGGTGGACATTCAGGACACCGGCAAGGGCATGAGCGCAGACTTCATTCGCGAGCGCCTGTTCCGACCCTTCGAATCCACCAAGGGCCTGACCGGCATGGGCATCGGTGCATTTGAAAGCCGCGAGTACATTCGCCAGCTCGGCGGCGATATCGGCGTGAACAGCACACCAGGACAAGGCACTACCTTCCACGTGTTCATCCCACTGGCCACGGATCTGCCGACTGCTGACACACCGCTTCAGGAAAACACCAACAGTCAGATACAATCCCCCGGCACGCCCCGTTCCTCTCACCGCAATAAACAGAGACAGGCATGACAAAGCGAGACACTGATAACAACGCTGGGAACAACGCCACCCGATATCTGCTGGTGGTCGAAGATGACAAAGGTTTGCAGAGCCAGTTGCGCTGGGCCTTCGACGGCTATGAAGTGATCGCCGCCGGGGATCGCATTGAAGCCATTACTGCGCTGCGTCGATTCGAACCCGGCGTGGTGCTGCTGGATCTGGGGCTGCCGCCGGACCCGGGTGGCGTCAGCGAGGGGCTGGCCACCCTGAAAGAGATTCTTGCCCTGTCGCCCGAGACCAAGATCATTGTTGTGACCGGGGACAATGAACGCGCCAACGCCGTGCGGGCCATTGCCAGCGGCGCCTACGATTTCCACCAGAAACCGGCTGATCCGGAATTGCTGTCCCTGTTGGTGGACCGGGCGCAGCATGTGTATGAGCTGGAACTGGAAAACAACCGGCTGCAGCAGGCAGAAGGCAATATGCCACTTCGGGACATCATTGCCATCAGCCCACAGATGCTGAAGGTCTGCCGTACGGTGGAAAAAATCGCCCCGAGTGACATCACCACGCTGTTACTGGGCGCCAGCGGCACCGGCAAGGAGCGCTTCGCCCGCGCATTGCACGATCTCAGCCCCAGGGCAAAAAAGAGCCTGGTAGCGATCAACTGTGCTGCCATCCCTGAAAACCTGCTGGAGAGCGAGCTGTTCGGCTACGAGAAGGGTTCGTTCACCGGGGCCAGCCAGCAGACACAGGGAAAAATCGAATATGCCGACGGCGGCACCCTGTTCCTGGACGAAATCGGAGACCTGCCCCTGGACCTGCAAGCCAAGTTATTGCGTTTCATCCAGGAAAGGGTGGTGGAGCGCATCGGCGGGCGCAAGGAAATTCCGGTGGACGTACGCATCATCTGCGCCACCCACCAGAATCTTGAGGAGCGGATTCGCGAGGGTCGTTTCCGTGAGGATCTCTACTACCGGGTCAGTGAAATGACCATAAAGATTCCTGCACTCAAGGACCGAACCGGGGATGCCGCGGTGCTGGCCAAAGCCTTCCTGACCCGCTTCGCATCGGAACTGGCTCCCGCGGTGAAAGGTTTCGACGACGGGGCCATTGCGGCGATTGAGAAATACAGCTGGCCAGGCAACGTGCGGGAACTGGAAAGCCGGGTCAAGCGTGGTGTGATCATGGCAGAAGGCAGCCAGGTCACCGTGGACGACATGGAACTGGATGTTGGCGAGGAAGAAGCATCGTCGGACATGCCACTGAATCTGCGCCGGGTTCGGGAAGCCGCCGAACAGCAGGCAATTGTCCGCGCCCTGAGCTACACTGACGATAATATCTCGGAGGCTGCCAGCCTGCTCGGGGTAACACGTCCGACCCTTTACAACATGCTGGACAAATATCAGCTGGATAAAAGGAGTGACAAGTGATGAGCCAACATGAGCATCGTGGCGCGGGTCACGGGATAACCGAGCGACGGCACAGTGTGCGCACCCGGCTGACCCTGCCGGGTATCGCACTGGCAATCACAGCCTCGACCGTCATGATCTACCAGTTGTGGTCACTGATTCCGGGCTGAATACTCAGTTCTGCCATTCAGTGAGCAACGCCTGCGCTTCCTGACGCTGTGCGTCGGCTACGCCGTCTGTGCCCACCAGGTCTTCCAGCACGCGGATGGCCTCAGCCCTGTTGCCTGCTGCATGCAGGATCTGCGCGCGGTGCACAAGGAACTCCGGCGCGGCCGGCATCAGTTCCAGCGCACTCTGATTCAGCGCCATTGCTTCATCCACTGCGCCGCGCTCCAGTTGAACCATGGCGTAGGTATCCATGATATGGGGGCTGCCCGGCGCCAGTTCGTACGCCCTCTCGATAAGCGACAGCGCCTGTTGTGTATCGTCCTCACGCAACAACCAGGCCAGATTGTTCATCACAATGACATTTTCCGCGCCCCTTTGCATGACTTCCTGATAATGCTCGCGAGCTTCAGCTTCCCTGCCCAGTCGCAGATAGGTGGACGCCAGCTCGTTGTGCACCATGACATCGTCCGGGTATTCCACCAGCCACTCATCCAGCAGCTCGATGGCATCGTTGTCGCGGCCCTGTGCTGTCAGGGAGCCGCTCAACCAGAGCAGGGCCAGGGTGTTAGGCTCGGCCTCCACTGCGCGGCGTAGCAGGGGCTCGGCTTCTGCCGGGCGATTGCTGGCCATGGCGATGCGCCCTCTTGCCTGCAGGACCATTGGCTGACGTGCCACCTCGTCCGGCAGCGCAAGCAGCATGGTTTCCGCTTCATCCAGTTTTCCCTGCCCCACCAGCGCATCAATCATCATGCCCTGAAGCTCCAGATTGTCAGGCTGGGCATCCAGCGCCTGGCGCAGGCGGCGTTCCGCTTCGCCATAGTGGTTCCGGGCTGTCTGTGGATCATTCTGCTGCATTGCCAGCCGGGCAAGGTAGATGCTGGGGCGGGGGTTATCGGGGTGTTGCTGCGCATAGGCCTCGGCTTCGGCGCGGGCGGCATCCACATCACCACTGGTCATGTGCGCCTGGATCAGGCGCTCACGAGCCAACGTGGACTCAGGCGCCAGGTCACGTGCGGCCTGGAACTGGGCAATACCACCGGTACCATCACCGGCCTGCAACAAGGCAGCCCCAAGTGACCAAAGGGACTGAACATCGTCCGGGCGCGCCGACGCCAGGCGCTGGTGTAATTCAATGCTTTCAGCGCTGCCGCCCTGCCCCTGGGCATTCAACGCAGTCACCAGCATTTCCATGGCGGCATAATTTGTACTGTCACTCTGGAGAATACTCCGGGCGACCTGCTCCGCAGCCGCCGGGTCTTCCATCAGCAGATGCAGGTTGGCCATCAGCAGATGACCACCCACGTGGTCACGCTGGTCGGCCAGGAGGCGATTGAGCTGGCTGCGCGCCGTCGACAGGTTGCCCTCGGCGATATTGGCCACCGCTGCCAGGTACAGGCCGCCCGGATGCGACGGCAGCACGCCGAGCACGTTATTCAGGGCTGTCAACGCTTCCTCGGTTTCACCCGCCTCGACGAGCATCCTGCCGTGCAGGAAATTCACGCCGGGGTGATCGGGGTTGTTGGCCAACAGGCGCTGGAGTGCGTCACCGGCCTCTTCGGACTTGCCCTGGTCAAGCAGGACAGTGATCAGGTTGAGGCGATCAGGGAAGCGGAACGGGTTGAGTGAGATTGCGGTTTCATAACTGGTCTGGGCCTCGGACAGCTCGCCATTCATCTGCTGCAGGCCACCCAGAAAACTCCATGCGTCCACGTATTCCGGGTGCAGGTCCACGGCATTCTGCACAGCCGCCCGCGCCTCCTCCGGGCGCCCCGAATAGGCGATGAGAAAAACGGCATTGGTGGTAAGTACAAGTGGGTCTTCGGGTGCAGCTGCCAGCGCCTGTGCCAGGGTATCCCTGGCGTTCTGCAATTCGCCCTCGGTCGCCTGTGCCGAGGCCAGAACCGCCTGGTACCGGGGGTCGTCACTGACGCTGGAGAATGCGTTCTGCCCATGCAGCGCCAGAAGCCTGTCACTGCGACCCGCCGCCATCAGCGCGCGAGCGTAAAGCACCCGGACCTCATCGTTATCCTCGGCTTGAAGAGAACGCTCAAACTGCTCCGAGGCAACGACAGGATTCTGGATAAACAGCTGGATTTCACCAAGCAGCCGTCTACCGCCGGCGTGGTCCGGATTCTGCTGAAGTGCAGCCCTGACATCGATCTCGGCTGCCCTGACATTGCCGTCATCCATCGCGCGCTGAGCCCGCTCAAGCAGGTCCTGTTCCGATGCCTGTGAGCAGGCGCCCAGAGCAACAGCCAGCAAAAGCAGCCCTGCGCAGCGAAATCCGGACCTGGTGGCGGCGCCAAAAAATACAGCCATCATATCAACTCTCCAGAAAAACAGCGTTCAGCGGACGCGTTTCATTACACGCGAACTGAACAGGCGAAACACCCGACCATAGCTCGGATCTGATTTTAACATGGTACATTGACGCAGTGTCATATGATACAGCAGCGCGCAGGACGCCACTGATCATGGCAGATACCGTCCTGGTGCCAGAATACCATTGGGGTCCAGAGCCGCCTTCATATCGGCAAAAAAGTTTCCGTATGCTGCCGTTCTGGGCGGCATCTTTGCCATCGCCTGGATCCCCAGACGGTAGGGGTAGTACCCGGCGTCACACAGTTGCCCGAGCATATCATCGTGGCAGGCCATGGCTCGCTCGTCCTCACCCTCGATGTCCCGGTCATAGGACAGATTGATCACACAATCAAGGCTACGCTCGTTGATCAGGGTGATGGAGACCGAGGGCTCGAAGCCATGACCCAGCATCGTGGTCTTGACGATATTCCAGATTGCCGCCGTATGAGCGCCGGAGGTGGGGGCAACCGGCGACAGCCACATCACGCCACAGTTGTCCTTTTCAGGGCTCAGATCCGCCGATGCCTGCGGAAACGCCTTCTTGCGCCAGTAATTGCTTGACATCATTGCGGCCGAAGGCACGCCACGGGTCATGCCAAACACCGGTTTGATCACCTTCAGCAGATCGGTCAGCCTGACACCGGTGAAGCGTTGGTAAGGTTTGGCAAACCGCTCAGCCAGACCCAGGAGGCGCTCGTCAAGAAAACGCAGCCGTTTGACCTTGCCCCGCAGTTGGCGCTTGATGCGCTTACGGGCATCGGCCACAGTACCAGGTGTGCCGTAAAGCGCGCCCGACACATTCCAGGGGCCACAATCCCACTCTCTGACCTTGGCCTGCATCACATCTTCGGGCAGCGGCGTCTGCCCCTTCGCCAACTCCCAGGGATAACCCTGAATGGCCGAGACCATCTTGTAGTCATTGGCGATATGCATGGCGCTGCGAATGGTGCCGTCCAACCGCAGGGGGCGCAGCAACTCGATCAGCTCTGGCAGACTTTCGTCACGGTCGATGCGACAGGAAAAGAACTGCATGTATTCCGGCCTGGGCATCAACCAGATGATGGCTTCCACGATCACCCCCAGATTGGACTGGGTAAACAGGCCGTCATAGTGCGGCCCCACCCCCCAGCGGTAAACACCTGCAGCCTTGGCATTATCGTACTGGCCAAAGCCGGTAGCCAACAGATCCCCGTTCGGCAATACCACCCGGAAGCCACCAATATTGCCAAAATGATCCGCATAGGCGGTATGGCCAAAGCCTCGTTCTGCGATGTTGCCAATCAGACTGTGGTGGGGTGATGACCCGGTGACATCCAGCCAGAAGGGAGCGTCCCGGGCCTGCAGATAATCAAACAGCTGCTGCTGACTGACCCCTGGCTCCACCCGAACGTAACCAAGCTCGGCATTGAATTCAAGAATGCGGTCCAGCCGCCTGAGCTCCATGATGATGCACCCGGGAGTGGGTGGCACCATGGAGCCGTAGCCAATATTCAGACCGGTGCTTATCGGATAGAGAGGCACCTTGAACTCATTGGCAATGCGCAGACAGTGCTGGACCTCGGCGGTGTTGCCCGGTCGAATGACGGCAGGCACCTTGTTGTCTGAGTGGAAAGTGGCCTGTTCGTAGCGCTGCAGCTCATCCGGATTGAGCACCACCTGTTCACTGCCCAGCGCGGCAATGAATGCGGCGATGGCATTCTCCGCCTCTGCCGTCACGCAACTCCCTCCGGGGAAGAGGGTGGTTTCATCGAAAGGCGGACGACTTCATCGGCCACCCTGGCAGTGTCGGCTGCGGCCGAGGACACTGCCTTGCCATCCGGCAAAGCGGCAGCAAACCGTTTCTGCAACGCCCTGCCGTACTGCCGCAAATCGACCGGGAGGTTCTCAAAAAATTCATCCACCAGGGTATAGTACGGGGCACGCACGCCACGGAATTCAAAATCCTGCCCCACGCGACGGAAATGGATGCCGGTGCGCCTCATCATGATTGGAAGGAATGGCTCCATGATGGCAAAACAGTGCCTCTTTCCCAGCGATTCGGCCAGGGCGCCGGCACCGATCATCAGTGACAGGGCAATCATGGGGAATGTGCGTCGCTCCCATTCACTGGCACCAACCGCATCGATATTGCCAAAGCGGGTTTCCTGCTCCTTGGGCCGGCGCCGGAATGCACCATCAACGGCAAGTCGGGAAATTTCACACAAGGCGTCACGTCGCCCGGCAAATCTGTTGATGAAATCCTGGTCAAGGCTGTCCCCGGCATGCGCCTCCATGGGCATCAGCTCATCACCCTCGACCATGACCAACCGAACACAGCCCACAGGCACGCCGGACCCCCGGTGAGTCACCAGGCAATGCATGGAGCGATCATCAAACTCGTCCGTCTCCTTGAAATTACTGAAGGCTTCGGCAGGCTCATAACCAAACTCCTCGCAGTACACCCGGTAACGCACCTGGTATACCAGGTCGCGCTGCGCCTTTGTCACAGCCGGAGCGAGATCAAAGTATCGGTCGAACTCTTCCACTCTGGAGGAGCCAGCGGGCCGGGGTTCGGACCGGGCATCGGATTTCGGCATGACGGACTGACCTTGTTTGCAGTGCGGTTTGCAGTGCGTTTCGCGAGGTACCGTGAACAGTGGTGCCACGGCAGCTTGTTGCACAAATAATCATTGAGCCATGCGGCGCCTGACTGCGGCCTGATTGCGGCTTCAGTGCGCGCTGTATCAGTTTAGAGCAAGAATGTCACACCTTGGTACAATTTTCCATACTACATCTGCTCCTCAGCGCACTGATGTCAAGCCCCCGGCCTCCCGGGAACCTTCCAGACGGGATACGATGTTGACCAACAGCCCACTCACCGCCACATCAATTTGCCCATAGACCAGACGGAAGCCCTGCATATCACCGAAGTAGGGATCCGGAATATCCGGTATATTCGCTCCATCGCCGTGTCCAGGCAGGTAACTGCCGAGCAGACGCACTGGCTCGAAGCTGCCGGCATCCAGGCCTTCGCACAAGCGACCGGCTTCCTTCAGGTGTGTACGATCCATCACCAGCGAATAGTCACTTCTCTGGATCATTGCTGGCGTGAGCACCCGCGAACGAATACGGCCCATGGCAACACCCGCCTCTGCCGCCAGCGCCTGCATCCTGGCGTCGGGCCGATGCCCGCCCTGGACAACACGGGTGCCCGCCGAACTCACCTGCACTCGCCCGGCAAGTCCCATGGCCTGAAGGCGGTGACGCAACAGCGCTTCGGCCAGCGGCGAACGACAGATATTTGCCGTACACACGAACAACACCTGCAAGTCAGGACGAGACCAGAACATCTACTGACCAACGCTGTACCGGGAACACAAACAAGCACACACCATTGCAAGATTAAAGAAAAATGGAACAGGACAGATAATACAGTACGGATAACACAGCTTTCCGTCGGCGTTTGATTTAAAGTGTAGCAGATATGCACCCGTCCATAACCTGCTTACTGCGGAACATTCGGGGAATGGCCGGGAAAACGGGTTCAGTATCGACATGAAGCCTTGAGATGAGTACTCTTGCGCAGTCGGGACCAGGCATTGAGATAAGTACTCTGGCGCACATATAATCAGAGGAAATCCCGTTAGCCTGAGACTGATTTGCAATCCCCATCGCGGGGAATACAACAAAACGCTGAATTGTGAGTTTCCCGTGAGGAGCAAAAAGATGATTGCATACGTGTTTCCCTTGCGTCGCCTGATGACGCTGGCCGGCGGCATCCTGGCCCTGTTCACGCTCAATGCCTGCGGCCTGCAGCAGGTGCCGGAAACCCAACGTCTTGACCTGCCCGATTACAATTATGTGATTGGCCCGGGTGACACGCTGGAAATTTTTGTCTGGGGCCAGGAAGAGCTCAGCACCACAGGCATCGTCCGTCCTGATGGCAAGTTGACCACCCGCCTTGTTGAGGACATGCAGGCCAGCGGTCGTACACCCACACAACTGGCGCGACAGATCGAAGAGCAATACGCCGAGTATGTGCGCGAACCGGTGGTCAGTGTCATTGTCAGGGGTTTTGTTGGTGTACCGGAACAACAGGTGAGTGTGCTGGGTGAAGCAACCAGTCCGGCAAGCATTCCCTACTCGCAGCATATGACCCTGCTGGATCTGATGGTGGCCGTGGGCGGCATGACCCCCTATGCAGCCGGCAACCGATCGGTGCTGGTGCGCAGCGTAGGCGGTGAACGCCAATCCTACAGGCTGCGTCTGGACGATCTGCTGAAAAAAGGTGACATCTCCGCCAACCTGACCCTTGAGCCAGGCGATGTGGTGATCATTTCAGAGTCCTGGTTCTGATCGGGCCCGTCACTGATCGGGCCCGTCAATAGCGGCATGTCACGTGCCACTTTGTACTACTGACCAAATACCGAGGTACAACAGCAAACGATGCAGGACGCTCTCGCACAACTACTCAGCTACGCACTGGGAATCTGGCGCCATCGCTGGAAAGCGCTGTTCGTGGCGTGGGTGATCGCCATCGCTGGCTGGTTTCACGTGGCGAACATGCCTGAATCCTATGTTGCCAATGCACGGGTTTATGTCGACACCACGTCGCTGCTGGGTCCGCTGATGCGCGGCATGACGGTCACCCCCAATGCCAACGAGCGAATCTCGATGATGAGCCGCACCCTGCTGAGTCGCCCCAACCTGGAACGGCTGGCCCGGATGACCGACCTGGACCTGCAGGCGCAGACTGAGGCCCAGCAGGATGCCATGATCCGGCGCCTGCAGAATTCCATTTCGCTGGGCAGCACCCGGGGCAACAATACCCTCTATAACATCACGGTCACCCATCCCGACCGGGAAACCGCACGACGGCTCACCCAGTCCCTGATTACAATATTCATCGAAACCACCACCAGCAATCAGGACAGTGATACTTCGCAGACGCAGAATTTCCTGAACCGGCAGATAGCCGAGTCCGAGGCCCGACTGGTGCAGGCCGAAACCCGGCTTGCCGAGTTCCGGCGCAACAATGTGGACATGCTGCCCGGCGAAAGTGGCAATTATTACACCCGCCTGCGACAGGCGCGCAGCAATCTGCAGGAAGCCCGCCTGCAACTGCGGGAACTGGAAAACCGCCGCACGGAACTGCAGCGGCAGCTGGACGGTGAAGCACCGGTGTTCATTGCTGGCGGGACTCTGAATGCCGGCAACACGGCCCTGGATCAACGCATACAGTCCCTGCATGTGCAACTGGACAGCCTTCTGACCCGCTACACAGATCGACACCCGGAAATACGGCGGGTGCAGGGCCTGATCGCCCAACTGGAAGCAGAAAGGCAACAGCAACAGGCGCTCAGCGACGACACGGACATGATGTCCAACCCGCTGTCATCCAGCCCGGTCTATCAGGGTATGCGCTCCCTGCTGGCGGAAACCCAGGCCCAGGTCGCCTCCCTGCAGGTTCGTGTGGCCGAGTTCGAGGACCGTGTCAACGATCTGGAGTCCAGGGTCAACCAGATACCCGATGTCGAGGCGCAACTGACACAACTGGATCGCGACTATGATGTACTGCGTCGCCAGCACCAGCAGTTGCTGGAACGCCGGGAGTCGGCACGGCTGTCCGACGACCTGCAGCGAAACGCCGGTGATGTCACGTTCCGGGTTGTGGACCCGCCATTTGTGCCGCTCCAGCCCAGTCAGCCCAACAAACCCGTACTGAAGGCCGGCGTACTGGTGTTGGCGCTTGGCGCTGGCGGAGCTCTGGCGCTATTGCTGGCCCTGCTGAACCCCATTGTCACCGATGCCCGCATGCTGGCCCAGTCCACAGGTCTGCCCCTGCTCGGTCATGTGACACACCGCAAAAGCAAAGCACAGATCCGAAAAACCCGTCTGGGCCTTGCCGCCTTCGTGGCGTGCAGCGGCGGATTGCTACTGGTCTTTGCTGTGGTGGTGGCCAGGCCGGGTTTGATCATCTGAACGAACGACCAGCGTGCCAGGGCACCCCATGTCATATCCAGACAGCGCCATGAACACGCAGATGCCAGGGAGCAGAACATGAGCAGTATCGAGAAAGCGATTGGCAGCAAAAAGCAGCAGCCACCCGCAGCCTTCGTGGAGCCGCTTGACGCTACAGAATCGCCCTGGCTTCCTGACACTGCGGCCCAGGTGGATATTCCTGTTGATCAGCTCCATGCGGAGGGTTACCTGACACCCGCCGCGCCGCGCAGCGTCATCGCAGAAGAGTTCCGCGCCATCAAGCGGCCATTGCTCAGGAATATTGCCGGCCGCTCTGTGACAAAAATCGAGAATGCCAATCTGATCATGGTCACCAGTGCGCTGCAGGGCGACGGCAAGACATTCACGTCCCTGAATCTCGCCATGAGTGTTGCCATGGAGCAGGACAAGACTGTGCTTTTTATTGACGGCGACATACACAAGGCCTCAGCCGGCAGGATACTGGGTGTCCCGGATCAGACCCCGGGGCTGATTGACATCCTCACAGGCACAGCCACACCCGAAGAAACCATACTTCACACCTCGCTGGCCAAGCTGCGCATCATGCCGGCAGGCAGCAGTCACGAAAAGTCCACCGAACTGCTGGCCAGCGAAAAAATGCATCAGCTGATGCAGGAACTGGCCACCCGTTATCCGGATCGTGTCATCATCTTTGACTCACCGCCGCTGTTGCAAACCAATGAAGCCAGTGTGCTCGCCAGCTTCATGGGGCAGATCGTCCTGGTGGCTGCGGCAAATTACACACCCCAACACGCCGTCAAGGAAGCCCTGGAGCGCATTGGCAAGGACAAGATGGTGGCTGTGATGCTCAACAAGGCCTCCCGGCGCCGCTTCAATCTTCTGGGTCTTGGCAGTCAATACAACTATGGCTACGGTTATGGTTATGGCTATGGCCACAGGGAAGACACGAATACCCAGACCGCAGAGGCGCCTGAACGATGAAGCCTGCCACGGCCCTGCTGTCCGGCCTGCTGATCGGCGGCCCACTGCTGACCCCGGCCCTGCTGGCCGCGGAATGGGAGCGAGGCGCGGGAGTCTCCCTGGGCACCTACTACTCCGACAACATCTGCCGCAGCGCCAGCGAACGCGAAGGTCGGGGCGCATTCACCGCCAGACCGGATATCTATCTGCGTGGCCAGGGCGCCCGTGCCAACATCTATCTGCAGGGTGCCGTGACCTACGACAGCCTGGCTGACAGCGATTTCGACTGCCCCGCTGGCCAGGGCTTCGCGGCCGGCAACCGCGAGGCGTTCATGCCCAGTCTGCGTTATCGTGGCACCTACGATCTGATCAATGAGTGGCTGACGCTGGAATCCGATGCATCGGCGCGAAGAAATCCTGTCAATCCCTTCGCGCCCGGCGGCAGCGACGACCTGGATGGCCGCGACAATATCAACATCACCTACCAGTACGGTGCCGGCGCGGTGGTCCAGCGTCGACTGGCGGACAGCGCTGACCTGCGCATGCGGTACTACCGTAACGAACAATACAACCGTGTGAACCAGTTCGGGGACAGCAGTGAACACCGCGGCGAATTTGACCTGGGCACCGAGCGCGGCGCCAACCGGCTGAGTGTGGGCATTGCCGGCTTCTACAGCAAGGTGATGTACGAAGGCACTGAGCTACGCCCCGCTTTCGACAACAAGATGTCCTCCGCTGAAGCAAGGGCCGCGCTGAGAGCGACGCCAAGCTGGCAGCTTACTGGCCGGGTGGGCGAGGAATGGAACACTTTCACCAGTCTCAATCCCGATATCGATGGTACATTCTGGAGTGCCGGCGCGCGCTGGTCACCCAATGACCGGGTTGAGATCAACCTGGGCACCGGGCAACGCTTTTTTGGCACCACACCTTATGCCAACATCCGATACCGCCACCAGCGCAGCCAGGTCAGCGCCGATTATATGCGCTCGCTGACCTTTCCCCGCACGCTCCGGGGCGCTCCACCGGGCACCATCGACCCGTTCGATCCCGACTTCGATCCGGACTTCGACCCAGGCGTGGTTCCCGGTGACGGCCAGCTGCCTGGCCTGCCGCCCGGGCTGATCGGGGAACCCACTTTCATCGGGGATACACCCATCATCAATGAACGACTGAGCCTCAGGTACCGCTTCACGGCGCGGCGTACAACCATTACGGCCACAGCCTCCGACTCCCGGCAGCGGCGTGTCGAAGACCTGGCTGATGCCCGGTTCACCAACCTGGGGCTGGCCTTTTCCCGATCCCTGTCATCAAACCTTTCCATGAATGCCAGCCTGAACTGGGGCGAGCGAGTGGGGCGGGGTGGCGACCTGGGGCTGACGGGTCCGCGTTCAGAGAACTGGCGCGCCGGTTTTGGCTTTAATCGTCAGGTGGGCAACAACACAACAGCACGCCTGGATTTTCGGCATACGCGCTGGGAATCGGATGCCGGCTTCAACGAATACAGGGAGAACCGCGTAACACTCTCGGCCAGACATCAGTTCTGGTGAGACCGAATCCCCAGCGCCATAAGCAGCCGCTTGAAACGTAACCGGAAGTGTAATTATGCAGCACGACAGAACAATGCCACACATCCTCTGCGTGGTAGGCGCCAGACCGAACTTCATGAAGATCGCCCCGCTGATGCGCGCCTTCAGGGCCCCGGGAAGCGGCCTGACAGCCAGTCTTGTTCATACCGGACAACACTATGACGCAGCGATGAAACACACGTTTTTTGATCAGCTGCATATCCCCGAACCGGATGTGGATCTGGGCGTCGGGTCCGGCAGTCATGCCGAGCAGACCGCGCAGATCATGCTGCGCTTCGAGCCAATACTGGACCAGCAGCAGCCCAGCGCGGTACTGGTGGTTGGTGATGTCAACTCAACCATTGCCTGCGCGCTGGTGGCTGCCAAAAAGCAGGTCCCGGTCATCCATGTTGAGGCCGGGCTTCGCAGTGGCGACCGCTCCATGCCGGAAGAAATCAACCGGATTCTCACCGATCAACTCTCCGAGCTGCTGTTCACCACCGAGTCCAGCGCTGCTGGTAATCTCCAGCGCGAAGGCATCAGCGCGGAAAAGATTTTTTTTGTCGGCAATGTGATGATTGACTCCCTGCGTTATAACCTTGACAGCGCGGTGCCCGCCCGACAGACCCTGGCCAACGCTGGAGCCCCGGAGGTCTTTACTCAGGGGCCTTACGGATTGCTCACCCTGCACCGCCCGTCCAATGTTGATGACACCACCACCTTGCGCGGTCTGCTGCAGGCGCTGTCAAAAATAAGCCGGGTGACACCTCTGGTATTCCCGGTGCATCCGCGCACGCAGGCCAGGATCACGGAAGCAAAACTGGACAGCCTGATTGCTGAGGCGAACATACTGCTGCTGCCACCACAGGGCTATCTGGAAATGCTGGGACTGATGGCAAACGCCCAGCTGGTGCTTACCGATTCCGGCGGCATCCAGGAGGAAACCACCGCCCTGGGTGTACCCTGCGTGACACTGCGTAACAGCACCGAACGTCCCATCACCGTGGAACAGGGCACAAACACCATAGTCGGCACTGACCCCGCCGCCATCCTGCGCGCTCACGCCAGCATCATGGACGGCAACAACAAGGCCGGGCGCCAGCCCGAACTGTGGGATGGACAGGCGGCGGCACGTATTGCCGCAATCATTGGCAACTGGAGCCAGGCTGCGAGGGCCGCATGATGAATCAAAAAGACAAGAACACCATATTCAATGCCATGAGTGTGGATGTTGAGGATTATTTCCAGGTATCCGCGTTCGCCCCTCACGTGGACCGACGTAGCTGGGAGACCACACCACTGCGAGTGGAAGCCAATGTCGACCGTATCCTGGAAGTGTTTGCAAACCACAAGGTCAAGGCGACCTTTTTCACCCTGGGGTGGGTGGCCGAACGCCTGCCGGACATGGTGCGCCGTATTGTCGCCGAAGGTCACGAACTGGCCAGTCACGGCTGGGAACACACCCGGGTCAGCGCGCAGAACCCGGAGACCTTCCGGAACGATATCACCCGCACGCGCACCCTGCTTGAGGACATTGGCGGCGTGCCGGTTCATGGCTACCGGGCAGCAAGTTATTCCATCGGTACCGATACCCCCTGGGCTCACGATGTGCTGGCCGATGCCGGCTACCGCTACAGTTCCAGTATTGTGCCGGTCAAACACGATCATTACGGTGTTCCTGATGCGTCCCGATTTGCCTTTGCAGCGGCATCCGGGCGTATCACCGAAATACCGGTCACCACAATCAATCTTGCAGGGCGCAACGTGAACTGTGGCGGCGGCGGCTGGTTCCGCCTGTTTCCCTATGGTTTTTCCCGCTGGGCCCTGCGCCGTGTCAATGAACACGAGGGCCAGAGTGGCCTGTTCTACTTTCATCCCTGGGAAATCGATCCCGATCAACCCCGGCCGCAAAGCCTCACCCGCAAAACCCGGTTTCGTCACTACCTGAACCTGTCAAAGATGGAGTCGCGTCTGGAATGCCTGCTGCAGGACTTCCGCTGGGACAGAATGGACCGGGTTTTCGCAGATGTGATTGAGTCCCCTGTCGCGCCGCCTGTCTCGGCCGAACCCGGGAGAGTATCAGCGTCATGGCAGTAACGGTTCGCCAATGCACACAAAGCGATGAGGCCAGATGGGATGCCTTTGTCCAGGCGGCTCCGCAGGCGACCTTTTTCCATCGCTTCGGCTGGCGACGCGTCTTGCAAGAAGCCTTCGGCCACCGTACCCACTTTATGCTGGCAGAAGAAAAAGATGGAGATCAGTCGGCAAGAATTGTTGGCCTGCTGCCCCTGGCCCAGGTGCGTAGCCGGCTGTTCGGCAACAAGCTGGCCAGCCTGCCTTTCTGTGTCTACGGCGGCATTTTGGCCAGCAACACAGACGCGGAAGTCGCCCTGCGAAGTGCCGCCTGCGAGCTGGCCAGGGAGCTCAATGTTGACGCGCTGGAACTTCGCAATTCGCACGCTTCCGAGGCTGGCTGGCCGGTCAAGGATCTGTACTACACTTTCAAAAAAGACATCAGCGCTGATCACGAGATCAACATGAAAGCCATTCCCGCCAAACAGCGGGCCATGGTACGCAAGGGCCAGGCGGCCGGCCTGATCAGCGAGGAAGACGCTGGCTGCAAGCGGTTCTTCAGGGTTTACGCCGAAAGTGTACGTAATCTCGGCACACCCGTGTTCAGTCGCCGTTATCTGGAGATTCTGCGGCAAGAATTCGCCGATGACTGCCGTGTGCTGATGATCCGTGATGATCACTCGGATGTTGCCGGCGTGATGAGTTTCTATTTCCGCAATGAAGTGCTGCCCTATTACGGCGGCAGCATCGCCCGGGCACGAAACATCAAGGGCTGTAACGACTTCATGTACTGGGAGCTGATGCGCCGCAGTGCCGACGAAGGGCTGACCCATTACGACTTCGGACGCAGCAAACACAACACCGGTCCCTACAAGTTCAAGAAGAACTGGGGCTTCAGACCGCAGGCCCTGCCCTATGAATATTATCTGGTGGCCGCTGACCAGGTGCCTGATGTGAATCCGACCAACCCCCGTTATCGCCTTTTGGTGGACACCTGGCGCCGACTGCCGCTGGCACTGGCCAACCGGATTGGTCCGCCCCTGGCCCGGAGTCTTGGCTGATGATAGAGATGGCGGTGCAGGAACAGCAACACACGGACAGTGCTGAAACCAGTTCGGGGACCAGTTCCGGGACCAGTCCTGAGAAGGAAGCCAGACTGCCACTGCTGTTTCTTTGTCATCGCATACCTTACCCACCAAACAAAGGCGACAAGATCCGTGCTTTCCATCTACTTCGCCACCTGAGCCAGCACTTTGATATTTACCTGGGCAGTTTTGTTGATGACCCCGCGGACTGGTCCGGCGAGCCCGAATTGCAGCGGTACTGTCGGGAAACCTGTCTCCGGACCCTGAAGCCGGGCCAGGCCAGGATTCGCAGTCTGCGCGGCCTGTTCAACGGCAAGGCACTGTCCCTGCCGTATTACGCGGACAGTGCCTTGCAGCGCTGGGTGACCCGGATCTGCGCAGAACACAATATCCGCCACAGCCTGGTGTATTCTTCCGCCATGGCGCAGTTCCTGCCTGCCAACGGCAGGGACTTCGATCGCAAGATCATCGATTTTGTGGACGTGGATTCGGACAAGTGGCGTCAGTACGCCGAACAGAAACCCTGGCCCCTGAGTTGGCTGTACGGCCGGGAAGCGCGCTGTCTGCTTCGCTGCGAACAGGCGCTGGCAGCCGATTTTGATGCCAGTCTGTTTGTCTCCGCGGCCGAAGCCGCATTGTTCCGGCAGCTGTCGCCGGGCACCGCCGACAAAACAGGCTTCTACAACAACGGGGTGGATTTCAGCTATTTCGATCCACAGGCTGCTGCCGCGGGCACAGCATTGCCAAACCCCTATCCGGCGGACTGCCAGGCGCTGGTGTTCACCGGCGCCATGGACTACTGGCCCAATGTGGACGCGGTCACCTGGTTTGCGCACACAGTCCTGCCAGCCCTGCGCAAATCACACCCGAAACTGGCGTTCTATATCGTCGGCAGCAAACCCACAGCCAATGTGCTACGCCTGGCGCGTTTACCGGGCGTCATCGTCACCGGGCGTGTGCCGGACGTCCGCCCCTACCTGCAGCACGGGCTGGCCTGTGTGGCACCAATGCGGGTGGCCCGGGGGGTTCAGAACAAGGTACTGGAGGGCATGGCCATGGCGCTGCCGGTGCTGGTCAGCCGCATGGGCCTGGAGGGTATTGAGGCCAAACACGGTCAACATGTGCTGCTGGCCGACACTGCCGAGGAGTACCAGCGCGGCATAAAAGACATTCTTGACGGGCACCATCCTGATCTGGGCGCACAGGCCCGCGCCCACGTTCAACGTCTGTTTGACTGGGACCAGACCCTGCCAAAAGTGGTCCAACTGCTGGCCGGGCCTGCTACACTGCCGATCCGGAATGAGAACCACAGTCATGGCTGAATCGGCGAGTACTACTGTAAGGTCTGCAGGGGCAAGCAGGGGCAAGCTGCTGGTGGCCGCTGTTGCTGTCTATTGCCTGCTGGTCTCGCTGATTTTCCACGACACCCTGATCTCAATGGTCGACGTCTGGATGCGCTCGGAGACCTATGCGCACGGTTTCCTGATTCTGCCCATCTGTCTGTTTCTGGCGTGGCGGCTGCGGGAGCGCTTCAGTGAGCTGACCGTGCGCCCTGAGCCGCGGGCGCTGCTGCTGGTACTGGCCGCGGGACTGGCCTGGTTGCTCGGCAATGTCGTGGATGTACAGATTGTCCAGCGCCTGGCCTTTGTGGCCATGCTGGTCAGCGGTATCTGGGTGATTGTCGGCAATGCCGTGGCGCGCTGTTACGCTTTCCCCCTCGGCTTCCTGTTCCTGGCCGTGCCCATGGGGTCCGGACTGATACTGCCGATGATGATATTCACGGCCGACACCACCGAATACATGCTGCGACTCAGCGGTGTTCCGGTTTTTCGCGAGGGCCTGTATCTGTACCTGCCCACCGGCACCTGGTCAGTGATAGAAGAGTGCAGCGGTGTTCGCTACGTGATTGCTTCTGTCACCCTCGGACTTGTTTACGCCCACCTGAACTACACCAGCCGGTGGCGTCAGGCGGCGTTTGTGGCCGCTGCCATCATCGTACCGATTGCCGCCAACAGCGCACGCGCCTATCTGGTGGTCATGATTGGCCACCTCAGTGACATGCGATATGGCACCGGCCTGGATCACCTGGTCTTTGGCTGGGTCATGTTTGCCGTGGTGATCGTGCTGATGTTCTGGATCGGCAGTTACTGGCAGCAGGACACTGAGCCAAAAGCCGGCGCCTCAACGCCGGTCAGCACAGCGCAGGACCTGTCTGTGCTTTCAGTGACTGTGGTTACCGGCCTGGCCCTGCTGTTCGCCAGCATCTGGCCTGCGGCCTCCCTTGCCATGGGCCGAAGCAATGACTTCGTGGACGCCGCTGCTCTGACCGTGCCGCTGTCGACGAACAACTGGCAGGCAACAGATGACGACAACTGGCGCTGGCGGCCACCACAACCTGGCGCGGACCGGGCGCTGGATCAGGTCTATACGCTTGGCTCCAGCACTGACAGCAGCGCCAGCCCTGTAATCGTTGGTCTGCATCTGCGCCAGTACCTGCAACAACAGGAAGGCGAGGAACTGGTTGAAACCTTCAACCCCTGGCGCCCGAGCTTCAGCGCCTGGGAGCTCATTGACCAGCAACAGGTGCGTGTCGAGCTGGATACACCGTTAAGGGTGGATGAGGCCTGGGTGGTTTCCGCACCTGACAATCTGCTGATCTGGTCCTGGTACCGGGTCGACGGCCACAACACCGCCAATCCCTATCTGGTCAAGATGCTGGAAGCAAAACAGCAGCTCCTGCAGGGCCGTCGTCAGGGCACGCGTGTCTTCATTGCAACACCAATGGGCGGGGATCGGGCCCGGGCGCGTCAGGTGCTGCAGAACTTTGTTGATGATCACTACAGCACTATCGAGGCGTCCCTCGATGGTGGCATCATCGAACCCGGTGCCAGCGGCAGCAAACCTTCATCAAAGGACATCTCGCCGTGAAGCCGCCTGCACAACCGCCACTGATCGCTCACATCATTTTCACCCTGGGTACCGGCGGGCTGGAAAACGGACTGGTCAATATCCTCAACCGGTGTCCGCCATCGCGTTACCGACATGCCGTCATCTGTCTGAGTCATGCAGAGGACTTTTCCCAACGTCTGACCGCCCCCGATGTGGAAGTCATCGAACTGCACAAAAAACCCGGCTATGACCTGCGCATGTACTGGCGCCTGTGGCGGACGCTTCGCCGTCTGCGCCCCGCTGTGGTACACACCCGCAATCTGGCCGCCCTGGAAACCCAGGCGCTGGGACTGCTGATGCCGGGCTGCAAGCGGGTGCATGGTGAGCATGGCCGCGACATGCATGATCTGGATGGCAGCAATCGCAAATACAACCGTCTGCGCCGGACCCTGAATCCGTTGATCCACCGCTTTATCGCGGTCAGCCAGGATCTGGCGAGCTGGTTGGTGGACACCGTTGGTATTCCCCAGGGCAAGGTCAGGCAGATCTACAACGGTGTGGACACCGGGCGCTTTGCACGCCAGGCAGACCCGCCGGGACAACTGCCCACAGATCTGCCGCAGGGATTCCTGCCGGACGACGACCGACTGGTAATTGGCACTGTTGGCCGACTCGTGCCTGTCAAGGACCAGCAACGACTGCTGGCCGCCCTGCACCAGCTTGTCAGCCAACAGCCCGGGTTACGGAGCAGCCTGCGCCTGATCATGGTCGGTGATGGGCCCGAGCACCATGCACTGAGCCAACAGATCGAAACCCTGTCACTGACCGATCTGGTGTGGCTGACCGGTGATCGTGACGATATTCCGGACCTGCTGCGCATGATGGATATTTTTGTGCTGCCTTCCCTGGGTGAGGGCATTTCCAATACCGTGCTGGAAGCCATGGCCACCGGTCTGCCGGTCATCGCCTCTTCCGTGGGCGGCAATCCCGAGCTGGTGCAGCAAGGCCGCAGTGGATTACTGTTTCCCGCCGGCGATGCCGATGCGCTGGCACGCGCCCTTGCCACCCTGATCAACGACCCCCGTCTGCGACAGGACATGGGTCGCGCCGCTGAAGCGCGTATCCAGCACAGTTTCAGCTGGCAGCGCACGGTGGAGAGTTACCTGGGCATTTACGATGAACTGTTGTACCCCGGAGCTGTGCACTCCCGGGCTGGAGGATACTGACAGCATGTGTGGCATTGCAGGCATTTTTGACCTGAAGGCGTTGCGTGAACCTGACCGTGTTGTGCTGGAGGCGATGAACCAGAGCCAATTCCATCGTGGGCCGGATGAGGGCGGCGTTCACATCGAGCCGGGTGTGGGGCTTGCCCACCGTCGCCTGTCCATCATTGATCTGGCCAGCGGCCAGCAGCCCATGTTCAGCGACGATGGCAAGCTCTGTGTGGTGTACAACGGGGAGATCTACAACTTCCGCGAACTGGCCAAAGAACTGACCGCGCTGGGTCATGAGTTCAAGACCCATTGTGACACCGAAGTGATCCTGTATGCCTGGCGGCAGTGGGGCCCGGACTGTGTAGACCATTTCCGCGGCATGTTCGCCTTTGCCCTGTATGACCAGGCACAACAGAGCCTGTTTCTTGCCCGCGACCGTTTTGGTATCAAACCGCTGTTCTACGCGCTGCTGCCCGACGGGCAGCTTGTCTTTGGTTCGGAGCTGAAGGTGCTCAAGGCCCATCCCGAGCTGCCCCGGCAGCTGGAACCCCGCGCGGTGGAGGACTATTTTGCCCTGGGGTACATCCCGGAACCCAAAACCATTTACCGGGACGTGTACAAGTTGCGTCCCGGGCACACCATGATGTTCAAGCGCGGCGCCGGGATGCCTGGGCAAAAACAGTACTGGGACGTGCCATTCACGGCGCTGCCGCCCGGTACTGAAGAGGAAACTCGCGAAGCCCTGCTGGCGCGCGTACGCGAAGCGGTCAAAGTACGCCTGGTGGCGGACGTGCCACTTGGCGCATTCCTGTCCGGTGGCGTTGATTCCAGCGCCGTGGTGGCCATGATGGCACAGCTGCAGGACGAACCGGTCAACACCTGCGCGATTGGTTTCGAGGTCAAACAGTTCAACGAAACCGAATATGCGGCCAAAGTGGCGGAGCGCTACCAGACCAACCATGTCGAGCACCAGGTGAGCAGTGACGACTTTGACCTGCTGGATACCCTCGCCTGGCTCTATGACGAACCCTACGCCGACAGCTCTGCCATCCCCACCTACCGTGTGTGTGAACTGGCACGGCAGCGGGTCAAGGTGGCACTTTCCGGCGATGGTGGTGACGAAATGTTTGCCGGGTACCGTCGCTACCGCGGCCAGATGAACGAAGAAGGCCTGCGCAAGGCCCTGCCGCTGGGCCTGCGACGTGTGCTTTTTGGTACACTGGCTCGCCTTTATCCCAAGGCGGACTGGGCGCCACGTGTATTCCGCGCCAAAGCCACATTCCAGGCGCTGGCCCGGGACAGCGTTGAGGCCTATCTGCATTCTGTATCCATTTGCAAGACCGAACAACGCAAAGCCATGTTCAGCCCGGCCTTGCAGCGGGAACTGGCGGGCTACTCGGTGGATACGGTGTTTGCCGAGCATGCCGCCAACAGTCCCACGGACGAACCCCTTGCCCTGATCCAGTACCTGGACATGAAAACCTACCTGGTGGGCGACATCCTCACCAAGGTGGACCGTGCCAGCATGGCGCACGCACTGGAAGTGCGGGTACCACTGCTCGACCACCCGCTGGCCGAATGGGCTACCGGTCTGCCCAGGGACCAGAAGCTGCGCGGCAGGGAAGGCAAATACGTATTAAAAAAGGCATTCGAACCGCTGCTGCCCGCTGACGTACTGTACCGACCCAAGATGGGGTTTGGTGTACCACTGGCCAACTGGTTCCGCGGGCCACTGAAAGAGCGGCTGCGCCGGGATCTGCTGGAGGGCGGCCTGGCCGACACCGGCCTGTTCAACCAGCCTTATCTGGAGCGGCTGGTCAAGGAACACCAGTCCGGACTGCGCGACCACAGTGCCGCCCTGTGGTCGCTGTTGATGTTCCAGGCCGCCGTGCGTGACGACAATTTTTCGCTGACAGGATAAAACCAGGCACCCCATGCGCATTCTGCATATACTCGACCATTCCATCCCCCTGCACAGCGGTTATACCTTCCGCACGCGCAATCTGCTGCGTGGTCAGCGGGCCCTGGGGTGGCACACAGCGCATGTCACCGGGCTCAAACAGGGTGAGTGCACCGCCCCTGAGGAAACCGTGGATGGACTGAAGTTTTACCGCACCCCGGCTCAGGGCGGTGGGTTCAAAGGCCTGCCTGTTCTGAACCAGTGGCAGGTGATCAGCACACTCAGCCGCCGTATTGAAGAGGTAGCCGAACAGGAAAAACCGGATCTGCTGCATGCCCACTCCCCCGCACTGAACGGCATGGCCGCCCTTCGTGCTGGAAAACGCCTGAAACTGCCGGTGGTCTACGAATGCCGCGCATTCTGGGAAGACGCGGCGGTGGATCACGGTACCAGCCGTGAATGGGGTCTGCGTTATCGGCTGAGCCGGGCACTGGAAAGCCACGTTTTCCGCGGCGCCAATGCCGTCACCACGATTTGTGAAGGCCTGCGGGCGGAAATCAGCAGTCGCGGCATTGCCGCACAGAAGATCACCGTCATTCCAAACGCGGTGGACATCGAGAACTTCACCGTGGGAGGCACAGCACGCCCGGATCTGCAGACACAGCTGGGCCTGACTGGCCATACAGTGCTGGGCTTCATCGGCTCCTTTTATGCCTATGAAGGTATATCACTGCTGGTGAAGGCACTGCCGGAACTGCTGCGCAGCCATCCGGATCTGCGCCTGCTACTGGTCGGCGGAGGTCCCCAGGAAGACAATATCAAGGCCCTGGTCAAGACACTGGGGCTGGAAGACAAAGTGATCATGCCCGGCCGGGTGGATCATCAGCAGGTGCAGGACTACTACAATCTGGTGGATATTTTTGTCTATCCCCGACTATCCATGCGGCTCACCGATCTGGTGACACCACTCAAGCCGCTTGAAGCCATGGCCCAGGGCCGCCTGGTCGTCGCTTCCGATGTGGGTGGTCACAAGGAATTGATCCGTGATGGCAACACCGGTGTGCTGTTCCGCGCCGGGGAGCCGGATGCGCTGGCGGCCGCCGTCAATCAACTACTGGCCCGGCGCCAGGACTGGCAAGACATGCGTGACAAGGGTCGGGCATTCGTGGAGCAGGAGCGCACCTGGCAATCCAGCGTGGCGCGTTACCAGCAGGTTTACGGGGGGCTGTTGTGAGCACTGGCGCTTCCACACAGAGCCATTCTGCACAAAACCTGAGGCTTGGCCTTGTGGGTCCGGTGCCGCCACCCAATGGCGGCATGGCCATGCAGACACAGCAGTTGGCACGACTGCTGAGCTCGGAAGGCGTAACGGTGGAGCTGCTTCCCACCAATGCGCCCTACCACCCGGCCTCTGTTGCACGTATTCCCGTCCTGCGTGCCCTGTTCCGCCTGATCCCCTATCTGTTTGCCCTGTGGCGGCTGGCAGGTCGGTCGGACCTGATTCATCTGATGGCCAATTCCGGCTGGTCCTGGCAACTTCACAGCGCCCCTGCATTGTGGCTGGCGTGGCTGCGTGGCACACCGGTAGTGGTCAATTACCGAGGCGGTGAAGCGCAGGACTATTTCCAGCGCTCCATCCGCCGGGTGCGTCCGTCGCTGCAAAAGGCCGCTGCCATTGTTGTACCCTCAGCGTATCTGCAGGCCGTTTTCCAGCGCTTCGGTGAAAACACCCGGGTCATCCCCAACATCATCGACCGGGAACTTTTTCATCCACGGGCCAGCGAGACGTCTGACATCTTCACGCTGGTCATCACACGGAATCTGGAAACCATTTACGGCATTGACACGGCCATTCACGCGTTTGCCCGGGTGTACGCCGGGAACCCGTCACTGCGTCTGCGCATAGCCGGCAGTGGTCCGGAGGAAAGTGCTCTCAGGGCGCTGACCCGGCAGCTGGACGTGACGGATGTGGTGACATTTGAAGGCAGGCTGGACCGGCAGGAAATAGTCGCCCTGTACGCCGGGTCAGACGCCATGTTGAATCCGAGCACGGTGGACAATATGCCCAACTCGGTACTGGAGGCCCTGGCCTGCGGCTTGCCAGTGATTTCCACGAATGTGGGTGGCGTACCGTTCATTGTCAGTCACGGGCAAACCGCTCTGCTGGTGCCGCCGGGCGATGCGGCTGCCATGGCCGATGCCATCGGTGAGCTTGCCAGTGATAACGCCCTGCGGTCTACCCTGAGCAACAATGGCCTGGCACAGATCGAGCAATACACCTGGCCCAATGTGCGCCAGCAGTGGCTGGGGCTCTATGCCAGTCTGTGCAGACCGCGCGAATCACAAAAGGCCGCGTCATGAGCCTGTATACTAAAGCCGTTGCCGGCCTTGTATTCCCGTTGCATGAGGCGCTGAAAGGTCATAGAACCCTGGCCGTGCACAGGGCACTGGAACAGTCCCAGTGGCTGTCGCCATCCGAAATCGAAGCGCTTCAACTCACCAATCTCCGGCGCTTTCTGCAGCGCATCGGCGGCACCGTGCCCTATTATCAGCAACTGTTCAGAACACTGGATTTCGATCCGGCCACTGTCAGCTCGGTTGCGGACCTGAGCGCCCTGCCACTGCTGGACAAACCCACCATCCGGGCCTACAGCGATGAACTGACAGCCACCGGTGCTGCCGGACTCAAGCGCTTCAACACCGGCGGCTCCAGCGGAGAGCCATTGGTTTTCTATCTGGGCAAGGAGCGCATCAGCCACGATGTCGCCGCCAAGCGCCGCGCCACCCGCTGGTGGAACGTGGATATCGGAGACAGGGAAATTGTGGTCTGGGGTTCACCCATCGAGCTGGGCGCCCAGGACCGGCTGCGCCAACTGCGGGACTGGCTGTTCCGCAGTGAACTGTTGCCCGCCTTTGATATGTCAAAACAGAATATGGACGCCTTTGTGCGCCATATACAGAAGCGCCGCCCCGCCATGCTGTTCGGTTATCCCTCTTCTCTGGCGCTGCTGGCAGAACACGCCCTGGCCGGACAACATCGGCTGGACAATCTGGGCATCCGTGTGGCCTTTGTGACCTCCGAACGCCTCTATGACCATCAGCGCCAATGGATAGAAAAGGCTTTTGACTGTCCCGTGGCCAATGGGTATGGTGGCCGGGACGCAGGTTTTATCGCCCATCAATGCCCGGCGGGCAGCCTGCACATCAGTGCCGAGGACATGATTGTGGAAATTGTGGACAACGCGGGCAAGGTACTGCCTGCCGGGGAATCCGGCGAGATTGTGGTGACCCACATGGCCACCAGTGAGTATCCTTTTGTCCGTTATCGCACCGGCGATGTGGGTGTTCTGGGCAGCGAGCCCTGCAGCTGCGGACGGGGACTGCCCGTACTGGCCAGTGTGGAAGGGCGCACCACGGATTTTGTCACCGCCGCCGATGGCACTGTGCTGCATGGCCTGGCGCTGATCTATGTATTACGTGATCTGCCCGAGGTGAAATCATTCCGGATTGTGCAGGAAACTCTGTTACACACCCGTGTGGAAGTGGTGACTGGTGATAATACCAACAGAGCCGCATTGCAGCAGGCCATTGAGACGCCCTTCAAACAGCGTCTGGGCGAGGATGTCGCCATCAGTATTGATTACGTGGACGCCATTACCCGGGAAAAGTCGGGCAAATACCGCTATGTGGTCAGCAAGCAGGCACCGGGGGAGATCCATTAGTCATGCGCGATATCATCGTGACATTGCTGATTTTTGGCGCGCTGCCTCTGATTCTGTGGCGGCCCTGGATTGGCATTCTGGTGTGGTCGTGGATCGGTTATATGAACCCCCACCGTCTGGCCTGGGGATTTGCCTACAGCTTTCCCTTTGCCATGTTGGTTGGCGCTACCTTGCTGCTGGCCATGATGCTGGCCGTAATGACCGGCAGGGAAAAGTACCGTTTGCCTTGGAATGGCACCATAGCACTGTGGTTGGCTTTTATCGCCTGGATGTGCCTGACCACTGCGCTGGCCATCTATCCGCATGTCTCAGTGGTCTCACTTGACAAGGTTCTCAAGATTCAGATCATGACCCTGATCACGATGATGCTGATCACGGATGCCTACAAGATCCGCGCTCTGATCTGGGTGATTGTTGGCTCCATTGCCTACTACAGCGTCAAGGGGGGGGTGTTCACGCTGATGACCGGCGGCGCCTTTCATGTGCTGGGTCCCGGGGCCAGTGACATCAGAGATAATAACTCATTGGCGGTGGCGATCCTGATGACCATTCCCCTGATGTGTTATCTCCATAAGGTCTATCATCACCATCGCTGGCTGCGCTGGTTGTTGGGCATATCAATTCTGCTGAGCGTGGTCTCGGTTTTTGGCTCACAGTCCCGGGGTGCACTGGTTGCCATGGTTGCCGTTGCCGGTTTTTTCTGGCTGAAAAGCAGCAGCAAACTCATTACTGGTTCCGCTCTGGTGCTGCTCGCCGTGCTGACTTTCAGCTTCATGCCTGCCAGCTGGCACGAACGTATGGATACGATCTCAACCTACGAGGAAGACGCCTCAGCAATGGGGCGTATCTACGCCTGGCAATACGCCGTCAATATTGCTTCTGCCCGCCTTACCGGTGGCGGTTTTAATCCCTGGTCTGCGGAAACCTATGCCATTTATTCCCCTGAACAGCGGCTCCATGTTGTCGCTCACAGTATCTATTTTTCCGTGCTTGCGGACCACGGCTGGCCCGGTCTGATCATGTTTCTAGGACTGCTTTTCATGGCCTGGCGTAATCTGTCCCGGGTCATTGCCCAGAACAGAAACTCCGACAATGAGTTCCAGCCCGCGTTCCTGGCCAAGATGTTGCAAGTCAGTCTTATTGCCTATATGTCAGGGGGTGCTTTCCTGAGCCTGGCCTACTTTGATCTTCCCTGGCATATCATTGCGCTCTCGGTTCTGCTTGGTCAGCTGTACACCCAAAAGGCAACCTTACGTTCATCAGTGACAAGACCAGCGCTTTAATATGGTGCTGAAAGCGTCTATATTCTGATTTAATTCTGATTCGTTCTGCTCTCAGGTCATCCCTATGTCGTCGCAGCTCAGTCTCTTCAAACATGTGTTTCTGGAATTGCTCACACCGCAGCGGGATGACCGGGTGCCCGAACCTGATCTCATTATGGCCGACAAGGATCAGGCCGAGTCATTCATGCTGGCGGGCCGCGAGGACGGTGTCATTGCACCGACCTATCTTTTCCATACATTGCAACTCAGCCGGCTCATCAAACCCGGTGACCAGGTGCTGGATCTGGCCTGTGGGCCGGCGAACCAGCTTGCCCAGGTCGCCCGCGTGCACCCCGACGCTGGGTTCGTCGGCGTGGATGCATCGCAGGAAATGCTGAACCGGGCGGAGGCGACGGTAAAAGGATTCGGCTTGAAGAATGTACACTTCCAGACAAGTTACATACAGAATCTGGAGGATATGGCGGACAACTCGATGGACGTGGTGATGTCAACCATGTCGCTGCATCATCTACCCGATGTAGCGGTGCTGCATGCGACCTTCCGCGAGGCAGCCAGAGTGCTCAAACCTGATGGCGCCATCTATCTGGCCGATTTTGGCCGGCTGAAGCGTGACCAGACCCGGCGCTTCTTTGCCGAGCAGCACAAAGCGGTGCAATCAGACATTTTCACCACCGATTACCTGAATTCGCTGCGAGCCGCGTTCACCGTGAAGGATTTCAAGAACGCCATGACGGTGTTTGGCTCAAACACTCATCTGAATACCACAGGGCTGATACCTTTCATGGTTGCCGTGCGCAGGGGAAAGCAACGGAGCGTGACAGATAAGGCGCTGGAGGAATGCAGAGCGATCTATGACGGGCTGGCCAAAGCGCAGCAGCAGGATTTCTGTGATCTCAAGCGCTTCTTCGCACTGGGAGGCCTTCGTACACCGCAGTTTGCCTGATGCAGAGAACACATCTGCAAAAAAAAGCCCCGCAAATGCGGGGCTCTTTTTTGGTGCCGTTTAACCGGTTTGGTTTCAGGCGGCAGCGCGACGTCGACGAGACGCAAAGCCAAGACCAACCAGACCAAAGCCCATCAGCAACAATGTTGCAGGAGTCGGCACTGTATTGAAGTCAACCGAACCGGTAGACACGATACGTATCTGATTTCCGTCCTGAACAATCTGCTGAGATGTGTTGTTAAACTCGTTGAACGCAATGTTGAAGAACGGGTTGGGCGCGGTGAAGAATGTGTCGCCAAACGCCGTGTTCTCGTAGGTGGAAACCGCATTCAGTGCATTGCCGCCCTGACCAGTCGGCTCGACAACGCCTGCTATCAGACTGCCACCACCAATCTCCATCGCTGTTGCGCCATTGAGAGTGACCGTTGGTGTGACAAAGTCATTCACTGAGGTCGGACCAAAAGTGACATCTGTTCCTGCGGCACCCCAGAAAGTATAGCTGAGGCTGGTCAGAAAAAGGTCAACACCAGGCCCGATTGGGTTAGCTGGATTCTGTGGAGCAACCGTGTACGAGAAGGTCGCCCAGAACTGCCAGTCGTTGTTCAGACCTGTTCCCAATGTCGCGGATCCTCCGGTAGTGAAACCGCTGAAATTGATCCAGCCTTCACCGGCACCAGTGTTGGTGTCGGTATCCAGCGTGACCAACGTGGAGGCACCTCCGTTGACTGATTCAGCCTGGAACGGACTTGCCGCGGAACCCAGTGCGCCTGGATCGACGGTAAACATTGGCGTAGCTACAGCTTGCAAAGATACCCCGAGGCCCAGAGCCACCGTGGCACCAAGTGTCTTTAAAGTTTTCGTCAGGTTGCTCATTTTCGATTGACCTCAATCTTGGTACTGAAAGAAATGGACTGTCTCGGCCAATGTGTTGCAATCACCATGCCAGCACGAATAATTCCCGGATATTCAACTATTTAGAAAAATAGCAACTGAGAAAAATACGCCAGAACAGCATTGAGTGTAAAAAAATCCGACACCTACCAGACCCCTCCCATTCCAACTCCGATCAAAGCGCGCCAGTGTTACAGCCATCCTTCGGCACCAGGGACTCTTATAGCGATCGCCAGCGCCGCAGCAGAAGTTTTTGGCGCGGCCAGATGCGTGTGTAACGCCTGGGACGATACTGACCGGCCGCGTAAAGGTCTCGCCGGGTCTGTGAGGTGGCAAAAGCGCCAGAATGTTTGCCGTCTTCGTCCCCGGCATACAGGATTGTAGCCCCGCATTGCTCGGGAACCCGCCTGAGGTAACCCAGATGCGGGCTTATGTGCTCCAACGCCGGATCCAGAAACCAGCTTGTGCTCTGGACACCCCGAAATGACGGGTTGGCTGCGAGAAAATCTGCCAGATTTTCATAGGTCTCGATCCATCCGTCCGGGTTAAAAGCTTCAATGGATCGCGGATGCATGTGCAGTTCCAGGAATGGTTTTACGCCCCGGCAAGTGGCTATGACCCGGATGAACCTGCCGGCCTGGCCCACCCCTCCCTTGAAAAACAGACTTCGAGCCACACCGGAGTAAGGCGTGGCCAGCTCCGCACCGAAAGGTATAAGGCGGTGACGTAGAATGGCAAGGTCCTTGCGGAACGGGTCGTTGTTCAAGCTGAAATAGCTTTCAGGTTCAAGGCTCAATTGTCGCTCTATCCGCGAAATTTGTTGTTGATAGAGAGACTTGAATCTTTCTGGTAAGTTCCACGGAACGTTTGCCACTGGGAACTGCTCCAGTAAGGTACGACAAAGTGCCTTGTTCAAGATGGCGGCCACAGCCGGATCTCTTTGGATAACCGACTGCTCAGCTGCCAACAACTTTGACGGAAGGGCTGAGTATCCATGGTCTACGCCGGGTTCACTGCTTAAGCCGGAACTGCCCGCTAGCTGACAGTACTCTTCTGGAGAAACCAAGGCCATCCAGATCCCCTGTGTTATATTTTAGAGTTACATTTTAGCGGCTATTGGACTATACAATCTTCGACTAGAGTACTACGATTGGAAAGTGTGGCCAATGTCTTAAGCCGCCCTTTGTTGGTTACGCCAAACGCCAAAGTGACAGCGGTCTTCGTGCCAGTACGGGAAGCATTCGAGCCTCAGCTTGGGACCTCTTTCCGAATCGAGATTCTGACACATAGTTGTATGCCGCCCCCCAGCCTTAGATCAGGGATGAACCTGAGGGATTAAATGTTTAGAAGTATCCAGCGTGCCATCAGACTCTCCCGACAGCGCAGCAGAGAAGATAACTCCCTGTCCTTTTCCCGACAGCTATGGGAAATGGCAGCGCTACAACTAACAACCAGATTTGGGCCTGGCAATTATCATAAATACAGGCTTTGGCAAATAGGCATTCCTTGGGAGGAAAAGAAGGGCTACTGGCATGACCAGAAGTACTACGAATTTCTGAACCGAGTGAACCCTCTTAATTTCCGGGTTGTTGCCAGGAACAAAGTGGTCGCCAAAGCATTGCTGCAGTTCTATGACATCCCTGATGCTCAATATTTAGGCTATCTTGGCCTTAAATCAAGCTTCGCAAGTGACGGTAGGGCAATTCAAAGCACTTCAGACCTTGAGGCATGGTTGATGGGGAAGCATGGCCTAAAGCGCATGTGCTTTAAACCGGTGGAAGGGTCTGGTGGTGACGGTTTCTGCGCGGTTGAGTTAATGCCAGGAGACACCCTGATGGTTAAGACCCTTGCTGGGAATACAAGCAAGTCACTGGATGATTTTATTAAACAAGACTTGAATGGCCTCAGCAATTCGGATTACATCATGGAAGAGTACATAGAACAACATCCGATTCTTGCGAAATTCAATCCCACCAGCTTGAACACTGTCAGGGTGTGGGTTGGTAAAACGGCCAGCAAGGGTCCAAACATAGTTGGAATATACCTTAGAGTTGGCAGACAGGGCAGCCTAGTGGATAACAGGTTATCCGGTGGCTTCGGCGTAGAAATTGACCAGGACACCTTCATAACCAAGTCGGCCATACCCCAGGATGGGGGAGGACAGGCATTCGATCACCACCCGGATAGCAAATTTAATATGAAAGGTATAGAATTGCCATTCCGGGATGAAGTAATTGAACTATCTAAAAAAGTTATAAACATATTGCCGTCAACTAGATTTGTCGGACTGGATATCGGGTTTTCTACGGCTGGCCCTTTGATCATTGAATTCAATCTGGCCCCCACAGCCATTGGCAGTTGTGTCTTAAATAAAAGCCACTCGAAACTGCTGAACTGGATAGAAGAAGGATAACGTTGACGGGTAAGTAAACCATCACCTAGGAATGTCTGAATGCTGCTTCAAGCTCGATCAAATCAGTTGTTTTAATCGATCGATAAAAACAGGCTTTAAACCCCGCCCGTAGGCCACTTGTGTGCTTTCTCCTCCATAGTTTGAGTTTGCCTCTACTATAAAGGGTCCCTGATTGGTGATCGCCACGTCCCAACCTAGGGTCTTCAGCTCCGGGAGAGTCGCTTGTGACTTCAATAGTAGTGCCTTTATCTCTTCCCAATAAGGTACTAGCCGGCCCGCTATCGGATGACCTGTATCAGGATCGACTGAAAAGCTGCTCATGCAAGGATAGTCTTTGCTCAATGAGCCCCTAGCTGGCCCCAGCTTACCACTAGCGATATCGATCTCAGCAACCATGTTCCCATTTCGCCCATCATTAAAATTATCAGTCTGGTTCGATCCTCTTGCCAGCCTCAGTACGGAAAACAGGATCTCAGGACCTTCAGGCGTGAAACAAGTATTAACCCTGGCAGTACTTAGAGCTCTACTGGAGCTAATCTCTCGCAAGCTTTCATGTGTTTTTAATACAGGTTGCACTATCCATCCACGGCCGATGCCTTGGCGCTTTCGACAAAATTCGTAAAGATCGCTTGTGGTTCCGCTGTCATCACAATATAACCAGCCTGAATTATTGCGCGTTGCGATGAAGGCGCCGTAACCATGAGCGCCATCCATGAGCTTAAAAAACAGATCAACTGTCACCGGGTCTATACATCGGCCAAAAGCTTCACGCTGTTCAGCGTCTGACGTACTCTGATCTGGCGGATCGCTGTAAACAGTTTGAATACTAGGAAAACCATGAGTATCACAGTGTAAGGAAAACAGGAGCTTATCTTTAGTGATGTTGCGTTTTTCTTCCGGGTTAAGCAGTTTAAGTACCGCTTGTAGATCTTTGTGGTGCTGAAACTCTTTCCACTCAGTTACGGGTATTCCGGCCAAACCGTACATCGAATGCATTCTGGGACCGAGTCCAAAGCGCAGCTTGGCTATTCCAACGCTTTTGATTGCCGATAGTGCATTCAGTTTGTGCACCTGCCTGGCCGCGAGAACTGCTCTAAAATAGTCATCAACTTTACCCAAGGCACTCATTAGTTATTCCTCCTGAAACAAGCTCAATCACTGATGATGAGCTTGTTGTAGCCCTACTAAGCAGAATGCTAACCCAGCAGAAATTCCAAAATAAGGCACTTTGAGAATCTTCGGTAGAACTTGCTATCGACGCGTGGTCACTGCCGCCTCTTTACTTGAACGCATTAACGAAGGCTTGCAGTAGCTCCCGATGAGATCGGTCGAAAATAATCGCTGATGTCGGGTCTGGCTCCACATTTAGCTCAATGACAACAGGCCCCCCCTCAGCAATAGCAATATCCACCCCAGCGAAGTTAATATGGGGAAAAGCCGCGACCGCTTGCTGCGCTAAACTCAAGACCTCATTCCAGTAGGGCAAGGTACCACCACTTATGCGTTCACCGGTATCCCTGTGACACTGGAAAGTATCATTGTAAATATTCTTGATCATGCCATCCCCTATTGTGCCTGAGTCTAGATCTAGTCGGAATATGTGCGCCCCCCTGCTAGTATTGTCGACCAGGCTACCACTACCACCTACCCGCAAAAACGCATCAATAACGGCGGTTTCGCCATCCACGCAGCTTGCCCATACTCTGATGGTGTTGACACTGGAAGCGTTAAGCTTGCCAAGGTCCGGGTGCTGTTTGACGTAGTCCTCCACGATATAGCCCGCACCCTGATCCAATGCCAATACGCTGGTGAGAAAATCCGACACTGACATGACATTCCCGGACTCAAGCACGTGCAGCCTCACAGCATCTTTACGTATTATTTCCACCACTTGGAAACCCTGACCACCAGATCCCTCCACCAGCTTGAAGCAAAGTCGACCGACTCCAGGATTGCACAGCAATAGCTGATGTAATTCGTCAGCGTTGGTCAGTCTGTTCCCGCTCGCTGAAAGGCCTCGCTTATGATGCAAGCTCCCGAAAAATTGCGGCGTAGGAATGCCTACCAGTTGCAGAATTGCCTTCTCACAGACTTTGTCTTGGGACATCTTCTGGTAGGAAGGCGGGTTGATTTTATTGAGCACACCGCGAAATTTTCCATACGGCCAGAATCCGGTCTTGAATGCCCATGGTAGGCCTTTCCGCCAAAAGCGGGCAGTGTGGTAGAACCCTGGACCAAGGCCGTAAAACAGCCTCAGAGCTGCCATTTCGAGCAACTGCCTTGTGACCGATAACTGGCCTTCTCTGGCACGCAGTACCGTTTGCGTCAATACCCCCCGCAGGGAGGATCCCGGGCGATTTTGCACACGGGCTGTCGAAATAGTATTCAATGCTGATTTCATCCTTCTTTTGCGCCTACCTGCTTCGCTTACGACTCACTGAAATCCCTTGTTCCGATTCATTTTCCGCCTCTTACCCAAGAGCGAGCACATCCTGACTAGTCACAATTCGCATCATAGCATATAGGGTCATTTTCCATCCCAACGAACGATATTCCGGACAACAGAAAAAGGCTAGGCTTTTGGTCCAGCGCTGTTTAACATATACGATGATGGTCAAACCAGATCGAAACAGGAAGAGAAATTCATGGAAGTGTCTAGAAAACCTAATCTATTTATTATTGGCGCCATGAAGTCAGGCACCACCTATCTCCATGATTTACTCTCAGCACATCCAGAGATTTTCATGAGCAAAATCAAGGAGCCTTGTTTTTTCGTCAAGAGTCATGAACTGAAACATTTCGCACCCAGTATGTGGAACAGGGGAATATCTGAGAACCAAGACAAGTATTTACAATTGTTCGAAAACGCACTACATGAAAAGATCGTAGGCGAATCGACTACTCTATACACTAAATTCCCAACTCTTTCTGACGTCCCAGAGAACATCCATGCTTTCAACCCTGATTCCAGGTTTATTTATGTTATGAGGGACCCTATTGAAAGAACCCTGAGCCACTTCTGGCACAATGTGAATGTGGAATCCAAAATGATAGATATTTATGAAGGGATCAAGTCGGATCCCCATTACATGAACGTCAGTCATTATGCCCTGCAGATAGAGAAATACCTGGAGTACTTTGACAAGAAGCAGATTTATTTCTGCACATTTGAGGAGTTGGTACAGAACCCAAACGAGATACTGGTTAGCATTTTCGATTGGTTGAATGTCGACAAGACCTACAAGGTGCCTGATTCCGACAAACCCAAAAATGTCACACCCAAGAATATTAAAGTTTCAAAACATGAGGTACTTCCCTATCGGGTTCGAAACATAAAGCCAATCAGGAAGTTGCTCGACCTAATTCCCTATTCTTTGAGAAAAGCTCTGAGCAAGCCAAATTCCGATAGAGTTGACAAGCGATCCGTCAACGTTGACAAGGTAATCGAATATTTGCGACCGATTCAGCTGAAACAGACTGAAGAATTGAGGATTTTATTGGAAAGGGATTTCCCTGAATGGAAGACCCTCTACTCTGAAACTGAAAATTAGCCCTTTCTCGCTCTGCGTGCTGATCGCGACAGCTCCAGAAAACCAGACATCTCAGCTTCGAACTCAAGCTCTGAAACATTCTGCCCGTCAAGTATTCGCGGCAACGCATAACGTGGCGTGCTCTCGTCTACAAGGCCTATGTCTGTTGTGGTTGCAGAGGCGATCCGGCAGTTTTCAATAATGGGCCAAAGGTCTTTTGTGTAGCGACCGCTCGGGTAACAGAAATGTTCAGGCACTCTGCCGGTCAACTTGCTGATGCAGTCGCTGTTGATCGCAATTTCTTCAGCAAGACTGTCCTTGCCCTCGTAGGTAATTCGGTGGCGATGGGTGTGCGCTTCAAAAGTGATCCCGCGGCTGACTGCATCCTTCACTTCCTCAGGGCTCATAAGGTGAAACCAGCGCCCATCCATGAGTTCGCCGTGATTAACACCGGTTGCCTCACATGCCGCTTTCAGAAAGTGTTGCCTGGCGGTTTCATTTTCCAAGGATGTGAATATATCCCGCAGGCTGGTCACCGCTGATTTTCTTGCCGAGTCTGAGTCGACTCGGACGGGACCAAAATCGTAGGCAGGTAGATGCAGGGTCTCGATTTTGCCCGCATCAATTTGACTGAAACAATAACCCAGCGCCACGCTGATAACCGGTGCCTGATTCAGGCAATAATAAGTTGTCAGGTAGACGGTGGCAGGGTAGCCATGCTTTTCAAGTACGGGCAGCATACCCAACCAGGTGCTATACCAACCATCATCAATGGTGATTGCGGTGGGGCACCGGTGCTCATGACGCCTTGTTGCATCAGGCTTACCCGAAAACCTTACTACGGGGTAGCCCCACTTCTCAAGCAGCGCCATTCGCTCAGCGAATTTTTCCGCGCTCATGAACAGATAGTTGCCAAAATGCCCTTCGCCCAACCAGATGCCATGATAGGCCAGCACTCTCGTTTTCCGACTGGTCAGAAGTCTGGCCAGTGCAAACAGACCGCTGTATTTTGCGACGAGAAGAACAATACGTTTGAGGCTGAACGCAGGCACCAAATAGTCCTTGTTGACTGTTGCGCGGGGTATTGACGCGAGGCGATGTTATTGCCAGTGCCCGGCTTCCTGCAATCTGCGCCTCAAGCCGGGAAACTCGATCCCTCGATTGTAAGCCTCTACCGCGTACTGATAGGATTTTTCGTAATCGCCATTGTCATAATGAACCAATCCGAGATTGTACAACAGGTTGGCATCGTTTGGTGCCAGTGCTTTCGCAGCCTCATACTTTTCAAGTGACTGCTCCAGATGTCCGAGCCGATGCAGGTAGAGGCCGTACAGCATATAAGGCACAGAATCGTTGGGGCTGAAATTGACGGCTCGCTGCAGATAACATTCTGCTGGATAACGGTCCAGCGAGCCGTGGCTTGATTCGCCCAGTGAAAATCTGACCGCCGTGTACAATGCGCGATGGTGATTGGGGAACCTTACCAGCGTGTAGACTACGTCACCCATTGGGTGCGCCGTGGTGTCACCGCGTATGAGCTGCTCCACTTGGGGGCTGAAATGATTGTTGTCCACTCTCCATAACATGTCCCGGTTGGTCACATAGTCGAAGGGACCATAATTTCTTGCCTCGCCGCCCGTACAGGCTCTGCCGTCCAGTGTCTCCCCCACCCAGGGAGCCTGGCGATCTGACCGATGGCCATATTGCGCCACAGCTTTATTAACGGACACAGCGCTAAAAATCAGCAGTAGAATGGCTGTCGTAAACTTGTTCAGTCGGTCTCTGTTCATAGGTGTCACCTACTAGCCATCATCATTATTAACTGTAGTGTTCAACGCCGTCAACACAGGGCGCAGATAACTCCCGCTTCGCTTCCGGAGCGGAGCTCTGGTCGGGCATCAGTATATCAGTCAGGATTCCCTCTGGGCACGATCCCATACATCGGCCGGGCCCCAAAACCTGAGTTCTCGAATACCGAAAAATTCTCGGCATTTTGTATCCGCTGCCACCCTTCTGCGGCACCCGGCGCGCCATCTTCCACCGCATACGAGAGCGCTGGCAAAAAGTTCCCCCAGTAGCCGGTACTTGCAACTGACAAAGCTCCTCCACCAGACGTCCCCAGAAGCCTTGTGCCGCAACCGGTATTGGGCTCACCCCACGTGGCTTCGTAAATATCGCTCCAGGAATCAAACCACTTTTCCGGGTTGCCCTTGGCCTCTCGTACAGGCGATATCAATAAGCTATAGGCACCAGCCCTCGCGTAACAGTATTGACCATCACCAGATGTCCCGGTCAGCCCAACCGGTATTCTATAGAGGTGGTCTCTAACACGTAATAGATCAGACATATCAGCCAAGGGTTTCAGATGCGACACATAACCTATGGATTGCACCAGGAAGTTTTGCTGGAAGGCTCCAACGCCACCATAAGTATCACGGCTGTAACACATTCCTTCCCCGCTTCCCGCACAGAAAGTGTAAATAAAACCACTCTCGCTGAGGCCCGGCGTATCAAGAACTGAGGCCATTGCTTCGAAAACACCTATTCGCAACCAGTCTGCAAAGTCATTGGTAACAGGGGTTTCTGGGCTTATGGCAACCGCCTGTCCGATAGTTCTTATCGCCCAGGCGCCTGATCGTGTTTGAGTTGACATTACCCGTCGTTGGGGGCCACGTCCGTGAGCGGACCAGGTGATCAGAAAATTGGTAGCTGTTTGATGATGCATGGTTTCGAGGAAATAATAATCACCAGTAATCAGATAAGCGAAATACCCGCCTGATCCGTGATGTGAAATTGCCCAGGAATTAGGCCCGGTTTGAATATTGTTCGCACCTCCACCAGATGCTCCTCTTACAGTCCACCTCTCCCATTCACTCAATATTATCGGGTCGTGTGTGGCTGGGTCTGCCCAGATGATGCCATGCGAATTAAGTGCTTTTGCGTTCGCTTCCACGGCGCGATAGGCTCTGGCATCGCCACCTGATGTTAAATATACGGCATCCCAGCTGGGCAGTATGCCAATCTGATCGCTCCACCCCGGGTTACCCATTCTCTGTCGCCATGCACCGTTGCCCATAGGGGTATAGGGCGCATCATATTCATTCAGTATTGCCTGTGTTGCTGGCTTCCAGTAGTTAGGAACCAGTCTGGTCGCAGTCAGGTATTCCGTATCATGCTTTACCGATGTGTTTGGCGCGGTGATATTCACCCAGCCTTCCGCTGACCAGCGAGTATGGTGATGATGATAAAGCGCCTCGCCGTTATTATCGTAAATGCTCACTCCACCTACGGTCACTCGCGGCTCATAGTGAATGTCGGTAGGGTCGCCCGCCACATCGCTATCGGTGATTTGCCCATTCTCCACAATTGCCCGGATACGCATGGCCCCGCTGGCATAAAGCCGCACCTGGAACTTGACCACCAGAACTGGATCCACTCCCACGGTGGCCGCATAGTGAGCTTCCACCATGTTCGGCCCTTGCAGCCAGATACGTGATGGTGCACCGAGCAGGCTGGCAAGAGACACCGTACCAATGCTACCAAGCTGCACCGATGCAGTTGGCGCGGCGGCAACGATATCCGCCTCTGTCAAAACCGGTCCACTTGGCACTGTACCATCCCCGTAAACAGCAACTTCTGTTGGCATGTTTGCTGTGGAGTCATACAAGCCGGAAAATATGGCGTGTTTCACACTACCGTCGTGCCAATGCTTCTTCACCTCGACCTGATAGTTTTCCAGGCTGAGTGTTGGCGTACCTGTGACATCCCCTTCAGCAAAAGCAACAGCAGTGGTAAAAGGCTGCTCCGGGTTGGTTGTAGCTGAGGTGAGTTCAAATGTTGTGACTGACAAACCCGTCACTGGTGGCGTTGTACCCGGCGGCGTAACTGGCGGAGTTGGACCGGGGGAATCCGAACGCAGATCCAGCAAAAACACATTTTCGCCCGTGTGTCGTGTCAATAAAAATTTATCCAGGGACTCCACATAACGGAATCTTCCGTAGGTTCCCGCTGTACTGGCGGCGCCAGGAACAGCGCCGGGCACTGAATGTTTGGTCCATACCAACGAGTCCAGATTCAGGGTGTAGATATCCGAATGGCCGGCCCAGGCCACCAGCTGATCACCCACCGGATCGTAGTCCATGGTGATACGTCTGCCGCCATTGACAGATAAAAAATCATTATCGCCGGTAGTTGAGACTATATAATCCTGCGGCCGTGTCTCACCTTCTTCAAACTCATCCAAAGGAACGATATGAAAAACCATGGAAGAGTTATTGGATCTGGCGCGACCGATAATGAGATTATTACGGGCTGAGTCAATCACCGCGACTTTGTTAAAAGTTGAGTTGACAGTAAAATCCGCTCTGCCTTGAGTCCAGGCGTCTGTTGAGGGATTCCAGCGCGTGAGTCTTGCATTATCACGTTGCGCTACAAACCATATCTCTTTTGTTATTGGATGAACCGCCGCCGCTGCGCCTACACCCCCAAAAGAAAACTGTGTCGGATACGGATAGTCGTCCGGGTGCACCTTCTCATCGGCCCACCACTCCCATTCATTGGTCTCAAACTTCCACAAAGCAGCTTCTCTATGTGACCCCTGGCACTCCCTGTAACCTACTGAGGCGCGACCATCTAGCAAGGCATCCAGCTGCTCAACATAGACGAGCCGATCATATGTGTGTACAGACTTAGGTAAATTGTTGGCCGTTCGCCGTCCGTAATTTTCCTGGGTCGGTAATGTACATGAGGTTTCCTGCATATCCGCCAGATTTTCTGGTGGCGCCACCATTGACCAGGTGAAAGTGTCTATATCAAGAGCGTAGATTTCCTGACCACCGTAATCACCATGACCGCCACCGTGAATTAACAAACGGTTTCGCTTGGTGTCAAAGGCAGCGCCGGAGTATGCGTAAATCCCATTAATTCCAGAATTTCCCGGTGCGCGGCCTTGCGGGGACCAGTCGAATAGAACATCAGCAAGTCGTGTGTCAGGAACCTCGGTCCATACCGGATTCATTGGGCCGGGCACCCTGCCAGCGGGGGCCGCTGCGATAACCTGCATCGCCTGCGTCAAGTACTGCTCCATCTTGACCGCCGCGGGAGAACAAACTGCGAGTTGCTGCGCAGCGCATGATCTGGTTTCAGCAGTCACCCTCGCATCCCGACCCTGCATGCGTGCAGCAGCGAGTGTGGTACTGGTGCATGCCGCCAGAACTCCGTTTCTGGCTTGGGCAAGGCCTGCGAATGCACCCGAGTCAGCAGCCAGGCAGCTTGCGTATGTCAGCAGATTTGCGCCATAGGTCAACACCTGGCTGGCCGACGGTGGCAAGGAGAGTACGGCGCCTGACGCCATGAATGCTGAAATGAATTCCGTCAGAAGCGCATCCATCTGCGCACTGTCGAATTCCACCACAAATACGGACTCCTGACCATTGGGTGAGATGCGGGTCAAGGTGACTCTGTTTCCCGTATAATTGGAAAATCGAATTAGCATGTCTCCCGCCACAAGCATCAGCGGGCGACCTCTGTCATCAACAAACACGGAAATGGTATCACCGGATTCAGTTGTATGGATCGCTCCGATTGATGCCTGGGAGTCGCCCCCCGCTGACGGATGCTGCGTGACCGCCATGGACGCACCACGCTGGTTGATAGCCAACACACCGATGCGACCAGCCGTATTGCCCGTAATGGTAAGCACCGAAAGCATGTGAGGTTCAATTTCCAGGATTTCCAGACGTATCTCCGGAACCTCTTCTTTCAACCGCAGCTTCAGTGAATAGCGCTCGCTTTCCAGTTCACCATTGTTATATATGGCGGCGTAGGGAATATGGGCAATCCCGGTACCGGGGTCAAACAGCGCGCTGACCGCAGTTCTGCCCGAGACTGACTGCGAATCCAGCAGCGTCAGGATATCGTCCTCATCCAGGCGCAGTCGTATATCCAGTAGTTCGCCGGCAAGCGAGAGTGTGGGGATATGCAGCTCAGCAGTACGGGTGTCGTAGACCGACAGGCCGGATTGCTGCAAAGTCTGGGTTGTTCCGGAGAGGTCCTGAAAGGACACAAGCGATCCCGGCAACAAAGCAATACATAACGCAAAAAGTATGCCTAGCGACTGCTTGCCTATCATACTGCAACCTCAAAAAGCATCGGGCAATTGATCCGGGCACCTCCCCGGAAGCGAAAGACGCCCGTGAGCGAGTCCATTCGTCGTCGAACGTCAGGGTAACTAGACTGCCGCCCTCCCCTTTTTAAGTCAAGCTTAGTCGGGGCGGGGTGTGGTTGCTTCAGAAACTGGACAATCCCTTGTCATCCGGATACCTTGATTTTTATTTCAAGGGGCAGCAACAGATGACATCTGCCTTCCTTGCAGGACGACCCATGTGGGTATTACGCGGAATCGGTCTCACCCTCTGGAGCGTGGCCCTGGGTGCCGCGGTGATGTGGCCGGTGTGGGCCCCATGGTTGACACTGGGTCTTGTTGCATACGGTGTGATCCTGCACTTTCGACCCGCTGCCTGCCTGGTTATCATACCGGCCGCCGCCGCAGTACTTGATTTCTCCCTGCTGACCGGCTTTGAGGCCACAGACGAATTGGATCTACTGGCTCTTGCCTCGGTAGGCTCTCTGCTTCTGTGTGCACGGGTCGGTGTAGGCCTACCGCGCCTGCCTGCCGGTCTGTGGCCCGTTGTGGTCTTGTTCACCTTATCTCTGGTAGTGAGTAGCGCTCTGGCACTGCAAGCAACGCTTGGCCAGACAGAACCCGGCATCACCGCCTACATGTCCGGGTACAACATCCTGCGCGCGATCAAGGGTTTTGTGCTGGCGCTGCTGATTTTTCTCCTGCTGCCTCAAACCGGTGTTTCACCCGGGGAAGCGTTCCGGCAGTATTTTGTGCCGGGCATGGTCCTTGGCCTGTTGCTGATCTGCGTTGTAGTGATATGGGAACGCGCAGCTTACCCAGGGCTGCTCAACGTCGATAGCGGGTACAGGGTCTCGGGTCTGTTCACAGAGATGCGTGTGGGCGGGCCGAGCATCGAAGCCTTCCTGGTGCTGACCCTGCCTTTCTCACTGATCTGGCTGTGGGCACGGCCTGGCTGGTTTCGACTTCTGGTCGTCCTGGCCCTGCTTGCTGGCGGCCTTTACGCAATGCTGGTGACCTATTCGCGAGCGGGTTATCTGGGCGTGGCAGTGATCGCGGTTGTTCTCTCAGGTTTCGGGTTGATCGCATTGAGGCGTGGGCAGCGACGGGCTGCGCTGATTGGTGTTGCCAGTGTTCTGGTGGTGGCTGGTATCGTTGTTGGTGTTGCCATGCCGCATACAGAAGGCTACGCCGCCCAGCGCCTGGGCGAGATCGAAGCGGATCTGAATGCAAGGGTGACTCTCTGGGAGCGCGCGCTTGACCTTCGTCAGCCAGGGCTTTTATACGCCACCCTGGGTCATGGCCCCGGCACGTATCCCCGGCAGTCCCGCATGAACAGTCCGCCGGGTGAGCTGCCAGCAAACTTTCTATTCCGCACCGATGGAAGTGACGGGCAACTTGTGCTGGGGACCGGGCAGTCGGTGTACATCAATCAGCGTGTACCCTGGTTCGCTGGCGACACGCTGGAAATGGAGGTGAGTGGACGCACTGAAACGCCGGCCAGCCTCTGGTTCTTTCTGTGTCAGAAGCATGTGCGGTACGCCTATGCCTGCGAAACGCAACGCGTCAGATTCCCTGCCGACACCGGGGAAGCCCATGCCACGACCGTGACGTTTTCAACAGGCGCCCTGGGACAGCCGCAGGGTTTTCCACCGCGGCACCTGGCCCTCACGGTGCGTAATTTCTCTCGTGGTAGCGTCATCAACCTGGAGGCGGTTCAGCTTCGCGATCAGGCGGGCAGAGAGCTGCTGCGCAATGCCGATTTTGCCGCCGGGTCACGGCACTGGTATTACACCACCTATGATCTGGATATCTGGCGAACCGAGAACCAGTGGCTGGAGCTGTACTTCGAGCAGGGATGGCTGGGCCTTACAGCTTTCGTGTTATTGACCCTTGTGGCCTTTCTGTACCTGTTTCGCCGTGCCATCCATGGGGATCACACCTACGCATTCGTGCTCAGCGCACTTCTTGGCCTGCTCACTATCGGGATATTCAGTACAGTGTTTTTCTCGCCGCGCGTGATGATGTTGTTTTACCTGGCTCTGTTACTGGCGCTGTCCACTATGTTAATGCAGCCGCAGTCGTCTCGTTTTCGTGATGCCCGCGCTGCATAGCATTTACTGTCAGTCACCTCACGTGTCTTGGCGAAGATGGTCGTACAATTCGGAATAACGTCGCGCCAGCGCATTCATTGAAAACTGACTCTCAATCAGATTACGCGAAGCCGCTCCGTAGCGCGCTTTATTATCTGAATCACCGGAAAACAACTGCTGAAGTGCGTCGCGCAACCCGTCTGTATCGTTGGGCGGAAACAGATAACCGTTGACTCCGCTCTCCACAAGATCGCCACATCCACTGACCGCAGTAGCAATACAGGGCAAGCCAGCCGCCATGGCTTCCAGCACAACATTGGGCATCCCCTCGTTTGTTGAGGAGAGAATGAACACATCAGCAATCTGGAAATAGTCTTCTATTGAATCCACATGGCCGAGAATCTGTACCAGATGCGGGTGTTTGCCAGCCGTGTCCTTGAGGCTGAGCAGAAAAGCACCACCTTTGTCCTCACGGCTTTGCGGACCAATGGCCAGTAGTTTGGCCTGTGTTCCAAAGCCCTCATTGTGTATCCACTCGTTGATCAGCCAGCCGATGTTCTTTCTTTTATCAAACACCCCGACCGTCAGGGCAACAGGTGTTTCGCCGTCAAGGCCAAGGCGCTGCTTTGTCGCCTGCTTCTCCTCGGGTGGCAGGGGCCGGAAGCGATCTGTATCAACGCCATTGGGAATCAGAAGCACCTTGTTGTCGGGAAATTCAAGCAAACTGAACTCATCCCTGAGCTCCTGGCTGATGGCAATATACACATCAACCCGGTCAAGAAAAAAACGGTGAAGACGCCCGGATAGCCCCTTGCCCAGTCCAGCCAGATCATTGTTGGCCAGGCTGGTTTTCACCAGGCTCTTCTTTCCGAATATACGCGCCAGCGGACCGATGAAGCTGTTGTAGTAATAGGCGCCATGACTGTGCAGGATGTCAAAGTCACGCCGCCGCCGCCACACAAACATGAAGAAATTCCACCAGAAGGCAAACTCCCGGTGCTTACCCTTGCCTTCACGTATCCGCCAGAGCCTGAACCCGTCATACTCGGCTGAAGAGCTCTCGCCCTGCCTTTGCAGTGTGATGAATTCCACTTCATGTCCGTGAGCCCGAAGCCTCTTCGCCAGCGAGATGGCCTGCTTTGCCGCGCCACTGTAGTGCGGGGGGAAATAGGTTGAATACATCAATATTCTCATGCCTTCAAACCATCACCCTGTTGCTGGTAGGAATTCTCATACCATGCCTGGAAGACCAGCAGCGCCCAGACCTTGAATCGCACTGACCGGTCGCCATCAAGGAAGCTTTGAATGTAATTCCGGGCAATATCGGTATCGAACAATCCATGCCGCTCAAGCGCCTCTGCTGACAGGTACTTTCTGATCAGATAATCGTCCTTGTATCGCATCAGCTTATCGAAAGGATAATCAAAGCCGTGTTTGGGAACATTCCAGATGCGCTCTGGCACGTAACGGGCCAGCAGATGGCGAAACAGTTTTTTGGGCTCACCCGGTGCATAACGAAATTCCATAGGAAGACTGCGAACAAAACTCTGTATCTTTGGATCAAAGAACGGAAACACAACCTCAGGACCAAAAAGCGCCCGTGACTGGTGTATACGATCATCCGGAAGATTACCCATCAAACTGCTGTACAACTCATAAGGGCTCATTTCTGTATGTCCCTCACGGTAAATTCGATAGAACATTGTGTGTGAAAGATCACAAGGCTCTGCACGCAGCTCGCTGATCTGCGATCTGGTCCAGCCCTTCCAGCGGATCATCAGCTCCACCGGATCGTCAAAATCAAAAAGATCCCTGTAACGCCGGCTGGCTTTTGTCATGCCAAGCGACTTCGCGATGAACTTACGTGCCGGCACAGGAAGGCGCGACGAGTAATTCAATATGAATCTGAGATGCCGCGCCGGCATCATGCCGATCAAGGTATCAGCACCGGTGCCGTCCAGAACAAGGTCGCAGGTCGGTGCCGTTTTTTCGAAGCATTGAAATGTTGGGATGATAGCCGGGTCGGCAAAAGGTGAACCGACCAATGTCGTAAAAGTCTCAAACGCCTGCAGGTCTTCCTCCTGGGAAAAACACATGACATCGTGAGCGATACCAAGATGCGCTGTAATTCGCTTAGCCACCGGAGACTCATCAAGCCGCGGGTCTTCAAACCCCACTGTCACCGCGCGCACATCATCACGAATGCTTGCAGCAACGGCAGAAACAAGAGAGGAGTCCACCCCGCCGCTTAAAAAGGAACAGAGCCGCGGCACCGACTCAATCTGCGTCTCGACACTGTTTTTCAACAGCCCGTCAAAAGCGGTAACCACTTCCTCAAAATCACTGAATTTCTCAAAACTCGCAGCAGCAGGCGAAGGCTTGTCTTCACACTCAACAAGCCTGCCCGGCTCTACCCGAACCAGCTTTTCGGAGGGCAGGAATACAACATCTTCGTAAATCGTATAGGGGGGGGATATATCCAGAAAGCGTAGATATTCGGAAAGCCCGAGCTTTGATATGGGGCGCCTGCCCAGATAGCGCATCAGTAGCTGCAAGCTGCTTGCAAACCAGAAGCTGTTGTCGGGCGCCTGATAATAATAAAGCAACCTGGCGCCTGCATCGTCGCGCCATAGAAACAATTTTTGAAGCGCGGCGTCCCACACCAGCACTGCGAAGGAGCCATCGAACGAATCTGCGACAAACGCGCCGCGCGCCTGATACTGCAAAGCGATGGATTCCGCGCTGACCTTATTGCCGTCATTTTCTGAATGATAGAATCCAGTGCCAGAGAACAGAACAAAGCCATCGGCCCATTCATGAAACGAAGCATCTGTGTTCTTCAGCCGCAATGACCATCCGTCGCTGGCCGCCGTGGTAATTACCTCTTCCAATTGTTCAGTGGCACCGCCTCCGGGACCAAGACAACCGAAAAATCCTTTTTCCATAGCCTGAGATATCACTTTTTTCGTTTACCAACATAGGGCCTTGGTTTTTCGTCGTCACCGGGATTCAGCAAAAAGTACTTCTTCGACGAACGCGAGAAACGCGTCTGAAAATACATCTCAATCAATGCCCACAGTGTGAGAAATTGTGATGGTCGAAAATTTTTCACCTTGTCCCATAAACTGCCTGATTCCAGCCAGTTCTTAAGCGGGCCACCAACACGCTTTTTTATGATCATTTTTTCCCAATAAGTCTGAAAATCCGGCCTGGCAATAATCTCGCTACGACGATTGAATTTCTCCCGAAGTTCCTCGAGTTTCTCACCTTCAGCTATTTCAGGCTGCCCGACATCATTCAGCCAAATTGGCAGGAACTCCAGATCGACAATCCCGGATTTTGAGAATCGGATCTGTGCCAGTATGGACTCTCTATCAGCTACCCTTAACTTGGAGCGATATACTCGATCGTCGCCTTGCCAGTCCAGGTCAGAGTCACAAAAGTTACCAAGGCTATAGAGAATGACACCGTCCTTGTATACCTCATGACCCTGAATGATATGGGGGTGATGCCCTATTATGAGACGTGCACCGGCATCGATAACACTGTGCGCTATTTTCATTTGATCCGGTGTTGGGTATTCCGCGTACTCTACACCCCAGTGAAAACTTACAGCCAGATGGTCAACTTCATCCCGATAGCGAGCTACATCCTCCAATACAATTTCCTGATCCAGAGGGGCAACTCCGGGTGATTCCTGGTTCGCGATATGGGACGCTTTGGTTGTCCTTGACGCGTACGCCAGAAATCCGAAACGAATTCCGTCTTTTTCAACAATTTCAAGCTGACGACTTTCACTCGCATTGTTACCGGCACCGACGGTCGCAATCCCCAAGTCCGCCAATTGGGATTCCATATCGGCGTAAGCGCCAGGTCCAAAATCGAATGTGTGGTTATTGGCAAGAGAAACGATATCAATGTTGTGTCTTTTCAACGCCTGTAGATAGTCACCACTTCCTCGTAAGCACAGTTTCCCCGAAACTGGCTCGCCTTCATTTGACAGAACCACTTCCAGATTGCCGAACAGTAAATCCGTCTGACTCAAAACAGATGAGACTTTTTCAAAAACGAAATCAGTACCACGACTGGTTGCGATTTCATCGTATCTAGAATGGAGCATCAAATCTCCAAGACAAAGCATTTCAACGACGTTGCTGCTCATTTATAACCCCCGCACCGGATATCGACTCGACTGCGCGACGCTGCACAGTCTACCATGCTTGAGCTGACGTCAAACCATGGATCGGATCTTTTTGATATTTTTGAAGAAAAGGTTCCTGCTATCAGCAAGCGAAACATAAAGAAGTAAATAAGTCATCATAAAAATGGTGCCTCCTACCATACCGATCAAAAACGGATTCCACTGAGGATCAACATATGCCTTTAGCGCCCATACAATCCCGCAGGCAAGCGAAGAGTATACGAATGAATACATCAGGGGCTGGTACAAATCCGAGGCTTTGAGGAAAGTACCCTTCATGCAATACAAAACTTCCGGGAAGATCAGTAACAAGGCTTTTGCACTGAAAGCCAAGGCAACACCAAGGACTCCATATTGAATACCGATGGCCAGAAAGACAATATTACTGATCAAGTCAACAAAGCCCCACCGAAGCAACCTGTCTGCATGGCCGAGAGTAATATAAATCCATCTCAGGGCGACTCTGATAATACCGACAAATGAGGCCGGCACCAGTAGCTGGAATATTGGCGTTACATCCGTCCACTGAGACCCAAGGACTACCAGCACAACCTCATTGGCAAAAACAAGCAGCGCGAACACAAAAGGAAACGTAATCAAACCGATGAAGAAAACCACATAGCGATAATAGTTGCGAAACCTGTCCGGTGTTGATTGCAGGCTACTTAGCGCCGGAATCGCCACACGACCTATCGGAAAGCTGAACTGATGCACAGGCATGTGGAGCAACTGGTTTGCTCTGTCATACATCCCCAGTGATGCCGCGCCCACATATCTGCCAATGAGAATGTTACCCAGATTGAGATTAAAGAAATTTATGATCCGGCTACCTGTCAGGTTGCCACCGAAAAATACCATGCCACGCACGCTCACATCACGGCGTGGCAGCCCGGGACGCCATTTACATAGAATCCAGCACAAAGTAGTAGTAGTGAAGACGGTCACGAATTGGAGGATAACCAGCGACCAGTAGGTAGCTCCGAAATAGGCGGCAGTGATGCCAGCGAGAATCCCTACAACAAGCGCAAAAATATGCACAAGGGCCAGCTCATTGAAACGCATCTGGCGACTCATCAGCGCATGGTGCTGGATTCCAAAGCCACTGACTATGAACCCCAGCGATAGCGAGGCCGTCATCAGAGTCAGCCGCGGATCACCATAGAACCAGGCAACCACCGGGGACATGAGAACAATTACCAAGCCAAGGCAAACCGAAATCAGGTTGTTGATCCAAAAAATATTGGTCACTTCGGGATGGGTCAATCCCTGTTTACGAACCGTCGCCGTTCCCAGGCCCGCATCCTTGAATATCGACAATAAGCTTGTAAATATGGATACCATGGCAAAAAGCCCAAAGTCCTCCGGGCTGATCAATCTGGCCAACACCATGGTTGAGATCATCGTCAGCGCAAACGTGGAACTCTTACTTGCCAGCGTTACTACGCTGGAGCGTACTGAGCGCGTCCCTAGATCGGATTTTAGATGTTCTGTGCTAAGCAAGTGGTCATACTTGTTGCTTTTGTTGTCATCAATCATATTTTTTCGACACAGTGTTGATTCAATTCACAAGGAAAACGAAAAAATCTGGCTTTCAGGTTTTCCTGTATCGAGCCTTTCGTTTGTTGAATTTGGTTAGGGTGCCGTGCCAGACGCGAACCAGAACCGACAAGTGATCAGTCCTCGACCCGGTAGGCTGGCTCATTGGCTGCCAGCCAGAATTCAAGACAGGTCAGTATCCAGATCAGCTCACCGAAATAGGCTGCATGACCATGCCGGTGGCTGGCGATGGCCTGATCAAGAAACTGCGGCAGGAAAATGCCCCGTGCTTTCAGCTGACCGATATTTTCGTACGCCATCTCCTGCAGGGGTTTGTGGTTCTTCATCCAGACACCAAAAGGCAGACCAAAGCCGTGTTTGCTCTTGTTGATGGTTTCATCCGGTAACCAGCCGGTGAGCCCCTGCTTGTAGAAATCCCGCAGCCTGCTGCCTGTTGCGCCGCTTGCTGGCAGCTTCCAGGCCGACGGGATGCGGCAGGAAAACTCAACCAGCTCATCATCCAGCATGGGGTAACGAACCTTCACGCCGGCCAGCGCGCAGGCCTGGTTCACCTTGCGCAGATCATTGTCTGCCAGGGTGGTCTGCCAATCCAGAAACAGCATCCGGTTCAGCGCCGAGGCGTCCTGTGGCAAGTGGTAGATGTCGTTCAGCCGCTGAAGGGGACGGGACTGATCAATGTGCCACAGGAATTGTGCACTGAATACATCCTCGGGGCGGTTCTGCTCCAGAAAGCTGTAATACTGCAGGCGATCTGGCAGCGGCGTGTTGGCCTGGCGCAGAAAGCTGCGCCCTTTGGCAACCAGCGGCAGTCTTTGGGGCAGGGCTCTGACCAGTGGCTCGATGAGACCAGCACGCAGCCATCGGGGGGCACTTCGATAACGTTCGAAAATTCTCTGACTCGCGTAACGCTCGTTGCCGGCGAACAATTCATCACCGCCATCGCCGGCGAGCAATACCTCAACACCATCTTCAGCGGCCATATGGGCGCAGAAATAGGCAGGCAGCACGGAGGAATTGCCAAAGGGCTCATCAAAGGCGGCGGCAATATCCGGCAATACCCGCACCACCTCCTCTGGCGTCACGTAGTGTTCATGCAGACGAACACCAAAGTGCTGCGCAGCAAGGCGCGCAAACGGCATTTCATCATAACCTTCGGCATCAAAACCGATGGCGTAGGCGTCAGCGCTGCCACCCTGGACTTCGCTGAGCATGCCCGCAACGGTTGAGCTGTCCAGTCCGCCACTGAGGAAGGCGCCCACTCTGGTGGTTTCCGTTTCGGCAGTCTCCGGGGCACTGGTCAGGTCTCCACCCGCGACAACGCAGCGCTTCACAGCGGTTTTCAGCCGGCGCCGCAGCTCTTCATGGGCGCTGGCCGCCGTGACAGCTGAGCTTTCTCCGAACCGTTCATGGAAGGTGGGGGTCCAGTAGCGGGCAAGTGTGCGCCGGTCCGGGGTCAATTCCAGCACACTGGCTGATTCCAGCTTCTGGAAACCGTCGATGGCCGCGCCGGGCGCCGGCACCATGTGGAAATAGGTATAGTGATAAAGCGCCTGGGCATCCAGTCCGGTGTCAGTGCAGAGCAGCCGAAGGCTGTCAAGACTGCTGCCCATGAGCACAGAATCATCGTTTATCGAGTAGAACAGCGGTTGACGACCCATCCGGTCATTGGCCAGCAGGATGCACCCCTTTTGGGGATCAACAATAACAACGGCCCAGGCGCCCTGCAGTTGCGTCAGGCAGTCTTGCCCGCCAGCTTCATAAAGGTCGAGCAGACCATGGGCATCAATGTGTCTTGTGTCTGAACCTGTGCTGCCCGTTTCTTCCGCCGGGACGAGCGGGGCCCCGATCACGGCAGCTACCAGGCCATTGTCCCGCTGCGCGGCGTTGCGGGAAATGATAAACGGGCGATCGGTACCCGGCTCGCGGGCGCCAGCATCGGTGGGATTGAGGAGCAGATCTGCGCCCGGCTCAGCGCTGATGCGCAGACGTGCGACCAGGTTGTCGGCAGACCGGGAAGCACTGCTGAACTGCGGTGACACGACTTTGGGCTGAACAGCAGAGGCCATCTCACCTTCGCTCAACGGTATCAATTTAACTGGAGGAGCATAAAGAAGGCAGCGCTGCTGCTCTGTTCGCCAACGTACACATGCCGGGATCCATCAGGCGGCACCTGACACGGGCGACGTGAGCCTGTTGAACAGGACGTCCTGCTCCTGTGCAGGCAGAAACAGCCTGTACAGGTTGCGATCCTGCCGGACACTGGTACCGGCAAACCTGCGGATCTGACTGCCGGCATAGTCCAGCGGCAGGTGCATCAGCACCGCCGGTGCACCAACCCGTACACAAACGCGCTCCGGACCGGCAACGCGGTACCCCATGGTGCGCTGGTAAAACCCGACATGGCGTGGATGCACTTCGGCAAAAAGGTCGGTTCGGTCGTGCACTTGCCGGGCCAGGACAAAAGCAACATTAAAAAGACTGGCCATCACTTCGAGGCAGTTCGATTTTGCGTTCAGGGCCAGCCGCGTCACCTCACACAGACGCCGACCCTTCACGCGCAATGCGTCAATTTCCCTGCTGTACAGCGAATCTGCCAACAGCCCCGCTTCAGAATCGGTTCTCAGGGTGATGGTTGCGAAAACAAGCTGATCGCGGGCTGCCACAATTGTCGCCTCTCCCGGCTGAATGGCTGAGCGCAGGACACCGGCGGTGCGAAGACCGCGTGAGCTGTACTGGTTTGCCACCAGTTTATCAACCTGGGCGCGCAACGGGCCTTCCTTGCCGGCAAGCTGGACGCGGTAGCCACTGCGGAGCAGTGAGAAGTCGGGATTCAATGTCAGATCACGACCCGGATCGGGTCTGGAATAGCTTTCCTGATAGGGGCCGGCATGAATACCGGCAGGTGGCTCGGCACTTATCTGGTCGATTACTGCAGCCAATTGCACATACCTCTTGAACTTGCTGTCTTGTTTGACGCTTCACATGGATTCGGCAGCCTTATAGCGTTTGGACTCTGCTGACACCAATCGGTTCCACTGCCCGGGGAATAAAAACCCGGCTTGGTCATACGGGTGTAAACTTTCGGACTCACGCTGACACCGACATGCTGAAAAGCCGAACTGTATCACAATATTCCTGTTGTGTGGGCTGGCTAACAGACAGGGTTTTCGCTATATAGTTGCTGCACAAGCATCAAGAATCTGTAAAATTGGTCGATATGCCCTTTAGCAGGCTGAAACAGACACTTACATCACATCGTTACACTGGATTTGTAACTCGATCAGTGACAACAAAAGGTTCATCGCCATGCGTGCCATACCCCTGCGGTCAACATTGCAGCAGAATCGGCTGTTGGCGGCCCTTCCGGCTGAGGCCCGAAGCCGCCTGCTTCCCCATCTTCAACTGGTGGAACTTCCTCAGGGCGAAGTGATCCACGAAGTGGGGGAAAAAATAACCCATGTCTATTTCCCCACCGACTCCATCGTCTCCATCATGGCAATACTGGAAAATGGCGACAGCACGGAAGTGTTCATGACCGGCAATGAAGGTGTTGTGGGCATCTCCTCGTTCCTTGGCAGTGACACCTTTTGCAAACAGGCGATTGTCAGGGTGGGTGGTTATGCCTACCGCCTGCAGGAAAAGTGGCTGACTTATGAATTCTCCCGCCACGATGATATGCTGGCCCTGCTTCTACGTTACACACAGGCACTGCTCAATCAGTCATCCCAGGCAGCGATATGCAACCGGCACCATTCGATGGATCAGCAGCTGTGCCGGGTCCTGCTCAGCGCCCTTGACCGGCTGCCCGGCAACGAGGTGGCCATCACACACGAGGCGATTGCCTCCATGCTGGGGGTGCGCCGCGAAAGTGTCACCGAGGCGGCGGGCAGACTGAAGACACTGGGACTGCTGGAATGCCGCCGTGGCCGTATCGAGATTCTTGACCGTCCGGGCCTGGAGAAACTGTGCTGCGAATGCTATGAGGTGGTGCGCAAGGAGACAGCACGACTGCTGCCAGGCACCCCGAGCACGTGGCAGCAATCAGCGAGTTAGGTTAGGCTCCCAAGCCCTGGCTGCTACTACCGAGATTCCATGCCCCCTGCTGATCATGACACCTACAGCCCTGATCCGAGAACTGCCCGCTGGCTTCTGGCAATCTCCACACTCGGCATCATCTACGGTTCCCTGTACCCGTTTCAGGCGTCACTGCAGGCAATCGACCCCGGAGCGGCTCTGTACAGGCTGTTTTCGGACTGGGAGAGTGAACTTGGCGCGCCCAATATTTTTGCCAATATCGTCCTGTTCGTTCCCTACGGGCTCTTTGGCCTGCTCGCTGTTTCCACCCATGCCCGCCTGCGCCATTGGCTACTGGTTTTTGGCAGCGCGGCTTTTATTGCTGTGGCGCTGCAGGTGGCCCAGCTATGGCTGGCTGCGCGCAGCCCGACTGTGGTGGACGCGATCATCAATATGATCGGCGTGACACTTGGCGCGGCACTGGCACAGTTGCCTGTAGTGCGAAGCGCCATTCTGGGCCTGAACACCCGAAGCCAGCATATCGTCGCAATTCCCTTTCTGCTGTTGCTGAGCTGGCTGGGTTATCACTGGTTTCCATACGTGCCAACGGTGGATGTGATCGCCATTCGTGACGGTGTGAGACCATTGCTTGTTGACCCGGTCCTGCTGCCACTCAATCTTTTTCACAACCTGGTGGGATGGCTGGTGTTCGCCGCGCTCTGGCAACAGTGCCGCTTCAGCACCAGGCTGCTGTGGCTGTTCATTCCCCTGGCCGTGCTGGCCAAGGCCGGTATCGCTGACAATACGCTTCACCCGCACAATATACTGGCGGCCCTGCTGGCAACACCCGTCTGGCTGACCATGAACCGGCTGTTTTCCAGGCCCATGGTTCCCCTGCTGATAGTGCTGACGGTGATGCTGGCCGTGCAGGGCCTGCGGCCATTCGAGCTGGGCGCTTCCAGCTTCAGGTGGATACCGTTCACCGGCTTTCTGACCGGCAACATGATGATCAACACCATCAGCCTGCTGGAAAAACTGTTTCTATACGGTAGTCTGGTCTGGCTGACATTGATGGCAACGCGAAGCAGGGCCGCAGCGCTGCTGTTCCCGGTAGCGGTCACCGCTGCCATTGAAATCATGCAGACCCAGGTCGCAGGGCGCGTGGCGGAGATCACCGATCCGATATTGTGTGTTCTGATATGGTTTCTGGCCATCAAGGCCGGCAAGCACGAAGAATGAAGGAGTGACTGAACAGGGCGCCCAGGGCGGGCACTCGCTTCAGCACCGCCCGAACCGGCCGGGTCTCAAGCAAACCCTGGAAGCGACTCAGCCGCGCCGGCAGGATGGGCAGCCATTCCACACTGATCACTTCCAGGCCAGCCTGCAGGGCCGCCTTGCGGAAACCGCCTGCGGTCTCGTAACGCAGATGCGGGCTCTGGCCGCGGCGCTTTCGACGCCACTCGGACAGGCGGGTGGGCAGGCAGTGCTGGTTCAGCGCGTCCACCCATATCTCGCCGCCGGGTTTGACGACTCGGGCCAGCTCCTGCAAAGCCTCCTGGTTCTCACCCAGCGCCTGCATCACCCCGAAGCACAACACGCCCTGTGCACAGGCGTTCGGCAGCGGAATTTTCTTGATATCAGCGGCAGCCCAGGCGATCTCTGCCGGACTGCGCTCGCGCGCCTTGTGCAGCGAGGGTGAGGAGTAATCAAGCCCGAATACGGTATAACCCTGCTCGTGCAGCAAGCGTGTATAGGTGCCGGCGCCACAACCCACATCGATCCAGGGTTCAGGCCCCTTCGCACCGGGATGCTCGATCCACAGCGCCTGGAATTGTCTCACCCGGGTAGCCAGTCCGGTGCGGCTCCAGCCTGCAATACCGGCATCGTCGTCCAGCTGGGTGCCGCGCTCAACAAAACGGCGCCGCCAGCGCTGTTCAAAAGGAGTCTGCTTCACTCTCGCATCGCCTTCTTGCCTCTTCACCGTCTCGCCTCTTGACGCTCTCGTCTCCTGATGCCATTGTCATTGTCACAGGGACAGCGATTACACATACTTGAGCCAGGCCTTGTGGAGCGACATTGTGGCACGATTTGCGCAAAACCTCATTGTGATTCGATACTTCGGGCTGGTGGCCGGGTTGCTGCTGTTGCCGCTGGCCCAGGCAGACCTGCCGGATATCATTGACTCGGTTCGCCCGTCCATTGTTGGCGTGGGTACCACGTATCCCGCGCGCCAGCCCATCGGCAATACGCCCCGGGATCAGCTGATGGGCACCGGTTTTGCCGTGGCCGATGGCAACATCATTGCCACCAATTTTCATGTACTGCCGGAACTGCTCGATCTGGAGAACAATCAGTCTGTTGCCGTGTTTGTTGGCCGTGGCAGTGAAGCGCGTACGCGCCCCGCCGAGATCATTGCCGTGGATCGCGAGCACGATCTTGCCCTGCTGCGCATTCCGGGTGACCCCCTGCCGGCATTGCCACTGGGCGATTCCAATGCTGTGCGAGAGGGCGAAATGATGGTGTTCACCGGCTTCCCCATTGGCGCAGTGCTGGGACTGTTCCCTGTGACCCACCGGGGCATTGTGTCATCCATCACCCCGGCGGCCCATGTTGCGAACAATGCCGCCGAGCTCGAAGCCGTGCGACTGCGGCGCATGCGCAACCCCTTCAATGTATTCCAGCTCGACGCCATTGCCTATCCGGGCAACAGTGGCAGCCCGGTATACCGGGAGAGCGACGGGGAGGTGGTGGGTGTACTCAACAGTGTATTCATCAAGGAGTCGCGCGAATCTGTTCTGGAGCAGCCCTCCGGCATCAGTTACGCCATCCCTGTCACCTGGCTCAGGGTGCTGCTGGACAGCACCCTGGACTGACGGGCACGGCCTGCCAACAGACTACCGCGTATCCGGCTGCCTGGTATCAGACTCGCGATACTCAAACGGGGTGATGAAGGCCTTGTGCCACAGGTGTCGGATGAGCAGCGGCAGCGGCATCTTCAGGTAGTGGGAGCGAAGGTAGAGCGCAAACCGTGCGAACCCTGGCCAGCCACCCTGGCCGGTTACTGCAACGGGTAACAGGGCACTGCCGAACAGCCTGTCCATCAACCAGCGCACAGGTGCTGCCGGCGCCTCCGATTGCAGTCTGGCGGTGATATCCGGCGGCACGGCCAGGTTCAGCAGGCGCGTCTGATACCGCAGCACATAATACAGAACACGACCCAGCCCCAGCTCCATTGCCCTGTCCACCAGCGCCTGCCAGAACCCGGCATCATCAGCAGCCATTTCTGTCAGCAACAGATACACATCCGACAGGTCACGAAAGGCGTTGTTGAACTCGCCTTCCAGCAGCAGATGCGCGGCGCTGTGCAACACACGATCGGTGGGGGCCAGTACATCGATGCCCGGAAATGCCGAGGCCACCACACCGGCTGCAAGGGCTTCGGCATCCAGTTTCACCCGCGACGTCAGCGGCAGAAGATTGTGGTGCACATCCAGGGCAATGCCGCGGGCATTGTGGATCATTGGCGGGATTTCATGCATCCAGCGGCGGTAATAGGCCTGGTCATAGTCACTGAGTTCTTCGCTCGACCAGCCCTGCCAGCGCAACATCTGCTCCGCAACCTCAATACGGTCGCGCGGCACAAAAATGTCCACATCGCTGTAAAGTCGCCCAAGCCTGGCCCTGTCACCGGCGGCAAGATAAGCGGCTCCCTTGAGCAGCACCGGACGCAGGCCGGCAGACTTCAGGGCCCGGGCGATATGGCCGGCTTCCAGGCGAACATCCTCACTGTGCGCGCGATACACGGCAAAAGCGCTTTCGAGATGCCAGCGCACTTCAGCCGGAACCTGCTCAAGCAGATCGGCTTCGCGCAACAGCGCTGCCACCCGCGCCAGCAATCCGGTGCCCCGAGCCTGCTGCACGAGCAGATCCCACTGTTTCAGATCGAATCCAATAGCCGCATCGGGCTGCAACAATACCCGTCGCAGCGGGAATTCGGTGCTGTCAGTCAAGCTGCTCATGAGGCAATCAGGGCATCCATTGTGCTGAGCGCTGCGTCCACATCACCCCCGTTGGGAAACTCGAAGCAGCGGCTTTTGTCCACCAGTGCCGCCAGCGTCCGGAAGGCAACCGTGCCGAGGATTGAATAATTGAATGAATTATCGGCCATACGCATGAAGGCTTCACCCCGCGTCAACTCGGACAATCTGGCCTGCTCTCCGGCAATGAACCGTGGAAACACAATCAGCGCCGGCGCGGCGGGTTCGTTCATACGCACAATACTGTCCCGCGATGGCCGCAGATGCGCTACAGTGCCCTTGAGTGTGTCGGCAACAGGCGGACTCATGAGTGTGTCGGGCGCTTCACGCCGCAGCACATCAATCGAGGCATTCTTAAGGCTGACAGGCCGCGGATTGGGGTGCAACTGACCACTGGCAATATCAATCAGGGTCAATTCATCGGAGAGCAGGCGCCAGCCGCCGCGGGTGGTCAGCAGTGCGCAGAGGGTACTTTTTCCGGCCCCCGGCGTACCCGGCAGGATCAGTGCCTTGCCGTGTTTTTCCACCACAGCCGCATGAACAATCAGATACTGATGACAATGACTGCTGACACACCAGTTCAGGCCCCATTCCAGCAGCGGAAAGGCATGGGCCAGGGGCAGTGGTGCAAAAGGCAGGGCGCCGTTAAGAGAAAACAGGGCCTGGGGACGGTACCAACGACGCAGCCCGGCGGCGGGTTCCACCCGCACGGTGAAGTCAGCAAAGTCAGTTTCGAGCCGGTCACTGTCGCCATACAGGCTATGAACGCCCTGCGCAACGCTGGCCAGCGGGGAGACCAGGCGAACCGAGAAGCGGCCGGCGCGCAGTATCACACCTTCTCGACCCATCTGCTCGGCAAATTCCTTCGCCGGTAGCTGTGCCAGCCTCATTCGCTGGCACTGATCAGCTGTTGTTGTTCAAGTGCCACCAGAACCGCTTGCAGGTCCTCAGCGCTCACAGCATTCAGATTGTTGTCGGACCCCGCTGTTGTTGCCAGTCGTTGCAGTATGTCGGCTTCCGGCAATCCCGTGGGTTCGCTGAGCAGAAGGCCAAACACCGCGCCTGCGGGATCGGGAAGGTAGGAGGTCAATTTGTTTCGGGCATCAAAAACAGCCAGGCCTTCGGGGAAACGGTGCGTTTCCAGGGAATCCGAAATACCTGGCTGCCACAGGGAAGTCACAGATGTCATACAAAGATCAGTGATAGGTCTGTTCAATGAATTCCTTGAGATAGAAATCATGCATCTGGATCGTGACGCCACCGGTTGTGGTGTAGGACGCGTGACCGTTGATTGTTGCCAGGTACAGACCGATCACATCGTCATGCGACATATAACCGGGAATGGTCCTGGAATTCAGCAGCGCGGCAACCACGTGGAACTCCAGTGAACCCGGCTTCTCAAGCAGGACATCATGCAGGGTACCGAACTCGGGATGCACACCAAATACGTCCACAAACAGTGTACCCGGTGGATCACCACCGAGCTCGCCGTTCTGCCGGGGATTCGGGTAATAACCGGCATAATGCCAGGCGCCACGACTACCATCACCTCTGCCCGCATCCGGGTTGCGCCAGGCACCCGGGCTGAGCCCACCGCATCCATCGGTACCGTGTCGACGAACCCCGGATGGATTATCGGGCGAGTAGGAAACAAAACCGGAAGGCGAACAGACGGCTCCAAAGGCCGGTTTGCTTGCCATGGACAAAATGATCGGCGCGGCAAGGCCAGCGCGGGTGAACCGACGACGGGAAAGCTTGCTGTCGTCGAGGCGCTCAGCGTTGGTTTCCAGCTCTTTTGACTCGAGCGGTTGCTTGTCAGTAGTCTTTTTCATGATCATGAATCATTCTCTCACATCCAGCGACCAGCCGCACTTCAGTATGTACGGCAACCCACATATTCCGCGAACGTGCAAGCCAGGATCAGGCGCCTGAACTTCGTGATGCTTTTGTTGCGCTTTTGCGCAGCCCCATGAATCCGGCTTGAAGAAACATCACACGTCCATTCTGGCGAATATGTTGCAAAATTCACGCCAGAAGAATTTAACCCTATGAAACAGCAACTTACAAAAGCGAAAAATACCCACCCTGTCGAGAAGGGTACAAACTGGCGCGAAAGTGTAAAAAACTCTGACAAACCGCGATATATTTGTCAATCCGTACCGCCTGAGCACGAGCAGCAACGGAACATACCAATGAAAAAAATCCTGCTGGCACTGATTGTGGTTTTTGGCCTGTTCCAGCCAACAGGTGGCAATGATCAATCAGCACTCGAACCGTCGGCCGCTACTGCCAGCCACTCCGGGGCCCGCGTCGGGTGGTGACCGCTGGAAATCCACCCGAGGTCTACTACTATACCGAAGATCATTACCGCTCCTTTGTTCGCATCCAGGGGCATTGAAGTGAGCATGCAGACCAGCCCCGCCTCAATCACCTGGCAGCACTGCGACCAACCGGATGAAAACGCCATCGCTCTGAATGAAGGCGGCAAGCTGACCAGGGAGATCATTCTGCGCAGGCTCAGCGAGTCCTTTCACTTCCCGGACTATTTCGGGAACAACTGGGATGCGGCTTACGACTTGCTGCTGGACTGTGCAGACAAGCTGGAAGGTGCCGCGATCTGGCAGTTCTCGATTGTCGGTGCATCAGAAGTGAATGAGGACGCGCTGGCCGACTGGGTTCGGCTGATGGCAGATGTCTGCAAGTATGCTGAATCCCGGGGGCTGCAGCTGCGAGTGGTGATACAGAGTGACTCTGTTTCTTGACCACTTTGATCGATAGCGCTTTCGTAATACCAAACGCTTATCGATAGGTGCCGCCAGGCTTGGTGTTCTTCTTAAACTCCCATTGGCTGACAGCATTATTTTTGCAACTGCTCAAAAGTATTCTGCAGAAATCTGGACCCAGGATGATGACTTCAAGGGCCTGGAGAATGTCAGATACATTCCCGGGAAAAACCCATAGGTCCCGGGAAAAACCCATAGGTTCATCTGCCCGAGGCGATCAGCGCGGGTGACTGGCCGCCTGCACAATTCAGAAAGGCCGAAACCTGCTTCCACTCCTCATCCGGGTAATAGGCAAAAAGGAACTGTCCGTCCTTGAGATTGTCGACCACGGTGCGAATGGCGTGCTGAGGTACGGCGGGGCAACCATGACTGCGGCCAATGCGTCCCTGACGGGCAACCCAGCTTTCATCCACGTAGTCAGCAGCGTGAATGACGATGGCACGGCGGCGCGCCAGGTCGTTGATACCTTCTTCCAGGCCGTCCATACGCAGGGAGTAGCCGTGCTGACCGTAATAACTTTCCTGGGTTCGGAACAGGCCGATGCTGGACTGGTGACTGCCCTCGATATTGGAAAACTCCCGGGCGTAATTGCCACCAGAGCCTTGCCCGTGAGCAACCAGTTCACGCATGATCAGGGACTTTGTCTCCAGATCGAACAGCCAGAAACGTTGCTCGGAGGATGGCAGTGAAAAGTCGATGACAGCAAGCCGCTGCGCCGGTTGCGCTCCGTTACTGATCGCGCAGGTCATGGCCGCAACAGCATGTTGCAGCGCCACGGGACTCAGATCCGGTGCCGCACTGGCCAGTCTGGCGTTCAGATTCTGAGGATTGGAATAGGCCGGGCTGAACCCGAGTGAGAGCACCAGGGCGCACAGGATACTGATCATGCCGCGCGTCTGGCCAAATTGTTGATAGATCATCTGTTTTTTTCCGGTCGTGTATTGAACGCCGCGTAGTAACGCCAGTCTAAATGAACTGGCTTGCTGTGGTAAGCTTTCATTTGTCTTCAGTGCTTCCGCCGCTGTTGTTGCCACAACACCCAGCAAAACAAGAGGTTAACTGTTGATCAAACATTTCGCCAAAATCTTTCCGCTGCTGCTGTGGACGCTTGTTGCCAGTTCCGCGGCCATGGCCTCCCTTGGCAGTCTGACGCCGGAGGGCCTGGAGCAGGCACTTGCTGGTAATGGGGAGGCGGGTAATGGGACACAGTTCTGCACCGATCTCCCGGCGCTCCGTTCTACTGATCTGCAAACGGCATTGACTGAGCTCTACCAGGGCAATGACCACAACGCACTGTGGCAGGATCCGCAGCGACTGACTGACTTGAAGTCAGAACTTGGCCAGCTTGAAGATGACGGCCTTGAGCCAGGGGACTACAGATTTGTCTTGCAGGCCACGACGCCTATGGACTATTGCGCTGAACTGCGAATCAGCAGCACCTATCTGCTGGCACTGGAACATCTGAGTCGCGGCCGGTTGCTACAGGAGGACCATGAACCCATGTGGCAGGCCGAAGGACTGCCATCGGCATCAGTGGCTTCATTGTCAGCGCTTGCCGCGACCGGCCTCAGGGAAACCATTGGTGCCTCATTTGACCAGGCGCGCCCGGCGCTGCCTGCGTATCGGGCCCTGCGCGCTGCCTATGCAGCATTGGACAGGAATCCTTCTTCGCGACCGGATGTGCCATCGGGGCCGCTGTTGCGCCCAGGCATGAGTGATGGGCGAGTCGGGCAGATAGCAAAGTTGTTGCAGCAGGACGGGTTCATGGACGAAGCAGCGCAGGCAACACAAGTCTATGACGAGACCATGGAGCAAGCCGTGCGCCGTTTCCAGGCCAATCATGGCTTGCAGGTGGACGGCATCATCGGTCCGCAGACTGTCAGTGAAATGAACGTATCGCCCGCGCAGCGAGTTCGGCAGGCGCAGATCAATCTGGAGCGGCTGCGATGGATCAATGCACTGCGCAGCGATTATCTGTTACTGGTCAATGTTGCCAGCGGGCACATCCAGATGCTGCGGGGCAATGAACCGATTTGGCAGGCACGGGCGCAAACGGGGCGGCCCAGCAGACCAACGCCGCTATTGGTGTCACGCATCAACAGGATTTCACTGAATCCGAGCTGGACAGTGCCTCCGACAATCCTCAGAGAAGACATATTGCCGCAGATACGCCGCGATCCGGGCTATCTGGATGAGCACAACATGCGCGCGCTGGATGCCCAGGGCAATCGTCTGGATCCGCAGCAGATTGACTGGAACAACCCGCGGGGCATCATGCTGCGTCAGCAGCCAGGACCCACCAATCCGTTGGGACACGTTGTGTTCCGGCTGCCCAACCCGTTTTCGATATACCTGCATGATACGCCCAGCCAGCACCTGTTCCAGCAGGCCAACCGCAATGTGAGTTCAGGCTGTGTACGTGTACAAGCCGCCGACGAGCTGGCAGATCACCTGTTTGCCGGGCTCAGCACCTCGCAACGCGAGCGTATCGCCGAACAACTGGTCAGCGGCCAGACACACGAAATCAATCTGACAAACGGGCCGCAGGTCATCATCGCCTATTGGACGGCATTTGCCGATGCAGAGGGGCGGCCGGCTTTTGTGCCTGACCGATATGGTCTTGATCAGGCGCTTGAGGCCGCTCTGGCCGACCTGCAGGACACACAAGGTAGGTATCAGGCGATGGATATTGCAGCGATGGCAATGCAGTCCGAGGCAGGGTGTGCTTTCAGCGAGAGTTGATATGGACAAGGGAATATCGGAGATTCAGGCGCTGACTCCTGGTGTGCCCCGGGGTGATGGCCTGGCCTTTGAGGAGCGGCGCAGCGTTTGTGGGCCTGATCTGCTGATGGCTGAAAGCGTGGGCGATCGCGGCGAAGTCCGGTCACTGCCGCTGTCCCATCTGATCCTGAGCCAGGCCCTGTGCCACTCCTTTCATTACCAGTGCGATCTTGGCGCGGGCTGTTTTTCCGGTCAGGGCATGCCGATGGATTTTGTGGTGGCTTTACCCGATGCACATACCTGGTGCCGGATCGACAACCCGCACCGGCTGCGCTTTCTTGCCATTCCCGCCACGCTTGCCCGACGCGTTCTGGGTCGCTCCGATCAGGATCCGCTTGATTTTGGCCCGCTGCATGCCCGCCAGAATCGCGACCCCCTGGTAGGCCACACACTGGACGCAATGTGGCATGAGCTTGCCCTGGGCGACCAGAGCTCCAGCCTTTTCCTGGAAACCGCAACCGCCAGCCTGCTGGCCCGTCTGGAGCGGCTGTCGACCCGGACTTCCGGGCAGCCGGCAACAGCAGGTGGTTTGACCGCCTGGCAATCCGATCTTGTGTTGGACTATATGCGCGAGCATCTTGCCGAGCCAATCACCCTGCGTGATCTGGCCGAACTGGTAGACCTGTCACCCTGGCATTTCTGCCGCGCCTTCCGGCAGCGCCATCAGCTGCCACCCCATCAATGTCTTACCCGCCTTCGGGTGGAAAAGGCACAGGACCTGCTGGCCCACAGCACGTTGTCAATTACAGAAGTGGCCATGGCAACCGGTTACTCGTCCCAACATCTGGCCCGGCAATTCCGGCGCCATCTGGGCTGCACGCCCGGCGCGTACCGCCGTGCGCATGCACCGGGGCATCTGTCGGTACATCTGTCCCCGCAATCGGGCGCAACAGCGGTTCAATCACCGCAAGACCGGCCACGCTAGCCCGTCCCCACCGCTCTAGACTACCGACAAGTCATCCTTTCACAGGAGAGCAAGCAATGATCACTGCACTGCGTCTATCAACAATCATACCGCTACGTCACGTATCGGCCAGCCTGGTATCGGCCAGCCTGGCGTTGGCAGCCATCGCCTGGGCTCAGCCCCATGACCACGGGGACCACACGGGCAGCCATGATATGGACGGAACGGATCTGGGACATGTCGACTTCCGGCCGGCCTGCAGCGAGACCGCGAGCAGGCAGTTCAACACGGGTCTGGCGCTCAAACATCACATGATGTATCAGCAGGCTCGCGCCACTTTCCGGAACATTACCGAACAGGAGCCGGATTGTGCCATGGGCCACTGGGGTGTGGCCGCAACCTACTTCCAGCCACTGTGGCCGGAGCGCCCGGGTGAGGAAGAGCTTGCCCAGGGGCGGCATCACATCATGCAGGCCCGGGATGCTGGCGCAGGCGACGCACGTGAAGCGGCGCTGATTGACGCGGTGGCCGGGTTTTTCCAGGCATCGGACGAACTCGGCTATCGCGACCGCATTGACGCGTGGGCCGAGGGTATGGCCGAGGCCTATGCGGATCACCCGGATGACCTGGATATTGCAGCGATGTACGGCCTGTCCCTGCTGACGCTGGCCATGGGTGCCGACAGTGACACGCGGAACCCCTTGCACGATGAGGCCGAGGCAGTGCTGCGCACCGTGTGGGAAAATGAGTCCACCCACCCCGGGGCCATTCACTACAGCATCCATGCCACTGACGTGGACGGTCGTGCGGGGAATGCGCTCGAACTGGTGGAAGCCTACGGCAACATAGCCCCCAGTGTGCCCCACGCCCTGCATATGCCTTCACACATCTATGTGCGCATGGGTGACTGGGACGAGGTTATTGAATGGAACCGTCGCTCTGCCGATACGGCGCGCGATAATGATGTCAACGGCGCCATCTCTTTCCACTACATCCATGCACTGGATTACCTTGTCTACGGGTATCTGCAGCAGGGCAATGCAGAGCGTGCAAAAGCCGTGTGGGAAGAAGCCAGCTCGGTCGAGCGGCACCAACCCGGATTTGCATCGGCCTTTCATGTGGCTGCAATGCCGGCGCGCATTGCGGTGGAACAACGGGACTGGGATGCCGCAAAATCGCTGCCTGTTCGAGAACCCGACTATCTGCCCTGGGACAGCGCCTTCTGGCCGGAAGGTCTGAGCTGGTATGCCCGTGGCCTGGGCGCCGTTCATACCGGTGATTTTTCCCTGGCAGAGCGAGCCGAACAGCGGCTGGCGCAATTGCGTGAAGCTGCCCGTGACGCCGGGGAACACCGCTTCGCGACCAACATCGAGGTGGATCGCCTGATCCTGGCCGGCTGGATCAGGCACGCCCGGGGTGAGACCGATGACGCCGTGCCGCTGATGGAAGCCGCGGCTCAGCTCGAATCCACCGTGGAAAAGGATCCGATCACACCCGGCGCCCTGTACCCACCGTACGAGGCATTGGGTGATCTGCACCTGGCGCTGGGCAACACCGACCAGGCGCTGTCCGCCTACGAGGCCGGTGAGGCAATCTGGCCGGGGCGGCGCAACACGCAACTTGGTATGGAGCGGGCCAGGGCGGCCGGTTCGAGTCAGTAGGTCTGGGTCAGCAGGTCTGGGTCAGCAGGGTCCTGTCAGAGCGGTTGTTGCATCCACTCACAGCATGCACCTATAGTGCGTGAATGGCTGGCGTTTCAACAACCGCTCGATGAGGATTCCAACATGAGCACTCGTACAATACATCTGCAAGGCTTGCTGCCTGGCCTTGTCCTTGGTTTTGCCATGCTGGGCGCAGGCAGCGCTGCCGCGCAGACGGACAGGGTTCGGGCCGCCGACGCCGAACCACAATTGTTGCACGACGGCTTCATTTTCACCGAAGGCCCTGCCGCCGACGAAGCCGGTAATGTGTACTTCACTGACATTCCCGCCAACCGCATCTATCGCTGGACGCTGGCTGGTGAGCTGGAAGTGTTCCGTGAGAACAGCAATGCCACCAACGGCCTGTTCTTTGATGCCGACTGGCAGCTTTACGGCTGCGAAGGCGGCGCGGGCCGGATCACCCGTATGGACGCCAACGGCAATGCAACCGTGGTGATTGATACCCACGACGGCTCACCGTTCAACAGCCCGAACGATCTGTGGATAGATGCCGAGGGTGGCATCTATTTTACCGACCCCCGCTACGGCGACGAAAGCAATGTGCCGCAGCCCGGCTACTATGTCTACTACCTGCCACCCGGTGCCGAATCCGCCGAAGCCATCATCACCGATCTGGTGAAACCGAACGGGGTAATTGGCACCGCTGATGGCTCAACGCTGTATGTGGCTGATCATCTGGGCCACCAGACCTTTGCCTATACCATTGATGCACCTGGCCAGCTGAGCGACAAACGGCTGTTCGCGGATCAGGGCGCCGACGGCATGACGCTGGATGAACGGGGCAACGTCTACCTGACGCCCATGACCGGTGTTACGGATGTGACCGTTTACTCCCCTGACGGGGAGCTGATCGACACAATTTCGTTTCCGCAGATTCCGGCCAACCTCACCTTCGGCGGCCCGGATCGGGACATACTTTTTGCCACCGCCCGCTCCGGGCTCTATTCGGTGCAGATGTCGGTCAAGGGAATGTACTGAAACCGGTATGTACTGAATCAGAAACGGCTGTCCGCCTCTGTGTCACTCAGCAGCGGCAGCCGATCACCCTGCCTGTAGGCATATATGACTGAATAGGCCAGAACGTTCTGCACGTAACCGCGTGTTTCAGCAAACGGAATGGTTTCTATCCATTTGTCTACCGGCAGCGGATTGTCGGCACTGCGTCTGAGCCACTGACGCACACGGTTGGGGCCCGCATTGTAGGCGGCAGCGGCCAGGATACGGTTACCGGCAAAATCCTCCAGCAGCTCGGCCATATAATGCGAGCCCAGCCGGATATTGATGTCGGGGTCGTAAAGGTCATCATTGCTGACACTCAGGCCAACACGCCCGGCAGTCTGCCGGGCCGTGCCCGGCATGAGCTGCATCAAACCGCGCGCGCCGGCCGGTGAGCGCACATCGTGCATGAATGCACTTTCCTGACGCGCCACCGCAAACAGAAACTCGGGCTGGATGGTGTATTGCTGCGCGGCCAGTGCAAACGTGTCGGTATAGGCCAGGGGAAAGCGCAACTGCAGGTCGTCCCAGTATCCCGCACGGATCATCGCCTGGATACTGTTGCGGTACCAGCCCCAGCTCTCGGCCAGACGCCCGCTGCTGATGATCTGTTCATCGTCCATGCTGCGCCAGGCGTAGGCCCATTCATTTCGGGCACCGGCTTCATCACCAGTCTGGTACAACTCGTAGGCACGCAGAATCGCTGGAATTTCATACAGTGCCAGCACCTGCTCGTCAGCAACTGGCACCGGGCGATTGAGCATTTCATAATCCAGCCCGAGTCGGTCGGCGGACAGGAACCCGTAGAAACTGCGTGTGGCAGCCACCTGCCGGAACAGCGCGTCAGCTTCTGAGAGAGCATCGGCCTCCGCTTCTGCACCAGGTGTACCCTTTTCGGCCAGCATTCGCGCCCGCCAGTAGGTCCAGCGCTCTGTCTGTTGGGCCTCTTCCGGCAGACGGTCCAGCCAGGTTTCAATGCGTTGCCAGTCCTGTGCACGCATGGCGTCGCGCAGAATCCAGCTCACCAGTGTTTCGGTGGCCAGACCGGGTGTATTTCTCAGCAGGGACTCGGTTTCGGTGACAAAACCCTGTAACAACAGCCGCATGGCAATGAATCGCTGCAGCGCGATCATTTCGGCGTCATCAAAACCCTGCCGGTCATTGTGCGTGTTCAGCATCAGCATGGCATTGGGCGCATCGATATCAGCCAGCCGGCGCACGCCATGGAAGATGATTTCCTGCACCCGCTCATTACGCGCGTTGAGCGCTTCATGGTTGCGAAGACGTTCAGGCTGTTGATGAATCTGCAGGTAGGCTCTGGCCAGCGAGGCTTCGCCCTCAGGCATCAGGCCGGCAACATAGCGCGCAAGGCTCGTGTTGCCAGCCTGCAGCGTCTTGCCCAGCCGGCTCCAGACAATATCCGGTGTCAGGCCACCGCGCTCCAGCCATACACCGAAGACCGGATCACAGTCATTGGGCTGGGAAATGGCTACATCCCACAGTGCAGGCACCTCGTCCAGGGCACTGTCGTCCCCGGTCTGCAGCCTTGCCCACAGCGCTTTGCAGCTGAGTATGGTCGTTGTGTTGTGCGGATTGTGGTACCGGACCACTTCCGGCCACTTCTCCTGGGCAATGAGTTCGGCCACCCATTCGCGCTCAAGCCGTTCGGCAACCCAGCTGTCGGCGTGTTCGTCCAGAAAACGGTCGACGGCGTCCTGCGGCAATCGGGAGAGCCGGGGCGCAAGCCAGGCGTAATCCAGATACGGCAGCAGCGGATAGTCGAGCAACTGCTCTCGCATGGCGGCAAAGTCCCCTGTCTCCCCCCTGGCAAGCAGGTCCTGCGCCACCAGATACAGGTCGCGCTGGGCAATGGCTGATTCATCAAGGTGAGCAGGCAGCAGGTTTTCCGCCGCCCGGGCAGTCTGCAGCATCAGTACGCCAAGCAGCAACACAGCAATAAGGTATGTCCGGTGCATGTTCTCAGAGCTCGTCAAGGATTGTTGTCTTTGCCCGCAGATCATATCATGTCAGCAGACCTGCTGATCCGGGGCGAACTTGCGACTGATCACTCGTGACTGATCTCTGACGACTGAAACAGGGGGAGCCAATCATGGCCGACACCTTTGATGCTGTGCTCTCCTACTGGTTCCAGGAGCTTGACAGCGCACACTGGTTTCGCCGCAGCACCGAAATTGACGGGCAGATCAAGGCGCGTTTTGCCGATCTGCACGCGCGAGCTGCCGCCTGTGAGCTGTACCCCTGGCGCGTTGCGCCCGAGGGGCGGCTGGCAGAAATCCTGGTGCTGGATCAGTTTTCACGCAACCTTTACCGCGATGACGCCCGCGCCTTTGCCAGCGACACGCTGGCCCTGGCACTGGCCCAGGAAGCTGTGGCCGCCGGCGCAGACCGGGCACTGACCCCGGTGCAGCGCAGTTTTCTCTATATGCCGTACATGCACAGCGAGTCGTTGCTGATCCACGACATTGCCCTGCAACTTTACGATCAGCCCGGCCTGGAAGATAACCGGCAATTCGAGATCCGGCACCGGGACATCATCGAGCGCTTCGGCCGTTATCCACATCGCAACGCTGTGCTGGGGCGCAGCTCCACGGCGGAGGAGACAGAATTTCTGACACAACCCGGTTCGTCATTTTGACAACCCCCTCGACAACACCAATGGCCCAGACTGAACGGTAAGCTGCATGAAAGCGTTTTTCACCCGATTGTTCCATCCCATACTGTCCCTGTTCGAGACTGGCGCGCCAGCCACAGGCTACCGCCCTTCTCACCGGAAAATACTGCTGGTTGTTGGCGTGTTGTTTCTTTTCCTGTGTGCGGTGTCGGTCTATTTTGGTCTGACCGCCGATCTGATGGGCGCATTGATCCCATCCATGGTATTTTTCTCAGTCAGCCTGGTGTGTCTGGTTGTTGCCCTGCTGGGCAGTGATTCGGCCGTGGCACGCATATGGGGAACACGGAGCAGGTAAATGAGCGCAGCAGATCGGGAAAAATGGAACCTGCGGTTCAAAGAGGGCGCGTACCAGGACCGCACCTGGCCGGCTGTCCTGCTGGAGCAGCAGGTGCCGGATATCCTGCAGCACCAGCGCGATGTGCCGCATGAGAACACACGCCCGCGCGCGCTGGACCTGGCCTGTGGTGCCGGGCGCAACGCGTTTTACCTGGCACGCCTGGGGTATCAGGTGGATGCCGTGGATATTTCCACCGAAGCGCTTGCCCGGGCCCGCAAGCAGGGTCGGGGCTCACCAATTACCTGGATTGAGCGCGATCTGGACGATGGCCTGCCCGGCGCACTGCGCGACTATGACCTGATTGTCATCATGCGTTATCTGGATCTGTTGCTGGTACGATCGGCGGCCGAGCGCCTGCATCGCGGCGGATACCTGATCTGTGAATCCCATCTGCAAACGCAGGAGGCCGTGGCCGGGCCGTCCAGCAAGACGTTCCGGGCCAGCCCCGGTGAGCTTCTGGAGGCCGCCGGCGATCTTGAGATCATCATGTATCACGAAGGCCTCAGTAAAGACCCCGATGGTCGGCGAGTGGCCCTGGCACAACTGGTGGCCATGCGCCCATGACCCCCGACCCGAAAAGCTTCTGGTTAACCCCCTGAGGACAACAGGACGCCCCCATGGTTGACGTCACCATTGCTGACTACCGCCGCACAGCTCAAAAACGGCTGCCGCGATTGTTTTTTGACTATCTGGACGGCGGCTCCTATTCCGAGCTGACCCTGGCGCGCAATGTGTCCGATATGCAGGCACTGGCCCTGCGCCAACGGGTCATGTGTGATGTGTCGGAGCTGTCCACCAGCACCGAGCTGTTCGGTCAATCCATGGCCATGCCCGTGGGCCTGGGCCCGATCGGCTTTGCCGGCATGTTCGCCCGCCGCGGTGAGGTACAGGCGGCCCGGGCCGCGCATAAGGCCGGCGTGCCATTCTGCCTGTCCACTGTGGGTGTCTGCAGTGTTGAGGAAGTGACCCGCGAGGCGCCGGTGCCACCCTGGTATCAGTTGTACATGATCCGGGACCGCGACTACATGGCGGCGTTGCTGGGCCGCGTGCAGAAAAGTGCCTGTCCGGTGCTGGTGTTCACGGTAGACCTGCCGGTGGCCGGGGCACGTTATCGTGATGTGCACTCGGGCATGTCCGGGCCGCCGGGCCTGCGCACCTCACTGCGGCGTGTGTGGCAGGGCGTGACGCGCCCGGCCTGGTTATGGGATGTGCAGATCAATGGCAAACCGCACAGCTTCGGCAATATTGCTGACGCGGTCACTGAAAACAGTGGTTTCAGCTCATTTGCCGGCTGGGTGCAGCGCAACTTTGATCCCACCGTCACCTGGGATGACATTGCCTGGGTGCGTGAGCGATGGCAGGGCCCGATTGTGATCAAGGGCATCCTGGACGCCGAGGACGCGCGTGAGGCGCTGGCCGCCGGGGCCGACGGCATCATTGTATCCAACCACGGCGGCCGCCAGCTCGACGGTGTGCCCTCCGGTGTTGCGGCGCTGCCACAGATAGTGGACACGGTTGCCGGGCAGGTACCCGTATTGATGGACGGCGGTGTGCGCTCGGGCCTTGATGTGCTGCGCGCGCTGGCATTGGGCGCAGATGCCTGTCTGCTGGGCCGGGCCTGGGCATTTCCCCTGGCGGCTGGTGGGGAAAAAGCGGTCTCTCGCATGCTGGGTGTCATGCGTGCGGAGCTGAGAGTGGCCATGGCACTGACCGGCTGCACCGATGTGCGCACGGCAGGCAGGCATCTGTTGGTGCAATAGTAGTGGCCTGTCCCATAGGTTCGCGTGAGACACACTGCTACATTTTTGCCGCTGGCGCTGTTGTATAGTACGCAGCCTATGAAAAGCGCACGCTGGCTCAAATACCTTCTGTTTGCCTGCCTGCTGGGCCAGGGCAGCCTTGCCGCGGCCCAGATGGGCAATGATCCGTCGGTGCGCACACCGTTTTCCCGGGACGTGCAGCCCGAATGGCTGCATGAAGTGCTGCCCGGGGCTGACAGCTTTTCGGACAAGGATGGCGAACCGCCGGTGTATCGCGGCTATCGCGTTGACCCGGCAAGCGGTGCACAGGAGTTGGTCGGTTTTGTATTCCTCAGCGCTGATGTGCCGCCAGAGGAGCGCGGGTACAGCGCGCCCATCGACATGCTTATTGGCCTGGACCTGGACAACAGGATCACCGGCCTGAAAATCCTGCGTTATGTTGAATCCTATGTGAACACCCGCGGCGACTTTCTTGCCAGCGTGCCTTTCCTGAGCCAGTTTCGCGGCAAATCCATACGCGACGACTTTCGCCTGCAGCAGGACATTGACGGTATTGCCAGTGCCACGGTCAGTACCTTTGCCATCAGCCGCGGTGCGCGCAACGCCGCCCGGCAGGTGGCTGCTGCCTACCTCGGCTTCCAGATCGGTGACCCGGTGCAACAGGCGGCCGATGCCCGCGTGCTGGAGGAGTTGAGCCAGTACAGCTGGGAAGATCTGCTGGACATGGGCATGGTTCATCAGTTGACCATGCCAGTGCCCGGCGGGGACGAGATTGAGCTGACCATTACCTATATGGGGCGCCCGGTGCTGGGAGAGTACTGGATCGGTTCGGCCTATGAGCGCGCCGAACGTGACGCCAGCGCCTATCTTGGTGGCCAGGAAATGATACTGGTAGCGGTTGGCGGCAGTGCCTACAACCAGTTCCGCCAGGACAGACTGACCTTCCGTCAGGACGGATCACCGCCTCGGCGCCTGACACCGAACCGTTTTGTCACCGCCGGCAACGCCGATCAGGGCATGCTGGACGGTCGCGCCAATTTTGCCGGCGCCATTGTTGTGCCGGAAAATCTCGATATCCTGCGCCCCATCACCATTGCCTATCAGCCGCTGGGCAGCCTGGAGCCCTACAGTATCGAATTCCAGCCGGTGGGGATTGGCATGCGCCTGGCGCTGGACGAACCCATGCTGACCGAGCAGGAAATCGAACGTATCCTGCGCGCACAGAACAGTTTCTTCGCCCAGCTGCGCAACGACCCGCCCTGGGGCGTCACACCCTGGGGCAAGGTGGCGCTGTTGCTGCTGTTGCTGACGCTGGTCATGGCGGCTTTTTTGCGCAAAAGCGCAAAACTGCGCTGGGTGGCCCTGACCCTGACCCTGGTCTATCTGGGCTTCATTGATGGTGGTTTCCTCTCGGTGTCCCATATTACGGGCGCCCTGATGCAGGGGCCATCCATGTTCCTGAACAACCTGCCGCTGCTGATCATCGTGGTATTCACCGTGGTCACCACTCTGGTATGGGGCCGGGTATTCTGCTCGTCCCTGTGCCCGTTCGGTGCTGTGCAGGACATGCTCACCCGGTTCGTTCCCAAACGCTGGCAACGCACACTGCCAGGCGGTGTTCATGAAAAGGCGCTGTACCTGAAATACGGCTTCCTGCTCATCATTCTCGGCGCTGCCCTGATTGCAGGCAACGTGGCGCTGTTTCAGTATTTTGAGCCCTTTGGCACACTGTTCTTTGTCAGCGGCTCACTGGCACTGTGGTTCATACTTTTCGCCCTGCTGGCCGCCTCGGCCATCGTGCCACGCCTTTACTGTCGGTATGCCTGCCCGCTCGGCGCGGCGCTGGGCGTGGTCTCGCTGATCAGCCCCCTGCGCATCAAACGCGTGCCCCAGTGCACGGTGTGTACCGTGTGTGAACACGCCTGCCCGACCGGGGCCATCAAGCGCGAGCGCATTGATTTCAAGGAATGTGTGCGCTGTGATATCTGCGAAACCAAACTCATCCGGCGCGCCGGCTCCTGCCGACACGACATGAGCAAAATCATTGCAAGACACAAGGGAATCTCTGAATAACTCTTTGGCGACTCTGGCTTTCAGCCAATTCAGCTTTCGAGGCGCAGTTGTGCGCCTGCTTGATGCTCTCAAATTGACAGCTGCCAGGCTTCCGGCGAAACTGCTGCCTGACACGCAGCTTGCCCACGGAGCATTACATGGCAACTTCAGTTACGGTCAGCCTGCACATCGGCAAGGCCCTTCCCTACGGCAACGAGCGCGACAGTGATCGGGTCATTGCGCTCTGGCAGGATGTTGACGCGTTTTTCGAGCGACGCAGTTTCATCTCACTCGATGGGATCAACGGCAAGGCAAAACCCTACAAGGTCTCCCTGGACGCCAGCGCCTTGCTGGAGCGCATGACAAGCGCCCGGGAGCAGGCCGGCAGTTTCTCGGCCTGGCAGAAAGCCCATGTGGAAGACGCCGGCAAGGCGCTGGACGCCAGTCTGCAAATCACCATCAGTGCAGATGCCGGCACCACTGCCGAGCAAGAAGCGCATGAAGTGGCCACCGTGTTTGTGCAACAGCTGGTGCTGGCAATGAACATCATTCTGCCTGGTGCCATCCAGACCCTTGGCGCGCGTTTCACCGGCACCAACGCACACCGCTACGAAGCCCAGCAGTTCGACTCGCGACTGATGTACGGGGCCCTTCGCACAGCAACCCAGAACCAGTGGCCCAAACTGCAGCCTCCTTCACTGGCGAAGGTCTGGGCCTGGCTTGAGCGCACAGAAAGCAGTGCTTCGGATATCGCCATCACCGACATCAACAAGGCCCTGTTCACTCTGCTCAAGGTTGCCGAGCAGCGACATGAGTACAGTGCCCGAACGGTGCTGATGGTGTTGTACCAACTGGAGGTGCTGCTGGACTGTCGACACCAGAAGTCGCCGGCCCGCATGCGACGCCGGGCGCAGATGGCGCTGGGCGAGATGCCCGAATCGGCTGACAGCCTGGGCGAGCTGTACGAAGTGCGCTACAACCTGTTCCACGCCAATGCGCCTGTGCACCGCCCGCCCCTGATCTGCCACACCACTGCTGATGCACTTCGCCAGCAGCTGGGCCAGCACAACACGGCCGTGGAATCAGGTACGGCGCTGGTCATTGGCCTGTTGCAGGACCTGATCCACAACAACAGCACCGCCTACATCTTCAGGGAATCACTGTCGCGCAAGGAGCAACCGAACGCAGGAGGCGCCTCTTGATTGCCACATTGACCATGAGCCCCGCCGTTGACCTGTTCGCAACAACGGAAGCCCTGCACACAGACAGCAAGAGCCGCTGCACCATCAACCATCGCGAACCCGGTGGTGGCGGCATCAATGTCGCGCGCAACCTCAAGCGCCTGGGTCTGGATGTGCTGGCCATTTTCCCCGCCGGTGGCCACCATGGCCAGTTGCTGCAGGATCTGCTCAGCCGCTACGAACTGCCCTTCAAGGCTGTGCCCACCGCGGCAGAAACCACGCAGAACATCGGTCTGACCGAATTGGCCACGGGCAAGCAGTATCACTTGGTGTTTCCCGGTGCCGAACTGACACAAGCGGAGTGGAACCGGTGCCTGGGCGCCCTCAATGAACTGTCCCCCAGCCCGGACTATCTGGTGATCAGCGGCAGCCTGCCGCCCAGTGTACCGGTCGACTTTTTTGCCCGTGTCGCCGAGCTGGCCGCCCAGCGCGGCATCAAGGTGGTACTGGACACGGCGGGGCCGGCTCTGAAACCAACGCTGGAAGTGGGGGTGCACCTGGCCAAACTGAACCGTGAGGAATTTACTGATCTGGGTTATACCGGTGACGGCGACATAAACAGTCGCCTGGCACTGATGGGTCAGATGGTCGATCAGGGTTATGCCGAGCATCTGATAGTAACCCTTGGCCCCAATGGCGCCTTGATGGCCAGCCGCAACGGCGAGCGCCTTCACGCAGCGCCGCCGCCCACCCCGGTGGTCAGCCATGTTGGTGCCGGCGACAGTTTTGTGTCCGTCATGACCTGTCAGCTGGCCCGCGGCATGCCGAGCGCCAAGGCGTTTCGATACGGTGTGGCCGCAGCCGCAGCGGCCATCAGCACGCCCGGCAATCAGCTGGATGGTCTTGAGCGGGTGGAAGCACTGCTGGCACGAATGAAGTAGGCTGCACTACCCGATTTGTGCCCGCAGTTGGCCCGCCCCAACACTGAAAACCCGTTGTACTTCAAAGTCTTGCGCGCAAAGCGCGGAACCGTGTCGGGCCTGCCCGACAGTTTGCTGGCGCGGCACCTTAACTGCTAAACTCAAGCCTTTGTTCTTATTGTGATTTATTAGTTGGCACATCTATTGCGAACGCAAGTGTGGAGTTGATAAATGAAACCACAAGGAGGAGATTGAATGTCCAAGATCACAACAACAGCACCCCTGGCCGCCGCAGCGCTGGCACTGGCACTGTCTGCAACAGTTCACGCCCAGACACCAGCCGGTCCGGCACAGCAGTCATTCGGCGTGTTTGCGGGCTTCACCGATTTCGACCGGGGCGGCACCAATCCAACACTTGGCCTGGAACTGGAGAACAATCTGGAAGGTCCATGGAGTGTCGGCGGCGTGCTGGAACATTCGTCCAGCGGTTTTCGTGACCAGCGTTCCACATTGACCATGGCGACCCTGAACTACCGTCCACCGGGCACTGATCGATTGAAGTTCACCGGTGGGGCCGGTTATGAATTCAATCGCTTTGGTGATGACGTTCGCCTGCGTGTGGGTGTGGGTTACGACCTTGTCCAGGGCCCGATGACACTGACACCGCGCATCGCCTTTGATTTTGGCAACAGCCGGGAGGATCTGGTGCTCGGTGCCACGGCCTACTTCAGGTTCTGATCATACAGCCACAGTTCGGTTATGATTGAGATCATAGCTGCGATCAATTCTGCAACAATCAAAAAAGCCGGGCGATGCCCGGCTTTTCTTTTCTGTCATAGCAAGTCAAACTGGGCACGTGTCGATTCTGCCTGCAGTGCTTCGACTGTATCAAAGAGCACAACAAAGATGCTATGGAGGCAATATGGGCAAGATACGTGTACTGGCGGGCACTCGCAAAGGAGCGTTCATCCTGACATCCGACGCGGCCCGCAAGAAATGGGTCATCGATGGCCCTTATTTTGGTGGCTGGGAGATCTATCACATGGCCGGCTCCCCGGCCGATCCTGACCGGCTTTATGTATCCCAATGCAGTGACTGGTTCGGGCAGATCATCCAGCGCTCCAGTGACGGTGGCCGCAGCTGGACACAACCAGGCAGCAGCGGCGAGGCACCCGGCATGGCTGCCGATGGCTCGCTGAAAGGGGAAAGCAACAAGTTCATCTATGACACCTCCGCCGCCACCGGTGCGCCACTGACCACGCACCAATGGTACGACGGCAGCCCCAAGGAATGGGAATTCAAGCGTGTGTGGCATCTGGAGCCTTCATTTGACGATCCCGATACCGTGTACGCGGGCGTGGAAGATGCCGCTCTGTTCCGCAGCACCGACGGCGGTGAAAGCTGGCACGAACTGGCTGGTCTGCGCGGCCACGGCACCGGCACACTCTGGCAACCGGGGGCGGGTGGCATGTGCCTGCATACCATTTTGCTGGATCGTCACGATCCGCTGCGCTTCTATGTGGCGATTTCTGCAGCTGGCGCCTTTCGCAGCGATGACGGTGCGCAGCACTGGAAGCCCATCAACCGTGGCCTGCACAGCGAGTATATCCCCGACCCCACAGCGGAAGTGGGTCACTGCGTTCACAAGCTGGCCATGCATCCCTCCCGGCCCAATGTGCTATACATGCAAAAGCACTGGGACGTGATGCGCAGTACCGATTCCGGTGACAGCTGGCACGAGATCAGTGGCAACCTGCCTACCGACTTTGGCTTCGCCATTGATGTGCACGCTCACGATCCGGACGTGGTTTATGTTGTACCCATCAAAAGTGATACCGAGCACTATCCTCCGGATGGCCGACTTCGGGTGTACCGCAGCCGCAAAGGTGGAGACCACTGGGAGGAGCTGGGCAATGGCCTGCCCGACCGTCACTGTTACGTGAACGTATTACGCGATGCCATGGCAGTGGACAGTATGGATGAGTGCGGTGTCTATTTTGGCACCACGGGGGGGCAGATCTATTGCTCGCCGGATGCCGGGGATCACTGGATTACCATTGCCAGTCACTTGCCGCCGGTGCTGTCGGTGGAAGTCCAGACACTGAAATGAACCCCGAGCTGACAGAACAGGAGCTGCCATCATGAGCACTACTTTGCCCCTGGTCCGGGTGACGCTGCCTTACGCCTTGCAGACACTGGCCCGCTGCGATGAGGAAGTGACCATTGCTGTCACAGCACCGGTTACCGCACAAAGCGTTGTGGCCGCGCTTGAAGCCCGATTCCCGCAACTGACCGGCGCCATTCTGGAACACGGTACCGGTCGGCGCCGCCCCATGATCCGGTTCTTTGCCTGCCAGCAGGATATCAGCCACGCACCGCTGACCACCGCATTGCCTGCGGCGGTGGCTGATGGCCGCGAGCCCTTCATGATCGTTGGCGCAATAGCAGGCGGCTGACCGGGTTTTACGCGGTGTTTATCGTTGGCGTATTGATGATAGACTGACTGAGCAGGTTCAGGTGAATAACCCAAAAAGGAGATGGTTATGACAAGTCAGAAAATGGTTGGTCTTGTACTTCTTGTTGTTGGTCTGATATTGCTGTACTTCGGGTGGCAGTCCTCCCAGTCCCTGGGTGATCAGGTCACCGAGACCCTGACCGGTCGATTCACCGATGAAACGATGTGGTTCATCATCGCTGGCGCCGCGTCGGCCGCAGCTGGCGCATTCCTGGTTCTCTTCCGTAAATAGCAGGCATGGAAGGGATTGCCAACGCACTTCAGGTTCTATCCGGCTTTCTCTGGGGCCCGCCGCTCATCACCTTGCTGGTGGGCGGCGGCATATTCTTTGCGCTTTACAGCAAATTCCGCCCGTATCTGTATTTCGGTCATGCCATTGCCATTCTGCGCGGCAAATACGACAAGGCTGACGACCCCGGTGACATCACACACCTTCAGGCCCTGTCTGCAGCGCTTTCAGGCACGCTGGGTATAGGCAACATTGCCGGCGTTGCCGTGGCCATTGGCCTGGGCGGCCCGGGTGCCATATTCTGGATGTGGGTCACTGCGGTGGTTGGTGTTGCCACCAAATTCTTCACCTGTTCCCTGGCAGTGATGTATCGCGGCCAGGACAGTATGGGACACCTGCAAGGTGGTCCCATGTACATCATTCGAGAGGGACTGCACAAACGATGGCATTGGCTGGCGGGCATGTTTGCCGTGGTCGGACTGATTGGCACATCACCGGTGGTCCAGGTCAATCAGCTCACCCAGATCATGCGCGAGGTTGTTTTTGTCCCCGCCGGCATGGTGGATGCCAACGACCACTTCATCTTCGATCTGCTGTTCGGCATGACTATCGCTGCGTTGGTGGCCAGTGTGATTTTTGGCGGCATCCGCCGTGTGGGCTATGTGGCGGCTCGCCTGGTGCCAACCATGGTGCTGCTCTACTTCGGCGTCACCGTTGTGGTGCTGGCCTCACATGTGACCGAATTGCCCGGGCACCTGGCGTTCATTGTGGTAGATGCGTTCACCGCACAGTCCATCGGCGGTGGCATAGCCGGCATGATCACCATCGGTGTGATGCGTGGCGCGTTTTCCAACGAAGCCGGTATCGGCACCGAGGTCATGGCCCATGGTGCCGCCAAAACCAAGGAACCGATACGCGAAGGCCTGGTCGCCATGATGGGGCCCGTCATCGACACATTGATTGTGTGCACCTGCACGGCGCTGGTCATCCTGGTCACCGGTGTGTGGCAAACCACCGATGCCGCCGGTGTCACCCTGACAGCTGTGGCATTCGGTGCCGTCCTGCCCGGTAATCTGGGTTCCTGGCTTGTGGCCTTTGTGGTGCTGGTGTTCGCGTGCAGCACCATGTTCACCTTCTGGTATTACGGTGCCAAGTGTCTTGGATACCTGATCGGTGCCAGGCATCAACATTACTACAAGTACTTCTACATATTGCTGGTAGTGCTGGGCGCGGTGGTGTCACTGGAAGCGGTATTTGGCCTGATCGACAGTGCCTACGCCCTGATGGCCATTCCCACCATGACAGCAACCCTGTTGCTGTCCCCCAAGGTGCTGGCTGCAGCCAGGGATTACTTTCAGCGCATGAAGGCAGGAGGCATGAACAAGGAGCCATGATTGGATAAACTGATAGACCAGCTCGCTCAAGCCGTCAATGACAGTGAAGACCTGGAAAGCCTGGTCCGCCCTCTGCTGGAACTGCTGCAGGCCATCACCGGGCTGGAGTCGACCTACCTCACGCAAATTGACCAAACCCACGGTACGCAACGTATCCTGTACGCACTCAACACCGGTGAAATGGTAATTCCAGAAGATCTGGAAGTGCCCTGGGAAGACACTTTGTGCAAACGTGCACTGGAAGAAGGTCGGCCCTACACAAACGACGTGAGCGCCTGTTGGAATGACTCCGATGCGGCCCGTGCGCTTGGCATCACTACCTATCTCAGCACACCCGTGCGGGTACACAACGACAGTGTGTACGGCACGCTTTGTGGTGCCAGCGCTGCATCCGTTGATATCAGCCCTCAGTCGCAGCGCCTGTTGACCCTGTTCGCACAATTGATTGGGTGGCAACTTGAAAGAGACCAGTTGGTGAGGCGTCTGCAATCGGAGAACCGTGCGTACAGTCAGATTGCCCTGACCGATCCGCTGACCGGCATTATGAACCGACGTGCGCTGGACAATGAGCTTACACGCGCCATGGCAGCAGCAGATCGCGGCGCTGATCCCGTGTATGTTGCGTTCATCGATCTTGACAATTTCAAGTTCATCAACGACGAGTATGGGCACGATGCCGGCGACCGGTTTCTGGTAGCCATGAGCCAGCAACTGATAAGCGGTCTGCGCGACAGTGATCTGCTGGCCCGTTACGGCGGGGATGAATTTGTGGCGATTGGCAGCCCGGCAACTGGCGACCATGCGCAAGGCGCTGCCCAGTTTGCCAGCCGGCTGGAGCAACTCACCACCGGCACCTTCGACCTGGGCACCTTGAGCATAGAGTATCCCGGCGCAAGGCGGGCCACAAACCCTCACTCACCCGGCGCGGCAACTGGGTCTAACAGGCTGTTGAAAAACGTTTTCGAGGCCGCTGGTGCGAGCCTGTTTTTAACGAAGCAATTACAACGCAGATAGTTTTTCAACAGCCTGCTAGTTGCCGCGGAAAATATTCCGTACCCGGTCAGCCAGCTCGTCCACGGCCTCTTCCACCGACTGCCCCGCGTCCCTGACGCGGTCCGCAGCCGAGTCCTGCAACTCCCTGAGTGCGCGCTCTGACCGCTCGGTCAACTCGCCCTCAAGCAACTCGGTGGTCGCCGCCACCAGTGCCACCGAGGCATTGCTGTAGATCTGCGATATCAGCGGTCGGGCAATCTGCCGTGCAATCACCTCGGGTGTGCCTTCCATATTTTCCAGATGCACCGACCCCAGGTTCACATCAACCGTGCGGGGCAACCTGTCCGATCTGAGCTGCCCGGCAATATCGTCGACACGGATCTCGCCTATGGAGAGCACCAGTTCCTGATCCGGGTCCGGTGCCGGCTCGGCGGGTCGCTGCGCCAGACGCTCTCGCACAACATCCAGGTTCGCCCGGTTGCCCTCCATCTCGTAAAGCACAAACGGGCTGGTGGACGTGATCTGATTGATCCGGATCACATCCGTGTTCAGGCTGCTGAGTTGAATGTCCACATGCAGCTGCTCGAAGCGCATCATGTCGTTGTTACTGAATCCGTCCGGGTTGGCTACACGGAAGTTGTTCAACGTGGCGGTACCATTTCGCAAATCAATGGACACCGATCCCACGCGCACCCGGGAACCCATCACCTCGGTGCCGTTTCGCTCAATCACACGCTTGGCGATACTGTCCAGATTGTCCAGCAACAGCCAGGCGCCGCCAGCTACCAGCAAAAGCAGCACAACAATAACGGAAAGGAGCTTTTTCATGGCATTATCCTTTTGATACAGACATCACTGCCGTCCCGGGACCGGTCACAGTGTCCCGAATCCCGGCAAGCAAGTGCAATAATTTTGCAACCAGACCTTGCCCATCAATCATACGGGAATCACATCGTTGCTGGAACTCATCCCTGCCGCCTCGATAAGCATAATTCTGCTTGCTACAAATCTCCAGCTCCAATTGTTGGTGCTTCCCTTGCCAGGCATTCAACAAGGGGAGAGAGCGGAGTCTGTGAAGCACTGATCGGGTTTCCACCGGCGAGAGGGACATACGCTGAACGGCCTTCTTCAAGCCTTGGGAACTCCAGTTTTGTGACACAGATCACCATGTATCAACGATTCAGCGCAGAGTATTCTCAACTTATCGAAACATACATTGGTTTTTGTGAAGAAACATGGAGGTCAATGGAATGAATATTTACATGCTTGGTAAATTACTATCTAAGTATTCTGGTTGCATCTTTCTCATTACTTGCTTACCAGGTATTGCCTACTCAGATTCCGACGCTGGAGACCGAACTGCTCTTGAGAGCCAGGATCAAAGCGCCCCCGTGTTCGACCAGACTGAACTGGCGAGGGCGTTCCGGAAGAACACCTTGATTCGAACGGGAGAAGAAGACCTGGAGAGTATTCCTGCGCACGCAATCTATGGAAACGTGATTGCTCGAATTATATGGGACGACGCTTTACTAAACAGATTCGATCCGCGCGATAGAGATCTTATACTCAGTGTCCCATCGCATAGCGCCCCGCAGTTTTTGATGCCCATGATTAATGATATTGAGGCACTATGCTACATTGCTGAAAACGCTGAAGACACATTGCCTGGAGACCATGTCAAGATTTTCGCCGAAGCCCTTTCTGATGCGGATCGGCGACTGGATGACTACTACTTACTTATGTATGAGGCGCTTTCTTATACGGGACAAGAAATTGTTGAATCTCTGAAGGCTGACCTGAGTCAGCCAGATGCCTTCTCTCATTCCAGTACAGACATCATCGGAATCTATGCGGAGGCTCCACATATCGCCAGCGCGCTTGTACAGAGTAATTGCGAGAACATTGAGATGATCCGAGAACTTTCGCTCAATAGCTATCCAACATTGGCTGATGAAATTCGCGAACGTAAAGGACCAACGACAACTCAGTAACAACTAGGTATACCCCTTTAATTTGTCTCTAAGGAGAGGAGAAATGATTAAAAAAGGTTTCCTTGCCATTATATTCCTGCTGGTTACGAACTCAGCCCTGGCATCATATTCGGCCAGCTGCTTGCCGGGAGGTGGCTTTAGTCCGTATATGCAAGTAGTAGCCACGTACACATGCAAGCAGGAGGGGGGTGGAGTGTGTTCACAATTGATTTACCAGACTTCGGGCTTTATTCATGGAGTGGTGCGTCTCAATTGGGGTATGGTAATCCGGCTGAGAATACATTTTATATCTATGACAGCGTTCCGTGTTCGGGTCAGATGAATTACCGGGAAGTAAATACGAATATAAACATATTAGGTAACGTGTCTGTGATCGAAGGGACGAGCGTTGACGTGGAGTGGACCGCGTCAAACGCCGATGAATGTGTCGCATTGGGTGTAACATGGGACGCAAACGACGGGTTTTCCTTCACTGCGGTTATTGGAGATGCAGGGACGCATCAAATTATCTGTGTTCGGTCCACATACGTCCTGGGTGCACTGGGATCCTAACGAGGACGCCACAAATGATCCGTGTTCTGTAAAGGTGAGTCCGCACACGTACATGATTGCAGCAGCACATAGCCATCCGTATTTTACGAATGAAGCGGAAGTTTTAGCAGGGGTTGGGTGCCATGAGACGGAGGGTCCTGTGTCGCAAGGAGCAATAAATCAACTTAACGCGGACAATAACTACTTCAGTGTTGCTGACTACTCAGTCAGTCCAACAGTATAACATTCCTTTTTATTTTCTAACTCCAACGGCACATAGGGTTAAAATGCTACCCTTGGATCCTCAAGACCCAGTAAGGGATGTCTGGCCATGAAGTATTATCTGTACGCTATCTGTAGCCTGATTCTGCTCCTGTCCACAACTGCGCTTTCCCAGCAGATGTTTAATGCTTGTGCTGATGACGATAGGTCATGCATGGCTCGCAACTATGAGATGGCATGCAGTGTGCGAGCAACCGCCAGCATTGCCCTGTGTCAGTCATGGCTGGAAACTTTGTCGGGTCCCGCCTATGAGGAAACCCGCCAGGTAATGCTGAGCATTGCGTCAACGTATTATGCGCTGTCCAATCTTTCAGAAGGCACTGAAGCGCAACAGTACCGCGCTGCGTCACGGGACGCCTATGCACGGGTACACGAGCAGTATCCCCAGGATTCCGATGCCCTGCTGGGACTGGCATTGTTCACCGATACAGCGCAGGAGCGAGCGGCGCTGCTTCGGCAGGCCGCCGAACTGGCTCCGGGCCGTGTGTTGACCGTGAGACTGTATGTGAACACACTGCCCTGGACAAGAGAAGGTGCGGTGGAGGCTGCTTCGTTCCTGGAACGTTTATACGATAGTGCTGACCCGCCCCTGCATCGGGGGGCCCTGCTTGCACTAAAGGACGCGGCCGCATTTTATTCACGTTTTGGTATGGAGGAAGAGGCGGATCGACTGCGCAACAAACTGGATGCGGATATCGCTCCGGCGACGCAGATGAATTTGCTTGAGAGAGCACCCGATCTGTCTGTAGCAGAGATTGACGCTGCAATTCAAAGTTTATGTCAGCCATCAGCCGCAGATATGCTGGGGATCCACTACTGTGTGGATGCACTGATTGCCGGGCTGCACTCTCTGAGCGTGGACCCGGGTGATACTGTCAGTGATTTTGTCGCCCGCTCTACCGCATTGCTGGAGGGCGTGAACCTTGTTGCTGGCTCGGATGCGTCAATGAGCGATGAACGTGATTGGCGGGAAGAGATCAATACCGTTATCCGAACCCGCTTCTTTGACGAGGATCTGGAAACCGCCGCGTTATATGCCGCGTATGCGTTTACCACGCCGGCTGACGCGACCGACCGTAGCCAGCGGATTATCGACGGCCTGGAGATGGCAGTTACCCTGGATCCGGATAACGGTGACTATGCTGCCAATCTGGCCAGGATGTATGAGAACGACGCCCGGTGGGAAGATGCCCTCGTGCAACTGACTCGTGCCAGGGAATTATTGCCGGAGTACCGTCGTAGCGACATCGACAGGCGGATCAGATCCGTTGAAAACAACTTGGAGTAAGGGGGTGTTCCCGAATTCATGGTAGCATCACTGACCCGCATCCGACCATAACAGCAACAGGAGTCAGGCCATGTGTGACCATCATACTGTAGACGATAACAACGCATTTCTCCGCAAGTCTCCAACACTCACCCGGCGGCGCTTCAACACGCTGGCCGCCGGTGCAACGCTGGCGGCCTTGCTGCCACCGGTAGCCAATGCACAATCTGTCACTGAAACGGATGTGGTGATCACCACCGAAGACGGTGAAGCCGATGCCTACTTTGTCCACCCGTCCAGCGGCAGTCACGCCGCCGTGCTGATGTGGCCCGACATTCTGGGGCTGCGACCGGCGTTCAGGGAAATGGGCCGCCGCCTGGCGCAATCGGGTTACTCGGTACTGGTGGTCAATCCGTTCTATCGCAGCGCCCCGTCACCGGTTGTGCCTGAAGACGCCAGTTTCCAGGATCCGGACATCCGAAGCATTGTGCTGCCCATGGCGCAACAGCTCAATGCTGACACACACGCCAGTGACGCGCGCACCTTTGTTGCATGGCTCGACCAGCAGTCGGCCGTGGACACCAGTCGTCAGATAGGCACCATGGGTTATTGCATGGGCGGCCCCATCATCATGCGCACCGCCGCAGCCGTGCCCCACCGCATTGGCGCAGCCGCCTCCTTTCACGGCGGCGGCCTGGCCACTGACAACCCGGACAGCCCACACCTGCTCATCCCTTCAATGGACGCCGAACTGCTGATTGCGATTGCAGAAAACGACCACGAGCGCGAGCCACATGTTGAGGGCATACTGCGGGAAGCGTTCGAGAGCGCGGGCGTGCGCGCGGAAATAGAGGTTTACGAAGGCGCCATGCACGGCTGGTGTGTGATTGACTCGGCGGTGTATCACGAAGAACAGGCGGAACGGGCCTGGGCCAGAACCCTGGCCATGTTCGAGCGCGCGCTGGCCTGAGATCGCGCTCCGTACACAGACCCCGGATCAGTGGTGGTTGGCAAGGAACGCCAGCACACTGTCGCGGTCGCCGCGAAACACGATGCGCTCGCGGCGGCCAGCCAGCTGGTACTCGTACATGGGATCGTAATAGTCACGCAAGAGGCCTTTGATCCACGCTCTGTGGGGTTCCGGGTCGCCTTTTTCATGGGCGATCAGGGCCTGCTCGAGCTGCTGCCGCAGCTGCTCATGGCGCTCGCCGCCCAGGCGACGTCTAACCCGGAACAGCGAGTCGCGCAGATCATCACCAAAGGCAACAAACCCGGCTTCCTCGCCCAGATGGGTCTGCCACTCATGCAGCTTGTTCAGTATGTAGTTTTCAAAGGAATGTGAGACGCGGGTGTCCAGATCGCACTCCAGCACCACCAGTGGTGCGCTCTGCATGGCCTGGCGCAGCAGCGGCGGCAGCGAACAGCGCCCGATCAGCCGGCTTTCGTCCTCAAGCACCACGTCCTGCCCCGGCCACTGGCGGGTTTTGCGCAGCAGCGCAATGACCAGCGAATTTTCAAAATCGATCTGCGCAGGCTGCCCGTCCGGCCGTTTGCCGAAGGCGCTGCCCCGGTGATTGGCCAGGGCTTCAAGATCGATACTCCTGTCCAGCTGCTGCAGCAGCGCGGTCTTGGCCGCACCGGTATGCCCTGCCAGCACCAACAGGGCGGGCTGATGGCAGAACGCTTCAAGGGTGTCGATCAGAAACCTGCGCATGGCCTTGTAACCGCCGGTCACACGCGGGTAGTGGCAACCCGCCTCGGCCAGCCACTGCTGGCAGATGGCCGAGCGCATGCCGCCGCGAAAACAGTAGAGGTACCCATCGGGGTTGTCGCGTGCGAACTCAAGCCAGGATTTAATGCGTTGCTGACGGATGTGACCACTGACCAACTGCTGACCCAGGGCAATGGCGGCGGACTGACCCTGCTGCTTGTAGCAAGTGCCTACCTGGCTGCGCTCCCCGTCTGTCATCAGCGGATGGTTTACCGCCGTGGGGAAAGCGCCGCGGGAAAATTCCACCGGCGCCCGTGTGTCCATCAACGGCACATCGGTCAGGAAAAGGGCTTCCAGGTCGTCGGTGTCCGGTCGTCCTGCTGTCATTGCGGTCGTCATTGGCGGCCAGAACCGCTGAGCTGAACCCTGGTCCGCTCACCGCGGGTGGCCTGCAGCTCACCAATGGGCTGCAGGCTCAGGCCGTGTGTGTCAAACACCGCCTCCAGAGCCTGCCGGCCTGCCGGGCGAACAGCAATCAGCAAACCGCCGCTGGTCTGCGGATCACACAGTATGGCGCGCTGTTCATCACTCAATGACACCACGCGCTCACCATAACTGGCAAAATTGCGCCCCGTACCACCGGGCACACAGCCCGCACGGATATAGTCGGGGACCGGGTCAAGCACTGGCACTGCCGTCATGTCCAGCACGGCGTCCAGCGCGCTGCCTTCACACATCTCCAGCAGGTGGCCAAGCAGGCCAAAACCGGTGACATCGGTCATGGCAGTGACACCATCGATGCCCGACACCGCGGCCCCGATGCGGTTCAGGGTGCACATCTGGTCCAGCGCCAGATGGCTGTGCTCCGGCTTCAGTTTTTTCTGTTTCTGCGCGGTGGTCAGCACACCAACGCCCAGCGGCTTGGTCAGATAAAGCAGGCAGCCGGCCTCGGCGGTGTCATTGCGCTTGAGTCGCTCACGCGTCACCGTGCCGGTGACGGCGAGTCCAAAGATCGGTTCCGGGGAATCAATGCTGTGTCCGCCGGCCAGGGTAATGCCAGCCTCGGCGCAGACATGACGACCCCCTTCCACTACCTCGGCTGCCACCTCGGGCGCCAGTCGATCCACCGGCCAGCCCAGAATGGCGATGGCCATGACCGGCTCCCCGCCCATGGCATAAATGTCACTGATGGCATTGGCGGCAGCGATGCGCCCGAAATCAAAGGGATCATCGGCAATGGGCATGAAGAAGTCCGTTGTGCTCAGGATGAGCTGTCCGTTGCCGGTATCAAAGGCGGCGGCGTCGTCCCGACTGCTGTTGCCGACCAGCAGGCGGGGATCAGCGGGGAACTGCCGGGACCCGGCAAGTATGGTGTCCAGCGTGGCCGGGGCAATCTTGCATCCGCATCCGGCGCCATGGCTGTATTCGGTCAATCGAATGGTTTTATCGTGCATGGGGGTCCACTCAGTCTCATCGTTGGCGGATTTGGCCTGCCGCCGGTATACTTGGCCGCTTTCCTGCTCCGCAGGCAAGGTACACAGTCAGGTACACAAAACAGGTAGGCGCTCAATATGGCCAGCGGCACACTTTACACCATATCTGCCCCCTCCGGCGCCGGCAAGACCAGCCTGGTGCGCGCGCTGATGGATGATGGTGATCCGCGGCTGTGTGTGTCTGTGTCTCATACCACCCGTGCCCAGCGGCCCGGCGAACAGGACGGTGTCAATTACCACTTTGTCGACCGCGAACAGTTTGTTGCCATGCAGGCCAAGGGTGTGTTCCTGGAGTCAGCCGAGGTGTTCGGCAACCTTTATGGCACCTCCAGGCTGTGGGTGCAGGAGCAACTGGCAGGCGGGCGTGATGTGATACTGGAGATCGACTGGCAGGGCGCGGCCCAGATTCGCAAGTCAGTCAGCACCACCTGCAGCATCTTCATTCTGCCCCCCTCGCTGGAAACCCTGCAGCAACGACTGACCAGCCGCGGACAGGATGATACCGAGACCATCAGGCGACGCATGCAGCAGGCGCGCGACGAAATTTCCCACTACGTGGAAGCCGACTACCTGGTCATCAACGACGATTTTGATATGGCGCTGAATGACCTGCGCGCCATCATTCGCGCCGCCCGCCTTGGGCGGGCCCAGCAACTGCGCAACAACACCGCCCTGCTGACCGCGCTGCTGAACGACTGAGCCTCGGCTATTTGTTGCTTTTTCAGTGCGTTTTCGCAACAAATTCGCTACACTGGCCGGTCTATGAGACAGGACTCTGAGTAACAACCTTTTGCAGGAATCACATTATGGCCCGTATTACCGTCGAAGATTGTCTGGAAAAAGTCGACAATCGCTTTCAGCTCGTCATGATGGCCGGCAAGCGCGCTCGCCAGCTTCAGACCGGAGGCAAGGATCCACTGGTCCCCGAAGATAATGACAAGCCCACCGTTATTGCCCTTCGCGAAATCGCCGAAGGCCTGGTGGACCGCAGTATCCTGAACGTGCGTCCAGCGCCATCGCGGGAAATCCCCGATGCCGATCTGAGCGCAACAGCAGCGATGATGGGTGCCATCGTAGCGGAAGAAGAGGAACCTGCCGCTGCAGACGACATCCCGGCTGAAGACGAATAAGGGCCGCGGGAGGTCGGACAGTGGCTGCCACAGCGCCCGCATCAAGCATCGACTCCCTGGCACACAATCTTTCCGGTTATCTGGAGAGTGATCAGGTCAACCTGGTGCGCCGTGCCTACTTCTACGCCGAACAGGCCCACGATGGTCAGTACCGGCGCAGCGGCGAAGCCTATGTGACCCACCCGCTCGCTGTCGCCGGCATCCTCAGCGAAATGCACATGGACCATCAGAGCCTGATGGCCGCCATGCTGCACGATGTGATCGAGGATACCGGCATCAGCAAGACTGCCGTCAAGAACCAGTTCGGCGAATCCGTTGCCGAAATGGTGGACGGCGTCAGCAAGCTCAACAAAATCTCCTTCAACAGTCATGCCGAAGCGCAGGCTGAAAACTTCCAGAAAATGGCCCTGGCCATGGCGCGCGATATCCGGGTGATCCTGGTCAAACTGGCCGATCGCCTGCACAACATGCGCACGCTGGATGCACTGAGCCCGGAAAAACGCCGGCGCATCGCCAAGGAAACCCTGGACATCTACGCACCCATCGCCAACCGGCTTGGCATGAATTCGGTGCGAGTGGAGTTCGAGGAGCTGGGTTTTGCCGCCCTGTATCCGATGCGCGCAGAGCGTATAGCCGCTGCGGTGAAGGCTGTGCGCGGCAACCGCAAGGAAATTGTGTCCCAGGTCCAGGCAGCCATCGAGGCCTGTCTGGCGCGCGAGGGCCTCAACGGCCGCGTCGTCGGCCGCGAGAAACACCTGTACAGTATCTACGAAAAGATGCGCACCAAACGCAAGTCCTTCTCCGAAATCATGGACGTATACGCTTTCCGCATTGTTGTTGATTCGGTGGATACCTGTTACCGGGTGCTGGGCGCTGTGCACAACCTGTTCAAGCCAGTGCCGGGTCGCTTCAAGGACTATATCGCCATCCCCAAGGCCAACGGCTACCAGTCACTGCACACCTCGCTGTTTGGCATGCATGGTGTGCCCATCGAAATCCAGATTCGCACAGAAGAAATGGAATCGATGGCCAATAATGGTATCGCCGGACATTGGCTCTACAAATCGTCCGAAGACTCTCCCAGCAATGCGCATATCCGCGCGCGACAGTGGATCAATGGCTTGCTGGAGATGCAGCAGAATGCCGGCAACTCGCTGGAATTCATCGAGAACGTAAAAATTGATCTGTTCCCGGACGAAATCTACGTGTTCACTCCCAAGGGCAGGATAATGGAACTGCCAGCCGGTTCCACCGCCGTGGACTTCGCCTATGCGGTGCATACCGATGTGGGCAACTCCTGCGTCGCGTGCCGGATCAGTCGACGACTTGCACCACTGAGCGAGCCACTGGAAAGTGGTCAGACCGTGGAAATCATCACCACACCCGGCGCGCAACCCAATCCGGCCTGGCTGAGTTTTGTGGTGACCGGCAAGGCACGAAGCAATATCCGTCACTTCCTGAAGAACCAGCGCCACTCCGAATCCGTGGCGCTGGGCAAACGTTTGCTCAACAAGATCCTGGCCAATCACGGCACACATCTGGACAAGATACCGGCTGCACGTATCCAGGAAGCCCTGTCCGAAATGAAAGCCACGGAGTTCAATGTTGTGCTGGAAGACATCGGTCTGGGCAACCGCATGGCCTATCGCGTGGCCCGGCAGCTGGTACCGGACCTGATCACAGAGGAAGAGTCCACGCCCCAGACACGCGTCGGCGGCAAGGACAGCAAACAGGCCTCTCTTGCCATTCGTGGTTCCGAAGGCATGGTGATGAGTTACGCGCGCTGCTGCTATCCGATTCCCGGCGATCCGATCATCGGGCATATCAGCTCCGGTCGCGGCATGGTCATACACACCGAGACCTGTAATAACATTGCCGATATCCGTCACAATCCGGAAAAGTGTGTGACGGTGCGCTGGGACCCCGATGTCACTGGCGAGTTTGCCGTTGAGATCCGTGTGGAGCTGGAAAACGAGCGTGGCATCATCGCAATGCTGGCAACCACCATCACCAGTGCCGAAGCCAATATCGAAAAAATCAGCACCGTTGAGCGCGATGCCCGTTTCAGTATTGTCAATCTTCTGCTGAATGTACGTAACAGAGTGCACCTGGCACGTGTTATGAAGCGCGTGCGTCACATCAACCCGGTGGTCCGGGTCACGCGCGTGAAAAGCCGCAAGGTGCTCAGCCCAATCAAAAGCAGTCGCGCACCCGAACCGCTGATGCGCGAACGCGACGGGCGCATCGTCTGAACCACTTCAACAAGGAACCTCCGGCATGAGCTCTCGGTCCATCGTTTCCACTGACAAGGCCCCGGCGGCCATTGGCCCCTACTCCCAGGCGGTCAAATCCGGATCGCTGGTGTTTCTTTCCGGACAGATTCCGCTGGTGCCCGAGACCATGGAAATGGTGACCGGTGGAATCGCTGCCCAGGCCCATCAGGTCATGAAGAATCTGTCCGCTGTTGCTGCCGCTGCCGGCGGGTCGCTGGACAATATTGTCAAGCTGACCATCTTCATGACCGACCTGGGTGACTTTGCCACCGTCAATGACGTCATGACCGGATACTTCTCTGAGCCCTACCCCGCCCGCGCCACCATACAGGTCAGCGCTCTGCCGCGTGGTGCCGCTGTCGAAATTGACGGCATCATGGAGCTCTGAAATCGATGACGGGGAACTGACGTCATGGGCACTCTGGCCGTGACACAGCTGAAAGGCGTGGGTCCCGGCATAGCAGCGCGCCTGGAAAAACTGGATATCCACTCCCTGCAGGACCTTCTGTTCCACCTGCCGATGCGCTACCAGGATCGCACCCGCGTGACCCCCATCGGGCAGACACGTTCCGGCCAGGATGTCATGCTCGAAGGCCACATCGTGAGCTGCGACGTGGAGTTTGGCAGGCGGCGCAGTCTGTGCTGCCGCATTCGTGATGAAGGCGGCATGATCAGTCTGCGTTTCTTCCATTTCAGTGCCGCACAGCAACGGATGCTTGCACCGGGAAAACGACTGCGCTGTTACGGGGAAGTGCGCAGCGGCAAGACCGGCTTTGAGCTGTATCATCCCGAGTATCAGTTGCTCGATAGCAATCAGCCCGAACCTGTAGAGCAACACCTGACCCCGGTTTATCCGGCCACCGAAGGACTGCAACAGGCGCGCCTTCGTAATCTCATTGAACAGGCACTGGTCTGGCTGAAAACTCACCGCGCGCTGGACGAGTGGTTGCCGGTGGAGCTGTTGACCCGCCACCGCTTCATGTCGCTGACCGATGCATTGATCTACGTGCACCAGCCCCCGGTGGACGCCCCGGTGGAAAAACTCACTGCCGGTCAACACCCGGCACAGCAGCGCCTTGCACTAGAGGAATTGTTGGCCCATCGCCTGTCGCTGCGACGCGTTCGCCAGCTGGCCCAGCAATACAACGCCCCGGCACTGAAGCCCACTGGTGCCTGCACCCGTGTGTTGCTGAGCAGACTGCCGTTTGCACTGACCGCTGCCCAGCAGCGTGTGTACCAGGAAATTGCCAGCGACATGAACCAGAGCCTTCCCATGCTCAGGCTGCTGCAGGGTGACGTTGGTTCCGGCAAGACTGTGGTGGCTGCGCTGTCGGCCCTGCAGGCGGTAGAGAACGGATTCCAGGCGGCCATCATGGCACCAACAGAGCTACTGGCAGAGCAACACCTGATCAATTTTTCACAGTGGCTGGAACCACTGGGTATCAAGGTTGGCTGGTTGAGTGGCAAGGTGAAGGGCCGAAAGCGCGATCAGGAACTGATGAGGCTGGTCAACGGTGATGTGCAGGTAGTCATCGGCACACATGCCCTGTTCCAGGCGGACGTACACTTTGCCCGTCTGGGTCTGGTCATCATCGATGAACAGCACCGTTTTGGTGTGCATCAACGTATGGCGCTGCGCGACAAGGGCGTCGAAGGCCAACAGTTGCCGCATCAACTGGTGATGACAGCAACGCCCATCCCCCGCACCCTGGCCATGAGCGCTTACGCAGATCTGGAAGTCAGTGTGATTGACGAGCTGCCGCCCGGCCGCACACCTGTGCGCACCCTGATCGTTTCCGGCGAGCGGCGCTCAGAGGTCGTCGAGCGTATTCATCAGGCCTGCCACGACGGTCAACAGGCCTACTGGGTGTGCACACTGATCGAGGAATCCGAAGTGTTGCAATGCCAGGCTGCGGAAGTGACAGCGGCGACCTTGCAGGCGCAGCTGCCTGACCTGAACATTGCACTGGTCCATGGTCGCATGAAAGCGCGTGACAAAACGGCGGTCATGGAAGCGTTCAAACGCGGCGAATACGCCCTGCTGGTGGCCACCACAGTGATCGAAGTGGGTGTGGATGTGCCCAACGCCAGCCTGATGGTGATCGAAAATCCGGAGCGTCTCGGGCTGGCCCAGCTGCATCAGCTGCGTGGCCGTGTGGGTCGCGGCGCGCGTGCCAGTCATTGTCTGCTGCTGTATCAGAGCCCGCTGTCACAGGCTGGTAAACATCGTCTGGGCATCATGCGCGACAGCAACGACGGTTTTTACATTGCCGAACAGGACCTGAAACTGAGAGGCCCCGGGCAGGTGCTCGGCACGCAGCAGACCGGACTGATGAGCTTTCGGGTGGCTGACCTGATCCGCGACGCCTCACTGCTCGAAATGACGCGTGAAATTGCAGAACAATTACAGCAACACTATCCCGAACATGTGGACCCGCTCATACGTCGCTGGCTGGGTGAACGGGAACTTTACGGCAATGTGTGATTCACGTCACGTTTCTGGACTATAATCACCGCCATGATAAAAACCATGAACAGCCAAACCGCGCCACTGGTACGAAACGTCCTGGTCCAGGACAGCAACGGACTGATGCAGGTGGTGGTCCCCCAACAGGCCTTGCTGGACCTGTCACGACTTGAGCAGAAAACCGGGCGCAAGCTGCTGGCCATCCCACTGGACAAACTCGCCGCCGTCACACACCGGAAGAAATTGCAGCAACTTGAAGCGGCCCCTTCGTTGTTCGAATTGCCCACCCTGATTGATGAATCCCTGAGCAATGTGCAAGCCCTGTCCATGGAAATACTGGACGCCGACGGCGGCACCACCGAGTTGCTGGCGCTGGATGAACTGAAACAGATCCTGGGGAACAGCGCTCTTCGCTGCCAGTTCGCGGACATCGCCATCGATTCGAGTGCGCTGGATTTCCAGGTGGCAGAACCGGCTACTGACAGTCGTCAGATTGGTGACTCGATCAAGAGTTTCAGCGCATTGCGCATTCAACAGCGACTGCAGGACACGCTGGAGATACCACCCCTGCCAGCGGCGGCCGAGCAGATCGTGCGCCTGAGGCAGGACCCCAATGCCTCGGTACGGGACCTGATCCGCATCGTGGAATCCGATCCCAGCCTGGCTGCACAAGTGGTCAGCTGGGCCAGTTCACCGTATTTTGCTGCCGGCAGGCACATCCAGTCGGTCAGTGATGCCATTGTGCGCGTGCTGGGTTTTGACCTGGTCAGCAACATGGCACTGGGCCTGGTTGTGGGTCGCACGCTGGCACTTCCCAAGGATGGTATCAGCGGTATGACACCGTTCTGGCAACAGGCGGTTTACTGCGCAACGGCCATGGAAACCCTGCATCGCCTGCTGCCGGCCAGACATCGCCCTCAGCAGGGGCTTGCCTACCTGAGTGGCCTGCTGCACAACTTCGGGTACCTGGTGCTGGCCCAGGCCTTTCCGCCACACTTCATGCGGATTTGCCGATACGCCGAAGCCAACCCGGCCATCAGCCATGTGGCCATTGAACACCACCTGATCGGGGTCAGTCGGGAGCAGATCAGCGCCTGGCTGATGCAATGCTGGGAACTGCCGGAGGAGATCGCCGTGGCGCTGCGTTTTCAGCACAATCCGGACTACGAGGGTGATCACGCCATTTACGCACACCTGGTCTTTATTGCCCTGCGGGTATTGCGCTCGCACGGCATAGGTGACGCACCGCCCGAACCGGTGCCGGCAGAGCTCTACCGGCGCTACGGACTGGGCGGCAATGAAGTGGAGGAAGCCCTGGCACTGATCGCCAACTCACGCGACGTGCGGCAGATCGCCGATCACCTCAACGCTTGACGGCATCCTTCAGCGCCTTGGCTGCGCTGAAACGCACCGAAGTGCTGGCAGCGATCTGAATCGGTTCGCCGGTCTGCGGATTCTTGCCTGTGCGGGCCGCACGTTGACTGGGAGAAAAACTGCCCAGGCCTGGCAGATTCACTCGATCACCATTGACCAGGCCCATGGTGATCTCGTCCAACACAACATTGAGCACATCCGCTGCCGCAGTTTTTGACATATCTGCCTGTTCTGCGATGGCCGCAGCCAATTCCGGTTTCCGCATTTCTTTTCTCCCTGATAGGTGGTGTTACGGGCTGACGTCTGATCGGCTATCATAACGCGCCGGAGCCGAGACAGGTACCGGGGGCGTCCGTATCGGTACGTGAACAGCCGCACACTTTCGGAATGACAGATGGAAACACTGAAAAAACAACTTGATACGCTGACTGATCGCCTGCTCAAGCGCTTCCCCCGACTGCCTGCATTCATCCTGTTGACCCGACTGAACCGGCCCATCGGCATACTTGTCCTGCTCTGGCCCACACTGGCGGCACTGTGGATTGCCGCCGGCGGGTGGCCTGACTGGCACCTGTTGCTGATCTTTGTTCTGGGCACCATTGTCATGCGCTCGGCCGGTTGTTGCATCAATGACTATGCCGACAGCCATGTTGACGGTGATGTGCTGCGCACGGAGAACCGGCCGCTGGTCACCGGCCAGCTGTCACGCCAGGACGCACTGCGTGCCTTTCTCGCGCTCTCGGGTGTGGGCGCCCTGCTGCTGCTGTTCACCAATCTGCTGACCATTCTGCTGGCCTTCCCGGCCATTGCCCTGGTCATCATCTACCCGTTCATGAAACGTTATACCCACCTGCCCCAGGTGGTGCTGGGGATCGCCTTCTCCTTCGCCATACTCATGGCCTTTGCCGCCCAGAGCGGTGAAATTCCACCCGCGGCGTGGCTGCTCTTTGTTGCCAATTGCCTGTGGACCGTGGCCTATGACACCGAATACGCCATGGTGGACCGGGAGTACGATCTGCAGATCGGCGTGAAATCCACCGCCATCCTGTTTGGTGACATGGATCGGCTGATGATCGGGGCGCTGCAGCTGATGTTTCTGTTTGCGCTGTTGTTGGCAGGCATACAGTTTCAGCTGGGACCGTGGTTTTATCTGGGGCTGGTGCTGGCGGGGATTCTGCTGGCGTATCAGCAGTGGTTGATCCGGGATCGGGATGTTGAAGGGTGTTTCCGGGCGTTCATGGGGAATCACTGGGTGGGGTTGGTGGTGTTTGTCGGGGTGGTGTTGGGGGTACGGTGATTTGCACGGATTGCGGCTCCGGCGTGGGCTGCGTGGCTCAGGAGACGCCCGTGAATCCGTCTCTGGAGGGGGCTCCCCCGTTTTCTGGTTGTGCGGCATATCGCTCTCTGGTAATTCGATACAGGCAATGCTTTTTCAGTCCACTTTCTTCAGGCACCTCCGGATGTTCAAAGGTGCCTGCCATGTCCATTCCAAGTCGCTGCATGACCGCCTGGGACCTGAGGTTCCCTGTTGTTGTGAATGAAACAACCTCATCCAGTTCCAGAGTGCCAAATGCGAACCGCAACACTTCTCGCGCCGCTTCGGTTGCGTATCCCTTGCCCCAGTGTTCATGCGCCAGACGCCACCCTATCTCTACACACGGGGAGAACGGCAGCTGCTCGGACGGATTGTGCAAACCCACGAATCCCAGAAAACTGCGCGAACTCTTTGACTCAGCCACCCAGAATCCCCATCCATGCTCAGCGATCAGAGCCATACAGCGATCCGCAATGTTGTCGCTCTGTGCTCTGCTCAATATTGAGGGGAAGTATTCCATCACTCTCGGATCTGCATTGAGCGCGGAAAACGGCTCTTTGTCACTCTGCCGCCACTGTCGGAGTAACAGGCGACTTGTCTCAATCTCGTGAATGGTCATGGGTTCGCACCAATCCGGTGTGTGGTCAGCTGATGAATCTGGCCATGGCACGGCTGTGGGCTCCTTCTCCAGCCTCAAGCCCGGCTTTGACGCCCGCCCTGTTCTGCTCAGACTGATTCTGGCTGGATTTCAGTTTGCCTGTCAGCGTTTCAATTTCCATCTCCACACCAACAATAGCCTGCACCAGACGGTCAATGTAATCCGCTGGTGCATCATCCACAGACCAGGGTTGATCCATTCCCGACTCGTTTTGATCCGTCAGCTGCTGGAGATGATGTTTCAGCCAGACCGGGTCCTGCACTATCCGGGCAGTGCCTTCTGCGTGTACGGCCAGATAGTTCCACGTGGGAACAACCCGGCCGGTCTCTGCTTTGCCTGGGTACCACGACGGTGAAATGTAGGCATCCGGCCCCTGGAATACCGCAAGCACCCGGGCGCCGCCCTGCAGACGTTGCCAGGCTGGATTGTTTCGTGCCAGGTGGCACTGAAGATACCCGGGCGAGCCTTCGTCCCCGGAAAGCAGATGGAAGGGAACGTGGTTGGCTTCAATGCCATCGGCATCCGCAACCACCAACAACCCGAAACTGTAGTTACGGATATATTGCTGAAGCGTGGCTATGTCGTCTTCCCTGAAGTGATTCGGGACATACATTCTGTGAAACTCCCGCATGCCATTTTATTGCTATGCGAATTTATGCGTTACGATGAGCATACAACTTTTTGACGGATTGAGCATGAGCAACAATCGCGGATTCTGGACTGGACTTCGGCATCGGTTGCACCGGGCACTGAGCACGCCCAATGTCGATGCCGGGCAACTGGAGCTGGCACTGAAGAAGGCAGCCAAACGTGAGCCTGCGCCGGTCATCTGGTTACTGGGGCTTGCCCAGTCAGGAAAAACATCCATCGTTCGTGCCCTGACGGGCAGTTCCCGGGCCGAGATCGGCGACGGCTTCAGGCCCTGTACCCGCACGGCCAGTATCTACGACTTCCCCTCAGAAGTGCCGGTTGTGCGCTTCCTGGATACCCGTGGCCTGGGTGAAGTGGGGTATGATCCGGCCGAGGACATTACACTGTGCGAGGAGCAGGCACATTTGCTCATTGTTGTGGTGCGGGCCGCCGAAACCCGGCCAAAGACTGTCCTGGACGTCCTCGCCAAGGTCCGCAAACGCCACCCTGACTGGCCCGTGGTCATTGCGCAGACATGCCTGCACCACGCCTATGACGACGAACAATCGGGCCATGTCCTGCCCTATCCGTACAACAAGGAGGATTGGCAGGCGGCAGTGCCAGGGAAGCTGAGTCGCCTGCTGCTGGCCCAGCGCGAGTTCTTTGCCGACTTGCCCGGCAAGGGCGCTGTGTTATGGGCACCCATTGACTTCACCCTGCCCGACGACGGCTTCGAGCCGCCCGAGTACGGTCTGGATGCCTTGTGGGAGGCGATCGAGGAAGCCGCTTCACTTGGCCTGGAAGCACGCCTGCGCAGCGATTCCGAAATCAGTGATATCTACAGCCGGGCCGCTCATCCTCACATCGTTGGATTCAGTCTGGCCGCTGGCACTGTCGGCGCTTTGCCGGTTGTGGATCTGGCGCTTGTGCCGGCATTACAGGCCGGACTGCTACGCCGCCTTGCCGGCCTGTACAAGCAGCGCTGGACCAAGCGCAACAGTGCCGAATTCCTGGGCCTGTTGGGCTCCGGGTTTGCAGCTGCCTACGGTGCACGCCTGGCCGGACGCAGCCTGGTGAAACTGATTCCGGTCTGGGGCCAGACCGCAGGCGCGGTGCTGGGCGCCAGTGCCAGCGGCGCCATCACCTTCGCCCTGGGCAAAGCCGCCTGCGCCTATCTGAGCCGCAAGCGCGAAGGCCGCGCCATCAACGCCACGGTCTTGCGACAGGCCTATCGGGACGGCCTGGACCAGGGCCGGGAACTGCTTCGCAAACAGCAAACCGACAAGGAGGTGGCACCATGAAAAACCTGGTCAAGGAATTCGGCTGGCTGCGGGTGATTGCTGTGGGAATCACAACATTACCGCTGGTCCTGCTACCTGTTTTTGCTGCCTTGTGGTTGTGGCAATCGGGGCTGTTTCTCTGGTGGTTGCTGGCAGTCGCGCTGGCCTCGGCTGTGGGCCTGACGATCAACCGGATCGCCGTGCTGCGCGAACAGCGCGCGCTGCCACGCGTGACAAACCGCGCTGGTGCTCACTGGACTGCTGAAGCCGATGAATGCTGGGAAAAAATCGAGCAGATGGCATCAGAGGCCACCGTGACCGAATGGCCACTGCACGACGGCGCGGCTTTGCTGCGACTGTCGCGCCTTGTGTTGATCACGGTGGCCGGGCATTTTCATCCAGACAGGTCCCAGCCTCTGCTGGAAATGACCGTCCCCCACACCCTTGCCATCATCGAACGCGCTGCCCGTGAACTGCGCGAAGAGGTGGTCGACAATATTCCGTTCAGCCACCGCCTGACCCTGGGCACCATGGCCAGGGCCAACAACCTGCGTGAGTTACTCAAACGCCATGAAAGCTGGTTCCGCGCCGCGCGGGCCATATTCGCACCACAATCGGCGGCAGTGGCCGAGTTGCGCCGGGCGGTCAGCAACCGGGCGCTGGACCAGGGTTCGGACCGCGTTCAGACCTGGTTGCTGCGCGAGTACATTCACAAGCTCGGCTATCACGCCATTGACCTGTACGGTGGCCTGTCCCGTCTGGAAGATCAGACTCCAATGGATGCGCCGGATACGCGCCTGGCCACACACGAGCAGGAAGATGAACAGGAACCCTTGCGTATTCTGCTGCTTGGCCGCGCCAATGCCGGCAAGTCCAGCCTGATCAATGCACTGTTCGGTGAAGTGACAGCAGCCGTGGACCTGTTGCCCGATACCACCTCTGACATTGTCGGCTACCGGCTCGAGCGCGACGATGAGGTGCAGGGACTGATCTTTGACACGCCGGGTTTTGACGGCGCACTGTTCGGCAGCAAGGTACTGGAAAAGACGGCCTTCGACGCCGATCTGGTGCTCTGGGTAACCGCTGCCCATCGCCCTGACCGCGACGAGGAACGTCAGCGCCTGGATCAGTTGCGCGCCATGCTCGCCGACCCGAAGCGGCGAGCACCGCCGGTTCTGGTGGTGATGACTCACATCGACAGGCTGCGCCCGATGCGCGAATGGAAGCCGCCCTATGTACTGGATCCACCAACCGGCGCCAAGGCGAAGCAGATTGTTGCAGCGCTGACTGCGGTGGCGGAAGATCTGGCTGTTGATGTGGCCCGGGTGATACCCGTATGTCTGGCCGAAGGCAGGACCTACAATGTCGACGACACACTCAATGCTGCCATGATCATGCAACAGGACGAGGCAAAGCGGGTTCGACTGCTGCGTTGTCTGCGTGCTCGCAAGCACGAGGAGAACTGGGATATTCTATGGCGCCAGCTGGGCAATGCCGGACGTATGCTGATCAGCCTGCCAAAGGATCTGAGTCGATTAGGGCGAGACAAAACTGATTGAGATAATCTACCATCCACCAATCCACACCAGATAAGCAACTGCCGCCACGTTCAGAAGCACCGTAAGCCAAGACACAGTTAAAAATGCCTGTTTACTGGATTTATGTCGCAGAATGCGTTGCGCTGCCAATGCACCTGGCCAGCCGCCAACCAGCGCCATGAGATGCAAACTCGATTCCGGGATTCGGCCCAGATCAGCCAGTCCGCAACAGTGATCAGGGGATGTTCCACCTCCATCCAGTATGTGATCGTCAGCGGTATGGTCAGTATCGCAGCAATAATGACTGCAAAGGTCATGTAATTGCTGAGCGACTCCTCGAGCTCCGATTCCAGCTGCAGTCGCATCGGTTCCCTCCTGCTATACTGGCCGGCGTCATCTGAGCTGGCTGTCTTTGCTACCCCGTCGATTGATGCTTGCGGTCAGAATCTCCCCGTCCTCAAGCGCCGACTGGCAACTGATACATAATCTGACACCGGGGATGGCCTGGCGCCGTGCTTCCGGGATTGCCTTGCCACACTCGTCACAGGTCCTGGCACTTTCGCCGCTGCCCAGCCCCTGTCGAGCGCGCTCGACAGCCTCTTCGACACTGGCATCTATCTGATCCTGCACCGCGCCGTCGCGCGACCAACCACCTGCCATGATGTACTCCGAATCAACGCTGGTTAAGGAACCTCTGATTAAGACCGCTCGCGGCCCTTTTTGTTTACCCGATTCAGGTGCTGCAAATCCAATCAGCTTTTGATACCGGATTCTCAATCCCGGTTTCTATGACCCTGGAAGCCTTTTGTGGTCCTGGCCATTGAGCATCCAGAGTTCGTGGAAAATGTTATTGATGCCATGACTGGGCCCAGCCAGTATGGTGTGCTCGTTCTTGATGAAAGACTCAATGTCTTTCTCGTTGAGGCAGCACACTCATAGGCCATTGTTCATCTATTCAGTTATTACAGTCTTACCGCCATCAAGCTCATTGTCGTCGGGAATTTCGAACCGGGGCTCCATGAAATTGAACATGAAATCTGTCACTTCAAAGGCGTACACATCAGGGTCTTTCTCCTGATTCCGCTTCTTGACGCGTTCTTTTCTCAGCTCAGCCGGAGCGCTCAAGTAGTGTATCTGAGCACTGACACCAATCTTTTTCGCAAGATCAACAAATACAGATCGTTCAGCCCTGGTCGTGAAACCCAGATCCAGGAATAATCCAACGATGTCATATCCTTGGAGAACAGATTCTGCATCCAGGGATCGATGGAAAACCTTACGGCGCCCAGCGCCTTGGCCAGTTCTATTGAGTACGTTGTTTTTCCTGTGCCGGTAGGCCCACAAACCAATACTACTTTCATTCAAATCTCCGTTTTGCCGGGCCAATGGTTGGTGCCGCGAAGCACAAACCGCTTACACCTGTCAAGCATCCGGGATGAGCCGCTTTCCCAGGCTGATCACATCATCTGTGCTGTAACCTTCATTTTTATAGAACTGCAAAACTTTCTCATTGCAGGCGCGAACTACAATATTGAGCTTTGGACAGCCCATCAAAACAAGCATTTCTTCGATCTTTGACATTAGAAGCTTTCCAAAGCTCGATTACGGCAGTTCCATCAGACTCCAGAAATGTGCGTATACTCATGATTGTTATGTGCCTATGACACTAAACACGGCGCTGGCTCTCGCAATTCGTTTTGAGCCAATATGGAAATAGCAGTTGGCAAACGCAACACTACGCCCGACTTTCTGAACGTCAGTGTGAACTTCAATCCAATCTCCTTTTTCGGCCTTGCTCACATAATCGATGGTTTGACTCGTAGTAACCAGGCGACGTGGTGGCTCTGTAGAAAGCACTGTGTTGTAGCCCATGGCGATATCGGCGAGAGTTCCCAACATGCCTCCATGGACCATGCCTCGTGCGTTGCAGTGTTTATCGTCGGCAACTATCGCGAGAATCAACCCGGTTCGATCCGTCTTCTGGTAGACAGGCCCTATCAGGTCTATAAACGGGCTGGTTCGTGAAATCGGCCCAAAACCTTCGGGTACTTCATTCATACTCTACTCCTTTCCCATTCAACTGCGGCACTTCCTCAATTCTCATAGCGCTGGCCACCGTTGGTAGACGCCAAGCGCGCAGAACATGGCAAGCGCCGTGTCTCCGCCGTCGACCCCGACCGCGCAACGATTGCAGCAGCGATATGAGCCAGCACGCCACCCAGCGCTGCAAAAACGGCCCCCTGTCCGATGGGGCGTAACAGATCAATGTTCCATTCGCCTTTTGTCAGACCGGGTCAGACTCCGTGGCCACCCGCTCCACAATTTCCACGTTGAATCCCTCGGCATCCGTGGGTGGTTCAAAGTGGCCTGTCACCATCCTGAACACCTCTTCAGTATCGAATTGTGCTCGTTCAGGCTGTTCCTTCTGCCGCTGCTTCAGCTGCGCAAGGCAGATCCCGTCATCTGCCACCACATAGTAGAGCTCGTGGGATATGCCGTGTTCCAGGTATATATCCTTGAACCAGGCTCTTTGCTTTCTGGTATTGCCGGGGAAATCCAGTACCACTGTGGTGCCAACCAGGAGCATTTTCTCAACAAGAATTCCGAGCACTGGCTTGAGGCGAGACGAATAGTTGATGTAATCCTTGAAATCATTTATTTCGCCAGGAAAAAGAGCGGTCAGCCATTCATCTTCTGATATGAGTACGGCTCCGCGCTCACGCGCAATTCGGGCAGACAGGGTGCTTTTGCCGGCACCCATTTTTCCACAGAAGAATATCAGCGTTCCGCAGGAACTCATGGTTTGCTCCTTTTATATGGCCTCGCTATGACAAAACCGGTCCATCCCGTATTCTTTCCCATGTTTGTGCCATCAACTTTTTTTGCGGGTCTCCAGCGGTAAGCACCCAGTGCGCCACTTTGCTGTATAACCCGGTGGCGGGGGATCAGTAAAGCAACCGGGTTGGAGCTGTTGTCACGCATTGGGTCTTATCTCCTTCTTCATCAGAACCCAGTCTCCAGTGTGGGGGCAGCGGGGAAATGGCACGATCGGTTGTCGGGCGATGTTCCGGTAACCGAGCCGTTCATAAAGCTGTCGTGCTCCCGCGTTTTCCTCCGCGACAATCAAACTGAGCGCATCCGAGTTGGACGCGTCGGCGAGTTGCTCTGCCAGTTCCATGAGCCGTCGCCCCACGCCTTGCCCGCGCTGCGCGGATTCGGTGGCCACGGCGTTAACATACCACGAGCCGGGAACCCGCGATTCCAGCTCCACGAGTGGCTGGACAACAGACGGAATCGCGTCCAACGGACCGGTTTCATAGGGATCGGGCAGCCGATAGCCGAGCAGCATGCCGACGATTGTGTCATCGCATGCAGCGATATAGGCGTTGGTATAACTGAAGGCGCCTTCCGTGCCGGCTACCCGGCGAGCGCCAAACGTCATGACATCCTCGTCAGGCCCAGCCATGCGTTCCCAGAGATAAGCGGGGATCCCCTCGCCTGCGATGTTCATGAGCTCGGCCAACTTCGGCGCGTCTTCTACCGCGGCCTTACGCATCGTCAATTTCATGGTTTTTTCACCACTGCGTGATCCATACCGAACTGCTCAACGCTGTGTGCACCGCCAATAGAGCAATGCTCTTCAAGTGAAGAAACGAATATTGCTCAGTTGGGATTTGTTATGCCGGGCTCTGCGCCTGCCCCCACGTTGCCCAGCACAGTTTCCCTGCCACTCTCCCTGAATCGGCGGATTTCCATATGCTCCCTCAACGGCACGGTTCATGCAACCCGAGGAACTGCTCCAGACGCAGCTGCTCCTGCTGCAAGGCAGGTTTGAACGCGGTATCCTTCGGAGCCTGTCCATCGATATATCCGGGCTGCAACTGCAGCTGCCCGTCAGACATGACAACATTGGCCCAGCCGATGACCTGACCACGCCACAGCATGGGCAGTGCATAGTAACCGCGCACCCGCTTCGCGCCACGCCACGCGCAGCAGGCCACGGTAATGCATGCCGTCCAGAAGCTGAGTGCTGGCGCGACTTTTGCCACCGAACCAGTTCCTGCTCGTACCATGCTGGAAGGCAGCGTCAACGTCGCGCGGATGAACCACGCCCGCAGATCGCACAAATTCTAGGGAGCGTCAGATCCTGAGCGCGTGCCGGCGCACGTATCGGATCGAACTGTATAAAACCGAGCCTGTTGATGGCACGCAACAGGCTTGTCGGCTTGAACAGACTGCGCGTGATGGCGAAGCGCCGCAGCTGATCTACGGTGAGTGGAATCGCTCCCATGCCCCATCAACTCCTTCTCCCCGGTTCTTCACGGCCCATCCCCGTTTTCGATAGAACTGCTGGGCACCAACATTGGCAATCTCGCATTTGAGGGACAGTGGCCCATACCTGTCACAACAGAACGCCAGCAAAGTGCTGCCGATGCCTTGCCCATGCAGCTCAGGCAGGACGTATAAATGATGGATGAAACTGTCTGCCGTCCATACAGAAATGAAACCACCAATCTGATGCCCTCTCTCCGAAACGTACACCACTTCCCCGTCAGTCAACATCTTCATGCCGATAATATCAACCGCTTTGCCGGAGAAGCACCCGGCGAAAGCCCGGGCCGAATTGTACAATTCAGTCAGCTGTCCGAAATCATTGTCAGTGGCTTCGCGGATTCTGAACATTGTAACCAGTGTCCTGTCTGCAGCCGGCGCTTTCCCGGGAATGGGAATGGCTATCGCTTTGGCCCCCACGCCGTGGACGGCCAGCGCCAGTTTAACCACGATCCGGATTCCGGACAATTGGATTGCTGCCAATTCTGTCGCTTGCCATGGACAAATTTTGACTTTTGTGTATAAATCCTTGTTAACAGCAACACTACGAAAAGTACTTCCATGGCAATGGATCGGATCATCCAGAAACAGGGACGGCCCTGGTGGCAGTGGTTGCTGGTTGCGCTTTTGGCGCTTGCGTTGGTCTATTTTCTGTACAATCTGATCGTCAATGCTTCCATACGCACCAGTCGGGTGCCCGCCAATCAGCTCATCATCAGCACGGTCCATCTTGGCACGCTGGAGGACATCATTGCGGTGCGCGGCACTGTCCAGCCACTGAACAGCGTATTTCTTGATGCCATCAATGGCGGCGTTGTAGAACACATCTTCGTTGAAGAAGGTGCCTTTGTCGAGGTGGGCCAACCACTGCTGCAGCTGGGCAATACGTCTCTGCGCCTGAATGTGGCCAGCAATGACACGGCGATTACCGAGCAGCTGAACAACCTCAACAATATCGCCAACAACCTGGAAACCACCCAGCTCAACACCGAACGCGAAATCATCAATCTGGAATACCGGATCCTCACGCTTGAACGGCAGGTGGGCCGCCATCAGTCACTGGCCAACGAGCAGCTGATCTCGCGGGAAGACTTTGACGCCATCGTTGATGAGCTTGCCTACCAGCAACGCCTGTTGGCCAACACACGCGCCCGCAAGCAGGTGGAAGACCGCATTCGTGAGACGCGCCAGAGCCAGATTGCACAGCAGATCGAAAAGCTGGAAGACAACCTCACGCTGTCACAAAGCAGTTATGAGAGCCTGCTGGTACGTGCGCCCCTTTCAGGCCAATTGACTTCCCTGCCGGTCCAGATCGGTGAAAGCAAAAGCAGTGGGCAGCGACTGGGTCAGATCGATGTGATCGAACACTACAAGATTGCGGCTCAGGTTGACGAATTCTATGTGTCGCGGGTGGTACCAGGGCAATCTGCCCGCTTCACCCTGGCAGGCACCTCCTACAGCGCGGTCGTCGACAAGGTCTACCCGGAAATACGCACCGGCCTGTTCACCGTTGATCTTATCTTTGATCAGGCGATGCCCGCCAGCCTGCGGCGCGGACAGACCCTGCAGCTGGAGCTGATGCTGGGCAGTGCGCAGGAAACACTGCTGTTGCCGGTTGGCAGCTTTGTCCAGGAAACCGGCGGCAACTGGGTATTTGTGCTGGACGAAACCGGCGACAGTGCCTATCGCCGTGAAATCAGCGTGGGACGACGCAATAACCGCTTTATCGAAGTAAGGGACGGTCTGAGCGCGGGCGAACGGGTGATTACCTCCGGCTACGGCGCCATCGCTCAGGCAGATCGGGTGCAGTTGACCCAATAAAATAAATGTGACTCACGACAGAGCATGGACGATGATCAAACTCGAGAAGATCTGCAAGGTTCACCGCACCGAAGACATTGAAACCGCCGCACTGGATGATATCAATCTGACCGTGATGCAAGGCGAATTCGTTTCCATCATGGGGCCCTCTGGCTGTGGCAAGTCGACACTGCTGAATGTCCTTGGCTTGCTGGACACACCCAGTAGTGGCCATTACTACTTCAATGGCGAAGACCTGGCGGGCTACAACGAATCGCAACGCGCCAACATCCGCAAGGCCAATATCGGTGTGATTTTTCAGAGCTTCAATCTGATTGACGAACTCACCGTAGCACAAAATGTTGACCTGGCGCTGTTGTACCAAAAAGTGCCCACCGCCGAGCGCAAGACGCGTGTGGAAACGGTGCTCAAACGTGTGGCCATCGATCACCGCAGCAATCACTACCCGCAACAACTGTCCGGTGGTCAGCAGCAGCGTGTAGCCATTGCCCGCGCCATTGTCAGCAATCCGAAGGTGTTGCTTGCCGACGAACCCACGGGCAACCTGGATACCAAAAATGGCGACGAAGTCATGTCGCTGCTCAAGGAGCTGAACCATGAAGGCGCCACCGTTGTCATGGTAACTCACTCGGAACACTACGCGGCTTATGGCACGCGGGTTGTCCGTCTGCTGGACGGCCAGATTGTTGATGCCAACGCCAAAGCGGATGCCGACGCCATTCTGTAATGCTCAGTTACCATTGTTTCAGCGAGGGTGCCCACCGTGTTCCTGAACTATCTGATCGTCGCGCTTCGCCATCTTCGCGGCCAGGTCGCGTTTACTGCCATCAAGGTTCTCAGCCTCAGCCTCGGACTGATCTGCAGCATTCTGGTGCTGATGCATGTGCAGTACACCAACAGTTACGACAAGCATTTTGACAACTGGCAGAATATCTATCGGGTGGTGACCAGCATCACGACGGATCAGCGCCTCGATTCCATGCTGATCGCCGAAGGCATCTATCATCCTTTGGTGCAGGATTACGGCCAGATAGAAGTGGCCGCGAAAATCCTGCCAACCACTGCGCTGTTTGCGCACGGCGATGTCTCGGCACCCAATGACTACGTGTGGGTCGATCCGGCGTTTCTGCAGATATTCTCTTTTGATTTTATGCAAGGCGATGCCAGTACGGCATTGTCAGATCCCAACACCGTGGTACTGACTGAATCCACCACGCGCAAATATTTTGGTCAGGAAGATCCCATGGGAAAAATCCTCACCCTGGAGAATCGCACCGATCTTCGCGTGACCGGTGTGATCAGGGATCTGCCTCCCAATACGCATCTGGACATTGACATCATGATCGGCGCTGCCACTGGCCGTCAGATTGTGGGTGAGCAATTCATGGATGGCCCTGCCTGGGCCGGCTATGGCGGCACCATGCTGTATGTGCAGATTCCGGATCGGGGCTCAGCCGAGGCCATGCGGGCTGATCTGGCCAATTTTATTGACCGCAATGTGCCGGATGCTCAGCGCGAATTTGTCAGGAGCGTGGACACCACCCTCGACCTGGAGCCCCTGTCGGACATCTACCTGTCACCGCGCCAGGGGTTTGCGGCGCCTGACTACAGCCGACGGCTGGTGCTTGGGGGCCTGGTCAGCTTCGCCGTGCTCATCCTGCTCAGCTCCTGTATCAATTTTGCCAATCTGTCTTTGGCCCAGATGCAGCAGCGCGGCAAGGAAACCGGTGTAAGAAAGACGCTTGGCGCCACCCGCACGGATCTACTGGTGCAGTTCCTGGTGGAGTCCATTTTGCTCACCCTGCTGGCCCTGGTGGTGGCATTGCCGATAATTTACGTGGCCACAGGCCCTTATACCGCGCTGACCGGCACTGCGTTCACTTTCTCGACCATGTTCGGTTCATCGCAGGTATTCCTCATCGTGTTGTTTGTACTGCTCACCGGTTTTCTGTCCGGCCTGGTCCCTGCGCTGCGCATGTCCAGTTTTGCACCCACGGCAGCCATCAGCGGCAAACGCGACGGCGGCAAATCCAGCAGACTGGTGCGCTCGGGTCTGACCGTGGTCCAGTTCACCTTTGCCGTGGTGCTGGTCATCCTGGCCATTGGTATCAGCCTGCAAGTGCGCTATCTGAATGAACTTGATATCGGTTTCAATCGCAGCAATCTTGTTGTGCTGGACAGCATGTACAACCCACGCAACCCGGATCAGTTCAACTATGACGCCATGGTTGATGAGTTGCGCCAGCATCCCGGTATCCTGAGCGTTGGCAAATCCGAAACGGCGCCGCCCAACAATGGCGGTTACAATCCCTGGCGCCACGCCAGCTGGGCTGCGGATGACTATCGCACAATCAGCCATCTGGGCATTGATGAGAACTATGTTGACGCCATGCAGTTACAGGTTCTGGCCGGGCGCAATTTTTCGCGGGACTTTCCGGCGGATTACATGCCCGACGGCCCGCCTGACGCAGAACAGACTTATGGCGTGCTGATCACCCCGGCGGCAGTCAGCAACTTCGAGCTGGGAAGCAATGAAAATGCACTTGATGAGATCCTGATGATAGGCACACTCAACTTCCGTGTGGTCGGTGTAGTCAATGATTTCCGGCTCTCCGGTGGGCTGGAAGACACACTGCGCTCGACATCCATATTGCGCGCCACCAACCAGCCCATGCGGACCTTGCTGGTGAGAATCGACCCGTTGCAACAAACCAGTGCGCTGGCCCATATAGACAGTGTCTGGGGCAGGCATCGAACCGACGCACCGATCAGCCGCGAGTTCTACGAACAGTCCTTCAGTCAGCAGATCCATGAGCAGACCAACGGCATCAATCGCGCTGCACAGTTTGCCGCCTTCATCACGATTGTCATCGCCGCTCTGGGCCTGTATGCACTGGCCTATTACTCCACCGAACGGCGCACCAAGGAAATTGGTGTGCGCAAGGTATTGGGCGCCTCGGCGCGCTCGATTGTTGGCTTGCTGACGCTGGATTTCATCAAACCGGTGCTGCTCGCCTGCGTGCTGGCCAGCGGCCTGGCGTATCTTGCCACTTCGTATTATTTCCAGCAATTCTCGGCACAGGCGGATCTGTCCCCGTTGGTATTCGTGCTGGTGTTGGCTGGCATCATCATCCTGTCGTTACTGACCGTAGCGACACAATGCATCAAGACAGCGCGGGCTGATCCGGTGAGATCGCTGCGATCGGAGTAAGGAATACTCAGACGATGTTTCTCAACTATCTGCTTGTTGCGTCAAATAACCTGCTCAGACAGCACCGCAGCGATCGTGTTAATGGCAGGCGCCACCGTCGCCATTCAGTGCTATCGCACAGCAAACGCCGATCCCGTGGGTTCATTGCGTTATGAGTAATGCCCATGGCGCGGCCGTGATGACAGGGCTGAGGCCCACTTATTCAGGCAGCCCAGCCAGGTCAAAATCCGGATCGACAAGCGCCAGGAAGGGAATCGCTTCTACTTGTCCGTACTTCTGTTCCAGATACGACTTGAGCTCCTCGTGTGTAATTACTTCCCCGGCTTCCAGGGTGACAGCTGATGTGCTTGACGCAAGACCGCCATCGCCACACCCGAATAAAAGGCCGAGCAACAGAACGGTTCCAATACTTTTCAGCATTCGCATGGCCACTGATTTCCTGCGGAAATGTTTCAGTGTAATTGATCACCGTTGCCCGCGGAAGGCAACGGCGGTATTGGTCTTGGTTTTGCCATGGGCATTGCCCGACAGGGCGGCGACGTCTGCATCTGGGGACGCAATGAGAAAAAGAATCAGCAGGCTGTAGAGCAACTGAAGCCCTTTGGCACTCGGGTGCATGCCATCCGTTGTGATGTGGTTGAAGAACAGGTCGTGGAGCAGGCCTTTGCCGAGACGCTGGCCGAGTTCGGGCGGGTCCATGGCTGTTTTGCCAACGCGGGAGTGGGCGGTGGTGGGCGCTTTGACGAGTTGACCCTGGCACAGTGGCAGCGTGTGATGGCCGTCAATCTGGATGGCCTTTTTCTCACTTTGTGGGCCGCAGCGAGACACATGAAGGCGCGCGCCGAAGCCGGTGATGCGGGTGGACGTCTGGTGGGCACTGCCTCAATCGGTGCCTTGTTGGGCATGGTTGGCGGTGAGGCCTATGCCGGCAGTAAAGGCGCGGTGTTGTCGGTCATGAAAGGTCTGGCTGTGGAGTTTGCGCGCTACGGCGTCACCGCGAACGCAATCTTGCCTGGCCATATCGAAACCGCCATGACCGAGCAGACCTATAAAAGCGAGAAATTTTGCAGCGCCATCATGCCGCGTATCCCTGTGCGTCGCTGGGGTACGCCTGAAGATTTTGAGGGTATTGCTGCGTACCTGATGAGTGATGCCAGCCGTTACCACACCGGGGACGATTGCATTATTGATGGCGGCTTCATCATTTAGCTCACTCCTTCGGTCTGGTCAACTGCCAACCTCACGATGTTCCGTTCCAGCGCCGGGAGTCAGGAACAACAGGGTTGCAGGCACGTCGGTTCTAGCGGTGTGCCAGACATTCTGCGGCACAAGAACAAAGGCGCCCGGCTCATCCAGAAGTATCTCATGCTCCTTCCCGGATTCCTCAAGCACTATTGTGGCAGCACCCGAGAGCAGCAGCACCAATTCTTCCCCGGCGGGATGACGCTCCCAGTTTTGCCACGGTTCGGAGAAAGTGAATGCACACATCAGCCGTTCCTGATGCGTTTGGCATGAAACGTATTGATGCCAAAACCCTGGATCGCACCAAAAAAGCCGCCCGCTTCACTGGTCTTGATGCTGTTGTTACCCGCCGGTGGCCGACAGTGTTGCAACAATTGGGGCACCCTTCGTCACAATAATGGTGTGTTCATATTGTGCGGACAGGTTCGCGGGATGACCTACAAGGGTCCAGCCATCATCCGCCTCGGTCACATATTGGCTTTTCGTGGAAAGAAACGGCTCTATGGCTAGCACTTGTCCGAGTTGCAGCCGCCGCGTGTCACGACGGTCAAAGTAGCTGACGATGCCCTCGGGCTCTTCGTGCAGACTGCGCCCTGTTCCATGACCGGCAAGATTCCTGATCGTCCTGAACCCATGTGATTTCGCAGTACGCTGAATGACTTTGCCGATCCGGTTTATGAGGGCACCTGCTCGAGCTTCCGCTAGCGCATGTTTTAAGGCCAATTGAGTGGCGTGGCACAACCGCGCTTTGGTTTTCGTGACAGGCGGGACAACAATCGTGCCACCTGTATCAGCGAAATAACCGTCAAGCTCTGCGGAAACATCGATATTCACAATATCCCCTGCCTGAACAACGCGTTTGCCCGGAATACCATGCGCCGCCTGTTCGTTGATACTGATGCAGGTAGCTGCCGGGAAGTTATAGGTCACTCTGGGTGCTGACCTGGCCCCCAGGCTCTCCAGCAATGCACCACCCAACTCATCCAACTCGGCTGTTGTCATCCCCGGCTCAACCGCGCTCAGCATTGTATCGCGCACTCTGGCAACGACCCGCCCGGCATTCATGATCCCATCGACATCACTCTGGTTTTCTATGGTCATCTCTACGCCCTGCCTTTATGCCCTGATTAGCAAACACGATAATTTCCGGATCGTCGCAGTCGCCGGTTCCTGAACCCCTGTCTCCACTTTCTGGCTGGATTTCAGCGCCTGGAAATACCAGCCCCTCTACAACCGAGAATCTGAAGCGACCCTAATAGCCAGGATCACCGAGCACCACGCAACCAGCGGCGTCACCGTTCAGTCGCGCAAAGTACGAGCATCGGCTGCATGGCATTACTATAGGGCAACAGGTTCATCACGCATTCTTTCCCATGCCTGTGCCATAAGTTTCCTGGCGGATCCCCAGCGGTAACCTCCAAGCGCACCACTCTGCCGAATGACCCGGTGACAGGGGATCAGTAAAGCAACCGGATTTGCGCCTATGGCGTTACCAACTGCTCTTGCGGATCCGGGAGCACCGAGTGCGGTGGCTACCTGAGTATAACTGGCCACTGCGCCCGGTGGTATCTTCAGCAGCGCCCGCCACACAGCGATCTGAAAATTTGTCCCTGCCACATGGAGCGACAGCGGACCGTGCCCGGTAGCTGCATCTCTGGCAAAAAACGCATCGATGACATGGCGTGTGGCGGCAACACTTTTCCCGATTGAACTGAACGGCCAGGTTTCATGCAAGTCATCCAGCAGCTCTTCAATGCTATCCAGATCCATGAAATCTGCCCGACAGACACCACGCTGGGTCACCGCAACAAACATGGGCCCCAGCGGCGTAGGATGCACACCATATTCGATATGTACCTGCTTGCCTCTGTTTTTGTACTCCCCGGGTGTCACTGCCTCCAGCTGCACAAAATGATCATGCAACCGTGAACTGCCGCTTAGACCCAGCTCATGGGAAACTTCAAGCAAGGAGCGGGACTTATCCAACAACGCTTTGCTCCGCTCCAATGTCAGAACCTGCAAAAAACGCTTTGGCGTAGTACCCGCCCAACGACAGAACAGCCTCTGAAAGTGATACGGGCTCAGATGCACATGGGCGGCGATCTCCTCCAGACTCGGCTGAGCAGATGCGTGATCTACCAAGTAGGTCATGGCGCGTGCGACTCGATCATGATCTGACATGGCTCGGCCTCCCAAAAACGATTTATGGACACACCGCCGTCGACCGACTGGCCCCATTTCACTCAGCTCTGCTCGCTATGGAGAGCAAATGCCCGAACAGGTGCCATATTAGGACGCGAAAGGCGTACTGCCGACCCGAATCTTGCTGTCTTTTAATTCAATTCCATGTTCCAGCCAGGCCTTGAGCCCCGCAAGCACCATCGTGTAGCCACCCTTTCTCCTCCAGGGCCTCGACCGTCAGATCGCCACCGACGCCGAACATTTGCCACTCCCAGCGCAGCTACTTGCCGAGTGCGCGCGCGCCGGAGACGGGCGCCGGGGGGGGAGTTCAACCCTTGTAGAGAATATCACAACAGACGATGAAGTCCTCTCCGTCCAGTTGTGTCAGTACCGACAGGGTGCGGCAGAGCGTGCCGTCGGCGATAGAGAAATATGGCCGTGTGGTCTGGACCACGCCCGGCTGATTGATGGCGCGCACATAGTAGTCGCGCCGCTTCCAGCTGGCACCGCGGGCATTGGCAAGCGCCTGCAGACGGTCGCGCCCCTTGATCTGAAGGTGTGGAGAGTTGAGATTGGCGTGACATTGCTCACCGTCGGGCGCAAGCTGGAAGAGTCGGATGCAATGACTCATGCCGAACATACTGTCGGCAATCTCTGCCAGCCCCTGCCTCTTGTCCTCGCCCACGGTCAGTGCGGTGAACCGTTCCAGATAGGGATTGATCTGCTGCTGCCGCCACTGAGCATGCTGCGCTGACAGCTCATCAAACTCCGTGTACAGCGTCTGCCACAGACCCTGCTGCGTGGCCAGACTCTCCGACAAAAGGAACGGACGGGCAAAATGGTAACCCTGCACCAGATCCACCTGGGCGTCCATGGCGGCCAGCGCCTCGTTGCGGGTCTCAATGCCTTCCGCAAGCACCAGGCACTTGCAGTTGTGCAACATGCTGGTGATGCCGCGCAACAGATCACGAACACTGGCGTCGGTACCTGCCTTCTTCAGCATGCTCCGGTCCAGCTTGACGATGTCGGGGCGAATCCGCCAGATCCGCTCGAAATTGGAGTGCCCGGCCCCGAAGTCGTCGATGGCGATCAGAAATCCCATATCCCGGTAAGTCTGAATGGTATCTTCCAGATCGCTCTCCCGCTCGATACTCGATTCGAGCACCTCGATCACGATCCGGTTCGGCTCATAGCCCCGCGCCGCGAGCAGTTCCGCCAGAAAGACTGGATGGGCTCCGGAATGACTCAGCGTGTAGGGCGCAACATTGAGAAACAGCCAGGCATTGGGTGGGTCGATGGCATGGAAGTTTTCGAGGTGGACGCGCTGGCAGATGCGATCCAGCTCCGCCAGTCGCTCGGTGCCAGCGCTGGCGAACAGCTTCATGGGGCTGACTGCAGCGCCCGCGGCATCCACGCCACGGGCCAATGCCTCCAGGCCAACAATGCGACGATGAGCGATACTGTAGATTGGCTGGAATGCCGACATGACCAGACTGTCACCGAATCGGACATAACGATTGCCCTGGTAGTACCCCGCGGCGCCATCATCCGGGTTTCCACTGCCCGCTTCCGCACCACCCGGATATTGGCGCGAATCAGTACTTCGGCCTGTCGACAAAATCCGATTTCTCCGTATCCAGGCAGCAGCCCGTCAGCTCCCTTCTCCGGTCAAGTAGTATAATGCGGCGTTGAACAGAATGCATCCCGGCAGCTGTGGCACGGTTTAGGGCTTTTCTCCCTACGATACGTCGGCGACATGACCTGCGAATTCGCGGGTTACCCGAAACTCCGTATCCCTGCTGATAGTGAAATCGGTAGCAGGCTGAGCAACAGAACCATCGCTGGAAGAGTGCTTTTGATGAGCTTTCTCCTTTTTCTGCGCGGCAGTCGTAACTGCCAAGTCCGAGATTCGTACAATACGCTTGATATCCCGGTGTGCCAACCGGGCAAGGAGGCTGCAAACACATTCAACTTCCCAGGTTGGTAAATATGCCTACCGCGAGCTCTGCCCACACGTAGAGAAAGGCCAAGGTGGCGACGATGCCGAGAGCCAACCAATACTTTCGAGCTAACTTCCTCGCTACGAGGATATAGATGGAACCCGCGCCATAGATTAAGGCACCCATAACGACAAAATCGCCAAGACGCCAATTAAAGCCTTGGCCATCAACGCCTGTGCCAATTGTCAATTGAAGCACCAATGGCACGAAAAGAATGAGACAGGTTGCCAGCGCAAGCCAGGCAAATACGCTATTTCGCATGATGAATTTCATGGTCTTGTCAAAGCACAAGACTCAACATTCCTCCCTGGCGAGACGGTCATCACGTTCGCGCATCAGCCAGTAGACCACACCGAGCACAAGGGCTGCTCCAGCCAACGCGGCAATGGTGCTCGCAGCGGTATCGCTCGAATCGAGAATGACAAACTTGCGACTCAATGCAATGAGCGCGATGAGCACAACGGTTTTAACCTGGATGATGCTAGAGCGCCGAAAGGCAACGAGAATAATCGAATGCTTGAACTCCATGGCGATGAGTAGCGTCATGATCATGCCAAAGAGCGCCTGAAAAACGTCGTGTTCGAGTGGATCTAACGTGCCACTGAGCAACAACTGAATAACGCGGGTGATGAGCTGCACGAGCGCCAGTGCAATGACCGACGCGATCACGAGACTCAGAGCGATTGCAACCACCTGCTCGAAGCGCTCATAAATGGACAAAATCGGCCAATGCTTACGTGTTTCTGAAAAGAAACTCCACGGTGTGCGGTGTTTGCTGTCCATATTTGTCGCTCCGTCTATTGGGGAGGGGGGGGGGTGCTGTAACCGCTTCGAATAACGTGCTGCGCCAAGGTGTTCCAAAACATTGAAAAAGCCCCTCCGCGGTCATGTTGATTCAAGGGTTATGCGTTATTTGAATAGCTACTGCATAAAGTGCAGCAATGAATAAAACGCTACGGCAAGCAGAAACGCCAAAAAGCAACTTGGATGATCTTTAGAAAACTCTTCTTCCAGAACAATCAAGACCATTCCTCCCGCGACAAATGCCAGCAACAGCGTCACGATAGCTGGTGATATCTCTGTTCTGATCCCAACTACCCAGCCGATGAAAATTGCTGCGGATAAAACCCACCGACCGATTCGTTGATAGATACCCTTGTGGATTTCTAAAAGCCGATAATCCACTACCAGGAAGTGCATTGTCATCGGAATTACAAACACGAAAATGGCAAAAACACCGGTTAAGGAAGCAATAATATACCCGATCAGGCCTTTATACACAGCATAGCAAGCCAAGTGGCTCCAAACCCTGGACCAAGCACTGGGTTCTGCTTCACCTTGCGTGTCTAACGCAGGCGGGCGATCCACCAAACGCTCCAACCCAAAAAAAACAACAAGACCAACTAACAGTGGAAAGAAGGGATTATGTTTTAAAAAAAATGCGATAGCGCCAAGCGATTCAGGAAAATGCTCTACTCCTTCAACAATCTCGGGAAGAAGTTGAAGGAATACGTAGCTTATTGAGATTCCATCTGCGAAAGATAGTCAGTTCCTTCGTGAAGTCACTCGTTTCCAATGGAAGAGGCCGGCGATTATATGAAGCAGCGATAGAAAAAGCACTGCACACAAGGTTAGTACTACATCTGAGTTGCTCATTTGCGCGTCCTTTGTTTGAGATGCCTAACACCGCGCACAGCGGTGGCAGCGAAGCTGCCACCCGAGCGCCGAAGGTGCGAACTGCTGCGCTTGGTTAGTTGCGTATTCGGAAGTGCATAGTGATAGCATATATGCCATCATATCGCGCATGGATAATGCTGTAGTCATAGCCACCAGCGCGCTGATCAATGCCCTGCCTGGTCCTGCGGGACCAGCCAGGGAGTTGGTCAGAAGGTGCTTGCAAGGGCAATACAAGCCATTGATCAGCAACACCTTATTTATGGAATATGAAGACGTTACAAACCGGTCTCATATCCTTGAACAATGTCCGCTGACTCAAGATGAGCTTCGTGAACTACTCAATGCATATTACAGCGTTTGCGAATGGGTACCAATCTATTATCTGTGGCGCCCGAACCTGCCCGACGAGGGCGATAATTTTTTAATTGAGCTTGCCGTTGCCGGCAATGCCTATTGCATTGCTACCAATAATGTCGGGGATATCAAAAGTTCTGAGTTGATATTTCCCGAACTGCACGTAATGACGCCTGAACAACTGCTTAGAGGATAACACCATGGCCACATTGACCATCAGGCTTCCCGACGACAAACACAAGCGTTTGAAAGCGCTGGCTCGTCGAAAAAAATCAGCGTCAACAAGCTGATTGAAGAAATATCGACTCAGACGCTTGCCGAGTTTGACAGTGAAACCCGATTCCGCACGTTTGCTGGGTCTGGTGATGCCAAACGCGGCCTTGAACTTTTGGGCAAACTCGACGCTGAGGCGCAGGGCAATTGACGCCCGGCTTTGGGACGGACTTGTAGCCGCGAAGGGACGACAACAGCCGATTGTTATGCATCCCGCTCCGGAAGTAGCTGTGGATTCCAGACAACCTCCCACAAATGGCCATCAAGATCTTGAAAATAGCCAGCGTAACCACCCCAGAACGTATCATTGGCAGGTTTTAGAATGTTGGCACCAGAGCTTTCAGCTTGTGCCATTACTTCATCAACCTCGGATTTAGACATCACATTATGGCCGATGGAAAATTCTGTTGCGCTCGGACTATTCAGTTGTAGTCCCGAATCATGAGCAAGGCTTCGCCTGGGCCAAAGAGCTAGCTTGAGGCCAAAACTCAGATCGAAAAATGCCACTGCCCCATGCTCGAACTCTTTTCCGACAATTCCTTCCGTCGGAAGCCCAAGACCATCCCGGTAAAACCGGACAGCTTTTTCAAGGTCATCTACGCCAAGTGTGATAACGGAAATTCGAGGCTTCAATGTTTCGGTCTCCTTGATGCATAACGCTCCGCTAATGTGCGCCGTACGAGGCGTCACCATTCAGCGGTTTCATTACCTCGGTCCCTCCGAGAAGCGAGCAGAAAATCCTGCCCTTGCTTCCTCTGTGAGAGCGTCCAGGTTTTTTCCGTCCTCGGAAAACGTTTCAATCCCCAGGGCTGCTGCCGCCCGCTTTACGCGACCGTTATCGTGAATGGCATTAATAAAGAGGCACTTCGGTCTAACACTCACTTTAGCCTCAGCCTGACCAAGCAGCTTCTTCGCTTCGAACTCCGATAGCTCGCCTATGCTTGACGGAAACAGCTCCATTCCTTGAATCAAACCAGACGAAACATCCATTATAGCGAGCGCATTAAAGTCTCCGTCTGCCCGCGTACGGATAGGGGCATCATTGAGCTGAAACAAAATCCACGCCTCATTCTTGGAATACTTTTGCGAATCTATCGACAATGTTGACATCTCCTGTGAAACCCGGAACCCTGACGCTCTTATTCACGCGCCAGGTTCGCTGGTCGCGTGAAATTAATGGTTGGCCGGCATTTGCAATCTCTTTCTGCAATGGTTCTTGCGCCAGCTTATTTACACTTGTGCCTTTCACCTGTGCTGTGATCGCTAGCTGCTCGTGCAGGTCAGGCGGGATCCTGGTTCATGCATTCTCCAACTAGAGCCCATCTTTACCCTTTCGATATGCTCGGGAACGTCATTTACTTCTCCAGTGCGATTGAATCTGACTCTTCCCGCCTCCTGGCCATGACGGTAGTGTCGTTCAGCTTCATCATATAGTTGAAATCTTTCAGCTGCCACAACACACATGGCTTCTCTAATCATCGCATCCAATGAAGAGTCGTCTTTAATGCCATCCCCCATGTCACAGCCAGCCAGTACGGCAAGCAGCCCTGCCTACAGGATTATTTTAACGCTCACTTAGCACTCCTGTCATTGCATAACGAGGCTGTGGAAAAGCCCGCTCACTACGCAGCCGCATCGGCGGTCAGTACAGTGCCGTAGGCATAGATATTCTCGTGGAGGCCGAGCCGCTCATACCGATTACGGATCCGATCACTGGCCCGGTTGAGCGTCTCCAGGGTTTGTCGGTTTCGTCGACTACGCTCATCATCGTGGGGCTCATTTTTGTCGGCTCGCCTGTGCTCCTTGAGATGGTGTCGGATCTGGCGATGGTTGTGAAGTGTGGCACGGTGTCGCAGAACAGGGCTTTGAAGATGATGTTGGTCTCACAGCACCACTGGATTTGCCGACTTGAGGTAATGAATCGCATGCTCAAAAGTGCCTGGCTGGAGCTGCTCTTCGTAGTTGATTACCACCATGGAGGACTGGTTGTAGTCATAGTGCCTGAACTTGATCATGTCTCTATCCATAGACTATTGGAGTTGACGCTATTATATCAGACCGGGCGTTCTCGTGGGTTTTCCTACAGCCTCAACGCCGACAGCACGTGCGGCTTTGTAGTGAAGGCGAAGCCGCAACGAAAAAGCCTTCGCCGTGACTTGCATTGTTAACCCTGGGCAGAGAATGCCTCATGGTACGCTACCTCGCCATGCGGAAATCTACCGTCAAAAGATAAAGCCTGAAAGTATTCTGCAGGTACGCCGGGATAAACCAGACCATCAACGATCTTGAAACCGAAGCGACCATAGTAACCAGGGTCTCCAAGTACAACGCAGCCAGCCGCTCCCATTGCTTTGAGAGCGGAAAGGGAACTACTCATTAGCTTTAAGCCAATGCCCTGACCTTGTAACTCAGGTAGAACAGAAATTGGCCCAAGTCCGAACCAACTAGATGCGCCATTGGAAATGGTGACCGGAGAGATTGCAACATGGGCGATAATTTCTCTGTTTTTCACGGCAACCTGAGAGATAGTTAATGCTCCCGAGTTTCTGAGAGCCTTAACAATAAACTGCTCTGTATGCTCGGTATGTGGCACATTCACGAATGCTTGTTCGGTTACCCAGTGTATCTGCGCGGCATCTCCAGCGCTTTCTTCACGTATCTGAATATTCAAGTATCGTCCTCCCGGAGGGATAACGCCTAATTTAAACCGTGCGGTCGGTTTGAATGAAATGCTGGATCTCAGTCTACTAAAATCGAAAGGCGCTCGTAAATAGAACTGGTCATCAGGACCAGGTTAATAGCCACCAGTGGGCTCAATGAGGTAATTGCGAACGCAGAAAGAACTCGTGGGGGTGGTGACGGACAGCGGCGGGACCATGGTAGGTACACATTCTTCGTTTCCCATTTCAATATGATACACGACCGGGGGCTTGTGGCAAGCCCCCTTGTCTACTGTTTAATTGCTGCCTTTATCTACCATGTGAGAGACAAAATGACTAAATCAATTAACGAGCATGCAGTGGTGATCGCCGGAGCTGGGCCAACGGGGCTGATGTTGGCGGGGGAGTTGGCCTTGGCGGGGGTCGATGTTGCTATTGTTGAGCGACGCGCCAATCAGGATCTCGCTGGATCGCGCGCAGGCGGTCTGCACTCGCGAACCATCGAGATCCTCGATCAACGCGGAATCGCAGAACGATTCCTTTCGGAGGGGCAGGTCGCCCAGGTAGGGCAGTTCGCCGGGGTAACGCTGGACATCAGCGACTTCCCATCCCGACATCCCTACTCGCTCGGGCTCTGGCAGAACGACATCGAACGCATTCTGGCCGGCTGGGTCGGCGAGCTGGCGGTGACGATTTATCGCGCGGCAGAGGTGACAGGTTTCTCGCAGGACGAAACCGGCGTTGATGTCGTGCTGTCTGACAGCCAGTCGTTACGGGCGGAATACCTTGTCGGGTGCGATGGAGGGCGCAGCGTGGTCCGCAAAACCGCTGGCATCGAGTTCGCAGGATGGGATCCGACCATGAGCAGCCTGATCGCAGAGGTCGAGTTGGCTGAGGAGCCGGAGTGGGGTACCCGCGAAGACGCAATTGGTGTACATGGTCTCGGCAGGGTGGATTACGAAATCCGTGACGGCGAGGTGGTCTACGCGGATAGCGGACCGGTTCGGATCATGGTGACCGAAGCGCGCATCAGTCCCTCCAGCGAGCCTACCCTGCACGATCTCAGCGACGCGCTTATCGCGGTCTACGGGACAGATTACGGGGTCCACAGCCCAACTTGGATATCCAGATTCACTGATATGACGCGCCAGGCTGCTGCCTACCGAGACAGGCGGGTCCTCCTGGCTGGCGACGCTGCCCACGTGCATGCACCGGAAGGTGCCCAAGGTCTCCAGCTTGGTGTGCAGGATGCAATGAACTTGGGCTGGAAGTTAGCCCAGGTCGTTAATCGGAAATCCCCCGACAGTCTCCTGGATACCTACCATGGCGAACGTCATCCGGTCGCCGCCCGTATATTGCGCACCACAATGGCATACGTCGCACTCCGTCGCCCGGACGCACGCTCGGCAGCCTTGCGAGATACCATTGCCGAACTCCTCAGCACAAGCGAACCTCGCAAGCGATTCGCCGCAATGATGTTCGGTCTGGACATTCACTATAACTTCGGCGAAGGGCACCCACTGCTTGGACGCCGGATGCCCGATCTCGAACTGATCACGACCAACGGCCCGCAGCGGGTCTTCACCCTGCTGCATAGCGCCCGACCAGTGTTACTCAACCTCGGTGAGCCTGGTAGCTTCGATATCACTCCCTGGATAGACCGGGTTCAGTTGGTCGACGTCACATACGTCGGTACATGGGAGCTTCCGACACTCGGGGTGATTGTTGCTCCCACTGCAGTGCTGATCCGGCCCGATGGGCATGTGGCCTGGGTAGGAGAACAAGCCCGGCCGGGACTTGTTGAGGCACTCACTACCTGGTTCGGGCCGCCGACAGCGACGACGTAGCGAACCCGAACCGACGTTGAGAGAGATGTAGTGTGTTAACGCCTAGTTCACCCGCAGCGAGCATGGAGCGGCGTTTGTGTTATTGTTTGAGCGACAGCGAGTAACACAAACATTGCGCAGTGCACGCTGTCGGTCTGGAACCGATTGTAATGCCTGCTCTGCAGCAACTCACATTCGCTTTTTAAGCGACGAATAGACCTTGCCCTTTTCCCACTTGCCTACTGCAAGCACATACACAAACAGTTCATCGTCAACAACCTCATAAGCTAAGCGGTAACCAGCAGAGCGAAGTTTAATTTTGTAAACGGAGTCATAGCCACTTAACTTATCAGCAGGCACTCTGGGATTTTCCAATCGCTCTGCCAGCTTCTTCTTGAACTGGCTTCTGATCGGGGCACCAAGCTTTTCCCATTCCTTCAACGCAGCCGGCAGAAAGCGCAGCTTATAAGTCATCCAACGACACCGTTATAGCCTGATCTTTGTCACCACGACGCTCCTCAACAAGCTGCGCCAGTTCATAATCGTCGATCATATCCATCAGCGCCTCGTAGGTCTCCGCTGGAATCAGGTAGGCCGCTGGTTTGTTGTGATTTAGCACTGCTATAGGTGAACCACTGGCCTGGGCAAGCAGGGCTGAAGGGTTTTTCTTTAATTCTGAAATACTTACAGAGAAATCCGCTAATACCTGACGCATAAAAAAGCTCTATTTGGATCTAAATTATGGTCATATATTAGCCCATATTATTGCTGGGTGCTTGCATATATGTCATATTTGACATAAATTATACTCCATGAGCCCAAAGGACAAGCCATTGGTTGGGCTACATGGAATTGTAAAATCGCCACCATTCCCAGCAGCCAGCCGATTGGAGGCAGGCTACTTGCTGCGACGGCTGCAGCGCGGGGAAAAGCTTTCCCTGCCACAATCAAGACCCATGCCATCAATCGGGCCTCATTGCCATGAGCTGCGTTTTACGGACAGAGACAAAGTTTGGCGCATAGTGTACCGAATAGACCCAGATGCCATTGTTGTAGCTGATGTGTTTATGAAAAAAACTGAATCTACGCCAAAGAAAGTAATTGATGTATGACGATGCAACATAGTAAGCGAAAGAAACTGGAAGCTGCCGGTTGGAAAGTTGGTAACGTTGATGAATTTCTGGGGCTTACCCCGGAAGAGTCTGCATATATTGAGATCAAACTTGCGCTGAGCCATACCCTCCGGCAACGCAGACTCCACAACAAGTTGAGCCAGATTGAATTAGCCAAGATGGTTCACTCCAGTCAGTCGCGCATAGCGAAAATGGAGGCAGGCGATCCAAGCGTTTCCATCGACCTGATCATGAAGTCACTCCTTGCCCTGGGTGCTTCTCCCAAAGATGTTGCCAAAGCAATATCGTCGGGTGCGCCTCACGCTGCATAACGCCCATCAACAACGGCGCCAGCTTCGCTGGCGTCCGATTGCTTGTGATTGTTAGGGCGGCTAGAGTATACTTGTACGGCATTCCAGTACATATATTGGTGGTTACGATGGAAACAGTAAGTGTAAATAAGTTCAGGGATAACCTGAAAAAGCTTGTAGAACAAAGTATTAGTAGACATGAACCGATAAGGGTCTCCCGGCGATCTGGGCAAGACTTTGTGGTGATGAGCGCTGAAGACTGGGAGCGCGAGCAGGAAACGCTGTATGTTCTGCAAAACAGTAGCCTGATGCGGCAACTTGCCGAGTCGGCCAAAACCCACGCAGAGCGTAAAGGATACACGCCGACCAAAGAGCAAATGGATGAGATCACTGGTATTTGAGGGCAAGACCTGGGAGGCGTATGAAGCCATGCGCCAAAAGGACAAAAAACTGCACGATGCGACTCGCAAAATAATCAAAGAGCTCATTCGCTGCGACAACCCCGCTGTTGGTTTGGGCAAACCTGAACCGCTGAAGCATAACCTGTCCGGCTTTTGGTCCAGACGCATATCCCAGAAGGATAGGGTTGTGTATCGGTTCGATGAATCTTCAATCTATATCTTCGCTCTGGGTGGTCACTACGACGAGCCCTAATGCCCATGGTAATGTGCCAGCGCCCATCGTGCGGTGGTCACATTGACCTGATGGTTATGCTGCATCAAGCGGACGAATGCGCGAGACTTCTTTCTTTAGCGCCTGACCAGCTTCCCACAGGTCAACGGCGCGCTGCGCGTTCAGCCAGAATTCGGGTGAATTACCAAACAGCCGCCCCAGGCGAATTGCCATTTCGGGACTAACTGCCCTGCGCTCCCGCAGCAGTTCATTCACGGACTGGCGTGATACGCCCAGCGCCTCGGCCAGGCGAGTAACTGTAAGGTCATAGTCCGGCAGGAAATCTTCTCGCAGCATTTCACCTGGATGGGTGGGCCTGCGCTTCATGCCACCGGTATTGTAAATAGCCATGCTCATCACCTCATTTTAATGATAGTCGCAGACTTCCACGTCATAGGCGTCACCGTCTTCGAATCGAAAGCAGATCCTCCACTGATCATTAATCCGGATCGCGTGCTGGCCCTGGCGCTCATCATACAAGGGATGTAAGCGGTTGCCGGGAGGAACTTTCAAGTCTTCCAGTCGCTCAGCCAAATTGACGTATTCGAGCTTCCGTGCGCCCCTGGAGTGTATGTCAGGGGGAATTTTCTCGATTTCCCAGTGCGATACAACTCCTGCGTATGTTTGTCTGCGAAAGTTTTGATCATTGACCAAAACTGTACTCTGTCACGTGACGCGTGTCAATATCTTTGACGTAGGGCGGTCGGGGGTGCTGCATAACGCTTATTCAGCGGCGCGGCCTCCAGGCCGCGTCCGGAGGAGGCCCGTCAGGACCGGAACGAACTGAAATTCATTGTTACACCCGGGGTCAATGCAACTCACTGAACACCTCAGGATGTTGTTCAGCGATACGCAGAAGTGCAACTGCTGGCCCCTGCGGTTCCCGCCGACCTTGCTCCCAGTCCTGCAGCGTCCTTACGCTTACTCCCATCAGGCCAGCAAAAGCCGATTGAGACAGATTCAATTTCATACGAATTACCTGAGGCGAGGAGGGCTCGGACAGGGCCGTAGTCCGCAGTTGGATTTTCCCCTTGTTGTATTGCTTTACCTCGTCAATTCCTTCGAGGATCTCTTCTCCGATATTGCGCTTACTCATTCTTCAATGCCTCCGCTATCTTCTTGAGCAGGTGACTCGGAATGGTGGCCTGCTCAGACTTCTGGTACAGCGTCAGCATCCATATCTGGTGCTGTGACCTTTTGAAATAATAAATCACTCTGACGCCTCCGCTCTTCCCGGAGCCGCCTGGTGCCCACCGCACTTTACGCACTCCACCCGAACCGCGTACGAGGTCTCCAGCTTCAGGAAGCTTCAGCAGGTACGCTTGAAGAGCTCTATATTCCTCGTCCGTGAGGTACTTGGGCAGCAACTTAGTAAAGTTGCTTGTCTCGATGAATAGCATGAATCAAATATACGGCAATGCCGTATGGCGGTCAAGATCCTACATACGGCCACGGCTTCGGAGGGCATAACGCTTTTTCATCAGCGGCGCAGTGTAAGCTGCGTCCGGCGCCGAAGGCGCGCAGCGCATGAGATTGTTAGCAGCCAACTCGCCAGTGCTACGCAGCATGGTTGTTTTTGTTGGAGCTGTGCTTTAACAAACTCTCTGCAGGGATTGAAAATGTCTCGTGCAGTCCCTCAATCATGCGAAGGGTCAGCGGTCGTTTTCGGGCCAGAACTTCATACACCCGATTCTTGCGACCAATCACCGGGACCAGATCCTCGACGCTGAGTCCTTGCTGCTCCATTCGGAATTTGATGGCCTCGATCGGATCTGGGAAATCGATTGGATAGTGCTCTCGTTCGTAAGCCTCAACAAGCGTTACAAGCACATCAAGCCGATCCCCTTGAGGCGAGTCAGCCTCAGCAGACATAAGACCTTCAATCTCTTTTAAAGTAGCCTCGTAATCAGCTTCTGTTTTAATCGGGCGAATTTCCATGGGACACCTCAAATTGTCTGAGCATCAATTTCGTCGAACTGCTTGTGAGTTCCGATGAAACGGATATAGACGACGCGGTAAGCGTAATTGATCCAAACTACGACTCGATACTTGTTTCCAGCGATATTAAAAACGACGCGACCATCGCGCAAAACGCTGGCGTTTGAGAATTGTGCCTTCACCTCATTGGGAGTGGACCAATCGGCCTTCAGGGTTTCTCGATACCAAGCCATTCCTGGCTCGATAGAGTCCGCGTAGGAAGGCGAGCTCTCCCAGAACTTTTTCAGCGTTGAAAGTGCAATGATGCGCATAACGGCATCTTAGTCCCAGTTTGGGACTTTTGCAACCCCGACGATGCGAATGGCCCCGTCTTTGGCTGCTAACGCCGCCGTAAGCGGCGGCAACGTAGTTGCCGTCCGAGCCCGAAGGACGACTTGACGGCATAGTTAGACCGCTGCCTGGACAGTGCGCTTTCTATGTTCAAATATAAACTTCGCGACGCTATCGTGGTCATTACCGCCAATTACAGTTGTCGCTCGCTCTTTTAAACTCGGGACAGCATTCTCAACTGCAACAGCTACATCTGCGATAGAAAACATCTTAAGGTCATTTATCTGATCCCCAAAGACAACCAGCTCATTCTGATTGAAACCAAATGTACTTCTCAGGCCAAAAATAGCTTGATCCTTGGTCGCATGGTGGTCATGGACCGTTAGCCAGTACCACCCTGGGGAATACTGATTTTCAAACAAATGAAGCTCCAGCTGCCCCCCATACTCCGCATATATTTTATTGGCCAGTTCAGTAAGTTCATCTTCCTTGCCAATACTAGTAAAACACACAACTTGCTCTTTTAGGGAAGCAGCAAGATCTTCCGATCTCCTAAGCCTTGGATCCGCTTTGTCTTTTCTATCCTGGTAGTACCACCGCGACCCGTCATTTGTAGGCTCAGGATGGTACAAACAGTCCTCATCGCCATCAAATGTCGACAGAAATGGCACACAATCACTTTGGGACATCAGATGGTATAGCTCGCCGACAATGGCCGGCTCAATTGCGTTAATAATCTCGTGCCGCCCAGATTCAAGGTCCGAAATAAATGCACCGTTAAATTCGATTACCGGCAGATTTAATTCAAGCCCCTTCAGCATTTGCCTGATCGAACTCACACTTCGTGCGCTGGCCACAGTAAACGACAAACCATCTCTGATCATTTCCTTCAATAGGTTTCTACTGAATTCGGACAATTCCGCTCGACCATTCAGCAAAGTCCCATCAAGATCTGATATGTAGAGGGTCATTTCTCTTCGGCTCCTCTGATTGCTGTCTAACGATCACCTCAAGTGCGCGCGTGCGCGTCACTTTGAAGGTGCTTGTTATGAACCTTATGACCGATTCATCATGCCACCAAATATCGCTCCATGGAGCTTTAGAGGTTCAGTTAATTCCTTAGCAAACGTATCGTAAGTAAAAACTGGTAGTCTTCGCAGGCGAAAAACGATGGCAAAGGGGACCCGCCCAATACTTCTGCACGCTGTTTCTAGATTGATAATGGATCTGTGCTCGGCATGAATGTATTTCAGTATCGAGTCCTTCTCTCTTCTAGGAAAAATAGTGTCTACACACTTGCGAGCGGTTGAGTCTCTGGTTAGCTCATTGATAAGGACTACGGCGTTAGAGGGGCTTTCACATGCAACCTCCATAAGCGAATACCGAACACCGTTTCGGGCGCCGGAAAGGAATGCAACCGGCTTATTTCCGTTCTCAAATACTCGAATGACGTCATTAATACGTGACGAGTCGATAAACCATGCTTTCTTCAAGGACCATCCCATTTCCATCCCTTCCATGTACAGGAACCTGCGCTGCATACTTTCTGAAAGACGCCTAAACAACGGGACGCGCTTCTCTAAAAGGACTTTTGCCTCCGTGCGAACAGATTCATTCGATGCTGATCTGTAGATCTCAAACATATCTCCAACAGATACTGAAGAAGTTGTCGTCAACTGGTCTGCTAGAGGAACGATCCTTTTCCGCAGCTCTCGAACCGATTCGAGTCCTGAGTAGGAGGTACCGCCCCGTAAGGACCGACTTACCTCGGAATCGTTGATGAAATCACGCAACTCCTCATCGACTGGCAACATCTCGGCTGCTACTGTAGAAGCTCGAATATCTTCGAATCGTACTGAGTCAACATGTACTCTTTCTGGCGATGAAAGAGGCCTGTTTTGCTGAAGTATATCGCTTACCTCATGCTGTCGAGTTCGGCGCCTTTGGTCAGTGAATGAAAGAAGAGACGAGCCAATACTGCTGTAAAATACAGAGGCTGCGTCGCGTACTCGGGACAAGTCGTCGCCATCGAGAATCTCAATTAAAGCCGGCTTTCTATGGGTTGCATCCTTAAACTCCAGCGCTTTAGTTCTCAACGCCGAAGGATTAGCTCGTATCATCCGACCAATCAACAGATTGCTGGTAGCAACAATCGCTAGCACTATTCCTATATAGCTCCACAACTCTCCCGTCATAACAAGAAGTAGAGCCAACACAAGCAATCCCAGCCAAATGCCTGGAATTAAGACAAGGCGCACGACCCGCTTTTCAAACTCTAACCAATAGTCCGTTACTGTTCTCATTCTTCTTGCTACCAATGCTGGCTTGTGGTTCATAACGCCGCGCACACCGGCGCGAGTTTGCGAGCGTCCGACAGCCGAAGGCTGTGTAGTGCTGCGCTTGGTTATGAGTCTTTGGTATACTCATTCTGCCTCCTTTCAATCACGCTCCAGTCCTAAGATCTTTGGGCTGTGATCAAGTACATTATGGTCGTGGAGCCGATAAAACGAGGCCAAAGCATCTTGATCAATAGTGACCGGCAAATCATCGTGGCGAAGCTCATAGTCTGTGAAGGAATCACCAGAGTGATAAACTCTGAAGAAGTAATCCCCTTCCGAGTCCTTGCACAGAACGCCTGATACTCCAGAGGCGGACTCTTCCTCGGCTCGACCTTTTGCGTACCTATAAGTGTCTGTCATCCTTCTAAACCTTTGTACTCATAGCGCCTTTGGATAATCGGCGGTTGCGTAACGACTGAACGGCGCCCGAAGGGCGCGAAGTTGATTTAATTGTTATGAGACAGTACCATCAAATAGTGAATATTGGTACTTGGAGTCCTGCTATGGCTAAAAACACCAGCATATCCCTCGGTGAGCATTTTGACGAGTTTATCTCTGAGCAGCTCAAGAGTGGCCGCTACGGCTCTA
>JBJHCW010000003.1:0-413279 GCA_050486205.1 Gammaproteobacteria bacterium | reverse complement strand
AGCAATCACCACGTAGTAGTTCTCAAGGTCCCACGCACCGCCAAATATGTACCACTTGGAGACAAAGCCCGCAGTGGGCGGCACACCGATCATGGACAGTGCCCCTATCGTGAACGCCGTCATGGTCCATGGCATCCGTCTGGCTATACCGTGCAGTTGTGGCAACTCGGTTTTCTTCGAAGCGGTGTAGATTGCACCGGCGGTGAAGAACAGTGTGATCTTGCCGACCGCATGAGCGGCAATATGCAGCGCCGCGCCTATCTTGGAAACCGGCGCCAGCAACATGGCAGCGATAACCACGTAACTGAGCTGTGCCACAGTGGAATAGGCCAGCAAGCGTTTCAGATTGGTCTGCCTGAGCGCCACACATGAGGCGGCCACCACCGTGAAGCCAGCCATGAAAATGACTATTTCAGTCATTGGCACTTCGGCCATGAAATCGGTACCAAACGTGTAGATGGACACCTTGGTAATGGTGAATACACCAGCCTTCACAACAGCAACTGCGTGCAACAACGCCGATACCGGCGTCGGCGCAACCATGGCAGCGGGCAGCCAGCGATGCACTGGCATGACAGCTGCCTTGCCCACGCCAAATGCGAACAACAACAGCAGTATGGTCGCCGCTCCGGTACCCATGGTGCCGGACAGGACACCGCCGGGCACAAAGTCCAGGGTACCGGCCGCCACATAAACCCAGATCACTGCCGGCAACAACAGCACAATCGAGGTGACCAGCAGGATGGCAAGGTAGGTGCGTGCGCCCGAGCGGGCCTTCTCATCACCCTTGTGCGCAACCAGCGGGTAGGTGGAAAGCGTCAGTACTTCATAGAAAATGAACAGTGTCAGCAGGTTGGCCGAGAACGCCACACCCATGGCGGCACCAAGCGCAATGGCAAAACAGGCGTAGAAGCGGGTCTGGAATTTTTCGTGGTTCCCACGCATGTAGCCGATGGCGTACATGGAAGTGATAATCCACAAACCACTGGCCACCAACGCAAACACAATCGACAGCGGTTCAACATGGAAAGCGATGTTCAATCCGGAGAACAGTGAGAGCAGCTCAATGTCTATCACTTCCCCGCCGTAAAACGCAGTGACCACGCGAATCACCAGAGCAAACAGGGCCAGTGAGGTCAGTGTGGTGACCGCTTCACGCAGGTCCGGACGACTACCGGTGATGGCAATCAGCAAGGCACCCAGCATGGGAACAGCAATGGCCAGCAGAAGGGCTACAGACGCGCTCATTGTGACAGCCCTCCGTTCATCAACTGTTCAACAGCCATTTCGGCGATTCCCACAGTCAGACGGGTGTCGATACCAAGATAGAAATTGGCAAATATCAATATCCACAGCGGTATCAGCATGCCCAGCGGCGCTTCATTGCGTCCCTTTGTTTTGGGTTCACCGAACCAGCCGGCTTCAACAACACGGCCAATGTAGACCAGAGCCAACATGGAACCAGCGAGTATCACAATAATGACAGGCCACCATCCAAGCTCGGCGGCGGCAAGTATCAGGTGCCACTTGCTGACAAAACCCACGGTCAGAGGCACACCGATCAGGCTCAGGCCGCCCAGGATAAATGCCCAGAACGTCCAGGGCATGGTGTGGCGCAGGCCCCGCATGTCATCCAGTGTTGTGCCGCCCATCCGGAACGCCACCGCACCCAGCACCATGAAAAGTGCTGCCTTGATGACCGCGTGGTTGAACACATGCAGCAACGAAGCGGTAAGTCCCGCCGCCGTAGCCATTGAAAAACCAAGCACGATGTAGCCTATCTGGGCAACACTGGAGTAGGCCAGCATGCGCTTGATGTTCGGCTGCGCAATACTGACACTGGAGGCACTGAGCAGGCCAACAACTGCCAGCGGCAACATGACCTCGGTCAAGGGCAGCTCGCCAAAACTGAACTCTGCCCCGAACACGCTGTAGATGAAACGCACCATGACATAGACAGCCACCTTGGTAGCCGTGGCTCCCAGCAACGCTGTCACGGCCGAGGGTGCATAGGTATAGGCGTTGGGTAACCACAGGTGCAGCGGGAACAATGCCAGTTTGAGCGCCACCCCGGTAACAATGAATGCAAAAGCAGTGCGCACGGTGGCGCTGTCCTGGATCTCCGGCAGACGCTCGGCGAGATCAGCCAGATTCAATGTGCCGGTCATGACATACAGGAATCCGACACCAATAAGGTAGAAGGTGGCGCCGATGGTGCCCATGATCAGGTACGAAAATGACGCAGTCAGGGCCCGCCTGTCCCGCCCCATGGCAATCAATGCGTAGGTGGCCAGGGAGGAAATCTCAAGGAACACAAAAATATTGAAGGCATCGCCGCTTGCGGTAATGCCACAAAGCCCGATTGCCAGCATCATGAGAGTGGCGTAGAACATCGGTGCTTTTTCGGCCCCGACTTCACTTTCCACACTCTGACGTGCGTAGGGCATCACGATCGAAGCAATACCGGTGAGCAGCAGCAACAGCAGCGCATTGACGAAGTCGATACGGTATTCAATACCCCAGGGTGGCTCCCAGCCACCCATCGCGTAACTGACAGTGCCTTCATTGACCACCTGGATCAACAACAGCGCTGCAAACACGAATGTCGCCCAGGAAACCAGTGTAGCAAGCAGCCACGGCCAATATGCGCCACGCATCAGCACCATGACCGGTGCAGCAAGCAACGGAAGCAGAACAATCAGTACAGGAAGTTGCTCAGTCATTACAGTGATGAATCCATTTCTTGCAGATCGTCCTCTTCAATGGTGCCGAAGGCTTCCTTGATTCGCACTATCAGTGCCAGCCCCACGGCCGTTACAGCCACACCCACCACAATCGCTGTAAGTATCAGCACATGAGGCAGCGGGTTTGAATAATCCCCATCCGCGCCAGCGACCACCACAGGCCCGGAACCACCAGCGATATAACCAAAGCTGATGTAGAGGAAGAACACCGACGTCTGAAACACATTCAGCCCGATGATTTTCTTCATCAGATTGCTGCAGGAAATGACCATGTAAAGACCGGTCATCATCAACACAATAATGATCAGATAGTTGCCTACACCCAGTCCGCTCACGCCTGCTCTCCCCTGTCGGCAAAGGTAAAGAATATGAGCATGATCACCGATGCCACGGTGAGTCCGACACCGAACTCGACCAGAATGATGCCTGCATGCTGACCGGTGATCGGATTGGCCGCCAGCACGTCATAATCAAGAAAGTTGGCACCGAGCAGCATCGAGACAACACCAACCAGCGTGAAAAGCAGAACACCTGCCGCGGATATCGCAGTCAGCAGTCCCAGTGGCGCAATACGCATGGTTTGCTTAACGCCATACAACAATGTATGGATGATAAAGGCGGAGGCAAACACTACCCCGGCCTGGAAACCACCACCCGGGCCATACTCACCATGAAACTGGATGTAGAGCGCAAAGATCATGATGTAGGGCACCAGAAACATGCCCACAACTCGCAGAATCGACTGGTGGCTCACTCTTCAGTCTCCTCTTTTCGTCGGCGGCCAATCAGCAACATCACGGCGACACCGGCAGCAAACACAACAACCACCTCACCCAGCGTATCCCAGCCACGGTAGCTTGCCAGTACCGCTGCAACTGCGTTGGGTATGTCGATTTCGTTCAGCATTTCCTGAAGGTAACGCGGTGCCACATGGACCTGTGCCGGATTGTCTGCAGCGCCGAATTCCGGCAGGTCAGCAATGCCATAAACCAGCGCGGCACCGGTGATCACAACAACCAGCAGCGGCAACCAATTGACTTTCCTGTGCTCGAGCACTTTTTCCTTGCGATCGGTCATGGACAATGTAGCCATCATCAGTATGGTCGCAATACCAGCACCAACGGCAGCTTCTGTGAGTGCCACATCGGCTGCGTCCAGCACCATGAACAATGATGCCGCCACCAGACTGTAGATACCAAACAGCATGACCGCCGCGAACAGGTCGCGCATGCGCAGGATGGCAATGGAGATGATGGCAAGAAACGCCAGCAGGAAAATATCGATGAGCTGATTGGCCAATTCCATCATGATTTCTGGTCCTCCTCCGATTTCGCCTTGTCAGCATCGGATGCAAGCCAGGGCATCAGGCCATTGCTTCGCGCCGTGCGTGCCAGGGCGTGACTGGCTGTAGGACAGGTAAACAACATGAAGGCCAGTATCAACAGCACCTTGAGGCTGGACAGTGTAAGACCAAAATGGATCATCAGCGCCAACAAGACCAGTGCACTGCACAGCGTATCTGTGACACCTGCTGCGTGCATGCGGGTATAGAAGTCGGGAAAACGCAACATTCCCACGCCGCCAGCCAATGCCAGAACGGCCCCGCCCAACAATAGAAAGGCAGCAATCCACAACATCGGATCCATCAGTCCTGCTCCTTTCCGGTTGCGTCCCCGGGCGCCGCTGGTACGCGTTCTGCGCCAAGACTGCCAAACTCGAAATACTTCATTACCGCCATAATGGCAATGAAATTGATCATGGCGTATACCAGAGCAACATCAAGATAATCTCCCCGATCCGCGATGGCAGAGATCAGTGCTATCAACAAAACGGTCTTGGTTCCGAACATGTTCACCGCAAGAATCCGGTCGTAGATGGTTGGCCCCAGTAGCGCCCTTATCATCGCGAGCATCATGGTGACCAGTATGGCCAGCGCAGCAGCAACCAGCATCAGACGCTCTCCTCTACCGGTATGCGTTGATCAAAGTAACCCTGTTCTACGCCTGTTGCAGCCTGCTCGTTGATCGCATGCACTTCCATCTCGTCACCAACAAAATCAATGGTAACAGTGCCAGGTGTCAGTGTTATTGAATTACCGAGGATCGCGCGCCCGAAGTCAGTCGTCTGCCTGACCTTGACGCGGATGATACGTGGATTGATATCGGGATTGGCGCTGAACACTATCCGGACCAACTGCAGATTGGACACCACAATCTGCCAAAGCAGATTCCCCCAGTAAACGAACAGGCGCACAGCAAAATGCAGCGGCAGCGTTTCCCTGCTCACGGCGCCGAGACGATGGGCCACGAACAGTGCGAACAGTGTGGAAGCCAGGCCCAGGCCCAGCAGCAGCGGCTTCGGATACCCGGACAGTATCCACCAGACCAGTGCCAGCAAAAAGAACAGACTGACGATGTGCTTCATACAGGGTCCAGATATCCCCTCAACATCAAAAGGGCCTCAACATTTGCGCTGGGGCCGAAGTGTGCCGTGCAAGCCTATAGCAGGGCGGCAGGCAGAACTCCTTGTTTTTGTAACTATTCTGTTACGCTTTATCTATCGTACCGGCTCATGGGTCACAATTGTGTGACGCGCTTGCGGGCGATTACCCCCTCCCGATTACGAACACGGAAACTACCAAACCTCCCGAATCTTGGCAAGAAATACCGGCCCGAATCGAACAAGCCTGGCCGGGCCAACGTGTTCTGGACAGGCTCACAACTGTAACTCGAGCCCCACCATGATCGACCTTGATGCGCCGGGGCGCATACCGTTTTCCAGATCCGACAGATATTGGCGACCGGTCAGGTTGCGCCCTTGCAGCCAGACGGTTGCGCCTGCATGTGGCAACGCATAATTGATGCGTGCAGACAACAAGTGGTATCCCGGTACCCGACCCAGCACATAGGGCTCACGCAAGCTCATCGTGTCGCTCTCTCCCAGCGTCTGGCGGGCACTGTTGGTCAGCACAATATCACGCGTGTTCAGCGGATCGGTGTAAAAACCACCGACCTGGCTCAGCGTCACGCTGGCTTGCCAACCGGCGGGGTTGGAGAGCCCCGCAGTCAGACTGCCCACATGATCGGACACCTCAGGCACACGATTGTCCTGAAGTGGCGCGCCCTCGAAGTCTCCGGTGAAAACCGCGCGGGTGTGGCTGTAGGCCAGACGGGAAAACACACGGGTGCCATGGTCGCCCAGCGGCGCAGACCGCCAGGACACATCAAGGTCCACGCCCATCGAGCTGGAGTCAGCACTGTTGAGCAAAAGGCTCATTCCATCCACGGAAAACGGTAGCTGGACTATGGTGTTGCTGATGCGGTTATAGAACATCGCACCCTCGATGCTCGTCCGCTCGGAGACCTGATGCCGCACCCCCAGCTGCGAATTGATGCCCGTCTCCGGGCGAAGCGGAAACGTAGCGGCTGTGCGAGCCGGGGCAGGCGTATAACCTCTTGCCAGATTGGCAAACCATTGAGCATTCTCTTGCCCCTGATACAACAGGCTGATGCCCGGCAGCAGCAGAACGTTGCGATCACTCTCCAGCGGTGCATGCGGCCCCGGGTCGGCTTCAATAGCCAGGCGCTGCTTGCTCTGTGTGTAGTACTCAGCCCGCAGTCCCGGTGTGATCTGCCAGTCCCCGGTACTGATCACGTCTTCCACAAAAACGGATACCGCTTCTGCCCTGTACTCAACATCACGTGTTTTCGGGCCCCTGTTGTTGACGTGCAGTCGCTCTCCAACCTCCCCGGCAGAGCGCATATCGTTCAGTGCATGCTGTTCAGCGCGGAGCCCGAACTGCCAACTGTGACGGACAGGCCCGTTTCCCGCAGAATCCAGCAATACACGTGAGTCCACGCCTCGGGTACGATAGTGTCGATCCCTGCTGACCATCACGCCGCTCTGTCCGGGCACGAATACGCCCGCTCCGGAGACAAATTCGATCTGCGGCAATGCACCAACGATGACATTGCCGGGGTCAGCGGTAAAACGCGGACGATCGGCATCAGTGACAAACGCCCGCGTGACCAGTGACAACCGATCTCCCAGGTCAAGACCATAGGTCGCTGTGATCTTGGTATAGTTCAGCCCGAAACTGTTGTACTCCTGCCCGAAGCGGCCCTGCTTGCGATCAGGTGCCACAACAAACTCAGCCGGTGTCAGATTGCTTTCATCATAGCGGCTGCGCTCACGATGGTGAGTCAGGGAAAAACCCAGGCTCTGGTGCTGATCAGGCTGCCACTCACCGCTGGCATAAAAATCATCAAACCGGGTGGACTCAACATCAAAGGTGCCATCAGCGCTGGTGGCGCTGTAGGCCAGAACCATGCCAACAGACCCTGCAGTACGCGAATGAGTGATGTGCCGCTTCACTGTGCTCAACGAGCCGGCTGCCAGGCCCAGACTCGTCTCCGGGCTTTCTGTTGCCTGACGATTGCGGAAATTGACGATGCCGTGATTGTTCAGCGGCCCATGCAGAATCTGCCCCGCGCCTTTCAGTACATCAACGCCAGCCAGCCGCTCCATGGGCGGGGTGTAGTGCGCGCTGGGGTCGATATAGGCTGACAGGTTGATGGGTACTCCGTCTTCGAGCAGCAAGGTCTTGCGCGACCTTCTGGGCGGAGCGCCCCGCACGCCAATGGCCGCTCGACGCCCCAGTGCGTCATCATCAATGGTGCGAAGGCCCGCCACGGTGTCCAGCAGGTCATGCAGGGTGTAGGCACGCACTGCATCCATGTCGTCCCGATTCAGCACGGCGGCTGCACCAGGGGTGTCACTGATCGACGAAGGCACAATACCGTAGACGTCAATCACAGGCAGGCTTTCAGCCGTGGCGATAACCGGAAGAAGAAAGGCCGCGCCGAGTAGTCCTGAGGCATATCGCCCTCTCCAGGCTTTCCGGTACTTCCACAACAATCGGTTCAACATCAGGCATCTCCAGTCAGGGGCGGAGTATAGATCATGGCCGGTGCGCTGTTAAGGAAAAGGGAAATAGTCGATAATATGTCGTCGAAAGCTCTCTCATTGGAATAGCAGGATTTGGTTTATGGGATTCTTGAAAGGAAAGCGCATACTTGTCACTGGAGTGGCCAGCAAACTGTCCATCGCCTCCGGTATTGCCGAAGCCATGCACCGCGAAGGCGCCGAACTGGCATTTACCTACCAGAATGACAAACTCAAGGGACGTGTGGAGAAATTTGCCGCTGAGTGGGGATCAGATCTGATTTTCCCCTGCGATGTGATGGATGACGCCGAGATAGAGGGCGTGTTCTCGGGCCTGGAGAAACACTGGGATGGTCTGGACGGTATAGTTCATGCCGTTGCATTCGCACCAGCCAACGAGCTGGATGGAAACTACGTGGATGTCGCCACCCGTGAAGGTTTCCGCCTTGCTCACGAGATCAGCTCATACAGCTTTGTTGCCATGGGCAAGGCCGCCCGCGAGCTGATGAGGGAGCGCAACGGTTCACTGCTGACACTCAGTTACCTTGGTGCAGTGCGCACCCTGCCCAACTACAATGTCATGGGGCTGGCCAAAGCCAGTCTGGAAGCCAATGTCCGCTACATGGCGGCGAGCCTTGGACCTGAGGGGACCCGGGTCAACGCCATTTCAGCCGGCCCGATCCGGACACTGGCAGCATCGGGCATCAAGAGCTTCAGGAAAATGCTCGATTACAATCAGGCGCAGACACCACTGCGGCGCAACACCACCATTGAGGAGGTCGGCAATGCAGCCGCCTTCCTGTGCTCGGATCTGGCCAGTGGTATTACCGGTGAAATCATGTACGTGGACAGCGGTTTCAACATCACCGCCATGGGAAATCTGGACACAGCAGACTGAAAACGGGCCCAAAAGGCGCGATTTACACGATGTAATTCGCGCCTTTTGGACCCGTCTTGACACAGCAGCGCCGGTTCCAACAGGCTGCTGATCTGCTACCGAATCCGCGCAGCCGAACGCCTGTTTTCCAGCAGGGCCTCGAAGGTGTTACGCCCGGCACTTTCATGCAGAATCTGGGACAACATCAGGCGCTCCTCCTGGTTGATACGCTCAAGACTGCCATCATCAATATCGAGCAATTCAAGTACGACATAGGCACCGTTGGCCAGTTGTCTGCCCAATGTTGCGCGCGCATCTTCCGTCGAGGGCTGAATGGCAAAGGCGGCCTGGCGAATCTCCGGGTTCACTGACGGATCTTCTCTTGAAATCGATGTGTGTTCGCGCCACTGGAGTTCATGCTCGGCCAGCAGTTCATCCACGGACTCACCACCCCGCAAGCGGCTCAGAATGGACTCACCGATCTCACGCGCGATGCTGCGCTCCCGCTCAGCACGAAGCAGACTGGCGATTTCCGAGCGCACTTCATCAAGCGGCCGCAGTTCTGCCGGTCGATGCTCGCGCAGATGAATGACCACCACACGATTGTCATCTATTTCGATAGTGTCACTGTTCAGGCCGTCCTCAAGCACATCACGGGAAAACGCCGCTGCCGCCACATTGCTATTGGACGTTACGCTGCTGCCACCACCATCGCGACCAAAAAACGGGCTCTCCTGGATCTCCAGATCCAGGTCAAAAGCGATCGCTTCCAGATCGAATGTCTCAAAAGCCAGATTGGCCATGATTTCAAGCCGCTCGTAGTACAATTGCTCGACCTGGGAAGCAAGCAGATCCCGCTCCAGTCGCTCAGCCATCTCTTCGAAAGGCGGAAACTCCTGCATATCAAGCTCGGTCAGCAACAGCAGGTGCACACCGAATTCACTGCGCACCGGATCAGACACCTGGCCTTCTTCCAGCTCACGCAAGGCGTTCTCCATTTCGTCCGGAAAAACACTGCCGTCGGTGTAACCGATATCACCACCATCCATGGCCGACACGATATCGTCTGAATACTCCATCGCCAGGTCTGCGAATGATTCACCATCATCCAGGCGCTGCTTGAGATCGGCCGCCAGCTCCATGGCTTCCTGCTCGCCGCGCCCGTTCAGTTCGAGCAAGATATGTGACACCCGGCGCTCTATGCTGGAAGTGGCTCTCTCTCGCTCACGCTCATACAGATCACGTAATTGAGACTCTTCAACACTGAGCTCATCAAAAATATCCCGTCGGTCGAGCACCACATAATCAACCGCCACCTGCTCTTCGCGCATGAAACGGCTCTGGTTGTTGTCGTAATAGGTCGCTATGGCTTCGTCGCTGATGGCCTCACCCACCGTTCGTGCTCCCGGGGCTACCGAAACATAACGGAAGTCCCGGCGCTGGGACGTAAGTCGTGCAACTCGCTCCATCTCGGCAGCAGTAACAAAACCGGTACTGGCATAGGCATTTGCGAGTTGGCTGATCAGCATGCGCTCGGCCAGGGCCTCGCGATAGGTAAACGGCGTATAACCCTGGGCTGCCATGGTCCGCACGGCCAGATCACGGTCGAACACGCCATTGAGCTGGAACTGTGGTGTGTTCAGCAGCTGGCGGTCAATGGAGGCACTGGAAATGTCCATGCCGGAATCGCGGGCGGCCTGCATCAGCAAGCGATCCTCGATCAGTTGATTCAGTGCGATTTCACGAATCAGGTCATCATCCAGATTGGCAACTTCAGCACCAATATTGGCCATCAGCATCTGAATGTTGTTGGACAACTCATCTTCGGTGATATCTTCACCATTGACCGAGACCACTGTATTGCCGCCAAAGAACCCGCCAACAATGGATTCGGCGCCGAACAGGGCGAACACACCAATGATGAGACCAATGATGATTTTCGATATGAAACTCTGGGAATTATCTCGTATTCTCTGCAGCATCTGGTTTCCTGCACGGTATCTGAAACGAAAAAGGCGCATCGGGAGATGCGCCCCTTATACTCAGACCGGCGTTTGCAGCCTATGATTCCACAAACACCCGCCTGATGTGAACAGTCCACTTACGGGCCATACAAGGCTCGTACAGACCGTTCTTCCATGATCAGCTGTTTACTGCATCCTTTAATGCTTTGCCAGGCTTGAAGCTGGGTACCTTGGCTGCCGAGATCTGAATGGTCGCTCCGGTTTGAGGATTACGTCCGGTGCGAGCGGCGCGCTCTTTGGTGGCAAACGTGCCAAAACCAACCAGTACAACCGGATCACTCTTCTTCAAGGAATCGGTAATGGTGTCGATCATGGCATCAATCACGCGGCCTGCTGCTGCCTTTGGAATGTCTGCATTGGCTGCGACGGCTTCAATGAGTTCTGATTTATTCACGGTATCCCCTTTATTGTTTGTCGTCAGTGAGACGGTTCTGGTTACTGCTCAGGTTACCGCACACACACACATGAAATGCGTACATATGCGCCGCAGACACCAGATCCTTCCTGGGTCCTTCGATTGTTCGGCAATTTGATGATTCTGTACCACCGCTACTGCGTAGCCTGACGGCACTTTATACCAAGGCAGCGAAAGCCATGTCAACACAAACTCCTCGCAAAGCCTTGTATATCAATGCGTGCTGGGCATTGGGTCATCCGATGGCTTGGCCGATTTTGCCGATTTATCACTCACCGTTTTAGTCTGGTTCGCTTCTGCTGCCGGACCAGGCATATATTCCAGTGCAATCTGCAAGACCTCATCAATCCATTTGACCGGCCGGATTTCCAGATCCGCCTTGATATTGTCCGGTATCTCCTTGAGATCCCGCTCGTTATCGGCGGGAATGATGACGGTCTTGATATTACCTCGATGCGCCGCCAGCAGCTTCTCCTTCAGACCTCCGATGCGCAGCACCTGGCCGCGCAATGTGATCTCGCCGGTCATGGCCACATCTGCGCGCACCGGTATACCCGTCAACGTGGACACCAGTGCGGTACACATACCGATACCGGCACTGGGGCCATCCTTGGGCGTGGCACCCTCAGGCACGTGAATGTGCAGATCCCGTTTCTCATGGAAATCCGGGTTGATGCCCAGAACAGCAGCACGACTGCGCACAACGGTCAGTGCCGCCTGAATGGATTCCTGCATCACATCACCCAGTGAGCCGGTCTTGACCGTCTTGCCCTTGCCATCCACGGCCACCGCTTCGATCGTCAGAAGTTCGCCGCCGACCTGGGTCCAGGCCAGGCCATTGACCTGTCCAATGTGGTTCTTTTCCTCGGCCCGACCGTAATCGTGCTTGCGAACACCGGCGTAATTTTCCAGTAATTCACTGGTCAGCGTCAGCGGAATGGTCGTCTGTTCGACCGAGTTTTCCCTGACCACTTTCCGACAGATCTTGGCAACCTCACGCTCCAGGTTTCGGACACCGGCCTCGCGCGTGTAATAACGCACAAGGTCACGCAGCGGCTCCCTGCCAATGGTCAACTCTTCCGGCTTCAGACCATTGGCCTTGAGCTGCTTGGGCACAAGGTAGCGCAGCGCAATGTTGATCTTTTCCTCTTCCGTGTAACCCGGCAGGCGGATCACTTCCATACGGTCCAGCAACGGACCCGGAATGTTCATGGTGTTGGATGTGCAGACAAACATGACTTCTGACAGGTCATAGTCGACCTCCAGATAATGGTCGTTGAAACTGTGATTCTGTTCCGGGTCAAGTACTTCCAGCAAAGCCGAGGCTGGGTCACCACGATGGTCCATGCCCATCTTGTCAATTTCGTCGAGCAGAAAAAGAGGATTTCTGACCCCTACCTTGGACAGTTTCTGCATGAGCTTGCCGGGCAGTGAACCGATATAGGTACGCCGGTGACCACGAATTTCGGCTTCATCACGCACGCCACCAAGCGCCATCCGCACGAATTTGCGGTTGGTAGCCCTGGCAATGGATTCACCCAGCGAAGTTTTGCCCACCCCGGGCGGGCCAACCAGGCAAAGTATGGGGCCCTTGAGCTTCTTCACACGCTTTTGTACGGCCAGGTATTCAAGAATGCGCTCCTTGACCTCCTCCAGGCCGTAGTGATCGCCTTCCAGCACTTTTTCGGCTTTGTCCAGCTCAAGGCTGATCCGACTGCGCTTTTTCCACGGAACGTTCACCATCCAGTCCAGATAGGTGCGCACGACAGAGGCTTCGGAGGACATGGGTGACATCATCTTCAATTTGCCCAGTTCGGTCAGGGCCTTTTCCCGAGCCTCCTTGGGCATGCCTGCTTCTTCGATGCGGTTCTTGAGCTCCTCGGCCTCGTTCGGCCCATCCTCAAGATCACCCATTTCCTTCTGGATGGCTTTCATCTGTTCGTTGAGATAATACTCGCGCTGGCTTTTTTCCATCTGTTTCTTGACGCGACCACGGATGCGTTTCTCAACCTGGAACAGATCGATTTCGGCCTCTATCAGACCCATCAGGTGTTCGATGCGTGACTTCAGGCCCACCAGTTCGAGCAGGTTCTGTCGCTCTTCCAGTTGCAGGGACATGTGAGAGGCAATGGTATCCACCATACGCCCGGGCTCATCGATACTGGAAATCGAGGTCATGATTTCAGGCGGGATCTTCTTGCTGAGCTGAACGTACTGCTCGAACTGGGACAGTAACGAGCGCTGCATCAGCGGGCCCTGCTTGTCGGTCATCGGTTCGGGGTGCAGATGCGTCACCTGGGCCTGGAAGTACTCATCTTCCAGCACAACCGAGCGGATACGCGCTCGTGAACCGCCTTCGACCAGCACTTTAACCGTTCCATCTGGCAAGCGGATCAGCTGCAAAATGGTGGAAACGGTACCGATGCTGAAAATATCCTTGATGCCCGGGTCGTCGTCGGCGGCATTCTTCTGGGCCACCAGCAGGACCTGTTTCTGGTCCTTCATTGCCGCTTCCAGCGCCTTGATCGACTTCGGTCGCCCAACAAAAAGCGGCTGCACGATCTGCGGGTACACCACCACATCTCTCAGCGGCAACAAGGGCAGCGCCGCCTGACGGGGTGATTCGTTGCTTTCGGAAATTTCTGTGGACTGACCCATAACACTGGTCCTGATTACATGATGGCGGATGGCTCTGGCATTACGAACAGTATGCCATGATTACCGGATATGTGGGGGCGGGAGCTGCCAGTTTCAAGCACAGGACAACGATTGCTGATCAGGCGCCGGTTGTTGACCGGCGCCCCGCTGCTGACATCACTCGTCGGCGGACGTACCAGTGGACTGCTGCGGGTCCACATTCTCATACACCAGCATCGGTTCGGATTCACCGCGAATTACCGCAGCATCAATAATCACCTTGCTGACGTTTTCCTGCGACGGTATGCGATACATCGTATCCAGCAACACCGATTCCATGATCGATCTGAGACCACGCGCACCGGTGCGGCGCGCCCTGGCCTTTTCGGCAACCTCTCGAAGGGCATCATCGCGGAACTGGATTTCGACATCCTCCATCTCGAACAGCTTTGTGTACTGCTTCACCAGGGAGTTTTTCGGCTCCTTGAGAATGCGCACCAGTGCATCGTGGTCGAGCTCCTCCAGTGTGGCAATCATCGGCAGGCGACCGACAAATTCAGGAATCAATCCGTATTTGACAAGATCTTCGGGCTCAACCTTCCTGAGAACATCACCCATTTCCTTTTCGCTGTCCTTGCTGCGCACCTCGGCTCCGAAGCCAATCCCGCTGCGTTCGGACCGGTCCCGGATGATCTTGTCCAGACCGGCAAAGGCGCCACCACAGATGAACAGGATATTGGAGGTATCCACCTGCAGAAATTCCTGTTGCGGGTGCTTGCGTCCCCCCTGCGGTGGTACTGACGCCACAGTGCCCTCTATCAGCTTCAGCAGCGCCTGCTGCACACCTTCGCCTGACACATCGCGGGTGATCGATGGATTGTCAGACTTTCGGGAAATCTTGTCGATCTCGTCGATATAGACAATACCGATCTGCGCTTTTTCAACATCATAGTCACATTTCTGCAACAGCTTCTGAATGATGTTCTCCACATCCTCGCCAACATAACCTGCTTCAGTCAGGGTCGTGGCATCGGCGATGGTGAAGGGCACGTCGAGCAACCGGGCAAGGGTTTCCGCCAACAGGGTTTTGCCCGTACCAGTAGGTCCGACCATGAGAATATTGCTCTTGCCGAGCTCTACCCCATCGGTACCCTTGTCGTAATTGAGACGCTTGTAGTGATTGTAAACGGCAACTGAGAGCACCCGTTTGGCGCTCTCCTGACCTATCACATACTCATCCAGTGTGTGCTTGATCTCTTCAGGAGAAGGCAACCGGCGGGCGCCATCAGCATCCGCTTTCTCCTGGATCTCCTCGCGAATGATGTCGTTACACAGATCGACACACTCATCGCAGACAAAGACCGAGGGCCCTGCAATCAGCTTGCGTACTTCGTGCTGGCTCTTTCCACAAAAGGAACAATACAGCAGCTTGCCGCCATCATCCCCGCCAGTATATCGATCGTCAGACATGCAGATTCCTCGTCGTTCGCATTACAGCTTCAGCTTGCCTCACCCTTGTCGCGTTTTTCAATCACCCGATCAATGAGACCGTATTCTACCGCCTGTTTCGACGTCATGAAATTATCACGCTCGGTGTCACGCTCAATGGTCTCAACGTCCTGACCGGTATGCATGGCCATTATACGATTCAATTGCTCACGCAGTTTGATGATTTCCGTGGCCTGGATCTCTATATCGGCAGCCTGGCCCTGAGCACCACCACTGGGCTGGTGAATCATCATACGCGAATGTGGCAATGCAAAACGCTTGCCCTTGGTGCCGCCCGTCAGCAGCAATGCACCCATGCTGGCGGCCTGGCCGATACACATGGTGCTGACATCAGGCTTGATGAACTTGATGGTATCGTAGATTGACATACCTGCAGTTACCGAGCCGCCGGGCGAGTTGATGTACAGATGGATATCCTTGTCCGGATTCTCCGACTCCAGGAACAGCAGCTGCGCGACCACCAGATTGGCGACATGGTCATCAACCGGCCCCACCAGGAAAATGACCCGCTCCTTCAGCAATCGTGAAAATATGTCGTAGGAACGCTCTCCACGCGATGTCTGCTCCACCACCATGGGTATCAGGGCGGCTTGCGCGGCATTACGGTCTGTATCCATCAACTGGGTCACCTGATATCAGTCCTTCTTGGCTGCTTTCTTTGGGGCCGCCTTCTTGGTCGCGGCTTTTTTGGTTGTGGTTTTCCGGGCGGCGGCTTTCTTTGCCGGTGCTGCCTTGGCTTTGGACGTCTTGCCCTTTTCCGCCGAGCTGCCGTCCGCTTCCCTGGACGGGTTGATCAATTCGTCGTAGCTGACCTCACGTCTGGTAACATTGGCTTCTTCCAGAATGATATCGAACACCTGGTCTTCCAGAACAGCAGACTCCATGGCCTGTAATTGCTCCTGGTTATTGTAGTACCAGGCCACGACCTGCTCCGGTTGCTCGTATGTGGATGCCACATCCTCAATGGCTTCGCGCACCTTGGCCGGATCGGCACGCAGATTGCGCGCCTTGATGACCTCACCAAGGATCAGTCCCAGCGCTACACGCTTGCCAGCCTGCTCCCGGAAAAGCTCATCGGGCAGCATTGACGGGTCCAGATTCTGCGCACCCTGGCCGATCTGCTGCAGCGCCTGCTGTCGCAGTGTGTTGATCTCACCCGCCACCAGCGATTGTGGCAGATCAATGGGATGCGCCTCGATCAGGGCGTCCATCAGCTCGGTCTTGAGCTTGCTGCGACTGGCGCGCTTCAGCTCGCGCTCCATGTTCTCCCGCACTTCGCTGCGAAATGCGCTTTCGCCGCCTTCCTCAACACCAAACACTTCAAAAAATTCGTCATTCAATTCCGGCAGAACCGGCGCCGCTACCGCATTGACCTTTACCTTGAACGTCACGTCCTTGCCAGCAAGCTCAGTGGCGCGATAATCCTCCGGGAAGGTCAGCTCAAGCGTGACCTCATCACCAGCCTTTGACTTCAGCAGACCGTCCTCGAACCCTTCTATCATACGTCCGGAGCCGATTTCCAGATTGGTATTCTCACCCTTGCCACCGGGAAATTCCTCGCCGTCCACGGTACCAACAAAATCGATGTTGACCCGATCACCCTTGCGCGCCTGGCGTTTGACATCCTCGAAGCTCTTGCGCTGCTCACGCAGTGACTCGATCATCTTGTCGATATCCGCCTCGGAAACTTCTGCGGAAACCTGCTCAACCGAAAAATCGGAGAACTTGCCGAGCTTCACCTCGGGGTAAACCTCAAAAGTCGCCACATACTCCAGGTCCTTGCCCTCGTCCGTGGTTTTGGGCTCGATCCGCGGCTGTCCGGCCGGCTTGATGTTTTCCTTTGCCAGGGCATCGTAGTACGTCTTGCTCATGACTTCCCCAAGCACTTCCTGACGTACGCTCTTGCCAAAGCGATTTTTGATCACCTTCAGAGGAATCTTGCCACGGCGAAAGCCATTGATGCGTACCGTTCTTGCTGCTTCCTGCAGCCGCGCCATGACAGCAGTGTCCACTTCCGAAGCGGGCACACCCACAGTCATCCGACGTTCGAGTCCGTTGGTGGTTTCAATCGAGACTTGCATGAAAAATCCTCATCAGTCGACACCGCTACCAGCGTCGAAAAGCGTTAAACTTGTTGTTGATACAGCCCGGGAATGGCGGGCAAGCAGAAACCGCTCCCGCGACAGATCCAGTAACTCGAAACAATTCAAGCGGTTAAATGAAAATGCCGGTCTTGCAAAGACGCGGATTGTCCCATAACAGGGCAACAGATTCAATAAATAATCATGCGTCCGGGTGATAAAACATGAAACAGACAGATATGCCAAGCTATTGTTTTAAAAGGAATTAATAATGAGAAACCCGATACGCGCCGGGGCTGTCGTTCTTGCCGGTGGCCGGGCCAGCCGCATGCGCGGCCAGGACAAACCCCTGCAGGCACTGGGCAACGGCACCCTGCTGTCCCACGTCATCAACAACATCCGACCGCTGACAGCTGACATCGTCATCAGCGCCAATCATGCCATCAGCGACTACAGAGCCTATGGCATACCGGTTGTGCCTGATCGTCACGGCGGTTACCCAGGGCCATTGGCCGGCATCCATGCCAGCATGCGCTGGTTTGCCGAGCACCAGCCCATCACTCACCTGATTGTTGTGCCAGGCGACGCCCCCTGCTTCCCTTCGGACGCCATCAGCGCACTGCTGACCGTTTCTGGCAATAATCCGGAACTGGGTATAAGCTGGCTTCAGACAGGCCAACAGCTGCAACCCCTTTTTTCTGTGTGGTCAATAAATCTGGATCAGGCACTTGAGACAGCGCTGGATGATGGCATTCACAGCCCGAAGCAGTTCATCCAGAGCCAATCCAATGATTTGATTTACTGGGATATTTCTGACCCTGATGACTTCGGCAACATCAACACAGAAGAACAATTGGCGGCACTTCGACAACGCCGTACCGGACAGCTGTAGAAGCAGGCACAAAAATTGCGCTCTTTGAGCGGATATTTTACCCGTCTACTGTTGTCAAAGTAGTGTGCGAAGCGAAAAAACGCCGATAGCCGATAGAAGCTGGAAGCTGATAGCCAATAAAATAACAATCAAACTCAAGCGAGGCCTTTGCCATGACTCCATCCACGCGCAGAACTGATCAACCGAGCCGGGTATATCCTCAGACCCGTCGCTTTTACTCTGACGATGGGCTCTGGTATTTCAGGACCCGCGAAGGGACCAACGTCGGACCATTCCGTTATCTCAGCGAAGCGCAAGCGATGCTGGGACGTTTTCTTGCCGACGTTCAGGCAGCAGAAGCACAGCGGCAGATGTCAGCCACTTCAAAACCTCACTTTCGCACGCCTGCAATAGCAGGCGACCAACTGGCAGGCTCATCCCGACAGATGTCCTGAGCGACAGCGGTGGCATGCAGGCCCTGAGGACCGCAGGCCGATGACAGAAAGCGTCGCCGTGCCGCCAGCAGTATGGCGCTGGAATCCTGAAGAAAACCGAAATGACCCCGTCCAGGGATCCGGTGACAACTGGCCATCGGCAGCATGTCAGCAATCTGCTGAATAACATGCCCTGGCACCAGGGTATCTGACATCCCGTGCCAGAACTGCACAGGCACCATCACTGGCTCACGCGCCAGGCGACTGTCGGCCAGGCCACCCAGTAGATCACTGATCACACCATCACTGCCCTGCCGCGCAGCTTCGCGCATGTTCCGGCGCATACCAACCATCACTTCGGGGCTGTCCAGAACACGCCGATCAACTGCGCTGACCAGTTGTTTCAGCCTCGAAAGATAATGATCCGGCCCCAGCCAGCGTGCGGAGAGTTGGCAACGCGTCCGTATCAGCGCTTTCCAGAAGCTCATCTGCAAACCGTGGACAATGCTGTCGAACAGGCCTTCCGTTTCGGCAGCCGGGGCAGTCAGGGATACCGGCGCCAGACTGAGCTGAAATTTCACTCTGTCCGGCGAAGCCGCGGCAACGGCCAATGCTGTCGTCACACCGCCGCTCCAGGACAACAAGCCGAAGCAGCCCAGATCAAGGTGGTCAGCCAACAAAAGCAGGTCATCAACATGCGAGGACTTTCCCGAATCGGGATTAAAATCCGACAGCCCCAGGCCCGATCGGTCAATGGCAATCAACCGAAACCCTGCAGCCCGGGCGCTGTCGTGAAAGAATCGTCCTTCCAGGCGGGAACCCGCATGACTGTGCAGATAGAAGAGAGGGAATCCCTGCACATCACCCAGTTCACTGTACGCAAGTCGCCGATCATCGGGCAGCAACAGAAATCTGGCGCGACCGTGAACATCGGGCGTCCCGGCCTCCTGCTCAACACCACTGTGCTGGCGCGTGTATTCTTCCAGTCCCTGCAGATACATGTTGTCGGTCACTCTCAAACAGTGTGAACCGATAATAAGTGGGAATTATTCCCACGTCAATACTGATAAAACAAAATGTGGGATTTATTCCCACCACTGCTATACTTGCCCCATGAGCAGCAAAGCTTCCGACAAATCAGGCGCGCAGAACACCCCGGTCGCTGCCGCACATCCGCCGACCGTGCTGGTCAAAGCCGTTCAGAAACTGCTGCGCCCGTTGGTGAAATTGCTGATCAGCCATCAGATCACCTATCCGTTTCTGATCAACCTGTTGAAGTCACTTTACGTGGAAGTGGCGGAACAGGAGTTTCGTGTTGAATCCAGACGTCAGTCCGACAGCCGCATCAATCTGCTGACCGGCGTGCACCGCAAGGATGTAAAACGCCTTCGCAGTGCTGACCCGGACGCTCAGGAATTGCCCTCAAACATCTCCACCGGTGCCAGGCTGATCGCCTACTGGCTGGGTTCGGAAGAATTTCAGGACAATGCTGGCGAACCGCTGCCCCTGGCACTTCGTTCCAACGACAAGCAGACCAGGCCCAGTTTTGATGACCTGGTCGAGCGTGTGTGCAAGCAGGACATCAGGCCCCGTGTCATCCTGGATGACTGGTTACACCTGGGCATTGCACATCAGGACGACCATGGCCGCATCATTCTGAATACAGGCGCGTTTACCCCCGATTCGGGTTTCGACGAGAAAGTGTTCTTTTTTGGCAAGAACCTTCACGACCACATCAGCGCCAGCACCCATAACCTGTCGGGCGGGCAACCCCCTTTCTTCGATCGCAGCGTCTATTATGACGGCCTTTCACTGGCCTCGGTCAAAGAACTGGCGGCACTGGCAGACCAGGCAGGCATGCACGCCCTGCGAACGCTGAACACACGAGCGCTTGCGCTGCAGCAGCGCGACAGGCAGAACAGCGACGCAACGGCTTACAAAAACGGTGATGCATACCGTATCAATTTTGGTGTTTTCAATTACAATACTTGCTATCGCAGCGATTCAGACAGCGGCGATCCAGTGAGCGAAACAGGCACACCTGAAGGCCAACACAATGCCTAGAGCCATCCAAGCCATCCGCAGTTATCCCGTTGCCCTGCTCCTGGCCGGACTGCTGTTTCTCTGCAGCCTGGCGCTCGCCACGGCCAGCATTGGCAAGATAATCGGCGGCGATGATGAAGGCAGTGGCATGGGCGGCACTGGCAGGTCGGGTGACTTTGGCGGCAGCGGTTTCGGGGGCACAGGTGGTCCGAGCCCGTTCTTCAGTGTTACCGACGAGCTACCGGAGGACGAGCATGCCCCGACAACAGATGACACGGTCCTGCCAGCGCTGATCCGCTCCATCGACAGCGTGCTGGAGACCGCCGAAATACCGCGCCCTTCTGACCCAAGAGAAGAGCTGCCGGCACTGAGACCACCTGTGGTCAGCGATGAGGAGTACATTGGACTGGAACCCCTGACCCCGGTTCAGCAACGCCGTCAGGAATTGGCCGATGCAGCCGGTCAGGATGTGGCCGATACAGAGATCCGTGTTGAAATTGAGGTTACCGACCCGACACCGCGCCGCGCTCTGGCCGAACAGATCGATCCGTTTGAACTGCCTGACCGTGGCAGCCCGGAAGCCGCGCCCGACGTCGATGTATCAGTGCCAACACATGAACCCGTGCGAGCTGTCGAACTGGCCGGCCAGTCAGATGATGAGCCATCACTGAGTGCAGAACCTGCCGCTGAGGCAGAGGAAAACGGCGAGCATCGCGTGAGTCCGGAACGCATCCAGCGCCCCGAGCTACCACCATTCCAGAGAATGCGCCCGGTTCAGGGGGCGTCGATGCCTGCCCCGCGCCCGGTGCCAATGCGAATCTGATCTGTCCGTCCGTTTTCCGGTCCTGTCACCACCGCACGCCGAACTGCACGCCTGCAGCATAGTCCGGACTGTCCCGGGTGAACCCTCTGCTCACATAGACCATCACGGACAAAGCCGGCAGTGGGGCCCACGACACAAAGGGCAGAACCTCGTGGGTTTCCCGTGACAGGGTTGAGGCGGCCTGACGATAGTCATATATCACACCCCAGGTCCACTCACCCGCCCAGGTCTCCGGCTGCCAGGGCCTCATCAAACCTGTCGACACATACACTGAATCCTGCAAGCCCTCAAACCAGTCCGAGCGCCCCCTGAACCGGTAGCCCAGCGTTGCAAATGCAGTCGATGTACCAATCATCTGATAAAAATCCGTCTGCAGAGCAATGTCAGCAGCACCCGTGCCAAGGCCGCGGCTGGCATCGGCAGTGGGCAGTTTGATTTCCACACCCAGGTCCATGAACGGCATCCAGTCAGTCAGCACAGGCAGTTCCCGTGTCACATTGATGGTGACATCCCCGACCCCGCGAGAGGACACCCGTTCGTCATCATAGTCTTCATTGGGCACGCCCGGTCGAGACACACCACCGACATTGACCAGCACAGTGCCGGGACCATCTATACGCAGATAGGGAACTGTCATGCGAACGCGCCAACCTGATACCGCGTGTTCCAGCGATACCGGCAGGTAATACACGTCTGTATTCTTCTCTTCGCCGTAGTCACCACGGCTGGTGTAGGCACCCAGGGACAAGGTGCTGACGGGCTCGGTTGCAGCCGCCCGGCAAGCAACCGGCACGACCAGGATAGCCACCACACCGGCCAGTAGTGTCACCCTGCGCCGGCCGTCACGCATGCAAATCACCACCGTACTGGCCAGCCGGGCACAGTTGCAGCGCCACACTACCGGATGATCGCATCGGAACCGTGTAACGGCAGGTAGTCCTCAGACAATTGCGCTGACGATGACAGAGCATAAAAGCGGGATGCAGGGTGTGTGAATGACGAGTTATGCGTCCCGTTCCTCCAGTTCCAGTGCCGCCGAGTTGATACAGTAACGCAGTCCGGTCGGCGCCGGCCCGTCCTCGAATACGTGCCCGAGGTGACCACCACAGTTCTGACAGACCACTTCTGTTCGCACCATACCATGGCTGGTATCACGCTTCTCCCCCACCGCCTCATCAACTTTGGGGGCATAGAAGCTGGGCCAGCCCGAACCTGAATCATATTTGGTGTCCGAGTCAAACAGGACTGCATTGCACCTGGCACAGCGATAGGTTCCCGGCGTCTTGGTGTCATGATACTTGCCGGTAAATGCACGCTCGGTACCACCCTCTTCAAGGACGTGACGGGCCATATCATCAAGCTTTTTCTCGCTCATTTGATTCTCCTGTTCGTGCCTGTGCTGACGCTTGCTGTTGCGGGGGCGCCCTGCACGCCATACAATACCGCGCTTTACTATACCATAGCCGCCGGCCGGGAAGCCCGCGCAGGAATCGTCAATGAAACCCGTCAAGCAATCCGAGAAGCTGGCCCGCGTCTGTTATGACATTCGAGGCCCGGTCCTGGAAGAAGCCAAGCGCCTGGAAGAGGAAGGCAATCGTATTCTGAAACTGAACATCGGCAACCCCGGTGCCTTCGGTTTTGAAGCGCCTGACGAAATCATACAGGACGTCATCCTGAACCTGCCCGATGCGCAAGGCTACAGCGACTCCAAAGGTCTGTTCAGCGCCCGTAAGGCAATCATGCAGGAATGCCAGCAACTGGGAATTGATGGCGTTGAAATCAATGACATCTATCTTGGCAATGGTGTCAGTGAATTGATTGTGATGGCCATGCAGGCACTTCTCAACAATGGCGACGAAGTACTGATCCCGGCTCCCGACTATCCGCTTTGGACGGCTGCCGTCAGTCTCAGCGGCGGCAATCCGGTGCACTACATCTGTGACGAAAGTGCCGACTGGTTTCCCGATATCGTCGACATTGAAAGCAAGATCAGCAAGAGCACCCGCGCCATTGTCATCATCAACCCGAACAACCCTACCGGCTCGGTGTACAGCAAGGACCTGTTGCTGGAAGTGATTCGTGTGGCACGCGAAAACGAACTGATCGTTTTTGCCGACGAGATCTACAGCAAGATCCTGTATGAAGAGGCCAGGCACATTCCGCTGGCCTCACTGGCTGACGACCTTTTTGTGGTCACCTTCAACGGCCTGTCCAAATCCTACCGTCTTGCCGGCTTCCGCTCTGGCTGGATGATACTGAGCGGCAACAAGCAACATGCCGGCAATTACATCGAAGGCCTGGAGGTGCTGTCCAATATGCGCCTGTGTGCCAACGTGCCGGCCCAGCATGCGGTACAGACCGCGCTGGGTGGCTACCAGAGCATCAACGAGCTGATTGTTCCCGGTGGGCGCCTGCGCGATCAACGCGACGTGGCCTGGGATGCGCTTACACAAATTCCCGGTGTCAGCTGCGTCAAGCCAAAAGGGGCCATCTACATGTTCCCGCGCCTGGACCCGGACATGTATCCCATCACAAACGACACACACTTTGTGCTGGAGTTACTTGCCACCGAAAAGATACTGCTGGTCCAGGGAAGTGGTTTCAACATCGCCGACACCCAGCACGTGCGCATCGTGTTTCTTCCAACCCAGGATGTCATGCAACAGGCCATCAGCAAGCTGGAGCGTTTCCTGGCAAAGTGGGCTAAACGCCACGCATGAGCCCGAGCTCCCGGCGGGCTCTCAGATCCTTGCGCATCCGATCGAACACCGGCGCAAGTGACTGGTCTGTCGGCACAGCGCGGATCTGTTCCAGAAATGCCTGACTGACTGCGTACGGCGAAAATCCGTCGCCGACAGCTGACGCGCCGGATGCCAGAGGGTCACCACCGGATCCGCCCGGGGGAAAAGCTTCAAACATCGGCAGATCAAAGTACGAACAAAATGCGGCCAGCACCCGCTGGGTGGCTGCCTGCTTGGCTTCCACGCTGTAGCCGGCGATGTGCGGCGTGGCAATACTGAGCCTCTCACACAACTGCCGGTCAATTTCCGGCTCATCGGGATAGACGTCCAGCACCACATTCAGGTCGTCAAGTTGGCTGAGTCGCTTGTGTAATGCCACGGCATCAAGCACTTCTCCCCTGGCGGTATTGACCAGTACCGTGCCCGGCGCCAGAGCAGCAATGCGGTTGGCATCCAGCATATTGCGTGTGGGATGAGGACCTTCATCAGTCAGCGGCACATGCAGGCTGATCAGCTCACAGTCCAGCGCCTCCTCAAGATCCACACGCGGCAGATGCGCCAGCCTGGGCGACAGGCGGTCAAGGAAAGGGTCACACACCACACATTGAATACCGGTGATTGTGCAAAACCGGAGCAATCGGGAACCGACATGACCGGCACCAACAACGGCAAGGCGCTTACCCTGCAGCCGGCGGGCAAGCACGTCCGGGCTTTGCACATCATGTATTTCGCACAATGCCTGGATCACGTATTCAACTACCGCATTGGCATTGGCACCGGCGGCATCAGCCACGTGCACACCGGTGCGTGCCAGCCAATCCCGGTCAAGATGATCCTGCCCGCTGGTTGCCGTGGCCACAAAGCGCACCTGGCTGCCGCCCAGCAGCGCCTCGTCCACGCGAGTGACCGACCGCACAACCAGGGCATCGGCATCTTTCAGATCACTCGCACGAATGAGTCGCCCAGGTAATAGTCTCAATTCTCCGAAAGCCTGAAAGGCATCAGTAACGTCCAGTATATTTTCATCGGCCACAATGATCATGACTGCCACGCCTCCAGCATCATCTTCAGGCGCGCCTGTTCGCTTTCTCTCACCGCCTCCTGATTCATCAACGCTTGCCAGGCGCCGGGGTCCAACGGCAGCAATCCCAGCTCGGAACTGCCTGCACGACAGAAGTCTTCATCAGCAACCGGCGGACGCTGCACAATTGTCGCCAGGCGCCGGCTGAGCTCGGCCTGCTGCTGATGCTCCAACAGGCGTGAAGCCGCGGTTCTGGCGCCTCGAAACCCAAGTTGCGGCACTTCATCAATGCGATTGTAGATCTGCACCATTGCCTCGAAATGGCGCAGCAGCGCCCGTGCCGCTACCGGACCAACCCCCGGCACACCGGGAATGCAGTCTATGGTGTCACCGGTCAAACCAAGGTAACAGGGAAACTGTTCGGGACTGATGCCGTACTGGGTGATGATGTCATGGCGCGTGCGCCGCAGATCACGATGAAAGTCCCAGAGCTCGTCACTGTCACCCTGCAGCAATTGAGCAAGATCCTTGTCGCGGCTGACAATACGTATCACCTGACCCGGCTGCTCTGCGCGCACATTGCACGCCAGCGTGCCAATGATGTCATCGGCTTCATAGGTTTCACTGCCAAAAGCGGCTACACCCAGCACCTCACACAGGGCGGCACAGGCCTTCAGCTGACGCGCCAGGTTTTCATCGGGCAGGACACGGTTGGATTTGTACTCAGGATACAGCTGGTGACGGAACCCGCAGAACAGGCTCTCATCAAACGCCACGGCAAGCCGCTCTGGACGGGTGATGCGCAAAAATCGCAGCAGAAAACGGGCGAACCCCATGAATGCACTCTGGTCCTCACCGCGTCTGTCTTCCGCCGTCAGATTCGGCGAAAAGTGCGCCTGGAAAATATAGATAGACGCATCAACAAGGAACAGTGGACCTCTTTCCCGTGCAGGTTCACTCGCCATCAATGACTCTTTCTGACGTAATAGATGAATTGACCATCGCGCTCTTGCTGATCCAGTAACTCATGACCAAGAAAGTGACAGAACTTTGGCACGTCGCGTGTGGTCGAGGGATCCGTTGCAGTCAGCTCCAGCACATCGCCCGCCTGCATGTCACGAATCCTGTTATGCAACATCATCACCGGTTCCGGACAGAACAGCCCACTGGCATCCAGAAATACATTTGCGTTGACGGCATCACTCATCGGGGCGGCCCCTGTGCTCGGCAAGATCGTTGCTTGATAAAAGGTTGACAGTCTGCGTGTCCGGATCAAAGTCGATCACTGCTTCACCGCGTTCCAGCTGCTGGCGCAACTGGGCAACTTTCTGTGACAGACTATACTCCTGATCACCGTACTCGGTCCCCTCGCGACTGGCAAATTCTTCCAGCACGCCATCCAGGCTTTCCTGCGACAATGACTGCCAGGGTATCAGCACAAAGGCCCCATCTTCTTCATCCGACATTGAATGCAGCAATACGCACGTTGCTGTCCACTTCCCTGCGCAACTCGCGAAACGGAAAAAGATCAATATCACCCAACTGGGAAGGTTCAACGTTGCAGATGCTGCGGAATATGTTGTCAATCCGCCCTGGTGTCTGACGCTCCCATTCCTGCAACATGGCCTTGATATTCTGTCGCTGCATGTTCTCCTGTGTGCCACACAGATTGCAGGGAATGATGGGAAAACCTCGCAGCTTGGCGTACCGGGCGATTTCCTTTTCACTGCAGTAGGCCAGTGGCCGGATGACAATATTCTGCTTGTCATCACTGAGCAGTTTCGGCGGCATGGCTTTCAGTTTGGCACCAAAAAACATATTCAGAAACAGGGTTTCCACAATGTCATCCCGATGATGCCCCAATGCTATCTTGGTGGCACCGATGTGACAGGCGTAGTTGTAGAGGGTTCCGCGGCGCAGGCGGGAACACAGGCCACAGTAGGTCTTGCCTTCGGGGGTCTTTTCCTTGACCACCGAGAACGTGTCCTGCTCAATGATATGGTAGTCCACTCCCAGGCTTGCCAGATATTCCGGCAGCACATGCTCGGGAAAGCCCGGCTGTTTCTGGTCCAGATTCACCGCCTTGATGTCAAAGTGAATCGGCGCGTGTTTTTGCAGATGCAGCAGGATATCCAGCATGGTGAAGGAGTCCTTGCCACCCGACAGACACACCATGACCAGATCACCGTCTTCAATCATGTTGAAGTCGGCAATCGCCCGACCGGCATCGCGTCGCAAATTCTTGCGGCAACGATTGAACCGCGACGTTTTCCGGCGCTGCTCCAGTGTATCGGTCAGACAATCAACCTGCACGTCGCTCATAAACTTTCATCCACTGCCGGCCATGCGCCGGCATCAACACCATCAATAAAATGTCCTGCCTTCTGCAGCCCTGTCACGCAGGTCCTTGCTCACACTGAACAAAGGCCCCTGCTCCTGGTGGCGATCAGCCATTTCGCAGAAAGTTTTCAGACCCATAGTGTCCACGTAACGCAGAGCGCCGCCACGGAAACGCGGGAATCCCAGGCCCAGCAAAAGGCCCATGTCAGCCTCAATGGCACTGCCTACAATACCATCTTCCAGACAACGCACCGCTTCAAGACACATCGCGACCATCATGCGTTCTACTATTTCCTGCTTGTCGAACTGGCGAATTCCCTGTTTGCGGGCAGGAGCCAGGATGTCCAGCACCGACTCATCAAAAACCTTGCGCGGTCGACCGCCGTCGGTTTTCTGGTACTGATAGAACCCCTTGCCATTCTTCTGGCCAAAGTGGTCTGCACGGTGCATCAGGTCAATGGCGGTTTCAAAATCGTATTTCATCCGTTCCGGAAAACCTTCGGCCATCACTGCCATGCAATGTGATGCCGTATCGATACCCACTACATCCAACAGATAGGCTGGCCCCATGGGCCAACCAAACGCTTCCATGACCTGGTCAACCTGGCGGAAATCAGCCCCGTCACGCAGCAGCTGGCAGAAAGCGCCAAAGTACGGGAACAGGATACGGTTCACCAGGAAGCCGGGGCAATCGTTGACAACGATGGGCGTCTTGCCAATGGTTTGTGCATAGGCCACGGTTGTTGAAACCGCCTCATCACTGCTCTTTTGACCGCGAATCACTTCGACCAGCGGCATCAAAGGCACGGGATTAAAAAAGTGCATACCACAGAAGTTTTCCGGCCGCGCCAACGACTCGGCCAGCAGGCTTATCGAAATGGTCGATGTATTGGAGGTGAGCACGGCATCCTGCGGAATCTTCTGCTCCACTTCGGCCAACACCTGTTGTTTGATCGAAGTGTTTTCCACCACCGCTTCCACCACCAGACCAACCTCGTCAAAGCCGGTGTAATCCAGCACAGGTGTGATACTGCCCAGGATACGGTCGGCGCGAGCGCGGTCAAGACGTGCTTTTTCAATCTGCTTGTCCAGCAACTTGCCCGCCTCGCCCATGCCAAGATCCAGACCCTGTTGGGCAATGTCTTTCATCACCACGGGCACACCCTTCAGTGCCGACTGATAAGCAATCCCGCCGCCCATGATGCCCGCACCCAGAACACCGGCTCTGGTGACCGGTCGCGCATTGGCTGCGTGCCGGCGGGCACTGCTTTTGAGGTACTGATCATTGAGGAACAGCTGGACGAGATTGCCAGCCACCGTGCTGCGTGCAAGTGTGACAAAGGCCTTGTGCTCCAGTTTCAGCGCGCCGCCGCGCGACAGCCCTGCCGCCTCTGACATTGCCTCGACAGCCGTCACAGCAGCGGGGTAATCGGGACCGCTGTCCTTCTGCGCGCGCTCAAGCCCGGCAGTGAACACGCGATTTACTTCATCGGCGCCCATCGCCAGTGGCCCGGTCTTTTCCTGGCGGCGTTCGCGAACATCCAGCTCCCCGCCAATGGCCTGCTGCAACATGTCCATGGCCACCGCTTCCAGCGAGTCATCCGACGCAATGGCATCCACTGCGCCAACCTGCAGGGCCTGGGCAGCGCCCACGGGTCTGCCCGTGCGTATCCACTCAATAGCGGCTTCAGCGCCAAACAGTCGCGGCGCACGCACTGTGCCACCAAAACCGGGACAGATGCCGAGATTGACCTCGGGGAAACCCAGACTGGCTGACTCACCGGCCACCCGATAGTCTGTTGCCAGACACATCTCCAGACCGCCGCCCAGCGCCATGCCATTGATGGCTGTAACACTGGGTACCGGCAGGTCTTCAATAGCGTTGAAGATGGCGTTGGTCTGCTCCTGCCACTGCATCAGTGCTGCTTCGGGCAATTTGAAATACTCGGTGAACTCCTTGATATCGGCGCCAACCAGGAACGCACGCTTGGCGCTGCGGCAGAGCAATCCCCGCGCATCACTGGCTGCAACAGCGGCAATGGCAGCACGCAGCTCGTCAAGCATCAGGCGATTGAAGACATTAACCGACGTATCGGGCAGATCGAAGGTCAGTCGAGCGATTCCGTTATCCAGCCGTTCTACCTGAATGGCCTTGCCTTGATAGATCATCGGGTCAACTCCCTGCGTGCATGCGAAGCGGCGTACAATCGGTCACCGCGTGAAAAAGGACGCCATTATAAATCAACCCACACCGAATGCCACCGCTGGGCCGGCGTGGACTTGTGACCACAGGGTCAAATGGGTAAGAATAGGAAAAATATCAGAAATTCACCGCTTTTCGGAAACCCTATGCCACTCTTCACATCAGGCCAGCAGTTCACATCAGGCCAGCAGCCGTTCGCAATCCCTTTTTTGTTATGCGTTTTCCTTGTGGCCGGTATGGCCTCGTGCTCACGGGCAAACGAAGCCGGCGCTGGCGATTCTGTCGGCAGCGCTGACCATGGCGGCCATGCGGTCATCACCATCTACCACCACGTGGATGAAAATACACCCCCGTCCACGAGCCTGTCACCGGCGCAGTTTCGCGAACAGATGGAGTATCTCAGGGACAACAATTTTGAAGTCTGGCATCTGGACCGTCTACTCGACGCGCTGCGGAACCGGCAACCGGTGCCGGAGCGCACCGCTGTGATCACCTTTGATGACGGATATATCTCCATCTATGAAACGGCTTTTCCACTTTTGCAGGAACTGGGTTTCCCGTGGACGCTTTTCCTGAGCACCGAGCCGATTGACAACAATCAACACGGATATATGAACTGGGACCAGGTGCGGGAAATGTCGGATGCCGGCGTGATCATAGCCAACCACATGGTCAAACATCCTCACATGATCGACCCACTGCCGGGAGAAAGTGACGCCGACCGGATCGACCGCCTTCGTGCTGAACTTCTTGAAGCCGAACGCCGGATAGAACAGGAAACCGGACAGGCGCATCGGCTGCTGGCCTATCCCTATGGCGAATATGATGAACCTGTCATGGCCATGGTGGAGGAAGAGGGCTTTATCGGACTGGCCCAGAATTCAGGCGCGGTAGGCTATGATTCTGACATGCTGGCGTTGCCCCGATTCCCCCTGGCTGGCATTCATGCCAATATGAATACTGTGCCAACAAAACTGAACGCCCTGGCATTCACAGTGCAGCGCATGGAGCCGCGCTCCCCTATCACTGACAGCAGACGTCCGGCGGTAGAATTGCAATTCAGCGGTGACTTCAACACATCCCAGCTGGCCTGCTATGCCGGCACCGAAACACTGGAGATTGAATGGCTGGATCAGGGCGCAGGCCGGTTCCGCATTCAGCCGGAGCAGGCGCTCAACAGTCGGCGCTTTGGTTACAATTGCACTGCTCCCCGGGTGGGAGAAAACCGATTCTACTGGTTCAGCAAATTCTGGACCCGATCCACCATCGACAATCAGGATTGACAGTCAACTCTGGTCATCCAGGTTGGACAGGCCATTGAAGCGGATGATGCTCTGCAGCTCACTGACATAGGCATGACCGCGCTCGGAGTAGCGTGACAGGCCATGAGCCAGCACCAGGGGGTTGAGCGTTTCGCCCTGCTCGCGCATGTCGGCACGCAGCTCTCTCAGGTAGGCGTAACTGCGGTTGGTGTTGATATTGCGGAAGTAGGCCCTGACCGACGACTCCACCGAATCAAAAGCACGCACTTCGTGGCTTGCGTGGTTTGCCCTGCGCTCTGGCACCAGACCACAGCCTTCATCAAAGCACCATTGTCCAAAAATATTGTTACCCTCGCGGGCAAAGCGTGACGTTCCCCAACCCGATTCATTGGCAGCCTGAGCCAGCACCAATGACGTTGGGATGATGTCAACACGCAGCATCAGCTCGCTCAGCAGGTCGAAACTGTCCATCTTGTCGGCATCAAGCCGATACTCCCTGGCAATTTCATGCAATATGGCCTGCTCGGGCTTGCTCAGAGGCAGATCCCTGGCAGCAACAGCGTACAGTGGCTGCACTACTGCCCTGGTTTCAGAAATGCGGGCATTCTCCCGCTCAACGTACTTGGACAGGAAACCGAAAAAGGCTTCCTTGCGCGCATCCACGTCATTGTACGCATCAAAATCCGGCAGGATCGACAGGCCAACAAGCGGATCACTGCTGTCATCGGGTGTCGGCGCGGGCAGTTGTTGCAACTCCAGCACATGACTGATCGCGGGCGCACTTCGCCGGTCAGTGAACGTGACAGCGGTGAGCATGATGAAGCTGAGGAGGAACAGCACGCGCAGCAGCGCTGGCACTTTGAGGGAAGCGAGTAAATTAAGCATTTTTCAAAGCCTTTTGACTCTATCAATTCACAATTAATGTATTTTCGAGCAAGTCAACCCAAGCTTTTGATACTTATTATTTTACTCTTACTTATTTTGGTTCTTTTTGGTACTTTGAGTTTTGATCAGATCGTGTATCCGCTGATCAGCAATGGGCGGCAAGTTATACCATTGCCGGTGATAAATCAAGCCAGGTCGCCTTGTGCTGCCAACCGGATCCGGGTGCAAAAAGCCTGCTCAGCGCGGTCTGTCTACCTTGCTGCCGCCGCGGCAATCAGGTGATGCCGGCACATCAGTCGCGCGCTGCGCCCACTCATCGGGCGCATACAAATGCAACGCCAGCGCGTGTACCCCGCCTTGCAATTGTTCACTCAACAGGCCGTAGACCGCCTGATGTCTCTGTACAGCACGCACCCCGTCAAAGGCGTTGCTGACCAGGGTCACCTTGAAATGTGACTCGGTGCCCGGACCACCGTGCATGTGGCTTTCATTGATGATATCCAGATGTTGCGGTTGCAGCGCCTGCAGTTTTGTATGGATGGCCTGCTGCATGGACATGTTTATGCTCCTGTCGACATCAAAGACGTGGACACCCATTATAACAACTTGCACGCCATGGTGGCGTCAATGTCCGATCGCAGCGCAATCCTTGCCCGGCTCAGGTAAAATGCCCAGCTGATCCCATGACCCGCAGGAACTGCAGCGAATGCCTATCAACTGGTATCCCGGCCACATGTACAAGGCCACCAAAGAAATGGCACGTCTTGTCAATGACATAGACGTGCTGCTCGAAGTCCTGGATGCCCGCATGCCTGCCGCAAGCTGCAACCCGAAAGTCCACGAGCTGCGCGCCGACAAGCCGTGCCTGCATATTCTGAACAAGGCAGATCTGGCCGATCCGCAGCGCACCCATGATTGGCTGAACTGGTTCAACAGCCGTCCGGGCAGCAGAGCCATCGCCGCGGACCACAGACACAACCCGAGCAAGACCGATATCATTCGTGAGTGCGAAAAGTTGCTTGTGCGCCAATCCGACGACGGCCAGATACCCGCGCGCAAGCGTCAGATCATGATTGTGGGCATTCCCAATGTCGGCAAATCGACTTTGATGAACCGTATTCTCGGTCGCAAGGTCGCCAAAACCGGCAATGAACCGGCAGTCACAAAAGGCCAGCAACGCATTCGCCTGAGCGACAACTGGTACCTTTACGATACCCCCGGCATACTCTGGCCAAAACTGGAGGATCAGCAGGCGGCCTACCGCCTTGCTGTCGCTGGCGCCATTCGCAACACCGCCGTGGATGCAGAGGATGTAGCTTTTTTTGCTGCCGAACTGCTGGCTCGTGAATTTCCGGAAACCCTGCTGCAGCGTTATCAGGTACAGTGCGAGACTACCGATGCCGAAACCGTACTCACCAATATTGCACAACGGCGTGGCTGCCTGCGCAAGAGTGGGCAGGTTGACTGGCACAAGGTGTCCACCCTGCTGCTCAATGATTACCGCAGCGGGCAATTGGGCAGACTGACGCTGGAGAGGCCTCCGGAAGCAGAATCCGGGCAGGTGCCAATCTCTGCTACACTGGCCCAGGGCAGCCCGCCCACCAACGCGAACGAGGAGTAAACCGCTTCAATGAGCACCGCAGCACTGGAAACCAAAGACGCCGCAACCGACGCCGCAAAAACGGTGAGTCCGACAACTGGCCCGACATCCGGCGCGGCAAGGCACCCGGCCTTCTCATGGCTTCGCAGCCACCGGATTGACACCCTGAATCTGACCATGGAAGCGTACCAGCACAAGGTCACCGGTGCCCTGCACTACCATCTGGCCAGCGATGACCCGGAAAACGTGTTCCTGGTGGGCTTTCGCACGGTGCCAATGGACTCAACCGGGGTTGCACATATTCTTGAGCACACCGTGCTGTGTGGCAGCGAAAAGTACCCGGTGCGTGACCCGTTTTTCATGATGATCCGACGCTCGCTCAACACTTTCATGAATGCCATGACCAGCAGTGACTGGACGGCATATCCTTTCGCCAGCAAGAACCGCAAGGACTTTGACAATCTGCTTCGCATCTATCTGGACGCCGTGTTTTTCTCCCGGCTTCACGAGCTCGATTTTGCCCAGGAAGGGCACCGTCTGGAATTCATGGACCCGGAGGACAGCAACAGCGAGCTGATGTTCAAAGGCGTGGTCTACAATGAAATGAAAGGCGCCATGAGTTCGCCCGCAGCCCGGCTCTGGCAAACCATGACCAGGTATCTCTTTCCCACCACAACCTATCATTTCAACAGTGGCGGGGAACCCGAAGACATTCCGGATCTGGACTACCAGCAATTACTGGATTTCTACCGCCGTCACTACCATCCCTCCAATGCAGTGTTCATGACCTTTGGCGACATACCCGCCGTCGAACATCAACAGCGCATGGAAGAACTGGCACTGGCACGCTTTGAAGCCCAGGATACAGGTATTGAGGTACGCAATGAAAAACGTTATCTCGCACCTGTCCGTGTCACCGAACACTACCCACTTGAAGAAGAGGATATCTCTGACAAGACCCATGTGGTCGTAGGCTGGCTGCTGGGGCCCAGTAGCAACCTGAACTCCCTGTTCGAGGCTCAGTTGCTGGCCAGCGTCCTGCTGGACAACAGTGCCAGTCCGCTGCTGCAGGCCCTGGAAACCACATCACTTGGCAAATCGCCCTCACCCCTTTGTGGGCTGGAGGACAATAATCGTGAAATGAGTTTCATGTGTGGCCTGGAGGGTTGCCAGAGCACAGCTACGGAAGACGTGGAGTCCCTGGTTATCAATACCCTGACCCGTATCGCCGAAACCGGTGTATCGCAGGAAATGATTGAAGCCGCCCTGCACCAACTTGAGCTTGGCCAGCGCGAGATCACTGGTGATGGTCACCCCTACGGCCTTCAGTTGATCATGGCCGGACTCTCCACTGCCATTCACCATGGCGACCCCATTGAACTGCTGGACGTAGACCCGGTGCTGACACGATTGCGTGCAAGCATACAGGACCCGGACTACCTGCCCGGCCTGATCCGCAAACTGATTCTGGACAATCCCCATCGGGTCACTCTCACGCTGGTGCCCGACACCGCCATGGCGCAACGCCAGATCGACGCCGAAAAGGCACGCCTTGACACCATTCGGCGGTCACTGGATGAGGACCAGAAGTCAGCCATCGTGGCACAGAGCCGTGCACTGCAGGCGCGCCAGGAAACCGAAGACGATGACAGCATCCTGCCCAAAGTCGGTCTGGAAGACGTGCCACCGGGCATCGAGATCATTGTACCGGAGCGACACGAGATATCAGTGCGCGCCAGAGCTGCTGACAGTGGCGTCCAGCCCGTCAGCTTCTATGCCCGCGGCACGAATGGCATCAGCTACCAGCAGGTCATCGCCGAGCTGCCGCAACTGAATGATGAACTGCTTGCCCTGTTGCCGCTTTACACGGCCTGCCTGACTGAGCTCGGTGTTGGCCAGCGTGACTACAGTGAAGTCCAGGCCTGGCAATCACGCATCAGTGGTGGGCTGAACTGCAGCGCAAGCATTCGCAGCAGCATGAACGACGAGCAGAAGGTCCGCGCCGTATTGGTGTTGTCCGGCAAGGCGCTGGCCCGAAACGAATCGGCTCTCAGCGACCTGATTCTCGAAACCTTCCATGATGCGCGCTTTGATGAACAGCAGCGTATACGGGAGTTGCTTGAACAGATTGCCTCGCGACAGCAACACGGTATTACAGGGCGTGGCCACCTTCACGCCGCTACCGCGGCCTGTGCCGCCATGAGCCCAAGCGCTGCACTGAACCATCACTCCGGTGGTCTGGCGGGTGTGCGAAGCCTGAAACACAGGGTTCAACAATTTGATACCCCTGACAGGCTGGAAAAAGTACTCGAGGGCTTCAGGCAGATTCACGCACTGATACGGGAGGCACCGCGTCAGTTCCTGCTGATCGGGGAGAACGACTCCACCCCGCTGCTCGCCGAGCGTTGGGCCGACAAAGCCATGGCCGGGAATTTCCAGGCACTGTCACTGACACCGTGCCGCGACACAGTACGGGAGATCTGGACCACCAGCACCCAGGTGAACTTCTGTGCCAAGGCCTTCCCCACCGTGCCTTCGGGCCATCCGGATCATGCCCCGCTGTGTGTGCTTGCCGGCTTCATGCGTAACACATTCCTGCACCGGGCCGTTCGCGAACAGGGCGGTGCATACGGCGCAGGTGCTGACCAGGATGCAAATGCAGCGGCATTCCGGTTCTACAGCTACCGGGATCCACGGCTGGCTGAGACACTGGAGGACTTTGATCGAGCCGTGGACTGGGTACTGGAACGCGATCACGCCTGGCAACCGGTAGAAGAAGCCATACTGGGTGTCATCAGCAGCCAGGACAGGTCTACATCACCGGCAGGTGCGGCCCGGCAAGCCTTCTACCATGAGTTATTCGGGCGAACCACGGAGCAGCGCCAGGCTTTCAGGCAGCGAATCCTGAATCTGACACTCAAGGATTTGCAGGAAGTTGCCGCCAAATACCTGAAAAATCCGGACGCCAGCATTGCCGTTCTCAGTAACAGTGAAAAAAATGTGCCGGATGCACTGAATCTGAAAACCGAAAAACTTTAATGTTTTCAGACTTCTATGACGTGGCGGTGAGTTGTCTGAAAATTTTTCTGGTTTTTTTTCGTCTAAAAGGGAACTTACAACATCAGGCACAGTCTGAATAAGTGAAGGTAGATTGCAGACAAAATTGTGGGTTTTGTTTCATTTATCTCTCCCTTGATAGTAGTATTATTTAAGCCCGATCACCCCGATCGGGCTTTTTTTATGCCTGATCATCCAGGCTCAGGAAAACAACACCCGGCGCCACCAGCTGCGACCCAGATCACTGCGACATTGTGCATATTGCTCGCCGTAACGATCCGCATTGGCCTGCACCCGATTGGCAACATTCAGCAGCCATGGCTTGTCCACATAGGTGCCGCGGGCGTATCCCGTGTTGCCTTCGTGGTAGGCCAGGTACAGATTTCGCGCATCATGCGGCGCAATATTGTTACGCCGGAATGTGTTGCTGTTGTACCAGCCGACAAAATCCACAGCATGAGAAAAATTGCTGCGGCGCGCTCTGTGGTTTCCGGTCACTTGCTGATACTCGCCCCAGGTGGAGTCGAGCGCTTGGGCATATCCTCGCGCAGTTGACGGTCTACGCCAAGGAATGAAGCCCAGCAGTCGGGTGCGAGCCGGTCGGGCACGGGCCTGGAAACTTGATTCCTGATAGATGAACGCCATGGTCACCGGCACCGGCACACCCCAACGTTCCTCGGTACGCTCGGCAGCACGGTACCAGGCTCGCCGCTCCTCAAACATATGGCAGACATTACTGGTATTGGTCGGCTGGCTGGTCGCACAGGCAGCCAGGACAAGCGGTAACACTGCTATCAACAACACTGGTTTCATTTTTTCTGTTCTGCCGTTTCGCCCGGAAGATGAGCATGCAACAGCTCGATAAGACCGGATTCATCAATAACCCTGACACCAAGCTGCTCGGCCTTGTCCAGTTTGGATCCCGCGCCGGGACCAGCAACCACACAACTGGTTTTCTTTGACACACTTCCGGCCACCTTGGCACCCAGAGCCATGAGCCGCGCTTTGGCCTCGTCCCTGCTCATGCTGTCCAGTGTGCCGGTCAGCACAAATGTCTGGCCGGCCAGCGCATCGGAAACGGTTTGCGCCGACTGCTCGGACCATTGCAGGCCTGCCGCCAGTAACTGATCAACCACTTTCCGATTGTCTTCATTGCTGAAGAATACTGCAATATGACCGGCCACAACCGGTCCGACATCCGGCACCTGCTGCAATGCGTCCTCGTCAGCGCTCATCAACGCCTCAAGGCCACCAAAGTGGGCTGCAAGCGCCTGGGCGGTAGCCTCACCAACCTCACGAATACCCAGCGCATAGAGAAATCGTGCCAGAGTGGTGCGGCGACTTTTTTCGATCGCTGCCAGCAGATTGTCCGCCGACTTTTCTCCCATACGCTCAAGCGCAACCAGCGCAGATTTTTCCAGCGCGTAAATGTCTGCCGCATCCCTGACCAGACCCGCATCCACCAACTGATCGACCAGTTTGTCGCCCAGGCCCTCGATATCCATCGCACCGCGCGAGCAGAAGTGCCTGAGCGCTTCCTTGCGTTGCGCCGGGCAAACCAGACCACCGGAGCAGCGATACAGCACATCCCCATCAGGCTCAACAGCACTACCGCAGGCTGGGCATCGCTCGGGCATGCGTATTTCCCGCCCTGGGGCCCTGGCAGCCATTTCAGGGTTTTCCGATGCCAGGTCAGGATCAATGACCTGGACAATCTGCGGAATGACATCACCGGCGCGGCGCACAATCACACGGTCGCCAATACGGACGCCCAGGCGCCTGATCTCGGACATATTGTGCAATGTGGCATTGCTCACCGTCACACCGCCAACAAAAACCGGCTCCAGTCTGGCCACGGGCGTGATGGTGCCAGTTCGCCCGACCTGGAATTCCACATCACGCAGAACTGTTGATGCCTCTTCCGCAGGGAATTTGTAAGCCATTGCCCAGCGCGGTGTCCGTGCTGTAGCGCCGAGCTCAGCCTGCAATGCCAGGTCATCGACCTTGAGCACGGCGCCATCAATTTCATAGTCAAGGTCGGCACGCTTGCTCAAAAGTACCCGGGCATACTCCAGGCATGCCTGGAAACCGGTCACACAATCTCGATCAGGGTTCACCGGCAGACCCATCGCCTCCAGGCGTATCAGCACACCGCTGAGCGTGCCCGGCCAATCTGCCGCATTGTCGCCCGGTCCATGTGCAACCAGCCCGACGCCGTATACAAACAGGCGCAGTGGTCGTTTGCTGGCAACGCGCGGGTCCAGCTGCCGCAAGGTGCCCGAGGCAGCATTTCTGGGATTGACAAAAGTCCGTTCCCCCGCCTTTTGTGCTCGCGCATTCATTGATTCAAAGCCAGCACGGCTCATATAGATTTCACCACGCACTTCAAGACGGGATGGCAGCGAGTCACCCACCAGTTGTAACGGCACATCACCTATGGTGCGCACATTATGTGTAATGTCCTCGCCGGTAATGCCGTCACCTCGCGTGGCGGCGCGAACAAGTGCGCCCTCCTCATACAACAGGCTGACAGCAACGCCGTCAATCTTCGGCTCACAGCTGTAGTCGACGGGCTCGTCACTATCCAGCTGTTTTTTGATGCGGGTTTCAAACAGCGCCAGGTCTTCCTCGGTAAACACCTTGGCCAGGGACATCATGGGTTGTTCGTGCACGACCTGGGCGAACGTCTCCACAGGCGCGTCACCCACCCTTTGGCTGGGGGAATCCGGCGTTACCAGGTCAGGAAACTGTTTTTCAAGGGCAAGCAGGCGCTCGAACAAGCGATCATATTCGGCGTCGGCAATCACCGGTGCATCGTGCTGAAAATATAATGAATCATGGCGTGCGATCTGCCGCCTGAGTTCGACCAGGGCCTGTTCTGCAGCATCACGTGTCACACGACTACCTGCCGGCGCGCAGTTGGCGCAGTTCGAAATTTTGCACGCGCTCTCTGTAATGCTCTATCGTTTGCGCAGTCATCACGCTGCGATAGTCGTCTTTCAGTTCCGCGTCCAGCCCATCACAGACGTACTGCGCGGTACGCAGCATCTCATCAAAGGCCTGCATATTGTTGATCACGTTGGGTAGTGTAAGGAAAAAACACAGACCACGCGTGGAGAAATCACTGATCGTATTCAGGTCGAAGGTTCCAGGATTCAGTATATTGGCAACACTGAACAGCACCGGACCGGTCTTGCCTTTGGCGTGACGATGGAAAATACTCATCTCACCAAAACGCAGACCCGCAGACAACAGCACCGGCAACAGCTCATCACCATCAATCATCGTGCCGTCACGGGCCATGACATTGACCACCAGCACTTCGCTGTATTCCTGATCCACGTTGTTGTTGACCTCCGCAGCCTGGTCCTCCGGCGTCTGACCGGAAGCGGACGTAGCCGCAGCAACACTGGCGCCTGCAGTGCCAGTGTCGGTGCCAGTGTTGCTGCCAGTCTCTGTGCCAGTGACTGTACTTTCACCCGGCACATCCGTTCTGCCTCCGTGCGCCACTTGCGCATCATGCGTTGACGCGGCCCTGGACGGACGTGTGCGCCCTGGGTCCAGCTCCGGCTCCGGCAGCCCAAGATCCAGCTCATTCTGTTGAGCAACGGCGCTTTGCGCATCCGCGCTGTCCCGCTGCGCCTGCTCCCTGTCAGCCGCCGCCTGCAAACGAGCGCGCTTGGCGGCTCGCTTTTCATCACTGCCTTCAACCGCGTGTGCGCGCTTGTCGCGTGATGCGCGCAGCAGACTACCGGCACCGCTGCTCAGGCTGCCCATTTTCTGCCCAGCCCAGGCAGCGAACTTGCGCGATGCCGACTCCTGCTGGGCCTCCAATTGCTCCAGCCGCTCGTTTCGTTCGTCTTCATAACCGTCCAGCAGAACATCAAAATCATCGTCAGTTGCTGGTCCAAAGTGTTGCTCAGACATATGCTCCTTTGACTCATCAAATTCATTCCGGTCATCAAACTCTTCAATTTCGTCGAAACCGTTTTCCTGCGAGCCACTCAATTCATCACTTTCTTCATATGCGTCGTCACTGCTTGAGGCTACTGCTTCTCCGACCGGTCGAACTGGCGCTGTTTCCTTCAGTGACTGATTGCCAGGCCCGTCCAGCGGTTCCTCGATCATCTCTTCAAGCGATTCGCTTTCTGTCAACTCACTGTCAGGAAGGTCACGATCGCTGGCTTCGTCCGCTGCCGATTTTTCATCCGGTTCCTCAGCCGGTTCATCCAACCATGACGACCGGGTCATGGCGTCTTCCAGCTCATCATCAAATTCATCTTCGTCGTCTTCCTCACCGAAGTCATCACCGTAATCGTCGTCATCATAGTCCTCGTCATCTTCCGAGGCATAATCATCAACAAAGACCTGCGCATCGAGTGAATCACGATCATCAGCCCACTGTGTTGCCCGCTCCTGCTCATCAGCCTCGGTGGTCGGCCTGATTTCGGGTTCAGGCTCGGGTTCTGGTGCCTGCACCTGTGCTGGTGCGGCTTCTGATGTGGACTCTGGTTCCTGCTCCGGATCAAGTGCCGGTTCCTCGCGTACTTCATAAGTCCAGTCATTAAACGCGGGCAGTTCGTCAGCCGGAAATTCGTCGTCCGGAATTTGCTCAATGACCGGTTCGACCGGCAACTCGGTGGGCGGCTCATCCGGCACGTCAACTGGCGACCCGATAGACGGTTCTGATTGCGATTCTGATGGCGGTTCTGATTGTGATTCAGCTGGCGGCTCAACCGCCTCTGCGTCTGCGGAAGCGGGCTCGGACGCCTGGTCGGAAATATCGGAGGATCTGCGCTCTGGCACATCATTCTGATCCGGAGCAACCGGGATGTCGGGTATGTTTTCCTCAACCTTTTCCGTCAGTACAGGAATATCGGCATCATCTACCTGTGCTTTGCCGGTACCCGCAGGGCGATCCGAATCAGCTTGACTGGATACGCGGGACGTACTCATGGCAGAAGCAACAGCCGCAGCCACTGGTTTCGTCGGTTTAGGTGCCGATGACCGGGAAGGTGACTTTGACATACCCGCCCGGGCGCCGGCCTCCCGGGCGTTCTGCTCGGAGCTCTGCTTCATCGCCTGGGCAAACGATCGCTCCACCAGGCGGGCGCCTCCACTGGGCAGCTCCCGCAACTCCAGCTCTTCCAGGTCGTAATCCGGCACATTCTTTTCAAGTGCGATTTTTATGCGGCCACGGCGCGGCCTCAAAGCCAGATACAGGCCACGCAGGACCACACCAATGATGGCAAGAATCAATACCAGAATCAGCAGTTCACGCAATCCCATAGCGCAGTCCCGTAGGCATTCCCATAGATTGTCCCGTTTTCTCCGGATTCGCGGCGCCAGATTCTGGCTGATACAATTAAATCAATAACCAGGTTCGGCAGCAAGGCACAGGCCTTTGGTACAAGCTGCCCCTGGAAACCCTACATCGCTGCCAGCTCGGCAGCTTCGTCTATATCCACGGCCACCATACGCGAAACACCAGGCTCGTGCATGGTCACACCCAGCAGTTGACTGGCCATTTCCATGGTCAGTTTATTGTGTGTAATGAACACAAACTGCACATTCTCGGACATCTCCTTGACCAGCCGCGCGTAACGGCCGACGTTGGCATCGTCCAGTGGCGCATCCACCTCATCAAGCATACAGAATGGCGAGGGATTCAGGCGGAAGATCGAAAACACCAGGGCAATGGCTGTCATGGCCTTCTCGCCGCCGGACAGCAGGTGGATGGTGCTGTTCTTCTTGCCGGGCGGACGCGCCATGATGGCCACACCGGTATCCAGCAGGTCATCACCGGTCATGTCCAGATAGGCATGACCGCCACCAAACACCTTGGGAAACAGCTCCTGAAGCCCGTTGTTGATCTTGTCGAAAGTTTCCTTGAAACGGGTGCGGGTTTCCCTGTCAATCTTGCGAATGGCATTTTCCAGGGTGATCAGCGCCTTTTCGAGCTCTTCGTTCTGTGCATCAAGATACACCTTGCGCTCGGACTGTTGTTTGTACTCATCGATGGCAGCCAGATTGATGGCGCCAAGGCGCTGGACGCGCTGGGCGATCTGCTCCAGTTCCTCGTCACAGGCCTGAAGGTCCAGGTCCTCCGGCAGATTGCGCAGCACCGTCTGCAGATCATACTGACTTTCGCGCAGTTGCTCTTCCAGACCCTGCTGCTTGACTGTATCGCCCTCGAGTTTCAGGCGATGCTCCATGAGCTGCTCCCGGATACCGGCGGCTTCGCGCTCATGTTGGTTGCGCTGTTGTTCCAGCGCACGCAATTCGTGTTCATTGTCGTCGGCGCTGGCCTTGGCTGAGTGCAATTCTTCTTCAACCAACAACCGCTGTTGCAAGCGCTCCTCCAGCTCAGCACGCTTTTCATCCACGGGCGCATCGGAGTCCGCAAGCTGGGTTTCCAGCGCTGCCATACGCTGGGCCGTGCGCTGCTCCTGGGCCAACATACGCTCGATGGTCTCCCGCAACGACCGGATCTGTGACTGCAGCAACTGCTCGCGCATGGCCAACTGGTGGGCTGAGTCCTTGTCGTGACGGGCCTTCTGGCGCGCCTGGTCCAGCGCCTGACGCAGGTCATCGCGCTGCTGCAACAGCGACTCCTTGCGCTCCACATCCTGCCCCATTCTGTCCAGTGCATCCTGCAACCGGTCACGGGCGATGGCAGTGTTTTCCTGTTCAACAGCCAACTGCCGCTCCAGCTCTTCAAGCTCCTGCTGCAATCGGTGGCGACGCTGGCTGTTCTGTTCTTCCCGGGTCAGATGCGCGCTGAGGCGGGATTTGAGCTCCGTCAGCTCCCTTGACTGGGCAGCGATCATTCGCTGAACGTTTTCCCGTTCACTCTCCAGATCACTCAGTTGTTGCCGGCATTCGGTCTGTTCATCCAGCAGCTGGTCAACCCGCGCCTGGGCCATCTGCATGTCTTCATGCAGTCGCGCCAGCTCACCCTTGCGTTCGAGCAGGCCAGCGGTTTCATCCACAGTCTTGCGGACCCGCAACCAGTTCTCACCCAGCCAGACGCCCTGCCGGGTCACAATAGAGGCACCGGCTGGCAGACTGCCACGAGCCTGCAGGGCCTGTTCAAGGCTCTCTGCGGCATAAATACCAACGAGCAGGGCCGCCGCATGATCGTCGGACCGAACCTGTTCGGCAAGTGGCTGCAGACGCTCAACAGTCGGCATGGCTGATGCACGCACAGAGGCACCCGTGTCGATCATGGACATCACACCATCAGGCATGCTGGCGAGCACGTCACCAAGCCTGTCCAGGGAGGGAACACACACAGCCTGCAACGTGTCACCCAGCACCGCTTCAACAGCAGCTTCCCAGCCCGCATTGACTCTTACGCTTTCGCCAAGGCGGGCGTTTCCGGCCAGATTCTGGTCTGCCAACCACCGGTTGAACTGTTCGTTGTCACGACCCAGAGCAGCCTGCTGCAAGGCTTCCAGCGAGGCATGGCGTCCGGTGAGCTTCTGCAGACCGCTACGGGTCTGATCCAGATCACCGGCAATGCGCTGGCTGCGGGTGCGCGCCTCGTCCACCTGCGCAGCAAGCTCCTCGTTACGTGCCTGGTGTTGCTCACCCTGCTCCTCAAGCTGGTTGATCTCCATCGACAGCTCGTCCACCAGATGCTGCTCGGGGTTCTCTCCGAGTGTATCGCGCTCCTGACGCAGACGGTTGCGACGCTCCATACCGCGCTCGACAATTTTCTCGAGCTGCTGGATCCGGGACTGCTCCACCTCGGCAATCTGTCTGGGAGCTTCGGATTCGCTGCTGAACTCATCCCACTGCTGTTGCCAGACGCCCATCTGCTCCTCTGCTTCATCCAGCAAGGTAGCGGACTGCTCCTCCACATCACGAGCCAGGGCAAGTTCGGGCGCCAACGAATCAAGCTCTTCCTGCAGAACCGCCAGGCGACGCCTGTCATCGTCCAGTTCATGCTGACTGCTTTCCCAGTTACGCCGGGTATCTTCCAGATCCTGACGCAGCTGCTTGACCCGCTCGATATGGTGTTCGATGGACTGCTCGATACGAGCGATATCACTGCCCAGCGTGTAGTAGCGACCCTGAACCTCGCTCAGCCGGTCATTGAGCTCGGTATGCTGCTGCAGGCGCTCTTCGACCTTGGCATCAATTTCCCGCTGCCCAGCAGAAACAGCTTCAATTTTAACCTCCAGGTCACTGATTTTTAGCTTCTTTTCGCTCATTCCAGCATCGAGATCACGCCATCGCAACGCGTTGTGCCGGGCGGTAAGTTCACGCTCGCGTGTCTTCAGTTCGCCGTACTTCTCCGCCGCCTGCGCCTGGCGGTGCAGATGTTGCAGCTGCCGTTCCAGCTCATCACGGATGTCCGTGAGGCGCTCAAGATTTTCCCGGGTGCGCCGGATCCGGTTCTCGGTATCACGACGACGCTCCTTGTATTTGGAAATGCCGGCCGCCTCTTCGATGAACACCCGCAGCTCCTCCGGGCGCGACTCGATCAGGCGCGACACCATTCCCTGTTCGATGATCGAGTAACTGCGCGGACCCAGCCCGGTGCCAAGAAAAATGTCAGTGATGTCACGCCGGCGACATTTTGTGCCGTTGAGCATGTAGGTATTCTGACCGTCACGGGTGACCTTGCGCTTGATGGAAATCTCGGAGAACCGGGCGTATTCGCCCTGAATACGATTGTCGCTGTTGTCGAACACCAGTTCGATACTCGCCTGGCCCACCGGTTTGCGGCCACCTGAACCATTGAATATGACGTCTGTCATGCTTTCGCCGCGCAGATTCTTGGCCGAACTCTCACCCATGACCCAGCGCACCGCGTCAATGATATTGGACTTGCCGCAGCCGTTGGGGCCGACAACCGCGCAGAGGTTACTGGGAAAATTCACTGTAGTGGGGTCAACAAAGGACTTGAAACCCGCGAGTTTGATACATTTCAGGCGCATTGGGAGGCTCTGTTGTTCACTATCCGATGTACCGATCCCTGTTGTTGTTCAGGAGCGTGCGAAAAGCAGGAAGTGTAGCGGATTTGTCATGCCTTCGCACACAGAAAATATGCCTCCGCCATGCGTGCAGTGCACCGGACAGCTTACCGGCCAATAAAGCGCCTGTCCCAGGTCTTGAAGCGGGCCCGGCAGTAATTGTCCAGCGACTCGTAGGTGTCGAAGAACAGCTCTGCGCCCTCCCGGATGGGTTCGTCCAGCTCGCAGAAATCGTTTTCGTAGTCCCTGCAGACATAGGGTCGTCGATCATAGATTCCGCAGCTGCCATCACCCTGCAGGTGCTGGCAGCGACTGATCACATTGAGGAACCAGCCATCACAGTCCTTGAACACATTGATATTTTCGTGGGACACCTGCCACAGCAAGTGATCGAACTCGGCAATCGAGCGAGGCGTGTCGATCCGTTGGTTGATGGAATTGCAGCAGATGGACGCTGTGCAGCGCCCACACTTGTCATCCATACAAGCGGCAGGTTCGGAAGCGTCTTTCAATCTAAGCATAATTCAATCTAGGCATAAAATTCGCGGTACCAGGCTACAAAGCGGTTGATGCCTTCCTGGACAGGTGTATTGGGTCGATAACCGAGATCCCGCGCCAGGTCATCCACATCGGCATAGGTTGCTGGCACATCACCAGCCTGCATTGGCAGCATCTGCTTCCGGATTTCCACCCCCAGGGCATTCTCTAGCGCCTGAATGAAATCCATCAACGGCACAGGGTTGTTGTTCCCGATATTGTAGATACGATAGGGTGCCGACGAACCAGCAGGATCCGGATTCCTGCCGTCCCACTTTGCATCGGGCCTGGCAGGATTGTCAATGACCCGCACCACACCCTCCACAATATCATCGATGTAGGTGAAATCCCGGAGCATCTCTCCGCGGTTGAACACCTTGATTGCCTCCCCCGCCAGGGCTGCCCGGGTAAACAGGAACAGCGCCATGTCAGGTCGCCCCCATGGGCCATACACGGTAAAAAAGCGCAGGCCGGTAGCGGCAATGCCAAACAGATGGCTGTACGTGTGCGCCATGAGCTCATTGGCTTTCTTGCTGGCTGCGTACAGACTGATCGGATGATCGACGTTGGCGGACGTGCTGAACGGCAGACTTTCATTCAGGCCATAAACCGATGAGCTTGAGGCAAAACTCAGGTTCTCGACACCAAAGCGTCGACAGGCCTGCAGGATATTGATAAAGCCAACAATATTGGAATTCACATAGGCGTCCGGGTTTTCCAGCGAATACCGTACGCCCGCCTGGGCTGCCAGATTACACACTGCGTCAAACTGTTCCGTGTCGAACAGGGACTCCAGCGCGGCGCGATCCTCCAGCTGCATTCTCACAAAGCGATATCCGGGCATGCTGGAGGACTGCACAGGTGTGTTCCAGCTTATCGCATCCGGATCGATACCTGCCCACCCAAGCCTGCCGTACTTCACTCGTGTATCGTAATAATCGTTGATACTGTCCAGTCCAACCACTTCATCACCCCGCGCCAACAGGCGCAGTGCCAGATGTGATCCAATGAAACCGGCGGTTCCCGTCACCAATATTTTCACGCAGCCTCCAAGCCGACTGTATTGTGTCAGCGCACATTTTAACCCAGATCGCCCGGCCTTTCCGTCCCGGCAAGGGCATCGGGACTGTCTATTCCGGACTGATATCCTCTATACTCGGTGCAGACCGGACCTCTGCCCCGGACATGCAGACTACAAAAACCAGAACAGGACGGACAGACCTTCCCCTATGGCCATCATTCCACTGCTGTTTCTCTTTGCACTGCTGGGCTACAACGTCTATATCTACGGCGATGACTCACTTGGCGGCCCCAATCAGATTGCGCTCATTCTGGCAGCCGCGCTTGCTGCCGGCATGGGTATGGCCCGGGGTGTCAGCTGGGACACCATGCTGGAGAAAATTACTGACAATATCCGCGCGGCCACACCGGCAATCCTGATTCTGCTGATGGTCGGAGCACTGACCGGCAGCTGGCTGATCGGCGGCGTGGTACCGAGCATGGTGTACTACGGCCTGCAAATATTCAATCCGACCATTTTCATTTTCAGTGCAGCACTGATCATGGCGCTGACCGCTGTAATCATCGGCAGTTCCTGGTCAACGTCTGCCACGCTCGGTGTGGCCCTGATGAGCATCGGCCTCGCCATGGGATTCAATCCGGGCCTGGTTGCCGGCGCATTGATATCAGGTGCCTACTTCGGCGACAAGATGTCGCCGCTTTCCGACACCACCAACCTGGCGTCCGGGGTAAGCGGCGTGGATCTGTTCACACACATCCGTTACCTGGCTCTGACCACCTTTCCATCCATAGTCCTTGCACTGTTGATGTATCTGATTATCGGCTTCTTCCTGAACCCGAGCAGTACCATGGACACCACCACCGATGAGCTGGCCATGCTGCTGCAGGATCAGTTCGTGCTGTCTCCCCTGTTGCTGCTGGTGCCGGGTCTGGTGATTTTTCTGATCGTCAAGAAAGTTCCGGCGCTGCCAGCGCTGTTCGCCGGCGTGGTGATGGGCCTTGTTTGTGCGGTGGTGGTTCAATATCCGCTATTGCAATCCCTTGCCGCAGAGACCGGCAGCGTATTCCAGGTCCTGATGCAGGCCGTGTACGGTGACACAGCGATTGTCACCGGCAATGACGTGCTTGATGGCCTGCTCAGCACCGGCGGCATGGCTGGCATGCTGTTCACCATCTGGTTGATTGTTGCCGCAATGACCTTCGGCGGCACCATGGAGGCCGGCGGCTTCCTCGAGCAGATCACCAGAGCACTGATCCGGCGGGTGCGCAGTGACGCTGGCCTGGTCTCAGCAACGGGTGCAACCTGCCTGGTCACCAACGTGTCTGCCTCAGATCAATACCTGTCACTGGTGGTGCCGGGACGCATGTTTACAAAGGCGTACAAGGATCGCGGGCTGGCGCCGCAGAATCTGAGCCGCACGCTGGAAGATACCGGCACGGTGACCTCGGTTCTGGTGCCCTGGAATACCTGCGCAGCGTATCACGCCAGTGTGCTGGGCGTGGCAACACTTGCCTACGCACCGTGGGCATTTTTCTGCCTGATCACCCCACTGATGACCCTGGCATTTGCCTGGAGCAGGTTCAGGATCGCCAGGCTCGACTGATGGTCAGCGCAGGGGATCAGAACCAGGCGGGTTTCATGTCCAGCGTAGTGGTATCCAGCGAGGCCAACAGATCCAGCTGGACGCTCACGCGGGGCAACTCCCAGCGGAAAAACCACTGCCCGGCCTGACGCTTGCCATCGTAGAAGTCTCCCTGATGGTCACCGCAGGCTAGCATCTGGTCCAGCCAGATCCAGGCCACCACAATATGGCCAGCCGCCTCCAGATACACCGCTGCATTGGCCAGGGTGACTTCCCGGTCATCAATGGCATGCAGCTCTGCGGTGACTGACTCAAGGCGCTGAACCATGATATGCAGCTCAGCGGCGAGATCGGCCAGTGTGGGGTGGCTCTTCGCCCGTCCGATGGTGTCGCGCATACGCCCGGTCAACAGTGTCAGTGCCGCACCCTGATTGATCACAACCTTTCGACCCAGCAGATCCAGCGCCTGTATGCCATGGGTGCCTTCATGTATAGGGTTCAGGCGGTTGTCCCTGTAGAATTGCTCGACCGCGTAGTCACGGGTATAACCATAACCACCCAGCACCTGGATGGCCAGATTGTTTGCCTCCAGGCACCACTGTGACGGCCAGCTCTTGGCGACCGGGGTGAGTATATCCAGCAGCAGGGTCAATTCCGCCCGCGCTGCACCTTCACTCATCCGCTGCTCATCGACCAGCCTTGCGCAGTACAGGTTAAGACCCAATCCGCCTTCCACCCAGGCCTTCTGTGCCAGCAACATACGCCGGACATCAGTGTGTTCGATGATGGGAATCTGAGGTGATGCCGGATCCCTGTCAGTCAATGGCCGCCCCTGTGGGCGCTGTCTGGCATAGTCCAGCGCGTGCAGGTAACCGGTGTAGCCCAGGGCAGCAGCGCCGAGACCCACACCAATTCGCGCTTCGTTCATCATGTGGAACATGTAGGTCAGGCCCTTGTGGGCTTCCCCGACAAGATAGCCAACGGCGCCGGGCCTGCCGTCAACCGGGAACTTGCCTTCACCAAAATTCAGCAATGTATTGGTTGTACCCCGGTAACCCATCTTGTGATTGAGCCCGGCCAGCACCACGTCATTGCGTTCGGCAACCTGGCCCTGATCATCAACAAGAAATCGCGGCACAATGAACAGTGATATACCTTTCACACCCGCAGGCGCACCGGGGATGCGCGCCAGTACCAGGTGCACAATATTCTGCGACAGCTCGTGGTCGCCGCCGGAGATCCACATCTTGTTGCCGAACAGACGGTAGACACCGTTTCCATCAGGCTCGGCCCGCGTACGAACATCTGCCAGCGAGGATCCGGCCTGCGGTTCGGACAGGCACATGGTGCCGAAAAAACGACCTTCCAGCATGGGACGCACCCAGGTCCGCACCTGATCGGCCGAGCCGTGGGCAAGTAAAAGGTTGGCATTGCCAATGGTCAGAAAGGGATATGCCGCTGTGCCCACATTGGCGGCCAGAAACCAGGCGAAGGCAGCCTTTTCCACCAACATCGGCAGTTGCATGCCACCCAGGTCGTAGTCCTGCCCGGCTGCCACCAGACCAGCGGCGGAGAACTGTTCCAGGGCAACGCCCACCTCCGGAATCACGTGTACCTGATCACCATCAAAATGCGGCTCATTCAGGTCGTTCTTGCGGTTGTGTGTAGCGAAGTGGCTGCTGGCAAGTTGTTCACACAGATCCAGTACCGCATCAAACGTCTCTCGTGAATGGTCGCTGTAGTGATCGTGACCGGTCAGCGCCTCGGCGTCGAGCCACTCATAAAGCATGAAGTCAAGATCACGACGGTTGAGAATCAGGGAAGCAGTCATATCAGAAGCCGTCAGTCAGGGCAGGGATTCAGCTCGGTTGCATGGCACGGCCAAGCATGTTGATGGCATACAGTATCAGCGCTTCAGCTTCCGGGTACTCGGTATTTTCCATGCGTGGTCCGCGGGTCTGCATGATCACCCCATGCAGGGCTCCCTGCAGAAAATAGGCGGTCTGGCGCGCTGGCGACACCCGTTGCGCGTCCACGCTGCCGTCTGCCATACCGTTCTCGATAGCCTGCACCATCAGATCAGTATTGCGGGCTACACATTCGCGTAGCGCGTTGATCTGTTCATCATCATCTGCAGATTCCGGAAAGGTATTCAGTTTGGTCAACACATCAAAATAGTTGGATTCATCCCGGGAAAATGCGTAGTAGGCCATGCCAATACCACGAAGCTGCTCCATGCCGGTTGCCCCGTCGGCCACGGCGCGCTCGAACCGGTGATTGATTGAAGTGACTGCACGCAGCATGATACCGCGCATGATTGCGGACTTGTCGGTAAAATAGACATACAGCAGGGCTCTGCTGAGTTGAGCCCTGCGGGCAATTTCATCCATGGGGGTGCGGTCGAAGCCCTTGTCAAAAAACACGAGCTCGGCAGCATCCAGTATGCTCTCCCTGCGATCCTCCTTTTCCCGGTCGCGGCGCGCCTGATGGTTCATTAGTGTGGTTCCCTCAAATTTGTAACGCGATAGGTCGCACTCACCTGTTGACAAGTTGTCAATAACTGGCAGACTGTTACGAAATCTGTCCGCAAGCGGAGCATACCTTATGTCATTCGCCGGGTTAATACCAGTTCGCCGAAATATTCGTCTGGCGAAGCACTGCCCTGTCAAACCCAAGACCAAGTCATTGATACTGGCCACATTATTGGCCCTGACCGGCTGCAGTCAGGATACACCGATGAACACGCCGGCAACAGAACCCTCACCCGTCCCAGTGCGGGCAACTGTTGTCAGCAACCTGGCTGAACAGGACACTCTCTACTTCGCCACCACAGTGCGCAATCGGCAACGCGCCCTGGTGCCATTCCAGGTGGCCGGCGTCATCCGCCAGCGCCACGTGGAAATCGGTGACCGTGTCGTCCAGGGCCAGATGCTGGCGGAACTGCACAACCCTCAGCTGGTGCCCGCCAGGGACGCCGCCCGGGCGCGGGTCCAGCAACTGACCACCGACCTGGATCAGGCCCAACGTGATCTGGTCCGTCTGCAACAATTGCTGGAACGCAGTGTCGTTGCGCCGCAGGAAGTGGAAACACAGCAGGCCCGCACTGACAACCTTTCCCAGGCACTCAATGACGCTCGGGCCACACTGCGACAGGCCGAGAACTTCCTCGACGAGAGTGTGCTTCGGGCGCCCTTCGCCGGCACGGTCAATGCCATACTCATGGAGCCGGGCGAATTTGTGCAAGCAGGACAGGCAGTACTTCAACTCAGTGACCCGGCCGTGATGGAAGCGGAAGTCCGCGTCCCGGCACAATGGCTGACTGGCCTGAGGGCTGGCGACAGGCTGCGGGTGGTCGATCGCACGCGAAACCACCTTGTCGAAGGCCTTGTCCGTGATATCGGAACCAGCAGCGACAATACACTGTACCCCCTGATACTGTCGTTCGACACTGAGGATCTGAAAAGTGGCGACGCTGTGGAAGTGGGCCTGCAGCGTGGTCAGCTGCAAGGGCTCACCATTCCACTTACCGCCGTCATGCGCACAGCCGAAGGCCTTGCGGTGTTCAGGATCATCACAATTGACGCACTGCATCATCGGGTCCAACGCATACCGGTATCGGTCCAACGCATGTACGGTGAGTCTGTTGTCATCAGCGCCGACTGCAATACCGGCAACGGACTGCAGGCCGGAGACCTTGTTGTCTACGCCGGGCTGACCCGATTGACCGACGGTGACCATGTGGAACTGATCCCATGAGCACACTGCTGAACGGACTGCTGGGGCGCCCGCGTCTGCTGCTGCTCATTGTCGGACTCCTGGCACTGGTCGGGCTCGCATCGTTCCTGAACATGCCACGTCAGGAGGATCCCACATTTCCCAATCGCGGTGGCCTGATCACAGTGCTGTACCCCGGCGCGGTGGCCGAGACCATCGAGCGACTGATTATCGAGCCGCTGGAAGACGAATTGGGCCAGGTGGAAGAAATCGACACCATCAGCGCAACCGCGCGCACCGGTGTTGCATTGCTGAACATTGGCCTGCACGACAACCTCTACAATACCGACCCTGCCTGGGACCGTGTGCGTCATGCCATGCAGCGGGCGCAGGCCCGATTTCCGGCAGGCGTGGGCAACGTGGAGCTGGATGACCGCCAGACCGGCATACCAGTTGCTGTGCTGGCGGTGCGCGGCGCACCCTCGGTCCTGGAGCTGTCGCGCGCAGCCGAGGAGCTCAAGCGTGTGCTCAGGGGTTTACCAGGACTGTCCCGAATCGAACTGGAAGGCAAATCAAACGAACAGATCACCATTGCACTGCGCGACGCCGAGCTTCAGAGTCTGGGCCTGACACCCCAGCAGCTGGCATCGGTACTTGCCACCCGCAACCAGGTCTCCCCTGGCGGTTTTCTGCACGTGGACGGGCGGCGGGTCGCCCTGCTCAGCAACAATGAATTCGAAACCGTTGATGCCTTGCGTCACACCCAGATACCGCTGGCGAGCGGCGCCAGTGTGCCTCTGGGCGCCGTGGCTGACATCTGGCGCGAACCCGTCATGCCTGCCGACCCTGCTACCTGGTTTGACGGCGAACGCGTTGTGCTGCTGGCAGTGTACGCGCAAGCCGATGTCATTGATGCCATCCGTTTTGGCGAGATGCTGCGCGAACGAATCGCGCAGGTACAGGCGGAATTTTCTCCGCTGGAGATCACCGAAATGTTCTTTCAGCCGGATGAAGTGGAATCCAGGCTGAGCGGTCTGCTTGGCAGCCTGCTACTCAGTATTGTGATCATCATGGCTGTGATTCTGCTTGGCATGGGCTGGCGCATGGGACTGCTGGTTGCCACCATGCTGCCCATGGTCACCCTGATCAGCCTGGGGCTGTACGACCTGGGTGGCGGCACATTACACCAGATTGCTGTCATTGGCATGGTGATCTCGCTGGGCATATTGATCGACAACGCCATTGTCATGGTGGAGAACATACAACATCGCCTGAATCAGGGTCTGTCTCGCATGGAAGCGATGCAACAATCAGTGCGGGAGCTGGCCGGACCGCTGGGCACATCCACCGGAACCACGCTGGCGGCATTCATGCCACTGTTGCTCTCCAGCGGTGGCACAGCAGATTTCACCCGCGGCATCCCGGTGATGATCATGCTCACGCTCAGCATCAGTTATCTTCTGGCCATCAGTGTGGCGCCGCTGTTGGCTGCGTGGGGGCTGAAACCGATGCTGGCAGATAAAAATGCCTCATCGGAAACCGCCGGCCGATCCCTCATCGACAGTCTGGGCGCAGCGCTGGCAGGCATCAGTCAGCGCTGGCCTCGTCTGATCGTGCTGTCCGGACTTGTCATCGTCACCATCAGCCTGTCCCTGTTGCCGCAGATACCTGTGCAGTTCTTTCCCAACGCAGATCGCGCACAAGTGGTGGTGGATCTGTTCCTGCCCGAGGGTACCGATCAGGCACGCACCGAGGCCGTTGCCACCGAGCTTGAGTTCCAGATCCGCCAGCAAAGCAACGTTGAGAATGTACACCGCTTTGTCGGCTCCAGTGGACCGTCCTTCTATTACAACCTGCCCAATGCCACACAGGCACCCAACCGCGGTCGCCTGGTGGTCAACACCACAGACCTGGCGAGCACCGGGCCACTGTTGAGTTGGCTGAGGCGCCATGTTGCCCAACAGGTGCCGGAACTGGATATCATTGCCGGCACACTGCAGCAAGGACCTCCACGGGCAGCACCGGTTGAGATTCGTCTGTATCACAGCGATGATACCGTCCGCCGCATCGCTACCGAGCAGGTTTTCACACAGCTGAAAAACATAACCGGGGCTGTTGACGTACGCCACGACATGGACCTGGGGGTGCCGGCAGTCCGCCTGGTGGTCGACGATGCTGCGGCGGCGCGCTTCGGGCTGACACGCTCGGATATCGCTCAGACGCTGTTCGGTCAGAGTTTTGGACTGATTGCAGAGGAATATCGGCAGGAACTTGATCCGATTCCACTGGTGCTGCGCTCGCCCGAAGGCACAGCATTGACACCCGCACGACTGTTGTCTGCCTATGCTTTCAACAGCAATGGCGACGCTGTACCACTGTCCGCGGTGACCCGCAGTGAAATTGAGTGGCAGGTGGCAGGTATCCAGCGCCGTGACGGCGCCCGGGTCTACCGTATTACCGCGGGACTGGATGAAGGCAGGAGTTTCAGTCAGATACTGGACGTGTTGAATACACGCCTGGCTGCAGAACCGCTGCCCGAGGGTGTGCGCATGGAATTGGGCGGTGACCAGGAAAGCTCAGGTGATGCCAACCGCGCCATATTCACCACTGCACCAGCCGGACTCTTGCTTCTGCTGTTCTTCCTGGTATTGCAGTTCAATTCCTATCGGCGAGTGGCCATTGTGCTGTTGACCGTACCCCTGGCGGCAGCCGGTGTATTCCCCGGTCTGCTGCTTTCAGGCTCACCGTTTGGTTTCCAGCCATTGCTCGGCGTCATAGCGCTGGTTGGTATTGTGGTCAACAACGCCATTGTGCTGATCGACCGAATGGACCTCCACCTGCGAGAAGGCATGGGGCTGGATGAGGCGGTGTCGCGCGCTGTTGCGCGACGTACCCGCCCCATCCTTCTCACCACAGCCACCACGGTTGCAGGGCTTTTGCCGTTGGCGCTGTCGTCATCAACGCTGTGGCCACCAATGGCCTGGGCCATCATTTCAGGATTGCTGGCAGCCACTATCCAGACCTTGCTGGTGATTCCGGCCGTATGCCGCCTGGCACTCCGAAAAAAGCCACTACCACAGACTATCGCTGGTCAGGCAGTTGGTAGCCGTCCGCTTCCAGGTTCGCCCTGACCACCTTTTTGTCCATCTTGCCGGTGGCCGTGAGCGGAATGGCATCAACAAACAACACATCGTCAGGCAGCTGCCACTTGGCAAACTTCTGCTTGCAATGCTCGATGACCGATTCAGGGCTGAGTTCGGCACCCTCTTTTCGTATGATCAGTGCCACCGGGCGCTCGTCCCACTGCGGATGTGGCTGCGCAACAACACAGGCCTGGGCCACGGCAGGCAGACCAACAATGTGATTCTCCAGGTCCACTGAAGAAATCCACTCACCACCAGACTTGATCAAGTCTTTGGAACGGTCAGTTATGATCAGGTAACCTTCAGGGTCAATCTTCGCCACATCACCAGTGATAAGCCAGCCGTCATGGAATTTGTCTGGCTGAGGGTTGTTGAAATACTCCGAGCAGATCCAGGGGCCACGAATCAGTAACTCCCCGAATGCCTTGCCATCGTGGGGTAACGGATTCCAGTTCTCATCAAATATTTCCACTTCCACCCCGGGAATCGGCAGTCCCGCCTTTGCCTGGTTTGCGGCGCGATCGGCATCTGACATTTCCAGATGCTTGCGCTTGCCGGTACGGCGGCTTATGGTGGCCAGCGGCGAGGTCTCGGTCATGCCCCAGCCCTGCACCATTTCCACACCCAGCTCGTCCCAGAACCATTCAATCAAAGACGGCGGTGGTGCCGAGCCGCCGCAAGTCAGTCGCTGCAATGCGCTGAATCTGTACTTGCCCGGATTCGCCTCAATCAGCATTCTGACGCCTTGCCAGATGGTCGGCACACCGGCAGAAATGGTCACATCGTGATCGGCAATCATCGCGGCAAGGCGGTCCGGCACCATGAAGCGATGGGGATATACCTGCTTCATGCCCAGCATGGTCGCCACCCAGGGCAAGCCCCAGGCGTTGGCATGAAACATGGGCACAATACCCAGCATGGTATCGGTTGCTGAAAGATGCATGACATCGGTCATGGCAATGCCCATGGTGTGCAGGTAATTGGAGCGATGGGTGTACATGACCCCTTTTGGTTTGCCGGTTGTGCCACTGGTGTAACACAGGCCCATTGCTGAATTTTCATCAATCTCCGGCCAGTTGTAATCGGTCGGTTTGCCCTTGATGAAATCTTCATAATCAATGGCATTGGGCAGACTGGTGGACCAGCCCTCACAGCCGGGCTCGGTGGCCACCACAATGCGCTCAACACTTGGCATCTTGCCGGCAAGTTGCTCCAGTGCTGGCAGTACATCGGCATCCACTATGATGAGCTTGTCCTGGGCATGGTTGACAATGTATTCGAGATCCACCGGCGACAGCCGGATATTGAGTGTATGAATGACAGCCCCCATGCAGGCCACGGCATGATAGGCCTCAAGGTGACGTGACCCGTTCCACATGAAGGTGGCAACCCGGTCGCCAATGCCAACACCCGCATCGGCCAGGGCATGAGCCAGCTGATGGGCACGATTTCTGGTTTCCAGTATGGTCTGGCTGCGCACACCGTCCGTAGTGGCCGTGAGCACTTCAACGTCGGGTTGCAATAACGCACCACGGTCCATCAACCGGTGCATCAACAGCGGAGTCTGCTGCATTGTCATAGTTATTTCACTCCAGATAACTCTGTATTATTGTGGACAGGGGCGCCGCGCAATGGACTGCCTCAAGTGACTCTTCGGAAGTCGAAGCCTAAACCAGCTTCATGCCCAGTTCAATACAAGGCGTGAACGGATTCATTTTTTCCGCCAGCGTTGACAAGCCGGAGCCAGACAGATCATGCCCAACAGACAGATGTCGCCCTCACTGCGGTCGCTGACTGCCCTCATTGTCACACTCACCATCGGTGTGCTGATCACACTGGCTGGCAGCCATCAGGGCCTTAGCGCCGGTGCGCTGCCGGTATTTGCCTGGTGTGCCCTGCTTGCCCTGCTGGTGCAATGGGGCGTATTTGTCCCTTCCTGGCTGGCTCAGACCGAGCGCTACTTCGACCTGACCGGCAGCCTGACCTATATCACCGTCATACTGGTCGCAGTGATATTGAGCGGCGCCACGGATATTCGCAGTCTCATCCTCGCCCTGCTGGTGTGTATCTGGGCAACACGGCTGGGCTCGTTCCTCTTTCTGCGAATCCGGCGCCAGGGCGGCGACGGACGCTTTGACCATATAAAGCCGGCTTTCTTCCGATTTCTTGTGACATGGACACTGCAGGCGCTCTGGGTTGTATTGACGCTGTCCGCTGCGCTGGCCGCCATCACCGGTGGCAGCGCGGTGGCCCCGGATCTGTTTCTGTTTCTCGGGTGCGCCCTGTGGATCAGTGGCTTTGTGATCGAAAGCATTGCCGATGCCCAGAAGTCACGGTTCCGCGCCAATCCCGCCAATGACGGCAGATTCATCACCTCCGGGCTGTGGGCCTGGTCCAGACATCCCAATTATTTTGGGGAAATCCTGCTCTGGACCGGCGTTGCCCTCATCGCCCTGCCCACCCTGTCGGGCTGGCAGTTTGCCACCCTGATATCGCCTGTTTTTGTTGCACTGCTGCTTACCCGGATATCCGGCATTCCATTGCTGGAAGCCCGGGCGAGAAAACGCTGGGGTGATGATCCGGAGTATCAGGCCTGGAAAAATAAGACACCGGCGCTGATTCCGCGACCACCACGCAGCAGTAATTGACAGTAGCAACTGCCCGCACCTATAGTCAGGTAAACCCGCTCGGCAGCCCCGGGCCGGACAACGGTGGAAACGGAAACCTGCTATGGACATCATTGTATTCGGCGCAAGCAGTTTTGTGGGGCAGATCCTGTGCCGCTACCTGTGGCAACAATATGACAGGGAAGACCTGCAGTGGGCCATTGCCGGTCGATCCGGGTCAAAGCTGGACGCTCTGCGCGAGTCACTTGGCGCCACCGCAGAACAATTGCCGGGCTTTGTTGTAGATGCCAGCGACACAGAAGGCCTCAGGTCCATGTGTGAACAGACACGGGTCGTGGTCTCTACTGTGGGGCCTTACGCGTTGCACGGCGAACCTCTGGTGCGCGCCTGCGTGGAAACGGGAACCGACTACTGCGACCTGACGGGCGAAGTTCAGTGGATTCGGCGAATGATCACCCGATACGAAGCAGCCGCCGCTGCCAGCGGCGCACGCATCATTCACTGCTGCGGCTTTGATTCCATTCCTTCGGACTACGGTGTGTATTTCCTGCAGCAAAAAGCCAATGAGCGCTTCGACGCCTGGTGTAATGATATTCGCATGCGTGTAAGAAAAGTGCGAGGCGGTGCGTCCGGCGGCACCATTGCCAGCATGGTCAATGTGGCCGTAGAAGCATCCAGGGATCCAGGGCTGCGACGAGAACTGGCGAACCCCTACTCCCTCTGCCCGCCCGGTCACGGGCTGACTGCAAAACAGCGCCAGGTACGAATGGAGTACGACAAGTTGTCACAAAACTGGATGGCACCATTTGTCATGGCCGCCATCAACACCCGAATTGTTCATCGTTCACATGCTCTCAATGGCGCACCCTACGGTCGCGACTTTATGTACGAGGAAGCCATGCTCACTGGTGAAGGCCGGGCCGGTGTCAAACGTGCGCGACGTATCGGACTGGGCACCCGCCTGTTCATGGTTGCCATTGCACTGCGCCCGCTGCGCTGGGTACTGCTGAAGTTCCTGCCCAAACCCGGCGAGGGCCCAAGCCCTGAAGAGCAGGAGAATGGCTTTTTTGAACTGCATTTTTACGGGCGCACCGAAGACGGCGACAAACTGGCGGTGAAGGTCACCGGTGATCGGGACCCGGGCTACGGTTCAACTGCAAAGATGCTCGGAGAAACTGCTGTATGCCTGGCAATGGATCTGGAGAAAGCCGATAAGCCCGGTGGCTTCTGGACACCAACCACCGCTTTCGGCAATCGCCTGCTTCGACGACTGGAACAACATGCCGGACTCGGTTTTGAAGTCATGGAGAAAAAGGACACCGTCGAACGAGCCACTTGATCACATGATCACCAGGCTGATAACAGCGGCGGAGATCACACCGAGTACTATCAGTACTGAATAAAGGCTGCCAAGCGCAAAGTATTTGAACACCGTTATGCCCCAACCCTGGCCATAGACCCGTTTCTGCATCAACAACAGATACAACAGCAGCCAGGCGAGTGAAATCTGAAACAGGAAATTCAACAGCGCGCCTGCTACTGCAACGTCAGCCAGCACATTGCCCAGCAGTGCCAGAAGACCAGAGATCAGAATACCAAGAAACAGAAAACTGTGGCTGTGCAACGCCACAATCAGATGTTCCATATACAGACGCCCGCTCAGGATATAGAAACATTTGAGCAGCAGGGCAAAAACCGGCATCAACACAAACAGCACTACTGGCAGAAGATTGAACATTTCCCGGGTCAGTCGACTGGGGTCCTCGCCCGCTCTTTCTATATTGGTGGCGGCGCGCTGGGCCCAGATATTGAGCTGATCATTGGCCCGCCGGGGCAGCCAGGCCAGATCTATTTCCTGCTCTCCCGGAATCCAGAACCCGGGGTCAGGAGGAGTTACACGGGAAGCCCTGACATTTTCCGGCAACTCCTCCGGTTCGAAGCCCAGCTCCTCCAGGCGACGATTGGCGTCCTGGTAGACCGCAGCAATGGCTGTGCGCACGCCGCCAGCTGCGGACCGGGTCAGCGGATCTGCCTCCATCGACCGCAGGGTCTGTTCCAGCTCGGATATCGCCTCATCCCGCTCGCTGATAACAGCATCTCTGGTATCCAGATCTGCAAATGAGGAACTACCCGTCAGGTTGAAACCCACACCCTGGGGCATAAACACAAACTGCAGCATCAGAAAGGTAACCACGCTGAGTACGAAGAACAGACGAAAAGGCAGTACGTAGCGCATACGTCTGCCAGCAATAAAGTCACAGGTGATACGACCGGGTCGGAAATAAAGTGGTACCAGCGTGCGCCAGATCCGGCCATCGTACTCAAACAGCGTGTCGGCCACATCGCCAATGATGGATGTGAAATGACGAACCATGCCCTTGACCGGCTGACCACAATGGTGGCACCAGGGGCCTTGCAGCATATGCCCACAATTCAGGCACTGACGATCACGCCAATCGGAATCGGGATATCGGGGCGCCATGCAAAAATCCTTCTGCAGTCAGCGTTCAGGGGAGGCGGATCAATTCTGCCACTGCGCTGGTCCGTCAGCAACAGGCACCAACAAAGCCCGGCCCGGCGCCGCCCATCCCCACACGGACGACACCGGATACTGCCGGGGCTCGGTTCAGGCGGCAGCCAGTTCGGCGCGCACCTTGCGATCCATATCAGCCATTGCCAGGTGTGCTGACTGAATGGCGCTTTCCATCCACGCTGAGCGGCGGCTGATCTGGTCACCTATCATATAGTGGTTACCAACCGGGGCCTGCAGATTACGATAATGTACCTCTGCCTCTGGTGTCATCACCCCCCAGCGCGCAGAGCAACCCAGCATGTGGTTCATCCGGTGCCAGGCGATGGTGATACCGTGCTCAACCTTGCTGCGATAGTCGGGATGCACTTTTTCGCCCTGCCGCAGCAACTCTTCAATACGCTCTTCCTGGGTCATGCGCGTGAAGTGCATGCCACCGCCGTAGTCATAGGCCGCCAGGATGACTCCCTTGGCCTTGCCGATACTGTGGGCCGGGTACCAGATCTGACGAATGCGCTGGTTGGTCCAACTGATGCCACCGTAAATATCCTGTTTCTCCCAGAAGCGTTCCCTGGCCTGGAACGCAGCCTTGAATGCTTCGCCACGTCGGATATATTTGAGCGCCGAACGATACTCTTCAGGGAAATTGTTGGTAATACCTGCCATCAGGTGAGTTGGAATGCAGTTAAAGACGTAGTCAGCCTCTACCAGGCGGCGCTGACCGTTCTGCTCGTACACCACGTCCACACCGTTATCCTTGACGTTGACTGACATGACCATGGCGTTATACCGGATTTTGCCCTGCAGTACCCTCTCAAAACCTTTGACAATCATGTCCATGCCACCACGAGGCGCCATGAGGATCGGGCCGGTTTCGCCTTCATTTTCCAATAACACCGAACGGAATATGCTGGCATCAGCCTTCAACAGCTCACTGTAGTGAATCAACTCCTTCTGCGTGGGAGTCGTCACAAAGCCACCCTCGGCATAACCGGCACGCATGCTGCCTGTGAAGTTGCCGTCCTGGTCAAGATCGCCGAACTGTCTGAGCACGGTCAGTAATTTCTCACCTTCCTCATCGGTGAAGGGCTGATCCATGTCATATCGGTCAAAAGCCTTGTGCAGCATTTCTGCCATGAAACCCTTGATGTTGGTGCTGAAATCGATATTTCGCACCGGTCGACCTTCATTAAAATTGTCATCCTGAACCCAGGCCTGCTTGTTCTCATTGATGAACAGCTCCAGCTCGACGTCCAGTTCCCGGCAATAGTGCAAGGTGTTTCTGTGAGTGCTCGGAATGCGGGCCGCGCCACAGTTGAAGTACATATGCGGCTCGTCATCGAACAGCACGCGCTGGGGGTTGCCGATTTCGTCAATCACATCACCGTGGCGAACCGTCATTATCCGTCCACCACAGCGCGGCGACGACTCCAGTACCTCGCAATCGTAGCCGAGCTTGCCCAGCTCATAGGCCACTGTCAGACCCGAGAGTCCGCCGCCGAGTATGGCCACTTTCCTGCGCGCACCATTGAGCGCGGCCAACTGCGGAACAGTAGCGGACGCGCTGGCAGGTATCAGGCCCAACGATCCACCAATGGCAAGTGCGGTAGCTGTGCCACTGGCAGCAGCGATCAGATTCAGAAATTCCCGGCGAGTGACTGGTTTTGACACTGAATTAATCCTCTGTAATTCGTAATTCTGTTATAACCGTAGGGCGAGTCCCGCACGTAGCGCTCGCAGCAACGGCAATTATCTGGGCAGTCAGGCAAAAAAGTCCTGACTGAAAGCTTCCTAAAACCTACTAAAGTGTCGCAAGACGTGACGAGCCGTGCAGTCAGCCCGTAAAAGAGGGCATTGATAACCGCCCAGGCTGAACCCGGCAAACCGACCGCCCGCTCCTGGTGCAGACCGATGATACAGGCACCACATCAGGGCGGCAAACCACATCGGAACATCCTGCGTATACGAGACAGGCAATGCCCGCACCACCTGTGAAGCCGAGCCGCCATCACTACGTCATTTGACGTAGCGGTGGCCCGATTCTTGCTCAGACCTGTGTACAGATATCTGCTCAGGACTTGAGCAGGCGCAAAGGTTCGGACTGGAACAGACCGTAAAGTGAACTCAAGGCATTCAACAAACCGAAGCGCAACAAGGCGATCAAACTGACAATTTGCCAACAGACCCATCAAAGACTTGACCAGGCACGTTGTTTTTGATTCTATAATCTAAAAAATCAGGCGCTTATGACACAAGAACCCACACACATAGAAAGCCGTTTTGTCCGGATTGGCGACTGGCGGGTTTCCCTTTCGGCCTGCACCCTGGAATATTGTGGTGACGGCCTTGATTCGACATCAGAAACAGTCACCAAAGAAACCAAAGTCACACCTCGCAGTATGGATGTACTGCGTTACCTTGCAGAACGCCCCGGCAGTGTAATTAGCCCGGCAGAACTGCTGGAGAATCTGTGGCGCTCCCCCATTGCCACCGACCATGCAGTACACAAGGCCATTGCAGAACTGCGCAGTGCACTCAACGACAGCGCCCAGAAACCGAATTATATCAAGACCATACCAAAGCGCGGATACACCCTGATCGCACCCGTAGCGCCATGGGCGGTGGGTACGCCGGCAACAGACAGCGCGGCCATGAACACAACCGCTGACAGGCAGGTTCCGGCGCCAGTGCCCCAATCCGGCGCAGGCCAGGTCGCCACCTGGGTCAAGGGACTGGCCCTGGCAGCGGTTCTGGCCATTGTGGTCATCAGCCTGCCATTCATCACCAGCCCGGACGATGTCCAGACCGAAGCCAACAGCGTCACCCGACTGGTGGTCATGCCTTTTGTCACCCGCGACCTGAATGATGAGAATCTGATACTTGCCGAAGGTATCCGGGAGTCCCTGGTGCACAACCTGGCCAAACTGAACCACCTGCAGGTACTGTCACCACCGCGTGACCCGGGTTACCTCGCGGCGAATCTGCAGTCCGACAGTCACTACGCCCACCAGGCCGACCACTTGCTGCGTGGCAGTGTCTACACCTCGCACGGGCGGTTGCGGGTGATCGTGCAGCTGTTCCGCACCAGCGATGGTGTGCAGGAATATTCTGACCAGTTTGACCTGCTGCTGGATGACATCTTTGCGGTGCAGGACGAAATCGCCACCAATGTGGTCAGCGCACTGAGCATCCATCTGGATGAACAGGAACGCTCGCAGATGCACGACTGGGGCACAACCAACGCACTGGCCTATCAGACATTTCTGCGCGGTGAATTCTATTATAACCAGTGGAGTCCCGAGGACTTTCACAAGGCCATCGACTACTATCTGGCCGCGGTGGAACTTGACCCGGACTTCCTCAATGCCTATGCCGGCGCCGCCACGGCTGCCAACAATCTTGCTGTGTACAGCAGTATGGGCAAGATTGATGAGCTGTATGGCCTGGTCATGAACGTGCACAGGGAGATCTATCGTATAGACCCCGAAAGTGACATACTGGACTCAATCAGGGCCATCAAGTTGCGCATGCAGGGTGCGAACTATGTGCAGCAGGAGATCCAGTTGCGCGAATTGATACTCAGTGGCTCACCCCCGGATTTTGCCATCGCGCACTATGCGCTGCTGCTGATTGGCGCACGTATGTACGACGAAGCATCACGACTGCTGGATCAGGTGGCGGACAACGCGCCCTTCGAAGTCACGCCCGATGAGGTCTGGAGTTATCGCTACAGCGTGGAAACGCCGCAGAATCTGCTTATGGCCCGTCGCAGTCAGCTTCAACAACGGCCGTACCACATCGGCTTTCTCGGCACGACTGCTGTCAATCTCGCTTTTCTGGGTGATTTCCGTCAGGCCCAGGTCTATCTGGATCAGCTGAAGCGAGTCGATACAGAGGGCATCATCGCTCATTACAGCACCATTGTTGTAGATTTTCTTGAAGGCAACATCACGCCAGACAGTGACGCGCTGGCGCAAGCACTGATAGATGACCCAGACTACTATTACAATAACGGTGCCCTGAGCTTCATGCTCGGTGACATTGATCGTGGCATCGCGTATTGGAGCCAACTGCGACCGGTTCAGCTCCGGCGACTGTACAACATGGCCCAGGTCAGCGAAAAACTGTTTCCCGACCGGGTTCTGGAATCCCCCCGCTACCACGCCCTGCTGGATCAGCTCGGGCCCGGCATACAATGGCAGCGCCGCCTGATGGAAGGCGTTACCTCCATGGCATCTATCACCGGTGTAGAGCTCAGCCCCGTGTCGCGGGCGGCCTACAACAACCAGTACCTGATGATCCGGAACAACCTCTGGAGTGATCAGGAGTGGCAGGAATTCGACGTGCATAAAGCACAGCGAACCGGTAACTACGGCTACCAGGAACGACTCAGTTCACGCTGAGCCGCCCTCGTGGACGCTGGTCAATTTATGATCAGCAAATGTTGGAAAGCCGCACCAGATATGGCTTCCGGACCTTTTTTATAGTCATTTAGTAGGTATTGAGAAGGTTTTCGGGAGGACTTTCAGGCGCTCCAATTCAATAATCAATCTGTTTGCAAAAGAAGAACCAAAGAGAAAACCAAGAGAAGACGTTACTGCAAGCCTTCAATACTCGAGATCAAAGGAAGCAAGTAAATGAAAAAAATACCCTATATCCACACGTTCTCATCAACGTTGGTGCTGGCTGGCTTCGTGGCAACTGCTGCGAGCACCATGAGCACTGGCGTTTATGCGCAACAGGCCCCACAACTGGAAGAAGTGGTGGTAACCGGCTCCCGTGCCGCACCACGCACAGCAGTAGACTCCATGGCACCGATCGATGTGATCGGCGGTGGTGACTTCCGTGAGCAGGGCACCACTGACATCAACGACCTGATGCGCAACCTGGTCCCCTCTTTCAACGTGGAAGCACGTGACATCAGCGACACCCAGTCGCTGGTGCGTCCGAATCAGCTTCGTGGCCTGCCGGCTGACAACACACTGATCCTGGTGAACAGCAAGCGTCGTCACCGCTCTGCAGCCATCCAGTACGGCAACACCGGTACCCACTTCGTGGATACATCAATGATTCCGCCAATCGCCATCCAGCAGCTGGAAGTGCTGCGTGACGGTGCATCTGCCCAGTACGGCTCTGACGCCATTGCGGGTGTGATGAACTTCCGCCTGAAAGAAAACCGCGAAGGCGTAACACTGGAATACCGCACAGGTCTGTACACCAACAGCAGTGACGGTGAGTCTCATTATCTGGCAGGCAACGTCGGCCTGCCCCTTGGGCCGGATGGCTTTGTCAGCATCAGCTTTGACACCCTGAACCAGCAGCCCACCAACCGTGCCATGCAGCGTGGCGACGCTCAGGCCATCCTGGATCGCGGCAACATCGCCATCCTGGAGTCATCGCTGACCACCGACACCGTGATGCGAACGGGTCTGCCAAAGCAGGACAGCTTCAACTTTTTTGTCAACGCCGGCATCCAGTTGAGCCAGAATCAGGAGTTCTACAGCTTTGGTGGCTACAGCGAGAAAGATACCGATCTCGGCTTCTTCTTCCGTAACCCGGAAAACACCAACGGTATCTTCACACTGGGCTCGAACCAGCTGTTTTTTGACCTGACACCGGACGGCACTGCCAATTGCCCGGTCATCCCGACTGGCCCCAACGCCGAGTTCGGTACCAGCTCTCTTGCTGCCTACTCCTACGGACTGAGCGATCCGGATTGCTTCACCTTCCTGGAGTGGTGGCCGGGTGGTTATACGCCGCAGTTCGGTGCCAACCTGATGGACGTATCCAACACCACCGGTATTCGCGGTGAATTCGACAACGGCACCCGTTATGACGTGAGCCTGGGCCTGGGTTACTCGGAAGTGGACTACTTCCTGTACAACACCACCAACCCTTCACTGGGCCCGGATACTCCCACGTTCTTCCGTCCAGGTATCTACACGACCACGGAAAACACCTTTGGCATTGACCTGGTCACACCCATCGAAGTTGATGGTCTGTTTGCGCCGCTAAGCCTTGCCTACGGTATGGAATGGCGTCGTGAGATGTTCACCACCGAAAACTACGACGAGGCCTCATGGGAAGCCGGTCCGTTTATTGCGCAGGGCTCGCTGATTGGCGCCAATGGCTTCCAGGGCTTCAGTCCTGCACAAACCGGCCGGTGGGACCGCAAGAACTGGGCCTTCTACGTGGACGTGGAAGCAGACGTGACCGAGCGACTGTTGCTGGGTGCTGCTCTGCGTTACGAGGACTTCTATGACAGCTTTGGTGATACCACCAACGGCAAGCTGTCCATGCGTTATCGTGTGACAGACAACACCAACTTCCGTGCCACGGCCAGCACCGGCTTCCGGGCACCGTCTCCGGGTCAGGCCAACATCTCCAACCTGTCAACCGGTGTTGTGGACAACATCCCGACCGCACAGGGTCAGATCCCGCCGACAAACCCGATCTCGGTGCGTTTTGGTGGCCAGGAACTGACACCGGAGAAATCGCGTAACCTGGCGGCCGGTATCACTACCCAGCTGGGCCCGGTGGACCTGACAGTGGACTACTACCGCATCAAGATGAAGGACCGTATCCTGAACTCCAGCTTCTTCGAAATCACACCCGAGATTGCGCAGGAGCTGCAGGAGTCCGGTATATCAGGTGCCGGTGACCTGACCCGTATCCGTTATTACACCAATGACATGGATACCACCAATGAAGGCGTCGAAGTGGTTGCCTCCTATACCCGTAACTGGGACAACCAGAGCCGTACCGTGTTCAACGCCTCATGGGCCTACAGTGATCAGTCCATTGACTCGTTTACCGAAGAGCTTCTGACCCGTTCAGCACGGATCAACCTGACCGATCGTATCCCGGCCAACCGTGGCAACTTCCGCGCCAGCCACTTCATCGGTGACCTGCGCATCACGGCCCAGGCCAATTACTACGATCGTTACAAGCTGGCACCGATCAACGCGGATCCAAGTCGTGACTACTGGGTTGATGATGCCATCATCTTCAGTGGTGAGGTTGGCTACACGTTCCGTGAGAACTTCTCGGTTGTTGTGGGTGCGGACAACATCTTCGACAAGATGCCACCGCGCACCCGTGACATCGACATCGGACCGACCACCAGCAACCGATACCTGACCTCAACGGCTTACAGCCCGAACGGTCGGTTCCTGTACGGTCGACTCCAGTACGATTTCTGATCGTACCGGATGTGATAAACAACGTGTAACAACGTGATCTGTCAGCGGGGGTGGTACTTTGTGCCACCCCCGTCTGATACCTGCAGTACGACAATGCAGTCAGGCAACAACCCCGCGCAATGTTGTAGACTCTGCAACACATCGATTGATTTTTTGAGGAGTACCTCTCTTGAGGAGTAATAACGTGATGAAGCAGGCTCTTGCTTTTGCCACTACCATGCTGTTCTGCGCTGCCAGCGCTGTAGCCCAGGTCACCCTATTCAACCCGAGTGATTCCCGGATTTCGCAGGCCATCGAAGTTGGCCCTGAAACCGTGCTGACCTACTTCAGCGGTGTGGTACCGGCAGTGGACAATCCGGATGCCGATCCGCAGGATCGCGCCTATTACGGTGACACCGAAACCCAGGCCGACAGCATCTTTGAACGCATCCGCGAAAGCCTTGAAGACAAGGGGCTGGATTTTGGCAATGTGATCAAGATGACCGCCTTTCTGGTCGGCGACCCCGATCTGGACGGTAATATGGACTTTGCCGGTTTCAACCGGTCCTACGATCGCCAGTTTGGCACGACCGCACAACCCAATAGACCGGTACGCTCGACAGTGCAGGTCACTGCCCTGCACGGTCCATTGATGTTCATCGAAATCGAAGTGGTCGCCGCGCATACACCCGGCGAGGGTGTGGGCACTGGCCGGGAATTCATCAGCCGTGACGAGTTCGGCGCCTTGCCAACACACCGCTACTGCCTGACCTGCCACGGCACAGACGGCCGCGGCAATATCGGTATCGACGCACCACGACTGGCGGGCATGGAGCGCTGGTATCTCAGGCGCCAGATGGAGCTGTTCCGCGATGGCCTGCGCGGCACTCATCCGGAGGACCTGAACGGACGCGAAATGCAACCCATGGCCGTGATGACTGACGAGCAACTTGAAGACATCCTGGATTGGGCTGAAACCTGGGAGTACATCCCGGCTGACATCACCATTGAAGGCAACGTCCAACGTGGCAGACAACTGTACCGCAGTTGCGCCACCTGTCACGGCGCCGATGCAGAAGGCAACGAGGCCATGAACGCACCAGCTCTGGCCGGGCAAAACGACTGGTACATGGTCACCCAGCTGAAAAACTTCAAAGCCGGTTACCGTGGCTACGATGCGGCCGATATATTCGGCGCCCAGATGCGGGCGATGGCCGCACCGCTTGCAGATGACCAGGCTATCTACGATGTAGTCAGTTATATCAATACGTTAGGCCGCTAAGACGGCACATGAAACGGCCTTACCCGCCACCAAATGAGTGTTTTGAGAGTTTCTACAAGGAGTAAACAAGTGATCAGACAGGTATTCGCACTGGCCGCCGGACTGACCATGCTGGCATCAGCAGCCACCGCGCAGGTCACCATTCACCCCAACCCGGGCACATTCCCGATAGCCAATGCCGTCGAGCTGGGCCCGGATGCCACCATCACCTTCTTCAGCGGGACTGTGCCTGCGGCCGCCAATCCCAATGCCGAACGTGGTACGCCCGAATTTTACGGCGACACCTACACGCAGTCCGAAAGTGTTTTCGGCCGTATCCGGGACAATCTGGAAGCACGCGGCCTGGGCTTTGAACACGTCATTCACATGACGGTATTTCTGGTAGGCGATCCTGCGCTGGACGGCGCCATGGATTTCCAGGGCTTCATGGAGTCCTACAGCAAGTATTTCGGCACGCAGGAACAGCCCAACGTACCCGCACGCTCCACGGTACAGGTAGCCGGTCTGGTTGGTCCGCTGATGTTTGTAGAAGTCGAGGTTGTAGCGGCACGCTGAGCGCGTGACAGACAAGTGGCAAGACCGGGGCAGCTTATCCCTCTCTCAGCCTGCCCCGGTCCGGCCATCCCGCCCAGCTTACTGGCGTGTATAGGTGCGCGTCAGGATGTGCTCTCCATTCGCATTACGCTGCTCAATCTCGATCTGTGGGCTGGCGGCGCCAAATAACCATTTTGCGGTAATATAGACCCGGTTGTTGGTCGGTGGCAGGGACACGTAAGCGCCAGCCAGGTTGGTAGAGGTCGCAATCCCGACGCCGTCCCACATGCAGGCGGCGACCCCGCGAGACTGAATACGATAGAACGCGTCACCAAAACGCGGTGTATCAATGTTGATTTCGCTGATGGTGACATTACACGCATCATCTCCGTCAGATACGTAGACACCCTCCATCTGCGCCGAGGCGACCCCGGCCAGCAGGACGGTAGCAGCAAACAGGCTTCCCGCAGCAATTTTTTTCAACGTCATGACTCTCCCCTTGATCAGTTGCCCAGAAACAGGTGAGTCATGGTAACGGTTCGGCGATTGATAAAGTTTGATCCGGATCAAAGTGACTCGATCAGTTGTGCAGGCCCCAAAGATTGTTGTGCAGCATCAGTTCACCTCGCTGGTAATGCTCTTGTGACGCTGGTGACAGAGTGATGCCGGTATACTCGCTCAGGGCTTGAACGCCTTCCATCAGGTTTCGTTGCCAGGTCACGCCAACGCCAACTTTTTCCAGCAGTTCGGCATAGGCAGCATCGTGAATCACAGCATCGGGGAAGTGGATCTCCAGCGCGTGCAGGCGCGTAAACAGCTTGCGGCTGTCAATTGGAGTCAGGTGTTTCCAGTATTGTGCAGCGCCACTGATATCGCCCTGTATGAGGTGCATGATACCGTTGTTGAATGCCAGATCGGGGTCGGTCAAGGTACCGGCGCGCAGCAAATCGTCGCGATAGGATGCAGGATTCTCAACCTCCCCGGCAAATTCCATGATGATCTGACTCAGGTGGGCCCGTACTCCATCCCCATCGCGCTCAATCTGACGCCTTAAATAGGTGTGCGCGCGCTCATTGTCGCCCACGAATACCAGGGAGCTGATCGCCGTACCGAGTATCCCGATATGCACTGGTCTTTCCAGCAGCTGCTGAACTTTCACCGTTGCAAGCTCCTGCGGAGACAGTGTCTGGGTTGCAAAATTCCAGGCCTGATTGGGCGTTATCTGATGACTTGGCGTATTCTGGGCCAACTCCAGGTACCTGTTTGCCTCCTCATACAGCCGCGCGCCCATCAACAACAGCGCGTAATTTGAGTACACGTAACCAGGTGCATTGCCCAGCCTTATGATTTCCCGGTACTTCTGCTCCTTGTGCCACTCATTGTGCCCTTCCATTCTCAGTCTCAGCGAATGCAGGGTTTCCAGGGCACTGCTACCGGGCACCTGCACGGCCAGGTTCCGGCTCAGCTCCAGCAGTTCGTCACTCAGCTGCTGCACCCGGGCCTGCCGACTGTAGACAGCAGAGTTGTTGGCCGCTGTAGCCTTGCCAAGATAGGCATTGACGAAGCCAGGATCCTCATGGATTGCCCGATCGTAATAGTACAGCGCCTGTTCCCAGTCCTGATGATTGTATTGGTCATTGTAGAATCCGGCCCGCAGGAAATAACGATATGCCCGTGCATTGGAGGTGCCCCAGGCCAGCATTTCCTCGTACCGCTCGGGATTCAGGTGGATACTGAGAGATTCAACCACAATAGGGATCAGTTCCTGCTCGATCACCGGAAGATCGCTCTCCTGCAATGAAAATTGATTGGCGTAAAGGCTGACATCATCGTCGGTGCGAACCAGGCTGATCACCAGACGCATGCTGTCGCCGCTGCCGTGGACATTACTTACCAGAGCGTGGCTGGCCCCGGTCAGCCTGGCGGCATCAATATCGACCATGCCGCGCGACGGCGCGATCACATCCAGCCCCTGGAGCCGGGACAGGCTCACCGCCATGGAGTTCATCAGCACATCAAGTTGCTGACCCAGCGTCACCGGCAGGTCGGTCTGACTGCCGGGCTCGATCACCGCCAGGCGCACCACCTCATTGCTGGGTGGCGGTTCCAGGAGATCGGCTGACACCAGTGCATCAACCTGATCGCGGGCAAAATACTCGTACATCAGCACACCAACAAGCAGTACCAGCATGCAGGTGACCATGGCCACGGCGCCACGGAGCCTCGAAATCTGGGCCAGGCTGCCAGGGGCAGTGTGCTGTCGGGCAGGATCCACACCGGATGTTGAGGCAGACGACGGAGACACTGGCGGTGTGTCCGCGTGATCCGCCCGCGTGTCATTGCCGGGGCTGCGCTCGACCGGCGCAATAAGACAGTAGCCACGCTTGGGCAGTGTCTTGATGAAACGCGGTTCAGCCGCTGAGTCGCCAAGAGCGGCTCGCAGGGAAGCCACAATTTTGTGTACCGCATGGTCCGTGGTTGTTGAAGATACCCAGAATGCATCCAGCAACTCTTCTGCACTGACCACCTCGCCCTGGCGCTCCACCAGGTACACAAGCACATCCATGTTGCGCGGGGATATACGCTTGGCATCACTGCCATCGGCCGGCGTCGCATCGCCTACCTTCACACTTTCGGCCCCTCTGCGCACGAGTGTGCAAGTATCCGGATAGATACTCCACTCATGGATTTTTATCATTATTGCACCTCAGTGCTTGCCTGAATCGCTTCTATGGCAAGTTTACGACAATTCCACGAGCGTGCAAGGGTGCAAAATTCTCCCCGGAGAGGTTTTGGGTAGGTTTTTGGTAGGTTTATACAGCAAATTACGCTTTATTTTCAGGACAATTTGCGTCAGAGGCCAGATACTCCAAGCTGTCCGGTCAAGCGGTTGTATGCTGGCCAAGGTCCTGTGACAAGCTGTCAGTGACATGATTTTTTTGTCAACACTTTGTAACAGGCCCGAAAGTCTGGCAGACAACCGGGTAATATCGGCCGGCGTTTCGGGGCTGACGTGTATTCAGCGTCAGACATAAAAAGTTACTGCATCAAGCGCCCCGACTGAAACGCTCTATATCACAGGAGATAACAAGAATGCCCACTAAGTATAGACGCAACAAGCTGTTCTACCTCAGTTGCTCGATCATGGCTGCATCTTTGATGACGCCTCACATGGCTTCAGCCCAATCCACAGCGCCGGAAATGGAAGAGGTGGTAGTAACCGGTTCTTTCATCCGCAACAGCCGGTTCGCACAGAACAACCCGGTGGACTCGGTCAGCCAGGCCGACTTCATGGAGTCGGGCGCGCCCAATATGGGCAACTATATCCGCGACCTGACTTACACGCAGAACACTAACACCGTGAACAACGTCAACGCCACCAACAGTGGCCCCCAGTCCGGTTTCGGCACCACGTTCAATCTGCGGGGCCTGGGTGAAAACAGCACCCTGACCCTGGTGGACGGTGTGCGCTCCGTGGACGCTGCCATCAACAACCTGCTGCCCGACATTGCCATCGACCGGATGGAGGTGGTACTGGACGGCGGCTCGGCACTCTACGGCTCCGACGCGGTAGCCGGTGTAGTGAACCTGATTCCCGTCAAGCAGTTTGACGGCTTCCGCGTCATGACCTACTACCAGCGCGACCAGAGTGGCAGCTTTGAAGAGCCCAAGGTCGCGGCCATGTTTGGCACCAGCTTCCTAAACGGCGACGTCAACTACGTCATCGCCGGCGATTATCAACGCCGCACCCCACTGCTCAACCATGAGCGTCCCCGCCTGTTGCGCGCCGACTTCGGTTGGGCCATTGCAGGCAACCCGGGCGTCTGGCGCGAGCTGCAAGGCGCCGACCCGCAGATTGGGGAGCTACACGGTGGCCAGCAGGTCGGTTCCAATCTTGTTGACCCAAGCTGTGGTACTTTCAACGATGTCACTGATCTGGGGCAGAACCTGAACAATCCATCAGGTATTCTGCTGAACAACAACTGTTACTTCACCTACTCGGCGCAGTGGCCACTTTCCGACGGCCAGACCGACTATAACATCTATCAGAACGCCACCTGGGATGTGTCCCCGCAGCTGCAGCTGGAAGCCACCATGAACTACACATGGCGGGAGATGGAAAGCCGCAACACCGGTACTTATCAGTTGAACTCCAACAACCGTGCGGGTCTCGCTGTGCCCGCCGACCACCCTGCCAACCCTTACAATATGGAAGTAGGACCTTGGCTGTGGCGCCCGTTTGCCATCGCGGGCACCCTGCCCTCGCACTTCGAGGAAGGTAGTGGCGCTCGCCTGCAGCCCTATGCTGACACGATTCAGCGCTACAAGGTTGGGGGTCGCTACGACTTCACCAACAGCTGGACTGCGTATTCCTACTACTCTACGCAGCGGCATCGACGTGAACGTGATATCAAGCCCATCCACATGGATCGCTTGCAGGCAGGCCTACAGGGTCAGGGCGGACCGAACGGCAACGAGTGGTTCAATCCCTTCGGCTCTGCTGATCCGCGATCACCCTACTATGAAGCGGGTGTGACCGATAACAGCCAGGCACTGGTCGACTGGATTGCCGAACCAATCAACGGCCTTCGAACAGCTTCCTTCGATCTGGATATCTTCGAGATCACCGGTACCGGTGACATCTACGAGCTGCCCTACGGTGCGGTGGCCATGGCCACCGGCGTACAGCAGCGTAGATATCGCGAAGGTAGCTACTCCAACCCGCTGGCGCTGGCTCGTAATGACTACAACACCAGTCTGGCGGACTCCATCCCCACAGAGGATACCTATCGCAGTGAAGTCAACGCGGCGTTTGTGGAATTCGAAGTGCCTATCCTTGATAACCTGGCAGCCCAGCTGGCCGTGCGTCACGAAGACTTCCGCACTTTCGGTCTGAGCACGACCACGCCAAAGATCGCCATGCGTTGGGAAGTCATGCCCGAGCTGGCCATTCGTGGTTCCTGGGGTGAAAGTTTCCTGGCACCAACAGCAGCCGAAGCCCGCCCGTTCGATCCGAACGAGAACTGTGGTGAGATCTTCTTCGGTAACGACCCGCTGACTGGCGGCGTGCTGACCGGTGGTGCCACCTGCGCGTCCGGTAACCCGGATCTGCAGCCGGAAACGTCCGATATCTGGAACCTGGGTTTCACCTGGGAGCCGCTGGATGATCTGAGCATCAGCATGGACTATCAGAGCATCGAGTATACCGACCGTATTCGTACCATGAACCATCAGGACATTGCGAATATCGAGTTCGAGAACATGCTACGCGCTATCGGCAGTTCACCCGCGGCCTACGACCCCACGCCTGGTTCGGCCACACGTGAAGCGGCCAATGCCTGGCTGGCTGCCGGCGGCGACCCCCGCGTTACCCGTAATCCGGATACCCAGCAAGTGGTCCGGGTAGTACGCCAGTCGCAGAACGTCAGCTCTGTCTGGGTGGATCTGCTGGACGCCCGCGTGCGTTACACCATGCGTACCAATGATCTGGGTACATACACGACCACGCTGAGTGGCACCTACTACACACGTTATGACTACCAGGATCACGCCGGTGAACGCACCAGCGCGCTGGGTAACCAGAACGCTCAGACAGGTATTGTTGCTCCTGTGCCTGAATTCAAGGGCAATCTGCGTGTCAACTGGTTCATGGGCAATCATAGCGCCAATGTCTCGAGCAACTATTCGAGCAGCGTGCGTTTCGACGATAACGTGAACAATCTGCTGACCGGTGTTCCCGCTCCGGCCGATGGAAAGATCCGTTCCTGGACCACAACGAACCTGCAGTATGCCTATGTACTGGATCGTTATTTCGACAGTGAAATCACGATCAGCGGCGGCATCAGCAATGTGTTCAACCAACTGCCACAGCGTCTGCCGGTGCTGGGCGGTTTTGAAAGCCGACTGCACACCCCCTGGGGTCGTCAGTTCTGGGCTTCCGTGGACTGGCGCCCTGGTTTCTGAGCCAGGGTAACAGCCCTTCGGGCCTGCTGCGCCCCATGGACCTTTCCCTCTTCGGGCGGGGCGCAGCAACTTTTCAAGAGCAGCTTCGGCTGCTCTTTTTTTATCTTTATCGTGAATTTTCAGAGCAGTTGCTCGGTATTTAGCGTCAATTTCGCGGCACTGATGTATTGACGAAAACCCGGCCATAATGTAGTTTTACTACATGTCATCTGACAAAGCGTCACACAACATTCAACAATGACAGGTCGACACCATGCAAGCCCCTCAATACCTTGACGAGTTATACCGCCATATCAATGATTCTGCGAGCATCACCGCCGCCTCCCAGGTCAAGAACTATGTGCTGAATGCTGCGCTTATCCGCGAAGTCAATTCCGCGCCCTTACGTGTCACCGTAGAAGAGGCCCAGCACTATATCGGACAGGAGGTGGGTGTCACCAAGTGGTTTCCGCTTACCCAGGATCGCGTCAATCGTTTCGCCGACGCCACCGGCGATTTCCAGTACCTGCATGTGGACCGTGACCGCGCAATGCGTGAAGGCTGCTACGGTGGCACCATTGCTCACGGACTGCTGATACTTTCCCTGTTACCCATGTTTTCTTCGCAAGGAACCTTGAAGATCAGGGGTGCCAAATCCGCCATCATCTACGGCATGGACCGGCTGCGCTTCACAAGCCCGGTACGAATCGGTAGTCGTATCAGGGCACGATTCACCCTGCTCAGTGCAGAAGAGCGCAATGTGGATGAGGTCATGCTGCGTCACAAGGTGACCATTGAAGTGGAAGGTCAGGAAAAACCTGCAATGGTGGTGGACTGGGCCGTGATCGCCATGCTCTGAGCCTGAAACCGCGCACAGACAATAAACCTGACTCAAAGAAAAGGCGCCCTAGGGCGCCTTTTCTCGTTTCCGCTTTCACCCCAATCAGAAGTTCGGGCGCCAGTCCAGCGACACCCAGAACTGCCGACCGAACGGTGTCTGCAGCCGGGTTTCCATACCACCCAACACCGGCAGCCGTTGAGCCCGGCGATCAAACAGATTGTTGATACCGGCAGTCAACGTGATCTCACTGTTCAGGTAGTTGTCGAACACATAGGAATAATTGGTGTTGACCAATACATCCGAACGAATCATGTCTCGACCCTGCAGGCCTGTGGTATAAGCAAAGAATGAAGCATCCGTATGCACATGATGCTGGTAGTTTGCTGCTACCGAGGCGCTGTGATTGTTCATGAACCAGTTGACCCGTGTGTTGGCTTTAAGCTTGGGCAGCGGCGGTACAATACCACTGTCTGCATTCTGCCAACCACGCGCATCGGCACGCTCACCAAACAGATCCGTGTACTCATACCGCGTGAAGTACGAAGCGCTGAACGATGTATTGAAGGTACCAAAACCGCTGGTCATGTACCGGTAGTTTGCCTTGACGTCGATCAACTCGATCTTCACCCCGGCGATATTGGCAGCATTTCGGATGGTCTTGACCACAGACTGATCATCAACATTACGCTCAACCCCGGGACCTGTAAGCGGACCCTGCGCAGCCAGCCAGGCATTTGCCGCTTCGCGTGAGGCGGAGCCTGGTGTCGGATCATAAGCGTCGCGACTGATACCTGTAGCGGCCAGCATCTGTGCAAACTGCAATTGAACCGCGTCAACAGTGCTCAGATTCCGGATGCGATCCTCGTAGTCAATCACCTGGTAATCCATGCTCAGGCTCAGTTCATCCAGCGGCTCCCAGGTAAACCCGATATTCCAGATCTCTGAGGTTTCCGGACGGATATCCGGATTACCTGACGCACAACTTGAACTGCCGGCCAGACTGCCGCCGGTAATCGGATCAACGCCGGCAAACACTTCACCACAGCCCTCGTTGGGGTTGAATGGACGATTGGTACCCGGTTCCGGGGCAAGGAAACTCTCACCCCAGGATGCACGAATGGCCAGATCCGGTAACGCTTCCCAGCGCAGCGCGATCTTGGGTGTTGTTGTGCTCAGATTCTGGTTACGGAAGTCCTCATGGCGTACTGCCAGTTGGGCACTGACGGTATGCCATAGCGGCGCCTCGAATTCGGCAAACACTGCATTGACGTTGTCCGTATAGTCGGTAGCAACCGGTGGTGCGTCTGTGATCGAGCTGTTGTAGTTCTGGCCGATGGCCGAATAGGGATTCGGTCGTTCGCGAACACGCCCTTCACGACGCTGGAAACCGGCTGCCAGCTGGGCGGCGCCGTAAGGTGTCTGGAACACTTCCCCGGTTGCCAGGGTTTCAAAAATTTCGAGATTGTTCCGGCTGATTTCACGCTGGTTCATTTCCTCGAACATCCAGTCAACCAGTTCCTGGCTGTTGCTTGTTACACCATCGATATAATCCGGCGAACGTGGATCGGCTGAACCGAAGGGATTGAAGTATTCATTGCCCTGCGGACCGCCCTGCCCCTGTAGCGCAGCCTGCAATCGCGGCAGGATCAATGTTCGTGTATCGGCGCTGCGACGGGTTTCCTGGTGGGAATAATAGGAGTAACCGGTCCAGGTGTCGGAAATATCATACCTGGCACTCAATCGATTCGCGTCTGTGTAGTAGCGGTAGTCCTGCACTTCACGACCATCGTCCTTCAGGAATGACGGCTGGGTAGCCATATTACCGGTAAACGGTCGCCACTGACGCGGTACCACATCCATACCAAAGGGGTTGGCCGGATGATCAGCTGGCACCAGCAGGGCGAGCTCGTTATTGGTTGTCTGCCCCAGACTCGACGACGTGTTGTACCGCGATTCACGATAGTTGTAATTCGATTGCAACTCGAACTGCAATCGATCTGTTGCGTCCCAGGTCACATTATTATAGAACGTATAGTCTACGTTTCCACGAGCATAGTCGTGATGTTTGCCGTAGTGATACAGACACGCTGCAGCACCAAAAGGCTGGCCACTGGGGTAACTGCCGGGTATGGTCTTGTCTTCGAATCCTTCATTGTAGGTACCACAGGCCGGATCACGCATCAACGGCCCCGTGCCACCGGCACCGATACCACCAGCGGCCTGCTGGAAGTTGCCGGGATTGCCCACAGGCGCTTCGGAAATATCATACTCAAGATAGCGCGGGCGCTCGGTACGCAGCACCGGTGTTTTTCTGGAGCCTTCGAACGCTGTCACCCAATTCACATCATTGCCGAAGCTGCGACCGAACAGCAGTGACACCTTGGGTTCCTCGAAACTGCGATCCTGGTCCACCTGGTAGTACGTTCGCGCACGGAAACCATCAAACTGCTTGATTGGAATCAGGTTCACCACACCCGCCACGGCGTCCGAACCATACAGCGCCGAGCCACCATCAAGGACCACCTCAAGGCGATCCATGGCGATGTCCGGCAACAGCGATGCTACAGCACCATCATTGACCGATCGAACACCGTCAACCAGCGTCAGCGTGCTGTTCACACCGAGTCCGCGCAGATTGAAACGCGCCGCGTTGGAGTCCTGCTGGCCATTACCCGAAGCATTCACGTTGGCAACAACGTCTGTGTTCTGTGTGTAGGGCAAGTCCCGGATATACTGACCCATGGCGGGCGCACCGGACTCAAGGAAATCTGCCTGGCTGATGGTATCCACGGGTGACGCACCGGCAAACGCGCTGTTGCGTATGTAAGATCCGGTAACAACCACTTCCTCGATCTCTGGTCCTTGCTGGGCAACGGACATCACAGGAAGGGCAACAGATGAAAGCATGCAGAGTTGGATGGCACGGCGCAAATGGCCGTTATTTTTTTTGCGGTACAACATAACTACTCCCCAAAAATTTTGTTGTTACTGATGCAATTGGCGCTTGATGGCGAACGATTTTGCAAACCGGCCAATCCTGCACATAAAACATCAGCGTGCGAATTGTACGCATCGTGGACAGGAATGCCTAGTGCGAGTTGGTCAGTCCGTGTCAGCAAATAGCACGAACTGTGTCAAAATGTTGTAAGCGTACTGGCCTGGTGTTGGCACACTTGATATGCTCGGCAGATCAACGACTGATTCAACAGTCCCGGGGTCAGATATTGGACAATCACGCTTCAGGTGCCGACTCAGGTGCCAACTCAGATGCCAGCTCAGGCAAAAACCGGAAACAACGCCTGGCGCTGCTTGCACTGATCGCATTCAGTGTTGTTGTGCTGGCTATCTGGCAACCAGTCTCCCTTCCCCAGCTTCTGACGTGGGGTGAATGGCTGGCCAATGAGCCGCTTGCGCTGTTTGGCCTTGTCGTGCTGCAGATACTGCTGTTTTCCCTTGCCATGCCCGGCACATTGATTGTCTGGCTGATTGCTCCCTTTCACCCACCGGTTGTTGCCGTACCCATTCTGTTGGTCGGGTGTATTGGCGGGGCAATTGGTGGCTATTATGTGTCCAGTACACTGGGTCGGGACTGGCGCCCGAAACGCGGTGCATGGCTGATCACACTGCTGACAGAGCGTAGTGATTTCTTCACCCAGACTGCCCTGCGTGTGCTGCCGGGATGTCCGCATTGGGCAGTCAACTATGGCAGTGGCATGCTGGGGTTGCCACTTCCCACCTTTCTGTTGGCAGCCGTACTGGGCCTGACTGTCAAACTGTCACTTTACAGCTGGGTCATCTACAGCACTACCAACACAACCTCCGTGGGTGACGGCATCGGGCTGGAATCGCTATGGCCATTGCTGGTTCTGGCAATACTCATGCTGATCGGCAGTTACGCCCGACAAAAGCTGCAAGCCTCAAACTGAGCCGACGCACCGGTTCACCCGGGTGCAAGCACCTTGCTGACACCACCGTTTTCTGGACAAGCACCGGCAGGCAATGCCATTCTTGCACATTGATGCAAGCAATCGAGGAAAAGCTGTGGCAAAGGCAGTGGCAGACGAACGGATCAAACGACTGAAGGCACATCTGGATGAGGAGAATCCTGCGCTGGCCGAAGCGGTCGGCAGGTTCCAGGAGCTGGACCGCATTGCCCGAAAACTGGGATTCCTGGACGAGACAGAATCCACCGCCATGCAGGTCTCCTGGTGGCCGGTAGTGGCTGTGCTTGGTACCTTTTCTGCTGGCAAATCCACATTCCTTAACGAGTATCTTGGCCAGCCCCTGCAGCGAACCGGTAACCAGGCTGTTGATGACAAGTTCACTGTCATTACCTATGGCCCGGAAGAGCAGCCCAAACACCTGCCGGGCCTGGCGCTGGACAGCGACCCACGATTCCCGTTCTACCAGATCAGTGACGATATTGAGGCAGTGGCAAGTGGTGAAGGCAAACGTATTGATTCCTATCTGCAGCTGAAAACCACCAATGCGGAGATATTGCGCGGCAAGATCATTATTGATTCGCCGGGATTCGATGCAGACCAGCAACGCACTTCCACCTTGCTGATCACCGAGCACATCATCAACCTGTCAGACCTCGTGCTGGTGTTCTTTGATGCACGTCACCCAGAGCCAGGCGCCATGACCGACACACTCAAGCACCTGGTGGCCGGCACGGTGAACCGGTCAGACAGTGCCAAATTCCTCTACATACTGAACCAGATCGACAATACCGCACGCGAGGACAATCCCGAGGAGGTTGTTGCCGCCTGGCAGCGGGCGCTGGCCCAGGCCGGGCTGACTGCAGGGCGCTTCTATCGTATCTATGCGGAAAGCGCTGCCCTGCAGATCGAGGACCCGCAGACACGCGAGCGTATTCGCAGCAAACGCGATGAGGACCTGACGGATATCCACAAACGCATTCAGCAGCTGGAAGTGGAGCGCGCTTACCGAATTATTGGCACGCTGGAATACACCTGCGAGCATATACGGGACACGCTGATACCACGGCTTGACCAGGCGCGCCGATCCTGGACAATACGGTCGCGCTGGATCAACGGTGTGGTGTTCGCAGCAATTGCTGCTGCGTTTGCCTATTGGAGTATCACCGCCGACGCCTGGGACGGCTACCGGCTCACGCCACTGGTGTCACTGGAGCCAAGGCTCCAGCTCGCGGTGGCGGCGGTGGTTGCAATACTGTTGGGTTATCTGCACCTCAGCCTGCGCAAAACGGCTGGCCGCAGTGTGCTGCGGGGCCTGGAGAGACAGGCCAGCAACAAAGACGATCGGGCTGTTGTGAAAGCATTCAGGCAAAACCTGGACAGTTTCTGGTCATCCCTGTCCAGCCACCCCAAAGGCTGGACCGCGCGCACAAAGCGCAAACTCAATGCCCTGGCTGCCAGCGGTGATACGCTGATCCAGGAATTGAATGATCGCTTTACCAAACCGTCCGGAGACTGAACGATGCAAAAAAGGGGACAGACTTATTTTCCAGGCGAGCTGGAAAATAAGTCTGTCCCCTTTTTTGTCCTCTTTCTGGCAATCAGAATCGGAAGTTGATACCAATATTCATGATGTCCCGATCACGCTCATTGTCACGCCCGAGACTGGCATCAAGTTCAATGCCCGACTGCAGATGAAAGCGTACACCGGCTGCCAGGGTCGGCGAGTCGGATCCGAAGGAGGCGCCTTCCAGGATCAGATCCACCGAATCAGTGAAGTGATACGATGCCGCCAGGCCCCAATTGGTTTTGAAACTGCTGCTGGCACGCACATGATTGAGCCCGGCGTTCAGATGCAGGGTCATGTTCGGTGTCACTTCCGCGCTCCACGGCAGATTGACGTATGTGCGCTCCAGTCGCTCGGAAACGTTGCTGTAGTGCGTGCCCAGCGTCAACGCAATATCACCGAAGTTACGACCACTGGCAATGATTCTTTTCAACTCCAGATCGGCGCCCAGAAAGCGGCTGTCATCGGTGTCGTAATACAGGGGCACGCCGAATTGCCAACCCGTAGCCATCGTACAGGCCGGCGCGGCAACCACGGTATTACGACTGTTGGTATCGTCACGCGACAACCAGGTTTCGATCTGGCAACTGCCCGGATCTGCCACAACAGCATGATCCACCATGAAATGTCCATTGTTTGCATGGCTCAGCAGCGGCGCTGCCAACATTAACGCGGCTGTGGCCAGCCCGGAACTACGAATGATGCTCATCTACTACTCCCCTTGTTCAACAATGCGTAGCGGGTGTATAACCCTGATCCGACAGGATCTCACTCTCACAGGCGACATTATGCCAGAATGCCAACACGGCATTGCACTCCCCGTCACATTTTTCAGGTGCCCGTCGCAACATACCGAGTACCTCTGAATTACATCCCCTTGTCGCAATTCGTCACCATTTTTTACTTCCCATCACTACAATTCTGTAGTTTCCTTTGATGGTTTACCCAACATAGAACTGGAGTCATGTCATGAAAACCGATTCGAACAACAAGGGAATCAATCGTCGCTCATTCATGGCGGCCAGCCTCGGAGCAGGCGCAGCGTTGACCCTGAGCCCGGGATTCCTGGCCTTTGCCCAGAACGCTGAACTGATCACCAAACCCATCCCGTCCACCGGTCAGATGTTGCCGGCGATCGGCCTTGGCAGCTCGGCAACCTTTGCCCAGGTGGCCCGCAGCGAAGATGTCAGCGCGCTGCGTTCAGTGCTGGGCCGTATGCACGAACTGGGCGGCCGCATTTTTGACACCGCACCCGGTTATGGCGCATCAGAGGAGGTCGCGGGCCGTATTGCCCAGGACCTTGGCATTCACGAAAGCCTGTTCTGGGCCACCAAACTGAATGTGGCTCGTGACGTACCGGCTGCTGACCCGGTACGGGCCCGCGAACAGGTCGAAACTTCATTCCAGCGCATTGGCAAACCGGTCATCGACCTGATCAATGTGCACAATATGGGCGACCCGGATACCCAGCTTGGTATCCTGCGCGAGTACAAGGAAGAGGGTCGCATCAAGTATCTTGGCATCACCACCACGTTCCCCAATCAGTACGATCATCTGATCGAGGTCATGCAGACCCATGAACTGGATTTCATTGGCATAGACTACGCAGTGGACAACCTGGACGTGGAAGAGGTGATTCTGCCATTGGCACAGGAAAGGGGCATTGCTGTGCTGGTCTACGCGCCATTTGGCCGTACACGCTTGTGGGCCCGGGTAGGTGACCGGCCTGTGCCGGAGTATGCCCATGAGTTTGATGCGCACAGCTGGGCACAGTTTTTCCTGAAATTTGTCATCAGCCACCCGGCTGTCACAGCCGCCACGCCGGCGACCAGCCGTCCGGTGAACATGCAGGACAATATTGGTGGAATGATGGGCCGTCTGCCGGATGAAGCCATGCGCCAACGTATGATTGAAACCGTCAACGCACTGCCGTCGGCCTGACGACTTTCCTCACAACAGTGTTCGCATGCCGGCGCTCAACCGGCATGCGAACGCGGGGACTGAGCAGCGCCGACAACTTCCTGGGGCAGTACAAACCAGCGCAGCCCCCTGAACGCGTCAGGTATCTCAACAATAGCTGATGTTCTCGGCGGGCCGGCCGATACGATTGCCTTTTCGGCAACACGCAACAGGTCCGAAAGACTGCCCGTGAAGGTGGTCGATTGAGTCGAAGCATTGTCCTGACCCATCGTCGACAACCAGTCCAGCGCCGCTATCGGATCTCTGTCCACCAATACATTGAGCTGACTCTCGTGCCGCCAGACCCCGTGAGTGGCATCGTAATGGTAATGGGGCAACAGACGCCAACCGTGTTCTGCCACCAACTCGAGCGCACCCAGCAGGTACGCCAGCTCGTTGTTGTCGATGAAGTAATTGAAGTTCAGGCGCACCCAGCCAGGGCGCATAACACCGGCGCCGGAAATCACCGCGTTCTCGATCCGCTTGCTGTACTCAAGATCCATTCCAAGCAGACTGTGTGCATACGGGCCGGCACAGGAGCAACCCCCACGTACCTGAATGCCAAACAGATCATTCAGTAGCGAGGTGACAAAACCGTAGTGCAGTTCCCGCTCACCGTGCCAGAAACGCAATGAGAATATCGGCAGGCGTGCTGCCTTTTTGCTGCCCAGAATTTCAATATTGGGTGATTGTCCCAGGCGCTGCATCACCTGCTGCGCCACTGCCTCCTCCCGCGCCTGGATAACGTCGGTGCCAACCTGCTGTTGCAGGGAAAACACAAGTCCCGCCCGAATGGCTTCAACTATGGCTGGCGTGCCCGCCTCCTCGCGCCTTTCCACATCACTGACGTAAACGTGGTCAACCGGGGTAACGTAGGACACCGTGCCACCACCCACAATTGCCGGCACCCGGTTGCGGAACAGGTGACGCTTTGCGACCAGCACACCCGGCGTGCCCGGCCCGCCAACAAATTTGTGAGGCGACAGAAAAACAGCATCAATTGGCGCCGTGCCGTTCATGTCGATACCCACGTAGGGACCGGCAGCTGCATAATCCCAGCAGGCCAGCGCACCGTATCGTTTCAGCAGAGTCGTGACCCTGGCGACATCGGTCTTGATTCCGGTGACATTGGACGCAGCCGAAAAACTGCCAATCAGCAGTGAGCGATGTTTGTGCTTCTGCAAAGCCAGCTCCAGCGCATCACAATCAACACCGCCCAGACTGTCCAGAGGAATCACCTCCAGCAGGGCAAAGCTCTCGCGCCAGGGCAATTCATTGGAGTGGTGTTCGTAGGGACCGATAAAAACCACGGGGCGATCTGCCTCGGTCAGCATTGATGACAGCTTGCAGCGCGCATCAAGCTCTGCCGGCAATCGCAGATTGAGAACATCAATGAGTTTATTGATCGCTGCCGTGGCACCGGATCCACAAAACAGCACTTTGTCATCGGGCGTCCCGTTAACGGACCGCCGGATCATCCTGCGAGCAGATTCGCGCAGCGCCGTGGTACAGGCACCTGTATACGTGGTCTCGGTGTGTGTGTTGGCGTAGAACGGCAGCACCTGCTCACGAATATAGTCTTCGATAAACGACAGGCTCCGCCCCGACGCTGTGTAATCAGCATAAATCAGCGGTTTCTGGCCAAATGGCGTGCTGATGCACCGGCGGTGACCGATCACTGAACGGCAAATCCTGTCTATCAAAGTACTCATGGTTCACCCTTGCACAAAACTTCCAGATACATACCGAGGTATTATGATAGCGCCGCCTGCCCGACACATTGTCCCTATTTGTGCATTGAAATCTGATATTATCGGAACAATGTTCCGCAAAATAAATTATTGTAGAGATAAAGTACTTTTACTGGTGATAACAATGGTCATAGATCCACAGGACAGAAAACTTCTGAAACTGCTGCAGGCCGATGCCTCACTTTCGGTGGGTGAACTGGCAGAGCGCGTGGGTATTTCCAAGTCAGCGTGCTGGCGGCGCATTCAGAAACTGGAGAACACCGGCGTCATCAGGCAACGGGTCACCTTGCTGGACCCGTCAAAGCTTGGTCTGGGGCTGACCGTGTTTATCACCATACGCACAAACCAGCACAACACGGCCTGGGCAGAACAGTTCCGTCGGGTGGTGCAGGATGTGGAAGGTGTGCTGGATGTCTACCGACTGGGCGGACAGATTGACTACCTGATAAAGGCTGTGGTGGCCGACATGCCGGGTTATGATCGTTTGTACCAACGCCTCATAGACGCCGATCTGTTCGACGTCACAGCGAGTTTTGTCATGGAGGAGATCAAGACCAGCACTGCACTGCCACTATGAACCCAGACGGTATCTCAGTTTGACCACAATGCTGTCCAGAACCGGTTCCTGCCAGGCCTGCTGCAGCAAACCCGGGTAGTCGTCGAAGGTATTGCCCGGCAGATTGGCACCGCGGGTATACACCACAAACAGGTCCGACAACGGCGCTATCTCCCAGCGATAGCGCGCCTGGAACGCCATACGGCTGATGGTGAAATTGTCCATGCCATTGGCAGGGTCAGCCACCTCACGGAGCCGCTCGGTACGATCCGGGTTGACCTGGTAGAACTTGTTACCCCAGGCCTTGAGTCCGGTCCACTGCATGCCCAGTCTCAATTGCTGACGGGCGCTGATGAAATAGTCCATGGTGAATTCCGGCGACCACTGGCTGCCTTCGTAACTGGTATACCGCCCGCTACCACGGTAGACAAGCAAACCCTTGCGGTCCGAATAGGCGACATGCACGTTAATCGAAAAATTGTCCACCGGACGATAGTTGACCCCTGCGCTGGTTGTCAGAAAGCTTTCTCCAAGATCCTCTGTATTGGCATCCATGCCAAGATGATAACGCAGCGGGCGAGAAGGATCCGAGTCCCAGTTCAGTACCAACTGCCAGCGTCCAGGCACGTAGAAGTCACCACTGCCTCGACCCAAACGATCATCAACCCGTCGATGATAATAGCGCAGGCTGGTCATCAGGGCGTGATTGTTCAGGAAAGTATAGTTGCGCGTACCGAACAATCCCTGACGCACCGGATCACCGCCCGTGTTGTACTGATTGAACCAGAAAATACTGGTGCTACGTGATCGCAGTCCCTCGATGTTGGATTCATTACGTGTGTAGTTGTAATCCAGATGAACCAGATCGTTGCGGGTCAGAAAACCCAATGTATTGAGCTCCAGGCTGTCATCGTGGTAACCGGCTGCAATCCGGTGCTGGCGACCGCGCTGCGGTTGAAAGATGACATCGGCAAAGGCACCGTTACCACGCGTATCATTGACGTCACTATGAACCACTTGGCCGTCAAACAACCATCGGGCATCAGAGGAAAAGTAATGCATGTCCACGCCGTTGACCGTGGCATCGATATCGGAATGTGACACGTGGGTACCCATCCAGCCTATGGATCTACGGCCCGACGCCACCGTCTGCTCATACAACAACCGTCCCACTGCAAAATCCCGGCCCTCGGCTTCCACGCGAACGCGTGACCCATCCGGTGCAATGCCGCGGATCACACTGTCATCCTCAACAGCGATCAGTGTGCCATATCGCAAACCACCGCTCTGCCCGGTGAACTTGCCAGCACCGACAAGCTCAGTGGGCGCGCTCAGATCGGTTGCTGCCACTGTCACATTCGGGGGCAGATCGTAACGGGCAGCACCGCCGATTCGGCGCGTATTGAGCAAGGTTGTGGGACCACCGGGTCCCCGTGCGCTCTGGTTACGCGGAGACGTACTGAACACATCCTGCCCTTCCAGGAAAAACGCTCGCTTTTCGGGGAAAAACGTTTCAAACGCTGTCAGGTTCACTACCACATCATCGGATTCAACAGTACCAAAATCCGGATTCAAGGTGGCCGACAGCTGGGTGTTGGTGCTCGGGCGCCAGAACACTTCTACACCGGCTCGCAATTCGGATTCATTACGAATCGCGTCATGCGTGGCGGACAAGTAGGGATACCAGGTGACCTGTGTGGCCGGCTCGATATTTTCTATCTCGAATCTCTGAAATGCAGACAGGAATTCATTGGATGTGCTGGGCAATGGCGGCCAGGACCAGGTCTCGTTCAGCGAGCCGACCTGGCGCTCGAGATATATCCCGATGCGCCGGGAATCGCCAGAGGCCTGCGGCAAGGCCATCATGGACCAGGGAATGAACATCTCCGCCACCCAGCCACCTTCAACAATGCTGGTTTCCGCGTCCCACGGACCATCCCACTGCATATTGTTCTGCCGCTCCGGCAGAATCGTACCATCGGATTTGGAGCCGCCCAGATTGATACGGATCATGTAGCCGTACCGTCCCTCGCCCGAGGCGTCTATGCTGATGTTGAACCCGTCTCTCTCCAGCCTTGTATCCCGCGGCGTCATACGGGCAACATGACTGCCCTCGGGTTGATGATTCATCACGCCAACGTAAATGCCGCGATCCGTGTAGAAGATCCGGGTTTCTGTGCGATAGGCGGGTTCAGCCAATGTATCTGGCGTGATCACCCGCATGCCTTCGATCACCGGAACGCGCTGCCAGACGGGTTCATCCATGCGCCCGTCAAGCGTGATGCGAGCTTCGCTTTCTGAAATACGGATCAGCTGTGGCAGCGCTTGCTGGGCCGCGGCCACATTGGCAAGCAGCAGGGAGAACAGCAGCGTGAGGAAAACACTGGACTGGAATAACGCCGACGGCCTGTTTTTATATTTTTGCACGGTCTCTTGCACGGTCTCTTGCATGGTCTCTTGCATGGTCTCTGCCATAATATTGACAACTTGTCAGAATTATTGTTAACAGGGACTATACCGGTTTTGAACTGACCATCACAGTGGGGCTACAAATCGTTGCAAATAGCACCTGGAGCGTATCCTGTGCGGCTCAGGCGAGAATAGATAACCCAATAATTGGCGATTTTTACCATGCCCTGCATCGAGACCCAACAACAAATACAAGCATCTCTCTGTTTTTATTGATATTTAGTGACTGGCACAGGAGTTGCAAAACCCAAGGCAGACAAACTCTACAGACAAATCAGCTCCAAGGACCGTCAAAATGAATACCTCAATTAAATTGCTCGCCTCCCTCACCTTGCTGGCCCTGACATCGGCAATGGCCGCTGCCCAGGAACATGTGGTACGCCACCATGAGTTTGACACCACGAACGTGGACCGACTGATACTGGAGTTCCGTGTTGGCACAATACAGCTTGAAACCAGCACCTCTGATCGTATTGAAGTCGAGCTGACGATCAAGCGGGAAAACAGCCGCGGCCTTTTCCGCCGCAACCCGGACATCCAGTCGATGGATCTGTCTCATCGCTCCAGCCAGAACACATTGCGCCTGGGTTTCGACGAGAGTAATGTGCGTTCGGACTGGGTGATACGACTGCCCGCAATGGCGTATCTGGAGATTGATGGCGGCGTTGGCACCGTTGAGGGCAATCTGCCGGCGGGCGCGGTGGACATCAACCTGGGAGTCGGTGCCGCGGATCTGGTGGCATCACTTGCGTCAACCGGAGCCATCGATCTGGACGCACGCGTTGGTGACACCTCATTGTCGGGCCTGTCCGGCAACGAAGACAACACAGAGCGTCGTGCCCTGGTGAGCAGCAAGTCGTCCGGACACGGCCGTGGCGACCACCGTGTCCGGATCAATGTCGGGGTTGGTGATGTGTCACTTCACCTTCAGTGAGCTCACAGGAGCCGCACTGACATCGCCTGAATCTGTTCAGGTGAAGGTTTGAACGGGTCTGTATCTGACACCACCCGGCCCGGATTCCGAGCTGTACAGATGCACAGCGTCAACCGGAACACGACCAAAATGTGTGCCAGCATGGCGCGCTGTCAGGTCAGCTGTCGAAGCCAGCCCTGCACTTTTTGCGAGTCTTGCCACGGTAACGTGCGGACAAAACGGCTGGTCAGACTGCCGGATGCCCGGGCCTGCCTGGGTCTGGTCAAGAGTCTGGTCAAGAGTCTGGTTCAGGGTCGCCACCAGCGTATGCACATGTGGCGGCAGTTCCGCGCCAATCCACAGCGCTCGCGGGAACCGCCCCAGGCCCTTCAGCGTCATGTCAAAGCGACCAATGCCGCTTAGCAGCGGCTCCGCACGCTCACAGATGCCTGCGATATCCAGGGCGTCCACTGTTCCCAGGAAGCGCAGCGTCAGATGCAGGTTCTGCAGCGGAACCAGCCGCAACCCGGCGCCATGGTCCCGGAGTTCTTCACGCAGCTCGATGATGCTCGGCAAGGCCGGGCAGGCTATGCCAAAGAAAAGCCGAAGATTCGTTCCCGAGCTGCCAGCCGGGTTCTCTTGTGCGATCATTACAAATGTTTCCAAATTCACACGTTACACTGCAGAATCAACAGATGGTACAACTGACACAAACCACAGTCCGACAGATTGAGCATGGCAGCAGCGACTATGCTGCTGCCTGTGCCCTGCGCCATGCTGTGCTGCGAGCGCCACTGGGATTGTCGCTCTACGACGAGGACCCGGCACAGGAGTCAGGTCAACGCCATTGGGGTCTGTTCAATGAGTCAGCCTGCCTGATCGCCTGCGCCGTTGTCGTTCCGCTGGACAACGGACTTGCAAAACTCCGGCAAATGGCTGTCGCCGAGGCCTATCAGGGGCAAGGCGCTGGTCGAGTTCTGATTCAGGCCATTGAGTGTTGGTTGGCCGCTAACGGTGTTCAGGGCGTCGTGATGCATGCCCGTGTCACGGCAGTGCCGTTTTATCAGAAACTGGGTTACCGGGTAACAAGCGAAGCGTTTATTGAGGTCAGCATCCCGCATGTGCGCATGGAAAAAAGCATACTGCCGGAGCGGTAATTCATTGCGCGACGGGTATGTGCACCCACCCGTCCATCAGCACTCGGGCACTGCGACTCATGATGGCCTTTTTCACCACCCATTTGTTATTGCTGCTCGTGGCCTCGGCGCCCACGCGTAAAGTGCCCGACGGATGCCCGAAGGTCACTGCGGTTCGCTCGCCACCGCCGGCTGCCAGGTTAACCAGAGTGCCCGGTACAGCCGCCGCAGTGCCAATGGCCACCGCTGCCGTGCCCATCATGGCATGATGCAACTTGCCCATGGACAGGGCGCGAACAAGCAGGTCTATCTCTGCTGCTTTTATTGATCGTCCGCTGGAAGCTATATAGTCCCGTGGAGGCGCCACAAAGGCAATCTTGGGCGTATGCTGACGACCCGCCGCCTCGCTGACATCCTGGATCAGCCCCATTTTCAACGCACCACAGGCACGAATGCTTTCAAACATGGCCAGGGCCCGACTGTCCTCATTGATGGCGCCCTGCAGTTCGGTCCCCTCGTAACCGATGGCCTGTGCTTCCACAAAAACCGTTGGTATACCGGCATTGATCAGTGTGCACTTCAGTGTGCCGACACCTGGCACCTCCAGCTCGTCCACCCGATTGCCGGTGGGGAACAGCGCTCCACCCTCCTCGCCGTCATCGGCGGGATCAAGAAACTCCAGTTGCACCTCTGCCGCTGGAAAGGTCACCCCGTCCAGCTCAAAGTCGCCTGTTTCCAGCACCTCGCCACCTTGCACAGGTACATGGGCGATGATGGTCTTGCCAATATTGGCCTGCCAGATTCGTACCGTACAATGGCCATTGTCGGGAATGCGAGACTGTTCGATCAACCCCTTGCTGATGGCAAAACCACCCACGGCCGATGACAGATTACCGCAGTTGCCACTCCAGTCCACAAAGGGTGAATCGATGGACACCTGACCAAACAGATAATCCACATCATGATCGGGCCGAGTGCTTTTTGACAGGATCACGGTCTTGCTGGTACTGGAGGTGGCACCACCCATGCCGTCGATCTGTTTGCCATAGGGGTCCGGACTGCCAATCACACGCAGCAGCAATCGATCCCTTGCCAAGCCCGGTTTCTGCGCAGCCTCAGGGAGATCCCGCAACAGGAAAAACACACCCTTGCTGGTACCGCCACGAATATAAGTAGCAGGTATCTTCAGTTGTCCGGCTACGCTCATGCATGATCTCCTGATGACACCGTGGCCTCCAGGAAATCCTGCGCAAAACGCTGCAGCACCCCACCTGCCTGGAACACTGACCGCTCTTCATTGCTGTCCAGCCGGCAGGTCACCGGCACCCGGGCGCTTGTGCCATCCGCCCGGTTTACAATCAACGTCAGCTCGGCGCCTGGCGCCACGTCACCAGTGACATCGTACGTCTCGGTACCATCCAGGTTCAGTGTCTTTCGGGTGGTCCCGGCCTTGAACTGAAGGGGTAACACACCCATACCGATCAGGTTTGTCCTGTGTATGCGCTCGAAACCTTCTGCCACAATGGCTCCCACGCCAGCGAGTCGCACGCCCTTGGCCGCCCAGTCACGCGAGGACCCCTGACCATAGTCTGCACCGGCAATGATGATCAACGGCTGCTTGCGCGCCATATAGGTTTCAATGGCGTCCCACATACGCATAATCTTGCCTTCCGGCTCAACGCGTGCCAGTGAACCCTGCTTCACTTTACCATCCACTATCACCATTTCATTGATCAGTTTCGGGTTGGCAAACGTGGCACGCTGTGCGGTCAGGTGATCGCCACGGTGTGTGGCGTAGGAATTAAAATCCTCCTCCGGCAGCCCCATGCTGTGCAGGTACTCCCCCGCGGCACTGTCCAGCATTATGGCATTGGATGGCGACAGGTGATCGGTGGTGATGTTATCCCCGAGAATGGCCAGCGGGCGCATGCCTTTTAACGTAGGCTCACTGGCCAGGGCGCCTTCCCAGTAGGGTGGTCGACGGATGTAGGTGGATGTCGGTCGCCAGTCGTAAAGCGGGCTCACGCCACTGTTTTCGGCACGAGTCAGATCAAACATGGGGATGTAGACATCACGGAACTGCTGTGGCTTGACTGACTTTTTTACTACCGCATCAATTTCTTCATCACTGGGCCAGATGTCAATCAGCCGGATCTCCTTGCCGTCAACAACCCCCAGGACGTCCCGCTCTATATCAAAGCGAATGGTGCCTGCAATAGCGTAGGCTACTACCAGGGGTGGTGAGGCCAGAAAGGCCTGTTTGGCATAAGGATGGATACGACCGTCAAAATTGCGATTGCCAGACAGCACTGCTGTTGCATACAGGTCGCGATCAATGATTTCCTGCTGAATCTCCGGGTCCAGCGCGCCTGACATGCCATTGCAGGTTGTGCAGGCAAACCCCACCACTCCAAAACCGAGTTTCTCCAGCTCCGATGTCAGCCCTGCCTCGTCCAGGTAAAGTTTTACCGCCTTGGAACCCGGCGCAAGAGACGACTTCACCCAGGGCTTGCGGGTCAGGCCCAGACGGTTGAGATTACGCGCGATAAGGCCCGCGGCAATCACGTTGCGCGGATTACTGGTATTGGTGCAGCTGGTAATGGCCGCAATGATCACGGCACCATCTGGCATCTGCCCGGGCACCGCTTCCCATTTACCGGCAATTCCGCGTTCGGCGAGCTCGGTTGTGGCCACACGGGCGTGCGGATTGCTCGGGCCGGCCATGGTGCGCACAACGCTGGACAAGTCAAACTTCAGTACCCGGTCGTATTGCGCATTTTTCAGACTGTCGGCCCACAACCCGGTATGTTTGGCGTAGGTCTCAACCAGTTTCACCTGGGCGTCTTCGCGCCCGGTGAGCGTGAGGTATTCCAGTGTCTGCTCATCAATGGGAAACATGGCTGCAGTGGCGCCATATTCAGGTGCCATATTGGATACCGTGGCCCGATCGCCCAGGGTGAGTGACAAGGCACCTTCACCATGAAATTCAAGCCAGGCCCCAACCACTTTCTGGTTACGCAGAAATTCGGTCAGCGCCAGCACCATGTCTGTGGCTGTAATGCCGGCCTGTAACCGGCCGCTGAGTTCCACCCCTACAATTTCCGGGGTGCGCATCCAGGAAGCACGCCCCAGCATGACAGTTTCGGCTTCCAGGCCGCCTACCCCGACTGCAATCACCCCCAGGGCATCCACATGTGGTGTATGACTGTCCGTACCCACGCAGGTGTCGGGAAACGCCACGCCTTCGCGCACCTGCACAACGGGAGACATTTTTTCCAGATTGATCTGGTGCATGATGCCGTTACCCGGCGGTATCACGTCCACATTCTCAAAGGCTTCCTTGCACCAGTCGATGAAGTGGAAGCGGTCTTCATTCCGGCGATCCTCGACCTCACGGTTTTTGGCAAAGGCGTCGGGGTCAAAACCGCCACATTCCACAGCCAACGAGTGGTCCACAATCAGTTGTACAGGCACCACCGGATTCACCTGTGCCGGGTCACCGCCGCTCTCGGCAATAGCGTCACGCAGCCCTGCCAGATCCACAAAGGCTGTCTGCCCCAGGATATCGTGACAGACCACGCGCGCGGGGAACCACGGAAAATCCAGATCACGCTTGTGTTCGATCAGTTGTCGCAATGAGTCAGTCAGTGTGGCCGGATCACATTTGCGCACCAGATTCTCTGCCAGTACCCGCGAGCTATAAGGCAAGGCATCATAAGCGCCAGGCTTGATGGCGTCGACCGCCTCGCGGGTGTCAAAGAAGTCCAGATCGGTGCCCGGCAGTGGCTTGCGGTATTCAGTGTTCATTCAGTGGTATCTCCTGGAAAGCGTGATCACCACATCAGGTCATCGGGAATGGGATGATCCCTGTAGGGGTCTTCGGCATCATCAGCGTCCTCGCGTTTGTCCACCCGGAAAGCCACAGCATCAACAAAGCGCTCGGCAATCTTGTCGGCGATATTGCCGGGCACCATGACAAACCGCTCGCCATCCACGCAGATGGCCAACATGCCGGTAGCCAGCTGGTCCTGCTGCTTCTTGCTGACATAAATATGTTTGATCCGTTTACTGGACGGATCCGTGAAATTGAATCTGATATCACCATCTGCCTGCACACCGCTGTGTTGCAGCATTTGTCTGACCTGCGCCAGCATGGCCTTCTGACGTTCGGCGTCCACGCGCTGCTGGTTCAACTGCCGGTCACGTTCGACCTGGGCCTCACGCTGCTCGGCGAGACGTTGTTTTGTCTCATCCGGTGCATCAGATTTGTTGTGTTTCTGCTTTTTTGACTGCTTGCGCTGTTGCTGGCGGACTTTTTTTACTTTTTTCTGGTCCACAAGCCCGGCACCCAGAAGTTGGTCGGCCAGTGATTTGCTCATATGAAAGTCACTCCAACAACAGCTGAATATTAAAACAGGTGCCATTCTGCTCATCAGACGTCACGGACATCTGCCCCTGATGGTGCCGCGTAATGATGAAGTACGAATACGACAGGCGGTGCTCCACAGGATAACTTTGCTCATCATTGGCACTGAGAAAATACGGCTCAAAAATCTCCAGCTGTTCGCTGGCCTGCAGACACTCGCCTTTGTGCGACACCTTGATCCAGAGGGTATCGATGAACAGCGAAATCTCGATATCGATACCGGTGGTTTTACGCTCATCCGGGTTGCTGGCCTTTAGTGCATAGAAGGCGCTCCTGAGTATCCGGGTGAACACCTGTACCAGCTCATCGGGGAAGCATTTTACCTGCGGCAATGACGCTTCGTAGCGCCGACGTACAGGGATGTCCCGGAAAGCAAGCCCTTCGGCATCGATATAAAGCGCTGCCGCCAGCTCGATGCTGCGATCCATGATCGCCGTCAGATCGGCCGGCTTCTTGCTACTGTGATGACTACCGGCCAGATCAAGCAGGTTCTGCGCGATCGCAGTGGCTTGTGCCGCACTCTGGCGTACTGTCTCCACCTCACGCAACAGGAAGTCCTTGACCACCTGGTCAAGATCGCTGGCTTCAATTTTTTCACGCGAGCGTGACACACGTTGGTGAATGGTGTTGATGGGCAGGCCGATGTCGTATGCCATGGCAGAAGCAAGCTCCCCCAGAGCGGAGAGTTTGTCGCGCTCAGCCAGCTTGATTTCAGCCCGTACCTGTTTGGTCACATCGGAAATCAGGATAACAATACCCACGTCATCGTGTTCCTTGAGCCGATAGAGTGTGATATCGAAACTGTGCTGGTTTCGTTGTGTGCGTTTCAGGTGAGCCGCCTCGCCGCTATCCAACACAGACCGGACCTGTTCCTCGGTCAAGGTAATCGTCGGATAGGCATCCCAAAGGTTCTTGCCCTCCACATCCTCAAAAGGCCGGCCAGTCATCTCTTCCGCGGTGCGATTCCACTGGGTCACCTCCAACTGTTCATTGAGACCAATCAGGGTCACCGGCATGGAGTTCACAATACTGCTGATATAGGCCTCACGCCGCTGCAACTGCTCGGAGGTCTGTGCCAGCACTGCCGTGCGCTGGGCCACACGGTCCTCCAGGTTTGCCTTGATTTCGGTAAGGGCACGGTTCGAACGTCTGGCGCGCAGGTGAGCACGGATCAGGAAAACCAGCACCACCAGCAGGATCAGGATAAGCAGGCTGGCACTGGTGTTGGCAATATATTGCCAGTTGGTTCTGCCATCCTCATACCGGAAGTAGGCAAACACGTCGGCGCGGGCACTCACGCTGGCGCCCAGAAGTGCCAGAAAAGCCAGCACATGCTTCATAAAACTTCCTCAATGATCCTGTTGTCACCCCGTGTCAGCGGGAACTGTCAAATTGCCGGGTCAGCGCGCTGCCGCACCACGACACCGGGGCGACAAGCATATCATGAGGCGCTGCTTCGACCGTAGTGCCTGGGGCAACAAGGCGGCTCATTGCGCGGCATGGATCTTCACCCACTCGCTTAGCAGGCGGGTGCCAAAACCGGAAGCACCTGGCGGATTGACACCATTGGCACTTTCAAAAAAGGCGTTGCCTGCAATATCCAGATGCATCCAGGGCGTGTCGGCGGCAAAGTGCTGCAGAAACACAGCGCCTGCCTGCGCGCCTGGCGTACCGGTATTGCGGATATCAGCAATGCGGCTGTCGATAATGCCCTTGTAGGGACCCAGAGGCATGTGCCAGACACGCTCACCTGTGAGCTCGCCAGACTCACGCATGGTGGCCAACAGATCCTCCTGATCGGTGAACACAGCGGCGTAATCAGCGCCCAGGGCCGTGCGCTTGGCGCCGGTCAACGTGGCGATGTCAACGATGACGCGCGGATTGTAGTGTTCACGGGCATACCAGATGCCATCGGCCAGGATCAGGCGGCCTTCGGCGTCGGTGTTGGCCACCTCGATGGTGGTACCGTCTCCGGCAGTAACCACGTCACCAGGCAACTGGGCTTCGCCGGAAATTGAATTCTGCGACAGCGGCATGACACCAATGACATTGACCGCAACACCCTGGCCGGCAAGCGCGCCCATGGCGCCAGCCACTGCAGCAGCGCCAGCCTTGTCAGTCTGCATCTGAAGAATGGAGGATGCATCGGTTTTCAGGTTGTAACCCCCGGTGTCAAAGGTATTACCCTTGCCCACCAGGGCAATGGGCTGGTCGTTGCTGCCTTGCCAGTGAGCAATCACCAGATGCGCCTTGTGCTGACTGCCCTGGCTGACTCCATACAGCGCCCCCATTCCGGCCTGCAGAACCTCCTCGGGCCCAAGGACGGTGACCGTCACCCCGAGTGGCTCGAGCATTTCGCGTACATACTCGGCAAAAGCGGCGGGATAACCGTCGCTACCGGGCAGATTTGTCAACTCGCGGGCATGGAAGACACCCTCGGCCAGAGCGCGCAAGGCAGTGTACTGCTGCTCTGCAACCGATTGTGACTCCACTGTAAAGTGGTAGTGTTGCGCCGGACGGGGCTCAGGGTCGCTGAAATGGCGGTCGAACCGGTAGTTACGCAGGTCCATGCCATGCGCAATCGCAGTGGATATGCCGGCGTTGCGCGCCGCATCAGTAATCAGCTCCGCGTTGACTTCGATGCGCTGTGCCGCACTGGCATTGACATGGGTCGCCAGATCCGCACCGATCAGTTCCGCGTCGTGCCGGCTCAACGCGTCCACCTCCCCCAGACCAAGCAGGATCAGGCGATCCACGCTCAGACCGCCCGGTGCCAGGATGTCCACTTTCTGGCCCATGCTGGCTTCAAAATCGTTAGCTGCCGCTGCTCGCGCGATATGGTTGACCGTCTCGTCACCCCAGTCGCCCAGACGGATGGGGTCCTGGTCTGCAGGCACCAGCACCACCAATGTATCGGTATTGCTGCTGCGGTTCTGCGAAAACTCTGTGCTGGTCTGCAGAAACTCTGCAGTGGCTGTGCCGGCTAGCAACAATGAGCCCACCAACAACAGAATGGTCTGGATCGTACGAAGCATGTGCATGGGTTATACCTCCCGCCAATGGAACCGAATGGACAAAGTGTCAGTATAAAGGCAAACCCCGCTGCCCGGTCAAAGACCACGGCCATACGCCGCGTTTGCAATACCAGTGCGCCATGCGCAGTCATATATTGCCCGGGAGTTCACCCAGCGATCGCTGCTCCAGTACAGCAAAACCCAGCACCACCACCGCCTGGACACCAATCAATACATAACCGGGCAGATTAGGGCTGATCCAGATACCCAGCATGACTATCAGGCTGGCAATGACCCAGGCGTAATTGCCACCAATCACCAGCCACACTGCAGCCGGTGAGGATGCACCAAGGACCGCCACTGCCAGCATGATGGCCGCCAGGGGCAGCAGCAACACACCAACAGCGAACAGAAAACCGGCAGGCATCGCGGTGAGTGTTGCCAGCGGCTGACTGGCCAGTACCAGCAAGATACCCATCAGGGCGGCGGTCACGGCGTCCAACAACAGAAGACGCCGAAGATCGAATGTGTTTATCACGGACATGACAGACTCCTCTTGTGTATGGTCTGGGGCCAATGATTGGCACCGCGCCTATCATCACAAACCGCGTAACTGTTGGCGATTACCTGCGAGGTAATAATCAGGCAGCCACGTGATATGCTTGGCATATGGACAGCACCAGCACTTTCATTCAGGCGGACACCCCGGCATCGGGAGAACTTCTGCGCCAGTGGCGCCGGCGTCGGCGCCTGAGCCAGCTTGAACTGGCCGCTTATGCTGAGGTGTCCCAACGCCACCTCAGTTTCCTGGAGTCCGGTCGCGCCTCACCCAGTCGTGACATGGTTTTGCACCTGGCGGCACATCTGGAAATCCCCCTGCGTGAACGCAACCGGCTGTTGACAGCGGCCGGCTTTGCGCCTGTTTACCGTGAGAGCGAACTGGATGACACACAATTTACCGCCGCGCGCCAGGTGGTGGAGCGCATTCTGCACGGCCACGCCCCCTACCCGGCACTGGCCGTTGACAGACACTGGACACTGCTGATGGCCAACGAACCCATGCTCGCCCTGCTGGACGGTGTTGATCCGACGCTGCTGGCACCCCCCGTGAATGTGCTGCGCGTGAGCCTGCATCCTGATGGTATGGCCCCACGTATAGAAAATTTCCGCGAATGGCAGAAACATATTCTCGCCCGCCTGACGCAACAGGCACACGCCTCGGCAGATCCGGCGCTGTCCGGACTGATCGATGAATTGAAGCAATATCCGGTTCCCCCCGGCGCCGGACCCTGGCAACGCACCAGTGGTGATGACTATGCCAATATTGCTGTTCCACTGAGGCTGCGAACCAATACCGGCGTGTTGTCCTTTCTTGGCACTACCACGGTGTTTGGCACACCGGTGGACATCACTCTGGAGGAACTGGCCATCGAGGCCTTTTTCCCCGCAGATGAAGTCACCGCCCATGCCATGCAGAACCTGGCACAGGAGTAGTGTATGCTTGACGTCTGGCTTCTTGCCTACCTGCTGCTTGGGGCACTGACAGGCCTGCTGGCCGGGCTGTTTGGCATTGGTGGTGGCGCCGTCATGGTGCCCGTATTGACTGTGCTTTTTGCGCAACAGGGTTTTTCGACGGATTACCTGGTGCACCTGGCACTGGGTACATCCATGGCAGCCATTGTACCCACCTCAGTTGCCAGCCTGCGCGCCCATCATCAACACGGCGCGGTACTCTGGCGGGCAGTACAGGGGCTGGCGCCGGGCATTGTATTGGGCACCTTTGCTGCCACATTCCTGGCGGCCTGGCTGTCACCACGACCGTTGGCGATATTTTTCTGCCTGTTCATGACCTACGTGGCCGCGCAGATGATTCTGAACCGCAAACCCAGCCCGTCGCGGAACCTGCCAGGCATTGTTGGACTGTCTAGTGTCGGTACAGGTATCGGCGGTGTCTCTGCGCTGGTTGCCATTGGCGGCGGCACAATGACAGTGCCGTTTCTGACCTGGTGCAATGTGCGCCTGCAGACGGCCATCGGCACATCGGCCGCGGTGGGTCTGCCCATTGCCCTGGCGGGGTCAATGGGTTACATATTCAACGGCTGGGGGGCAATTGGCCTGCCCTCGCAGACGCTGGGCTTTGTCTACTGGCCGGCCGTGCTGGCGATAGCCGTTGCCAGTTTCATCACAGCACCAATGGGCGCGGGGTTGGCTCACCGCCTGCCGGTGGCCACATTAAAAAAACTGTTCGCGGCACTTGTCATTTTGCTGGCTCTGCAAATGCTGCGCACCGTTCTGTGAGCCAGTGCCGCTAAACCCGTACGGCGGCAGCCAGTACTACAGGTGACCACAAGGAGTATGTCATGAGCGCAAACAACACGATGAGAGGCCAATGTCTTTGCGGAAAAGTATCATTGACCGTCAATTCAGTCAGTGAAGTCGAGGCCTGCCATTGCGGCATGTGCAGGCGCTGGGGTGGAGGCCCGTTTCTGACCTTGCACTACAATGGCAAAGTGGAAATTGATGGCGGGGAACACATCAGTCGTTTCAGCTCATCTGAGTGGGCAGATCGCGGCTTCTGCAAGACCTGTGGCACGCACCTGTTCTATCACTTCAAACCCGCCGATTCCTATGCGGTGCCAGCAGGGCTTTTTCAGGAGCAAGCGGATTTCCGGATGATTGAACAGATCTTTGTTGACAGCAAACCGGATTACTACGATTTTGCCAATGACACACCCATGTTGACTGAAGCGCAGGTGTTGGCCAAATTCGGACAGTGAGATCCGGCGTAACAGGCAGTTCATGAGGGCGCACTGACTCCGCTCGGCGAGGTGCTGGGCCAGGCTCTGCAGGACGTCATTGCGATACAAGCCCAGGTGGGTTACGGCCAGACCAGCGACCTGGCTGAAATCGGACATGAACAGCCCGCGCATGCCTTCATCATGCAAGAGTCTGGAATATCAGAATCGCACGCACCCCTACGGCGCCAGGATCCCGGCGCTGACGCGGGCGATGCGGTCGCCGGCGAAGGTGCCAAGATAAACCGAATCACCGAATGGCAAGGCTACCGTGGCAGCACCCATGGGCGGACCCTTGTGGTCAAGCAGCACCCGGGCATCCAATGTGTCCGGGTTCACGGCAACGACCTGGAAACGAAACCCGCAGCTGCCTTCATCAATATCGGTGCAGGCCAGCATCTCGGGTATCGAGGCGTGATGGGACGCCACCAGCAGCTCCCCGCTGGGTGACCAGGCGAGGTTGTCGGGGCTGGCCACGCTGACACTGCCCAGACGGGTTCCGGTGACGGTATCCACCTTGATCAACTCATCACCAAAATAGCTGTTGAGAAACACATGGCGCTCATCGGCCGATTTCTCGATGCCGTTGGCAAATTTCGCATCGGTACCCGGCAACCGCACAAAACCACCGGCGGGGCTCCAGTGATAGGCGTAGCCGGGCGCATAGCCGGTGAACTGCATGCGCAAGGCGGCCCAGATCACGTTGGCATCCCGGGGAAACATCTGCGAGACCCAGAAGTCGCCGTTACGCAGCACCACCAGATCATTAAAATAGCCATGCTCGGGCGCCAGAACGCACCCGCGCCAGATCAGCTCGACGGATTGCTCATCCTCCAGCACCTCGAACATTTCAACGGATTCGCGACCGGCATGGTTGATCACGTACAGGGCGTGGGCGCCAGAATCCAGTTGCTCCAGATCAATGCCGTGTGGCGAGAACATGTCGGGTGGTGAACACGCCACCTCGCCCCAGCCCTGCGTGGGTTGCACGGAACCTGCAGCGGGAAACAGTGGCTGGATTTCGCCAGCCGCAGGCGCCAGCGCCACCAGGCTGCCGGGCAGATCACCTTCCATGTCGCCCATCTGGCTGACCAGAATGAACTGCCCTTGCGGGCTGACCACCAGATCCTCCGGGTTCTGAAAACGGCAATCCGGCGTGATGCCGTCGGCGGCTTCACAGGAAGTGATCAGTGGTGTCCCACTGCATGCGGTCAGCAGCGGTAATGCAAAAACAGCTGCCAGTATCGGCCAGCAGCGGAACAGGTGGGCCAGCGGAACAGCACCGTGCATGATCATCACTCCTGTTCCAAATGTCTGCTCATCAGTCTCCGACCGCATAGCAGGTTGAGATAACCGGCCACTGATCGGCCTGGATGGACGTGTACTGGCGCCAGAACTCATTGTCGATTGCCCGCAATCGGGCGGGCGTGTCTTCGCGGCGGTACCGTGCCAGGTGTGACGGACCACCGTTATAAGCGGCATAGGTTGCCTTGATCAGATTGTCATCACCACCGGGCTGCTCGTGCTCGCCACGGCGTATCGCGTAATCAACCATGTAATGGGTCAGAATCTCGATGCCGGCGTTTACGTTGTAATCAACTTCATCAGTGAGGCGGTCAAGATCATAGACACTGCGCCAGACCCGGCCGTTGATCTGCATCATGCCCACTGCACCAACGGGCGAACGCAGCACCTGGGGATCACTGGCTGAGCCTGCGAGCTGCCGCCAGCAGGATTCTTTCCATGCCGTGGCACGAACCAGGGGATCAAGTCGCGCCATCATGCGGTCCGGCATGCGATCATTTTGGGCCAGCCACGCGTTGGTCTGCTCTTCCAGCAGGCTGGCGACCAAATCCAGGTAGTCATCAAGGTTCGCCAGACGCGGGACCAGCCCCCTGAGCGCTTCGGCCGGGGGAATATTGCTGGCATGAGCGGCCGGCAACAGCCAGGATACCGCCGAGCGGAGACCACCAGCGATTCCTCGCATCAATACCCCTGTTGTGCTCACAGGCTCAACACTGGCATCCAGTCCAAACAGCGCACGAAACTCCGGATCCACCTCCAGCGGCAACGGTGTGAAACTCGCAGGCACCGCGTCGGCCAACAGCAGGCGGGCAAGCCGGCGCAGCCCGTCACGGGTGATTTCCAGACCATAATCAGGCCCCAGGGCGTCGAGCGCCTGCAGCGCGTCACCACCGGCAATGAACGCCGCCAACCTGAAATCAACTTCCAGACCCGGGGTCTCCAGCGTTTCAAGTTCGCTCATCAGGGGCCGCAGCCTGTCCCAGGTTGTCAGGAAAAGCTCGCGAACCGGATCAGACGCCGGATCATCGAGCGTCAGTGCCTCGGCAATGGCATGTCGGGCGTCCAGCAGCGTGGCGAGTAATTCAGTGCGCAAGTCATGGGACTCGGTTGAGCGGGCCAGGGTCGAAATGATTGCGGTCAGAAAGCCGTCGAACTCATCCTCAATGGTTTGCCATTGAGCTAACTCAGAGGGGTCCAGACTGGGTTCAGGTGCTTGATCGGCCAGGTCAAGGGTTTGAACCTGGAAAGCCAACCAGGCCCGGATGCCTGTTTCTTCGGTGTCGAGGCGGGCAATGCGCGTCCTTTGAACCAGGGACTGTTCACCAACTTGCGACCGCCCCGGACCCAGCAATTGCTCGATCAATTCATCAAGCGCGTTCAGTGGCCCGGCAAGGTCAATCTGAACACTGTTGAGGCGTGGCACCACCAACGCATCGGCAAGAACCCGAGCCGGTGCACCTAAAACGCCGAGGCTACCGTCCGGTCGTAACAACTCGATCGAATCTGGCACAAACTCTATGACCAGTCCCGATGCATTCACCTGAGGCGTCAGTCTCATTGCAAGTCGGCCACGCCATGGCGCCGGACCCCGGCAGGCACCAAGCACTCGGGCACCGGTGGTTGCAGTCAACGCCATGCTGACAGCCAGTTGCTCACCCTCGGACACTACCCCAAGATCGAACAACTCAAGCCGGTTGCACAGATCGTCACCAAGCGTGCCCTGGCCGTTCTCATCAAGTTCAAGAACACTGCTGATCGCGCTTTGAATCTGGACGGTTTCAGCCAGCAAGGGGATTTCAACTTCGCCCGCAGCCAGTGCGTTCGAACTCAACAAGATGCCAAACAGCCACCCGACTTTTTTCATTCAATTATCCGATAATTACCAACGATGTTGATCAAGGATCAGGGTCTGGTCCTGATTTTGGCTTGACTATCATAGCTGAAGACCGAAAAACATATCGACAAATTCTACGGCCGGTACTTCAATTTCATGTAGCGGACCACATTGGGTGAAGGCTTCTGCCAAGGCCTCACCAGGCATGGCGCACCCGGCATGATTATTCGGCGCTGACGCGCCTCACCCTTCGGGTTCGCTGGCGCAGGGCGGCAGTCTCATGCTGGCTGTGCCGGCCGAACATGCAACCACCTGATTCGTAGCGAGAGCTTTTTTCTATTGATATCAACTATGTAGTCTGATTCTTCTTAATATGCAGCAAAAACTGAACCCAATAAAATCGAAATTTTAGCCGGTTGGAAACGACGCCTGGCACAACGCTACCATGCGGTCAGCCACCTCCGGTTTGTCGACGCAAACCAGGATCGCCTCGGCGGTGGCTGAACCCGATGCATGCAGTACGTCGAGGCGTGTGCCGTCGCCATAATGGACCTTGAAACCAAAGTTGGCAGCGGCCCGGATCATGCCCTCATCGTTCTCGATCAATGAGAGCTCAACGCCACGCGCAAACAATGCCTGGCTCGCCACCTGCGCGAAGCGGCCGAAGCCAATGAACAGAACACGCCCACGCAGGCCGTCCGCTTCGTCGACACCGTCAAGAGAGTAAGGCACATGCCGCCGCGTCCGGGCCAAAGCAAGTAACACAAGCGGCGTGAGCGCCTGAGCGTGCGATGATTCTGAAAAACGGGTCGAGCAGCCACCGTCCTACTGCCAGTAATGCGACCAGTCCGGCAAGGGCGATGGCAATGCTCATCCATATCGGCTGGCCGGACTCACCCGCAGGGTTCTCGAGTGCGCCCCACAGGGCAACGAGTGCCAGCAGAGGGACGATTGCCAGATCTTCCAGCAGCAGGATGGCAATTGAGCGTTGACCTTCGGGGGATGATGTTTCGCCCTGCTCCTCCAGTAGTTGCATGATGACGGCGGTGGACGATAGCACAAAGCCCATCGCGCCGACCGTGGCGATGGGGAAAGGAAAGCCCGCTGCCATGGCGACCAGGGTCAGCAGAATACCGCATGTGATTACCTGAGCCGCGCCGAGCCCGAATATCTGCCGCCGCAACGCCCACAGTTTGCCTGGGCGCAGCTCCAGCCCGATGATGAACAGGAACAGGACCACGCCGAGTTCGGCGGTGTGTAGCAAGGTTGCGGGGTCATCAATCAGGGCAAACCCGAAGGGGCCCACCGCCAGACCGGCGGCCAGGTAGCCGAGCACGGAGCCCAGGCCAAGCCTGCGGAACAGGGGCACAGCAACGGTTGCCGCCCCCAGCAGGACAACAGCATGCACCAAACCAAAACCGGAAGCGTCTGCCACCAATCTTCCTTGCTGCTCACCATCGCTGGCGTTGGTATCGGCGGCGCCGTTTCATCTGGCAAGGGGATGAATTCGGCATCGTCAGCATCGGGCAGTTTCATCCGGCCCGCTTTCCACTGGGGTTAGCCTGCGGTGCCCGGCACCGGGGTATTGAGAAGTTGCTGCTCCCACAGGAGCGCAATGCCGCTACCACCAGCGTGTTGCACGATAACTTCCGCCAATTTTTCTGCCTGTTCGGACCGCGCCCAGTCGCGCTGCCATTCGGCCGCCAACGCCATCCAGGTCATCATGTTGGCACCAGCAGCACTCATGCGCTGGATGGCGACCTCGTGAGCCTCGGTTGAAACACCGCCGGAGGCATCGGTGATCACGGTAACGTCCCAGCCATCGCCGAGGGCGTGGATTGTCGGCATGGCGACACATACTTCGGTCCACAGGCCGGCGATGACCAGTTGTTTGCGGCCCGTCGCCTTGACCGCGTCCACCACCTTCTGGTCTTCCCAGGTATTGATGAGCGTACGATCTATGACTTCCTGTCCAGGGAACACTTCGGTGATCTGGGGAAACAGAAGTCCGCCACGTTCAGCAATAACGGTGGTCAGAATGGTTGGAACGCCGAAGGCTTTGGCGGCCTTTGCCAGGCCCGCCGTATTGTTGATCACCATCTGCGGTTCGTGGCTGTTCACGTTCGCGAGTTGGTAAGGTTGGTGGTCGATCAGAACGAGCACCGAGTCTTCGGGGCGAAGGAGAGAGTCCAGGCCGTTGCGTAAAGTCATAAATGAATCCTTTATCGTCGAGGTTAATAGAAGTCGTTGCCACAAAACACATGCACCGACTGCGGTGCTGTCAACAAAGATAGTGGCACTGCTGTGAATGGCACGGTAGCCCTCCTTCCTGTTACGCTGTGTCGCCGAATCGGCAACACCAAAGAACTTGTTACAGAATGATCAAGTTATTTCCCCCGGCGCATATTGAGACCAGAGACTCTGAGGACAGGGCTACCCTTCTCAACGATTGTGCGGCGGTTGAGGCTCCCTGTTCGGGAGCAGATCAAATACCAATACTTCGGCGTTACGCCCGTTGGTGACATCAAGGTCAGTCTCTTCGGTGATTCTGGCTCCGTCTCCCGCGTCCATCCGCTTGCCGTTCAACAAGACAGCCGCGCGCGCAATGAGCACATGGGCATAGCGGTCGGGGACAATTTCACCTGTGCGGCCTCCGGGCGATCAAACTCTCCAGCATAAATGCACACGTCCTGACCAATGAGCAGAGATTGCTTGTCGCCGTCTGGCGAAAGGATCCGGGCGAACTGGCCTCGTTGTGCTGCTGTTCTGACACTGATCATGATTGACTCCTGATCTGGATGGTTTTATGGACTATCATTCTGCTGACGAGATGAGCCTATGACTCGACTGCAACCGGGTAGAGCGCTCCAACACAAGGCTTTGCGGCTGTGCAATTTCCATAGTTGAGACAACACGCCCAAGTTGTGCGAGCGGGTCGGGGCTGCGCGACAATGTGTCGCCGCCGATGGTGTCGAAATCCACATCGACTCCGTTGCCATCGGTTTCCCGCAAAATGGCATCGACGTGACCCTCCTCCTTGTAGTGGATTACCACGTCGTATCTGGTAATCCAGCGGATTGATGGAGCTTGCGTGGACCCGCACCAGAACCTGTCCCGCCTGCGGCACTGGCTTTGGACACCTCACCAAGCTCGAATAATTCCGGGCGGCCGAATGATTTGATTTTCATCACTTTCATTAAAAATCCTCGTGTCGTCAAAAAGGACTCTCGGGATCTCTTGAGCTCTTGCGGCGCCCCGTTCAATTATGAGTTCGTCTTTTTAGTTGGGGTTTGAAATTTAGCACCGGGCAAGGCTCACTTGCTGGTACCAGCGTTCCTCCTTGAGCAACACAGCTTCTCGATAACGCAGCCTAGCGGTGCCAGGTAGGGAATGGCAGCATTGACCAAGAAAGCGTCGCTCTCGGCGCGGAGGCGTAGTGGCAACAGTGGCGATACGGTACGAAGTCTGTTTTATTCAGGGGGATTGGCTGGGCCCAGCGGTATGGGACAGGTTCAAGCGCCACTTCAAGGCCTGCGGTTACGCCTGCAGTGTCCTGTCGCTGCCAGCATCAGGTGAGCAGGGCTGGTACCGGATTCTGCATGGCAAAGATGAGGGATCATCTCCCCTCAAGCGTCTCGTGGATTTCTACGCGGCGCAGCTAGCGGGCTTGCCGGCGCCGCCTATTCTGATAGGCCATGCGATGGGGGGGCTTGTGGTTCAGCTATTGCTGGATCGCGGCCTGGGTGCAGCTGGCATTGCCATAGCACCGCGTCCACCTCAGTGCGTCTTCCCTGGTATTTCATCGCTGCTGCAGATATTTACCGCAAGAGCAGAGCGGCTGGAGGAGGTGCGCTTTCTACGTATGACACCTGCGCAATTCTCTCGCCGCATGGGGCATCCGGCATCCTGGCAAACAACCCGCCCGTTATATAAACAGTTTGTTGGCAGAGTCCCACAAAAACTGATGTTGACAGTCGCATTCGGCGTGGGCAGCAAATTGCACTTCAGGCACGAGCGCGGACCCTTATTACTGATTTCCGGATGTGACGATCGAATGGTCAAAAGTTCTGTCGTTCTAGCCAATTATTCTCATCAGCGGCGGTCGGCGGCCCCGACAGACTACATGGCGTTCCCCGGCCAAGGTCACTTGTTGATCATACAGCCTGGCTGGGAGAGCGTCGCAGACGTAATCCTGGAATGGCTCCAGCAACAGCTGGGCTGGTTCTGACTGCACTCCCCAGCTAAACTACTCAATACAAACGGGCGAGGTGGCGCATCGTGCAGGCATTTCCCTTGCGAGCATATGTCAGTTTTCTGCTGGTCGCGGTGCTTGGCTGCGTTGCGTGTTCCAGTATATCCGCGGCCATTCCGGACCAAATGGACCATCGCCGCTGGACTGCCAGCGATGATGGTCCAGGTTCTGTAGGCGCGCTGGCGCAAACCGCTGATGGCTACCTTTGGCTGGGAACCAATGATTCCCTGTACCGTTTCGATGGTTTTGAGTTCGAGAAATTCGTGCCTGCTGACGGTGAGCCGCTTGGGATGGTCTCAGCACTCCTGAGCACAGCCAACGGCCTATGGGTGGGTTTTCGCGCCGGCGGGGCCCGGTTTATTACCGCAAACGACGTGCTGCAACCGCTTGAGCCCGGAATTCCGGGCGGGATCATATACGGCATGGCCGAGGACCAGCAAGGACAGGTCTGGATCGCAGCCGATGGTGGACTCGCCCGGCATGATGGCGTTGCCTGGCACGGGGTTGGACAGGAGGCGGGGTTTGGGGAACGCCACGCCCGAGCGGTCCACGTTGATGCCGAAGGTCATGTCTGGGCCGCGAGCGAAGAACAACTCTATATGCTTACCCCCGGCGCATCCGCATTCACTCCAATCGATAGCAACAGTCAGTCGATCAGCAAAATTGTCTCGTCTCCTGCCGGCGAGATATGGGTGGCTGATCGTGCCATGGATCATCTGCTGCGCCTCAGGAAAACAGGAAATACTGATGTTGAAGTCGAAGAAATTCCAACATCATCTGCGGTCAGTATGGTTCTGGACGAGCAGGGAGGTATATGGCTGGGTACGCTGGGCGCCGGTGTACACCACCTTGCTGCCGAAGAGCAGAATCCGGTCAGCTCGTATACGTTTCGGGATGGACTTAGCTCCGACAACGTGTTGTCCCAGCTCATCGACCGCGATGGCATTCTGTGGTTGGGCACGGATGCGGGTCTGGATCGACTCAAACGTAAGACACTTTCTCCGCTCGCTTTACCCGGCGGCGCGGGTGGTCGTGCACTGGCAGTCAGCGGAGATGGTTCATTGTGGATAGGCTCTGGCGCAGGCCAGCTAACGCGCACAAGTGGCGATAGCGATTCCATGTTTGAGTTGGATATGCCGATCACCACAATGATAAACAGCGAGGAGTACGGCTTGCTGATCGGCGGTCATCGAGGGATTTTCTCACTGTCAGGGAATGTGCCGACGCGCATCGCATCATTGCCAGTCGAATCCGCCCGCGAAGCTGCCGTCAGGGCGATAGCGGTCGGAACCAACGGTGATTTATGGGTATCAGTCAATCGGGCCGGGCTTTTTGTCTGGTCCAATCAGCACTGGCGGCGGACCGAACCGGTAAGTGATTCGGAACGGCAAGTGATGCCTGTGACCGCGTCCCGCGACCTCGCGGGCACGCTCTGGTTCGGATACCGGGATAATCTTCTGGTGTCTGTTGATGAGCAGGAGACTGAGCGCTGGGATCATGAAAAGGGACTGGACATAGGCCACGTCACGGCGATTCTGCATGTGCCCGGGCGCACCTGGGTCGGGGGGCAGCACGGTCTGGCTTACCTCGAGGACGGACGCTTTCATCGTCTGGATCTGCCGGCTGCCGGAGCATTCCAGAATATCTACGGCCTGGTCGGCGTCCCGGCCTCAAATGGCGCGCACGACGCCGGAATGGATATCTGGGTGCACAGTCGCGGCGGCATTTTCAAGCTGCCTGCAACGGAAGTTGAACGAGTCATAGCGGGAGGCAATACACTGCTGTATAGCGCTTATCACCAAGCCGGCCGATTACCGGTTGATCCGTTCAGGATATTACCATTGCCCACTGCGGTCTATACCCCTGAAGGCTCTCTGTGGTTCACAACAGAGTATGGGGTTGTTCGAGTTGATCCACACAGCTCCACCGATATGAGACAACCATCCATCGTTTCAATAAAGAGGCTTATGGCTGACGGGGTCGATTTTGATATCACTGCCACGCCGGTTCAGCTGTCGTCTGCGCCACAAAGACTGGTAATCGCCTATTCAGCACTAAACCTGTTCGCCCCAGAGACCATGCGCTTTCAATATCGGCTTCGTGGCCATGATCCCGAATGGATAGATGCCGGGCGCGCCAGGCAAGCGGTCTTCCCTCGCCTGCGCCCAGGCGATTACGAATTTCAGGTCCGTGCACTTGGTGATAATGAGAATTTGAATCTTCCTGGCGCGGCTTTAACTATCAGCATTCCCCAGGTTTTTTATCTGCGCCCGGGATTTCTGCTGATTGTCTCAGCAACGCTACTGGCGCTGGTATTCTGGATGTCCCGCGTTTATGCCCGGCGGGAAAAGTCTGCCCTGAGAACCCGGCTGGAAGAACGATTCCAGGAGCGCGAGCGTATTGCGCGTGAATTGCATGATACCCTGCTGCAAAGCGTGCAAGGAATGATGCTCAGCTTTCAGGCAGTCGCCGACAGCCTGCCTGGGGAGTCCCGTGCACGCCATTCGATGGAGCGGGCGCTGGACCGAGCCGAGCAGGTCATTGCTGAAGGCCGCGACAGAATCACCGGCCTGCGCGGCCAGATGTCACCCTCGGAAGATCTGCCCGCTGCATTTCAGGCATTGCCACTGGATATCGATCTCCCGTCTTCAGCTGCTTACAGCGTCAGTCATATGGGCGAGCCGGTACCACTGAGGAACGAAGTACGTGATGCTTTTTATCAGGTGGGAAGAGAGGCGGTCTTTAACGCATTTCGTCATGCCCAGGCAAGCCAGATTTCGGTTAGCTTCAACTACGTATCGGACACGTTTGAAATGCTGATTGTGGATGATGGGATTGGTATTGAACCGCTTTATCAAAGACTGCAGGGCCGGCCTGAGCATGGCGGCTTGAGGGGCATGTATGAACGTGCCGAGAGAATTGCCGCCACGCTGACGATCTTCAGCAATGCCGAAAATGGTACGCGAGTGGGCCTTTCCTTGCCTGGCTCCCTTGCCTACACCCATACTAACGTGAATCAAGCTGTTCCAGCAGGGCGAGGGTAAAGCCATGGCTGATCACAACAAGCCCATCACCGTGTTGATCGTGGATGACCATGCCCTGATACGCGAGGGTATTACAGCGGTAGTGGGCGGTTACGACGATATCAGTGTAGTCGGCGAAGCCACCAATGGACTGGAGGCAATCCGGCTATACCGAACGTCTCAACCAGACGTTACGCTCATGGATGTTCAGATGCCTGAGCTCAATGGCATCGGTGCCATCAGGTCCATTATCTCGGAGTTTCCGCAAGCATGCATCGCTGTACTCACGACTTACCGGGGCGATGTACGTGCCTTACAAGCGATCAAGGCAGGGGCCCGGGGTTACTTGCTGAAGAGTTCGCTGCGACATGAGCTCATTGAAACCATACGAGACCTGGCTGCCGGAAGACGCCGCTTTCCCCCGGAGATTGCCGCTGATCTGGCGGCTCACATCGAACAGGACGCCCTCACTCACAGAGAGGTCCAGGTGCTGCAACATGTTGCCGATGGCTTGTCGAACAAGGATACAGCCGTTGCTCTGGCAATAGCTGAGGACACCGTCAAAGGACATCTGAAAAGCATTATGGAAAAGCTGAAGACCAGTAATCGGACCCATGCGGTCACCGTTGGTCTCCAGCGAGGCATCATCGAGATTTCGCAATAAATGGTCCTGCCCCTCCCCCCTCTTTAGTGTTGGTGTATGCCCCCCTGTTTGGAGCTGTGTCGGACCCGGCCGCATTGGTTAAATACCCTGTCGCAAAATGGGAAACACCTGATGGACATTGAAGAGCTACAGACATTCGTGGAAGTGGCTTACGCCGGAGGTATTTCACCTGCAGCCGTTCGGCTCGGCGTGTCCAAATCGATCGTCAGCCGTCGGCTCGTGCGGCTTGAAGCGGAGCTTGGCGTCCAGCTGCTAACACGATCCACCCGCGGTGCCGCTCTGACGGAAGCCGGGAATACGTTCAAGGAGTATGCCGCCAAAGTCTGCGCCGAGACCGACGTAGCCATGGCAGCGATTCTGCCGAACGGTGACCTTCGGGGCCGACTGAGAATCGCGGCGCCGCAGTCTTTTGGCCCGACTCAATTCGCCCAGTCACTAGCGGAGATGGCAAGACGGCACCCTCATCTTAACATCCAGACTTGCTACAGCGATCGTTTTGTTGACCTGATCAAAGAAGGTTTTGATTGCGCGATACGGGTTGGTTTCCTTCAGGATTCCAACATGATCGCCCGGCGCATCGGCCGAATCCATGGGAAGCTGGTTGCGAGTCCAGGCTATATTGAAGCGCACGGAGCACCTGTTACACCCCATGAAATTCCCGCCCATCAGGCGCTCATGCAAGGCACGGAAACCTGGCAAGTCATGGACGGCGATAAGATAATTGCAGTCCATCCGCAAGGACGTTTCAAGGCCGACAGTGGTGCCGCACTGGTCGCAGCAGCCGTAGCGGGGCTTGGTATCGCCTGGCTTCCTGACTGTCTCACTCACGAAGCTATGGCTTCCGGCGCGCTTGTTCCGGTGATGACCCGTTATCCGCCACCCCCGGCCGGTGCTTATGTTATCCGGCCGCCAAGTCAGCATCCGGCCCGCAAGGTTCAGGTCCTCACCGAAATCCTGATCGAGTCCTTCGAACAAGTCCCATACCTTTGGGGCTCAACCACCACTGCGCAAACGCGCGAGAAACTTTACCCGGACTTAAAGGGCCTGTGTGTTAACGGCGGCACCGGTGGGCAGGTACGCCGGGTCATGTCGCCCCCAAACACCAGGTAGCGGTGGCTGGTACTCACGAAAGCAGGCCTGGAAGGCCGGATACAGCACTACGTTACAGAGGGAGTCGATAATCAAACCAAGCTGAATCTCCTTTGCCCCAGGCCGCGCCATGCAGGCGATGTCCAGCTCATAACCGTCGGGTGACAGGTATTCTTGCTCGGCGCCTTTCGCGGCCACCTGAGAATCGATACTCCGCCATCTTTTGGCCCGACTCATTTTGCTCCGGTACTCACATTAATGGCACAACGCCCGGCCACAACCAAACCGGCGGGTTCCTTACATCAACACATCGCGCCACTCTGAGTGGCGTGTGAACTGTGCCTTTGCAAATGGACATAACGGCATGATTTTCTTACCCGAAGAACGGGCGTCTTGTACTGCCCGAAACACTAACGCAACACCCACTTTCTGTCCGCGCATGGCATCAGGCACTTCGGTGCTATCAATGATAATCACTGAGTCTCCCGCTTTCGAGTAGGTCATCTCTGCTTTGGCACCATTGAGCTCCACTGTGTAACTACCCTTGGTATCGCCGGCTGTATGCTTAATGGTAAACGAGGCTTCAGGTACATCAGACATCGCAATCTCCTTGTTGTATTGCACGGTGACACCACACCAGTGCATTGCGGATTTTGTCAACACCACAGAAGTTCTTATCATTGGACGACTGTGCCAAATCAGGACGGTCGTCGGATCACCAGGTTGCGGATTTCGGTCATGTCTTCCATGGCAAAACGCACGCCTTCGCGGCCCAGACCCGAATCCTTGACCCCGCCATAAGGCATGTTGTCGACGCGGTAGCTCGGCACGTCGTTGACCACCACGCCGCCAACATCAAGGTGATCCCAGACCTCGAACATCCTGAACAGGTCGCGGGTGAAAACGCCCGCCTGCAAGCCGAACCTGGAGGCGTTAACCTCGGCGAGTGCGGCGTTGAAATCAGTGAAGCTTGACAGCACAGCGACCGGACCGAACGCCTCTTCTGTTACGATCTTTGTGTCGGCTGGCACGGCTTCGAGCAGGGTGGCATCAAGCATCGCGCCGTCGCGACTGCCGCCGCAAAGCAGAGTCGCGCCGGCGGTCACCGCCTCGTTGATCCAGGTTTCCAGTCGTGTTGCTTCCTTGACATGGATCATCGGGCCGATGAACGTGTTGCGCTGCTTGGGGTCGCCCGCCACCAGCGTCTTTGTCCTGGCCACCAGCATGTCGCGGAAACGCTCGTAGACATCGGCATGGATGATGATGCGCTGTACCCCGATACAACTCTGCCCCGACTGGTAGAAGGCGCCAAAAATAACACGTTCGAGCGCATCGCCGAGATCGGCATCAGCATCAATTATCACTGCGGCATTGCCGCCCAGTTCAAGCACGACCTTCTTCTTGCCGCAGCGCGCTTTGAGGTCCCAGCCCACATCGGGCGATCCGGTGAACGAAAGCAGTTTGAGTCGATCATCGGTGGTAAACAGGTCGGCGCCATCGCGGCTGGCGGGCAGAATAGAGAATGCGCCTTCGGGCAGGTCGGTCTCGGCCAGCACCTCGCCGATGATGATTGCACCCAGGGGGGTGCGGCTCGCCGGTTTCATCACGAACGGACAGCCCACCGCAAGCGCCGGGGCGATCTTGTGCGCGGCCAGGTTGAGCGGAAAGTTGAACGGGGAGATGAATGAGCATGGTCCGATGGGCACGCGCTTCCAGATGCCCTGATAGCCTCTGGAGCGCGCCGAAATGTCGAGCGGCTGAACCTCGCCGGTCATCCGCACCGACTCCTCGGCGGCGATGCGGAAGGTGTCGATCAGCCGGCCGACCTCACCTTCGCTATCCTTAATCGGCTTGCCCGCCTCGACGCACAGCGCGTAAGCAAGCTCGTCGAAGCGCTCGGTGAAGCGAGTGACACAATGGCTGAGCACCGCCTGGCGCTCGTAGCTCGCCATTCGCGCCATCGGTTCTGCCGCCTCCACCGCACCGGCGATCGCCGCATCGATCGTCGCGGCATCAGCCTGCGCAACGCGAAACGCGACTTCGCCGGTGAATTTGTCAGTCACTGCAAGATCGGTGTTCGGCTGCTGCGCCACGTTGTTGAGATAAAGCGGATAGACGGGCTTGAGTAGGGTCATTTGAAACTCCGGGGCCACAATTACAAGGCTTTCGACAGCGTCTTGATGTCGATGTTGAGGATCTGGTCGTTCTCCGAATAATCAACCGGGCAATCGATCAGATGGACGCCCGGCGTGTCGCGGGTCTGTGCGAGCAGCTGCCTGAGATGCTCTGCGCTTTCGACACGATGGCCGAAGGCGCCGTAACTTTCCGCGTACTTGACAAAATCGGGGTTACCATAGTTCAGCCCCCAATCCTTGAAGCCCATGTTCGCCTGCTTCCAACGAATCATGCCATAGCTGTTGTCGTTCAGGATCAGCACGGTGAGGTTGAGCTGCAAGCGAACAGCAGTCTCCATCTCCTGGCTGTTCATCATGAAGCCGCCATCGCCGCAGATTGCCATCACCTTGCGACCGGGATAGACCATTGCCGAGGCCATGGCTGAGGGCAGGCCCGCGCCCATTGATGCGAGCGCGTTGTCCAGCAGCACGGTATTGGGGCGGTAAGCCGTATAGTCGCGCGCAAACCAGATTTTGTATATCCCGTTGTCGAGGCAGATGATGCCATCTTCGGGCATCGCCGCACGGACCTGATCCACCAGAAAGGGCGGGAAGATAGGGAAACGTGCATCGCCCGAGATAGACGCAGTATGGGCGACCTGGCCCTTTCGTGCCGCCAGCATCGCATCGAAGGCCCAACCGCCATTCGGCACAATGTCCTGCTTGATCTGCCAGATCGCGTTGGCGATGTCGCCGATAACCTCGATCTGCGGAAAATAGACCGGATCCACCTCAGCGGTCCTGGTCGAGATATGGATCACCCGCGTGCCACCTGGCCGCATGAAGAACGGCGGCTTCTCGATCACGTCATGGCCGATATTAACGATCAGATCGGCAGCATCGAGAGCGCGGTGGACAAAGTCCTCCGCCGACAGGGCGGCGCAACCCACAAAGCCTGGGTGACGTTCGTCGATCACACCCTTGCCCAGCTGGGTGGTCAGGAACGGGATGCCTGTTTTTTCTATGAACTGGTGCAGCATCCGGCTGGTCATGGTGCGGTTGGCGCCGGCACCGATCACCAGGATCGGTGACCTGGCCTTTTCCAGCGCATGCACGGCAGCGCGGATCGACTTGACATCGGCGTTGGGCCGCCGCGTGTGGCTGCGCTTCAGCGGCACCGACTCGGTCTGCTCGGCGGCTATGTCTTCGGGAAACTCGATATGTGTGGCACCGGGTTTCTCCTCTTCGGCAAGCCGGAACGCCTCGCGCACCCGGCTGGGAATATTGTCGGCGCTGGCCAGCTGATGGGTAAACTTGGTCAGCGGTTTCATCATGTCGACCACATCCAGGATCTGGAAGCGCCCCTGCTTCGACTTCTTGATCGGCTTTTGCCCGGTGACCATCAGGATGGGCATGCCGCCAAGTTGTGCATAGGCCGCGGCGGTGACCAGATTGGTCGCGCCCGGCCCCAGCGTCGCCATGCACACGCCGGCCTTGCCGGTATGTCGACCGTAAGTCGCGGCCATAAAACCTGCGCCCTGTTCGTGCCGGGTAAGGATCAGCTGTATCCGGGTCGAGCGGCTGAGGCTGTCGAGCATGTCGAGATTCTCCTCACCGGGAACCCCGAAAATGTACTCCACCTCCTCTTCCTCCAGGCACTGGATGAACAGATCGGATGCTTTGCTCATATTGAGGTTCCTTTATATTGAGGCGCCAGATACTGTCGCACAAATCAGAACTTCCATTCGAATTGTACTTTGAAAAACTGCGTATCATCGCCACCGGCATTTTTGATTACCTCTTCGGCAAAAAAGTGACTGACACTCAGGTCCATACTCAGATGCCGACCCCGCTGGTAGTCCAGACTCAGTGAAGGCGTGTGTCCCACAAAATGGCCTGACACTGCTGCTGTGCCTGGCAAGGGGATCAGGCCGCGGACATAAACTGCATCGTGCCGCTCAAGGCGCCAGAAAACGTTCCAGTCCAGCGCCAGCGATAGTTGCGGAGTCAGGCGCCAACTGATTTCCGGTTCGATATTATAAAAATTCTGCGGCGCATAGACTGCTGCCTCTTCAAAATACGCCAGGTTCGGGAACAATGGATTAAAGGTCTGCAGTCGCCCGTCGCCCGAATTGCTGTCACCACTGGCAATGTTGGCGCTCAAGGCAATTCGCGGCTGCCAGCGCACATCGGCAAAGCGGTAGCCAACCACGCTGGCCACCGTCCAGGCGCGAATGTCAGAATCGCCAAAGTCGCCAAACTGGTACACGGCTTCAACATTCCAGTCCCAGCCGCTTTGCGAACCGTATAGACGCGCTCCCAGCGAATGTCGGGTTTCATTGTCTACCCCCTGAACATACACTGCGTCTTTTTTGTCCAGGCCAACGTAATAAAGGTCAGCGCTGCCCCTGACCAAGCTCCAGCTACCGCTCAGACCCCACACGGCCCCCTCGCCATGACTGCTGTTGTCAAATACCCCCTCCTCCACAACCACTGGCTGGAAAACAAACGCCAACCACTGTACACCACCGTAACGGACGTCCCAGCGCACGCCGTCATAGGACAGTCGAACATTGGCACCGTCGCGGGTGCCCATCAGCCGAGCCGAACCCAGCCCCTTTTCCTGTCGACCGATCCGCCACCGCGCATCACCGCCCTGCAGGTCGAAGAATAGCTGACCCACGGCTGCCTTATCCTTGTCGAAAGGGCCTGGGGCGAGATAACCGGCAGCATCGGCATAGTTTGCGCTCAATTCAACAAAGACTCGAAACCCGTCACCGACCTTGATATCCGAGTGTCCGTAAAAACGCTGCAACCCAACCGTGCCATTCGCCCCGCCCTGCAATCCGAACCTGTCGTTTTTATAAGTTTGAATGCGGCTGCGTACCGATCCCCCAAAGGAAACGAACCCTTCCTGACCCGCCACTGCAAATGGCTGATACTTAAAGCGTTCGTAAGCACTTCGTTGCGGCTTGTCACTTAAGTATCGGTAATCCTCATTCCAGCGGAACATTTCTATTTGCGGATAAGCACCCGCACTTGTTGATGCCGCTGCCAATGCCAGTGGCAGAATTGCCATGCAGACACTGGCTGTCGGAGTGCTGGTCATTGTACGCCCGGCGGTGACTCTGGGCTCAGGTAGTGCTTAACCACCGTCTCACTGTTTTCCAGCAGGCATTCCTTTATGCCTAGTTGCAAAGTCCGCGACTCGGCCGTCACCCGCTCGTGCTGACGTAAATGTGCCAGCCAGGACTCGTCGCTGAACGTTTCCACGAAGTGGTAAGGGCGTTCGGTATCCTCATAAACTGCCCAGGTAAACGCACCATCACGCCGCCGCTGTTTGCCCAGTTGCCGGACCAGTTTCAGAAACTCGGCGACCTTTTCCTGCCGCACGGCATACTCAATGGTGACCAGCACCGGACCTCTGTCGGGGCTGCCGACTGGTGGCGGCAATGGCCAATGCATGGAGGGTGTCAGGTCCAGGGTTTCAACCCCGCCTAGTCGCCAGTGCCAGGTGACCAACACACCCACAACTGCCCCGATACCTGCAACGGTCAAGGCATGCTCTATGCTGTACAGTTGCGCCAGTCTACCCCACAACAAACTGCCCAGCGCCATGGATCCCATGAAGGCAGACATGAACACGGCCAGGCCACGGGATCGCACCCAGCCGGGCAGCGCCATTTGTGCCGTGACCTGCAATGATGACAGTACCGTGATCCAGGCAATCCCGCTTAAGGCCATGACCACGGCCAGGTGTAACAAGGTGTTCAGGATGGCTAACGCAAACAGGCACAAGGCGTAGACCAGTGTTGCCCCTGCCACCAGAATATCCTTCGGGACTTTCTCGCGTAGCTTCGGCAGCACCACAGCCCCGCCAACTGCGCCAACGCCGACCGATGCCACCAGAATGCCAAAGCTCTGAGCACTGCCGTTAACCATGTTTCTGGCGATCAGCGGCAACAGTGCCCAGGATGCGCTGGCGAAAAGAAAGAAGCCGAGGCCGCGAATGACTGCCGCCTGCAACTCCGCCGAGTGGCGGGCGAAACGCAGTCCGGCGCGTATCGCACCCGCCATGCGCTCGGCGGGCAGTTCGCTATGATGTACGTCCCGCTTCCAGTAGTAGAGCACTGCGATGACCCCGATAAAAGACAGTGTGTTCAGGGCAAAGACCGCACCGCTACCTGCCAGGGATACTATGACGCCGGCAATCGCCGGCCCGATGGCGCGGGCGACATTGACCCCCATGCTGTTCAAAGCGATGGCAGCCGGCAGTTCACTGCGTGGCACCAGCTCCGGCACAATCGCAGCCCAGGCCGGCATGGTCATTGCGGTACCCAGCCCCATGGCGAAGGTCAGCGTCACAAGCAACCACGGCGTTGCGCCTCCCGTCAGCGCCATGATTGTCAGACAGCCTGCGGTTATTGTCATAAAAATCTGCGTGACAATAAGGTGCCGGCGCCGATCAACTATGTCGGCCAGGGCACCAGCCGGTAGCGCCAGAAGAAACACCGGCAGTGTCGTGGCGGTTTGCACCAGAGCCACCATCACGGGTGAGGTGGTGAGAGATGTCATCAACCAACTGGCCCCGATGTCGTGCATCCAGGTGCCGATATTCGACGCCAGGGTGGCAATCCACAGGGCGCGGAAGGCAGGGATACCAAAAGGAGACCAGGCAGAGGCTGCTTTTGTCTGTGGCATCAGTAATCCCTCATCCGGCCAGCGAGCCTCTTGTTCACCTGGCAGCCAGGGGAGCCAGAGTTTCTCCGTGCTTCACACGCTCGGGCGCCTTGTGCACCATGGTGTAGGCATAGTCCACGCCCATGCCATAGGCACCCGAGTGTTCTTTCACCAGTTCCATGACAGCGTCATAGGTATCACGATGCGCCCAGTCACGCTGCCATTCCAGCAATACCTGCTGCCAGGTCATCGGCACCACACCTGCCTGCACCATGCGCTGCATGGCGTAATCGTGTGCGTCTTTTGATGTGCCGCCCGAGGCGTCCGCCACCATGTAGATTTCGTAGCCGGCATCGTGCATGGCCGATAATGCGAAGGTGTTGTTGCATACCTCGGTCCACAGACCGGAAACCAGCACCTTGTTGCGATTATTTTTCTTCAGCGCGTCCCGTACTTTCTGGTCGTCCCATGAGTTCATGGATGTACGCTCCAGTATCGGCGAATCGGGGAATACTGACAGCAGCTCCGGGTAGGTGTGACCGGAGAACGACTGCGTTTCCACCGTGGTAATGATGGTGGGAATGTTAAAAATCTTTGCCGCCTTGGCCAGGCCGACGGTATTGTTTTTCAGGGTCTGCCTGTCGATGCTCTGCACACCGAACGCCATCTGCGGCTGATGGTCGATAAAGATTAGCTGGCAATTATCCGGGGTCAGTACTTCAAGTTTTGGATTGTTCATGATTGTCTCCTTGGAGGGATGCCTCTGTTGTGAATCATTAATTACGGAAATCCAGAAATAGTTCGGCGCCGACAAAACCTGTCGTCATGGCAACCACCAGCAGAGCCCCGACCAGTTTCGGCGGCGCCGGCAGGGGAATATCAAACCACCGGCAAGCCATACCAATCACCATCCCCAGAGTGATGCCCAAGGCAGCGGCAATCACGACTGCCTGCTCTTGCTCGGCGGTTCGCCGGTGGGACCACCACAAAGTGGACGGGCGTGATTCTCGCGATGCCAGGCGAAACGATCCATCAACAGGTAACCGACTGTCATGGATAAAACCAGCAAGGCCCCGACAATGACTGGCGGCGCGGGCAACGGAATGCCCGACAGACGGCAGACAACACCAATCGCAAAAGCCAGTAATAATCCAAGGATCGCCTTCATGGGGCTTTGTCTTTTCCTGTTTGTTAGAATACGAAGCAGCCACAACCCAGCGGTCCCCAGAAAGGATCGCGGGGCTTGCGGTTGTGGGAGCCAGAGTGCGAGTGAGAATGCTGATGTCCGTGGTGACTACAAATGTGTGACACCAGGCTATCTCCGGAATGGGCCGCATGGCTCTGGTGAGCTTTTGGGGCTTTATGATAGTGGCCGCCAAAAGTAGTCACCGGCGACCAGTCCGGGCTGGCAGGTGGCAGCTGCGGCGCAAGGCTTTTGAAATCGCCGTCACCGTGAACGATGTTGCCTCCGACCATGGTCAACACCGATGCAAGCCCTTTGATATCTTCAGCAGCCACGTTGAAATAGTCACCCGACAGCACTGCCAGGTCAGCGTATTGGCCTGCTGCAATGGTGCCTTTTACATCCTGTTCACCGGAGAACCAGGCGCTACCCTGGGTCCACAGCCGCAGTGCCTGCGTGCGGTCAAGCCGACGTTCTTCCGGGTACAGATTCAAACCACCCAAGGTATTGCCAGTGACCAGCCAGTACAGTGAGACCCATGGATTGAAGCTCGCCACCCGGGTAGCGTCGGTGCCACCTCCCACAGGAACCCCTGCGGCCAGCATATCCGTGATCGGTGGTGTCATTTCGGCTTCGGTGGCGCCATAACGCTCCACGAAGTATTCACCTTGGAAGGCCATGCGATGCTGGATGGCAATGCCTCCGCCCAGAGCTTTGATACGGTCGATGCTTGCCGGGCGAATGGTCTCGGCATGGTCAATGATAAAACGCAGACCGTCGAAAGGGATATCCTTGTCCACCTTCTCGAAAACACTAAGAAAGCGCGTTATGGATTCGTCGTAGGTAGCATGAATTCGGAATGGCCAGCGATTTTCCACCAGCAGTCGGGTGATCCGTTCCAGCTCGGCGTCCATGTCGCCGCTGAGGGTTGGACGCGGCTGAAGAAAGTTTTCGAAATCCGCCGCCGACCACACCAGGTTTTCACCCGCGCCATTCATACGCAGCATGGCATCGCCGTCACCCGGCTTGATCATCCCAGTCCAGCGCGCGTAGTCGTCGTATTCGCTGCCCTTCTGCTGGGCGAACAGGTTATAGGCAATACGCAAGGTCATCTCACCGCGCTGGTGCAGCTCCTGAATCACCCGATAGTCGTCAGGATAGTTCTGTCCGCCGCCACCGGCATCAATCACGCTGGTAACACCGAGGCGGTTCAGTTCGCGCTGAAAATGCCGCGAGGAGTTCAGCTGATCCTCAAAAGGCAACATCGGCCCTCTGGCCAGGGTGGAATACAGGATCAGGGCGCTTGGTTCGGCGATCAGCATGCCCGAAGGCTTGCCCTGGCGGTCGCGGTAGATCACCCCGCCCGGCGGATTGGGCGTGGTTCTGGTGATTCCGGCAGCACGCAGCGCCGCCCGGTTCAGCAGGGCACGGTCATAAAGGTGCAGGATAAATACCGGTGTATCCGGTGCGATGGCGTTGACTTCATCCAGCGTTGGCATGCGGCGTTCTGCAAACTGGAACTCACTCCAGCCGCCCACCACCCGCACCCATTGCGGCGGGGGCGTACGATCAACCTGCACCTTGAGCATGCGCAATGCATCGGCCAAGGAGGGTACACCTTCCCAGCGCAGCTCCAGATTATAGTGTAGTCCACCCCGAATGACGTGCGTGTGGGAGTCATTAAGGCCAGGAATCACGGTATGCTGCTGGAGGTCGATGACACAGGTGTCGGCATCGTGAAAGGCCATGACTTCTTCGTTACTGCCAACCGCCTCAAATACCCCTTCCGCAATGGAGACCGCATCCACATAAGGCCTGGCCGATTCGAGTGTATGGAACCTGCCGTTCATTAAAATGGTGCGTTGCATGACCCGACCCCACTTGCGTCACATTGCCTTTACCTTGCGTACTAGGATCAGATAGTGACATCGCCATTTGGGTTGAGGTAGCCTTCCTTGACGCTACTCTGTGTCGCACAATGAGGAACACCAGGGTTAACATCGAATAGTTACAGACATTTGTCGAGATTGCGGATGCGGGGGGCATGTCACCTGCCGCGCGCCGGCTCGACGTTTCCAAGTCGGTGGTCAGCCGGCTGCTGCGGCTGGAAACGGAACTGGGTGACCAGGGAAACCATCCTGCCCACTGGCGATCTTCGCGGCCGCCTGCGGATCGCCATGCCGTTGTCATTTGGCCCGACTCATTTTGCTCCCATGCTGGCGGAAATGGATTACATTTGGGACAGGGAACCGCAAGCTACGGGAGACTTTCTTGCAGGCATTGAAGCAGCGCCAGAGCTTCCTGCTGGATGCAGCGCTGGACAGCTACGATGTTGCCGAGAAGAACATTCGCCGGTGTATCAAACGCAAGCGCTTCATACAGATCCTGTCTGTTTACCAGAGGCCCGGTCTGGCATGGGAATTTGTGCAAGCCAGAGAGAAAGTTGAAGGCTGCAGAATCCGGGTCGATACCTTCTATAGAACAGTACTTCGCAGCCCGGGAGAAAAAACGCGTGTACGCCGACGTATTGAAGAAGGCATCCCTATCCGAGGCGGATGTGGTCAGCAAAGCCAGCTGACAAACAACCTGCAATTGCCGAAAGCCCCATCAGTTCCAGTCAACTGATGGGGCTTTTTCGCCTGGATTCAATAATATCCCGCCACGCCAGTGCCACGAATTCCGGTCGTTGGGACAATTCTGGTTCTTCGGGACAATTGAAGCAAAGGGATTGGCAGAGAGCCGCAAGAAATGGCGCACCCGGCATGATTATTCGGCGCTGACGCGCCTCACCCTTCGGGTTCGCTGGCGCAGGGCGCCAGTCTCATGCTGGCTGTGCCGGTCGAACAATGTTCGAATCACGTGAGGCAAAGCACTACGAATCAGCTTCGGTAGACGTTTTCTGATGGAGAAGTAAATGGCGCACCCGGCATGATTCGAACATGCGACCACCTGATTCGTAGTCAGGTACTCTATCCAGCTGAGCTACGGGTGCGTGGAAGAGGCGTGTATTATATAGATTCTGGATAAATTTCATAGGGGGTGTAACAGAAAACGTCACAGAATCTCACAGGCTGTGGATTTCTCCGATGTTGATGGCCGTGCTAAGATCAATGTCCCATAACGAATCGGAAGTGATACCCGCATGAGACTGATGATTTCCCTGATGACACTTGCCGCGGCGCTGGTCCTTGCTGCGGTCCCGGCACAGGCCAACCCTACCTACGAGGCAGGGGTGGCGGCCTACGACTCGCAGAATTTTCGCGCGGCCTTCAACAGCTTTCTGGAATCGGCACGGGATGATGATCACCACGAGGCACAAATCCGTTTGGGCCGGATGTATACGGCGGGCCGCGGTACCGCGCAGGATCTGGTGCGTGGCTATATGTGGCTGACTGTGGCCTACCTGCGCGGGGACATGGCGCTGTCTGATGAGCTGGCCGAAATTCGCCTTGAAATGACCGAACAGCAAATCGTGGCATCTGAACGCCTGGCCATTGAGTGGGTGGTCGGTGAGGAGCCAACAACTGAAGATCTCTATCAGCTAGAACCCTGATATGAACCATCGCAGCATCCCCGACTGTCGCGCGCGGCATACCATGCTGTGGCTGCTGCTTGCCTGCAGTGCCCTGCTCAGCACTGGCGCTGGCGCCGATGAGATCCTCGCACTGACACAACAGGCCCGGGAAGGCAACAGTGCTTCGCAGTTCGAGCTTGCCAATCGATACCTGAGCGGCAACGGCGTAGCGCAGAGCCAGTTTGACGCCCTGCACTGGTTCCGTGAAGCGGCCGCCAATGGCAACCACAACGCCCAGTACAACCTGGCAGTGATGTACCTCAACGGTATGGGCGTGGTGGAAAACACCGAAGAGGCGCTGCGCTGGTTCCGGGCCGCCGCAGACAACGGTGATGCCACTTCACAATACAACCTGGGTGTCTTCTATGCCAACGGGGTTTATGGCCTTGACCAGGACATCCAGCAGGCCTGGATCTGGTTCACACTGGCCGGTGCCGGCGGAATCAGTGGCGCCGCATCCAATGCGGTGCTGCTTCAGGAATTCATGAGCGCTGAGCAGATACGTGTCGCCCAGGATATGGCCCGTGAGCAGATCAACCTGATTCAGGGAAATCGATGAACCGGCTGCTGCGAAACCGGCTTTGCCCATCTGTGCTGATGTGCCTGCTCATTCTCGCCCTGGGCGCTGTTGCCAGTGCCACAGTCACTGTCAGTGCCGATCAGCCGCCCGGCACTGACAGCAGCGAACTGGATCGACAGGAAGCTGAACTGCGCGCACTCTACACCGCCTATGAGCAGGGCTTTGATGCGGCCCGGGCCGGCGATTACGATACAGCACTTCGCGAGTTCCGGCACGCAGCAGAACAGGGCCTGGACGTTGCACAATACAACCTGGGTATTCTCTACTATTCAGGCCGGGGCGTTCGCCAGGACTATCAGCAGGCGTACCACTGGATCCGGAAGGCCGCGGAACAGGGCCATAGCAGTGCGATGTACAATCTGGGCGTGATGCACTTCAACAACCAGGGGGTCAACGCGCGTTGGCTCACCTTTTGGCCGCTGAGCCTGATCACACAGTCATCGAATTTTCGTGAAGCCGCGCGGTGGTATGAACAGGCTGCTGAACGGAATCATGCCGGTGCGCAATATTACCTGGCCACCATGTACAGGGACGGCCTGGGGGTTGAGCAGAACGCTGTCATGGCGTGGAAATGGGCCAGAGCCGCGCGTGAAAACGATTTTCCCGCAGCATCCGAACTGCTCGCCAGCCTTGACCGCGAGCTGTCCGCAGACCAGCGGGAGCAGGCCCGTACAGCTTACGCAGAATGGGACCTGAGCCGAAGTCTGTCGCTCTGATCTTCAATCAGCGGACTCCCTGGCGGCAATCTCCTGAATACGCGCCACCATGGCCTGCAGGCCACTGCCACGCGTCGGGCTCAGATGTCGCATCAGATCCAGATCATCAAAATACTGCTTGATGTCAAATTCCCGGATCTGCTCCGGTGACTTGCCGTTGTAGGCAGCAAGCACAACGCCCAGAAGTCCCTTGACGATAAAAGCGTCACTGTCGACATCAAAGTGAATACAGCCATCAACGTCGTGATACACAAGCCAGACCTGACTCTGACAACCGCGAATCAGATTCTCGTCCTTTCGGTGTTCTTCAGGCAGTGTCGGCAGTGCCTTGCCCAGGTCTATAATGTACCGATAACGATCTTCCCAGCTGTCAAAAAAAGACAGTGTCTCAACAATTTCTTCAGCCGTGATCTCGGTACCGAAGCGGTTCATCTGCAGCTCACTTTCCATCAGTAGAACATGCCCGTTTCGAGTTGGGCTTCCTCGCTCATCATGTCTCTGGTCCACGGTGGATCGAACACCAGCTCAACATTGACAGTTGATACATTGGGCACCAGTCGCACACGATACTCCACGTCGCCAACAAGCACCGGCCCCATTCCACAGCCCGGTGCCGTCAGCGTCATGTCGATGTTGACGGCTTTTTCCTGTTGATCCACATCCACTTTGTAGATCAGGCCCAGATTGACCAGATCCACCGGGATTTCCGGGTCAAAAACTGTTTTCAGGGCTTCCCAGACCTGTTCTTCGTCGATCTGGTCGTCAGTCGGCGGTGGGAAACTCAGCTTTTCGGGTTTCAATCCGAGGGCGGCCGCATCGGTCCCATCAACACGCAACATCTGACCATTGGAAACCACAGTGTAATTTCCGCCCAGTGCCTGGGTGATGGTGACAAATGTGTCCTTTTTGATGGTCACTGCGGTGCCATCGGGTACACGACGCGCGGGACAATCGGCCAGGGCCACTACCATCTGTTGCTTCATGGGTGTGACCTGTCAGCCTCTGTCTGAGGCGGTGTTTGTGAACTGATCTGCGCTGTCATCATTGCCGCTGATGCTGAAGCTCTCACCGCAACCACAATAGTCCCGGGCGTTCGGGTTCAGAAAGCGCAGCTGTCGATTCACGCCCTCCTGCACCAGATCAATCTCGGTGCCGCGCACAACAGCAAGGCTGGCACGATCAATAAGCAGCTCAACGCCGTCGTCGAGTTTCTGACTCACATCTTCGGCGGTAGCCGAGGGCACCAGATCGATAACGTACATGAAACCCGTACAGCCGCTTTCCTTGACACTCAACCGTACGGCTTGTGCGTCGGTGTCCTTGCGCAACTGACTGCGGAAATGTTCGACTGCAGCAGGTGTCACTTTCACTGCACCTGTATTGGGATCGAATGATCCAACTGTCATATTCTCAACCTCTGTAATCATTTTGCTCACCGATTCGTGATGTCGATCAGAGAAAGGATTTGGCCTTGACAAGCGCTGAAAACAGTCGCTCAACATCATCAACCGTATTGTAGATACTGAAACTGGCCCGAACCGTACCCGGGATGCCATATTGCTCCATGATAGGCTGCGCACAATGGTGGCCTGTGCGTACGGCAACACCCTGCTGGTCAAGCAGCATGCCCAGATCGGAAGGATGTGCGCCGTCTACCAGAAAGCTCATCACGCCGGTCTTGCTGGCCGCACTGCCAACCAGTGTGACACCCGGCGTCTCGGCAAGGCGCCGCTCGGCCAGACGCAGCAGCTTGTGTTCATGTTCCGCCGCGCCATTCCTGTCCAGGGCATTCAGATAGTCTATCGCAGCGGACAGGCCAACCACACCGGCTATGTCAGGTGTGCCAGCCTCAAAACGAAACGGCAGCCCGGCGTAGGTGGTGCCGTCAAAGCTCACCCGTTCGATCATCTCTCCCCCGCCCTGATACGGCGGTAGGGTTTCCAGCAGGCGCTGACGTCCGTACAGCACACCAACACCGGTTGGACCAAACATCTTGTGGGAAGAGAATGCATAAAAATCGCAGCCAAGCGCCTGCACATCAATCGGCCAGTGGGCGATGGCCTGGGCGCCATCAATCAGGGTCAGAGCACCAACCTGCCGCGCCAGGCGAATAATGTCCGCAACCGGATTGATGGTGCCCAGCGCATTGGACACATGCCCGATGGCCACCATTTTAACCCGCTCGTCCAGCATACCGCTGTAGGTGGCCAGGTCCAGAGTGCCCGTCTCGTCAACAGGCACGGCTTCAACACGGGCGCCTGTTTCATTGGCCACCATCTGCCAGGGTACGATGTTTGAATGATGCTCCATGGCCGAGACAAGAACCCTGTCACCTGCCTTCAGATAACTGCGTCCCCAACTGGCTGCAACCAGATTGATGGCCTCGGTAGTGCCTCGCGTCCAGAGAATCTCACGTCGATCTGCAGCATTCAGGAAGGCAGCTGTCTTGTCCCGCGCCTGCTCAAATCGTGCAGTGGCCCGATCACTCAGGGTATGGGCACCACGGTGCACATTACTGTAGTCAGTCCGGTAGAAATCACTGATGGCATCAATAACGGCGTCGGGTTTCTGGGTCGTGGCCGCATTATCCAGATAGACCAGCGGCTGACCATTGACCTGTTGCCTCAGGATCGGAAAATCGGCGCGTACGCGCTCGACATCAAAACACAGCTGAGTCTGGATCACTTCGGCCGTACTCATACTTCACGCCTCACTGTTGACCAGACTGGCATTCTCATGCAGCAGACGGCTCAGATGTCGATGCAGAAATTCCTTCACCACTGGCTGACGTACATCGGCCAGCAGTTCATTGACAAAGCCCAGACTCAGCATCACCTGGGCCTGCTTCTTCGGCACACCACGGCTCTGAAGATAATACAGTGCTGTACGATCAAGCTGACTCACCGTTGCGCCGTGTGCGCAGCGTACATCGTCCGCGTAGATTTCCAGCTCCGGCTTTGTATTTATCTCTGCAGTGTCGGATGTCAGCAGATTGCGATTGCTCAATTCGGCAAGGGTTTTCTGGGCATCAGGATGAATATGTATGCGACCATTGAACACGGCTTTTGCGCGATCCCCGATGATGCCACGGAACACTTCGTCACTGGTGCAATGCGCGGCGATGTGCTCAAGGTTGGTGTGAAAATCAACCAGCTGCCGGTTGCGCGCCAGATAGATACCCTTCAGGCCCGTGTGTGATCCACTCCCCTGGTGGTTGACCTGGTAGTCAATCCGCTTGAGGCGGCTGCCCTCGGCAATGGCAAAACCATGAATGCGGGCATCGCGCTGCAGGTTCACGTGTACACCACCAATGTGCATGAGATCTTCCTGCTCCAGGTTGATCCGGCAATGGTGCAGCGCGGCATTGGCATTGAGTTGAATCTCGGTCAACGCATTGACAAAACCGTTCTGCTGCGTGTCCGCCGATACGTAATGCTCGATCACTTCGGCTTCACTGCCCTCTTCCAGCACCAGCAACACACGCTGACTGGCCACAGTCGCATTGGACTGAGCTGTGGATACATGCACAACATACAGCGGCTTTTTCAGTGACGTGCCACGAGGCACATGCAACAGAACACCTTCATCAACCCAGGCATTGCTCAGCGTGGCAAACAGGTGCCGCTGGGAATTCATGATGCGGCCAAGATACCGCTCGATAACCGCCTTCTGCTCATCACTGGCCCGGGTGAACAGGGTCACCTCTGCGGGCAACGCATCCGATGCCTCCGGATCCAGCACACCGTTGACAAACACCAGACGTGTGGCTTCAAGCTCCAGTAATTCAACCCCCTGGTGCCACTGATCGGGTACTTCGCCCCAGCCAGCCAGGCCTGCGTCCTGCAGCGGCAGAAGCGGGGTGTACTTCCAGAGCTCCGTTTTGCGTGTCGGCCAGGCAGCCCGCAACCACTGGTCGGCGCCATCGTGACGCAAACCGGTCAACCAGTCGGGTGATTGCTGCTGTGCGGCCAGTCGAACGGCCTGTTGCTGGAACTGACTCATAGCGTCACGCCGCTCCCTGTTCCAGCCAACCATAACCTTTGGCTTCCAGTTCACGCGCAAGCTCCTTGTCACCCGAGCGAACGATACGGCCGCCGGCAAGCACATGGACGTGATCAGGCACAATATAATCGAGCAGGCGCTGGTAATGGGTCACCACAACGAAACTGCGATCCGGCGCGCGCATGGCGTTGACGCCATCGGCAATCACCTGCAATGCGTCAATATCCAGCCCGGAATCGGTTTCATCCAGAATGCACAGTGACGGCTCCAGCAGCATCATCTGAAGGATTTCGTTTCGCTTTTTTTCGCCACCGGAAAAACCTTCGTTGACTCCGCGTTTCAGAAAATCGGCATCGAGCTGTACTTTTTTGCTGGTCTCGCGCGCAAGTTTCATGAAGTCAAATGACGACAACTCTTCCAGGCCCTGCTGTTTGCGGTGGGCATCCACGGCTGTTTTCAGAAACTCCATATTGCTGACACCGGGAATTTCCACCGGATACTGAAACGCCAGGAATATGCCGGCATGGGCTCTTTCCTGCACTTCCAGGTCAAGCAGATTCTGACCCTTGAAGGTGACAGAGCCGCCAGTGACCTCGTACCCATCACGGCCCGTCAGGATATTGCCCAGTGTGCTCTTGCCCGACCCATTGGGTCCCATGATGGCATGGATCTCACCGGCCCCGACGGTCAGGCTCAGGTCTTTGAGGATCGGTTTGCCTTCAACCGAGGCATTGAGGTTCTTGACTTCCAGCATATGCAGATATTCCAGTTATGAATGATGATCGCGCGGCACCCTGGCTCTTAACCCACCGAGCCTTCCAGGCTGACCTCCAGCAGCTTGCCGGCTTCAACAGCAAACTCCATGGGCAGTTCCTTGAATACCTCTCGACAGAATCCGTTAACAATCATTGACACCGCTTTTTCTTCATCCAGCCCGCGCTGCAGGCACAAAAAAAGCTGGTCATCACTGACCTTGGACGTGGTGGCTTCATGTTCGATCACAGCCGAGCTGTTTCTGTTCTCGATGTACGGGAAAGTGTGGGCGCCGCACTTGTCGCCGATCAGCAGGGAATCACATTGTGTGTAGTTGCGTGCACCTTCCGCGCCAGGATTGATGCGTACCAAGCCACGATAGGAGCTCTGGCTCTTGCCCGCGGAGATGCCCTTGGCAATGATGGTCGACCGGGTATTCTTACCCAGGTGGATCATCTTGGTACCGGTATCAGCCTGCTGGTAATTGTTGGTCAGTGCCACGGAATAGAACTCACCCACGCTGTTGTCTCCTTTAAGGATACAACTGGGGTATTTCCAGGTGACCGCTGACCCGGTTTCGACCTGGGTCCATGAGATGTGCGCATTCCTGTGCGCCACACCGCGCTTGGTGACAAAGTTGTAGATACCGCCCTTGCCTTCCTTGTCGCCGGGGTACCAGTTCTGTACCGTTGAGTACTTGATCTTTGCATCATCCATCGCCACCAGCTCAACCACTGCGGCATGCAGTTGGTTTTCATCACGCATCGGCGCTGTGCAGCCTTCCAGATAACTGACGTGTGAGCCTTCCTCGGCAATGATCAGTGTACGCTCGAACTGCCCGGTATTGAGTTCATTGATACGAAAGTAAGTTGAAAGCTCCATCGGACAACGCACGCCCTTGGGAATGTAGACAAAGGATCCATCGGAGAAAACTGCCGAATTCAGGGCAGCATAGAAATTGTCTTTTTGTGGTACCACCGAGCCAAGGTATTTCTGCACCAGTTCCGGATACTCCCGGATGGCGTCACTGATCGGGCAGAAAATCACGCCGGCTTCGGCCAGTTTCTTGCGGAAGGTGGTGACAACCGACACCGAATCGAACACGGCATCTACCGCCACGCCGGCAAGCTGTTCCTGCTCATGCAGCGGAATACCGAGCTTTTTGTAGGTCTCCAGCAGCTCGGGGTCAACCTCGTCCAGACTCTTGGGACGGTCTTCCATGCTTTTGGGCGAGCTGTAGTACGAAATCGATTCAAAGTCGATTTTCGGATAGTGCACGTGTGCCCAGGTCGGCTCTGTCATTTCGCGCCAGGCACGATAAGCCTTCAGACGCCATTCCAGCATCCACTCCGGCTCTTCCTTCTTGGCCGAAATGAAGCGAACAACATCCTCGTCAAGGCCGGGCGGCAGCGTATTGGACTCGATGGCGGAATGAAAGCCCGCCGCATAGTCCTTGCGAATCAGATTCTCGACCTGCTCAGTCATGGCTTACCTCAGGGGTTGGCTAGGAGTTCGCGTTGCGGCAAAACATGCCGCAGAGTCACGAATTATCGGATATCCGAGTATTTTAGTCAACTATTCGGAGGTCTTGGTGGTGCCACGTTACAGCGCACGGATGGTATAGCAGGGATCATACTCGGCTGCCGCCAGCTTCATGCGGCCCTGGACAACAAAGCGCGTCAGCAGCTCATCAACCGCAGCCATGATACCGGCCTCGCCCCGGAGCTCAAAGGGACCGTGCTCCCGGACAAGACGAACACCCTGATCCTTGACGTTACCCGCAACAATGCCGGAAAACACCCGCCGAAGATTCACGGCCAGCTCCTCCGGTGACATGTCCTGGCTCAGCCGCAGGGCGGCCATGCTGTCGTGCGTCACCTCAAAGGGTACTTTCATGCCATCGGGTATGGTCAGCAGCCAGTTGTAGTAGAACGCATCCCGCGATTTGCGCCGTTCACGGTTGACCCGGGATATGCCGCTTTTCATGGCCTGAGCCACCGCCACCGGGTCATCCACGATAATTTTGTAATATTTTCTCACCTGTTCGCCCAGGGTCTGGACCAGGAATTGATCCACATGGGCAAAGTAGCCATCACTCTCCTGAGGCTCTGAGAATACCAGGGGTATATGAATGTCCTGGTTGGCCGGGTCCATCAGTGTACCCACAATGAACAGGATCTCTTCCAGTGTGCCCACACCGCCGGGAAACACGATGATGCCGTGACCTGCACGAACAAAGGCCTCCAGACGTTTCTCGATGTCCGGCATGACAATCAGGTGATTCACGATGGGGTTGGGCGACTCGGCGGCAATGATGCCCGGCTCACTGATGCCGATATACCGACCGTTGCCGATGCGCTGCTTGGCATGGCCGATGGTGGCGCCTTTCATGGGGCCTTTCATGGCCCCCGGGCCGCATCCGGTGCAGATATCCATACCACGCAACCCCAGCTGATAACCGATCAGCTTTGAGTAGTCGTACTCCTCCCGGCTGATGGAATGTCCGCCCCAGCACACCACCAGCCTCGGCAATACCCGGGGCTGAAGCAATCCGGCGTTGCGCAGCAGATCAAACACCAGGTTCTTGGCCGAGCCGGTTTCATCCTTGCCGAATTCCTTTACGCGAATCGACTCCAGGGTGCTGGTACCGTTGCCTTCGGGTCTGTATAGCTCACTGGACACAAACACGATGTCCCTGAGCACAGCGAACAGGTGATCACGGACACCGGTGAGCATCTTGCCATCAACAAAGGCGCAGGCAGGTGCATTGCGCAGACGCAGCTTGATACCCCGGGTTCGCTGCAGAATCTCTATGGTAAAATCCGGGTAACGCTTGTAGACCTCTTCAGCGCTGTCCGAATCGTCATCACAGTTGAGCACCGCCAGCGCGCAGCGCCGGAACAGCTCGTGGAGGTCGCCATGACCGACCTGATGCAGTCGCTCCACCTCCTGCTGGGAAAGCAGCTCCAGCGTGCCAGTCGGTGTAATGGTGACATCTGCAACTGTATCGGTCCGGCAGGGCCGGCCGCCACCACCTTCAGTTGAGCGGTAGCGACGCTGCCTGTCCTTATTTGCTGTAGTCATACCATCCCTTGCCGGTTTTTTCGCCGTACTCACCCTTCATGTAATGTTCGGTCAGGCGCGGCCCCGGCAGGTCAGCCATGTCGCCTGTCTCCCGGAATCGCTCCATTTTCATGATGTAACTCAGGTCGAGTCCGGTCAGGTCATTCAGACGGAACGGCCCCATGGGATGCCCGGCGCCGTACACACAGGCCTTGTCGATGTCTTCCACATCGGCCACACCCATCTCCAGCAACCACATCGCCTCTTTTGAAATGGCCGCAAAAATTCTGTTAAGCAGAAAACCGTCCACTTCCTTTTTCAGCAACACAGGCACTTTCTGCATTGCCTCGCACAGCTTCATGGTCAGGTCTGCAGACTCATCGGAGACGTGCGGGCCCTTGACCACTTCCACCAGTTTCATCACCAGCGCAGGATTGAAGAAGTGCATGTTGAGCACCTTGTCCTGACGCTGGGTAACATCAGCAATACGCGAGCTGACAATAAACGAGCTGTTGGTGGCCAGTATGGCGTGTTTCGGCGCAAGCCTGTCCAGATCTGCGAAGATACGGCGCTTCACTTCCAGCACCTCGGTGGCTGCCTCAATGACAAAGTCCGCATCGGCCACAGCCTCTTCCAGGCTGTCTGTAAAGCGCAGATTGGCGCGTGCCTTGTCCGCCTGCTCCTGTGTCAGACGCTCTTTTTTTACGCGGCCCGGCAGGTAGTCATCGACAAACTTGTCGGCTTTCTTCAGCGTTTCCTGGCTGATGTCACTGCAGGTGACTTTGTAACCCACTATGGCCGCCTGAAGGGCAATCTGGTGACCCATATTACCGGCACCCACTACACAGATGTTCCTGATATCTTCAAATTTCATGAAATGACTCGCTTCGTTTGTTGTCCATTGACGATTGTCTCAGTGCTCATTCTAACCAAATTCGGTCTGGATGTGTTCACTGCCAGCCCAGCGCTGATGCGAGTCCGGAATGTCGTTGCACCCGGCGCCGGCAGGCCTTCATGAATACCGTTTCATTACTGTGCACAATGACTTTTTCCCGTGCCCTTGTGATACCGGTATATAATAGCTCGCGCGACAACAGCGCATTATCCGCATCCGCAGGCAGAACCAACAGTACCTGATCGAACTCGGAGCCCTGCGCTTTGTGTACAGTCAACGCCCAGGCCGGCTCGTGCTCGGGCAGACTGCCAATTGCCACATCCCTCAAGGTTCCGTCCGCGTGGATGAACCATACACGCAGTACGCCCTGCTCATTCGGCCAGATCAGGCCGATGTCGCCATTAAAAAGCTGCAATTCGTAGTCATTTACAGTAATCATCACGGGCTTTCCACGGAACACCTGACCACTGGCAATCAGGCCCTTGCTGCGCAGGAGTTCTTCCAGGCGCACATTGAGTCGACGATCCCCGAGTTCACCCTCATGCAGCGCGCACAACACACGGGTACTGTCGAAACGCGCCAATGCCTGCGTCACGTCACTGGCCTGAAGGTACGCCGTATAGCGATCCAGCGCCCAGTTCAACGCACCTGTCTCTGCGCGTTCGCCAGGCATCGGCAGCCAGCTCTGTTCACGCTTGCTCAGAGCCAGCGCATCAACTGCGTCACCGGCATTGACCAGGCGCGCCAATTGCCCAATACCACCGGCATCACTGAAGCGATAACTTTTGCGGAGCAAGGCAATGGCATCACCAATGGCCGGGGTGTCCTCGGCGACTGGCAACTGTGCGCTATCACTGCCGCTCAGCCTGGCCAGCAATTGAGCCGTCTGTGGGCTGTAGGTGAGCGCGCGGCCTCGTCCTGTGATGTCTCCGAGGACATTCCCAGCTTCCACCGAAGCCAGCTGATCACGATCACCAAGCAGCACAAGGCGCGCTGTTGCTGGCAGTGCATCCAGCAGCCTGGCCATCATGCCCAGATCAATCATCGAGGCTTCATCCACCACCAGGCAATCCAGCGGCAGCGGGTTGTCAGCGTGGTGCCCGAATCCGCTCCAGTGTGCATTACTGTGATTGCTGGCGCCCAACAGTCGATGCAAGGTGTAGGCCTGATCAGGTATGCGTTGCAGGATTGATTCATCAACGTCAATGTCCTGCTTGCGTGCCCGGATGGATTCCATCATGCGCGCAGCCGCCTTGCCAGTCGGAGCTGCCAGACCAATGCGCATATCCGGCTGCAGCATCAGCAGCAATAACAGCACCCGCACCACGGTGCTTGTCTTGCCGGTGCCCGGACCACCCGAGATGACAGCAAAGTGGCGACTGACTGCCTGCGCCGAAGCCAGCTTCTGCCAGTTCACCTCAGTGCCGCCGGATTCATCGGCGTATACCGATTGCAACAGATCCTGCAAGGACGCCACATCACAATCGATCTGTTGCACCAGCCGCTGCGCAATGCCCTGGGCCACTCGGTGCTCATCCTGCCAGAGCCGACGCAGATACAGCCGTTGCCCGTCCACTACAAGGGGTGTATAGGCGCCGGGCCGCCCAACACAATACGAGTGTGCGGACAAAGCATTCACCCATTCATCCAGTTCTGGCGCCCGCAGCGTTGGTGCCATGTCATCGGCGGCAGGCAACGCCTTGCCGACGTGCTCCGACAGCATGAGACACGTGTCGCCTTTCTGTATCGCCTCATTGAGCAGGATCACAGTCCGCGCCAGCAAACCGTCTGTCGGATCGCCTGCCTGGTCAGCAATAAAACGCGCGAGGCGAACACTCAATGCGCTGATACTGCTACGGTCGTCAATCAGTCGCTCAGTCGTCACCATTGTGTATCCATTCGTCGATTTCATGAATCAGTGCCGCGTCGGGTTGTCGGTACCAGACACCGAAGTGATGTCCGTGCTCGGGACGCATGCCTCGCAGAAACAGATAGAACACACCTCCAAAGTGGCGCGCGTAGTCATAATCAGGTACGCGCTGTTTCAGGTACCTGTGCAAGGCCAGGGTGTACAGCAGATACTGCAGGTCATAACGCCTGTCCAGCACAGCATCGTCCAGCTGATCCGGCGTGTAGTCGCTCAGCTGGCCGCCAAGAAAATTACTCTTGTAGTCTGCAATGAAGTACCGCCCCTGATGTTCAAAGACCAGATCGATGATTCCCGTGACCAGTCCTCGGAACGATTCCACACTCAGCGGCGGCACTTCGGCTCCCGGCTTACCTGCGGCAGCCAGTCGTGACAACCTGCTGTTCAGTGCCTCAGCTGTTACTCGTGTCACAGAGAAGTCGAACGGCAACTCATCCAGACGTTGCCGCCGCTGTATACCCGACAGCGGTGGCACGTCATCTGACAGAGGCGTGTTGACAATGCTGCGCATCCATCGGATGACCACGGCCTGATGTAACGCCGGATCAAGCCCGTAACGTGCAGCATGTTTCCTGTGCAGTGTCGACAGCGCCTCGTCGGTCAGCTCAGTGAAATCCACCTCCTCCAGCATGGCATGCAGAAACAGGCCCACACGACTGCCAGCGGGAAAGTTGATGATCTCGTCGCTGCCACGCACACTGCCTCCATGCGGCGCCTGGTGCACATCACGAGTCAAGGCACTGAAACTGGAAATACGCCAGTCCAGAGCGATGGTTCCTGTAAACCTGGCAGCATGTAACGTAGAGGCTTGAATTGGTGTTGGAGCTTCACTCACGTGACGCGATGCATAAGCATCACAATCGGAGTCCGGCAAAGGCTGAACCTCAATTGACCCCGCGCTGGCATCGGCCAGCGACTGCAAAGGTCGGTAGAAATCATCGCCGGCAAGATCAGCGACACCCGATGGATCCGGATACAGCAAGTATGCCAGTGCGGTCAACGGTGTCGTCGGTGGACTGGCGCCTATTTTCCCCCAACCGATATAGAGTTTCGCCTCAGCCCGCGTCAGTGCCACGTAAAGCAGACGCACATCCTCGGCCAGCCTCTCCTTCTCTGCCAGCACAAGATGGCCGCTGGCTGGCCTCTCGCTTATATCAATGCAGGCCTGATGATTCTCATCATGGAAGCTGAGCACACCGTCCGTCATCTTTACAGGGCGGCAGCGTGACAGGTAGGGCACAAATACAATCGGGTACTGCAAACCCTTGCTGGCGTGGATGGTGACAATTCGCACAAGGTTCTCGTCACTTTCCAGTCGCAGCTCTGCTTCTTCTTCGGAGGCGTCCTGGATCTGTTGTGAGAACCACATCAGCAACGCATCCATTCCGGGATGGACGGCCGCATTCTGCTGAAGAAGCTCAGCCAGGTGTAACACATTGGTCAGGCGCCGTTCGGCATCATCAGTTCCTGATTGATGGCCGGCAAGACACAAGGCCACTTCCAGGGATTGCATCATCTTCTGGAACATGACCATGAAACCCTTGCGCGCCCAGATCCCATGCAGATCACGCAGTTCATCAGCCCAGGCCATCCATCGGGCTTCATCATCCACAACAGCGGCGATGCCCATGTAGTCATGGGCCAGCAGGGAGCTGCCCAGTGCAACGCGCAGCGATGCACGACTTTGACAATGCACAACACCCTGAAGCAGGCGCAACAGGCCAGTGGCTTCGTCACTCTGGAATACCTTGTCCGTACTCACAGTCACAGCGGTAATGCCAGCCTCACCCAGCACCTTGCGCAGCGCTGTTCCCTGACGCTTCTCGCGCACCAGCACTGCAATGTCACCCGCCACCACCGCTCGATCACCCAGCGTCACCTGACCGCGTCCGGCCCCGAGCAGCAGACGACGGATCTCAGTTGTCACAGCCTGGTGCAGCAGCTGGTCGCCCATGTCGTTGCTCCAGGCTTTATTCTCACTTTCCGGCAATTTCCAGAAAGTCACCGGTACTGATTCAGCACCCGCCTCCATCAACGGCGCGTGTTCTTTCTCAGCCGCTGAAACCCGGTTGAACTCGATGGCATCGCTGTAGATAAAGGCGTTTTCCCGGTTATCAAACAGTGTGTTGACGGCCTGGATCAAACGCGGCACCGAACGCCAGTTGGTGTTCAGGGTATACAACAATTCACCGGCATCCCTGCGCGCAGCCATATAGGTAAATATGTCACCGCCACGAAAGCTGTAAATGGCCTGTTTCGGATCACCAATCATGATCAGCGCGTTTTCCGATTCCGGTTCACAGGGGTAGAGTTCCCGGAAAATACGATACTGGACCTCGTCGGTATCCTGAAATTCATCAATCATGGCAACGGGAAAGCTTTGCCGCAGGTTCCGCGTCAGGGCCTCACCCTGCGTCCCGTTGACTGCAGCCAACAAACGATTCAATTGATCAGAAAATGCCATCACACGCTGACCCTGTTTCTGCACCTCAACCTCACGCTTGCCTTCGCGCGTGGCATCATGCAGGGACGCCAGGGAAAATCCATCCACGATGGCTGTTGCCTTCTCCATTATGCGCTGACATCCAACAAAGAACGGATCGGATAACGCCGGATCTCCCCCTTTGTCAGAAACCGGTTTCTTGCACTCGGCCTGCAACCTGCTTTCTGTCAGGCGATCAAAAACCGGTGGCAAATGATCAAAGTCACCACGTGAAAACCAGTCGTGCAGACAATCAAGTTCTGGCGACAACTCCTGTAATCGATAGCCATTTTTTTCATTACGTTTAAGAGACTTGCTTCTTTCAAGCACTTCGCGTAACTGATCATGACGCTGCGCCCAGGCTTCAGCCAGGTCTGCGACTTCCGCCATCACAGCAGACCAGCGCACATGCAGATCCCTCATGCTCGGCAATTTGCCGGGATCGGGAATGATCCGGCAATGTCGGGTGTCACGCAATGGGCGCTGTCGCGCCATGAAACGCTTCAGACTGTCGTTGGCTCTCAGGAAAAGCCGCCCTTCAACAATGCTTGCATCGTAGAGTTGCCGACGCCACCAATCCTTGAGGGCCTGGGTCCACAACTCATCATCGTCACTCAACAGGCTGATATCAAAACTCTGGTTGCTGTTGAATGCATGGTCGGTCAGCGCACGTTGACAAAAACCATGAATGGTGTAGATGGCGGCTTCATCCATACTGCGCACGGCCAGCTTCAGGCGCAACAGTGCTGCTGCGCGTTCGCTGGCATTTGTCGTACATTCGTCAAACAGCAGGTCCAGAAACGCGTCACGTTTGTCCCGCTCCGGGTCGCGCTCCACAATCTCCAGATATTGCATGGCCGAGTAGAGTCGTTCGCGCAGGCGGCCGCGCAACTCCTCGGTTGCTGCGTTGGTGAAGGTCACTACCAACAGCTGTCGTACCGACCAGCCTTCGTGTACGTACCTCAGGTATAAATTGGCAATGGCGTAGGTCTTTCCGGTGCCGGCGCTGGCTTCTATCAGTTTGAGGCCAGACAGCGGCATGCTGACCATGGTCTCCGGGTTCAGTATCTTCACAGCCTGGCCTCCTGCAGCAGGAACCCGTAAAGTGTTCTGGCGATGTCCGTGAATTCTGCTGCATTCATCGGCGGCTCTGCGCCGCTTTGCATGATCAGCATCATGTAGTCATCGTGGACGTCGCCTGCCCGGCTGCCATAGGGGCCGTTCCAGGCACTCCAGGCCGCTGCCAGCGCCTTGCTTTCGGGTTTGTCCCCGTGCAGTGCCTGAGCCGCTGCAAAGCTTGCCGCCGGAGCCACCGGCAAGGGTCGCTGAAGTCCTTCACGGTAAAGTGCCAGCAGCTTCTGCAACTCCGCCATGGCCACTGTCTCTGGCAAGGGGGGCAGCTCGATGTGCCGGTCAAGGGTGAACAGCTGGCTGCGTTCCCCCTGCGCGAACCCGGACATGGCAGACAGCGCCAGGTGGTCCACCCAGAGTGCCAGCAGGTGATTGCCCTTGCATTTCGATGCGCGGGCCTGCAGTAGACCAACGCCGGCACGAAAACCCTTGACGACGCCTTCAAGGGTACTGCCATCATCAAGGACAATATAAATGTCCCTGGGCGCTGGTAATGTACCGGCGTACGCTCCAATTTTCTGCAACAGAGGCTCGGCTTCCTCCATGACACGCTGGCGACTGATGCCAGCCATCACCCCGTGCGGGAGTTGGCCCTCGGCTGCCAGCAGCTCAAGCGGCGTATCGCGACCCTGCAAGGTGTCGTCCAGCATACGCTGCCTGACCTGCCAGGCCTGCAAGCCACTCAGATCAAAGTATTCATCGTCACCCTGTTCTTCCATACCCTCAAGATAGATCCGCAGTCGCTGCTGCGTGAAGGCCTTGACCGGATGCTGGAGAAACCGGGCCAGGGCTGTCAGGGAACAGTTTGCCTGGGCTTCCGACTCCGCTGGCGGCACAGTGTCAGTTGGCCATTGACTACTGCCTGTTGACTCCGGCTTCACACTCATTACCTGCGCTACATGGCACCATAATCTGTCATGGGAACGTGGCTCGCGAAGGTAGTTACGGGGCGAAAATACCTGCATAGGAGGCTCAATCATCAGTTGCCGGATATAACCGGCGTCACCACCACCATAACGTGTGGTGATGAAATCCAGCAGTTCACGCAACAACACGGAGGGCTGCAAGGGTTCATTGTTCTTCAGGCTACGACCTGTATAACTGAAATACAGTCGGTCTCTGGCACAGAGCAGCGTCTCCAGCAGCAGGTATCGGTCTTCATCACTCTTGCGTGGATCGCCAGGTCGCCAGGACCGGGCCATGGCGTCAAACTCCACCGGTGTATCCCGCCGCGGAAAAGCCTGGTCATTCATTCCCAGCACACAGATGACACGGAACGGCATGCTGCGCATCGGTTTCATGCCACAGAAGGTGACGCCACCACTGAAGTAACGACCGCGTTGGGACTGACTGCCAAGGCTGCTCTCCAGCCACAGTGTCAGCAAGGCCGCAGACGACTCAGTATCGCCCGCCTGTCGGGCCAGCAACTCAAGCACATCGCGTATCTGCTGCAGGCGGTCGTCATCATCTGCGTGTTCGGGGAAAAAGTCTGCCATCAGCAAATTGATGGCAATCTGCCACTCGCGAGCATTACGGGTATGATCAAGGCGTTTATGCCAATGGCGCAGTCGGTCCAGGAACTTCAGGAACTGCCCCAGTGCCTCGGCACGCACACTACCCTGCTGCGCCATGACCGCGATTCCCTGCCACAAACCCGATGCATCCGGATCATCGCCACCCATGGCGTAACCCGCCAACAAACGGTTTTCAGCCTGCTGCCAGGTATTGCCAATGCTTGCTGGCAGGCCAAGGCGCTCCTTGTGTCCGGCGTCCAGCCCCCACCGCACATTGGCCCGCTGCAGCACGGCGTACAGCTCATCGGTATCACGCTGGGACAGGCCGTAGTGCCGGGCAATTTCCGGTACTTCCATTATGCCCATGACTTCAGACAGGCCAAAACGGCTATCCGGCAACCGCAGCAGTTGAAAAAACACCCGAACCATCGGATGTTCATCCACCAGTGTCAGATCCGACAGATTCCAGGGCAGGAACGGTCGGTTATCATTTTCATCACGACGGAACACCGCTTCAATATACGGTGCATAACGACTGATCTCCGGCACCATGACCAGGATATCTTCCGGTTTCAGGCTCCTGTCGTGCTGAAGTTCCCGCAACAACGCGTCATGCAGGGTCTGACATTCGCGCAGAGGGCTGTGACACACTGCCACCTGGATGCTGGCATCCGGCGGGTAACCCGAAACAGGCTCATCAACAACAAAAATATCGCGCTGCAATTGATGCAGCAGCGAATCCGGCTCCGGCTCCAGATAGGCTTCTTCATGCGTGGCATCTGCCAGATCACTGTCCAGCAAAAGGTCCTGGAATGCCTGCCCCTGTTTGCCCCATGACACCAGGAGCTCATTCCCGGTTTCACAATACGTCTCGTGACGGGCGTCCTTGAGTCGTCGGCGAGCCGCCTGCCTTTCGGAAACCAGATCCACCCAGTACTGATCCGTGGGGCTGTGCTGGTACAGCGTCACCGGGCAGTGCTGGGCCAGGGCACGAAGCACGTCAACGAACAGCGGTGGCATCGAGGACAGGGCAAACAGGCTCACTCTGCCCGGCAACAAGGCTTTGTCCACGGCGCCTTGCAGTGCACTCACAAGACGATCCACCAATACTGTCCGGTGCTTGTCTTCCAGCTCCGCTACCAGCGAACGCCACAGCAGTGCCTGCCAGTCAGCCACATCGGCCACCGGTCGGCCAGCTGCCCAGGACCGCAGCCAATCCGGACGATAGAACTGATAGCGATCAAACACATCGGCAATGCGGACCGATAACTGCCATCGCCGCACACCATCAGTGTCCTCGGCCAGATATTGTCTCAACGGGATGAATGCGGGATCTGACAGGTGCCGGGGCAACAAACGGAAAATACGCCAGGCGGCGTTCTCCCTGTCCAGCGGATCGCGTTCGGGCACATCCGGCAGGAACTGGCGTGCAAGGTCCCAGATCCAGGCCGCCGGCAGCGGATAGACAATATTGGCGGCTACACCCAGGTCCTGTGCAAGCCGCAGGTTTAGCCACCGGGCCATGGCCGTGCCTGGCACCAGGATCACTTCGCTTTGCAGTGGATTCGGCAGTGGCTCCTCAGCCAGGTGCACTGCCAGATGCTGTTGTAACGCTTCGACCCGGTTCGAACTGATCAACTGCAAGGGCATGAAATGTCTTCCGTGATGCTGAGCTGCAAGGGCGGATCCAGGCTGTGCCGGGCGGGTCTGATTCGAGTCTTCAGACCCCCATTATCCGTACACAGCGCATGGTATTCAATTGTTTGGCAACGCGATTGCAATAGATTAATCTGGACACAGGTCTGATTGGGGAGTATCTGTAAGGCAGGGCTCTGGAACGCCGTGTACAGACCTTGGTGTTTCAGTAACGCAGCCGCTTTGTTTTGACCTCTTTTGTTTTGACCTCTTTCACCTGACGGGATGCTGTTCCCGATTGAGCCTGAAGATGCCCGGGCCGGTCTACAGACAAATAGCACAAGTGATAATGGTAGCTGCTCTTGCGACAGCCTGTTTCGCAGCATCGTTGGCGCGCGGACAGACCGACGAAAACCCACGCCTGGAACAGGACAGCACACCGGTCAGCGCCGAGTCGTGGATGGAGCAAGGGCGGACCCTGCTGGCTGAAGGATACTTCCATGCCGCCACAGACCTCTATTATCGCGCGCTGGAAACCAATCGCGCCGAGCTCGGGCTCTACAACCTGCAACAGATACCCATCCTTGAGCAATTGCTTGAAACCCACCTGCTCACCCGGAACTGGAGTGGTTTCGATCGGCGGCTGCAATACCTGGAATGGTTGCAACCACACATACTGGGTGATGACCCGGTAGCTCACGCCAACGCGCTCAGTCGACTGGCTGACCTGCATGTGGCTGCCGCTGCACGTATACATGCCGACAAAAGTGCCTGGCATCTGGTCAGGGCACGCCAACTCAACTGGCAGGCGGTCACCGTACTGCAGACACATTTTGGTCGGGATGACCTGCGCCTGGCCCCACTGCTTTACAGGATAAGCCTGATTCACTACTACCAGATGACCTCCATATATCGCCGTGGCCTGACCAGCTTCGAGTTTCGCAGCGATCAACCGGTCATCAGCAATGGCTGGGCCTACTCGATGAACGAGAACCAGCGACGCAGTTACAGTATTGGCGTGGAGCTGCTGACACGTATCGAGCGACTGTACAGTGCTGACGGCAACGCTTCGCCTGAAGCCGCAGCACTGGCTCGCGTGTACCTGGCTGATTGGCACCTGCTGTTCGGCCGCGGCAATCTGGCCCTGGACATCTATCAGGACGTTCGTCTGTTGCTGGCCGAACAGGGAGTGACCGAAGACCGGGTAAACGCCTATTTCGACCGGAATGTCATGTTGCCGGAATCACATATGAACCTGTCCCTGGCCCCGTTGTCCGATCAATCGCAAGCCGACGCCACTGCGTTCCATGCCTGGAGCGACATTCTTCCCGGAGTACCACTCCCGAACAATCATCCTGCACAGCGCCTGGCAGGACACCAACAAATATTGCAGGCTGCTCACGTGCCAGTGACGGTGACGCTGGACACACGCGCCTCGAACACAAGCACTGGCAACACAAGCTCTGCAAGCACGGACGCCTCGAACACCGCCAGGCAACCAGGCAGCAGCACCGCGCGTTTCAGTGTCAACATCGCGGCGCTGACAATGAATGAAAGTGCTGGTCCCGCCACCGGGCAGCGGGCCATGCACGATCTGCGCGCACTGCAGTTTCGCCCGAGACTGCAGAACGGTAACCTGCTTGAGACACAGGAAGTGCCTCTGACCTACGTTCCGGCGCCGCCATAGACTATTGGCGGGCCTGCCGTGGAGACATCAATGAAACTGAGTGCAATCCCTGGACTGATTTTAATCATGCTGCTGACTTCATGCAGCAGTCTTATCGGTGACCAGTCACAAACTGTGCGCCGCGCACCCACACCCGCGGAGGTTGAGCAGTACAACGCCATGGTGCCGCCGGAAGACCGGATCATCTGTCGCAATGAGGTCCCCATCGCCAGCAGCATTCCACGCAGGGTCTGTCGTCTGGCCCGCGATGTGGAGGAAACCTCCACCTTCCATCGCGAGCAACTGAGGCGCGCCCTGCGCTGACAGCGCCTTACACCCTCCGTCACGGACGACCCTGATCGGGCTGGCTGTAGTCACAGACGCCCTGGGGGAAAATTTCGTTCAGCCGGGCGATCTGCGAATCGTCCGGCTGCCATTGACCATAGGTTCCATCACTCAGAGCCACGTCAACCGCTTTCAGAGCGCATTTGAAGATACTGCCTTCAATCGGACTGCCAGCCACGATTCTGGAGGTCGAGTACAAGGGGAATTGTTCTGTACAGGGTCCCACCTGCCGATCGTCAATAATGCCGTCCCACACCTGCTCGCCACGCGCGATGACCGACCCGTCAGTGGCAAAGCAGGCGTCCACGGCCAGGTCCGGCCGAGCCTCACTCAGAGACAGGTCCGGATTCTCGCGCAGATTCATCAGCCAGTCGTGCAACACATCCAGGGCATGCTGGGTATGGTCATAACGCCGCTCGGGACGCGCATCGGTAAACCAGACCAGATGATGATCACTGTGGCCCAGCGCATTACGTACACGTTGGCGCACCGAGAATGACTGGTGTGTATTGTGCATATCCAGAATATGCTCAAGGTAATGCCGCCAGTCGATGATCGGGATACTCAGCTCACCATCAAACACCATTCCGGAGTTGTAGAGATTGTTGATGGCCACGATATCGCCTTCAGTACGCGGCGCCGGAGTCTCGCCGTCGGACAGGTTCATATTGCGACGACTCCAGGGATCGAAGTTCTCTGGTGTCATGTCACCCAGAAACGGAAATCCTTCCTGTACGAATTCGGACGGATGTTTCCAGCCGCCAATATGGGCGTTCAGATGCAGAAACTCCTCTTCCGTGATTTCACCGTCCAGCAGAGCCTGCAATCCGTATTGCACGCCCACATTGTCCCAGGGCACCCGCGGCCAGCCGTTGTCGTCCAGACCATAGATATTGCGCAGATCATCATAATGGGTCCATTGCACATCATCCATGATTCCCGGTGGGTGCATCTTCTGCTGCTCCCTGACCTGACCGTAGTGCGGATTCATGCTCAGTGGTGACAGCCCGCGCCAACCGGGAATACACTCAGTGCTGCCCGGGGCCGTGTTGTAACCGAGCTGACGCTTGGCATCGGCCAGCGGATCGGGCACATTGTCAGTGGCCGCCAGGCCTACGAGCAGAGTCCTGTTTTCTGTCACCTGCCAGCGCGGATTGTCCCGATCCGTCACATCCATATAATGCTCAAGCAGTTCACAATCTCCGATGTGAATGGTCTGTGTCACCATGTCCGGATAGGAATACTGAGGCACACCCGCATCAATAAGTCCCGGATGGTTCTGTGAGTAGACGTATTGCTGTATGGCACCGCCGGAACCACCAATGGCCACTGTGTAAAGCGGTTCGCCAAAACGTTTGACGAAGTGCTCCTTGACCATCACTGCCGTCTCCCCGCCAACTTCCAGGTTGTAATGCTCTCCTGTGCGATTACCACTGGAATAGATCACCGCATACCCTCTGCCCAGAGCCTCCGGCAAACGCGCACGGGTAGCGTTGACCCGGCCCTGGAAGTGCCCGACCCCAACACCACCTTCAAAGTGATACAACAGTCTGCCATTCCAGTTATCAGCAGACGGGCTCCAGAGGTCATCCGCAGGATCAGCAAGTGTTGCAAAACTGTAGAGGAATCGATTGATGGTGCCGCGCTCCCAGCGCACAACAAAGTCCACTTCACTGCCGTCTGTCAGGGTAGTGGTCGCCAGGTCGTCAGGGCGCTCACCGGATTCCGGCCAGGGTTGATACTCTCCGGCGGTGTTCATGTAGTGATATTCAACAAAGGTCTCAACCGAACAGTCCTTGCTGTAACCAGCAAGTTCGCCGTTGTCGTTGTAGACAGGAAAGCCCCAGTCCTCATCGTGGTCCACCAGCGGTTGAACGCCCCACTCAAGCACCGAACTGCAGACAAAAGGGTATTGCTGGGGGCCGGAAAACATGGGACCGGTAACCGGATGGTTGGTCACTGCAAGCGCGGCCAACATATTATCGTCATCATCATGCAGCATGATGCGATTGTCGCCTTCACTCAGGCCCCCGAGTAAAACATCAACACGTGTGTCCTGTGATGCGGTGACCCGTTCCGGAGAGACTGGATTGCCGTTGACGATGAAGCGCATTGCCCCAACCGCATCTTCCGCCACCCCGGAAACTCCCAGTAACACGGAACCGCCGGATACCTGCCCAGGCAAACTGGACAGTGTCGTTAGGCTGACGTCGGCATGGCCGGTAGTGTGCTCAGCAGAGTCCTGGGGCGCGCTACCGTCCTGCTCCTGACAGGCGGTGAGCATTGCCAGGGACATGGCAGCTGTAATGGCAAGACAAACTGGTTTGTTTGATGACAGAGCGCGTTTACCGTGACTCATGACATGTTCCTCGGTTTTTTTAATTATGAACGTGTTCAACGTTATCACGAATCCCGGGGCTGGAGAACGATCTTGATGACCGGGAGAATTCAGTGTGGGTGCCGAAGATCCACGACGGTTGTCGCAAAACATTCAAGCTATTGTCACTGTGTTGTCAATATTTGACATTATGATGTCATTGCGTGTCACAAAACTGTGCAGCCTGCCTTGTTTCGGCGCACCACCGAGCAGCAGGACACTGCCTGAAAATCGTAAGTCGCTGTTTTAAATAGCGATTTAATATTGGCACAAGCGTTGCATCAATCTGAATGAAAACGCAATAACCTTTAACCCCAAACTGAATCAGAGGATTAAACATGAAACTGTCATCAAACGCCGCAAAACGCATTCCGTTCATCGTAGCCGCTGTCCTGGGCAGCTCTGTCATTGCCACGTCGGTTGCAGCAAATCCGATGCCCGAACGATTCCACAGCAGCACATCACTGAACGCCGTTGAGAAGCAACTGCCGGCCTATCCGCGACGCGCTGAAGCCCTGGCCCTGGAAGGTTACACGCTGGTGGAATTCACTGTTCTGCCCGATGGCACTGTCTCCGAGCCCATGATTGCCGAAGCATCTCACCAGGTATTTGGTGAGGCTGCTGCAAAGGCTATCGAAGCATGGAAGTTTGAGCCTGTTCTGGAAGGTGATACTGCTGTACCTGTGCGCACCAGCCTCAAGTTCAACTTTGTTGGCGCTGACATGCGTTAAGACCGACATGACCACCAGGCTGGAAACCCGTATCACCAACCTGGCGCATGAGATTATAAAAACAAAGGAAAGAACGGGAATAATATGAAAAAGCAAATCAACTGAGTCGGGTCACCAATTGACCCGACTCAGCTTTCCAAACAGGCTCAGACTTCCTCGATATAACTGCAACAATAGTCCGTCACTTCCAGCACCTTGATATCAAATGCCGCCCTGGCCGGTACCGTAAAGCGCTCTCCTGCCGTCACAGTCACCCAGGCGTCAGCACCCGGTAACCTGACTTCGACCCGACCCGCCTGTATATCCATGATCTCTTTCAGGTCTGTTGAAAACCGGTATTCACCCGGCATCATGATGCCCAGTGTTTTGATACTGCCATCATCAAAGCTCAGTGCACGACTGGTAACTTTGCCATCAAAATAGATATTGGCAGCTTTGGTGACGGTGACATTATTGAAGGTTGACATGGGTGGGGATCTCAACTGGCAAAGTTAGTTAGGCAGAATTATATAAGCAAAGTTAGTTAAGCAAACTTACAGGTAGAGCAAGACAGCCAATCAGGCAGGGGGCACCGGGGGATGCCGAAGAACGAAGGCTGATGATTCTTTGTATGGCGGAGAGGGAGGGATGATTCGTCGCTGCGCTCCTCACCCCTTCGGGGCGATGCACATGGGCATCGTGCTGCGCCGCGATGCGGCTTGTCAGAACCCTCTGTCGGGTTCGACTCCCTCCCGCGATCGGCGTCGGAAAAATATCTGACTCAAGCGTGCGCATAAAGGCTGATGATTCTTTGTATGGCGGAGAGGGAGGGATTCGAACCCTCGATAGGGATTAACCTATACGCCCTTAGCAGGGGCGCGCCTTCAGCCACTCGGCCACCTCTCCCGAAACGGGCGCCATGATAGCACATGTCCGGGGAAATGGCAGTGGCGAGTGAAAATATTAGACGCCAGTATCAAGCATTGCCCTGGGGTTCGTTTCCTTCTGCAGAACCTTTCTCTTTCTGAATTCGCTGATAGATCTCTTCACGGTGTACAGCAATATCCTTGGGCGCATTCACGCCGATTCTGACTTGATTGCCTTTTACGCCCAGCACCGTGACAGTGACGTCATCTCCGACCATCAGGGTTTCACCAATCCGGCGCGTTAGAATCAACATTTCCTATCTCCTTTCCCACTCGTCCTAACCGTATCACTTGTGTCTTTCCGTTTTTTTTCAGCTGTCATACAGCCTTGTTCCATTATCGGGTCACCCACAAGTACCGGTTAATCAATGCCGCACCAAACCAACGTTCAGGCGGCTGCCGTTTCTCCCTCTAGCCCAAAGGCGGCGTGCAATGCGCGTACTGCCAACTCAAGATACTTTTCTTCTATTACCACAGATATCTTGATTTCCGATGTGGTAATGATCTGGATATTGATGGACTCATCTGCCAGCGTCCTGAACATCCGACTGGCTATCCCTGCATGTGACCGCATGCCCACCCCGACAAGCGACACTTTGGCAATTCGTGCATCAACGGACACATCCCTTGCCTTAACATCCCTGGCTACAAGACCGACAATCTCACGAGTTTGTTCGGCGTCGGTCCGTTTTACGGTAAATGTGATGTCCGTTGTGCCGTCAGCCGACACGTTCTGTACAATCACGTCCACTTCTATACCGGCGTCACTTACCGGTCCGATAACACGGTACGCAACACCCGGCACATCAGGCACACCGGAAACGGTCACCTTTGCCTCATCCCGCGTGAAGGCTATGCCTGAAACTATTGGCGCTTCCACTTGTTTGTCTTCCTCCAGACTGATCAGTGTACCGGGATCGTCCTCAAAACTGGACATCACTCGCAACGGCACCTTGTACTTGCCAGCAAATTCAACTGAGCGTATTTGTAGTACCTTGGCCCCCAGACTGGCAAGCTCAAGCATTTCTTCAAATGTAATACTTCGTAACAATCTGGCGCCATCAACAACACGTGGATCCGTGGTATATACGCCCTTGACATCGGTGTAGATCTGGCATTCGTCGGCTTTTAATGCTGCGGCCAGCGCCACCGCCGATGTATCTGAACCGCCACGCCCAAGGGTTGTGATATTGCCATGTTCATCAATCCCCTGGAAGCCAGCCACCACCACCACCTTGCCCGCAGCCAGCTCGTCGCGAATTCGGCTGTCGTCAATCTCCCGAATCCGGGCACGCGTGTACGACTCGTCGGTCAGAATCCGGACCTGACTGCCGGTGAATGACCGGGCCGGGCAACCGCGCTTCTGCAACGCCATGCTCAGCAACGCGATGGTTACCTGCTCACCGGTAGACAGCAGTACATCCAACTCACGCGGCTCCGGTCTTTCCTGTACCTGACGGGCCAACTCGATCAGACGATTGGTTTCCCCGCTCATGGCGGACACAACCACCACAATATCGTGACCCTGATTTCGACTGGCGACAATTCGGTCGGCGACCGCCTCAATCCGCTCAACCGACCCAACCGATGTACCACCAAATTTCTGAACGTAAAGCGCCATGATCTTCCAAGCTCCAGCCAATGCGAGCGCATTAAATAGCAATGATATCTGATTTGCAACGTGTGGATATCAGGAAACCCCTGACCCGGAGACACCTCATGCCTGAAGCTTGCTCTCCAACCATGGCTTGACACTCTCAAGCGCTTGCGGCAGCGCGGATGTATTGTTGCCGCCTGCCATTGCCATATCGGCTCGACCGCCGCCTTTGCCGCCAACCTGTCGCGCCACTTCATTGACCAGATCACCGGCCTTGATCCGATCTGTGAGATCTTTTGTGACACCTGCCACCAGACTCACTTTGTCATCCTCGGTATTGGCAAGCACGATCACACCGGTGCCAAGCCTGTTCTTGATCTGATCCACGGTGTCGCGCAGGGTCTTGCTGTTGAAACCTTGCACATGCCTGACCAGTAACTTCACACCGGAAACATCAACGGCGCCATCAGCAATGTCATTTCCCGACGCGCTGGCCAATCTGACCTTCAGCTGGGCCAGCTCTTTCTCCAGTCGGCGATTGGTCTCCACAAGCTGTCTGGCCTTGTCTGTCAGGTTGTCAGGGTTGGACTTGAGCAGGTCGGCCACCTCGCGCAGCACAGCCTCTTCCCTGGCCACATAGGCCAATGCGCCCTGTCCGGTGACAGCCTCCACCCGCCGCACACCCGAAGCAATGCCGGATTCGGCCAATAACTTGAACAGGCCGATATCGCCCGTGCGCTGTACATGTGTACCACCACAAAGTTCAGTGGAGAACTCACCCATGCTGACCACGCGCACCTCGTCGCCGTATTTTTCACCAAACAGGGCCAGTGCACCCTTTTCCATGGCCTGGTCCATGCTCATCAGTTCCTTGCTCACCCGATGGTTCTGCATGATCTGTTGATTGACCAGGTCTTCGATGTCCTGGACTTCCTGCTGACTCAGTGGCGCGCTGTGCGAGAAATCGAATCGAAGCCGCTCGGCAGACACCAACGAGCCTTTCTGGGTGACATGGTCACCCAGTACCGAGCGCAGCGCCGCGTGAAGGAGATGTGTGGCGGAGTGATTCAGCATGATGGCGCGACGATTATCAGCCTCAACCTGGGCGGACACAGCATCACCGACGGTCAGGCTGCCCCGGCGCAGCACACCTTTGTGCAGAAAGTGCTCTCCCTGCTTCTGGGTATCACTGATTTCAAATACAGCCTCATTTGCGGCGCTCCCGGCCTGCAACACACCGCGATCGCCAACCTGGCCACCGGACTCAGCGTAGAACGGGCTGCGGTCCAGTATCAACAACGCTTCACCCTGACCGGTAATGGAATCCACTTTTTTGCCGTTTTCATAGATTGCCAGCACACGTGCGTCACCGGCCAGCGAGTCATAACCTGTGAACTCGGTACCGGTTTTCAGGTCAATGGACAGCTTCTCCACGGCATTGAACTGACTGGCGGCACGTGCCTGTTGTTTCTGAACGGTCATGGCGCGCTCGAACCCGTCGAGGTCCAGCGTCAACTCATGTTCGCGCGCAACATCCGCTGTAAGGTCCACCGGAAAACCATAGGTATCGTAGAGGCGAAAAACCGTTTCACCCGGAATCACTTTGCCATCAAGGTCGCGAATGGCTGCGTCAAGTATCGCCATACCATTGTCCAGAGTGCGGGCAAACTGTTCCTCTTCCTCGCGCAGACTGCGTTCGACGCGCGCCTGCGCCCTGGCCAGTTCCGGGTAGGCTTCGCCCATTTCCTGTACCAGTGCCGGAACCAGACGGTGAAAGAACACATCCTTGACGCCCAGCTGATAGCCGTGTCGAACCGCGCGCCGGATGATCCGACGCAGCACATAACCGCGCCCCTCATTGGAAGGCTGCACACCGTCAGTGATCAGGAAGGCGCAGGAGCGGATATGGTCGGCAATGACACGAAGTGACGTATTGGCGGTGTCCTGTATACCGGTGATTTCAGCCGCCGCACTGAGCAGATGCTGGAACAGGTCAATTTCGTAGTTACTGTGAACGCCCTGCAAGACTGCAGCAAGACGCTCCAGCCCCATGCCGGTATCTACCGAGGGTTTGGGCAGCGGCACCAGGGTACCGTCTGGCTGGCGGTCAAACTGCATGAACACCAGGTTCCAGATCTCGATGTAGCGATCACCATCCTCCCCGGGGCTACCCGGAGGGCCGCCGGCAACACCGGCGCCATGGTCATAGAAAATTTCCGAGCATGGGCCGCACGGCCCCGTATCACCCATGGCCCAGAAGTTATCCTTCTCACCAAGTCGTGAAAAGCGCTCTGCGCTCACACCCAGTTCGTTCAACCAGATATCGGCAGCCTCATCGTCATCATGAAAGACGGTGATCCAGAGCTTTTCCGCTGGCAGGCCCAGTTCACGGGTCAGAAACGTCCAGGCGTAATTGATTGCTTCACGTTTGAAATAATCACCAAAGCTGAAATTGCCAAGCATTTCAAAAAACGTGTGATGACGCGCGGTATAACCAACATTTTCCAGGTCATTGTGCTTGCCGCCAGCCCGCACACAACGCTGCGATGTGGTGGCTCGGGTATAGGCCCGCTGCTCCTGCCCCAGAAACAGTTCCTTGAACTGCACCATGCCCGCATTGGTGAACAGCAGCGTGGGGTCATTGGCAGGCACCAGCGAGCTGCTGGCCACCACCTCATGCGCTTGCGACTGGAAATACTGTAAAAAACGATTGCGGATCTCGTTACTCTTCATCGCACCATCACACCATGTCATCCGTTGCGGTTTGCCGATTCATCTGTCGGGAGCGCCGATTATACTCTGACCGTCCGGCAAATACAGGCGCAGCGGGCGTTAAACACCAAAAGTTAAACACAAAAAAGCCCGGCACCTTGTTGGCGTACCGGGCCACGTACCGAACACCGGATGTCAGATTTTGGCGAATGCGTCCACAACAATGCCCGGCGTCAGAATCTGGGGCAGAATGATGGGCTCGGCAGCCGGATTGCCTGGATACAGAATGTACAACGGCACGCTGGGTCTGTTGAACTCATCCAGCACCCGACTGATCTCCGGGTCCTGGTTCGTCCAGTCACCCTTCATGTAGGTGATGCCATGATCCACCATTGCCTGCTGTACTCGGCGCGTATTCAGCGTTGTATTCTCGTTTGCCAGACAGGTGATGCACCAGGCCGCGGTCATATTGACCAGTACTGGCGTGCCGCTCGCACGCAGCTCATCCACGCGTGTGCTGGAAAAGGGTTCGAACTCGGTCAGATATTCATCACGTTCGGCCAGTATGCCACTGGTAGCCGCTGACCGGGGCTCCATGATAGGCAACGCCAGCACAGAAACTGCGCCAAACACGATGACCACAGCTGCTACCGCATTCGCCCTGGGCCAAAAACCCCCGCGCGCGGTCTTGCGTTTCTGCAGCAACCAGAGCGCAAAGGCGAGCAGCAGACTGGAGGCCGCCACGACAACCATACCGTCCATACCAACCTGAAGGCCCAAAACCCACAGCAGCCAGAGAGCGGTAGCGTAAAGCGGAAACGCCATGAACTCCTTGAAGGTCACCATCCATGGACCCGGTTTGGGCATGAAACGCAGAAGGCGTGGTATGAAGGCCAGCAAAAGGAACGGGATGGCCATGCCCACACCCAGGAACATGAACACCACCATGGCCACCAGCCAGGACTGTGACAGGGCAAAGCCAAGTGCGGCGCCCATGAACGGTGCTGTACACGGACTGGCCACCACAGTGGCAAGCACGCCGGTGAAGAACGAACCCTTATAACCGTTGCCTTCGGCGAGCGTGCCGCCGATGCCCATGAATCGGGTACCAAACTCGTAAACCCCGGACAGGCTCAGACCCATGACCACAAACAGATAGACCAGCATCGCCACGAACCAGGGGGATTGCAGCTGGAAAGCCCAACCGACAGCTTCTCCGCCAGCACGCAGTGCCAACAGCATGGACGCCAGCACCAGGAACGCAAGAACTATACCCGCTGTGTAAGCCAGACCATGCATCCGACGCTCGGCGGGTGCAGCCTGGCTCTTGGATGCCAGATTCAGCGCTTTCAGGGACAACACCGGAAACACACAGGGCATCAGGTTCAGCATCAGGCCGCCGGCCAGCGCAAACAGTATGATCAACAGTATATTCTGCCCTGCACCACCAAATACACTTGCGGGCCCGGTGCCACCTGCACCGGGCTGTTGGGCGGCCGCCGCTGCGATGGCGGCCAGGGTTTCCTCTGTCGCAGGCACCGCGTTTATGTCATATCCGCGCACACTGCCATCGCGGTACTCCACTTTCAGCAGCCCATTGACTTGCTCCAGATCCTCAAGCATCCGACGGGGTTGATTATGTGTAATCTGCACATTGGCAGGCGTCACGGTGACATCACGCAGGGGTCCGGGGCGCAGTATCCGTCGCTGCTCGGGAAAGAACCAGGCATCAACCACATCGGTAAAGGCTGCACCGTTGGCGGATCGGGAATCGGCAAAGGAAAAACTGACCCGGTCACCGGCCACAGCAAACAGGGCATCCAGGTCATGGTCCTCAACGGGCCAGTTGGCACGCGTCCTGGCAAAAGCCTCTGTCCACTGCGGGTGCGGCTCCAGTGTGTCACCAGCCACGGGCAATTCCAGCTCGACCCAGGCGTCACCAATCAGACAGATCAGGTCACAAACCTGCCACTCCACGTGCGTGGCAACGTGAAAACTGTCCCCACTGAAGTCGGCGGGCACATCAATGGGGATGGGAAGAAACACTTCTTCCTTATAGGAAAATGTCACAAGATCCGTGCCGGGGAACGGCAGCCACTCCGGCACTGGCCAGTGAATCTCCCCGACGCTGGCGCCTTCCGGCAATTGCCAGTCGTGGATGAAGGTAGCGTCACCACTGTCACCGGGCCACTTTGAATAGGTGTGCCAGCCCTCAGTGGGGTCCAGCCGTACCGCCACCCACAGGGTTTGACCCGGAACCACATTGGCCGATTCGGATACCAGCTCGACATCCATTTCGTCGCCGTGGTAGACATTGGCCTGCACTGCACCAACAAGTAGCAGCATGCCGGCGAGGGTGGCCGACAAGATATTCAGTAGTCGCATATAGCTCGCTCTCTCCCCTGTAACGCGCTGTTTAACCTATGAAATTCTGGTGTACCCAAGTATTTCAAGGTTCCGATTGTACCTTGTTATACGCCGCACCGAACACTACCGATTGTGATAAAAGGTAACAAAAACTGAATGCGCTCAGACTTTTATTCTGCTGGCTCCAGGTACTCAACCACAAGCTGGAGCGTGTCCTGGCCCCGGAATCGGTTGACGTCCAGCCGATAGACCAGTCGAGCCCTGGAAACAGTCGCATCTGGCCATACCGCCGTGTCCACATTGAACGCTATGGCATCCAGTTGACGAGTGTCTCCCGGAACCGAAACAATGAGTTTGAGGTGGTTGGTCCCGACCAGGCGCTGCTGATGCAGCACAAACTCACCATCGAACTGAGGCTCGGGAAATGCCTGCCCCCAGGGGCCCGCCTCGTTCAACAGGGAAGCCGTTTCCATGACAAGCGCCTCGGCAGGCAGTTCGCCATCAGTGACGATCATGCCCTCACCGACTGAGTCACCCAGGCTGATGGCAACCTGTTTGTCGAAAGCCTCACCAAAGCGGGACAACTGGTCACTTCGCAGGCTCAGGCCAGCCGCCATGGCATGACCACCGAATCGGCTCACCATGCCAGGATGCAATGTGGCAATACGCTCCAGTGCATCACGAATGTGCAGCCCCGGCACCGAACGGGCCGAGCCCTTCAGCATTGGCTCACCACCCTCCTCGGCTCCGGCATCGGCAAATACAATGACCGGTCGATGCAGTGACTCTTTCAGACGCGATGCCAGAATCCCGACAACACCCTGATGCCAGCTTCTGTCATACAGGCACAGACCAGCAGGCAGTTGTCTGTGCCTGCCTTCGGCATCCTGCAGCTGCATGTCCATCAGTACCCGCTCGGCCTGCTCTCTCATATCTGCTTCGATAGTACGCCGCTGACGATTGATAGCGTCAAGCGCCACAGCCATGCGCGCAGCCTGCCCAGGGTCGTCAGTGAGCAGGCAGTCGATGCCCTGGCTCATGTCCTCCAGTCGCCCGGCAGCATTGAGACGAGGCGCCACGGCGAATCCAAGATCTGAAGCGCGCAACGCACCAGCATCACGACCGGCCACATCAATCAGTGCCCTGATACCGGCGCAGCACCGACCCTGTCGGATACGGCGCAATCCTTCGTTGACAAGAATCCGGTTATTGCGCTCCAGTGGCACCACATCAGCCACTGTCCCCAGGGCCACAAGGTCCAGCAGATCGCCAAGATTGGGCTGTGCTCGGCCGCTGTCCGTAAACCAGCCTTGCTCCCGCAGTCGGGCGCGCAGGGCGAGCAGCAGATAAAACGCCACACCCACGCCAGCCAGGGACTTTTCCGGGAACGGGCAACCCGACTGGTTGGGGTTGATGATGGCATCGGCGGCGGGCAGGGTTTCACCAGGCAGGTGATGATCGGTGATCAGCACCCTGATACCCAGGGCCTGGGCGGCATCCACACCCTCGATACTCGAGATGCCATTGTCCACTGTGATGATCAGGTCCGGGTGTTGCTGCGCCGCCAGCGCAACAATTTCAGGCGTCAGCCCATAACCGTACTCAAAGCGATTCGGCACAACAAAATCGAGAAACGGAAAGCCCATACTGGCCAGCCCACGCAACAACACCGCACAACTGGTGGCACCATCCGCATCAAAATCCGCCACCACCAGAATGCGGCCTTGACTGACAAGCTGCTCACAAAGCAGGGAGACAGCCTGACTCATGCCTTTCAAGGCAGATGGCGGGTGGAGACAGTCCAGTTTCAGCGACAGTTGCTCATCATTGCACACATCACGTGCCGCAAGGATGCGGGCCAGCAAGGGATGCATCTCACTGCCGAATGCCGCAGGCTTGTCGACACGGCGACGCACAATCCGGCGCCGACTGACAGAGACAGCTGTCACAATTGCCCGCTGATGAATCCGGTAACTGCCTGGATACTGTTGTCCAGCACTTCGTAGCGCTCTGTACGCGTCATCAGGTCCCGCATATGGAACGGTAATTCCGGTGTCTGCATGCCAGCGCGCTCCACCGCGTCGGCAAACTTGACCGGGTGCGCCGTTGCCAGGGTGATCATTGGTACCGCGCGATCTGAATTGCAGTGTCTGGCCGCGCGGATGCCCACAGCCGTATGTGGATCTACCAGGAAACCGGTGCTCTCGTACACATCCCGTATGACCTGGCATGTGGTCTCATCATCCACACTGTGGCTGGCAAATGTTGCTTTCGCCTGCTGCCACTTGTCAGCGTCCAGACGCACTGCCCCGGCATCAGGATTGTTAACAAATTGCTTTACCTTGGATGCATCTCTATCAAACAAATCAAACAGATAGCGCTCAAAGTTACTGGAGATCATTATATCCATGCTTGGCGAGAGACTCGGCTCCAGCTGACTTGCAGAATAATCATTGCTGCTGATCAGGCGATGCAGGATGTCATTGCGATTGGTAGCGATGACCAACTGCCGTATCGGCAGACCCATACCCTTTGCCAGATAACCGGCGTAGATGTCCCCGAAGTTACCGGTGGGCACAGAGAAAGACACAGGGCGTGCCGGCCCGCCCAGACCAAGAGACGCATAAAAATAATAGACTATCTGCGCCATGATCCTGGCCCAGTTGATGGAATTCACTGCAACCAGCTGTCGCCCCTCAGGCAGAAAGGACTGATCACCAAAGGCGGTTTTCACCAGTCGCTGACAGTCATCAAAATTGCCTCGAACGGCAATATTGTGCACGTTGTCACCAGGCACAGTGGTCATCTGCCGACGTTGCACTTCCGATACCCGTTGATACGGATGCAGGATGAACAGGTCCACATGCTCACAATGGCGACAACCCTCCAGCGCGGCAGAACCGGTATCGCCCGATGTGGCGCCCAGGACGACCACTTTCTGGCCACGGCGCTCGAGCACATAGTCCAGCAGATTGCCCAGCAACTGCAGCGCAAAATCCTTGAATGCCAGCGTCGGCCCGCAATACAGCTCCAGCACCCACTCGTTGTGCGAGAGCATACGCAGAGGCGCAATTGCTTTGTGGGAGAACTGGCTGTAACTGCGCTCGATCAGTTCGCGCAGGTCATCTTCCGGAATTTCTCCAGCCACAAATGGCCTGATGATTTCAAACGCCAGCGCCGGGTAGTCCAGGCCTGCCCAAGCGGCAATCTGCTCGGGGGAAAACGAAGGCAGGGTTTCGGGCACATACAACCCGCCGTCCGGAGCCAGCCCGGTGAGCAGTACCTGCTCGAAACTCGCCGCCGGCGCTTCACCACGGGTGCTGATGTATCTCATGGACTCAGCGCTCCTCACCGTCAAATTGTTCAACCCTGATGCGCATGACCTTGTCAGCAACCTGATCAAGATCCTCGATCACACCTATGGCCACATCCATCTGGGCCTCCCGGATCCTGCTGGTCAGAATCACCACCGGCACAATGCCCCGCTGTGCGTCATCCCCGTGTGGCTCCTTCTGGATCACCGCCTCGATGTTGATGCCATAATACTCCAGCACCTGGGAAATACGCGCCATCACACCAACACGGTCATAAGCCGGAATGCGCAGGAAGTATTCGGACTCGATGTCCTGGATGTCCAGTATCTGGATGTCACTGCGCAGGTTACGGTAGGCCAGCGGCGGGACGTTGTGGGGCGCATTGCCATTACGTGAACCATCGGTGTCTATGCCGCGCGCAATGTCCATCAGGTCAGCGACAACGGAAGATGCAGTGGCTTCAGCGCCTGCTCCGGCGCCGTAATAGAGCGTGGATCCGGCAGAATCACCCTTGACCCAGACCGCGTTCATCACACCGTTCACGTTGGCCAGCAGGGTGTCTTTGGAAATCAGCGTTGGATGCACCCGAAGTTCGATACCAGTCCCGGTGATCCGGGTGATACCCAGATGCTTGATGCGATACCCCAGCTCATCAGCGTAGGCGATATCGGACGGGGTAATCCGGCTTATACCCTCGGTATAGACATGTTCGAACTGCAGGGAGGTACCAAAAGCGTTGGCAGCAAGTATGGCAAGCTTGTGGGCCGCATCGATACCCTCCACATCAAAGGTCGGGTCCGCTTCGGCGTAACCCAGCGCCTGGGCTTCCTTGAGCACATCGGCAAATTCGCGCTGATGCTGCCCCATTTCGGTGAGAATATAATTGCCGGTACCGTTGATGATTCCTGCCAACCAGTGAATGGAGTTGGCAGCAAGACCCTCGCGAAGCGCCTTGATGATCGGAATTCCGCCAGCGACGGCGCTTTCATAGGCAACGGTCACACCCTGTTTGCGCGCCGCCTCAAAAATAGCATTGCCATGTATGGCAATCAGGGCCTTGTTCGCGGTGACGACATGTTTGCCGTTGCCGATGGCGGCCAGCACCAGTTCCAGCGCCGGCTCAAAGCCGCCAATAAGCTCCACCACAATATCAACATCCGGATCGTTGACCACGTCAAACACATCGGTGCTGAATTCAATATCCGACAGGTCGTGGTCGGCAGGGCGACGCCGCGTAGCGGCCCGCACTACGGTCAGCTCACGCCCGAGCCGACGGGTTATATCGGCTTTTTTTTCCTGCAACAGCCGAAGCGTACCGCCGCCGACCGTTCCCACACCACATAGACCAATTCGCAATTGCCTGCCCGTTACCTGCTCGCTCAAAACACAACCTCTTCTACTTCGAGCGGCAAATGGCGCGCCCGTACTGTTACCTTGAAACCTGATTCCGGGAATCTGTCAGCCGGGGATCTGTGCCCCGGACGACGCCGGCTTGTGCAGATTCTACTGACCAAGCACCAGTGTGACCAGACGATCAACATCCATATAACCCGGCACAACAGTACCATTTTCCAGCACCATGGCAGGTGTGCCGCTTATACCAACCCGATTGCCCAATTCGTAGTGCTCCATGACCGGATGTGTGCATTCCCGGGTCGGCAGATTCTGACCGTTCTTGGCCTGGGTGATGGCCCGGTGCCGGTCGTCGGAGCACCAGACCGAAATCATCTTGTCCCAGGCAGCCGATTGTGGGCCGCCGCGGGGATAGGCGATATACCGGATGGCAATGCCGCGGGCGTTGATCTCGTCCACGTCGTGGTGAAGACGTCGGCAATAGGTGCAATCCACATCCGTAAACACGGTAACCGTGGCCTGGACATCATCGGGCGCAAAGGTGATCAACTGATCAGACGGCAGGTTGGCGACCAGCTCTGCATTCTGCTGCCGACGAGTGTCTGCTGAAACGTTGACAAAACCCTGTTCGCTGGTCATCAGCATATCGCCAGTGAACAGATACCGGCCGGTACTGTCACTGAACAGCACCTCGCCGGAACTCAGGGTCACTTCCACCAGACCATCAACCGGGGTTTCGCGCACGCTCACGACTGTCAACTGACCTTGCGTGGCCACGCCCAGGGAGTGATTCAGCGCTTGGCGCAGTTCGCGATACGCTTCTGGGTTGCCGGACTGGGCAATCACCTGGTATCCGATGAATACGCCCGGGAGCGCAAGTACCAGCAAAGCCAACACAAGCTTTTTCATCACGTTCTCCAAACTCGACAACAGCAACCAATTTAGCAAAAAAAAGGGGTAATAGACATTACCCCTTTTTCTGACCAACACTGTATTGGCAGTACGATCAGCCGGTTTTCTTTTCCAGCTTTTCCGCGATACGGGCCGACCGGCCTGAGCGCTCGCGCAGATAATAAAGCTTTGCCTGGCGCACATCACCACGACGCTTGACGGTGATGCTGTCAATCAGCGGACTGTAGGTCTGGAATGTACGCTCGACACCCACGCCGTGGGAAATCTTGCGGACAGTAAAAGCAGAGTTCAGACCGCGATTGCGAATGCCCAACACGACGCCCTCGAATGCCTGCAGACGCTCTCGATCACCTTCCTTGATCTTGACCTGGACAACCACCGTGTCGCCCGGTGCAAAAGGTGGCACCTCACGCGACATCTGTGCGTTTTCAATCTGTTCAATAATCCTGTTTTTCATCGCCGTACTCCCGGTTTCCATCGTCGCCTCGCGGCGTCATGATGACTTGTGTTCACAGATAAATTCGTCAAGCAGCATTTGCTGCTGTGTGTCCAGCACCAACTCTTGCAACAGGTCCGGCCGCTTGAGCCAGGTTGTACCCAGACTTTGCTTCATGCGCCAGCGACGTATCTGTTCATGATCGCCGCTGAGCAACACGCCCGGCACCTGTTCACCACCAATTTCCTGAGGTCTGGTGTACTGCGGACAATGCAGCAGACCGGTGGCAAATGAATCCTTTTCCGCACTTTCTTCATGGCCCAGCGCGCCGGGCAGTTGCCGGATGACCGCATCCAGCAGGGTCATGGCCGGCAGTTCGCCGCCACTGAGCACATAATCCCCAACCGACCATTCCTCGTCGATGTCGGTTGCCAGCAAGCGGGCATCGATACCCTGGTATCGTCCGCAGACCAACACCATGCCGTCTCTTGCTGCCAGCTCGGATACACCCTGGTGATCCAGCTTCCGTCCCTGGGGCGACAGGTAAATTACCCTGGCCGGCGCATCAAGTGCAGCCCTGGCCTGGGCAATCGCCCGGCGCAACGGCTCGGTCTTCATCAACATGCCCGCGCCACCACCAAAGGGCTTGTCATCCACTGTGCGATGACGGTCGGTTGTGAAATCCCTGGGATTCCAGCAACGTATATCGATCAGGCCTTCCCGGCAGGCCCTGCCGGTAACACCATGGCCGGTCAACGCGTTGAACATCTCGGGAAACAGCGTGACCACACCAACTTTCAGGCCAGCCCGCGTACCGGACCCATCACCTGCCTTCGCAGCACTGTGTTCTGCCATCACCAGTCCGGATCCCAGTCCACCTGCATTGCACCTGCCTGTAAATCCACATGTGTGACCACACGCTCGGGCAGATACGGCAGAAGACGTTCGCGATCATCAATGCTGTCCTCGGTCGGCCGTATAACCAGCACATCATTTGCACCGGTTTCGATCAACTCGCTGACCTCGCCCAGAACCACCTTCTGACCCGTGATTACACGCAAGCCAACAAGCTGGTGCCAGTAATACTCTCCGTCTTCAAGCGCAGGCAGCATATCCTGGTCCACGCTCAGTTCCAATCCGGTCAGTTCACGCGCTGCCTCGGGCGAATCGTAACCAACCACATGGGCGATCAGCGACTTGCCATGAGCCTGTGTCTGATCCACCTCCAGCACCTGGCCCGAAGGCATGACAAACCGGCGGTACTGGAAAATATTCTCTCTTGGCTGGGTCAGCGAATGCAGCCTTACCCAGCCTTTGACGCCGTGAGGCGCACCGATACGACCAAGCGTGATGCGCTCTGCGGTGCCGGGGCGTTCGGACACGCTCAGGCCTCGGTGCCAGCGCTCTTGGCCGATTCCTTGATCAGCTGCGCAACACGCGGACTGGGCTTGGCGCCCAGCGCCGACCAGTGCTCGACCCGCTTCATGTCAATGCGCAGACGCTCTTCCTTGCCACGGGCAACCGGATTGAAAAAACCGACACGCTCGATGAAACGACCGTCACGCGCATTACGCGAGTCGGTCACAGTGATGTGGTAAAACGGCTTCTTCTTGGCGCCGCCACGGGCCAGTCGAATTGTGACCATATTCTAAATCCTGATAATAGGTTACTGAATTACAGTAGTATTTCGTTCCATACCTGTTGGGCATGTCGTTCTGTACGCACTCAGCGAAGGCGTTCGCCACAGCGCTGATGTGAATCGGGTAACGGCTCCTGAACTCAGATCAGGGTTCCGCAAAAAGGCGCGTATTTTACGGTATATCCGGATGGTATGGAAGCATTGCCAACGGAAACTTTACTGATTTTCCGTTGTTTTTTCGACCTCCGGCTCAACGGAAGCGCCCCGGTCCGCCCCCCATCCCCGGTGGCATGCCTCCCTGGCCGCTCATGCCACCGAGCCCTCTCAGCATCTTGTTCATACCGCCACCTTTCATTTTCTTCATCATCTTCTGCATCTGCTTGTGCTGTTTCAGCAGGCGATTGAGATCCTGGATCTGTGTGCCTGAACCCTGGGTGATCCGGCGTTTGCGTGACCCGTTGAGTGCATCGGGGTTGCGGCGCTCTTTTGGTGTCATGGAATTGATGATGGCTTCCATTTTCACGAACAGGCCATCATTGGCCATCTGCGCGGCACCGGGGGGCAATCCGCCCATGCCCGGCATCTTGTCCATGATGCTGCTCATGCCACCCATGTTTTTCATCTGCTGAAGTTGCTCGCGAAAGTCCTCCAGATCAAAACCCTTGCCCTTCTGGATTTTACCGGCCAGTTTTGCGGCCTTGGTTTTGTCAACCTTGCGCTCGGCTTCCTCGATAAGCGACAGCATGTCGCCCATGCCCAGTATGCGAGAAGCGATCCGGTCAGGATAAAATGGCTCCAACGCATCAGTCTTCTCGCCCATACCAATGAACTTGATCGGTCTGCCGGTTATGTGCCGTACAGACAGCGCCGCACCACCGCGCGAATCACCATCGGCCTTGGTCAGTACCACACCGGTCAGCGGCAGCGCATCGGCAAAGGCGCGCGCCGTATTGGCTGCATCCTGCCCTGTCATGGCGTCCACCACAAACAGGGTTTCTACAGGATTCAGGATACGGTGGAGTTGACTGATCTCAGCCATCATCTCTTCGTCAATGGCCAGACGACCCGCAGTATCCACAAGCAGCACATCAACAAACTGCTTTTTTGCTTCCTTCAGTGCGGCCTGGACAATGGCTTCGGGTGACTGGCTGGTGTCACTGCCAAAAAAGCTGACTCCGACGTCATTGGCCAGCGTACGTAACTGCTCGATGGCTGCGGGGCGGTATACGTCGGCACTGACCACCATAACCGACTTCTTGTGCTGGTTTTTCAGATGCAAACCCAGCTTGGCCACGGTGGTTGTCTTACCTGCACCCTGCAGACCCGCCATCAGTATGATCGCCGGTGGCACCGCCTTGAGATCCAGCCCTTCATTGGCCGAACCCATGACATTTTCCAGCTCGGCCTGGACTATCTTGATGAAGGCCTGGCCGGGCGTGAGGCTGCGGGAGACTTCCTGGCCGACAGCACGCAGCTTCACCCGATCGATGAAGTCCTTGACCACGGGCAGCGCCACGTCTGCCTCCAGCAAGGCGCGACGTACCTCGCGCAGGGCTTCTTCGATATTGGTTTCAGTCAGCGTTGCCTTGCCACTGATCTTTCGAAGGGCACCGGATAATCTGTCGGTCAGGTTGTCAAACATGTTCTTGCCTCTATAATTGCGCCCTGCTGTGTTTTCAGGTTTCTGGATGCACAGACAATTACCGCGGCGCCAGCATGTCAAAGCTGGCTACTATACACCATGGCGGGGATGACGAAAAAGCGCTTCAACCGCCGGGGCACTTGTGCGACACTTTGCGATCATCCCATCGGACAGTTTCATGAGTATGACTTCGCTAACAGGTCTGGTTGCTATCGCGCTGTACCTAGTGGCCCTGGTTTTCCTGCAGCGCGAATTTCGACAGCAAAGTGCCCGTGCCCGAAGTGATCGGCGAGTGCTGTTCACAGGCCTGGCTGCTGTGCTGTTCCACGGAGTCAGTGCGTGGCACGCAATCCGGGTCGATGATGCATTCAATTTTGGTATTGTGCCTGTCAGCACTGCGATATTTGCGGCGGTCTCATTGCTGCTGCTGGTGAGCAGTGTCAGAAAACCACTGCGCACCCTGATGCTGGGCCTGTTCCCGCTGGCCGCACTCTCCGTGCTGATAGCCATGCTTGTGCCAGCCGGCTTTCCGAACCAGGAAATCGGGCCTGGCATTGCCAGCCACGTGTTATTGTCCATACTGGCCTACAGCTTTTTCACCATTGCCGCACTTCAGGCAACCTTTCTTGCCTTCCAGAACTACCAGCTGCGACACAAGCACGCCGCCAGTGTAATCCGGCGTTTCCCGCCACTGCAGGACATGGAAGTGTTCCTGTTCGAGTTGCTGTGGGCCGGACAGGTTCTGCTGACACTGGGCATCGTCAGCGGTTTCCTTTTTGTGGACGACATGTGGACCCAGGGACTGCCTCACAAGACATTCTTTTCACTGCTGGCCTGGATTGTCTTTGCCGTGCTGTTATGGGGACGGCACGTGCTGGGCTGGCGAGGCAACACGGCCATCAAGGGCACACTGATCGGTTTCATGTTCCTGATACTGGGATTCTACGGCTCCAAGTTCGTTCTGGAATACATACTTTGAGGTCTCAAGACTAGTGGAAGCGTCAGACTCGTCTGCTGCCATCCTGATAGGCATTCTTATTGGCCTTGTGCTGATCTCCGCCTATTTCTCAAGCTCGGAAACGAGCATGATGAGCATCAACCGTTACCGCATGAAGCACCTGGCGCGAAAGAAGCATGCCGGTGCCATGCGCGTCAGCCGTCTGCTGGCAGCACCTGACAAGTTGCTGGGTGTCATCCTGATCGGCAACAACTTCGTCAACCTGCTTGCCGCATCCATTGCCACCACATTGTCCATACAGCTTTTTGGCAACCCGGAAACCGTGCTGACCACCATTGTGCTGACAGTGGTGATACTGATTTTTGCCGAGATCACACCCAAGACCATCGCCGCGTTATACCCGGAGCGCATTGCGTATCCGTCCAGCCTGCTGCTCGGAGCGCTGCTCAAACTGCTGTATCCACTGGTATGGATGGCCAACCGCATATCCAACAGGCTGATCCGCATGCTGGGCTTCAAACCCGGACACGGCGACAGTCATCAACTCAATGCCGAGGAGTTGCGTACGGTAGTCTACGAATCGAGGCAGATTCTGCCGGAACTGGGTCAGGGCATGTTGCTGAATATTCTGGATCTGGACAAATACACCGTCAACGATATTCTGGTGCCACGCAGCGAGATCATTGGTATTGATCTTGATGACGAGACTGACGAAATCCTGACCCTTATCAGCACCAGTCAGCACACCCGCCTGCCCATCTACGAGCGCGATATCGACAGCATTCGCGGCGTGCTGCATACACGCAACCTTGGCAGGCTGCTGCAACTGGACACCATCACCAAGCAAGACCTGTTACGGGAAGCCGAGGAACCGTACTTCATTCCCGAGAGCACAGGGCTGCACAAACAGCTGTTCAGCTTCCAGAGTCATCGCAAGCGCCTGGCGTTTGTGGTCAACGAGTACGGTCTCATCCGGGGTATTGTGACGCTGGAGGACATACTGGAAGAAATTGTGGGTGAATTCACCACCGATATGGCAACCAGCAGCCGTTATATCCATCCGCAGGATGACGGCACATTTGTCATCGACGGTACCGCCACATTGCGAGACATCAACCGCACGCTGGGATGGAGCCTGGACGGCGGCTCGGCCAGAACACTCAATGGCATGTTGATGGAAATACTGGAATCAATTCCGGACTCGCCGGTTGGCCTTGACCTGGGCGCCTACCGCGCTGAAATCATTCATACCAAAGGCAACATCATCAAGGCTGTGCGTATGTGGCGTGACACGTCAGATCAGCAAGACAACGGTGATCGCGATGACGGTTGAGCCCTGGACAGCCACCTGTATCCTGCAGGAAGTGTCAGGCGTTGGACCAGGCCGGGGATTGTCTTAGTAACTGCACATCACCCACCGAATACCGATCTGGCCAACAAAACCCGTAAACATGGCACCTGATGGCCTGGGTTCTGTGCGTTGCCCGAAGCGCCACTGCAATCAGAAAATCGCCCGCATCACGGTACTGCCAGAAACGCCAGTGGCCGGGGTCATCGGTTTCGCAATGAAAAATGATGCTACCTGGCACCATAAGGTCAAACGCATGCGAACGCAGCACCGGACCAAGACCACCGCCAAGCGCCTTGCTGCTGGCTTCCTTCAGGGTCCACAGGTTGAGGAATGACTCACGTCGGTCTGGCTCTGAAACAGCCTGCAGGGCTCGGGCCTCAGATGACGAAAAAAAGCGATCCGCAATGCCCGGGTCAACAGCTTCGCGCCGCAATGATTCCATATCCACCCCGGGCGTTCCGGCTCGACTGAAAACCAGAGCAACACGCTCACCCGTGTGGGATACATTGAACAGCGGCGCGTCAACCGGCAAATTCACACCAACCAGACCTGGCCGCCCGCTCTCTCCCGCCACGATCTGCCAGTCAACGGGCCTTACCGTCGGGCAATATCCACTCAGCAGGCACCGCAGCGCCGCTCGGCCAGCCACGAACTGTCGACGACCACTGTCCCTGGTGAATCGTTGACAACGACTGAGCTCTGACTTGTTGAGATACCGCAAGGCATCTTCCTGAACAGCGTCATCGCCGATCATGGCCGGATCCAGCAACCACAGGTGCACCTGATTGTCGGTCTGCTCGAACGCGCCTGTTTGCTTGCTGAGAGTAACATCAGTCATTGGACAGGATGTCCTCACTGATGACCCGGTTGCGACCCTGGTCCTTGCCTTTATACAGACAGACATCGGCTCGCCGCACAGCCTCCTCAAGCGACTCATCCGGACTCCTGGCCACCAGGCCGAATGTCATGGTTACCGACGCTGACACATCACCATGACGGAATTCGTGATTTTCTATACGTTTTCTCAAGCGCTCCACCGCTTCGCGCCCGGCAGACAACTCCGCACTGCCAAGCACGATACAGAATTCCTCGCCACCCCATCGGGCAATCTGGTCAGTGGGCCGCAGGCTTGCCCGCATAAGATTGGCGACACCAGCCAGGACCCGATCACCAAACTCATGCCCATAGGTCTCGTTGATTGCCTTGAAATGATCGATATCGCCCACCACCACCAGCTCCCAGTGCTGCGCGCCACTTGTGGCTGACCAGTCAGCCAGCCCCTGACGGTTGTGCAGACTGGTGAGTCTGTCCGTGCTGGTCATACGTGCGATTCTCTCCATCGCACGCTGCACCTCGGTCACATCATTGAAACTGACCAGATAACCAATTACCTCGTCCCGTTCGCCAGCAACAATTTCACTGCTGACATCAAACTGGCGCTGATTCCCTTGCGTCAGAAGACGTCCCGACCATTGTCCACTATCCGGATCACGTGCCACTTTACCGGAAAACCTGGCCAGCACATCCGCCAGCTGATGACCTGGCAGATCCTGCATCGGCATGCCAATCATGTCAGCAAATGCCGGATTCACATCAGTTATGCGCTGCTGGGGATTACATACCGCCACCGCAATTGGAATGGTTTCAAAGACGCGATCACGGGCCACCGGCGACAGGGAAAGAAAATGGTAACGCTGCGTGGCCAGGGTAATCAGCAGAGCGCTCAGCACAAAGTACATTGAGGTCGGATCAAAGCCACCCGCCAGGTCAATGCCAAACAAATAGAGCATATTGGGAATCACGGGCAGCAGCGCAGCAACCACAATCAACAGGGACTGGGTTCTATAGATGCCAGGGCGCCTGATACTGCTCCGGAGCAACAGTGCCGAGCCAGTGAGCGTATAAAGATAACTGCAGCTGATGGTGAGCAACCAGAAGCCAATACCATATTCCAGTTGCAGCACCTGGTAGTCGCCACGCATCACAAGCGTCGCTTCGCGATACAGCAGCGGGTGCCACTCCAGTGTGGCCACCATGAGCAATGAGCTGACGGGCACAACCATCAACACCGGCAGGCTGCTTCGTGTTATCCAGTGTTCGTTGCCAGAATAGTAGAGGGCAAACAGCAGCCAGCTGCTCACGCCGCAGATAACCCCGAGGTAAACCATGCGCTGCCAGGCCAATTGCCAGGCCAGTGTGGTGCCCAGGTTGGCAATGAACTCACCCGCTGTCCATACCGAGAAACTCAGCAGCACACAAATCCATAACTTCCCGGAGATCGACACCGCCCGCCCATAGGAAAACAGCGCCAGACTTGTTGCCATGATACAGGCAACAAGATACAGATAGTTGATCGGTGGCAGCTGGAAGCTCATGAACCGTTCAACAGATCATACTTGCGCAGATACCCCCGCAGCTGATGATAACTCAGCTGCAGAAAATCGGCGGTCTTGCGCTGATTGAAGTGGCAATGCGCAAGCGCCTGCTGCAACAGTTGCACCTCGTAGTCCTGAATGTGCTGTTTGAAATCCAGCTCTTTCATTCCGGCTACTGGCGGAACAGTGGTCGCTTCGGTGGATGCTGCGTCGGTATCGGCGTCAGGACCGTTAATGACATTGCTGCCAGGCCGAAACGGTGATTCGAAAGGATTAAAAACCAGACGCGTCACATGCCGGTTGCCGCTCTGATATACCGCACGCTCAACCACGTTCTTCAATTCACGGACGTTCCCGGGCCAGGGCCAGGTCAGGAGCTGTTTATGCACACCGTCGCTGAAGCCGGCGAAATACTCACCACCCAACTCTTTCACCATACCAATGGCAAAGTGCTCGGCCAGCACAGGAATGTCCTCCTTGCGCTCTCGCAGCGGCGGCAATGTCACCACGTCAAATGCCAGTCGATCCAGCAGGTCTTCCCGGAAGCGGCCCTTTCGGGCCAGCGCAGGCAGGTCTTCGTTGGTGGCCCCTATAAGGCGCACATCAACCTTGATGGTCTGGTTGCCGCCGAGGCGCTCGAATTCTCCGTACTCGATGATACGCAGCACCTTCTCCTGAACCGGTACAGCCATATTGGCCAGCTCGTCCAGAAACAGACTGCCGCCGTCAGCGCGTTCGAAGTATCCCTTGCGCAGTGCGGTTGCCCCCGTAAAGGCACCAGCTTCATGGCCAAACAGCTGAGCTTCAAGCAGACTGTCACTGACTGCCGCACAGTTGACCTTGAGGAATTCGTTCTGCCAGCGCCCGGAAAGAAAGTGTACCCTGGCCGCGATCAGCTCCTTGCCGGTACCCCGCTCACCGACTATAAGCACAGGCTTGTTCAGCGGCGCCACCTGGGACACGTGCTCCTGCATTTCCAGAAAGCTGGCAGACTCACCGATCATTCTCGGGGCTGTGAGGCTATCTTTCACGGCTGACTCCTTTTAGACCGCTGGCCGGACGGCCTGATGTCGCGAAAATTACCACTACTTGGGGTATTTCACCAACAAAAAATTCGGCCCGAGTACAACGGTTTATTTTTTTACTTGAATTTCAGTTGCTTAAACGCTTTCCACTGAACTGGCACGGATTCTGCTCCATACAGGTCAGCCATGCCGAAAACGGCTTAACACAGAGGATTGCAAACATGAGTATTTTTTCACGCCTCAGCGACATCGTTAACTCCAATCTCAGCGCCCTGCTGGACAAGGCCGAGAATCCGGAAAAGATGATTCGCATGATGATCCAGGAAATGGAAGAAACCCTGGTTGAAGTGCGCAGCAGCACCGCGCGCGTCATTGCCGAAAAGAAGACAGTCGGCCGACGCATCGATCAGCTGGAGCGACATGCAGCAGACTGGCAGCACAAGGCCGAGCTGGCCCTGAGCAAGGATCGTGAGGATCTTGCCAAGGCGGCATTGCTGGAAAAAGCATCCATACAGAACACCGTAGCCATGTTACAGGACGAACTGGTCAAGCTGGACGATACACTGAACAAGCTGAGCAGTGAAATCGAGCAACTCCAGGCAAAACTCAATGATGCACGGGCGAGGCAGAAAACCATTGTCATGCGCACCAATGCAGCCCAGTCGCGCGTTGATGTGAACCGTAAACTGCACGATCATAATATTGACCATGCCATGAGCAAGTTCGAGTATTATGAGAAGAAGATTGATCTGATGGAAGGCCAGGTAGACAGCATGAACATTCAGCAGCGCGGCCTTCATGACGAGTTCGAAGACCTGGCCAGGCAGGAAAAGATTGAACAGGAACTGGCTGAAATGAAAAAAAAGCTGAGCAAGTAAAGGGTTCTGTCCATGGATTTCTTTGAATTTGTCATTGCATTGGTCGCCATCGGCGGCACCTTTGTCACCATCTGGGTGGTGGTGCTCTACCAGCGCAAGGAAAAGAAGATCAAGCCGGAAACCAGCGATTCGCCAGGCTACGACCTGCAGCAACTATCAGCCCTGGCTGAATCGATGAGTGATCGCATAGACTCGCTCGAAGCCATTCTGGATGCCGAGGTTCCCGGCTGGAGAGACAATCATGAGCAACGCAGGTAAGGGTTCGCAGCCGTTGCGGCTGAGTACAACAGATCGCAAACTGCTCGGCGTGTGTGCCGGATTTGCCCACTATCTGGATGTGCCGGCTACACTGGTCCGACTGATCTATGTGATCGCCTGCCTGGTCTCTCCGGTGCTGATCATTGTCTACTTTGTACTGTATTGGTGCCTGAAGGAGGAAGATGCACCCAGCAAGATGCGCGTCTACGTTTCGGAAACCAGGACCGCCCAGCATTTCAAGCGCATCGACTACCGACGCCCGCTTTATCGCAATCACCGACAGGCAAAGATTGCTGGCGTCTGTAGTGGTATTGCCGAGTACTTGAACATCAGCCCTTTCATTGTCCGGGTGGTCACACTGCTGTCACTGTTCATGTTTGGTGCGGTGACTTTCTGGGCCTATATTGTCTGCTGGATCGTGCTGGACAAGAAGCCGAAACATTTTGAGTATCCATCCGATGCCAGTCCCGCTGGCACAACCCATGCTGGTAACGGGCAGAGCGGACCCGAGCACCAGGCGGCACAGTCGGCCACTTACCTGTCCATGCAGGACTGCGCAGACAAACTGTCACGCGCCGAAGCCCGATTGCGCAACGTGGAAGCCTACATGACCTCCAAGCAATTCCGTTTGCATTGTGAAATCAACCGGATATAGTATCGGTCAGGGCTGTCAACCAACGGAAATTCCGCCGAGGACACCATGGGCAAACATTCGGAGCTGCCAGACTTTGACACGCTGCGTGCCATGTATCTGGAGGACCCCGACTCGCTTGATGAAATCCGCAACGACCTGACCCGTGAGATAATGGAGCGGGCCCCCGATACCAACAGGCGTCGCCTGGAGGGGCTGCAATTCCGGATCAATATGGAGCTGGAACGGGCGCGCAGCCCTGAAGCCCGGTTCCTGAAGCTCTCCCGCATGATGCACCAGTCGTTTTCCGAGCTACGTGACTGCCTCAATAATCCCGGGCAAGCTGTTGCACGCAGCAGATCCACACGATCCGCCGACGTGGTCTCCATGGAGCATCACCTGCACAAGAAGCATTGAATGAAGTTCTGTTACCACTGCGCGGGAACGCTGGAACACAGCATACCGCCGGGCGATGATCGCCCCCGATACCGATGTCCTGTCTGCGACGTCACCTTTTATCAGAATCCAAACAATATTGTTGGCACACTGCCGGTATTCGAGGACCGCGTACTGCTGTGCAAGCGGGCCATTGAGCCCAGGCGCGGCATGTGGACCTTGCCCGCGGGTTTCATGGAGAACGGTGAAAGCAGCCTCACAGGCGCGCTGCGTGAAACCCGTGAAGAGGCCGGTGTCACGCTGGACCCAGCGCACACGCAGCTTTACGGGCTGTACAACCTGCCACACATCAATCAGGTCTATCTGTTTTTCCTTGCACAAATGAGATCGGCAGCTTTTGAGGCTGGACTGGAAAGCGAAGAGGTCCGTCTGTTCAGCCAACAGGAGATCCCCTGGGACCAGATTGCCTTTGCTGTGGTAAGACAGACATTGTTGCAGTATTTTCAGGATCGTGACACGGGAACGTTTCCGGTGCGCATGTACGACGTTACCTATTCACCGGACCGCAAGGTCACCATGTCACTGATCAGTGACAGTTCGCGTCAGCCTGACATAACAAAAAAGGCCCGGATGCCGGAACAGCGCTGATCAGCACACCTCCGGTATCCGGGCCTGGCTTTCCCTATGCCATCCCTGACAGCTGTCTCGCTCTGACCTCTTCCCTGTCTTGTCCTTGATGGTTTCCGTGTTGGCGCCGGCAGCGCCATCTCCATTGTGACAGCGTCGCCATCATAACCTGCGGTGTCAGTCTGTAAAACCTTGTAACAAAAAATTGCGATAACTGCACGGTTGAACAGGATGAACCGGTTACAGTTTTTCCAGCCTGTAAACATCATAGGCGGGTTCTTCGTAAGGATGTGCCGCCTTCATGGCGGCAATCACCGCGCGGACATTGTCCTGGGTACAGACCAGTTCCACCTTGTATTCAGTAACCTTTTCAACCCTGTCCAGGCTGCCCAGAAACGGATCCGCACCCTCCCTGGCACGAAACTGGCCTTCGCCCCGCGTTTGCCAGGCACAGCTGTCATAGTTGCCGATACGACCGCCGCCAGCATCGAACACCGCCTGCTTGACAGTATCAAGATGAGTCTCCGGTACAAAAAAGCACAGTTTGAACATACCTGAACCTCCCGTCCTGCAATTATGTGATAAGCCTCAGCCCAACCACTTGCGTGCGTTGCGGAACATCCGCATGGTGGGTGCGTCTTCACGCCAGTCCGTCGGATGCCAGGAATTCTGGCTGGCCCGGAACACCCGCTCCGGGTGCGGCATCATTATCATGGCCCGGCCATCATTGCTGCAGAGCCCGGCAAGACCGGCCGGCGATCCGTTCGGGTTGTCAGGATACCGTTCGGTAATCTGACCACGGGTATCCACGTACTGAAGTGCAACACCACCCGCAGCAGACAGACGACGCTGCCCGTCGGGGTCATCAAAAAAAGCACGCCCTTCACCATGCGCAACCGCAATGGGAAACACCGAACCCTTCATGCCATCCAGGAATACTGATGGTGATTCGGCCACGGTCACAAGGCTTGTGCGCGCCTCGAACTGCTCGGAGCGATTGCGCAGGAAACGCGGCCAGTGCTCGGCGCCTGGAATCAGCGACTTGAGCAGTGACAGCATCTGACAACCGTTGCACACACCCAGGCTCAGGGTGTCATCACGGTGGAAGAAGTCCCGGAACTGATCACGCAACGCACTGTGGTACAGCACCGATTTGGCCCAACCACCACCGGCGCCCAACACGTCACCAAAGGAAAAACCACCACACGCCACCAGGGCATGGAACTCATCCAGCTTGCGATCACCGGCCAACAGGTCACTCATGTGCACGTCTACTGCACGAAAGCCGGCCCGATCAAACGCTGCCGCCATTTCCACCTGACCGTTGACGCCCTGTTCCCTTAAAATTGCAATGGCAGGCCGAACACCGGTAGCAATCATTGGCGCTGACACATCATCGTTGACATCGAAACTCAAGCGCGCATGCAGCCCCGGATCGCTGGTATCCAGCAATCGGTCATACTCCTGCCTTGCGCACTCACTGTTATCGCGAAGCGACTGTATTTCAAAGCTGGTTCGGGACCACAATCGCTGACATTCAATCAGCGAACGCTCCCACAACAAGCGCCCGCCCTCGAGTATGCGAACGTCCATATCCTTGCGCGTGGTGCCAATAAGGCCGGTACAGGCTGACAGGTCGTACTCTTCCACCAGACTCAGCACCTCACTGATACGATCGCGTGGCACCTGCAGAACCGCACCCGGCTCTTCACTGAACAGGATATCAATGACACCTGACTCTTTCCCCAGATATTCAGCAAGCTGGATGTCGATACCACATCGACCGGCAAAGGCCATTTCCGCCAGTGTCACGAACACGCCACCATCGGAGCGGTCGTGATAGGCCTTGATAAGGCCATTGTTGTTCAGTGTCTGTATCAGGTCGAAGAAATTTTTCAGATCCGCTGGATTGTCCAGATCCGCTGGTGTGTCACCCAGCTCACGATAGACCTGCGCCAGCGCCGAGCCCCCGACGCGGTTCTTGCCATGCCCCAGGTCGATCAGCAACAGATCCGTGGCGCCAACATCGGTGCGCAGTTGTGGTGTCAGGGTTCGCCGGATGTCGACAACCGGGGCAAACGCGGAAACCACCAGAGACAGCGGCGCTGTATTGCTCTTGCGCTCATCACCTTCCCGCCAGACCGTACGCATGGACATTGAGTCCTTGCCCACCGGAATGCAGATACCAAGGGCCGGACATAGCTCCATGCCAACGGCTTTGACCGTCTCATACAGTCGAGCGTCCTCGCCTTCATGACCGGCGGCAACCATCCAGTTGGCCGAAAGCTTGACATCTGACAGTTTGGCGATGTTTGCGCAGGCGATATTGGTGATGGCCTCGGCCACAGCCATCCGACCGGAAGCAGGACCGTCGAGCAAGGCCACAGGCGTCCGCTCTCCCATGGCCATGGCCTCACCAAACCAGGTGTCAAAGGACGCTGCCGTCACTGCAGCATCGGCAACCGGAACCTGCCACGGCCCCACCAGCTGATCACGAGCGACCAGCCCGGTGATACTGCGATCCCCGATAGTGATCAGAAAGTTCTTGCTGGCTACCGCGGGCAGACTCAACACCCGATCAATGGCCTCGGCCAGATCAATCTGTGCTGTATCCAGGGACACCGTTTCCGAACGCTGGGAGCTGACATCCCGGTGCATACGTGGTGGCTTGCCAAACAGCACATCCATTGGCAAGTCGATGGGGTAGTTATTGAACAGTTCATCATGAAGGCGTATTCGCTGTTCCGTTGTTGCCTCACCGACAACGGCAAACGGGCAACGCTCACGTTCACAGAGGCGCCGGAAAGTTTCCAGGTTCTCCTGCCGTACTGCCAACACGTAGCGCTCCTGCGCCTCGTTGCACCAGATCTCGACCGGCGCCATACCGGGCTCGGCATTGGGCACCTTTCGCAATTCGAAATCGCCACCACGGCCACCGTCTTTGACCAACTCGGGCAAGGCATTGGAAAGTCCGCCGGCACCCACATCGTGTATGAAAGCAATCGGGTTCTCGTCACCCATGGCCCAGCAGCAATCAATGACTTCCTGACAACGGCGTTCGATTTCCGGGTTCTCGCGCTGCACAGAAGCGAAGTCCAGATCTGCACTGCTGGCGCCCGACGCCATGGACGATGCCGCACCGCCACCAAGGCCGATCAGCATGGCGGGCCCACCCAGCACCACCAGATGCGCCCCGTCAGGAATTTCGCGTTTTTCCACATGCCCGGCGCGAATATTGCCGTAGCCCCCGGCAATCATGATGGGTTTGTGGTAACCACGCACCTCAGCGCCGGCAGCACCCGGTACGCTCTCTTCGTAGGTGCGAAAGTACCCACAAAGATTGGGACGACCGAATTCATTGTTGAACGCTGCTGCGCCAACAGGGCCCTCGATCATGATGTCCAGTGCCGAGGCAATATGGGAGGGGCGGCCAAAATCTTCTTCCCATGGCTGAGGCCACTGTGGCAACTTCAGGTTCGATACACTGAAGCCACACAGCCCGGCCTTGGGTTTTGCGCCAACCCCGGTAGCACCTTCGTCGCGAATCTCACCGCCACTACCGGTGGCGGCACCGGGAAATGGCGCGATCGCGGTCGGATGATTATGCGTCTCCACTTTCATCAGGATATGGATGTCTTCCTGCGTGTACCCATACTCGTGTGTGCCCGGCGCGGCAAAAAAGCGCCCCGCCACCTGACCACTTATGACGGCAGCATTGTCCTTGTAGGCTGAAAGCACATTGTCCGGAGAGATCTTGTGTGTATTGCGGATCATGGCAAACAGTGAATGCGCCTGGTTCTCACCATCGATGGTCCAGGACGCATTGAATATCTTGTGCCTACAGTGTTCGGAATTGGCCTGCGCAAACATCATCAGCTCCACATCCGTGGGGTTGCGTTGCAGCACGCGATAACTGTCAAGCAGGTATTCCATTTCGTCTTCGGCCAGCGCCAGGCCCATCTGTTCATTGGCTTCTGTCAGCGCAGCCAGACCCTTGTGCAATGTATCCACCGAACGGAACGTGGGCGGAGCAGCATGGGAAAACAGCGCCCCAGCCTCATCAACATCGTTGAGCACCACCTCGGTCATTCGATCGTGCAAAAGGCCATCTATCTGGAGCAGTTGCTGATCAGTGACACCTTTTGCCGTAGTGATCTGATAGACAATGCCACGCTCAATCCGGGCGATACGCGGCAAGGAGCAATTGTGCAGAATGTCGGTGGCCTTGCTTGACCACGGTGAAATGGTGCCAGGTCGTGGCACAACCACCCGCAGCAGCCCTGCAGCTTCGCCGGCCAGCACGCGCACCGGGTTATCCGCCACGCCGTAGTCCAGCAATGCAGCCAGTCGGGACTGCTCATCCGCATCAAGCTCACCTTCACACTCGGCAAAATGCACGTGAGTGGCCAGAACGTCGGTAACCGCGGGCACCAACTGCTGCAGGGAGGCCAGCAGCTTTTGGGTTCGGAATGCGGACAATGCAGAATTGCCATTCAACACTAACATGATTATCACTGACCCTGGTTGTCGGAAGGCATGCCACGCTCTGCGCGCCGCGCCTGGAAAAAACTGCGCATGATCGCGCCGCAGTCATCGGCAAGCACGCCTTCCTGAAAATGAATTCGATGATTATAGATTCTGTCGTCCAGCAGACGATGCGCACTGACTACGGCACCGGCACGCGGCTCTCGCGCACCAAAGACCAGCGTGTCAATGCGAGCGTGTATCATGGCGCCCACACACATGGTACAGGGCTCAATGGTCACATACAGTGTGCAACCCGGCAGACGATAATTGCCACATTGGCTTGCCGCCTGACGCAGGGCCAGAATTTCAGCATGTGCAGTTGGGTCTGTTGCTCCCAGCGGCGCGTTGCCCGCACTGCCAAGCACTATCCCGTCGCGCACCACCACCGCGCCTACAGGCACTTCGCCGGCGTCACCTGCCGCCGCAGCAAGGGACAGCGCCTGCCGCATCCAGTGCTCATGACCCGTAACGGTCATTACTCCCACTCAATGGTTGCAGGCGGCTTGGAGGAAATATCGTAGGCCACGCGTGACACATCGGCAATCTCGTTGATGATACGGTTACTGACGGTTTCAAGCAGTTCATACGGCAGGTGGGCCCAACGCGCTGTCATGAAATCGATTGTTTCAACGGCCCGCAGCGTCACCACATAACTGTATCGCCGGGCATCGCCGACCACCCCAACCGATTTTACTGGCATGAACACGGCAAACGCCTGGCTTACCTTGTGATACAGGTTGGCCTTGTGCAGCTCTTCGATGAAAATGGCATCGGCCCGCCGCAGAATGTCACAGTAGTGTTTTTTGACCTCACCCAGCACCCGCACACCCAGGCCTGGGCCAGGAAACGGGTGGCGATAGACCATGTCATAGGGCAGACCCAACTCCAGCCCGATCTGGCGAACCTCGTCCTTGAACAGCTCACGCAAGGGTTCGATCAATTTCAGCTTCATGTCATCGGGCAGGCCACCAACATTGTGATGTGACTTGATGACATGTGCCTTGCCTGTTCGGGAACCAGCAGACTCGATCACGTCCGGATAGATTGTGCCCTGGGCAAGCCAGTCAACATCCTGGATATTGGTCGCCTGCTCATCAAACACTTCAATGAAAGTATTGCCGATTGCCTTGCGCTTGAGTTCCGGATCGCTGACACCGGCCAGAGCGTCAAGAAATCGTTCTTCAGCATCAACCCGAATTACCTTCACACCCATGTTCCGGGCAAAGGTGGCCATCACCTGCTCACCTTCATCCAGTCGCAACAGACCATTATCCACAAACACACAGGTCAACTGGTCGCCAATGGCCCTGTGCAGAAGGGCCGCAACCACGGAGGAATCCACACCGCCTGACAGGCCGAGCAACACCTTGCCTTTGCCCACCTGCTCCCGAACGGTTGTGATGGCATCCTCGATAATATTGGCAGACGTCCACAAGGGCTCACAGGCGCAGATCTTGCGCACAAAACGCTCGAGGATGCGCAGGCCCTGCAGTGTGTGGGTGACTTCAGGATGAAACTGCAAGCCATAAAGCCTGCGGGATTCATCAGCCATGGCCGCTATTGGTGCGCTGTCTGTCGCCGCCACTACCTCGAAGCCCGGTGGCACCGAAATGACCTTGTCACCATGGCTCATCCAGACATCAAGCTGGGGCTGACCATCGGGGGCGATGCGATCTTCTATGCCGTCGAACAGGGAATTATTGACCGTGACATTGACTTCAGCGTAACCGAATTCTGATTTTTCAGAGCCTTCGACCTTGCCGCCCAGCTGCTCAGCCATGGTCTGCATGCCGTAACAGATACCCAGCACCGGGACGCCCAGCGTAAAGAGAAATTCAGCCGCCCTGGGTGAGGCATCGGTATTGGCAGATTCGGGGCTGCCTGACAGGATGACGCCATCGGGTGCAAACCCGCGCACCTCCTGTTCATCGCACTGGTAATCCCAGATTTCACAATACACCTGAAGCTCGCGCACACGGCGGGCGATCAGTTGTGTGTATTGAGACCCGAAGTCCAGAATCAGTATCTTCTGGCTGTGAATATCCTTGTTGCTCACGGCGGGGTGTCCTAGCTCATGCGGTAGTTGGGTGCTTCTTTGGTAATGCTGACATCGTGGACGTGACTCTCACTCATGCCGGAAGCGGTGATCTTGACGAACTGCGGCCTGGTGCGCATCTCATCGATGTTTTCGCAACCGGTATACCCCATGCTTGAGCGTAATCCGCCCATGAGCTGGTGAACAATCGCAGACATCGGTCCCTTGTAGGGTACCCGGCCCTCGATACCTTCGGGCACAAGTTTATCAGCCTGGGAACCCGCGTCCTGGAAGTACCTGTCGCTGGATCCATGACTGTGCGACATGGCACCCAATGAGCCCATGCCACGATAGGCCTTGTAACTTCGACCCTGAAACAACTCCACTTCACCCGGCGCTTCTTCCGAACCGGCAAGCAGACTACCGACCATGATCACATGCGCGCCGGCTGCAATGACTTTTGCGATATCTCCCGAAAAGCGGATGCCGCCGTCGGAAATCACCTTGACTTCAGTATCCTTGAGCGCCTCGGCGACGTTGGCAACAGCTGTGATCTGCGGCACACCAACGCCGGTGACGATGCGTGTTGTGCAGATTGAGCCAGGGCCAATACCAACCTTGACCGCGTCCGCACCGGCTTCGGCCAGCGCACGAGCCGCATCAGCGGTGGCAATATTGCCTCCGATCACTGCCAGATCCGGATAAAGACCCTTGATCCGTCGAACCTGATCAATGACACCCTTGGAATGACCATGCGCGGTATCAACCACCAACACATCAACACCGGCCTCCACCAGAGCCGAGACACGATCCGGGGTATCCGGACCGACACCGACAGCCGCGGCCACGCGCAATCGGCCCAACGTATCCTTGGCTGCGTTGGGAAAGTCCTCGGACTTGCGGATGTCCTTGAGGGTAATCAGACCTTTCAGTTCAAACTTGTCATTGACCACCAGAATCTTCTCGATACGATGCTGATGCAACAATTCCTTGATCGCCTGATTGTCGGCATCTTCATGGACCGTCACCAGTCGCGGTTTCGGTGTCATGATGGTTTCAACAGCAGCCTCCAGGTTGGTCTCGAAGCGCACATCCCGACTGGTGACAATACCCACCAGATCATTGCCCTTTACCACAGGCATGCCGGAAATACTGTGCTCGCGCATCAACGCCACCAGTTCACTGATGGTGGCATCGGGAGTGATGGTGATGGGGTCCTTGACCACACCACTTTCGAATTTCTTGACGATGCGTACTTCCCTGGCCTGCTGCTCGATGCTCATGCTCTTGTGAATGACGCCGAGCCCACCTTCCTGCGCCACGGCAATGGCCAGTCGCGCCTCGGTCACCGTATCCATGGCCGAGGAAATCAGAGGAATATTCAGGGCAATGCTGGCTGTCAACCAGGTGTTCAGCTTGACAGATTTGGGGAGTACCGAAGAGTGGGCGGGCAGAAGCAGGACATCATCGAAAGTGAGAGCTTCCTCAGCAATGCGTAACATACGAAATTCACCTCTCCGCAAAGATCCGGGATTATACAGATGCGGTCCATGTGCGTAAAGAAACCGCGGCAGCCCCAAGCCCGTCTACAGGCGTCCCGGAACGCGCTCTCGAGCGCCTTTTACACCCCGGAAGTGTGGGTTATGATGTCACCATGACAAACCCCGACCTGCCTGTTTTACCTGCCAACGACGTGCTGAGCGTCGGCGCCCTCAATCGGCTGGCGCGATCGCTGCTGGAGGACTGTTTCCCAGCCGTGACTGTTGAGGGTGAGATTTCCAACCTGAGCATGCCCGGATCCGGCCACTGGTATCTGACGCTGAAGGACGATGATGCACAGATCCGCTGCGCCATGTTTCGCAACCGCAATCTGCGGGTTCGCATCCGCCCGGCCAACGGCATGCAGGTAACGGTTCGTGGCAGGCTGAGTCTTTATGAGGCGCGCGGGGACTACCAGTTGATTCTGGAAAGTATGGAAGAAGCCGGTGCCGGAGCACTGCAGAAAGCCTTCGAGCAACTCAAGACACGGCTGCGCTCAGAGGGCCTGTTCAGCCCGGAAAGAAAACGTCCTCTGCCGCTGCGCTGCCGGCACATTGGAGTCATCACATCGCCAACCGGGGCTGTCATTCGCGATATTCTTACCGTGCTCCAGCGCCGTTTTCCTGCCATGCGCATCACCCTGTTCCCGGTTGCCGTGCAGGGTCAACATGCTGCGCCATCAGTGGTCAAAGCCCTGGAAACTGCCAACCGACGCGCTGCGGAACTCTCGCTGGACGCCCTGATCGTCGCCAGAGGCGGTGGTTCCCTCGAGGACCTGCAGGCGTTCAATGAGGAAATGGTGGCAAGAGCCATAGCCGCCAGCGAACTGCCTGTTGTCAGTGCCGTCGGGCACGAAACTGATGTGACCATTGCTGACATGGTAGCAGATGTCCGAGCGGCAACACCGTCGGCCGCCGCCGAACTGCTCAGTCCCGACCAGCAGGTACTTGAGCAGCAGATGATGCGCCTGGCGACCCGGCTTCAGCAACAATGGCAACAGCGAATCCTGCAGGCCCACCAGTCACTGCACCATCTGACACGCCGGTTGCGCCATCCCGGTCGCAGATTGCAGGAGCAGGCGCAGACGGTTGATCTGTTGGAGTCGAGACTGAAGCGCGCACTGCTAAACCGGCACGCCAGCGCCAGTCACCGACTGGCACAATTGCGCAGCCGCTTGCTGCTGTGCTCCCCCCAGGCCAGACTCGCACAGCAGCAGCAACAGCGAACCACACTTGCCCAGCGCCTGCGGCGAGCCATGCGCCAGGTGCTGACCGATCACAGGCGCAGCCTGTCACAACTGTCCCACACGCTGGAAGCCGTCAGCCCCCTGCAAACCCTGGCACGCGGTTACAGCATGACACTGGACGCCGAAGGGATGCTGGTGCGCGAGGCAGCCGATGTACAACCCGGCGATCTGATCCGCACCCGACTGGCTCGATCGGATCTGCTGAGCCGGATAGAGTCTATTGAGCCTGCACCTGCCCAGCCCGCACCTGATACCGCCACAACACCATAAATCACACAAGACACTGGAAACAGGACACAGCACACGATGAGCAGCAAACGCGAACAGCAACGTCAGATCAGGGAGCAGAAGCAGCAGGCGGCTGCGCGAAAAGCCCGCATCCGGAAGATGACAACCGGTATTGCCATGGTGGTACTGGTGCCCCTGGTGCTGATTGCGATTGTCTACGGTTTCATCGGTCAGGGTCAGGTCTATCCACCCGATCAGGTTGGCGAGCGTGATCATGTACGGGGGAACCCGGACGGCGCGGTCCTGGTGGTGTACGCCGACTTCCAGTGTCCGGCCTGTGCCCGTGAGGCACAGTTGATCAACCAGGCGTGGCCCCGTATCAGCAACAATGCACAACTGGTGTTCAGGCACTACCCGATTACCGACAGCCACGCACACGCCTGGACGGCAGCACTCTACGCCGAAGCCGCTGGCCTGCAGGGCCATTTCTGGGAGATGCATGATGTGATCTTCGCCAACCAGACCTACTGGTCCAGACTGTCACAGGTAAACGAAGAGTTTGATGGTTATCTGCGAGACCTGGGCCTGGATGTGGAGCAGGCGCATGCCGATATACGCAGTGAACAGGTGATACAGAAAGTGCGCAATGATCAGCGCGGCGGCACTCGCGCTGGCGTGCGAGCTACCCCCACCCTGTTTGTAAACGGACGCCAGACCTCCATTCCCAGGAACGTACCTGACATGGTCAGCCTGGTTAACCGGGCCGCTGCAGACTGACACGTGCTGCCGGCCCGGTGCGAACCGGGTTCATTTATCGTCGAGGCCCAGGGCAGCCGCCGGCAGCCCCATGAAAAGCCCACCCCAGTACTTGCCGTCAACGTGAATCGGCACTGACAGATTGAACATGACCTCCCCGGTGTCGCGCAAATAACTCTGCAACCGGAAACGTCCCATATAGGGAATCTCGCGACTCTGGAAAAATCGCATGTGCCGGCTTTTGACAATATCCACCTCGGGGTTGCCTGTCGGAGGCTGGGACAGCTCCGATCGATGTACTGCCACATACCCCTTGCTGTCCAGGGGAAGGCAATAGAGTGCGCCATCATTCTCCGCAGCCCATTCATCAACCATGCCCTGGCACGCCCTCTGCAAATCCCGCGCATAACTCACGTCATGCTTGACCGGATCCGTGTCGGGAATGACGGTGTGGTTTCGATCGAACACCGATACGCCGCGACCTGACAGCTGCTGGATCTCCCCCTGGACCCGGTCTCGCCGCGCTTCCAGTCGCTCCAGCACAGCCTCCAGTTCGCCTTTGCCAATACGGAACTGACAGAGTTTGTGCAAGGCCTGATCCGTTGATTCAAGCAACTGGTGCGTCTGGCCGTCAGATCGCTGCATGTCTTCACGAATTCGTGACCCCAGATCCCGGATTTCCTCGCTGCTGCTGCGCACATCCTGATTGCTGACCGACAACTGCTCGGCTGCCGCACTGGCCTGCAGCAGATCACTGTGGGCAGACTGGAAATCATCCACCATGCGCTCGAACTGGCTGGACGAACTGCCCACTGCTTCCCGAGCCTGGGCCGCTTCGCTGATCATCTGTCTGGCTCCGGCCGAGGTCTGGGACACCACCTCAATCATGGTTTCCAGCAGTGCGCCGATTTCATCCGCCGCACCACGCACCTTGACGGCGAGGTCGCGCACTTCATCGGCTACCACTGCAAAGCCTCGCCCCTGCTCCCCGGCACGTGCCGCCTCAATGGCGGCGTTCAGTGCCAGCATATTGGTCTGAGCAGCAAAACCCTGGACTGTGCCCAGAATCGTCTGGATGTTCCCTGATGTACTCTCCAGCTGCTCCACAGTGCCGTGAAAGGACTGCATCATGTCACTGACACTGCCTATTCGATTGGCAGCCTGAACCAGGTCCTTCACTGAGTCCCGTGCCGTTTCCAGATTTCGTGCATTGACGTCAGCAATACTGTTTGTCCAGCGCGAGAGTTCGTCGATTGCTGCTGCCGTCTCTTCACTGGCGCGGTGAATGATGCCTGAACAGGCTTCCTGTCGACTGGCAATGTTGACCGCTTCATGTGTCACCTTACGGCCTCTTGCCGAGCTCAGCGTCACGTCAATGGTATGGCGCCTCAAATCCTCCAGCGCCAGGCGCAGCCGCTCCATGAATTCATTGAATTGCCTGGCCAACTCTCGGGTCGTGGCATCACCGGTTTCAGGCATCGATCGGGACAGATCACCCTGGGCCTGATTGGCACTTCGCAGTGCTTCCAGCAATACTGCGACACCGTTGCCACCCCGTTGGCCGGCCAGGATCCACAGAACCGCAACACCACAACCCAGCAACACAGTACCCAACAACGCTGGCCACCCACCGGTGCTGAACCAGAGCAACGCCGTCAATCCACAAAGCACCAGCATCAATACCACGACTGGCAATTGCGCAGACAACCAGCGCCAGCCCGGATTGGCGGCCTGTGATATTCCAGTCGATAACCCGGCTAAAGGTGCAGTACCAGAATCAGCCATTGCCACAAAGTCTCCCGTCAACCAGTCAGAGGATAGAGGCCCTGCTCACAGGTATGAGCAAAACCCTAAGGATACTAACGGCAAAAGCCGCAGGAGCTTTAGGAAGGGGCTGTCCAGACTGCCCGGCGACAAGGCCGTTGCACTCAGGGAGGCAGCAGACGACGATGGGTATGAATGGACATGAGCATACCGAATCCGATCAACAGCGTGACAGCGGAGGTGCCACCGTAACTGACCAGCGGCAAGGGAATACCTACCACGGGCAGCAGGCCAGAAACCATCCCCACGTTCACCACCACATACACCAGGAATGTGAACGACAGACTCACGCCCAGCAAGCGACTGAACGTTTCACGCGCGTGCCAGCTGATATAGAACCCGCGCGCAACAATAAAGGCATAGAGCGCCAGCATGAGCACCACACCCAGCAAGCCAAACTCCTCACCGATGACCGCCAGCACAAAGTCGGTTGAGGACTCGGGCAAAAAGTCCAATCGGGACTGCGTACCATTAAGCCATCCCTTGCCGGTCAGACCGCCGGAACCGATGGCAATCTTGGACTGGATGATGTTCCATCCTGCACCCAATGGGTCCGCTTCCGGATTGAACAGCGTGTCCACGCGTCGCCGCTGATAGGGCTGAAGTACAAACAGGTACATCAGTGGCGCGGCAACAAGCAGGCTTATGCCGGACACTGAGATGAGCCGCCAGGACAAACCAGCAAAAAACAACACCACAAACCCCGCAGTGGCAACCAGTACAGCCGTACCAAGATCCGGCTGGCGTGCAATCAGCAGTGTGGGCAGGGCGATCAGGAACAGGCAGACAAGCACATGGGGAATCCGCGGCGGCAGGCTTCCACGGCTCAGAAACCAGGCAACAGCAACAGGAAGGGCCAGCTTCATCAGCTCAGCGGGTTGAAAACCACCCAAACCGGGCACCTGGAACCAGCGTCGTGCGCCTTTGGCCTCGGTGCCAAAAAACAGCACCAGTACCAGCAACAGGAGCCCGCCAAAAAACACCGGCATAGCCCAGTAGCGCAGTGTTCTTGGCGGAATCTGGGCAAAAACCAGCAATGCCATGAATCCAAGCCCCATGCGGATACCCTGATTCATGACAGCGTCTGCATCCTGACCAGTGGCACTGTAAAGCACCAGCAAACCGCCGGCACAGGCCACCATAACCGCCAGCAATAGCGGCAGATCCAGGTGAAAACGCCAGGCAAGACCGCGCTCAGCGCCGCTTGCGCCGATATGCGCCGATGGAATACGCCTTAGGATGTCCGCCATTTGGCACGGTCCTGATGCAGGGTTGCAGGGAATACATGAATAACGCCAGGGTCACTCTGCGCAAAGGGTAACGGATGCGCCTTGTCAAGTCCATGTCGGCGTTTGCAACGTAACTCTGCGCATCGGAGCCAGATTCCGTGTGATACGATCCACTCGATCCCGCCATTGGCAGACAAGGAGACAACAGCATGAGACCAGCGCAACTGGATAAACAATTCGAACAGGCCGGCGATGCCTGTCGGGGCTTTTCGTGGGCATTGCTGCGCATACTCGGCAGCGCCATGTTCCTGACGCATGGCTGGCCAAAAATGTTCGGTGAGCGTGCACAACCATTTCTGGGTGGTATGGACTTTTTTGGCATCAATCTGGGCGTGAATATGCTCTGGATCGCCGGCTTCATTGAGCTGTTCGGTGGCCTGCTGCTGGTTCTGGGACTGTTCACCCGCTACATGGCTGCCCTGGCGGCGCTGCTGATGGTCATGGCTTATCTGGCCGCACATCCGGCGTGGTTCCCCACACTGAACAACGGCGAACTGGCCGCCATGTACTTTCTTGTCTACCTGTGCATTTTTGCTTTCGGGCCTGGCCGCTTCAGCCTGGACTACAAACTGTTCGGCAAGCACTGAGCAGGCTTTCGGCCACCGGGGTCAGGCGGCACTGGCCAGCCAGTGCGCCAGACCCTTGGCATTGAGCTCCATGTCGCCCCTCAGCAAGGGTTCTGCCTCCTCGGGCGACAGGGCACAATCCAGCGCCTGCAGATGCTGGAGGCTGAGCTCCATCAATGCAGCGGAAATCTTCCCGCTTTGCACCTCACTGCCTTCAGTCGCACTGGTCCCAGCATAGGCCCTGGCAACGGCGACATATTCATCGATACTGGCCAGCAAGGCATCAAAAAAGGCCCCTGGCCTGTCATGACGCCCAAAATGGGTGACATAAAGACTTGAAGGATTGAGGGATCGCAGGCGCGCCACTGACGCACGCCATGCATCGGGATCAAACTGGATCGGTGTGGTCGGAGGAAACACGAATCGGCTTCGGGTATTGAGTTCCGGATAACTGACACCCCCGGTATCACCCGTGAAAATGCCGCCGCTCAGTGGGTCGTGAATACACACGTGATGACGGGCATGCCCGGGTGTATCCAGAAAATGCAGCTTGCGCCCATTGAAATCCAGGACAAACCCGTCCGGCGCGTCCATGACCCGACCTTCAGGCACGGGCACCAACTCACCAAACAGTCTCATGTACCGCGACTCGCCGTATACCGCCATTGCCCCGGCCTGCAGTTTTTGCGGAGCAACAAGATGGCGCTTGCCATGCGGATGCACAATAACCGTTGCCGCGGGCAATGACTGCATCAGCGCCCCGGTACCTCCGGCATGATCCAGATGGACATGGGTCGGCATGACCCAGCGCACCTGTTCGCGGGCTATCCCCCTGGCATCAAGCAGCGCCAGCAAACCGGGAACGGTGTTACTTGTGCCGGTGTCGATGAAGCCGGCAACGCCATCGTGCTCGATCAGGTAGCAGGCGGCCAGTCCCGGCCGGATCAGCCCGGTATCGATACAGGTGATGCCGAATCCACAGTCATGGTGGGCAGGCAGGCCAACACGGGTCATTTTTTACTCCACTCACTTTTTGCTCCACTCAAAGTGTCACTTGAGATAGGATGAACGACTTGTCGACATCCACTATACCGCACTGCCCAGGAGCCCGCCATGCAAGTCACCGAACTGGCCCCGAAGAGAGAAATTTTCGGATGGGCAATGTTCGACTTCGCCAATCAGGGCTACACCCTGCTGATCATTACAGTCATTTACGGTGACCTGTTCACGCGGGTAATTGTTGGCGACAGCCCTGACTATCGACTGGGCAACCTGCTCTGGAGCGTGGCACTGGCCGTCAGTTACATGATGGTTGTAGTGAGCAATCCGGTTTGTGGCGCGATCATGGACTATTCACACAGTCGCAAACGATTCCTGTTTGCCAGTTACGTGCTTACCGTGACAGCAACGTGCCTGTTGTACTTCGTAGAGCCCGGCTGGCTGGTTCCAGCGATGATACTGATCATTCTGTCAAACTTCGGTTACGCCATCGGGGAAGGTTTCATTGCCAGCTTCCTGACCGACCTTGGTCCACGCAAGGCACTTGGCTGGATTTCCGGACTGGGCTGGAGCCTTGGTTACATCGGTGGTCTGATCGCCACAGCGTTCACACTTTACTTTCTCGGCGAAGTCTCGGCCGAGAACTACGACACCATTCGCTGGGTCGGGCCGTTTGCCGGCGTGTTTTTCATGCTTGCCGCAATACCAACTTTTCTGTGGGTGCGTGAACGCGGACACCGACAGCACCCCCCCGCGGGTATGACACTGCTCACCGCCGGGCTGTCCAGAATTCGCAGCACCTGGAATCAGACCGGTGACTTCATGGATCTCAGATCCTTGCTGATATCGATATTTTTTGCCATGGCCGGCATCTACATCATCATTGCATTTTCCTTCATCTATGGCTCACAGGTCATAGACTGGGATGAAAATGTGCGAATTCTGATGTTTGTCACGGTGCAGATCACCGCTGCCATCGGAGCCATCACCTTTGGCATACTGCAAAGCCGACTGGGGGCAAAACGGGTCTACATCTTTACCCTGTCAATGTGGCTACTGGCCATTCTTGCCATCTGGCAGACACCCACGCTGACCGATCTGGCTCAACGCTGGCTGGGAGTGGACTGGGAAGCACAATATGTATTTCTGTTTGCCGGCGTGTTGGCAGGTACCAGCCTGGGTTCCTCACAGTCGGCTGCCCGGGCACTTGTGGGTGTCCTGACACCCAGGGGCAAAGCGGCGGAGTTCTTTGGTTTCTGGGGGATGGCCGCCAAACTGGCAGCCGTATTCGGCATACTTGGGCTGGGTCTGATTCAATGGGCCCTGGGGCTGGCTGACGCCATCCTGTTTTGCCTTGTATTGTTCGTGCTGGCAATCATCACTGTGCTGCCCGTCAACGAAAAGCGTGGCAGCGACAACGCTGATACGTGGACAGAGCCAGCATCAACGGGGCAGTAACGGTTGCAGTCTGGAAATTGCGTCGGTGAATATCCAGTCGATATCGCGCGTCACTTCCCGATTCAGCACACCGCGGCAATCCACCATGCCAGTGCCCACCCGGCAGCCGGCAGCCCTTAACTGTGTCAGTGTACCATCACCGATCAGGGCAAAGGACCCGGCCAATGCACCGTGACCCAGGGCCAGTGTCTGTTTCAGAATTGCCCTGGTATTGGTTTGCGCCACATCTATATAGGCCGATGGGGGTATGGCCTCAAATCCTTCCAGGAAATCCGGCTCCAGTGCCAGCAGATGGTAGTCGTTTTCCGGCACCAACCCACTCAGACGTTCGGTGATCGACTGCACCAGACCGGATCGCTCACGCCATGACTCCTTGATCTCCAGCATCAGATGCATACGCCCACCGTAACGGCTGACAATTTCATCAAGGTGGGGAATGTCAGGCAACGCCGACCGAAGCGTGGAAAAATCGGTGTCCGCAATTTTCAGGTCTGGTCGTCGGAACAGGCGCCCGCAATCAGCATCATGGTGGATGACAGGTTCAAGGTCCCGAGTCAGACGAATATCCATCTCCACACCCCAGACACCTGAGGTCAGACAGGCATCAAATGCCGCAAGGGTATTTTCCACTCTGCCCTCGGCGTGATCATGTGCCCCGCGATGCGCCACCAGATGAACACCGGACAGCGACGGTGCGGAAGCCGCGCCGGGCGCGAGGGACCACAGATAGTTGGCCAGTGTATTGAGCTTACCGGACATGTGCCTCCCTGAGTCAGGATCGACGTGCCTTGCGGTTTTTACTGATACGACGCTTCTGGGCCACCTGCTGCTGTGTGAGACCCTCTTCGGACTTGATATAGGGGTTGTCATCGCTGCGCATCAGTATCCGCACCGGAGTGCCTTCAAGCTCCAGGGCTGCTCTGAACGTCTTCTCGAGGTAACGCAAATAACTGGTGGGTAATTTGTCGGTCTGCTTGCCATGAATCACTATCACAGGCGGATTGTGACCACCGGCGTGCGCGTAGCGCAGTTTGATTCGCCGGTTATTGATGGACGGCGGCGAATGGTCCTCAACCGCACGCTCCAGAATACGGGTCAGAATATTTGTACCCAGGGGTTTGCGCGCCGAGGCGTAGGCCGTCTCGATGGATGGATACATGTCTCCCACCCCGGTGCCGTATTTGGCGGAAATGAAATGTATTCTGGCAAAGTCCGCGAAGCCAAGGCGGCGCCTTATGTCATTCTTTGCTTTCTCTTTTTGCTCAAGATCCATGCCGTCCCATTTGTTCAGGGCGATAACCAGCGCTCGTCCTGCATCGATCACATAGCCCAGCAAGTGCAGATCCTGATCCACGATGCCAAGGCGCGCATCAATCACCAGGACAACAACGTTCGCTTCCTGAATCGACTGCAAAGACTTCACCACGGAGAACTTCTCAACCGTCTCGCTGGTCTTGCCACGACGCCGGATACCGGCGGTATCTATCAGGGTATACCGCTTTCCATGCCGCTCATAAGGAATCCGGACACTGTCGCGCGTGGTACCTGGTTCGTCATATACCACGACCCGCTCTTCTCCAAGCATACGATTGACCAGCGTGGACTTGCCCACATTTGGACGGCCCACCACAGCAATACGAATACCGGCATCCGCATCGCCTGCATCATCCTCGGGGTCTGGATCCGGATAGGCGGAGAGGATGGTGTCGATCATGTTGCGAACACCCCGCCCCTGGGTGGCGGAAACGGCAAAGAGTTTGTCCAGCCCCATGCCGTAAAAGTCCGACAGCGCCACGTTTTCGTCAATACCATCACTCTTGTTGACGATCAGGAAAGTAGGCTTCTCGGCCTTGCGCAGATGTTGCAGGATGGTGCTGTCACCGGGCGTGAGTCCGGCGCGTCCATCAACCAGCAGCAGCACCGCATCCGCTTCCTGTATCGCCAGCAGTGATTGCGCCGCCATTTCCGAATCAATGCCCTGCTCTTCCCCCGCCAGGCCACCGGTGTCAATCACAATATAAGGTTTGCTGCCGATGACCCCATCGCCATATTGCCGATCACGTGTCAGGCCCGGAAAGTCAGCCACCAGCGCGTCGCGACTACGGGTCAGACGGTTGAACAGCGTGGACTTGCCGACATTGGGTCGACCTACCAGTGCAAGGACGGGTTTCATGGGGGTATCAATCCAGACGCAGCGCAGTCAGCCGCCCGTCATTGGTGAAGGCATAAATCACACTGCCCTCGGATAACAATGGCGCCCGGATACCGCTGCGGTCAACGCGGGTACGGGCAATGAAACGCCCGTTAACCTGGGACAACACATGCAGATAACCTTCGAAATCGCCAACGGCGATGAAGTTGCCGAAAGCACGTGGGGCGCCTACCTTTCGTAGTCTCAATGCGTCGTTTTCCCAGACAATGGCATCGCTGGTATTGGACACAGCGCGCACATGGCTTTCGTCATTGACGTAATAGAGATTGCCGAGTCCTGCCGCAAGGCCATTGTAGCTCGATGCCGGTTTGCCCCAGACAATACGCCCACTCTGGGCATCAAGACCCATGACATTGCCCTGGAAACTGGCAGCATAGACTATACCGCCCGACAACAGCAGATTGCCGTCAATATCAATTACCCGTTCCAGATCATATCGACCCTGCGGTATCGCCACACGTTCTTCCCACTGCAGAAATCCGTTGTTGATATCCAGGGCTGCAATCAGACCATTGGCAAAACCGGCAATCACCAGATTGCCCGTGATGAGCGGGTCGCTGCTGCCGCGCAGCGTCAGCGGCGGAACCGTGGTTTCATAGATCCAGCGTTGTTCCCCATTGCCGGGATCAAGTGCGACCAGTTTGCCATCAACCGTTTGCGCTACGACCACGCGCCCGTCAGTCTGTGGCGCCGACAGCACTTCGCTGCTTACCCGTGTGCGCCAGAGCTCCTCACCGTTTTCCTGGCTCAGCGCAATGATATGAGCATCCCGCGTACCCAAAAGCACCATACCCTGCCGTGCCCCCACGCCACCGGTAATGGACTGGCGTGTGCGCACCTGCCAGCGTTGCTGGCCGTTGCTCTTGTCAACCGCTGTCACCACCCCGTTGTTGGCTGCCGCATAAATGTAATTGCCGTCAATCGCAGGCGTGAGACGATGGTAGTTTCTCCCCTGACCATTGCCGACATTGACAGACCAGACACGCTCAAGGGAGCGCTCGGCATCAAAATCCGTCAATTCTCTCGGTTGTTCCGATTGATCCCGCGAAAAAATACCACAGGCCGCCAGCGACAATGTGAGCGTGATTACTACCAGATGTTTCAGCAAATACGTCATAACCTTCCGTCAGTGATCCTGGCTCAGCTTTCCGCCGCCAGGTCATTGATTTTCATATTCAGAAATGGATTGTTGGTGTCACGCTCGGCTGCTTCCAGATAAGCCGCCAGGGCCTGTTCCCGCTGGCCACGAGCATAGTGGATGTCTCCGCGAAGCTCCGCATAAGCCGCAGCCAGAGCCTTGGGATCCACACCGCGTATGGTATCTTCGGCACGATCGGGATCACCTTGTGCCAGCTGCACGCGTGCCAGGCGAAGACGCGCCGTCAGCAGCAGCGTCTCATCTGTGCCGGCGCCAAACAGACCCGTGCGCTCGTTATCCAGCACCCACTGCAGTTCCTGCTCTGCACGATACAGATCATCGGACTCGACAGCAATACGGGCAGCAAACAGAGCCGCGTAACTGGCGTAGACACTCCGGCCATGCTCGGACTTCAGTTGATCGACCAGGGTCATTGCCTCGACCTGGGCTTCCTCGGTCAACATCTCGCCCGGGCCGCCCACCGCCACATCCGACAATTCCTCGAACAGGGCCGAGGCTTCTGCCACGCTGCGCGTCTGCATGGACTGCCACTGCTGCCAGCCAAAATACCCAACCAGCACCACAACAATACCAACTGCCAATATCCAGCCGGTTTCACGCCACCAGCGCTTGAACGCCTCCAGACTTTCTTCTTCTGCCGCACTTAATGCCACAAACTGCTCCTGTTCCTGCATCCCGTGGTAGCCTGGGCCACCATCATTCTGTTTTTATGGCCTGGGAAACCCAGGCTCGAATCCTGTATCAGCGCCTGACCCCTGTCAAGCGCCCCGCTGCTGCCCGAGCAGTGCATTCAGCGCGGACGCCACACCCGGGGCATCCAGCGCCTTGTTGTCAGCGTCCACCGCAGGCGTCAGCGAGTCATCCAGCACACGTATCCGCCAGCCATCACTGGTATCATTCACCGGTTGCACAGCCACACGCGCACCGAGATTATACGCTTTTTTCATCTGACTGCTGCTTTTACCGCCCCCACAATGACAAAGAATGCGCAGGGCCGGACAGGCCGAGCGCAGCGTTTCGGCCAACTGCAATGGCGCCGAGTCTCCGGACAGCAGATAGACATCCACGTTTCTGCCGACTTCGGCAGGCACCCGATCGGTCTCCGCCAGCAACAGGACCAGTCGCTCAAGACCTATGGCAAAACCGGTGGCCGGGGTAGCGCGGCCACCCAGTTGGCTGACCAGGGTGTCATAACGCCCGCCTGCGCAGATCGTGCCTTGTGCGCCGAGCGCGCTGGTGATCCACTCAAATACCGTGTTGTTGTAATAATCCAGACCGCGAACAAGGCGCGGATTTTCCACATAGACGATACCGGCCCCATCCAGCAGGGATTTCAACGCTGTATGGTGCTGCACAGTCGCTGGATCCAGATAGTCTGCCAGCACTGGTGCTTCGGCCAATACGGCTTGTGTGCCGGCATCCTTGCTGTCCAGAATTCGCAACGGATTGGCCGTCAGTCGGCGCTGGCTGTCGGCATCCAGTTGCTCACGCCGGGACTGCAGAAAGCCGGCAAGCGCCTCGCCGTAACGGCGTCGGTCAGCGGCAGTACCAATATTGTTGATCTCAAGGGTCACCAGGTCGGTCAGTCCAAGCTCACGCCATATCCGGGCCGACAACATGATCACTTCTGCGTCGATGTCAGGGCCTTCCATGCCAAAGGTTTCAACACCGAACTGATGGAACTGGCGATAACGTCCCTTCTGTGGCCGCTCGTAGCGAAACATCGGCCCCTTGTACCAGAGGCGTTGCTGCTGGTTGTAAAGCAGACCATGCTGCTCGGCAGCGCGCACGCAGCCGGCCGTGCCTTCGGGTCGCAGGCTGATATCCTCGCCATTGCGATCGCTGAAGCTGTACATTTCCTTCTCGACAATATCGGTCACTTCGCCAATGGAGCGACGGAAGAGCTGGGTCTGCTCCAACAGCGGCAGGCGCAGCTCGCCGTAGCCATAGGCATGCACTGTAGCCTGCAGGGTCTTCTCCACGAACTGCCAGACCGGCGTCTGTGCCGGCAACAGATCGTTCATGCCTCGAATGGCCTGTATCTTGCCCATGTCCCTGTTGTTTCCTGTCCCGTTCCTGTTAACGATCAATCACGAACAATGATGTCGGCATCCTGCCTGTCACGCAGGCGTATACGCTCGCGCACCATGGCTTCCAGCTCATCCACCAGGGTGGCGTTGTCGATCTTGTGGTGCGGCTTGCCTTCCACATAAGCCAGATTGGCCGGGCTGGCGCCGGTAAGTCCTATTTCTGCCACCCGCGCCTCTCCCGGCCCGTTCACGATGCAGCCGATGACGGCAACATCAATGGGCGTGACAACATCTTCCAGTCGTGACTCGAGCTCATTGACGACGGCAATCACATCAAAGTTCTGCCGTGAGCAGCTGGGACATGCCACCAGGTTGACACCTTTACTGCGCAAGCCAAGACTCTTCAGGATATCGAAACCGACACGTATCTCCTCAACCGGATCCGCTGCCAGCGAAACACGGATGGTATCGCCGATGCCATCCATCAGCAGCGCACCCAGCCCAACCGCTGACTTTACCGTGCCAGAGCGCAGACCGCCGGCTTCGGTAATACCCAGATGCAATGGCTGATCAATCTGTCCCGCCAGTGCACGATAGGCCATCAGTGTCATGAAGACTTCGGAAGCCTTGAGGCTGATCTTGAAATCATGAAAGTCCAGCCGGTCCAGGATGTCGATCTGGGTGAGCGCAGATTCAACCATGGCCTCGGCACACGGCTCTGCATACTTACGCAGCAGGTTCTTGCCCAGGGAGCCGGCGTTGATGCCGATTCTCAGCGGCACACCCCGATCACGCGCCGCATCAACCACCGTTCGCACGCGCTGCTCGTTGCCGATATTGCCCGGATTGATCCGCAGGCAATCCACACCTGCGGCCAGGACCGCCAGCGCGATACGGTAGTCAAAATGAATATCGGCCACCAGCGGCACGGCCACCTGTGCGCGAATGGCCCGGAAAGCTTCGGCAGCCGCCATGCTTGGCACCGAAACCCTGACGATATCTGCACCAACAGCTTCAAGGCGACGGATCTGCGCCACCGTTGCCGCCACATCGCAGGTCTCGGTGTTGGTCATGCTCTGCACCGAAATGGGTGCGTCGCCGCCAACCGGTACATTGCCCACCATGATCTGGCGGCTGACTCTGCGTTTGATGGGTGATTGTTTTATCATGGACCTTCAGCTTACATGCCAAGTGTGAGGCGGGCTGAATCATCACTGCGCACATTGGCGCTGACATCCACAACCCTGCCATTAAAAACCAGCTCTATCTGCCGGGCATTGCCAAGCAGAATGGAGAACGGTGCAGTGCCCCTGATACGCAACTGATCCCCTGCATGGAGACTGTCACGAAAGCGTCCGCTATCCTGGCGGTCATCCACCTCGATCCAGCTTTCTACGCTCAGTGTCAGTGCCAGGCTGTCGTTACCGCCCCAATCCAGCTCGACCACCCGGCCCGTATCGGTGGCATCAGCATCCCCGCTTGTGGCGACACGTCCGTCGGCAGACAACAGGGACTCATCCGCCCCAGGCGCCATGGCCGGCTGTTCACCCAACAGCAACTGAGTCTGCGAATCACCAGAACCGGATCCGTTGCCGGAAAGCTGTGCAGATGCCGGTGCACCAGTGCCAGCCTCTGGCAACTCGCCGGTTTCGGTCACACCAACATTGAAATACCAGAGCAGGACCGCCAGTGCGACAAACGCTATGCCCGACACTATGATCCAGGGTCGATTACGATCCAGACGACGGCGTGCATGCCGCTTGATGGCCTCCTGTTTGCGGGCCTGGCGACGTTCACCCAACTGCTGGTACAGGCCCAGCACCTGTTCCGGATCCAGTTCCAGCAAGCGAGCATAGGAGCGAATGTAGCCACGGGCGAACACTTCGCCGGGCAGCTTGTCATAACTGTCCGACTCCAGCGCATGCACATAGTGCCGGGTCAGGTGCAGGGAATCCGCCACTTGCTGAACACTGAGCGCCTTGAACTCACGTTGATCACGCAGGACCTCACCGGGCGTGGGGGGCACCGGATCAGGCACCGCCTCTTCCAGGTCGGCTCCCTCGGGCCTGGCCGCACCAGAAACCGCCTGGTCGATCGGGTTTTCACCGGCCAAGGGATTATCCGTAGAATTCTTGTCACTGCTCATGGAATATCCCGTTATTGCTCCGACTGAAGCCACGCGCGGTACTCATCCGAGCCCGGAAATCGTGACTGCAGGCTGGCGGCATAGGCGCGTTCGCGTTCCTGATCGTCAAACCGGCGGGCCAGCTGTATGCCCAACCAGAGACTGCCCGCCGTCTGTGGCACATTGTAGAATTCGGTACTTGTCACAAACTGCTGATAATACCGCATTGCTTCGGCGAATTCGCCCTGATCAAAGTGGATGCGGGCAAGCTCGAGTGACGCCCGATACAGGTTGCGATCCAGCAACAGGCCACGCTCAAATGCGTAGACCGCTCGCTCGACACGACCAGTACGCAGGGACGCCAGCCCGAGATTCAGAAATGCCAGCGGGCGGGCTTCATAGTTGATGTCATTGGCAACAATCTCTAGATGCTCATAAGCCTGTTCGAATTCCGCGCGCGCAAACAGGAAAGCCGCATAGTTGTTGCGCGCCCGGGAATTGTTGCGATCCAGCCTCATGGCCTGGTCAAACATCTGACGGGCCAGTTCCGGCTCTCCTTCACGCTGGTGAATGAGTGCACGCACGTGATGCGCTTCGGAGCTGCGCCGGTCAATAGCCAGCGCATTGTCCACATTGCGCTTGGCACGAACCATGTCATCGGCCTCGTAGTAACCAAAAGCCAGATCAATAAAGTCACTCAATGCCTGCTCGCGCGAGGACTCCACGCTGAACCCACCCGTGGTTGTGCTCACGCAAGATAGCAGCGCCAATGGCATCAGCAGTGTCATTACCGCAAGACGAACGTGTTTCATAGCTACCCTTGGTGTGTTCTGGTCAGACAGATTTGGACGCCAGATTATCCGCACGGGTAAACACCCGCTCACCACCCCCTGCACTGACCGATTCCTGGCGCGCGCGATGACGCGCGGCCCGACGCGTTCTGTCGTCTACCTGACCAACGAGCTGACCACAGGCAGCGCCGATATCATCAGCACGGGTTGTGCGCACAGTCACCGTAAAGCCTGCCTGCTGCAGTATCTGACGGAAATTCGACACCGATGTGGCACTGGGCCGCCTGTAATCGGACTGCGCAAACGGGTTGAAAGGAATCAGATTGATCTTGCAGGGAAAATCTTCCAGCAAAACAGCGAGCTCGCGCGCGTGCTGCCGATGATCGTTGACACCGGCAATCAACGTGTACTCTATCAAGGGCACGCGCTTGTCGCCAAGCCTGGCCATGTACTTGCGTACGCTATCGAGCAGCACACTGATTGGATACTTTCGATTCACTGGCACCAGCTGGTTGCGCAGTTCGTCATTGGGTGCGTGCAGGGACAGGGCCAGCGAAGCATCGGTGTAATCAGCCAGGCGCTCGATGGCAGGCACCACGCCTGAAGTGCTGATTGTCACCCGGCGCTTGGACAGGCCCCAGGCGTTGTCTTCCATCATGATGCTGAGTGCATCCATGACGTTGTCAAAGTTCAGCAATGGTTCACCCATGCCCATCATGACCACATTGCTGATCTTGCGCTCTGCTCCGTGGGGCAGATCAAAACCATCAAGCTTGTTGTTGGCCCACCACAACTGACCGATGATCTCGGCTGTGGTCAGATTGCTGTCAAACCCCTGCTTGCCAGTGGCGCAGAAGCTGCAATCCAGGCTGCAGCCGGCTTGCGAGGACACACACAGCGTGCCTCGGCTACCTTCGGGAATGAATACGGCTTCCACGTGACTGCCACTTTCCACCTGGATAATCCACTTTCGACAGCCATCAGTGGATAACAGTTCGTCCAGCATCACGGGCAAGCGGATTTCAGCACTGGCCTTGAGACGCTCCCGCAGGGCTCTGGAAATATCAGTCATGGCGTCGAAGTCGGTGACACCGTGCTGATGAATCCATTTCATCAGCTGTGTGGCACGAAACGGTTTCTCACCGAGCTCGACAAAGTACGCCTGTAACTTCGGCAGACTCATGCCCAGCAGATTGACCTTGTCGGCCCTGGTGTTCGTCACGATTTTCGTACCCCTGATCTGCCACTCCGGCGCCAATCCAGCGGATCAACTGCGAGGGCAGATCTCCTCGTCTTTGAAAAAATAAGCCACTTCACGCGCCGCTGAAGCCGGCGAATCTGATCCATGAACCGCATTGGCATCAATGGATTTTGCAAAGTCTGCGCGAATGGTGCCGGGCGCAGCCTCTGCAGGATTGGTTGCACCCATAAGCTCTCGGTTCAGGGCCACCGCGTTTTCACCTTCCAGCACCTGTACCACAACCGGGCCCGAGGTCATGAAGGCCATCAGATCCGGGAAAAACGGGCGCTCCCGGTGCTCGGCGTAAAATCCGCCAGCCAGGTCCTGATCCAGACGCAACATCTTGCTGGCCACCACGCGCAGGCCCGCTTTCTCGAATCGCGATACAATTTCGCCGATCACGTTCTTGGCAACGGCGTCGGGTTTGATGATTGACAGTGTACGTTCAATAGCCATGCGAGCTCCATTCCTTTCCTGTTCAACGGGCACTGGAGCCTCTCAGAGGCTCCCTGAAAAAGCGCGCATTATACTGATTATACCGGCTGATTGACACGGTTTTTCGGCGCGCTTCCCCGCAACTTCACGACCGCATCCAGCAGGGCTTCGACCGCAATATCCACATCGCTGTCCCGGGTGAAACGTCCCAGCGACAGACGCAGCGAACCCTGCGCCAGCGCATCGTCCAGACCAATGGCCCTGAGCACATGGGAGGGCTCCAGCGCGGCTGATGTACAGGCCGAGCCTGACGAGATGGCAATACCACGCAGCCCCATCAGCAGGGACTCGCCATCCACATCAGCAAAGGCCAGATTCACAATGCCGGGCACGGTCTGTACGGGGTGACCATTGAGCGAGCAACCGGGCAATCCCGCCAGGCCGTCCAACAAGCGCTTTCGCAAACCCGTCAGCATCTGGCTCTCAGCTTCCAGACCCAGGCCAGCAAGGCGGAACGCTTCACCCATGCCAACAATCTGGTGTGTGGGCAATGTGCCGGACCGCATGCCACGTTCGTGGCCTCCACCGTGAATCTGCGCCGCCACGCCTGCCGGCGGGTCCCGTCGGACATAAAGTGCACCAATACCTTTGGGACCATATACCTTGTGGGCCGACACCGACATCAGATCCACCGGCATCCGACCCAGGTCTATTGGCAGCTTGCCCGCGCTCTGCGCGGCATCGACATGGAACAGAACACCTGCTTCGCGCAACAGGCGGCCAGTGGCCTCGATGTCGTGCACGACACCAATTTCATTGTTCACGTGCATCAGTGACACCAGCACGGTGTCATTGCGCAGTTCTGCTGCGATCTGCGCAGTGCTGATCAGGCCCTGACTGTCTGGTGTGAGCCGGGTTACCTCAAAACCCCGGGTTTCAAGCCAGCTGCAGGTATCCAGCACAGCCTTGTGCTCGGTCCGGGCAGTAATGATGTGTCGACCTTTCGGGGCGTGAAAATCAAGTGCACCCTTGATCGCGAGATTGTTGGACTCGGTGGCCCCTGACGTCCACACAATCTCACGCGGATCACAGCGCAACAGGTCGGCCACCTCACGCCGGGCATTCTCAACCGCCTCCTCAGCCTGCCAGCCGTAAATATGCGATCGCGACGCCGGATTGCCAAAATGGCCGTCCATGGTAAGACACAGCGCCATTTTCTCCGCCACACGCGGATCAACCGGTGTGGTGGCGGCATAATCCAGATAGATGGGTAACTGCATTGGGTACTCCGCGAACCTGAAAACGCAAACAGGATTATTACTGAAGCATCCGGGCCGTGATCAGCTCGTCCCGATTCTTGGTGCCGCTGGCCGAGGCCTGTTCCTGGCGCTGGTCCTGATGACCGGCTATCTGCCGGATTTCATTTCGCTGCATCAAGGCCGCCAGGCTGATACCGCCAAGAAAATCGTGGATCTGCTGGCTCAGATCTTCCCAAAGATGATGTGTGAGACAGGTTTCTCCTTGTTGGCAATTGCCCTGACCCTGACATTTGGTGACATCCACCGACTCGTTGACCGCATCTATGATCTGAGCGATCACTATGGCTTCAGTCTCTCGTCCCAGCGAGTAACCACCACCGGGACCGCGCACACTGCTGACCAGTCCGTTGCGTCGCAGGCGGGCAAATAGCTGCTCCAGGTAGGACAGTGAGATGCCTTGGCGCGCCGAAATGTCGGCAAGGTTCACCGGACCATTATCAGCATGGATGGCCAGATCCAGCATGGCAGTGACCGCATAGCGGCCTTTGGTCGTCAATCGCATAAGATGACTTCAATTCAGCATGTAAGTAGGCAACAACAAAGAAATTATGGAATAACCAAGCTTTTTAATCAACTATTACCACCCGCCCTGCGCTGGACATCCATCGATCAGGGCAGTAACCTTGCCGCCACTATGCGCGCAGACCTGCACACCCACTCCTGGTACTCCGACGGTACGCTCAGCCCCGAAGCCCTGGTGGCACGGGCTGCCGACTGTAATATCCAGTACCTGGCCATCACCGATCACGACTCCACCGGGGCCTGGCAGTCGCTGACACCGCAGCAGGTGCCAGACGGGCTCATGCTGGTGCCGGGAGTGGAAATATCCACACTCTGGGAAGGTCGCGAAATCCATATCGTTGGCCTGTTCGTCAATGACCAGCACCCGGGGCTGACAGCACTGTTGCAACAGCATCAAGAACTCAGACGAATTCGTGCACAAGCCATTGCTGACAAACTGGCTGCCAGCGGCATCACTGGCCTGATGGCACATCTGGACACTCTGCCCTGCCAGGCCATCAGCCGTAACCACATCGCCGATTTCCTCATTGAACGTGGTCTCGCCGGCAACAAGCAACAGGCCTTCAGCAAACTGCTGGGGGCACGTGGTCGTTACCGCGCCCCAGCGCAGTGGTGTGACATTGGTACGGCCTGCCGTACCCTGGTGGATGCCGGAGGCCTGGCTGTGCTGGCGCATCCGGACAGGTACCGGCTTACCGGGGTTCGAATGAATCGCCTGCTTTCGGAGTTCAGCGAGGCCGGCGGCGAGGCCATGGAGGTGAGTTACTCCAACCTGAACCCTGACAAACTGGCCCATCTGGGCGACCTGTGTGAAGCACACAGGCTGTGGGCATCAATCGGATCAGACTTTCATACCCCGGATCGGGAATGGATGGATATCGGCAAGATTCGGCACCTGCCACGCAACTGCCGGGAGCGCGCCGTCTGGCATCATCCACTGTGGCAGGCAACACTGTCGGACGCCGCCTGAAGCAGGATCAGGATCCGGGAGATCGCCGCTTGAGGCTGGCGATCACACCTTTGAAGATATCCATCAGGGTTTCGTGTTTGTAGTCAGTGAACTCACCGGCATCCATAAACATGCCGTGTGCAGGGCAGGCCTCGTATTCCAGGTGTGACTGTTTTGGATCGTTGATCTTTTCCATGATCTTGCCACAGCGAGGGCAGCGGATGTCGCGCACCCGATTATAGGTTTTGCCAATGTCAGGGTCGCCGCTGTCCAGAAAATCAGACATCCAGGACTCCTTCAACTGCTCGGCTTCGCCATTATCAAACCACAAGCCCTTGCAACTTGAACACTGGTCAATGACAACCGCGCCATGCAGTGTCTCCACAGTTCGTTCAATCATGCTTGCATTGCATTTGGGGCAGTCCATCGGCTTGCTCCTGATGTCGATTATTGATTTCTTGTTGGGAACTCAGTGCCAATTCTATAGCGATGCAAAGATGATTGCCAGACAGCACCCAGGCTGACAGCGGACAATTGCGACTTCACATATCATAACTTCGGGCGGCAGTGCGCAAGCCAGTGGCGTCAATATCCCCCCGCTGACACCGGATCAGTGACTGCTTGCCGATTACATGAATCCGGTCGGCGCGAGTACCGTCTTCCATCTCTGCACCCAGACCAGTCAGCACAAGGCTCAAATGCTCGTCATCGGGCAGGGGGCGAAGGCTCGCACCGTAGTCACAAAGCGTTTCAAAAAGGCGCAGCTCGAAGTCCTCCAGCTCTTGCTGCCAGGCTGCCAGCTGCTGTTCACGCATGCTGTCTGTGCGGGCTCGCATGGCACTGGAATGCCGGGAGGCGAGCTCTCCGAGTTCGTCCAGTTGGCCACGCAGCGAGACCAAAGCCTCCTGCCAGCGCTCCCTTGTCTGCTCATCCGGCTCGGATTGCTGATCCGCGCCTGCCTCACGCAGCTCCCGCTGCAAGGCCTCGCGCTGCGCAAGGTGCTCGGCGAGCTGCGTTCGCAGCTGGTTCAGTTCCTGGATCTGCGCCTCAAAGACCTCCTCGCTCAACTCGCCCATATTACGCAGTGCACGGGCAGAGCTGGCAGCGGCACGCAGCGCACTGTCCACAGCATCATGCCCGTCGATGCTTGCCAGTTGCTCCATCAACTGCCGATAGTACGCTGCCGCCTGGTCGCGGCGCATGGACAGGGCCAGGGCCTCACGCATGGCATCGGTATCCGGACGCTGGACCAGCAACTGCCGATTGCCCCACCGGCTGTCGATCTGCTCTGACAGATCACTGATAGACTGATGCAACGCATATCGGCCCATCATGCCGCGCCGGGCGCGTAGCGGCGTGGCAAGCTCAAGCACCACCCCCTGACCAGCCAGGTATCGACCACGAACATCACCCGAGCGGGGATGAAAAATACTCTGGCGCACATTCAGATCAAGGCTTTCACTGAGCACACCGGCAAACACGTCGATGCTGCGTCGCATGTCATCCATATCCGGTTCAGCCGCCGACTGCGCGAACACCGGCTGTGACAGCCACAGCAGTGGCGCAAGCAACACCAGTGATATCAACCGGGTCACCCACTGACGGGTTGCACTGATATTTCCTGACAATACTGTGGACATGACCACCTCCCCGCTACCGTACATTGCCGGATGCCTGGACATACATTGCCAATTGCTGGACCGAGCGAACTGTTTCGTACTCACGTTCAAGCATTTCCTGGAAGCTGGCCTCCAGCAACTGCATGTCCTGCTGGCGCTGACGTTCGATCCAGCGCACCACGTCCTCAAGACCGGCGGCTGCGCTGTCGGCAAACTGGGACAAGGTCTCGTTCATGACCTGAAGCTGTTGTTCGTTATACCGGGCAACCAGGGATTCCAGCGCCTGCGCTTCGGCAGCTGGCGCTGCGGCGCCCCCAAATGCGATCGTGAATCCGGCGTTGGTGTGACTTATCTGCACGTTGAAGACCACTGCCAGCGCCAGTACCAGAGACGCCATCATGGGCGCCCACTGCCACCACGACCAGGATGCGCCTGATACACCCTGCTTGTGTGCGCGCGCTGCCTGGCGTCGGTCCCAGCCTGGCACAGCCTGCTCCTGCCAGGCCAGCAGGCTGTTTGGCAGGTCTTCAAGCGCTGCCAGCGCATCACGGCAGGCTGCACAATTGGCAAGGTGTGCCTCGGCCGCAGTGCGCTGCACGGGGGGCAGACTGTCATCCAGGAGATTAGCGACTGTTTCCGGCGATCTGGGGCATGTCATTGTCTGTCTCCATGAGCGTTTTCAATTTTCGAAGTGCTGTGTAGAACCGGGTCTTGGCGGTATTTGTCGAAATGTCCTGCATTTCGGCAATTTCCTCGAAAGTCAGCGACTGAAAAACTTTCAGCTCGACCAACAGGCGCTGTTCCATCGGAAGCGCCTGCAAAAAACCGGCAATCTGCTGGTTCAACTCGCTGTCCAGAACCGACTGCTGAGGATCCGGTGACCGCTCGTCCACAATACCGTCGTAATCCGGTCCGGGCTCTTCACCGGTCAGGCTGCGGATATCCTGGACAGACACCAGTCGCTGGCGCCGGTTCATGTCCACGGCCTTGTTGTGGGCTATGCGAAAGAGCCAGCTGCTGAAACGCGCATCGCCGCGAAACCGGTGCAGATTGCGATAGACACCAACAAAGACTTCCTGCATCAGATCCATGGCATCCGTCGGATTACCCGTCAGGCGCAAGCCGTAGTTGTAAACGCGGCGCTCATAACAACGGACGAGTTTTTCCCAGGCGCGTGCAGAACCCTGCACCGCAGCATTGATCAATGCTTCGTCCTGCGCTCTGTCTGTCATCAGCAGATCCCGGATGTTGATAAGCTAGTCGCAGCAAGCGGTCGAATAGTTTTAGAGCGGGTGCACGCCTGCACAGTTTCTTTTGAAAACATTACATCATGTGCCTTGTGGGCAGCCCGATGCAAACAGGCGTTCCCGTTGACCTGCGGGTTGATTTGCGGAACGTGTGTGGTCAGGCTGCGCGCCGCTCGCGCTCATCGCGCAGAAGATAACCAACGGCGCTGAGCAATGCGTTGAGCGAGGAGCTGACTATGTCACGACTGATGGCAACACCAGTGTAACGGTGAGTGCCACTGCGAAGCTGGATATAGGTAACAGCCTCGGCATCGGTCCCTTTCTCCAGCGCATGCTCTCCATACTCCATGATCTCGAAAGTAACGCCCGTGGCCTCGCGCAAGGCTTCGGCGAACGCATCCAGCACCCCTTCGCCCTCCCCGGCGATGTCCAGATTCTCGTCAAAGCAGCAGATACTGGCTTTGAAACTCTCCTTGCCCTGACGGTCCGATCGATTGATGGAGAAGGTGTCCAGACTGACCGGCTGATTTTCGGCCAGATAGTGTTCACGGAACAGCGACCAGATCCTGTCGGCACCAATCTCCTGCCCGCTGTCCTCGGCTTCTTTCTGCACCACTCGGCTGAATTCGATCTGGAGCCATCGCGGCAACTGGAATCCGAACTTGCTGGCCAGTACATAGGCGACACCACCCTTGCCAGACTGACTGTTGACACGGATCACGTCCTGGTAGGTTCGCCCGACATCGCGCGGATCAATGGGAAGGTAGGCAATTTCCCAGGTCTCGCCTTCCTGATAGACATCCAGACATTTCTTGATCGCATCCTGATGACTGCCAGAGAAAGCCGTGAACACCAGATCACCCGAATAGGGCTGACGCGGATGCACATCTATCTGGGTGCAGGCACGCACAACCGAAACAATCCGGTCCATGTCACTGAAATCCAGTCTCGGATCAATGCCCTGGCTGTACAGGTTCATGGCCATGACCACTATATCCATATTACCGGTGCGCTCACCGTTACCCAGCAAGGTGCCTTCAACACGATCGGCGCCAGCCATCACCCCTAGCTCTGCGGCAGCCACAGCGCAGCCGCGATCATTGTGTGTATGCAGACTGATGATGACCGAGTCGCGGCGATCCACATGACGGCAGAACCACTCCACCTGATCAGCAAAGACATTGGGCGTGGCCATCTCTACCGTAGCCGGCAGATTGATGATGCAGGGTTTTTCCGGCGTCGGCTGCCAGACCTCGATCACCGCGTTACACACTTCCACGGCATAATCCACCTCGGTGCCGGTGAAACTTTCAGGGGAGTACTGGAAGGACCAGTCCGTTTCCGGCGCCTCAGCGGCACAGCGCATGACTTCACGGGCACCCTCCACGGCAATACGCTTGATGCCTTCGCGATCCAGGCGGAACACTTTTTTGCGCTGCACAACCGACGTGGAGTTATACACATGCACAATGGCCTTTTTCACGCCACGCAGCGACTCATAGGTGCGCTGGATAAGTTCGGGTCTAGCCTGGGTCAGCACCTGCACCGTGACATCATCCGGAATCCGGTTGTTTTCAACAAGATCGCGGACAAAATCAAAATCAGGCTGTGATGCAGCAGGAAAACCGATCTCTATTTCCTTGAAGCCAACATCAACCAGCAGTTCGAACATCTGACGTTTCTGCGACACAGACATCGGCTCAATAAGCGCCTGGTTGCCATCACGCAGATCCACACTGCACCAGCGTGGCGCTTCCGTGATGACCCGGTCGGGCCAACGTCGGTCAGGAATGGAGATGGGCTGGAAAGCTTTGTATTTGCTGTGCGTGTACATCGTTCTCTGTGCTCCGGAAAAAGGCCTGTCAGTCATGAGCGCAAAGCTTACGACATGAAGCTGAGTGATTCCACTTCAATTTACTAATGATATTGCCTTTATTTGGTGAATATAACCATATTTATTTATTTGTATAGAATAATACTCCAATTTAGGTCAGTATAAGCGAACGATCATCTTGTATGGAGCCAGAATGCAACTGGACAGACTGGACAAACGCATCCTGCGGGAGCTACAGCTCAATGGGCGCATCACCAACGCCGAACTGGCCGAGCGTATCGGCCTGTCGGCTACACCGTGTGCACGCCGCGTGAAACGGCTGGAAGAGGAAGGATTGATCACCGGGCATGTGGTACTGCTTGATCCGGCGGCGCTGGATCTGAAGCTCACCGCCTTGATACAGATCAGCATGGATCGCCACACACCGGACCGCTTTGAGCACTTCGAACGCGAAGTAAAAAAGCACCCTGAGATTCTCGAGTGCCTGCTGATTACCGGGCAGTCAGCCGACTACCAGCTCAAGGTCATTGTGCCGGACATGGCGTATTATCAGGAGTTCCTGCTGAACACCATCACCCGGATAGAAGGGGTTGCCGATGTGCATTCAAGTTTCATCCTGCGTACGGTGCTTGACACACGTGCCCTGCCACTGAATCACCTACGCAATAGCGCCGCGCCGTAATCACTTGCCCTGGGCAAAGAAGTGACGGACCTTGTCCTTGTAGGATCGGCTCATCTTCAGTGACGCACCACAACTGAGCGTGAGGTGGAATTCACCATTGATATGGGATGAAATCTTTTCTACCCGGCGCAGATTGACAATGGTTGAGCGATGCACACGCTGGAATACCGAGGGGTCGAGCTGAGCCTCAAGCTCTTTCATGGTAGTCCGCATGATGTAGGTCTCACCACGGGCATGTACACACATGTAATCCCCGGCCGCGTCCACCCAGTCAATATCGTGAATGGGCACAAAAATGGTGCTCGAACCGTCCTTGATGGCCAGGCGGTCATTCCTGCGCGCAGGGTCATCGCCGGATTCCAGCAGCTCACGCACGGCGCCCTCATCCTTACCGGTCAGGCTCATGACCATTTCCAGCAACCGCTCTTTCTCACTATCACCCCCGGTCGCGATTTCATCTGTGGCACCCGCAGATGCGCTCAGCCTGTCGCGCGCCCGGGCCACGGATTCCTCCAGCCTTTCCTGCTCGATGGGTTTCAACAGGTAGTCCACGGCGTGAACCTTGAAAGCATCCACGGCAAAGGCATCGTAGGCAGTCACAAAGATAACCAGCGGCATCTCATCCGGCTGCATCTGTTTGATCAGGTCAAAACCACTCATGCCGGGCATCTGCACATCCAGGAACACCAGGTCAGGCAGATGTTCTGCCATTGCCGACAGGGCCTCGCGTCCGTTCCGACAGGAAGCCACCACCTGTACATCAGGCAGCTTCTCCAGGCGCAGGATCAGTCCGTCACGCGCAAGGGATTCATCATCAACCACTATGACTCTGAGCGTATGTTCCATATCAACCACACCATTTACATGCATTTAATGAGTTACACACGGAATACTGACCCTGGCCTCGAACCCGCGTGGGGATCGCGCGGCCAGTGACAGGGAGAACGCATCACCGTAAAGCTCCCCCAGGCGATTCCTGATATTGGTCAGACCCACACCACAGGATACCGTTTCTATCCGTTCTTCATTGTCATCATCATCCTCCGGACCGGGACCATCATCCACCACCGACAGGATAAGCTGCCCGTCCACCACCTCGGCCGAAATACGGATACAGCCGCCACATTCGCTGCGAGCCACGGCATACTTGATGGAGTTTTCCACCAGGGGCTGCAGCAACATACTGGGCACCAGTGCTTTTTCCGCCTCGGAACTGATATTCAACTCGATTTCCAGGCGCTCTTCAAAACGTACTTTCTCAATATCCAGGTACAACTGGACGGAGCGCAACTCACGCGCCAGATCAACCTGCTCCAGCGGATCATGTTCCAGTGAATAACGCAGAAATGTACTGAGCTTGGTCAGCATGCGATTGGCCGCATCCGATGCGCCCTGCATGACCAGTGTGGAAATGGCATTGAGTGTATTGAACAGGAAATGCGGATTGAGCTGGTAGCGCAGCATGCGCAACTGGGCTTCACGCGCCAGTGCTTCGGAGCGCAGGTACTTTTCCTTTTCAAGCTGGAAAAACTGGTAGTACTTGATACAGAAGTACAACACGCTCCAGACCAACAGCAAGGTAAAGGTCACTGGCATCAGGTTGATGAACGGCAACCAGCCATAACCAATCAGATCAACTGCAGCACCGAATTCCGTGCTGACTATCAGTCGTTTCACCGGCATCCAGATAACCGATGCCAACAGGCACAGGACCGGTACAGCAATAACCCGTACATGGGCCCTGTAGTCCCAGATCGCCCGGTAGACATAACGCATACCCGTGGTCAGCACCACACCGAACAGGGCGTCCAATGCAAAGACCACAGCCCGGTCGAACATGTATTCGACCGGAACAAAGGTCAGGTCCCGAACCACAAGCAATAGTACCCACAGACTCCAGCCAATAAGCTGGAGCAGCCAGAACTGTGTGTTGCGACTCAATACCAAGGCCTGCCCCCTGTTCCGTCCATCAGGCCGTGCGCGAATACTCAGGGTAGCAGGGCTGCTACTGCATCGCGCTCTTCCTTGAGTTCTTTCTCGGTGCGATCCATCAGATCCTGACTGAAGGAGTTGATGTCGAGATCCTGGACAATCTGGTACTTGCCCTTGTCACAGGTAACGGGGAAAGAATAGATCAGACCCTTCTCAACACCATAGCTTCCGTCACTGTGTATGCCCATGCTGACAATCTTGCCATTTGTGCCAAGCGCCCAGTCGCGGATATGTTCGATGGCCGCATTGGCTGCCGACGCGGCACTGGACAGGCCTCGCGCCTTGATGATTGCGGCGCCACGCTGCTGTACCGTTGGGATGAACGTACCGCTGACCCAATCCATATCCACCAGATCGGTAGCGGCCTTGCCAGCCACCATGCAATGATGAATGTCGGGGTACTGGGTGGCAGAGTGATTGCCCCAGATGATCATGCTGTCGACGTCGGTGCTGTGTTTGCCGGTTTTTTCGGCCAGTTGGGCAATGGCCCGGTTATGATCCAGTCGGGTCATGGCGGTGAACTGACCCGGATCAAGATCCGGCGCATTACGGTAGGCAATCAGCGCGTTGGTATTGGCCGGATTGCCGACAACAAGCACTTTCACACCACGACTGGCATTGTCATTCAGGGCTTTGCCCTGTGCCGAGAAAATGGCGGCATTGGCTTCCAGAAGATCCTTGCGCTCCATACCGGGCCCACGCGGGCGGGCGCCTACCAGCAAGGCGTAATCAGCATCATTAAAGGCCACGTTCGCATCGTCAGTCTGCACAATGCCCTGCACCAGCGGGAATGCGCAATCCTCGATCTCCATGACAACACCCTTGAGCGCTTCCAGTGCAGGGGTGATTTCCAGCAATTGCAGGATAACCGGCTGGTCGGTGCCCAACATTTCTCCAGCGGCAATTCTGAACAGCAGGGAATAAGAAATTTGACCGGCTGCCCCGGTGACAGCTACGCGTACGGGTGATTTCATAATGCTTTCCTGATCCTTCTGAGACGAGTGTATAGGGTTGGTTCTGAAGTGGGGCAAAAGTATAACACTACCCGATAAACATGGCATCGCCGTAGCTGAAGAAGCGGTAACGCTCCGCGATGGCCGCCTCATAGGCCGCCAAAACCGGGTCACGCCCGGCAAAAGCGCTGACCAACATGATCAGCGTGGACTCGGGCAGATGGAAGTTGGTGATCAGCGCATCAACCACCCGGAATTGATAGCCGGGGTAGATAAAAATGTCAGTCTCACCCTGCAGCGGTCTGATGAGCGCCTCATCGCCCGCACCGGCCGCCGCACTCTCCAGGCTACGCACAGATGTGGTACCCACAGCCACCACACGACCACCACGGGCACGACAGGCGCGGACCTGCTCACATACCCGCTGCGTCACATCCACCCACTCCCTGTGCATGCGATGGGTTGCCACATCCTCCACGCGAACAGGCTGGAAGGTTCCGGAACCCACGTGCAAGGTCACAAATGCCGTCTCAACACCCCTGGCGGCCAGTTGCTGAAGCAGGGAATGGTCAAAGTGCAGACCGGCTGTTGGTGCAGCGACGGCGCCTGGCCGATCACCGTACACGGTCTGGTAACGCTCCCGATCAGCGAGTTCGTCCTCACGCCTTATATAAGGCGGCAAGGGTACATGGCCATAGTCCTCCAGAATGCTCAGTAGCGGTTCGGGCGTGTCAAACTCCAGCAGGAAAAACGCGTTCTGCCTGCCAGTTACCGTTGCCTTGAGAGAGGGACGCGCCGCATCCAGTGCGTCGAAGTACAGGACTGTGCCCGGTTTCGGGGATTTGCTTGCCCGCAGCTGCACCAGCGCCCGTGACTCGTCCAGCAAGCGCTCGATCAGCGCTTCCACGCGACCACCACTGGATTTCTGGCCCAACAGACGAGCTGGCATGACCCGGGTATCGTTGAACACCAGCAGGTCACCTTTATCCAGAAACGCTGGCAACTCCGAGAATTGCCTGTGCGAAACCGAGCCGGACTCACGCCCCAGGCAAAGCAAACGACTGTCACCACGCCGGGCCGGCGGATGGTGTGCAATCAACTCCTCGGGCAACTCATAATGGAAATCGGAAAGTTTCATCAGACAGCTCAATCATCAGCGTGTTCGCAAAGCCCGGCAGTTTGCAACAATTCCCTCGCCGTGCCAAGCCAGTCGCGAAGCGTTGTAAGCCGGCGCGATACTGTTATAATGGCGCCCGTTCACACCCTGCCGGGGTGGCGAAATTGGTAGACGCGCCGGATTCAAAATCCGGTTCTAGTGATAGAGTGCCGGTTCAAGTCCGGCCCCCGGTACCAGATTCTTGGGGCGATTGATGGCAAAAGATCCCCCTGACCTGCTATAACCCACTGCCGGTTGTTCGCCACAGCAGCAGCGTGGTAAATTACGCCCCTTTCCGATACTTCGTCCGGCTCCCGGTTCAATCCCCCTGATTGACCCTGCGCCAGTGCATCGGCAGTCGAACAGGCACCGATGGCGCGGTCCGGAACCGGACACCCATCAACAGACAGGACTTTTAATGAGCAAGTACAAGATTGCGCTGCTGGACGGCGACGGCATCGGCCCGGAAATCATGGTCGAAGCGGTAAAAATCCTCAATCTGGTTGCCGAACGCAACCCGGTGGAATTCGAACTCATCCATACTCCCTTCGGCGCCAGTGCCTATTTCAAGTGCGGGCATCCCTTTCCGGAGCAGACCCGCAAGGTCTGTGATGAGGCAGACGCCATTCTTAAAGGCCCCATCGGCCTCAACCATGAAGAGTCCAGGAAAATACCCGTGGACATGCAGCCCGAGCGCGGCGCCCTGCTGCCCCTGCGCCGTCGTTACAATACCTACGCCAATTTCCGCCCGGTGTATCTGCCCCCCGGCCTTGCTCATTTCTCGCCGTTGAAGAAAGAAATCATTGGTGATGGCATTGATATCATGATCATCCGGGAACTGGTCGGCGGTCTGTACTTTGGTGAAAAGGAGACGGGTGTCACAGATGATGGCGTCCGTTATGTTCGTGAATCCCTTGAATATGATGAAAACCAGATTCGTCGCATTGCAAAAGTGGCATTTGACACCGCACGCAAGCGCAAGAAGGTGCTGCACAACATCCACAAAAGCAATGTACTGAAATCCAGTGTGCTGTGGAATGAGGTCATCGAAGAGACCGGACAGGACTACCCCGATGTGCGCATTGAACACATACTGGTTGATGCTGCGGCCACTTACCTGTGTCTGAATCCCACGCGCTTCGATGTGATGGTGATGGAAAACATGTTCGGCGACATCCTCAGCGATCAGGGCGGCGGCATTCTGGGCTCGTTGGGACTGATGCCTTCAGCCTGCCTGGGAGACAACAAGGCCTATTATGAACCCTCGCACGGCTCGGCTCCGGACATCGCCGGCAAGAATATTGCCAACCCCTATTCCATGATCGGCTCTGTGGCCATGATGCTTGAAATGAGTTTTGGTATGGACAGGGAAGCTGCCAATGTCTGGCACGCCATGCAGAGTGTATTCGCCCAGGGTTATTCCACACCAGACCTGTCACGCCCTGGCAGCGACGTGAAAATGATCGATACCAGCGGATTTGGTGATCTGGTGGTAGAGGCATTGAGAAAAACGCCTGTATGACAATGCGTTGAGTGCCCGTACCACGCGTCGTGGGGGTTGGGTGTCCCGAGGGATGGCAACGCCCCGGCGTTCCGTGAGGGCCTGATCCAATTGCGGACCTTCGCCGGCCAAGGATGGCCGGCGCAGAGCGATACAAGGACGTACTTGAGCGAGTCCGCAATCGGATCAGGCCCTCACGGAACCGCACTCGCTGCCGCCATCAAACATCAAGCCTGCGCGTGATACACCATGTTGATCATCCGCAATGTTGCCCTGACCGCCGCAAGCACCTGGTTTGCATGCACGCCGCGGGTTTTCAGTTCCCGCTCGTCAATGTCCCAGGTGATGATACATTCCGTCAATGCACTGGTATTGCCACCACGTGGTATATGAATCTCGAAATCCAGCAGCCGCGGCATAACAAAACCACGCTGCTCCAGGATACGTGACATGGCTTCCATAAAGGCAGCAAACCCGCCGTTGCCTGAACCCGAAGCGCCGAACACCTCACCCTGGACATCAACACGGATACTGGCGGTGCTTTCCACATCCATGCCACTGCTGATATAACAGTTGAGCAGTTGGACATATTGGTAATCACGCCGCTCCAGCACATCGGCAATGATGAACGGCAGATCATCCGGTGTAATGACAGCCTTGGCATCACCCAGCTTGACGATTTCCTGCAACACCTTGCGCTGATCCTCTTCGGACAGCTCCAGCCCCATCTCTTCCAGATTATTGGCCAGTGACGCCTTGCCACTCATCTTGCCAAGGGCATAAGTGCGTTTACGCGCAAAACGTTCAGGTCTCAGCGCTGTGATATACAGGCCACCCTTCTGATCACCATCGGCGTGAATGCCAGCGGTCTGGGTGAAGACATCGGCACCAACCACCGGTGCATTGGCCGACACCCACTTGCCGGAGAAGTTCTCCACCATCTTGCTCAACATCATGATGCGCGTTTCATCAATGGACAGCGTCAGGCCCATCTTGTCCCGCAGCACCACAGCCACCTCTGCCAGCGACGCATTGCCCGCGCGTTCGCCCAGACAGTTTATGGTGCAGTGGATGGTATCCACACCGACCTTGACCGCCGCCATCACATTGGCGGTAGCCAACCCGTAATCATTGTGGGGATGAAAATCAAAACGTAGCGCCGGAAAACGGGAAATCATGTCACCCAGCGCCTCACGCACCTCATCCGGCGTCATGACCCCCAGCGTATCGGGTAGCATGAAGTGGCCAATACCGACATCACTGATGCCCGACACCAGATCGTAGACATACTGCCGACTGTCCTGGTAACCATTGGACCAGTCTTCCAGATAGATATTGACCTGCAACCCCTCTTCCTGCGCATAGGCAACGGTGCGGCGAATATCGGTGACATGTGATTCCAGCGTCTTGCCCAGCTGTTCACGACAATGTTTCTCGCTGCCCTTGGCCAGCAGATTGATGACTTTACCGCCGGCCTCGACGACCCAGTTGACACTCATTGTGTGATCAACAAAACCCAGCACTTCCACCCGGTCAAGCAGACCTTCCCCGGCCGCCCAGGCATTGATGTCGGCAACAGCCTTTTTTTCACCGTCGGAGACACGCGCCGAAGCCACCTCGATACGGTCCACTTTCAATTCCTTGAGCAGCGCCTTGGCAATATGCAATTTTTCCTTTGCCGTAAAGGATACACCTTGCGTCTGCTCGCCATCACGCAAGGTGGTGTCAAGCAGTTGGACACGACGGGGGGAATCGGATTGGTTCATAACCTGGCACTGTTTCAAGGATGGTGGGAAAAACCGCTCGATTCTATCAGATATGGCCACATACGAGAATGCCGACGGCGATTCCCACACCTGCCGGGTGGCCATAGATTTATTCACAGGTGCCTTAAAGTATTTACCTGCGCCGCCGATACCCGGAAGCATGAGATTGTGTCTTACATTGACATCCACCGTGTGGCTGGCCTGCCAGGGCGTGCTGCTGTACGCCGAAACCGTCAGCCCGGACCGGCTCTGGTTGCCACCCAGCGCGGCACATCTGATGCCGGCACTGCAGGAAGCTTCCCGTCAGGCGCTGAACCACCCAGAGTGCGCCCAGGTACTTTACGGACGACTGAATGAGTTCCGGACCGAACACGAAGCACCGGCGCTGACCATTCTTTGTCAACGTGATGCCCGTTCCACCTTCAATCTGGTGTTTCGTGTGGATGAGCTCAGGGTGTCCGACACCGAAGAGAACAACCTTGTTTACACAACCGATAACGCCGCCAGCAATCTGGAAGCATTGCGTCGCGCCCTGTTGAGCCGGCAGGAGCTGGAGTCCACCCCGGACGGGGATACCGGGCAACCCGAAAATGACGATGAAACCACGGCCGCTGGCCCTGACAGCAGCACAACACGCCAAAACAACCGCCGGTCACTGGAACTGGATCTGGACGATTTACTGCGGCGCCCGGAGCGCCAGAGTGACAACCCACCCGAGTTGTTCTGACCCGCACTGTTCTGGCGCAAGCCGATTCGATCAGCCTTTACGATTTTCGCGGTTCATCGGGTATACTGCGCGCCATGTCAAAGAAAGCCCGCCAAAAACCCGAGCGCACCCTGGTCACCCGTGAAGAACTCGCGACGCTGCCACGTGCCGGTCTGCTTCGCCGAATGGCGGCGCTGCTTTACGACATGTTCCTTGTCGTGTCGCTCTGGATCCTGCTGGCATTTCCCTTGCAGCTACTTTTTGGCGGTGAAACCAGTCAGGTCGTTGATGGCCGTGTGGAAACCGATCCGGTGCTGGGCTGGTTGCTGTTCATCATGATGATAGTCAGCGCCGCAACCTTCTACATCTGGTTCTGGCGTCGCACCGGCCAGACACTTGGCATGATTGCCTGGCGCATACGTGTGGTCGGTATCAACAATGAGAACCTGGATCTAAAGCGCGGCATCATCCGCTTTGCTGCGGCCTGGCCCGCCTTCTGGCTGTTCGGCCTGGGTTATCTTTACAGATATCTGGATGCTGATGGTGATGCCTTGCACGAAAAGCTCTCAGCCAGCAAGACCGTGTTGCTGCCCAAGCATTCACGCCCGTTCTGAAGGCACTGGGGGTTCACACCCGCCTGAGCAGAATTGCCCCCAGACCCGCACACAACAGCACCGGTATCAATGCCCCGAGCAGTGGGCTGAAGCCATAAAGCAGGGTTGTAGGACCCAGCATACGCTGCAGGATAGTGAAGCCCAGACCGATGGCAATGGCAATAAAAACCCGATACCCCATGGTGGCTTCCCGCAGTGGCCCGAACACAAAGGAAATGGCCAGCAGCACCAGGCTCGCCGTGGCCAGGGGCTGGAGCAGCTTTTTCCAGAACGCCAGGAAATAGCTACCACTGTCCAGGCCCTCGGACTCGAAGTATTGTGCAAACTGCCACAAACCCGAGATCGATTGCCGGTCCGGACGTACCAGCAATACACTGAGCAACTCCGGTGACATCGAAACCTGCCAGCGATACTGTTGGTGATGCGTGACATCAACAGCGGCCCCGGAAAACGCAGATTCCCGCATATCTGACAACAACCAGTGACCACTGCCCCCCTGTTCGACGTAAATGCCCCTGGCTGCAAAACTGCTGCGCAGGAGCCGCTGCTGTCCATCAAAGACGTAACGGGTCACCCCAAACAGCTCTCGACCGCCCGGCGCAATGGCATTGACGTGAATGAATTCGTCCCCGATCTTGCGCCAGTCACCGTGCTGTGTGCTGATGGCCTCACCGCCACTCTGGATGATGGCGCGATTGCTCTGCGCCCGCTGTTCCAGTTGTGGTGCCACCCACTCCCCAATGACCAGTGAAACGACCATGATCACCAGGGTGGGCTTCATTACAGACCAGACGATCCGGCGCGTATTCACACCTGCAGCCCGCATCACCACCAGTTCATTGTGTGATGCCAACAGGCCCAATCCGATCAACGCTCCACCGAGCGCCGCGTACGGCAACATTTCGTAGATCGTGGTCGGTGTGGTCAACAGCACATGCTGAGCCGCATTGGTCACCGTGTAATACTGTCCTGTCTCGCCCAGCTCGTCGGCAAAGGAGAAAATGACATCCACCGACACCATCAGGCCCAATACCATCAGCATCGCCAGAAACACGGTCCTGCCGATATGGTAATCAAGCAGCCTCATGACTGTCCCGCCGCTTCAGCAATACTGGCCGGCGGCGCCTGCGACGGCTTGCGCACCGGCACACCAACAAACATGATCACGCCTATGAACAGATACAGTGCGTGTATCCACCACATGCCAGGCATGGCCGATGCCTCTCCGCTTTCGATACGCTCCCGCGTCATCTCCAGCAACAGAAAGTAACTGCCGTAGATCAGGGTGGCTGGCACCAGTTTACTGAAACGTCCCTGTCGCGGCCCCACACGACTCAGCGGCACCGACATCAGCGCCAGTATCGGAATGATCAGTATCACTGAAATGCGCCATTGCAACTCGGCCTGGTTGGCCGGCACAGTTGACCCCAGCAGCTCGACAGTCGGCAGCGCCCTCTCACGAAGCACCGGCGCAATATCCACCTGATCCGGCAACAGGATACCCTGCTCACGAAAACGGGTAACCTGGTAGCCGGCCTGCCCGGGCACGCCGTCATAGAAATAGCCATTTTCAAGCAACATGAACCGGCGCCCGGAGGCTTCATCAAGAATCGGACGTGCGGTTTCCGATACCACAATACGCAGCCCCGGCTGACCGCCGTCACCGCCTTCCTCGCGAATCGCTACAAACGCGTTGTTCAATTGGCGGCCGAGCCCGGTTTCCTCAATGGCTTCGGCGTATGTGGTGCGCAGCCCCCGATTGAATTGCTGGAACTGACCCGGCACGATCAGGTCGAGTTCGGTCAACTCACTCTGGATCTGCCGCAGCCTCTCCGTACTCTGCAATCCGGCAGGTGCCGCATAAAGGCTCAGAACGGCCACCAGCGCCGCTACCAGCGCGGCACTGCCCATGGTCACCTGCAACAGACGATGACGACTGTAACCGCAGGCACTGAGAACCGTCATTTCGTTGTCCGCATACATGCGCCCGTAGGCAAGCAGGACACCAAGAAAAAAAGCCAGCGGCAGGATGACCACCAGGAATTCAGGCAAACGCGATAGCATCAGCAGCACCAGTATGTCGGTGGTCAGCTTGCCAGCCACCGCATCACCCAGATACTGGAGAAATCGGGAAGTAAAGGATACCACCAGCAAGATGACAGTCACCGCGGCCATCACCTGGAGGATCTGCGTGGTGAGGTATCGAAAGATTATCACGGGGCCCTGGTGTCCTGTCCCTAGTCGTGATCACCCTCGGTCACCAGGGATCTGAAGGCTGGCGGTACCGGTGCGATCTTGTGTTTGTCAAAATCGAAGAATACCACGCCCATCTTGGCATTGCAGACATTACGATCCAGCGCCGAATTGGTGATCTGGAAGCAGATGTCACAGCCATAACGATTGAATTTGCCAACCCCCACCTCTATCACCAGCATGTCCTTGGCAAAAGACTCCGAGCGGTAATCAATGGCCATGTCAGTGACCACCATGCCAAGGCCGAAAATATTGGACTCGGTAAGGCCAAGACTGGCCAGGAACTGTAGCCGCGCCTCGTGCAGCACATGTACCATGGCTACACTGTTCAGGTGCCGCGCGTAATCCAGATCACTGAAGCGTACAGGATACTCCATGGAAAAGAGGAACTCTTCGGGCATGTTGATCTTGACGCGAGGCATAGGAACTCCGGTTTCAGGCCAGTTTTGCGAGGCCGCAATTTTAAACAGTCAATTGTGACAAGTACACTTCCAAAGCCCGGTTTTCGGCGAACAATTGATCGAAATGCTGGTTTCGTGTTGCTTAAGCCACTGAAACTATTTAGGATTATCGCCAGGAAATTCATCGCCAACCGCAAGGGCAACCCATGAGCATCACCTACGCACTGCACGGAAAGGATCCACTGAACAAAGCCACAGACTGTCTGGTTGTGGGCGTCTGGAGCAAAGGCAAACCGGCGGCGGTCGCCGCAGGCCTGGACGCAGAAACGGGCAAACTCATTGCCGACGTGGCCCGCAGCGGCGACATCAAGGGCAAGCCCGGCGACAGCCTGCTGCTTCACTGCCCGGCTTCCGGCAAGGCCAAACGCATTTTGCTGATCGGCCTGGGCGAGAAGAAAGCGTTTGATGCGCGCGCAGCCGTAAAAGCCTACAAGGCGGCAGCCAGGAATCTGCTCAGCATTGGAGCGCGAAATGCTGTCGTGACACTGCCGGCAGAAGCTGTTGCCGAACGCGACACCGAATGGTGCCTGACCCAGTGCATTCGCGAATGCGGCACCGCGGCCTACCGCTATGATCACACCAAGAGCAAGAAAGCCGAAGTGCCGACGCTGAAGAAGGTGTCTCTTTACGCCGGGGGCGCCCGCAAGTCACTGAGCGATGCAGTGAAGCTGGGCAGTAGCCTGGTCAACGGGATGGATGCTGCGCGAGAACTCGGCAACCTGCCGGGCAACATCTGCACACCCACCTATCTGGCCGATCACGCCCGCAAGCTGGGACGACAGCACAGCAGCCTCAAGGTGCAGGTGCTGAACGAAGCCCAGATGAAAAAACTGGGTATGGGGTCATTGCTCTCTGTGGGTCACGGCTCCGAGCAGGAATCACGCCTGATTGTGATTGAATACAAGGGCAGCAGCAAATCTGGCAGCAAGCCCTATGTACTGGTGGGCAAAGGCATCACCTTTGACACCGGCGGCATCAGCCTGAAACCCGGTGCCGCAATGGATGAGATGAAGTTCGACATGTGTGGTGCAGCCAGTGTACTGGGCAGCATACAGGCAGTGGCCGAGCTCGGACTGCCCATCAACGTCATCGCCGTTGTTGCTGCGGCCGAAAACATGCCCAGCGACCGGGCAACCAAACCCGGCGACATCGTCACCAGCATGTCAGGCAAGACCATTGAGATTCTCAACACTGACGCTGAGGGCCGGCTGGTACTGTGCGACGCGCTGACCTATGTCGAGCGCTTCAAACCCAAAACGGTCATTGATGTGGCCACGCTCACGGGTGCCGCTGTGGCGGCCTTTGGCGATGTGGCCTCGGTGGTGCTGAGCAATCATCAACCGCTGGCTGACGAAATCCTGTCCCTGAGCCAGCAAGCGCATGACTATGCCTGGCAATTGCCTTTGTGGGATGAGTATCAACCGCTGATCGACAGCAACTTCGCCGACATTGCCAATATCGGCGGCCCGAAAGCGGGCACCATTACGGCCGCCTGCTTTCTTTCGCGCTTTACCGACAAGTATCACTGGGCGCATCTGGACATAGCCGGGTCCGCCTGGATCAGTGGTGCCCAGAAAGGCGCCACCGGTCGACCGGTACCACTGCTGGTGGAATACCTGCGACGCCAGAAAGCCTGACAGCCGCTTCAGGCCCCGGCCTGGCCGGGGCCTGACGAACAGCCCGCCCATACGGTATACTCCGCGCTTTTCCCCAAAGCAGCAAAAGCAACATCATGGACAAGACCTATCAGCCTCAAGACATTGAAAGCCAGTGGTACCAGGAATGGGAAGCGCGTGGCTATTTTGCACCTTCGGGCAAGGGTGAACCCTACAGCATCGTGATTCCGCCGCCGAATGTCACCGGGCGCCTGCACATGGGTCACGGATTCCAGAACGCTATCATGGATGCATTGATCCGCTATCACCGCATGATGGGCTGCAATACCCTGTGGCAGGTGGGCACCGATCATGCCGGCATCGCCACCCAGATGGTGGTCGAGCGGCAACTCGAACAGCAGGGCATCAAGCGCAAGGCGCTGGGGCGCGAAAAATTCACCGAGAAGGTCTGGGAGTGGAAAGAACACTCCGGCAGCACCATTACACAACAGATCCGTCGCCTTGGCGGTTCCATCGACTGGTCACGCGAACGATTCACCATGGATCCGGATCTGTCGCGCGTGGTGACCGAGGTCTTTGTCCGGCTTCATGAGCAAGGCCTGATCTACCGCGGCAACCGCCTGGTTAACTGGGATCCGAAACTGCATACCGCAGTCTCGGATCTGGAAGTGCTGTCAGAGGAGGAGGACGGCTTCTTCTGGCACTTTCGTTACCCGCTGGCGGACGGCGCCACCACCGCCGACGGACAATCACACATCAACATAGCCACCACCCGACCGGAGACCCTGCTGGGTGATACCGCTGTCGCCGTTCATCCGGAGGATCCGCGCTACCAGTCACTGATCGGCAAGTTTGTGGATCTGCCCCTGTGTGATCGACGCATTCCCATCATCGCGGATGATTATGTGGATCCGGAGTTTGGCACCGGCTGTCTCAAAATCACCCCGGCGCACGATTTCAACGACTATGAGGTCGGCAAGCGCCACGATCTGGAAATCATCAATATCCTGGACGACAACGCCGCCATCAATGACAACGCGCCGCAAGCCTATCGCGGACTCGACCGCTTCGAGGCGCGCAAGAAAGTGGTGGCCGACATGGAAGCGGCGGGGCTTTTGATCAAGGTCGAGAATCACCGCCTGAAAGTACCACGCGGCGATCGCACAGGCGCGGTCATCGAGCCCTATCTGACCAACCAGTGGTATGTTGCCGTGCAGTCGCTGGCCGAACCCGCCATCAAGGCGGTTGAGGACGGCGACATCGAGTTTGTGCCCAAAAACTGGGAAAACACCTACTTCGCCTGGATGCGTGACCTGCAGGACTGGTGCATCAGTCGGCAGCTGTGGTGGGGACACCGGATTCCTGCATGGTACGACGCCGAAGGCAGAATCTATGTTGGCAGAACCGAAGCCGAGGTGCGTGAGAAACACAATCTGGACGACAGCCTGGCACTGAGCCAGGACGAAGACGTTCTGGACACCTGGTTCTCATCTGCACTGTGGACCTTCTCGACCATGGGCTGGCCCGGGGACACAGAGGAGATGCGCACATTCCATCCTACCAATGTGCTGGTCACCGGTTTTGACATCATTTTCTTCTGGGTTGCCCGGATGATCATGATGACCCTGAAGTTCACCGGCGAGATTCCGTTCAGGAAGATCTACATCCACGGCCTGATACGCGATGCCCAGGGCCAGAAGATGTCCAAATCCAAGGGTAACGTACTGGACCCGATTGACCTGATCGATGGTATCAGCCTGCAAGACCTGATCAGCAAACGGACCGAGGGCCTGATGCAGCCGCAGCTGCAACAGAAAATCGAAAAGGCCACGCGTGATACCTTTCCGGACGGCATTACCGGCTACGGCACCGACGCCCTGCGTTATACCTATTATTCGCTGGCCACCACCGGCCGCGACATCAACTTCGACATGGGTCGCATGGAGGGTTTCCGCAACTTCTGCAACAAGATATGGAATGCCGCCCGTTATGTGCTGATGAACACGGAAGAAAAAGGTATTCGGTTCACCCCGACAGAACACAGCAGTCTTCACCAGGCCGATCTGAGTCTGGCCGATCGATGGATACTTTCACGCCTGCAGAAAACCGTCAGCCAGGTGCACGAACATATTACCAACTACCGTTTTGACCTGATGTCGCAGGACATTTATGAATTCATCTGGAATGAATACTGCGACTGGTATCTTGAGCTGTCCAAACCACTGATATGGAACGCCGACGAGGAACCGGAAAAGGCCAAGGCCGCTCGGTTGACCCTGCTCAGTGTGCTGGAGACCAGCCTGCGCATGACCCATCCGTTGATGCCTTATATCACTGAGGAAATCTGGCAACGTATGGCACCACTGCTGGGCATCTCCGGTGACACCATCATGTTGCAGCCCTACCCTCACCCGGACGCTGCACTTGGCGACAGTCAGGCCGAGGCCGATATCGACTGGGTCAAGGGCGTGATCATTGGCATCCGCAACATCCGCGGTGAAATGAACATAGCGCCAGGTCGCGCATTCCCTGTGTTACTGCGCAAGGGCGGCAGCGAAGATCAGCGTCGCCTGCAGGAAAACCACCAGTACCTGATGAAGCTCGCGAAATTGTCCGATATCCGTTGGCTGGAGGATGAGCAGGAGGCGCCACTGAGCGCCACCCAACTGTATGGTGATCTGGAAATACTGGTACCTCTTGCGGACCTGATAGACAAGGACGCCGAGATCGGACGGCTGGAAAAGGAAATCATGAAACTGGACAAGAACCTTCAGGGCATCAATGGCAAACTTGGCAACAGCAGGTTTGTCGACAATGCCCCGGCGGCAATTGTGGAAACCGAGCGGCGGCGCCAGCAGGAGCTGGGCAGCGCACTGAGCGCGCTGCAGGAAAAGCTGGAGCGAATCCGCGCCTTGTGAGCTCGAGGAATTGATCAGCCCAGTTTGAACTGCCGCATGAGTTCGTCCAGTGAGGCCAGTAGCTTGCGCACCTCTTCGTGATAGGCCTGGCACTTCTGGTAATCTTCTGCATTCAGACGGCCATCGCCCGCAATCTTCACACTGCTGCGGGCAATCTCATCGGTAACATCAGACTGTTGCTGCACGGACGCGGCAATGAGTTGATTGCGGTCAGTGATCTGGGCAACCGCCTCCAGCACCGTGCCCAGCAGTGAATTGGCCGACTCGGCAGTTTCGGCACAACTCTGTGACATTTTTACGCCCTCATCCATGGACTCAACAATCTGTGAGGTGTTCTCCTCGAGCTGCTGAATGATGCTGTTGATCTCCTGTGTCGAGTCCTGGGTTTTCTGGGCCAGACTGCGCACCTCATCAGCCACCACAGCAAATCCCCGCCCCTGCTCGCCTGCTCTGGCGGCTTCGATGGCTGCATTGAGCGCCAGCAGATTGGTCTGCTCGGCAATGCCACGGATCACGTCCAGCACCGTGTTCACCTTGGCATTGTGGCTGCTCATGTCATGAACCTTGCTCTGAATCGTGGTCAGGGACTGTGAAAGAAGCATCACTGACTCATTGGTCCGCGATACCGCGTCGGTGGCCTTTTCTGTTGCGCCCTTGGCCTCACTCGCCGCTTCCACGCTGCTGTTGGCACCCTCAGCGACATCTGCCAGAGAAGAAGACAACTCGGTAGTGGAAGACGCCAGCATTTCGGTTTCGTCCAACTGCGAGGCCGAGCGTTTCGCTGTGCGATCAATCATTTCGGCAAATTGCGCCGACTTCTCGGCAATGGTGCCATTGGTCTGCAATACCTGGCGGATGATGTCCGAGAGCTTGCCAACAAAGGTATTGAAACCCCGGCCAAGATCCGACAACTCGTCGCGCCCGTCTTGCTCCAACCGTCGTGACAGATCACCGGAACCCTGGGCTATGTCGACCATGTAGGCACGGGTTTTCATCAACGGGGTGGTAATCGAGCGGGTAAGGTAAAAACCACCACCACACAACACCAGCAGAATCAGAAGAATCAGCACCGCAGCATTGGCTGCCCAGCGCCAGAACTCCGCGTTCACATCGTCAGTGAACATACCGTGGATGATGACCCAGTCCCAGGGTACAAAAAGCTCGGAATATACACGCCGGATTTCCGCTTCCGGGTGTGCCAGCGGATCGTCCACAAAAGTGAGAATCCGATGACCGAAGATATTTTCGGGATGGTACAGATATTCGGAGAAGCCGGTCAGGCTGCTGCCCGTGAAGGAAGCAATGATGTCGGTCATGCGCGGATCAGGTTCTCGGTAGCCGCTCTCGCGCAGCCGTTGTTCTTCGGTGATCTGCTGAGCCTCGATGGACTCTCTCACCTGCGCCTCGGTGTCCAGTGCACTGTCCACACCCCGCATCGGGTGCGCCAGTATCTGCCCGAGTCGATGAAAGAGCAGCAGGTAGTTTCGTTCGTCAACCACAGTATTGTTGATGATGAATCGCCCCATCTGCTTGGCTTCGGCGTCAGTCAGTTCGCCATCAAGCACTCGTTGATGCAGCCCCCTCAACAGGTCGTGCACCATGGTGACCTGATTGACACTCCCCTGCTCAAGCTGCTCAATGAACTTGGCCCGCGCCTGGGACAACAAGGTCAGGCTGAGGCCAAGGATGGCGATCACGCTGACCACAACAATCAGCCAGACGCGCATTCGGATGGTCAATTGACTGAACATGGAAATCCCTGCCGTTATACTTGTTCGTACAGGTCATAACGGCAGGAACGGGAGAAACCTTAGGGCTGGCCGCGGGCAGAAATATCAGAAACTGAAACGGACACCCAGGCTGAGCGCATCCAGACGGAAGCCATCGCCATCAAGCATACGCGCCCACTCCAGGTTGAGGGATGTGCTGAAGGAAAGTTTCAGCGCTGCGCCAACACCATAACTGATGTCATTGTCCGAACCGGTTATCGAACCACCAGGGAAGCGCACTTTCATATCGGCATAGGTATAACCCACAGCACCATAGATCTCCAGGATATCGGACACCGGTAGAATGCCTCGCGCATAAAAACCGTAGAAGCTGTCCAGCTCCACATCCACTGGCGTGCCACCGGCTCTGGCGTCATCACCCGACAGACCGGTACCCGCCCTCGCCTCCACGGCCAGGAACTCGTTCAGACGGTAACCGGTAGTCAGGCCAACCGAGATCGGCTTGGCATTGCTGAACCCGGTGGACTGGAATTCCACTTCCATCACATCCACACCAAAGTACAGACCTGTGTCCTGGACCTGACTCCAGGCAGCCGGTGCACTCATCAGCGATACCATGAAACCTGCCAGTGCCAGCTTGCGAAAATTGTGGGCGATCTCCATGACCTACTCCTTTGCTTGACCGGCGCACAATTGCGCCAACGCCTCATTGTATTCGCGACGAAGGCGTGCCACCAGCTCAGCAGCTGGAACCACGTCACGTATGACACCAACACCCTGGCCGCAGCCCCATATGTCACGCCAGGCCTTGGCCTTGTCACCGCCAGTGCCAAAGTTCATCTTGCTGGGATCGGATTCGGGCAGATTGTCCGGGTCCATGCCGGCATTGCGGATACTGCCCTTCAGGTAATTGCCGTGCACACCTGTGTAGAAATTGCTGTAGACGATATCGTCCGAATTACTGTCGACAACCATCTGTTTGTACTCATCGGCGGCACGCGCTTCATCAGTGGCAATAAACGGCGAGCCGATATAGGCAAGATCAGCACCCATGGCTCGCGCCGCCAGTATGGCCCCACCTGTGGCAATGGAGCCGGACAAGGCCACAGGCCCGTGGAACCATTCACGCACTTCCTGGATCATCGCAAAGGGACTCTTCACGCTGGCATGTCCACCGGCACCGGCTGCCACGCAGATCAGTCCGTCCGCGCCCTTGTCGATTGCCTTGTGGGCAAAGAAGTTATTGATGACATCATGCATCACAATACCTCCCCAGCCGTGCACCGCCTGATTCAGATCTTCGCGCGCGCCCAGGCTGGTGATGATGATGGGCACCTTGTACTTCTCGCACAGCGCCAGATCGTGCTCCAGCCGATCATTGCTGCGGTGCACAATCTGGTTGATGGCAAAGGGCGCGGCAGGCTTGTCCGGATTGTCTCGATTATGGGCTGCCAGGGCCTCGGTAATTTCTGCCAGCCAGTCCTCCAGCTGAGCCGCCGGGCGCGCATTGAGCGCAGGCATGGACCCGACAACGCCCGCCTTGCACTGCTCGATGACCAGTTTCGGATTGCTGATGATGAACAGAGGCGCACCGATGGCGGGAAACGGCAGGTTCTGCAGGACGGGGGGCAAGCTTGACATGTGGACTCCAGAGCATTGGGTAAGAGAACGACCGCTCGGAAAACTAACCCTTCAACCCTTTCCTGTCAATCCGATCCAATAGCGGGTAGACAAAGACCACGGTCATGATCAGCAGCGCACCAAGATAAAAGCCCGGCTCAAGCTCCTGTTGCTCACCCAGAAGCACAATAGCCAGGATCACGGCATACACCGGCTCCAGGTTCACAGCCAGCGCGCTGGCGTAGGCCGAAAGTTGCCGCAAAGCCACCAACGACAGGGCAAACGGCAACAATGTGCATCCAAAAGCCAACAGCAGCAGCCAGCCCATGTCATCCCAGGGCGGCATGACAAACATCTGCTCACCCTCGGTGACGAACAGGCTCAGCAGGGGACCCGCACCGGCCAGGGCCACAAAAACCGCGATTCCCGCCAGAAACAGTGCACCGGTAGCCATTTCAAGGGCGGTGACCGTGAGCGGGTCAGCCTTTAACACCAGTCGCTTGTTCAGCGCTGCGAAAAATGCCACAAACACTGCAGATACCAGCCCCACCACAATGCCCGTATTCATTGTCTCGGGTGTACCACCCACCAGCAGGGCAATACCCGGCAGCACCAACACGCCCAGCATCAGCTCTCGCAGACGGAAGCTGCGCCCCGTCAGCAGTGGTTCAACCAGCGACAGAAAGATCGGCACGGTAGCAATACAGGTGACGGCTACAGAGGCATTGGACAGCTTGATGGCACCGTAAAACGTCAGCCAGTGCAGGGCCACCAGCACACCAATACCGCAGAACGCGGCCACCAGTTGAGGACCCATGGTCCTGAGCCCTCGCCAGATGACTGGCAGCAGAAACAGCACAACGGCCACCAACCCCATACGCCAGAGCACCAGTGGCAGAGCACTGATGCTGATGACTTTGCCCAGTATCGCAGTGAAACCCCACAGCAGTACGCAGAAATGGATCTGCAACCAGGCACGGCGCTGATCAGTCATGAGTGCTGCACGTTTGAAGTTTGATCCAACATGCCGCCATAATACCGGTTATCACAGTTTGGCTGATAGACATCATGAAAAAACTACTGTTTGCGCTGTTCATCATTGTTCCCGCCATGCTCGGCGTTGCGGCAATACTGGGCATTCCGCCGTCCTATATCGCGGCTGCACCCGGCGTGGGTACTGGCATCGGCGCCAAACTGCTTTGCAGTGGCAAATACGTCAGCGGCTTTTCCGAGGGGCAGGCGCTCGAGGACCTTGTGCAGTTCTCCCCGATACTCAATTACCTGAATGTCGAGTTTGACGATGACAATCGCCGCGTTCGCACCTCACTGTTCGGAATCCGCTCTGCCACGGCCAGCTACGTGCCGGGTATCGGTTGTGCCATCGACTTTGCCGGTTTTGATCAGCGCCAGGCATTCCAGGCACGCGAACTGCCGGTGCTGACCAGCCACTGGCCGCACGGCACACGCGTGGAAACAATCAATGACGATATGCAGTCGCTGCTCGACGATATTGTCATGCGCGACAACAACAATAACCTGGACACACGCGCCTTGCTGGTGGTTCACCATGGACGCGTTGTGGCACAAAGTTATGCCGGCGGTGCCCGTGCTGATACGCCCCTGCTGGGCTGGTCAATGGCAAAAAGCATGACCGCCATCATGCTCGGCAACCTTGAGCTGCGTGGCCTGCTGGACGTGAATGACACACCCGGTTTTCTGGAATGGGCTGAAGATTCGCGCGTCGATATCCGCATAGAGGATCTGCTGACCATGACCGACGGGCTGGCTTTCACCGAGCGGTACAACCCCGGTGATGATGCCACCGCCATGCTGTTCACCGAACCGGCTGCTTCCGCCTATGTGCTGCGGCAGAGACAACTGCACGCACCTGGATCACATTTCAACTACAGCTCCGGCACCGCCAACCTGCTGTCACGTATCTATTTCGACAAGACCGGTGGTTCGTTGCAGTCAGTCTGGGATGACTATGTGGCCAATATTGTGGTGCCGATGAGTCTGCAACATACCGTATTTGAAGTGGACGCAAGCGGTGTGTTCAAGGGCAGCTCCTATCTCTATGCTTCAGCCCAGGACTGGGCACGCATGGGACAACTGATGCTTGATGAGGGTGTCATCAACGGACGCCGCATTGTGAGTCGTGACTGGGTTCAACGCTCCAGATCAGCCAACCGCTCCGACAACGGTGTGGCCTACGGTTACCAGTGGTGGCTGAACGCTGGTGCAGCCCGTCTGCGGTGGCCCGACCTGCCCGAAGACGCCTACGCAGCGCAAGGCAACCGGGAGCAGATTCTCATGGTAGTACCATCGGCCAATGCCGTGGTGGTCCGACTCGGCTGGTCCGATCCCGGATATCCGGTCAACGCTCGTTTCCGGGAAATTCTTGATGCGCTGGAACGCCTGGACCTGGACACTGAATGAAAAAAACCCGATCAGCGTTTCAGCACGCGGCGCAGGAAATTCTCGAACACATCTCCCACCGTTTCCAGGCAGCCGCTGAGGCGGTGATCGGCTTCCAGAAGATGAATATCGCATTTTGCCTCAGCGGCATAACGCAGTGCGTTTTCAGCGGGAATGACCTCGTCTGACCAACCGTGCACCAGACTGACCAGCGGCACGCCTGTTGTGTACCGCTGTACTTTCCAGCCAGGAATGTACAGGGCCGGCGCCATGAGAAACACACCATCGGGTTTCAGCTCTGCTGCAGCCACAAGGGACACATAAGCGCCCATGCTGGAGCCGACAAGAATCAGGGGGCCGTCTCTGTCCCGCGGCGCAACATCAATCAGCCGCTGCACCCGCAACTCCTGATCCATGATATCCGTATAGTCTATGCTGTCCACGACAAGGCCGTGTTTTTCCGCAATACCGGCAAGCACCCGGATCTTGGTGCCGTTGGGACCACTCTCCTTGCCATGGGAAAAGATGACATTGGGCGTGTTGATTGTCATGCTGACTCCTTTGTTGCTGGATCTGTATTCTACTCCGGTTACCACCTCACAAGTCCATTGTTCGCAGGCGCGCGGATCCCGGAAAACATGCTTGTCCGCCTGTACAAAGCGCTGGTATACTTCGCGCCACTGATCATACCTGTCCTGTAAGGGAGCATCCATCCAATGAAGTTCGATTTCCCCCACTGCTGAGCCAGACGAACTTCTCTGCGTCGGTATCCTTGCCACGCGGGTGACTGCTGCATCCGTCATGTAACGCCTGACCGTTCCGCTGCGCCGTACTTGTGTCCGGCGCGAAGTTTGTCCGTCCCCAGCCTGAAAAACCCTTTTCAAAAAAAGCGCCTGTACGGAACAATAATCACGGAACAACCACCATGTTAAAAGAATTCAGGGAATTCACCCGATTATTCCGCAAAGCCCTGGCGGGCGATCCGGACATCAACTACACCGAAGGTTCCATTCGAAGAGTTACCTTCCTGCTGGCCATACCGATGATTCTGGAAATGGCCATGGAGTCCATATTTGCCCTGGTGGACATCTTTTTTGTTGCCGGTCTGGGACCCGAAGCGGTAGCAACGGTTGGCCTTACCGAAGCGGTAATCTCACTTTTGTACGCAGTGGCCATCGGACTGAGCATGGCAACCACGGCCCTGGTGGCCCGCCGCATTGGTGAAGGCCAGCATCGTGACGCCTCGGTGGTCGCCGCCCAGGCGCTGTGGGTCGGATTGATTGTATCGGTCGTTATCGGTGTACTGGGCTGGCACTACGCCGACCGTATTCTTCTGCTCATGGGCGCGGACGAAAGCGTCGTGGAGACCGGACGTGGTTACACCCAGCTGATGTTCGGCGGCAGCTTCACCATTCTGTTCCTGTTCCTGAACAACGCCATATTCCGTGGTGCCGGTGACGCCAGTATCGCCATGAAGTCCCTGATCCTGGCCAACACCATCAACATCATTCTGGATCCCTGCCTGATCTACGGCTGGGGTCCGTTTCCGGAAATGGGCGTGACCGGTGCTGCCGTGGCCACCAACACCGGACGGGGTGTAGGTGTGGCCTACCAGCTGTACCACCTGTGCAAAGGCCATCGCCGTATACGACTGCATCTGGATGAGATGGTGATGAAACTGTCTGTCATGATGAAGTTGTGTCGTATATCGGTCGGCGGCATTGCTCAGTTTCTCATCGCCACCGCCAGCTGGGTTTTTCTGATGCGCCTGGTGTCCTTTTATGGCAGTGAGGCTATCGCTGGCTACACGATTGCCATTCGGGTGATCGTCTTTGTACTACTGCCTTCCTGGGGCCTGAGCAATGCCGTGGCCACACTGGTGGGTCAGAATCTTGGTGCCCGTAAACCGGATCGCGCTGAAGCAACCGTGTATCAGGTGGCCAAATACAATATTGCCTACATGGGCTTTGTGGCACTGATACTGATTCTGTTTCCTGCCTGGATAATGAGCTTTTTCAGCGGCGAACCGGAGGTGGTGAGCAATGGCATGCAGGCGCTGCGGGTGCTGAGCTACGGCTTTATTTTCCTCGCCGTTGGCGTGATCGCTCTGCAGGCGTTCAATGGCGCTGGCGACACAATGACGCCCACCTGGATCAACGGCATCTGTTTCTGGCTGCTGCAGATTCCGCTGGCCTACGGGCTGGCAATGGGGTTGGGAATGGGCACACTGGGCGCCTACTGGGCGATATTTATCGCCGACATGACCTTCAGTATTGTCGCGGTCATGGTGTTTTTGCGCGGACGCTGGAAACTCAAACTGGTCTGAGCCTTCAGGTCCCGGGTTCAGGCTCTGACACATACTGCCGGGCGGGATCAGGCATCCACCCGCCCCGGCGTATTGCCGGAAACCCGTCAACGGCGCGGTTGTAGATATAGACCCATGCCTTGCCGAAGCGGGTCGACACCAGCACACGGTCATAAAGGCCACTGGCCGGATCTGCAGCTTTGTAATCCTCCAGCACATCGATATGGCGCAGTTGCTCCTCGGTAACTGTGTAGATCTCCACTGTCACGCCTTCGGAGGCGTCCAGCCGCGCTCCCGGATAAGGACCCAGATCGTAAAGCACAATACTCTGAAGGCTGTCCTCACCTATAAAACGACAACCGCGCATCCAATGGGCATTGTGCAGCCCACGTTTCAATGATCCGTACACAACCAGCAACTGTGTGTTGTTTTGGCGCTCTGCGTTGATCATTGGTCAGAGAACATGCGACAGCTGAATTTGATTTCATTCCGGACTCATGTGATATTACAGGCAGACAAAAAACAATAACAGGGATCTCTGAGCAAGGAGACCACCATGCAGGGCCTGCAGCACTGTAGGGCAACAATACGCCTCCCGTTGATTTCACGGATGTGGGCGCCTGCGATGCCAATACCGGTATCGTTTCTGGCGCTGCTTCTCCTGCTGACAGCCACATTCACACATCCCACAAATGCTGACAGCACTACAATTCCCCGCACTGCTGATGGCCGACCCGACTTCAATGGTATCTGGCAAGCCATGGGCAATGCCCACTGGAACATCGAACCACAGGCGGCCTCACACGGACCGGATTATCGTTTCGGCGCCATTGGTGCGTTGCGCCCCAGTCTGGGTGTGGTCCAGAACGGGCCGCTTCCCTATACCGAGGAAGCCCTGGCCCGGCGGGATGCCAATCGCGCTGACTGGCTGGCACTGGACCCGGTGGTGAAATGTTTCATGCCCGGCGTGCCCCGCGCCAACTACCTGCCCTTCCCGTTCCAGATTGTGCAGTCCCCCGATCACATGGTCATGGCCTACGAGTTTGCCAGTGCCATGCGGATCGTCTACATGAACAGGCCGGATTTCGAGGCGCCGGTTGATGCCTGGATGGGTCATTCCCGGGCTCACTGGGAAGGCGACACCCTGGTTGTCCGGGTCACCGACCAGATGCCCTATACCTGGTTTGATCACGCCGGCAATTTCCACAGCGACGCGCTGGAAGTCATCGAACGTTACACGCTGGAAAACCCGTATCTGATTCGTTACGAAGCCGAAATTCATGACAACAAAACGTTCACCCGCCCGTGGACGCTCAGCATGCCGCTGTACCGCCGCATGGAGGACAACGCACAACTGCTGGAGTTCAAGTGTGTGGAATTTGCCGAAGAGCTGATTTACGGCTACCTGAGCCGGGATCCGGATCCGGACGTGGAGCCGCCACGTGGCATGCCGTTCGCGGTGCCGGTGCCCTGACACTGGCGCGCAAACACCTTTTCTGGAGAGAACATCATGACGCAGGCCAAGCTCACAAACACACAACGCAGGGGAGTGTCGGTCATGCGCCTGTGCGGTGCTGCCCTGTTTGCAGGCACACTGGCCACAGGTGTACTGGGCACTGACCATGACAGCAGTGACAGTGACTGGGTTGTGCCACGCACCATCGACGGTCATCCCGATCTGCAGGGTGTCTGGGCAAACAATGCCAGTACGCCGCTTGAGCGACCGGAAATATTCGGTGACCGGGCCACCCTCACTGAACAGGAATTTGATGAACTGATGCGGCAAGCCGAGGAAGTGCTGGCTGACGGGGGCGACGCCCTGTTCGGTGACGGTTTTCTCAATGCGGTGATCAGTGGGGAAGTCCGCTCCTACGACCCAAGTACCGGCAATTATGATGCCGGCTGGATGGTCGACCGCAATCTGGAGAACCGCACATCACTGATTGTGGATCCGCCCAACGGCCGACTGCCAGCCATGACGGAACAGGGGCAGGCCCGTATGCAGGAGCGAGCGCGCCAACGCCGCGAAAGTACCGATGCCTCGTATCTGGATCGCCCGATACAGGAGCGCTGCATCACCTGGGGCATGCCCTACATCATGGCAGGTTACAACAGCTACTACCAGATTGTGCAGAGCCGCGACACGGTGGCCATCATCCAGGAAATGATTCACGATGTGCGCATCATACCACTGACCGACAAGCCCCATATCGATGAGCGGGTGCGCCTCTGGCATGGTGACTCCCGCGGCTGGTGGGACGGCGACACGCTGGTGGTGGAAACACGCAATTTCTCTCCGGAAAGCCAATTCCGTGGTGCAGCCGGGGATCGCCTGTTCACGGAGCGCTACACCCGTGTGGCACCGGACGTTCTTGAATATGAGTTCACCATTGACGATCCCACAACATGGGAGCGCCCGTGGACAGCCGTCATCAACTACACGTCCGATGACGGGGAGATTTACGAATACGCCTGCCACGAAGGCAACTACGCCCTGATGGGGATTCTGTCAGGTGCCAGGGCCGCTGAACAATAACGCGGAACGGATGCTGCCGACCCTGCGCCTCAGGCCGCCTTCCACTTGATGTTGCAACCCACGCTTGGCAGTTGCTCTGACGGCACGTCAAGCCCGGTCAGCACTGCATCTACCGCCGCGCGCAGATCATTGCCAGTGACCGGTCTGTTGTTGCCGGGCCTGCTGTCATCAAAACGCCCCCGATACACCAGCCGCCGGTGCTTGTCGAACAGGAAGAAATCCGGTGTACAGGCTGCCTTGTATGCGCGGGCCACCTGCTGGCTTTCATCATAGAGATAGGGAAAAACGTAACCCGCCTGACGTTTCTCATTTGCCATATTGGCCGGGCTGTCCTGGGGATGCGTCCGCACATCATTGGCGCTGATGCCCACAATGGCCAGTCCCTGCTCTGTGTACTCCCGGGCAAACTCGGCCAGCGCTTCACGCAGGTGGATGACAAACGGGCAATGATTACACATGAAGACAACCAGCAACGCCGGCTCCCCGTCAAAATCTTTCAGGCTTACCGTATTGCCCTCGGTATCCGGCAAGGAAAAATCCGGTGCCGGCGTACCAAGTGCAAGCATCTGCGATTCTGTCAACGCCATATTTTCCATCTCCTTTGAGACCGCGATCCTCTACTGCATACAATATCAGGAACCGATGGCAGGCGCCAAAACAGACCCTTGCACGCCAGCCCATCAACGGAAGATATCAGGCATGTCAGAGGACACGCGGCCACGGAACTCGGGATCGCGTTTCTCAAGAAAGGCTCTGACGCCCTCCTTGCCATCAGTCTGACTGGTGTAGAACACACCCAGGGATTCGATCTTGTGGGCTTCTTCGGGATGGCTGAAGGCAGCATTGGAATACAGCATTCGTCGGGCAATGGCCGTCGCCACAGGCGAGCGGTTTTGTGTATAGCGTCTGGCCAGGGCACGCGCCGCACCCAGCAATTTGTCAGCGGGCAGCACCTCACGGACCAGACCAGCGTCCCGGGCCTGCTCGGCACTGAGGATGTCGCCGCTGTAAACCCAGTCCAGCGCGGTGGATATACCCACAAGCCGCGGCAGGAACCAGGTCGAACAGGCTTCCGGCACAATACCGATCTTGCCGAATACAAAGCCAATACGAGCCTGATCCGACGCCAGCCTGGCGTCCATGGCCAGTGTCATGGTTGCCCCGATGCCAACCGCCGGTCCGTTGATGGCCGCAATCACGGGTTTGTCACAGTTGAAGATGCTCAGCGATACACGACCACCGGTATCACGCACCGTGTTGACCATCTGCGGATCCTCAAAACGCTGATCCAGATCTTCCAGCGTTGGCCTCAGGGATTCATCCAGTCCGAAGACATTGCCTTCCACCGACAGGTCCATGCCTGCGCAGAACGCGCGGCCTGCGCCAGTGACAATAACAGCCAGTACCGCATCGTCCTCACGCACCTGAGTGAACACATCAACCAGTTCGTTGGCCATGGTGACGGTGAAGGCATTGAGCTTGTCAGGACGATTCAGCGTGACGGTCAGTATACCGTCGTCAAGTTGGGTGGACAGTGTACTGTAGTTCAAACCGGACTCCTTCCTTCTGGTGTCAAAGATCATGATGTCGATGTGTATGGTGTTGTTGTGTAAAGCTGTTATTGTACCCCGAGCGCTATGGAGAGTATCACCGATAAACGTTGATTGATTGCCATGTCTAACGGATTCATCACAGCACTCGAACTGATCGGCACATTTGCGTTCGCTGTCAGTGGCGCCACCAAAGGCGTGCGCAAGGGCATGGACCTGTTCGGTGTGATGGTACTGGCGTTCGCGGCCGCCACGGTGGGCGGCGTAGCCCGCGATGTGCTGCTTGGTGCCACACCACCGGTGGCATTTGTTGATATTCGTTACCTGGCGGTTTCGACGATAGCCGGGCTGATCGCATTCTACCGCCTGCCGTGGCTGCTGCGCTTACGCAGCCCCGTCGAAGTATCGGATGCTGTCGGGCTCGGCTTGTTTGCCGTGATCGGCACCACCAAGGCCATTGAGTATGGCGTGGGCCCGGTCGGCGCGGTCATGATTGGTGTGCTCAGCGCCATTGGCGGCGGCATAGCCAGGGATCTGCTCACGATGGAGATTCCCAATGTCCTGAGGCGCGAGCTGTATGCGGTGGCAGCACTGCTTGGCGCGACACTGGTTGTAGTCGGAGATGCACTGGGGCTGCATGCCGCGTCGGTTTCGCTGTTCGCAGCAGCGAGCTGTTTCGCGCTTCGGCTGCTGGCAATGCGGCGGGGCTGGCAATTGCCAACAGCGAAGTCCGGCGAGTGAGCCGTGCTATGCTCGAAGTTGCGAGACGGAGCCAGGAGGCGCCAAACATGACAATGCAGATGCCAAAGGAACGTGTCACGGCCAATCTGCCAGGCAGCGATTGGGACGCAACCACCACGTTCTGCGGACTGCTGGGATTCGATGTTGTATCCAGGAGCCCTGAGTGGATGATTCTTCGCCGCGGCCCTCTGGAAATCAAGTTCTTTCCAATGAAGTATGCGTGAGAACTGACGCGCTGGCCGCCAGAAACCACCTCCCTTGTAGTGTCGACAGTTCCTGGGATACTGTATACCCCATTCCCCCGAACCGCACTGGAGGCACCACATGCTGTCCCTGTCCCATCGAATCGGCCCGCCACTGCTCGCAAGTGTACTGCTGCTGTTGAGTCCTGCGGCACTGCAGGCCAACGAAGAACGGACGCTGCAGATCGATGGCCTCGAACAGCCGGTGGAGATTCTGCGTGACGCCTGGGGTGTGTCCCATATCTATGCGGAAACCGAGCACGACCTGTTCTTTGCACAGGGCTACAACGCAGCGCGGGACCGTCTGTTCCAGCTTGAGATCTGGCGCAGGCAAGCCACCGGCACCATGGCCGAACTGCTTGGTGAGCGGATGCTGGACCATGACATCGGGGCGCGGCTGCTGCGCTTCCAGGGCGATCTGCAACAGGAGATGCAGCACTATCACCCCCGGGGGGACGAGATCATTCCGGCCTTCGTGGCGGGCATCAATGCCTATATCGATCAGACGCGTGAGGACCCTTCCCTGCTGCCCATCGAGTTCCGCCTGCTGGACCTTGAGCCGGGCCACTGGACACCGGAAGTGGTGTTGTCCCGTCACCAGGGTCTGGTCGGCAATGTACGGGCCGAACTGAACCTGGCCCGCGCCCTGGCGCGCACGAGCAGCGAGACCGTGAAGGAACTGATCTGGTTCCATCCGGGCGAACCTGACCTGCAGTTCGATGACGCCATCGACCCAAGCCTGCTGCACGATGACATCCTGCGTCTCTACAACGCCGCCCGCAGCAGCGTGACCTTCCTGCCCGGAGACATCGATCCGCAGTATCGCGCCCGGGAGCAGGCCAGCCGGGAACAGCTGGCTGAGCAACTCAGTGATCAGCTGGCCGCGCGTCATACGGAAGTGCTCGGGCAGAACCAGGACATTGGCAGCAACAACTGGGTCATCAGTGGTGAGCTGAGCGAAAGTGGTTATCCCGTCATGGCCAATGATCCGCATCGCGTGGTTGGTGCACCGGCCCTGCGTTATTTTGTGCATCTCCATGGCCCGGGCTGGAACACCATCGGTGGCGGTGAACCGGCATTGCCCGGCATCTCCATCGGCCATAATGGTTTCGGCGCCTGGGGCCTGACGATTTTCCAGGTCGACAGCGAAGATCTCTATGTCTACGAGACCCATCCTGATGATCCGCACCAGTATCGCTACCGTGACCGCTGGGAGACCATGCGCATCGAGGAAACGGAAATCCGGGTACGGGACGGCGAGACACAGACTGTGGAGTTGAAATACACCCGGCACGGTCCGGTGGTCCATGAACGCCCTGACGAACAGGCTGCCTTTGCCCTGCGCCTGGCCTGGCTGGACATCGGCGCCGCGCCCTACCTGGCTGGCCTGCGCATGAGTCAGGCACAGAGCTGGGAGGAATTCCGGGAGGCAGCTGCCCACAATCGCCTTCCCGGAGAGAATTTTGTCTGGGCCGACATGGACGGAAACATCGGTTATCAGGCGGCTGGCGTTGCGCCGCTGCGTCGCAACTGGCAGGGTCTGCTGCCGGTACCCGGAGACGGGCGTTATGAGTGGGACGGTTATCTGCCCATTCTGGCCCTGCCCAATGCGACCAATCCCGCCAAAGGGTTCTGGAACACATCCAACGAAAACCAGGTGCCACATGGTTTTCCTTTCCGCAACGCCGTGGGCTGGACCTGGACCGACCCTTACCGTGGCGACCGGGTGCGCGAAGTACTGGCCTCCGGGCGGATGCACAGTATGCAGGACATGGTGCAGCTGCAGAACGACGCCCTGTCCATCCCTGCGCGCACACTGATACCACTGCTGAAGGGGCTGGAGGCTGACAGCTCCCGTGCAGAGCGCGCGCGTCAACGGCTGCTGGACTGGGATCACCGGATGGACATCGACTCGGTGGGCGCAGGTATCTATATGGCCTGGGAGCGGGAGCTGCGCGAGCGGGTATCGGATCTCTACGTTCCATCAGCAGCGGAGGACTACATCGGATTGCTGCAGATGAAGCTGGTCGTGGATCGACTGCTTTCGCCCGACGGCCGCTTCGGCGCGGACCCGACCGCAGATCGCAATACGCTGTTGCTCGATTCGCTGTCCGCGGCTGTCGGTGATCTTCGACGGCGTTTTGGCAGTGACATGGACCGCTGGCAATACGGCCAGGAAGGTTACAAACATGTACATCTTCGTCATCCCATGAGCGCGGCTGTCAACGAGGAACTGCGCGAACAGCTTGAGGTCGGGCCGGCTCCGCGCCACGGCTACAGCTACACGGTCAGCAACACCGCCTACGGCGACAACCAGACCAGCGGCGGCAGCTTCCGGATAATTGTTGACACCGGTGACTTTGACCGGACACTGGCCTCCAACACACCCGGTCAATCCGGTGACCCTGACAGCCCCTTCTACAACAATCTGTTCGACGAATGGGTGAACGACCGTTACTTCCCACTGTTCTACAGCCGTGAGCGGATTGAATCGGTTACTGTGGAGCGGTTGCTGATATCGCCGGGATCCGAATGAGAGGGGCGATGGACTCGATGGACAACAAAGACTTTCATGTTCCCGACGAACTGCGAAACACCCGATTTCTGCTTCGCCCGATTCGGGCCACCGATGCCGGACTTGATTATGAGGCGGTCATGGAAAGCAGGGGATTTCTGCGCACATGGGAGCAATCAGGCTGGCCAGCAGACGACTTTACCCTGTCCGCAAATCGGGAGGACCTGGCACGGCTCGAACAGCGCCATGTGACTGGTGAGTCCTTCACCTACACTGTAATGAACCTGTCCGAATCGCAATGTCTGGGCTGCGTTTACATCTTCCCGACCAGCTCTCGTTTGTTCGCAAAGGTCGGGATTTCCGCGCTGGACGGCAGTCAATGGACGGACTACCGGCTCGCTGTCTACTTCTGGATCCGAAAGTCGTGTCTGGTCGACGGGCTTGATCAGCAACTGCTCAAAGCGCTCGGCCCCTGGCTTCAGTATGAGTGGCACAGCAATCACTTCCTGATCCTCACCAATGAGCTGTTCGCACAACAGGTCTCGATGATTGAGGGCGCTGGCTGGCGCCGGCAGTTCGAACTGACGAACCCGAACAAACCCGGCAAGGAACTGGCGTATGCCAACTGATCGTGCAGCTGTAGACGGAGACGAAGTTCGACAGCGCCACCTGTCACGTCTTCCGGATCTACCACAGTGGGTTGAGACCCGTGATCTGCTGATGCAGAAGAACACCCGGGTGATCGAGCACCCGTATGGCGGAGGATTCGTGGTCTGGAGCGCGCAGCGAGGCATTGCTTCCGTGGTCGGTGAACCGGAGCCGCATGCAATCGCCCTGGCCGCGAGCGAGATATCAGAACTGCTCGCCTTCTCCGACAACATCAACCAGCTTCGCCCTTTGCTGCCGGACTTCGATGCCGAAGCGGCGACGATATTCTCCGCGCCACACCAGTTGCCCGATCCACCACCGCATCACTGCCGGGCGATCCACCTGAGTGAGATCGCCGCACAGAATCATCTGCCTGAGACCCTGTTGGCCGAGCTGGCTGATTTTGTTGATGACAGCGTGCCCCTGGTGGCTGCCTTTGACGGTGACCGCGCTGTGGCCTTTGCTTATGCTGCCTCGGAGACGGAGTCCCTGTGGGACATCTCCATTGACACCATCGAGAGCTACCGTCGCCGGGGATACGCGGCTGCCGCCGCACTTCACCTTGTCCGTACCATGAAGGCCAGGGGCAAGTCCGCGGTGTGGGGTGCATTGGACAGCAATCCGGCCTCGGCCAATCTGGCCCGCCGTCTGGGTTTTGTCGAAAATAGCCGTATTTGGGTGATGACCCGGAAAATGTAAGGCATTGAAATAATGGCGCGCCCGGCAGGAATCGAACCTGCAACCCTCGGCTTAGAAGGCCGATGCTCTATCCGATTGAGCTACGGGCGCATGGCTGGGTCGAGTGCCGGAGGCCGGCGGCGCTGCTGTGACTGGCGCCCGGGGTGGCCAGACAGGCCATTGGATAATGGGGTGACTGATGGGGCTCGAACCCACGACAACCGGAGTCACAGTCCGGGGCTCTACCAACTGAGCTACAGTCACCACTAAACTTTCAAATAAGCTTTCAAACTTCCAAACGGCCATGAACCTGCATGACCTTTCAATTCTGGTCGGGGTAGAGAGATTTGAACTCCCGACATCCTGCTCCCAAAGCAGGCGCGCTACCAGACTGCGCTATACCCCGTTACAGTGCATCCGTAATCGGAGGCAGGCATAATACTCATGAGACCCCGGCCCGTCAATGGAAAATCCGGATTTCAGGGCTCCATTGTCACCATCCCGTGCACCTGGCCGTCAGCGCTCGATACGCCAGCTGCTGCCATCGGCACCGTCTTCCACCACCACCTTCATGGCAGTGAGCCGGTCACGGATCTCATCGGCCCGTGCCCAGTCCTTGTCAGTGCGCGCCTGCTTGCGTTCAGCGATCAGCGCATCAATCTCGCCGGCGTCCACTGACTGGGCAGCACCACGCTGCAGAAAGGCTTCAGGTGCTTCCTGAAGCAGCCCCAGCAACCCACCCAGGCGCCGAAGCAGCTTGGCCAGCTGTCCCGCCTGCTTCATGTCGGTGTCGCGCTGGCGATTGATCTCACGCGCCAGATCGAACAGCACCCCCAAGGCTTCAGCGGTATTGAAGTCATCATCCATGGCGGCGCGCCAGGCTTTCTCGAACCGGCTGTTGGTCAGGTCATGGGCCGCGTCCATGTTGATGCCCCGAAGCGCTGTGTAGAGCCGCTCCAGCGACGACCAGGACTGTTCCAGTCCCTGATCCGAATAATTGATCGGGCTGCGATACTGACTGGCCACCAGCAGGTAACGCACCACCTCGGCCGGATACTTCGCCAGCACCTCGCGCACGGTAAAGAAATTGCCCAGGGACTTGGACATCTTCTCGTTGTCCACACGAACCGGCCCATTATGCAGCCAGACGCCGGCAAATGGCTTGCCCGTGGCCGCCTCGGACTGCGCAATCTCGTTTTCGTGATGCGGGAACATCAGGTCAGAACCGCCCCCATGGATGTCAAAACTGTCTCCCAAGCAGCAGGTGGACATGGCCGAGCACTCGATATGCCAACCAGGCCGCCCGTATCCCCAGGGCGAATCCCAGCCCACTTCACCGTCCCCGGCAGCTTTCCACAATACAAAGTCACGCGGATCCCGCTTCAGCTCTCCCACTTCGATACGCGCACCCGCGAGCAGTTCCTCCAGATTCTTGTTGGACAGCCTGCCATAGGGGGCAAACTGGCGCACCGAATAATACACGTCACCATTGCTGGCCCGATAGGCGTATTCCTTTTCCACCAGCGTGGCAATCATGGCGATGATCTCGTCGATGTGCGCGGTCGCACGCGGCTCCTGATCAGGCCGCTCGATGTGCAGGGCTGCCTCGTCCTCATGTGTGGCCGCAATGAAGCGTTCGGTCAGATCGGCAAAGTATTCCCCGTTTTCTTCGGCACGACGCAGGATCTTGTCATCAATGTCGGTGATATTGCGCACATAAGTCACCTCATAGCCGCTGTAGCGCAGGTGACGCACAATCACGTCAAAGGCCAGCAGCATGCGAGCGTGCCCGATATGGCAATAATCGTAGGTGGTCAGGCCACAGACGTACATGCGCACCTTGCCGGCTTCCATGGGAACAAACTGTTCTTTTCTGCGGGTCAGGGTGTTGTAAACCGTAAGCATGTGCTTGTCCTTAATTCTTCGGAAAAGTCCGTCAGAAAAGTCCTCAAGAACCGTTGCTGCCGCGGCAGCGTATCAATTACCGGTCATCCTGGCCCAGGTGTCGCGCAGGCTGACCGTGCGATTGAGAATGAGCCTGTCTGGCGTGGCATCGTGGCGATCCACGCAGAAATAACCTTCCCGCTCGAACTGGAACCGGTCCTCGGGCGCCGCCGTGCTCAGTGAGGGCTCGACCAGACAACCGGTGAGCACCTGCAGCGATTCCGGATTCAGGCAGTCCCGGTAGCCTCCCAGCGACTTGTCGTCGGGGTTCTCGGCGTTGAACAGCCGATCGTACAGACGTACTTCGGCCGGCAGCGCCGTAGCCGCCGGCACCCAGTGGATGACACCCTTGACCTTGCGCCCTTCCGGATTCCTGCCCAGAGTATCCCTGTCACAGCTGCAGATGAGCTCAACCACCTCGCCCGCCGGGTTCTTCACCACCTCGTCACAGCGGATGACATAGGCGCCACGCAGGCGCACCTCCTGACCGGGACTCAGGCGTTTGTACTTGGGCGGCGGCACTTCCTCGAAGTCGCTCTGATCAATGTAGAGGGTACGACCAAAGTCGATTGTCCGCTCACCCAGATCCTCTTTCGGATGACGAGGCAGGCTGAGTTGCTCACTGTGGTCTTCACTGACATTGCTCAATGTGACTTTTAATGGACGCAGTACACACATGGCCCGGGGTGCGACGCGATCCAGATCCTCGCGCACGGCATGTTCCAGCATGCCAACATCTACAATGCTGGCGCCACGGCTGACACCTACACTGTCAATGAAGCGGCGGATGGCTGCCGGCGTATAACCACGCCGGCGAAGGCCCGACAGTGTTGGCATACGTGGATCATCCCAACCAGTGACATCCCCGTCTTCCACCAGCTGACGCAGCTTGCGTTTGCTCATCACCGTATAGTTCAGATTCAGCCGGGCAAATTCGGTCTGCCGTGGCAACACGTAATTCGCGGCATTGCTGTCGATGTTACCCGCCGCGGCACAGGCCTGACGCAGACTGTTGTGGTCCAGATTCTCCAGGATCCAGTCATACAACGGCCGGTGGTCCTCGAATTCCAGTGTGCACAGGGAATGGGTGACATGCTCAATGGCATCGGACAGGCCATGGGCAAAGTCATACATCGGATACACATTCCAGCGATCGCCTGTCTGGTGATGACTGACGCGGCGAATACGATAGGCCACCGGATCCCGCATGTTGATATTCGGTGATGCCATATCTATCTTCAGGCGCAGACTGTGGCTGCCTTCGGCATACTCACCGCTCTGCATGCGAGTGAAGAGATCAAGATTCTCTTCCACGGTGCGATCGCGGAATGGGCTGTTGCGACCTGGCTCGGTCAGTGTGCCACGGTATTCACGGGCCTGCTCCGGGCTCAGACTGCAGACGTAGGCCTTGCCACTTCTGATCAGCTGCACTGCAAAGCCGTGAAGGGCCTCGAAATAGGCTGAGGTGTAGCGTACCTCCCCACTCCACTGGAAACCCAGCCAGCGAATGTCTTCCATGATGGCGTCAATGTATTCCTGGCTTTCCTTCTCCGGGTTGGTGTCATCAAAGCGCAGATTGCACTGTCCGCCATAGGACTCGGCCAGACCGAAATTCAGGCAGATGGACTTGGCGTGACCGATATGAAGAAAGCCGTTTGGCTCGGGTGGAAAGCGGGTCTGCACGCGACCATCGTGGCGACTGGATGCCAGATCCTGCTCGATCATGTGCCGAATGAAGTTCGATGGTTTGTGTGCAGCGTCAGGCGCGGGTGATGTCCCGGAAGATTTCATGGTGTGTTTCTGCTTTCTCAGGGGCGGTAAAATCCGTATTATAACCGCTCAACATGCTTCATGTCAGACAAGGATCCTCATGATTGTATTCACCACCAATTACGGCGACATCAGTATCGAACTCGATTTTGACAACGCGCCGGTTTCAGCCGCCAACTTCCTCGATTACGCACGCAGTGGCTTTTATGACAACACCATCTTCCACCGCGTAATCGACAACTTCATGATTCAGGGTGGCGGCTTCGAGCCCGGCCTGAAGCAGAAGGACAATGGCGAGCCTATCGTGAATGAAGCCGACAACGGGCTCACCAACGATGCCGGCACACTGGCCATGGCCCGCACAGGGGATCCACATTCGGCCACATCACAGTTCTTCATCAACGTTGCTGACAATGACTTTCTCAATCATCGCGGCAAGTCAGCCCAGGGTTGGGGTTACGCCGTGTTCGGTCGTGTGGTCGACGGCATGGATACTGTGAACCGCATCAAGGCCGTGGCTACCGGGTCACAGGCAGGGCATCAGGATGTGCCGGTGGAAGAAGTCATCATCACCGCCACCACAGTCACCTATCCGGAGAGCGCAGGCTGATTCATGTCCGACAAGGAACAGAACAAGAATCAAGAAAAAACCCTGTTCATTTCCGATCTGCATCTGGACAGTACCACACCGGCCATCACGCGTACCCTGCTGGATTTTCTGGCAAAGCGCACCGACAACTGCCGCGAGCTCTACGTTCTGGGCGATCTGTTCGAAGCCTGGGTGGGTGACGACGATGATACGGAACTCAGCCGCAGCGTGGCCGACGCACTGAAAGCTGTCAGCGAACGCGGCACTGATGTGTATCTGATGCACGGCAACCGCGATTTTCTCATTGGCGAAGATTATGCCAGCCGCTGCGGCGCCACCCTGCTGCCCGAGCCAACCGTGATCGACTGCCATGGCCAGCGGATCGCACTGATTCACGGTGACAGCCTGTGCACACGTGACACGGAATACATGGCGTTTCGAGCCCAGGTACGCGACCCGCAGTGGCAGGACATGTTCCTGTCAAAATCACTCGTCGAGCGCCACATGATTGCGCAGCAGGCTCGCCAGCAAAGCAGCAAGGCCAACAGCCAGAAGACATCTGACATCATGGATGTGACGCCCTGCGAGGTCGTCAGCTTGTTGCAGGAGCTGCAGGTGAACATGCTGGTCCATGGACACACTCACCGGCCATCAGTCCACACGATACAGCTGGAAGAACCGATCAACGGCCAGGAAAAGGCCGTGAGGATTGTGCTGGGCGACTGGCATTCCAAGGGCTGGGTGCTGGAGTTCACCGATGACGGCTATGAGTTGAAGCCCTTTCCGCTAATAGTGAGGTGAATTTCTGGCACTGGGCAGGGTTTGGGGGTGAGACGTATTTCCCGGGACCTTCGCTCGCCAGGGATGGCGAGCGCAGAGCGCCCCAAGGATGGGTTCAAGCGTGTCCCGGGAAATACGTCTCACCCCCAAACCCGGGATAAGCGCATAACACCACGTCACACCAACGCCGGAAAGTACCGCAACCGGTGGGCGTCACACAGAGCCAACAGCTCAGCATCAGCCTGCTCCCAAAGATCGCGCAGCAACACATCGGCATCATCCGAGCGGATGGACGCACCGAACCGGGTCAGGTCATCTATCTGGCGGTGACGCTTTTTCAACAGATTGTGCAACCAGCAGTACGGCGGCAGGTCGGGGTTCACAGGCACACCCTGCGCCTTCATGCCACGCCTGAGTTCATCGACGGAGTGGATGGCAAAGCGCGGCTCCATGATCTGTACAACCAACTTGCTGATACGTTGCAGCACCGCCCTCTTCTCATCGTTGCTGTAGCTGTTCCAGTCAATCACCTCAGTGGAGAAACGCTTGCAGCCGCGACAGATGCTGTCGCCGAACGAGGTCGTGGAGCAAATGCCTATGCATGGCGTCTTGACGGGTGAATTCTCTGGCTGCTGATGCACGACGGGGGCGGTCCTCAACGGGTCGAAGCGGGTTGAAACTGGCAATCCCAGGCATTTTACACTAAAATATGCGCCCTGTTTCACCGGCCCGCCCCACGGGCCGTCTGCCAACGACTGTCCTGCGACAGCCCCGCATGAGCTGACGGGCCAACAAGCTGAATTTGAAAGTATTTTATTCATTCAACACCTGAAAAGGGGATGATTGTGTTAGAAGCCTATCGTAAACATGTTGCCGAACGAGCCGAACAAGGTGTGGTACCCAAGCCGCTGGACGCCGTACAGGTGGCGGAGCTGATCGAACTGTTGAAAAACCCGCCCGCCGGCGAAGAGGCCTTTCTGCTGGATCTTATCTCCAACCGGGTACCGGCAGGTGTGGATGAGGCTGCCTACGTCAAGGCAGGATTCCTGTCGGCGGTGGCAAAAGGTGAAGCGCAATCACCATTGATCGAGAAGAAGCTCGCTGTCAAACTGCTGGGCAGCATGCTGGGCGGCTACAACATCGGCACACTGGTTGAACTGCTCAAGGACGATGAACTGGCCGAGCACGCCGCGGCTGAGCTGAAACACACCCTGCTGATGTTTGACGCCTTCCACGACGTGGAAGAACTGTCCAGAAACGGCAATGTACACGCCAAAGCGGTTCTGCAAAGCTGGGCGGATGCCGAGTGGTTCACCCAGCGCGCCTCTGTACCCGAAGTACTGACACGCACCGTATTCAAAGTGCCAGGTGAAACCAATACCGACGACCTGTCTCCGGCCCAGGATGCCTGGTCACGTCCGGACATCCCCCTGCATGCGCTGGCCATGTACAAGAACCCGCGTGAAGGTGTGACCGATGCACCGGCGCAGATTGCCGAACTGAAAGAAAAAGGTCACCCGGTGACGCTGGTGGGCGATGTTCTGGGTACCGGTTCCTCACGCAAATCTGCCACCAACTCCGTGCTCTGGCATATCGGCGACGATATCCCCTATATTCCGAACAAGCGCGATGGTGGTGTCTGTATCGGCAGCAAGATTGCCCCGATTTTCTTCAACACCATGGAAGATGCCGGCGCCCTGCCTATCGAGTGTGATGTTGAAAAGCTGGAAACCGGTGATGTCATCGACATCTACCCGCACAAAGGCATCATTACCCGCCACGGCACCGATGAAGTGCTGGGTGAATTCAAGCTGAAAACCGACGTCATGCTGGACGAAGTGCAGGCCGGCGGCCGTATTCCGCTGATCATCGGTCGCGGCCTGACCGCGCGGGCACGCGAATCCCTCGGCCTCGAACCGTCTTCTGTCTTCCGCCTTCCGTTCTCTGTAGCGGCCAGCAACAAGGGCTTCACACTGGCCCAGAAAATGGTCGGCAAGGCCTGCGGTGTTGAAGGTGTGCGACCTGGCAGTTACTGTGAACCCAAAATCACCACCGTCGGATCACAGGATACAACTGGCCCCATGACCCGTGACGAGCTGAAAGACCTGGCCTGTCTTGGTTTTTCCTCGGATCTGGTCATGCAGTCTTTCTGCCATACAGCGGCCTACCCCAAGCCGGTGGATATCGACACACAACACACACTGCCTGACTTCATCCAGACCCGTGGCGGCGTGTCCCTTCGTCCGGGGGACGGCATCATCCACTCCTGGTTGAACCGCATGTTGTTGCCTGACACAGTCGGCACCGGCGGCGACTCCCACACACGTTTCCCGATTGGCATTTCCTTCCCCGCCGGTTCCGGCCTGGTGGCCTTTGCCGCCGCCACCGGTGTCATGCCGCTGGACATGCCCGAATCGGTGCTGGTGCGCTTCAAGGGTGAAATGCAGCCGGGTATCACACTGCGTGACCTGGTCAATGCCATCCCCTATGCCGCGCTGCAGTCCGGTGACCTGACCGTGGCCAAGAAAGGCAAGAAGAACATCTTCTCCGGGCGCATCCTGGAAATCGAAGGGTTGCCCGATCTGAAAGTGGAACAGGCATTCGAGCTGTCCGATGCCTCGGCCGAGCGCTCTGCGGCCGGTTGCACCATCAAGCTCAACAAAGATCCGATCATTGAGTACTTCAAGTCCAACATCACCATGTTGCGCTGGATGATCAGTGAAGGTTACGGTGATGCGCGAACGCTGGAGCGTCGTGCACAGGCCATGGAAGCCTGGCTGGAGAACCCTGAGCTGATGGAGGCCGACGCCGATGCCGAATACCACAAGATCATCGAGATCGATCTGAACGAAATTACCGAGCCTTTGCTGGCCTGCCCCAACGATCCGGACGATGTCAAACCGCTGTCTGAAGTCCAGGGCACAAAAATCGACGAAGTGTTCATCGGTTCCTGCATGACCAATATCGGTCACTTCCGTGCTGCCAGTGAAGTGCTGAAGCAGGTTGATGGTGCAGTGCCCACACGACTGTGGATTTCACCACCGACCAAGATGGACCAGCACCAGTTGACCGAGGAAGGTATCTACAACATATTTGGTGTTGCCGGTGCACGTACCGAGATGCCGGGCTGCTCGCTGTGTATGGGCAACCAGGCACGAGTGGCGCCAAATTCAACGGTGGTGTCCACCTCCACACGTAACTTCCCCAACCGTCTGGGTGCCGGCGCCAATGTCTATCTGGCGTCCTCGGAACTGGCCGCTGTGGCTTCGGCGCTGGGCCGTATTCCGACCATGGACGAGTACATGAAGTACATGAATGACGTGAAAACCATGTCCGACAACATCTACCGTTATCTGAACTTCAACGAGATCAAGTCGTATATGGAAGCGGCCGAACGTGGCAAACAGATTCCTGCAGTGAATGTGCAGGAAGTTGCCTGATCAGACAGCCTGATGCCGGCGTTTGTAAAAATAACCGCCGGCATTATGTTTTCGCACACGCCACAGGTGGTGGCGATAGTCTTTCTGTCGAAAATAGTGGGTGACCAGCGACCTTCGACGCATGCTGCTGTCGACAATCGGCGTGCCGCCATGCAATAACTGCGAGTGCCAGATCAGCACATCACCAGGTTCCGCCAAGAACCGCTCTTCCCTTAGCTCTCGCTCACGCACCTGCTTTTCCAGATATTGCTGACACGCCGGCATCTCCGAACCGATGGCACGAGTGCTTCCGTTTGAAAACCGGTAGGGCGGAATCAGATGACTGCCCGGATACAGGCGCACCGGACCATTACCCCCGGTAACCTCGTCCAGCGCGATCCATGAGGCCAGCATACCGTTTTCCTTGCGTGATGGCATGTAGAAACTGTCCACGTGATCGGTCTGCTGCGAACCATACTCAAAATTGAGGGTATTGCAGATCATGGGTGCACCCGCCAGCAGTAGGGACAGAACCCGGATGAGTTCCGGGTTCAGTGACGTCGCGCGCACCTCATCGAATTCCAGATACAGGTCATTGATCTTGTAGGGTCCCCGCCGTACCTCATCGGCCGTGTGCCGCAACAACACGCGTTGCTGGCTTCCACTCTCCAGATTGATATCGATGGTTACAGGCAGTCGCAGGCTTCTGCGTTCTCGCCACAGACGATCAACCAATGCGTTGACGGCAGCAACCTGCGTCTCAGGCAGGCAATTGCGTAGTATGACAAAGCCATCGGTCTGCCATTTCGCCAACAGCCGGTCGTCCAGCCCGCTTTCTGATACGACGGGTTCTGCAACATTCATTCAGCCAATTCCGCACAGTCCATGCAGCGCGAGGCTTCGGGAACAGAATCCAGTCGTCGTGGATCAATATCTTCGCCACAGGCACTGCAGACACCATAGGTGCCCGCCTCCAGCCGGTTCAGCGCAACCATCACATCGGCCAGTTCCGCGCGCGCGTCGGCAACCAGCCCCGTCAGCACATCGTCATTCTCTCGTTCCTGGGCCTGATCCTCGGAGTCCCGGCTGCGACCACGCTGGAAATCCCTGTCTATGGCAACAATACGCGCCTCCAGTTCTGCTTTCAGGTCCTCAAGCGCCTTGCGACGTTTTTCGTGTGCCATGTCAACATCTCCTGATCAAAATCCTGTTCTGTTCGCAAACAACCTACCAGTTGCGCGCCTGTTGTACTATCCCATGGGTACGTAGCCAGGCTGCGCCGCCACACGGCGGATCCACGCCTGAACCGATGGATACCGCGCCAGATCAAATCCTCCCTCATGCGCCACATGGGTGTACGCATACAGGCTGATGTCGGCGGTGGTAAGGGAGTCGCCAACAAGGAAGTGCGATTCACCCAGCTGTTTCTCCATGACCGCCAGTGCCTTGTGTCCACCAGCCTGCTTTGACTCGTACTCCGCACGACGATCCTCGGGCAAACCCAGATACCGGGCGATAAAACGTGCCACTGCAATATGGGGTTCGTGGCTGTACTGCTCAAAAAATTGCCACTGCTGCACCTTGGCAAGCAAGTAGGGGTCATCGGGCAACAAGACACTGCCGTTTGCCAGAAAATTTATGATGGCATTGGATTCGGACAGCGCACGACCATCGTCAAGCACCAGCACCGGGATCTTTCCTGCCGCATTCATTTGGAGAAACTCGGCACTTACGGTGTCACCAGCCAGTATGTCTATGGGTACCCACTCGTGGTCAATATCGAGCAATGCACAAAGCAATTTGATCTTGTAGCAGTTGCCCGAACTTACGTCACCGTAGACTTTCATGAGCTGAACCCTCACCCTGGTTAGCGTAGAGACTTGCTCACCACCTCAAACACGTCCTTCGACAGAGATTCGGTGTTCATGACACGTTCCAGTTCGCCCTTCATCAGCGCCTGACGCTCCCCGTCATATCGACGCCAGCGCGTCAATGGCGTTAGCAGTCGTGACGCTATCTGTGGATTGAGTGTGTTGAGTGTGATGACCTGATCGGCGAGGAATCGGTACCCTTCACCGCTGCGTTGGTGGAACTGCACCGGGTTGCCGTTGGAGAAGGCACCAATAACCGCACGCACCTTGTTGGGATTACGGATATCAAACGCCTCGTGCTCCATAAGTTTGTACACACGCTCCATTGCGCCGGGTTTCGGACACATGGCCTGTATGCGGAACCATTCATCCACCACCAGGGCTTCATTCTTCCATTTTCCGTAGAACACGGCCAGCGCCTTGCTGGCTGCCTGTTCTGCCCCGGTCATTCTGCTGTTGACCAGGAAACGCAATCCGGCGTTGACGTCGGTCATATTGCTCGCGGCATTGGATTGCTGCTCACTGACGGCAAGCCACCGGGTATCCCCGGTGCGCATCAGGTAGGCCAGGCAGACATTCTTCAGCGCGCGACGCGCTATGCCGCTGGCGTCGGCGCGGTACGGCTCATCGCTTTGACACAGGGCATGTAGACGAGCAAAACGCTCATGATGACTTTGCGCCAGTGCATCGGCAATCTGTTCACGTACCCAGTGGATACCATCCGGGTCGATGACCGTTGCCAGCTCGGCCAGGTAGGCTTCCGAGGGCAGTGCCAATAACTGGGCCACCATGTGCCGGTCCATCTCGCCGGCACCCTCGGCGTCGGCAATGGCAGCATCAAGCACTTCCCCGAAGGCACGTTCCAGAACAGGATCCAGTGTGACCCTTTCATCCGCATTGCCAGCGGCAAGTTGCTCCTCAATCACCTGGACCGCCAACTGCTGCGAGGCATCCCATCGATTGAACCCGTCACTGTCGCGGGTCATAAGGAACAGCAGATCTTCCCGGGAATATTCAAAGTGCAGCTTAACCGGCGCCGAGAAGCCGCGCAGCAGCGAAGGCACAGGTTCGGCATCAACACCGGCGAACACAAAACTCTGAATGTCCTTTGTCACATTCAGCACACGATCCGTCTGGCCGTGATTGTCATCAGCGCCCTTGAGGTTCAGTGCCAGCTCTGTGCCGTCGCGGCCAATCAGGCCCATACGCAGCGGAATATGCAAGGCTTGCTTGGTAGGCTGATCCGGTGTGGGTGGCGTGCTCTGACGCACCAGCAGCTCATACTCCTTTGTGCTGACATCATAATTCGCCGTGATGTCCAGGCGAGGTGTACCGGCCTGGGAGTACCAGCGACGGAATTGTGTGAGATCTACACCGCTGGCGTCTTCCATAGCGCGAACAAAGTCTTCGGTAGTCACGGCCTGGCCATCGTGTCGCTCAAAATACAGGTCGGAACCCTTGCGGAAGTTCTCCGCACCCAGCAACTCATGGATCATTCGCACCACTTCAGCACCCTTCTCATAAATGGTCAGGGTGTAGAAGTTGGAGATTTCCATATAAGCATCAGGTCGCACAGGATGTGCCATGGGGCCGCTGTCTTCGGCGAACTGCGCCGTGCGCATCAACGTGGCGTCTTCAATACGCTTGACCGTAGACGAACCCATGTCGGCGGAAAACTCAGAGTCACGAAAAACCGTGAATCCCTCTTTCAGGCTGAGCTGAAACCAGTCGCGGCAGGTAACACGGTTGCCCGACCAGTTGTGGAAATATTCGTGAGCGACCACAGCCTCCACGCGCTGGAAGGCATCATCGGTTGTGGTGGCGGGATTGGCCAGTACACATGCGGTATTGAAGATGTTCAGGCCCTTGTTTTCCATCGCGCCCATATTGAAGTCATCCACAGCCACAATCATGAAAATGTCCAGGTCGTACTCACGACCGTAAACCGCCTCATCCCACTTCATGGCGTTTTTCAGCGACAGCATGGCATGGTCACACTTGTCCAGGTCCTTCTCCTCGACAAACAGCCGCAAGGTCACCTGACGACCGCTCATGGTAGTGAAGTGATCCTCGATGTGCCGCAAATCCCCGGCAACCAGGGCAAACAGGTAGGCCGGCTTGCGAAACGGATCTTCCCAGCGAATCCAGTGCCGGCCGTCGTCGGCATCACCTTTTTCGACATCATTGCCGTTGGACAGCAGAACCGGATACTTTGCCTTGTCCGCCACGATGGTGGTGGTGAATATGCTCATCACATCCGGACGATCCAGATAATAGGTGATCTTGCGGAAGCCCTCGGCCTCGCACTGCGTGCAGAACATGGTACGGGACTTGTACAGACCCTCCAGGCTGGTGTTTTCCCCGGGCCTGAGTACCGTCACACATTCGAGTACAAAACCACTGTCAATTTTCCCGGCCGACTTGCCAAGGGATCGCTCCAGGGACAGCAATGTCAGCGTCTCCTCTTCGACCAGGTACTCAGCGCTTTCTAACGCCCGCCCGTTCACACGGATCGATTCCAGCACCATGTCCTGTCCGTCCAGCACAAGGCGGTCTGCATCGTTACCGACCAGATCCGGATTGCGCCGCATCTCCAGGCGGGATGTCACGACCGTGGACGCCTCATCGAGCTCGAATTTCAGGTCGGTCCTGTCAATGACAAAAGCGGGAGGCTGATAGTCCTTGAGGTAAATCGTACGTGCCTGTGCGTCTTTCATAATGCTGCTCGCTGCCTTTCATACCGAAAGCTCAATATTGTAACCGCCATATCGGCGCATGTTGATGACACCGGTGTCGAACATCAGATACTGCCCCTTGATGCCAAGCAGGGTCCCTTCAACAACCGGGTCCTTGTCAAAGTTCATGGACACCACCTTGGTCGGATACTCCAGTACAGGGTAGTCCAGCTCCAGTGTATCCACGGCGCCCAGCACACTGATGGCATGGAATCCGAAGCGTTGCTGCAGGTCTTTCAGATCTGCATCACACTCCTGCAGAAGCCGTGACTTCTCGGCTTCCAGGTCAAGCCGATGATCACTGCCCTTTAGCATGTCACGCCAATTGGTCTTGTCGCTGACGTGCTGGCGAAACATCACTTCCAGGGCACCGGACTGCAAACGGCTGCGTACGCGCACAATAGGCAGTGCCTGCACCGCGCCCTGGTCAATCCAGCGCGTGGGCACCTGAGTCGCACGGGTAATACCGACCTTCACACCGCTTGAGTTGGCCAGGTAGACAATATGGTCCTGCATACAGTGCTGTTCGCCCCATTCCGGCCCCCTGCACGTGCCGTTGTGAAAATGACACTTCTCCGGATGAATGATGCAGGAGTCACACTGAGCCAGTGACTGGAAGCACGGATAACAGTAACCCTGGTTGAAGCTCTTGTTGGTATTGCGACCGCAGTGTATGCAGTTGATCTGGCCGCTGAACTTCAGCTTCAGAGACTGACCGATACGCTCATTGAGTGGCACCTGCTGCTCACCAAGCGGCAGGCTGTAACTGACCGGAGACTCAAGTCGGCTGCGCATCTTGCGCAGCACACCGCTGGCAATACTGTTCACTGTTGCTCCTTGATCCATCTGAGCACCTGGGTCTGGTCGCCCTCCTGGCTGTCGCCGGACAATCCGGTGTCGTCGCAATGGGCTTTCTTCAGACCGGTCCGGTCAATAAAACCTACCCGCTCGTGCTCAGGCAGGTGTATCTGCTCGTAGGCAATGATCGCCTGTATGCAGTTTTCCAGTTGCTGTGGGGTCAAACGCTCACCATTGGCCCAGCGTCCCAGTTCAACCGCGGTTTTCATGTTCATGTGAATTTCAGGGTTCATGTGTTGGACAACGTCCTGAAGCGACCGGTAATGGGCCATGAGTGTTCCTCCAGTCCTGTTCGTCAGCGTACACCAGCTGTGTTGTGTCGGCTGTAAAGGGTCATCAGAAACCCTGCCAGCATGCCGGAAATCAGCCCGCCTGCATGTGCTGCTGTGGCTATCCAGGACGAGGCTACCAATTCCATGAGCACCAGCGCCACAAGAAAGACGCCGATCATTGCCGGAGGCAACCAGAGCGAAGTGCGCGGCATGAAGGTCTGCCACATCCAGATGTACCCTATCAGCCCGTAAACAACACCGGACATGCCACCAAAATTGGTCTGACCTGACCACAGGAATTGTGCAACATTGGCCCAGAATGCGGTGAACAGGACCAACAACAGCAGCACCCAGCTCTTGTGCTGTGTTTCGATCATACGCCCGAAGTACCAGAGCCACAGCATATTAAAAACCAGGTGGACAATGCCAAAGTGCAGCAATGCCGGAGTGAACATGCGCAACACATCGCCCGCCCCCTGAATACTGGCGAAAAGTCCGGTCAGGCGGTTACCGTCACCAACACCAAGTTCCGGGAAAAACAGGTACCGCACAGCCTGCAGCTCTGTGCCCAGCTGACTGATGGCGGCAATCAGCAGACAGGCAGCAATGAACAGCACACTGACCGGTGCATACCAGGCCGAACGCAACAGGCCGTTGGCCATCCCGCGCACGGACTGCTGCGCCAGGCGACCGGGCACAGCGTCTCCTTCCAGGGTGGTGTCCAGCACACCGGCCTGCCAGTCATCAAACAACGCCCGGATGTGATCCGCTTCAGCGTCTGACACGGTCCACAACACCAGGCTGCCAGACTCCTCTGTCACCTGGACTCGCAGCTGCCTGTCTCGCAAGACACGAAGAAATGGCCGCAAATCGGTTCTGCCATCAGTGCTGAGCGCTTTAATCATCGGAATGCCTGGTCAGCCGGTTTCCCCAGCCAAGTTTACTGCGGCAGGTTTCATAATAATTGTGGTCCAGCGGGTGGATCAGCCTGAGCGGGTCGGCTTTCTTGCGGATGGTGATCTCGTCACCCGGCTCGGTGGTAAAATTGGCTGCGCCATCACTGCTGACCAGTGGCACAATCGAGCGCTGCTTGACCACACGCACACAGATGACACTGTCAGCATCCACAACCAGCGGTCTGCTGCTCAGTGAATGGGGGTACATGGGAACCAGCACCACGGCATTCAGGCTCGGGTGCATGATGGGGCCACCGGCGGACAGCGAATAGGCAGTAGAACCGGTAGGTGTGGCAACAATCAGTCCGTCAGACTGCTGGGAATTGACGAACTGCCCGTCGATGAACAGTTCAAAATCGATCATCTGGGCCGCAGTACCCGGGTGCAGGACAATGTCATTCAGTGCACAGCCACCGGGCAGCAACTGGTCGTTTCGCCGCACTTCGAATTCCAGCAGAAATCGCGATTCCTCGGTGTACTGGCCATCAAGCACCGCTGCCAGGCGCGTTTCAACCTCATCAGGCATGATGTCGGTGAGAAAACCGAGTCGACCCCGGTTGATGCCGATCACCGGTACGCCCAGCGATGCCACTGTACGTGCCACTCCCAGCAGGCTGCCGTCACCACCAACAACAATGATCAGATCACAGTCGGCGCTGAGCTGTTCGCGGTCATGCACGGCGTAGTTGCCCTCGGGCAGCAGGGAAGCCGTCTTTTCGTCCATTGTGACCTGGACATCACGCCCCCTGAGGAAGGCAAGCAGGCGCAGCAGGGAATCCACTGTCGCGGCATGACCGAGCCGGCCCACCAGGCCAATGCGTTGGAAATCTGACATGTGATCAACCACCGTCGCGGGTCGAATGAGGCGGCAAGTATAGCACGGGGCAGTTGACGTTCCATGCGCCCTACGGCGCCACAATGTCCAGTATCAGTGGCTCCAGCGTGTAGATCAGGTCACCTGTCGGCACCACCCGACCGCCCCGCTCCTCGGCCAGCTGGTAGGCCACATAGACCTGCAGCTGATTACCCACCAGGTCCGCCGGCGCCTGCACCTGTTCCAGTACTTTGACCACCGCCTGAGAGCCCAGATTTTCCGGCGTACCCGAGAACGGCACCATGGCTTCAACGCTCTCGCCATCCCAGTCCAGCAAGTGGCCGTCGGCCGTCCACTGCAGGAATTGACCACCAACGTACATCACCACATGGAAGTACGCCTTTCGTCCGACATGCGCCTGATCTATGTAGAACTCTGCATTCACGTCAACACGGTCATTCGGCGAGATACGCGAGACAAACGTGCGACCACCGTCAGCACTCGCTGCCATGGCAATGCGAGCATCGGTTGCACTGCCATCAATACTGACCACCTGCCTGCTTGGCAGGGGTGCGATCCTGGTCGGGTAGTAATTGGCAATCTGGTATCGCACCAGATTCAGTGCACGCACCGCATCAGCGCCGCTGTCAGGATGGTTGTGATCCACGCCACACGGGCGACCAAGGCAGTTCAGCGCCGGGCTGGAGAAACGCGCCACACGTTGCGCGTCACCAAAATAGGCAGGGTTTGCCATTACCGTAGCAAACAGGCCATGTTCAGCATGCCCGGTAGCAAAACTGAAGGTACCACCCTGGCCGTCTTCAGCGTGGGAATGGGTAAGGCCCATATTGTGGCCGGCTTCGTGCGCCACCACGGAGCTGAACGGGCAATCTATGCCAATGACGGAATGGGCAAAATCCCGGTCATCAAAACTCTGGAAGTCTCCCCGGGTATTGAAGCCGCCCAGGTTGGCGAGCCCACAGATGTCGGCGTCATCGGTCAACGGCGTGAACAGCATGACCAGATCGGCTCCGTATTGCTCACGCAATGACGGCACATTGGACAGCGCGGGATGACTGCCGTAGGTCAGATTCTCCAGCATGGTGTCCATGTCGTGCAGCTGGGAGTAATTGATCTGACGATGATGGACTGGCCTCAGTGTGATACCCACGCCGCTGTCACGGTAGATACTGTTGGCCACACTGAACAGGTAATTGATGCGGGATTCTGCCTGACCATCGTAGAGAGCCTGCGCACGGTCTGTATACAGGGCCAGCACATCAATGATCACGTTACCCAGCGGATCAGTGGTCGTGTTCTCCAGCAACCCGGCGTTGAACAGACTTACCCCCTGACTGTCGTGGCCGGCAACAATGTCCTGCACCACATTGACATAGGCATTGTGCTGCAGCTCGCCAACAAACGCCGAGCTCAACAAGCGTCCTGGCGCCGGTTCGGGACCCGCGGCAAGCCGAAAAGTCAGCCGGCGTACTTCACCGGGATTGAAGGCCGGGCCGGAATCGCAGCGCAGAAACGGCTGCCCCCGCTGGTTGCTTCGCTGCGTGCAGCCGGAGACTGTGTGCATCAGTCGCATATCCTCAAGCAGAAAGAAGATCTCAAGCGGCGGCAATTGACGGCGGCTGTAGGCCGTATTTCGCACGGTCACGGTCAGCTCGAAGCTGGCCGCTTCGTTGACCAGTATATTGGGCACGCTGAAGCGCTGGGCAATTTCCACACCGGCGCCGCTCACCGTGCTGGAGGCCATCAGTTCACGACGACTGCCAGTCTGATCCAGTGACAGCTCTTGTGTGTGCCGGTGCGCGTCAGCAGGCGGCTGCGGCACAACATAGTCACGGCGGCCGGACAGTGCCGGCAACTGATCCGACTGGTACAACCAGCCGGCAAATCCGCCCGTGTCATGTCGGCGCTCGGCACGCAGATTCAGTAGCTGCCCCTGGTCTTCGATCTGACCAAAGACGGCAGTTTCACCCACCGTCATGGTCAGTGACTGTGCCCCGTTTTCGGTTGACCCGTGCAAGACCAGATCGCCGTTGACGAATTCAGCCACCTTGACCAGCACAAAGGACAGATCGCCATCAGTATGCGGTAACACCACAACCATGCGGTCACCCACGCGCAATGACGCCGGCGCGGCGCCCTGCAGGGAAAATGCTGTAGCGTCACGGCTGTTGGCGGGTTGTCTGGGCCATTCATCTTCCAGACCGTCCGGGCCATTCGTTGCCAGCACCGGCAACCAGCGCGCCTCCGCGTCGGCCTGAACGGACGAGACCAGGCCACACAACAGGCACAGCAATACGAACAGTACGGGTGTTGACGTTTTCATGACGTGCGGAGCCCCTCGCCTGGCACGATGACAATTGGATCAGTGTACTACGTGGGAAAATTTACCACAATTACAGATCAACACTGCGGAGAATGCCATGATCCGAGCCGTATACTCGACCGATTGCATGTGTCAGGGAAAGCGGGAGGATGTGCGAAACAATCAGCGCCTGAAAACTGAAAAGGCCGCTGCAGAATTACCTGCAGCGGCCTTCAAAAATGGCGGACCGGACGAGGCTCGAACTCGCGACCTCCGGCGTGACAGGCCGGCATTCTAACCAACTGAACTACCGGTCCGCAGCGCTTGGCAGTGTACCATTGAACGGGAGCAATGTTTAGTCCCTTCTGGTCTGCGTATTACGCATTCCTACATCAGCGTGCCCGACAAACTGCCCAATGTGTCACTACAGATTGTCTGGTGGGTGGTGAGGGATTTGAACCCCCGACATTCGCCTTGTAAGGGCGACGCTCTACCAACTGAGCTAACCACCCGCCGTGTTGGAAGCGCGCATTTTACCGACTTGGAGCCTGTTGTCAACACGTTTGTCATGGCGCTCGCAGCGTCCCGGTCCCGACCATGAGCGCCTGTACACCAGCATCGGCCAGCGTTAGTATATGTTCCCGCCGGGGAACTCCCGGACTATTTACTCGCTGGACCGTTTGATGGAAATTTTCAAGGAATTCACCTTCGAGGCAGCCCACCGCCTGCCCAATGTACCCGAGGGGCACAAATGCGCGCGCCTGCACGGTCACTCATTTATGGTGCGGATTGTGGTACAGGGACCGGTGGGTGAGACTTCCGGCTGGGTCATGGATTTTGGTGATATCAAAAAAGCCTTCAAGCCAATATGGGAAAAGCTGGACCATCATTACCTGAATGATGTGCCAGGGCTGGAGAACCCCACCAGTGAGAACATCGCCAGGTGGATCTGGCAACAGCTCAAACCGGCACTGCCAGCACTGGCCCGCGTGGAAATCCGCGAGACCTGCACCAGCGGCTGTATTTTTACCGGGCCCTGATCAATTCCATCTTCATTGCCGTCACTTGCTGGCCAGATCCTCCATGACTGCTGCCAGGAAACGGGCGGCCTCACCCCCGGTCACCGCGCGATGATCAAAGGTCAGTGACATCGGCATGATGCGGTGAACCGCCGGTTTTCCTTTTACTGCGACAACCTCCTCCCGCAAGCGCCCTGCCCCCAGAATCGCCACCGTAGGGGGCACAATGACCGGATTGGCATAGCGGCCTGCAATGGTGCCGAAATTGGACAGGGTGATCGTGGCACCGGTCATCTCCCTGGGTGGAATCTTTCGTGAACGCACCGCTTCGCGCAGGTTGTTGAGTCCCTGCCGCAGGTCCTCGGGACTTCGACCGGTCACATCGCGTAATACCGGCACAAAAAGTCCGTCGGGTGTATCCACCGCGATACCCAGGTCTACCCGGTCTATCAGTCGAAGCGCCAGGTTCTCGCCATCAAACCAGGCATTGAGATTGGGTTCCTCGCGACTGCCGGCACCTATGGCACGAACCAGCCGCATGGTCGGGTCCTCACCCTTTTTCCAGGCATGGATATCAACATCGTCATAAATTGTGACACCCACCACCTCAGCATGAGCCCTGGCCATGTTTTTTGCCATGACCCGGCGCACACCCTTCAGGGTGACGGCATTGCCAAAGTCGTGCTGGACCTTCGCTGCTTTTTCGACATCCTCGGTAGTGATCAAGCCCTGCCGTCCGGTGCCAACCACCTGGGCAAGATCCACATTCAGGCGCCGGGCCAACGCCTTGATCAGTGGTGTCGCCAATACCCGTCGGCTGTCAGCGCCGCCTGCCCGGCTCCCGGCGGATGCGCTGCCGATGATGAAGTCATCTTCTTCCACCTCGGCGCTGCCTTTCTGTACCTTGCCCACCACCGTGCCACTGTCGTCGTCCTCGGCGTCGGCGTATTCCAGCAGCGGCTCTCCGACATGCACCTGATCACCGGCATCGCCGAACAGGGTCAACACCTTGCCGGTGCGTGGTGACGGCACTTCAACAATGGCCTTGGCCGTTTCCACCGACAGGATGACCTGATCCTCCTTTACCGCATCGCCGGGCTTGATGTGCCACTCCACGATTTCCGCTTCCTGAAGCCCTTCGCCAAGATCCGGTAACTTGAAATACCTCATGAACCCTCCAATGTCCTGCGCGCAGCCGCCAGAATGTCCTCGGTGCCTGGCATGTAAAGATGTTCGTTCTTCGGATACGGCATCGGTGTGTCGTATCCGGTCACACGCTGCACCGGCGCCTGCAGAAACAGCAGGCCTTCCTCACCCAGTCTTGCGCTGATTTCCGAACCCACACCAAAACTGCGCGCCGCTTCCTGCACAATCACACAGCGTCCGGTTTTTTCCACAGAATGCAGTATGGTGTCCATGTCCAGTGGACTGATGGTGGCCACATCAATGACTTCCGCGTCGACCCCTTCCTGCTCCAGTGTTTTTGCCGCCTGCAGGGTTTCATGGATCATTGCGCCCCAGGACACCAGAGTCACATCCTGACCCGGACGCAGGGTAAAACAGGTATCCAGCGGCAGGCCCTGACCATCATCGGTGACTTTCTGCTTGACCATGCGATAGATACGTTTGGGTTCCAGAAACACCACCGGGTCCGGATCATGGATGGCCGACAGCAACAGTCCATAAGCACGTGTGGGTGATGATGGAATCACTACCCGCATGCCGGGCATATGGGCAAACATGGCTTCAGTGCTTTCAGAGTGATGCTCGGGTGCATGAATACCACCACCATAGGGTGCGCGCAGCACCATGGGGCAGCTGAGGCGCCCGCGAGTACGATTACGCATACGACCTGCATGGCAGAGCATCTGCTCCACCGTGGAGTTGATGAACCCCATGAACTGAATCTCGGCCACCGGACGCATGCCCTGCGTGGCCATGCCCACGGAAATACCGGCAATGAGTTGTTCAGCCAGCGGTGTATCGATCACACGTTTGTAACCAAACTCTTCACGCAATCCCAGCGTGGCTCGGAATACACCGCCATTGATGCCTATGTCCTCGCCCAGCACCACCACGTCATCGGATTCAAGCATGGCCCGGCGCAATGCCAGGGTCACCGCCTCCACCAGGGTCACCGCATGTGTCTTGACATCAGCTTTCATGGTCAACACCTCCCTGCTGCAGGCGTTGCAGCAACTGCTCGCGCTGGGCAACCAGGGGATGAGTCATATCACGGAACACATACGCCATAAAATCATCAGGCGCCTGCGCGGGTTCATTCAGGTAGGCAGCCACCGCCGCGTCGACTTTTTCCTGCACCTCACTGATCAGTTTCTTTTCCTGCGCAGGCGACCAGGCGCCGTTGTCGTGCAACCAGGTCTGCAACCGCTTGATCGGCTCGAACTCCCATGCCCTGCTGACTTCTTCAGGGTCGCGGTACCGCGTTGCATCATCTGCGGTAGTGTGGTCGGTCAGGCGGTAGGTCACCGCTTCGACCAGGGTGCCACCCTTACCCTTGCGTGCCTTGTCGAGTGCCTCGCTGACGGCCTGATAGACAGCCACCACATCATTGCCATCTACCTGGACACCCTTGATGCCTGCTGCAGTCGCTTTTTCTGCCAACGACCGGGTACCACTTTGCAGAGAGCGTGGTACAGAAATGGCCCACTGGTTGTTGTTGATCACCGTGACCATTGGCAACTGCCAGACACCGACCAGGTTCAGGGCCTCGTAGAAATCACCACGGGACGTGGCCCCGTCACCACAGGTCGCCACCACAGCCTGCCGAACCCCGCGGTATTTCATGGCGGTGGCCACACCCGCCGCATGATGCATTTGTGTACCTATTGGTATGCAATTCGGCAAATCCCGCCTGGCGGCGCCGTCCCAGATATTACCCCGTTCGTCACCACCCCACACCTGGAGCACCTGTTCGGGTTTCACGCCGCGCAGCAGTTGCACCGCCTGGTCACGGTAGTACGGCACCAGCACATCCTCTTCCTGCATGGCCATACCTGTGCCGGTTCCGACCGCCTCCTGCCCAAGGCAGGACGGATAGGTATGCATCTGCCCGGTGCGCTGCAGGGCAACGGCTTTTTTATCCAGTTGCCGCACCAGCACCATGTGTTCATAACAACGGCGTAACCAGTCTGCATCAACACCTGCCGGCAGCTCAGTCACAGACTTTCCCTGGACATCAATACAGGTGAGTCGCCCATCAACCCGATCAAGAGTGTTGTACATGATGCCCTCCCTGATTTGCTGGCGCGCCGGCTTTGCCGTAGAGAATGGTTTCCGCCACCAGATTGGCAATCTGTTCCGGCGGACAGTTGTCACTGCGGCTTTTCTCGAACAGGTCACTCAACGCACTGCCCAGCGCCAGTGTGCGTCGGTTGATTTCTTCAGCCGGTTTTTTCAGATAGCCAAGTGACACCTGGATCAGACCGCCAGCGTTGATCACATAGTCCGGCGCGTAAAGTATGCCGCGTCTGTGCAAGGCCAGGCCCTGCTCGTCACTGGCCAATTGGTTGTTGGCCGCTCCCGCCACAATACTGCACTTGAGTTCGGACACGGTTTTTTCGTTCAGCACACCACCAAGCCCGCAAGGGGAAAACACATCACAATCGACCTTGTGAATATCTTCGGGAGCCACCGTGCTGGCCTTGAAGTCGCGCAGACAACGCTGCATACGCTCACCGTCGGTATCGCTGACAGTGAGTCGTGCGCCATTGTCATGCAGCAGCGCTGCCAGGGCATAACCCACATTGCCCACTCCCTGCAAAGCAACATGTACTCCATTGACGGTATCGCGACCCAGCTGGTGCCGCACCGCCGCGCAAATGCCTGAATACACACCCAATGCGGTCACCGGCGAAGGATCCAGGCCATCGGCCACTGAGCCGGACACATAGGGCGTCACACTGGCTACTTCGTCCATGTCGCTGACCAGGGTGCCACTGTCCACAGCCGTGATGTAACGCCCACCCAGATCATTGACGAATTTGCCGAAAGCCCTGTACAGCGCGCCTCTGTCAAACGCATCTGCCGGTTTCAGAATCACTGCCTTGCCGCCGCCCTGGGGCACATTGGCCAGTGCGGCCTTGTAACTCATGCCGCGTGCAAGACGGACAACATCGGTAATGGCTGCCTCATCGCTGATGTAGGACACACAGCGACAGCCGCCAAGTGCGGGACCCAGACGGGTATTGTGAATGGCGATAATAGCGCGCAGGCCGGATTTGCGGTCGCTGCAGAAATGCAGCGTATCAAGATCGGCACGCTCGATTGTGTCGAACATGTATGCCTCCTGTTTGCCTTCGGACCGGGTAGGTCGTCAGTGCAGCGTCAAGGCATCGGGGGTGGTGATGCCATCGCTGTATCAAGGAAAAGCATATACGTCAGCGGTAGCGCTGTCCAGCCTTCACGGCCTGTCCGCCAGCGCATCCAGCGCAGTACTGCGCTCTGCCCTGTCGCCAACCAGCTTCTTGCAGGCCATGAACACCCGGGCCTGATTTACGCAATCCGCCGCCACCAGCACGGCGTCTCGGAAGTACAACACACTGAAACCTTCCTGACTGCCAAGGCTGATGTCACCCAGCACAACAGCGTCATCAAATCCGTGAAACAGGCCCGCGGACTGCAACTTGATGTTGAACTGGTCAGACCAGAACCATGGCACTGTATCGTATACAGTTGGCTTGCCACAGATATTCGCTGCCGCCACACGTGACTGGTCGTTGGCATTTTGCACAGACTCCAGACGGATACGGCGACCGTACAGGGCGCTGGGGTGGGCAGCGCAGTCACCGGCAGCATGGATATCCGGGTCGCTGGTTCGTGTATACTCATCCACGCAGATGCCATTCTCCACTCGCAGTCCGGACTGCTCGGCCAGACCGGTTTCGGGCACAATACCAACGCCCACGATCACCAGATCAGCACGGTGCACTTCGCCGTCGGCACAAGTGACCGAATCCACTCGCTGCTGACCATTGATACTCAGCACTTCAGCATCGCACAGGACATTGACGCCATGGGCCTGATGCAAGCGTGTGATGTAGTCAGACACCTGTTGCCCGGTCACCCGATTCAACACACGACTCTCGCGCTCAAGTACCGTCACCTCCATGCCCAGTTTGCGCAGCACCGCAGCGGCTTCAAGCCCGATGTAGCCTGCTCCGATCACAACCGCCTTGCGTGCGCTGGCCACATGCGCACGAATGGCGTTGATGTGGGCGATGGTTCGCAGATAGTGCACACCTTCCAGCCCTTCACCCAAGGGCAGATGCACAACCCGGGCGCCGGTGCACAGTGCCAGTTTGTCATACCGCAGTTCTTCACCGTCATCCAGCAACACCGTCCGGCTGTCTCGTTGAACACGCGACACATGCTGACCAAGGCGCAGCTCGATGTCGGCCGTCCCGTACATGGCCTGGGGGCGCAACAGAATGTCATCTACAGTTTTTTCGCCCGCCATCACTGTCTTGGATAGCGGCGGCCTGTGGTACGGCAGGCAATGCTCATCACCTATGAGCACTATGCGCCCCGTCCAGCCGCTCTTGCGTGACTGCACAGCCAGCTGGGAACCAGCGTGACTGGCCCCGACCACTATAAGGGTGCCGGATTCCTGCACTGCGTCACTCATGTGTTACCCCTTCTCTTGACTGGTCACTCGCCCGCTTACTCAATGCGCCAATCCACAGGTGCCAGGTCGTGTTCAATCAGCCAGGTGTTGGTGCGTGAAAAATGCCGGTTACCGAAGAATCCCCGACTGGCAGACAACGGCGACGGGTGCGGCGATTCCAGCACAAGATGTCGATCCCGATCTATGATCTGTCCCTTGCGCTGGGCATAACTGCCCCAAAGCAGAAAAACCAGATTCTCTCGGCGCGCATTGAGCAGCGCGATGATCCGGTCTGTGAACTGCTCCCAACCCTTGCCCTGATGCGAGGCGGCGCGACCAGCCTCCACGGTGAGCACGGCATTGAGCAGTAACACGCCCTGATCAGCCCAGGGCTGAAGGTAGCCACTGCTGCCCATGGTCAGGCCCAGATCCTGCCCGATTTCCTTGTAGATATTGCGCAGTGATGGTGGCAACGGAACGCCCGGTTGTACTGAAAAACACAGCCCATGCGCCTGCCCCGGCCCGTGGTAGGGGTCCTGCCCGAGTATCACGACACGGACACTGTCAAAAGGCGTGCTGTTGAGGGCATTAAAAATGTCCTTGCCGGCCGGAAAGATCAGCTTGCCCTGCTGCTTTTCGGACAGCAGGAACTCACGCAGTTCACGCATGTAATCTTTATCGAATTCATCCTCCAGCAAAACCCGCCAGGATGACTCCAGCTTTATGCGCCCCGCATCTGTCATCTGTCTTCCGTCACCTTTCTTCTGTACTCAGCGCTCCGGCCGCATATGCGGGAACAACAGCACATCCTTGATGGAAGCCGAATCGGTCAACAGCATGACCAGGCGGTCCACGCCGATACCCTCGCCAGCAGTGGGTGGCATGCCGTACTCCAGCGCCGCTATATAGTCGGCATCGTAGTGCATGGCTTCGGCGTCACCGGCATCTTTCTGGGCGACCTGCTCCCGGAAGCGGTCAGCCTGATCTTCGGCATCGTTGAGTTCGGAAAAACCATTGGCCAGTTCGCGTCCACCTATGATCAATTCGAAGCGGTCGGTGACTTCCGGGTCATTGTCATTGCGACGGGCCAATGGTGACACTTCCGTCGGGTACTCAATGATGAAAGTGGGTTGCTGCAAGTGGTGTTCGACTTTTTCGTCGAATATCTCCATCAGCAGGCGTCCGGCGCCCCAGCTGTCCTCCACCTTCATGCCGTACGCCACGGCAGCCGCCGCCAGCGCATCACGGTCATTGATCTGCTGCACATTGAGCTCAGGGCAGTACTGCAGCACCGCATCGCGCACTGCAAGTCGGGCAAAAGGCTTGCTGAAGTCAATCTCCAGTCCCTGATAACTGAACACGGTACGGCCCAGCGCCTCGTTGGCGATGAAACAAAACATGTCCTCGGTCATGTCCATGAGCTCATGATAATCCGCGTAGGCCTGGTAAAACTCGGCCATGGTGAATTCGGGGTTATGCCGGGTGGACAGGCCTTCATTGCGAAAGTTGCGATTGATCTCGAAGACCTTTTCGAATCCACCCACAACCAGACGCTTCAGATACAGCTCCGGCGCCACACGCAAATACATCTGCTGATCCAGCGCGTTGTGATGGGTGACAAACGGACGTGCCGTGGCACCACCGGGAATCACCTGCATCATGGGTGTTTCCACCTCCATGAAACCCTGGCTGACCAGATAAGCACGCATGGCGTTGACAATACGCGAGCGCAGCATGAAGGTATTGCGTGACGTCTCATTGGCAATCAGGTCAACATAACGCTGCCGGTAACGCACCTCGGTGTCCGACAGGCCCTTGTGTTTATCGGGAAGTGGCCTGAGCGCCTTGGTCAGCAGACGCAACTGATTGATATTGACCGTCAGTTCACCTTTGCCGGTGCGAAATACATTGCCATTCACACCAACAATGTCACCCAGATCCAGGGATTTGATTTCTTCCAGCACGGCCGCATCAATTTCCTTGTGGGCGAAATACAGTTGCAGGGTGCCGCTGACATCCTGGATCACCAGGAAAGGCCCGCGCATACGAACGACCCGGCCAGCCACACTCACCTGCCGGCCAAGCGCCTCAAGCGCTTCCTTGCTGTGCGCTTCGTGGGCCGCGTGCAGATCAGCCGCCAGACAGTCGCGCCGAAAATCATTCGGAAAGGCATTGCGCCGGGAGCGGATTGCAGTCAGCTTCTCGCGTCGCTGGGCAATGAGCCTGTTTTCGTCCTGTTGCCCGGTGTCCGCGGCCTGGGTAATGTCTGTCATGCTGTCCTCGTGTTCCTGCTTACAGCCCTTTTTTCAGGCTGGCTTCGATGAATCGGTCCAGATCGCCATCAAGCACGGCGCCTGTGTTGCTGGTCTCCACGCCGGTGCGCAGGTCCTTGATACGCGACTGGTCAAGTACATAGGATCGAATCTGGCTGCCCCAACCGATGTCGGACTTTTCCGCCTCAACGGCATCGGCTTCCTCGCGGCGCTTGAGTTGTTCCAGTTCATACAGCTTGGCCTTGAGCTGGCTGATCGCCTGATCCTTGTTCTTGTGCTGTGATCGCTGGTTCTGGCACTGGACCACAATACCCGTGGGCTCGTGTGTCAGGCGTATGGCCGAATCCGTGGTATTGACGTGCTGTCCACCCGCTCCACTGGAGCGATAGGTGTCCACGCGCACCTGGGACATGTCCAGATCAATTTCGATGTCATCGTCTACCTCCGGTGAGACAAACACCGAGGCAAAGGATGTGTGACGACGATTGCCCGAATCGAATGGCGACTTTCTTACCAGGCGGTGCACACCGGTTTCGGTTCGCAGCCAGCCAAATGCATACTCACCCTTGAAGAAGATGGTGGCACTCTTGATACCGGCCACTTCCCCGGCTGACACTTCAACCAACTCTACATCAAAGCCCTTTTCCTCTCCCCAGCGCATGTACATGCGCAGCAACATTTCCGCCCAGTCCTGCGCCTCAGTGCCTCCGGAACCGGCCTGGATATCCAGATACGCATTGTTGGCGTCCATTTTGCCGGAGAACATACGACGGAATTCGAGCAGGCCGAGTTTTGTTTCCAGGACATCAAGGTCGGCTGTCACTTCCGCCAACAGATCCGTGTCGTTTTCCTCCTTCGCCAGGTCCAGAATATCGGCAGCGTCGCCCAGGCCACTGTAGAGCTGATCCATGGTCACCACCACGGTCTCAAGCGCAGAGCGCTCCCGGCCCAGCTCCTGGGCGTACTCGGGTTTGTCCCAGACAGCGGATTCTGACAGCTCCAGTTCTACTTCTGCGAGCCGGTCTTTTTTGTGATCGTAGTCAAAGATACCCCCTGAGAGTATCCGTGCGCTCAGTGAAGTCCTTGATTTTTTGCAGCAAGGGATTGATTTCCATTATGATGTCCTGAACTATAAGTGTGGCGTACGGGATCGAACGAGGGCCGCATTCTACCCTATCGACCCTTTTTTTTCATGTGCTTTACGGTCCTGGACAGCTTGGGAGCCGCCTGCATCAGACCTTGTCGGACAACCGCCGCCGCAGGGTTCAGTAGCAGTATCAGACTGAAGGATAACGGATGCGCGTAGGAAGGCATTTTTCGACCATCGGCTTGCTGGGCGGCACGCTGTTTTTTGCCCTGTCCCTGACACCCAGCCTGCTCCCGCGGGACGACAACATCCAGGGCGTGCTTTCCGGACTTGCCATGGCCGCAGGATACGGCGTTGGCATCGGCGCGGTCTGGTTGTGGAATTACCTGCAGCTGCCGACAGCAGGATCCCGCGCCCAGCGTATCATCCAGGCTATCGCTGCCGTGCTGTGTGGTATTCTGGCTGTGAGCTTCCTGCTTCAGGCCAGTCAGTGGCAGAACAATGTGCGCGCACTGATGGGGCTCGATGAGGTGCCGGGTGTGCGGGCACTGTGGGTGGGCCTGATCGCATTGACCGTGTTCCTGTTGCTGTTGCTGATCGGCAAGATGTTCCACCAACTCTTCCTGTTGCTGTCCAGAAAACTCCAGCGGGTGGTGCCGCCACGCATATCACATTTTGGCGGCTTTGTACTGGCGCTGTGGCTGGTGTGGGCCATTGTTGATGGGGTACTCGCCTCGTTCGCCTTGCGCAGCGCGGATCGCTCCTACCAACAGGTGGACGCCCTGATTGAACCGGAAATGGAAGCGCCGCTCGACCCGCTCAGAAGCGGCAGCGAGGCCTCACTGTTGAGCTGGGAGAGCATGGGGCGCCACGGCCGTCGTTATCTTTCCCTGGGGCCCCGCGCGCAGTCCATCCAGCGTTTCTCGGAAACCACGGCCAGTGATCCGATCAGAATCTATGTCGGCTTGAACGCAGCAGAAACCCCGGAAGAGCGGGCAGCGCTGGCGATGGCGGAACTGCTGCGCACCGGCGCCTTTGAGCGCTCCATCCTGCTGCTGATCACCCCAACGGGCACCGGCTGGGTAGACCCGGCCGCCATCGACCCGCTGGAGTATCTGCATCGTGGTGACATTGCCAGTGTTGCCGCGCAGTATTCCTATCTGCCCAGTCCGCTGTCACTGATGGCCGAAGGCGCGTACGGTGTGGAAAGCGCCCGCGCCCTGTTCCAGGCAGTCTACAGCCACTGGACACAGCTACCCGCTGACAGTCGCCCCAGGCTGTACCTGTTTGGACTCAGCCTGGGCGCGTTGAACTCGGACCGCTCATTCGATCTGTATGACATTATTGATGATCCCTTTCAGGGTGCACTGTGGAGCGGTCCACCCTTTCGCAGCGACACCTGGCGTGATGCAACCAATCGTCGGGTGCCTGACTCACCGGAGTGGCTGCCGCGATTCAGGGACGATTCGGTGATTCGCTTCGCCAACCAGAACGGCGGACTGGAAACCGGCGAGCAGCCCTGGGGCGATTTCAGGCTTGCTTTCCTGCAATATGCCAGCGATCCCATCACTTTTTTCTCACCGGACTCCTTCTATCGTGAACCCGCGTGGATGCGCTCACCCCGGGGACCTGATGTGTCCAGTGACCTGCGCTGGTTTCCGATCATCACCATGTTGCAACTGGCCGCTGACATGGCCGCAGGCACCTCGCCACGTGGTTTCGGTCACGAATACGCGGCCGAACACTATTTTGATGCCTGGCTTGCGTTGACCGAACCCGAAGGCTGGCAGGACCATGAGCTGGCGCGGATGCGCGAACACTTGCGCATTCAGTTTGCGCCACTTGAAGCCCTGGTCATCCGCGAAGAATGAACACATGAGTGATCAGCGCATTGAGGCACTGGAAAACGCCGACCTTGACTGGCAGGACTCGGGCGCGCCCTGGTCCCGCGCCTATGAGGACGTCTACTTCTCCCGGGAAGGTGGCATGGCGGAAACCCGACATGTCTTTCTGCAGGCCAACCAGCTTGCCGAACGCTGGCAGTCACTCGCCAATGAACAACGCACGTTCACAGTCGCCGAGCTGGGGTTTGGCACCGGTCTGAATTTCCTTTGTTGCTGGCAACTGTGGCGGGCAACCCAGTGCAGCAATCTGCGCCTGCATTACATCAGCTGTGAAAAACACCCCCTGACCCGGTCTGCGCTGCAGCATGCGCTGTCACAATGGCCGGAATTGCAGGCGCTGGCCGATGCCCTGCTGGCCGCCTATCCCGATCACAGCCCCGGTTATCATCGATTGCACCTTCAACTGCCCGGCGACAGACGCAGCATCATTCTGGATCTGTACTACGGCGATGCTGAAGCTTTGCTGCGCGCCCAAGCCAATGCCGCCTTGCAGGTGGACGCCTGGTTTCTTGACGGTTTCAACCCGGCAAACAACCCTGCCTTGTGGTCGGACAGCATGCTGGCAACCATCGCCGAACGCTCTGGCGCCGGCACCACGCTGAGCAGCTACAGTGTGACCGGACGGGTGGTACGTCAGCTTGAAGCACTGGGTTTCAGCATCGAGAAACGCAAGGGTTTTGGCCGCAAGCGCCACATGCTGTATGCCGAGCTGCCGGGCAAAAGCGCTGCATCCCGACAAGCTGCACCGGCACACAGAACGGATGAGGTCACGGTCATCGGTGCGGGAGTTGCCGGCTGCACAGCGGCCTGGAGCCTGGCCCGACGCGGCTTTCGTGTCACCGTCCTGGAGCAGGGTGAAACGGCCGCCGCCGGCGCATCCGGCAACCCGCAGGCCATCCTGCAATGCCGCCTGAACCGGGTACCGGACACACTTTGGCAGTTCAATCTGCTGAGCTTTCTGTATGCCTCACGTTTCTACAGTTGGCTGCAATTGCAACCGGGTGTGGATTTCCAATGGCACAACTGCGGCGTGCTGACACTGGAAACCGCGTACAAATACACACGTAAACCAACGACCCCTGATACCTACACGCATTACCCACCCCAGGTCCTGCATCATGTTGCTGCCGATGAAGCCAGTGACATTGCCGGCCTGCCGCTGAATGAAGGCGGCCTGTTTCTCACCCCCGGCGGCTGGCTGAACCCACAGCAATTGTGCCGGACCCTGCTGTCCCATCCGAACATCACCCTGCATACCCACGCCTCGGTTGCCGAGCTGCAGAGGCAGGGGCGGGACTGGCATGTTGTGAACAGCGGCGGTGAAGTCCTGAGTGCATCACCACAGGTGATTGTAGCCAACAGCTTCTCGGCACGGCGCTTTCAGGTGATGGCTGACTTGCCTGTGGCCCCGCTGAGGGGACAGATCAGTTATCTGCAATCCTCTGATGCCAGCAGAAAGTTGCGCACCGTGATATGCAGCCGCAGCTATCTGACACCGGCAGATGGCAATCAGCACTGTGTGGGTGCGAGTTACGTCAAGAACAGCGAGATTACTGAGCTGTCGAACACAGAGCATCATGACGTGGTCACCGGGGTTCTACCCTGTATACCTTCCCTTGAAAAAGAGGTATCAGGCGCCTTTCCTGGCAGAGCCTCGGTGCGCGGCGGCTCCCGCGACTTCATGCCACTGGCCGGCCCGGTGTCTGACTCCGCTGCCTTGACCGGCCTGTACGTGAGCATCGGCCATGGTTCGCACGGCATGGCCACTTGCCCCTTGCTGGCCGAGCACATTGCCGCTCTCATCTGCGCCGAAGCTTCACCGTTGACCGGCGCCCAACAGGCACTGGTGCATCCGGCACGATTCCTGGCACAAAAACGGCACAGGAGGTGACACGTAGTTGCAATACACCCCAACTCATACTCACGGATGCGCAATGGAGCCTGTGTAAAATGCTTCGCACTCACTGTCAGTGATGGCCTGCACGCCGCGGCTGATCAGGTCCAGCAAAGGGCCGATCGCCGTGATCAGAAAGTCAGGCTGTGTGACTTCAGGCTCGTCGAAAGAGCCGGTAATACTTTGTTCAACAATGGCGCAGCCATCGCGGTCCAGCACCGCCACCTGCAGCGCATCAAACCGGTACCGGGAAAAATCCAGACCTCCAGCGAGCGCCAATCGATTCTCCGGTGTGCGAAAGGCAACATCGCGCGACTGAGCCACGCCATTCTCAATCGACCAATCCGAGACCAGCTCATCAATGCGAGTGCTGCCGTCACTGCCTTCAAGCAGCCCGGTAAACGTATAACCGCGGCTGGCGGCAAGACCAACAGGTCCGGCAAGAAACAGTGCACCGGCATCGATCAGATTGAAGCGCTGGGTGGCGGCATAATCGTCAAGCTCGGAATCCATATCATATCCGTCAATCACCAGCTCGCCTGCTTTCATGCTCAGCGTACCGGCGGTCATTTCCCGAACTTCCTGCCAGGAGCTGCCTTGTGCGCTCAGCTCCACGGCCAGATCCATCGTGCCGGTGGCAGTCTGGTCCGGATTCAGCATTGACAGGAAATCACCGATTTCAAACCCGGAGAGTTGGCCCGTCAGCATGAACGCCGGTGTAGAGGACGAGAGGTCGACCCCAAGCTCACCTGAGAGCTGTCCTCCGAAAACGGTGGCGCTGAACGGGCTCGGATCGAAGATACCGTTGTTGTTGCGAAACGCTACCGATAGGTCGTCAATCACCAGCTCACCCTGGCTCAGACTCTGACTCAGACGCTGACATCTCAACTCGCCATTACCGTTGAGCCATGCAAGTGCCTGCGCCGACACCTTCTCGGAACCAGCTGCGCTGCGCAGATCCAGGTCGCAGTGTTCAAACAGCCACTCCATGCCCGAGACCTGATCAAGATAGTTCAGCCTGGCATCGGATACCTGCAGTTGCCGCAGCAACAGGGCATCGTCTGTTCCCGGCTGCGTTTCGTATTGCCTGATATTGAACTCCCCCGGTCCGAGGCGCTCAATCGACAGCACTGGCCGGACGATGCGCAAGCCTGCCAGCTTGACCCTGCCCCGGAGCAGACCGGACAGGGCCAGGCGCGCACGCACACTTTCGGCCGTTGCCACTGGCTGCCCCTGCGCGCTCACTTCAATATCTGCCAACGTGACGCTCGGGCCGCGCCACAGGCCGAACCGAGGCTGCTGACCGATGTGCACGTCCATGCCCAGCACATCTGCCAGTTCATCCTGCAGCCGCTCCCTGGTCCGATCCTGGCCAATGAACCACCACGCTGCCAGTGCCGCCACAACCAGCAGGGCTGTCAGCGGCACCATAATGAGAAGTGTCATGCGGGTGGTTTTTGTCATCACATCACTCGTCAATCCTGGAAATCGATGATGCACCGGCAACGCCGCAGAAATGCAGCACCAATAGTCTGCTTACCAATAACCTGCTTGTTGTCACTGGACTGGCTGCACTTGCCGAAGAGCGCATCGGCCTCGTACGAAACTGGCCGGCGATCACCTCAGCGGCCCGGGTCTTGCCGGTGCCGCGAGAAACGCAACGCCTCGCGCAAGCTGTCACGACATGTTCAAGGCTTCAAGTCCGATCTCACAACTGCCTCGCTCCATTGTCACCCAGGCCGTGCTGCCAGCGATGCTCACCGCCATATCCATCGTGCGCTCAGCCAGCCCTGCCAGCGCCTGCACCGCCTCCCAGTCCAGCCGGAAGACCGTCACCCCGAGCGCGGAAAACTGCTCGCAGTGTTGTGTCCACCATACCGCAGACTTGCTGTTGAAACTGTAGACTACCACCTGGCGCGCAATGTGGCTGGCCTTGCGGATTCGATCCACAGCCGGTTCGCCTACATCAATCCACAGCGCCAGCGTGCCGTCCAGTTCATGCGCCCAAAGGTCAGGCTCCTCACTGGCGCTCAAGCCACGGCAGAAGCTCAAGCCTTCGCGCGCATGGAAGCAGAATGCGAGCAGGCGCACCATCATGCGTTCAAGGGTTTCCGAAGGGTGGCGAGCAATGGTGAGCTGCAGGCTGTCGTAGTGATTGCGATCCGTGTCGCTGAGGGCGACGGTGGCTTTGTGGATGGTGGGTTTGAGGGCCATCTGTTTACCTTTTTCTGCCTGCTCAACCAGTCAGCGTGACATGCCAGGGAGCGCAGACATGGGAGGGGCGCAGATGATTCAGTTTGCGCGTGCGTAGAAATGCCTGACCGCGCGTTCCAGCCAGGCCGCATCCTGACTGCCCGCCAGTTCGCGGATTGAATGCATGGCAAAAGTTGGCACACCCACGTCCACGGTTTCAACACCAATACCGGACGCGGTGATCGGCCCGATGGTGCTGCCACAACCCATGTCACTGCGCATCACAAACGTCTGTACCGGGACATCCACCTGATGGCAGATATCCCGGAACAGCGCCATGGAACGACTGTTGCTGGCATAACGCTGATTGGCATTGATCTTGAGCACAGGCCCCTTGTTCAGCAGCGGGCCATGATTGCTGTCATGTTTGTCGGCAAAATTCGGATGGATGCCGTGGGCGTTGTCGATGGACAGGAACAGCGAACGACGCAGCATACGCTCCCAGGCTTCCCGCCCGGCAGCTTCCGATCGCGCGTCCACAATACGCTGCAACACCGACTCCAGAAATGGCCCCTGTGCACCGCAGGCAGACGCACTGCCAACTTCCTCATGATCGTTGCAGACCATCAGGGAAAACCCGGGAGAATCTGCATCCAGCAGTGCCTTCGTGCAGACATAACAACTCAGCAGATTGTCCAGCCGTGCGCTGCTGATGAACTCACCATTGAGACCTGTCATCGCCGGCGGCTGGGTATCGTAGAACACCAGCTCATGACCCAGCAGCACATCGGCTGACTCATGTCCGGTCTGGTTGCGCACCTGATCCATCACGAAGCGCTGGAAATCAAAGGGTGAGTCTGCATTGACCAGCGCCAGTACGGGCGGCAAGTCGGTCTGCGCATTGATACTGCGGTTCTGGTTGGCTTCCCGGTCCAGATGAATGGCCAGACTGGGAATCACAGCCACCGGGCTCTGCAGATCCAGCAGGCAATGTTGCAGTTCGCCGGTACTGCTGCGGTAATCCACACGACCGGCAATGGACAGGTCACGGTCAAACCAGGGCGCCAGCAAGGCACCACCATAAACTTCCACACCGAACTGAACCAGGCCCTGACGCCTGATCAACGGGTCCGGCTTGACCTTGAGGCAGGGGCTGTCGGTATGCGCACCTGTCATGCGAATACCCGTAGTTACAGGGTCGCCGCTGCCGGTGGTGAACGCAATGATGGAGGAACCGTTTCGAGTGACAAAATAACGGGCATCCGGGGCCAGTTGCCAGGACTCACCTTCATCCAGTGCAACAAACCCCGAGCGCAACAACATGTCTGACATGCTGGCCACTGCGTGAAACGGACTTGGGGATTGCTGGAGAAACTGCAACAACCCCGCATTGAACATGCCGGTATTAATCGGGATTGACCTCTATCAGTTCCACGTCAAAGATCAGCGTGGCATGGGGTGGGATCGGACCTGAACCGCCGGGACCGTAGGCCAGTGCGGACGGAATGAAAAGCCGGTAGGTGTCCCCGGCCTGCATCAGTTGAAGCCCCTCGGTCCAGCCCGGAATAACCTGATTGAGCATGAACTCTGCAGGCTGTCCACGCGCGATGGAGCTGTCAAAAACGCTGCCATCAAGGAACCGGCCTTCGTAATGTGCCACCACCACATCAGACGCCGATGGTGACTGACCACCGGTGCCGCGCTCCAGCACTTCATACTGCAAGCCCGAATCGGTGGTCACCACGCCGTCACGCTGCGCATTTTCGGCAAGGAAACTCTCACCTTCAGCACGCGCCGCCTCGGTGGCCGCCTGTTGCTGGCTCATCAGACGCTGCTGGAACGACATCAGCGCCATCATCATGTCATCCTCGGACATCTGGACATCATTGGTCAGCGCATCGCGCACGCCCGCCATGAAGGCATCCACGTCGATCTCGGCAGTCAGCCCCTGATCCGTGAGGTTCTGGGCGATGTTCACGCCAATGCTATAACTGATCTGTTCCTCTTCATCGGACAGATCAACAGACTGGGCGTGCAGACTTGCCGCGGCGAACCCGCATACGACCAGTAAGGCCACCATACCTTGCTTTTTCATGAGTGATTCCTGTGAATTCATATTATCGGAACAATACTAACCTGTAGCATCCCCTGTTTTCCAGCGACCAGCGGCAAGTGTACACGTGAATTCGGTGGCTGACCGCGATTCGTGCAGGTAGAATGCCCGTATGTCTGCACTTATCAGAAAAATTACCGTCTGCGCCCTGGCCGGTGCCATGGCACTCGCACTGGGTGCCTGCAACCATCGCTATTCGGTCAGCGTCAATGAACGCGTGCTTTACGACCCCCGAGCCGATGTCACACAGGTGTATTTCCCTGACCCGGGACTGCAAAGTTGTGTCAACGTGCGTCTGCGTCAGCAGGAAACCTCTTCGCTCGACGATCTGACCCTGCTGTCCTGTGCCAATCTTGAAATACGCTCGCTGGAAGGCATTACCAGTCTGCGTAATCTGGAATTCATTGATCTGGGGGGCAATATGCTCACACACCTGGATGAGTTACGCAGACTGAACAGACTGATCTCCGTGCGCGCCCCGGACAACCCCCTCACTGACATTTCCACGCTCAATGCCATGCGGAATGTCACATCCGTGGTGCTCACCGGCTCGGAAACCATTCCCTGTCGGCAACTGGACACACTGGCGGCGCGACTGGGCGAAGATCTTGTACGTCCCGAAAACTGTGAACCCTGAACCTCAGCCCGCGCCGGAGTCCGGTACGCCGCTGTGGAAACGAAACTCGCTGTCCGGTGACTCGACAAGCTGTTTTTCCACGGCCCGGAACCGCGCCACATGTGGCGCGATATTTTCATCCGCGTATTGTTCGGCCAGCGCCAGATAGTCCTCGAAATGGCGGGCTTCGGAGCGCAGCAGATTCCGGTAGAAACGTCCCAGCCGTTCGTCATGCCGCTGCTCCAGAAGCGGCGCCAGTGCAGCAAAGCGCTCGCAGGATCTTGCCTCCACCAGAGCACCCACGATCAGGGTATCCACCAGCACGGCGTCGCGCCCTGCCACGTCCTGTTTGCGCACATGTTCGCGCAGTCCTGCAGCGTAGCGTGATGCCGTCAACGGCCGATATTTCACCCCACGCTCGGACATGATCTCAACCACCTGTTCAAAATGCAGCAGCTCCTCACGTGCAAGCTGGGACATCTTGCGCAGCAGATCGGTATGGCCCACATAGCGGTACAGCAGGTTCATGGCCGTAGCCGCTGCTTTCTTTTCACAATTGGCATGATCAATGAGCAGAATTTCCTGCTCCTCAAGCGCGCGCGCCAGCCAGGCCTGCGGTGTGGGGCAAGGCAGGAATTCATCTATGGCGGCAAGGTCAGCGCGGGCAAAATCAGTCACGGCTGTTTTCTTCATCGTCGTTGTCGTTGTCATTGTCATCGTCGCCCTGCGCCCTGGCCAACAGATGGGCATCATGCTGCTTGCTGGCCCGTGCACCAAGACTTTTCAGTTTTTCCACACGACTGATCAGGTTGCCCCGCCCCGAACTCAGTTTGTTATGCGCCTTGTCATAACTGGCCTGCGTGGCATCAATTCGATTGCCGATGTCTTCAAGGTCCTGAACAAAATTGACGAACTTGTCATATAGCAGACCAGCCCTTTTTGCAATTTCCAGCGCATTGCGGTTCTGATACTCCGTACGCCAGATGTTCTGGATTGTGCGCAGGGTTGCCAGCAGCGTGGAAGGCCCAACCAGCAGGATATTCTTCTCGAAGGCTTCGTTGAACAGATTGTCATCATGCTGTACCGCGGAGGTAAACGCCGCTTCAACCGGCATGAACAGCAGCACAAAGTCCAATGACTTCAGCCCGGTCAGATTCTGGTATTCCTTCTCACTCAGACCCTTTACATGCTGGCGCACCGACTGGATGTGTTGACGCAGGCACTGCGCGCGCTCGGCCTCGTCGTCACTGGAACAATATTGCTCGTAGGCTTTCAGTGACACCTTGGCATCAATGACCACATGCTTGTTGTCCGGCAGATGCACAATCACGTCCGGTTGCTGGCGCGAGCCGCTTTCGCTCCTGTAGCTGCTCTGGGTGTCGTATTCACGGCCCTTGACCAGACCGGACTTGTCCAGGATGGACTCCAGTATTACCTCGCCCCAGGTGCCCTGTGTCTTGCTTTCACCCTTGAGCGCACGGGTCAGATTGTCGGCATCGGTGCTGATGCGTATATTGAGCTCGTGCAATTTGCGAATCTCATTCTCCAGCGAGAAGCGCACCTTTGACTCGCGATCATAAGTGTCTTCGACTTTCTTCTCGAACTGTGCGATTTTTTCATTGAGTGGCTTGAGGATTTCGCTGATGCTGTCCCGATTGGTTACGGTGAAGCGACGACTTTTGTCTTCCAGGATCTCGCCAGCCAGCTGCTTGAATTCCAGCGTCATCTGCTCGCGCGCGCTGGACAGCAGCGCCAGCTTTTCTTCGTGCCGGCGTCGTTCCTGATCGAGTGTGGTTTCCAGCTCGGAGATACGTTCGCGATACTTGCCGGCGGCCTCTGTCAGGCTGGCCACCTGCAGCTTCAGTTGTTGCTCGGACTCAGCCGCCTGGGCAAGGCTCTGATCCCGGGCCGTGAGGCGTTCTTCAAGAGCCGCCAGCATGGGGCCCTGATCTGCGCGCCAACGCCAGAGCAGTATGCCGATGAGGCCGCCAGTCAGCGTCGCCGCGCCTGCCAGGACGAAAAGCATCGGGGCGGAAATGTCCATACCGGCCTCAGATCAGGTTGTCATTGATCGTTCTGATAAGCAGATCCTGAAGCCGCGGTGCCGCGCTGCCATCAATTGTCGAGGCCCGAACTTCGATGCCAGCTTCCACATCCACCAGCTCGACCCGGAACTGGCGAACTTCCACATCATCCTGTCGATTACGACGGAACACACGGGAGAAGAATCCGGGTCGGTCTGCCGTCTCTTCGCCTGAGAAGCTCACATCAAAGTGCCGGTTATCCCGATCACTGTCGGTGATGTCGATATTGGCGTTACCAAGAGATTGTGATACCTGGCTCCATGCGCGATCGAAATCGATACGCAGTTCCAGTCGAGTATCTCCGGCGCGCTGATCCAGCAATCTCGACTTGCTTTCGGCCTGTATGCTGCCAGCCAGCAGTGATACTGACGAGGCGCGGTACAGGTCTACACGATCGGCAAGATAGAGGGAGATCGAGGCCAGCATCAGGTTCTCACGCTCCTGGCTGTGAGAGCGCGCGGGCCACTCGCGAGGCTCATCTGCGGCGCTTTCGCCCTGGTCGCTGACATGCCGTACGTAGATTTCGGAATTGCCGGCATGCAGCCCTGGTTCTACAAATACGCGATATTTGTGCCGGGTATCGTCATCGTCAGAAGACAGCCAGACACTTTCCATGACACCAGCCACGGGATCTTCCCGGGTCAGTGCGATGCCTTCGGTAGGCCAGTAATCGCGCAGGCGGGGCCACAATTGCCCGCTGGTGGCACCCACCACAATCCAGGCACGATCACCGAACTGCTGCACCACGACACCATCACGAACGCGACTGTCGATCGGCCTCGGTGCCGGTGGCCGTACAAAAAACTCCCGATCCCCGGCCGGCGGTGGCGGGATCAGATACAGATCGTCTATGGTAAAGGAATCCAGTTCCGGGGGTATCTCCATTCTCGCCACAGTTGGCGCACGCAGATATTCACCCTCACGATCACGCAACCACCCTTCCTCGCCACCTACACCCAACCAGGTACAGGCACTGAATGCAAAGGTCAGCGATACCAACAAAATAAAACGCACAGCAGAAAACATGAAAATGACCTGTCAATTCAATCCGGCATGCCGGATGGCTTCGCGCAGCGGAATGCGGTACGCGTTGTTCAGCTCCACCAGAGGCAATCGGATACCTCTGTCTATATAACCGAGTTCGTGCAGAGCCCATTTCACCGGCACGGGGTTGGCCTCCAGGAACAGGGCATTGTGCAGGCCCGCCAGTCTTGCGTTCAGCAGGCTCGCCTTTTCCCGCTCTCCGGCAAGAGCCAGTCTGCACATCTCGTGCATCTGTGCCGGTGCCACATTGGCGGTAACCGAGATGTTCCCCTTGCCGCCAGCCAGAATCAGGTCAAGTGCCGTGGCATCGTCGCCACTGAGCACCGTGATACGATCAGCGCAGAGTGAAATCACGTGCTTGGCCCGATCCAGGTCACCTGTGGCTTCCTTGATACCAACAATATTGTCAACATCCGCCAGGCGATCCACCGTCTCTGGCAAAAGATCACAACCTGTCCGTGAGGGCACGTTGTAAAGTATCTGAGGGATATCCACACTCTCGGCGATCAGACGGAAATGCTGGTACATGCCTTCCTGGCTGGGTTTGTTATAGTACGGCACCACAATCAGGCAGGCATCGGCGCCAACATCACGCGCCGCCTCTGTGTAGTAGATGGCTTCCCGGGTGGAATTGGAACCGGTGCCGGCAACCACCGGTATACGCCTGTTGACCTGCTTCACACAGTACTCAATGACATCACAGTGCTCCTGCTCGGTCAACGTGGGCGACTCGCCCGTGGTGCCAACCACAACAATGGCATCCGTGCCGCTGTCGATATGCCAGTCAATCAACCTGGAAAACGCGGGATAATCGATGGCACCATCCGGAAGCATGGGCGTCACGATGGCAACAATACTGCCCTGGATCATTCACAAACCTCGAAAATTTTCTGTACGCACGCTGGCAGGCGACTTTAACACATTGTGATGCAGCCCACCAAAGGTCACAGCGGCTGCTGTATATCTCAGCTTTCAGTGATCGGAGCAGCGTCTGCCGGATTTGCGCGCGCCGCAGACAGGCGCTCCGATGCCTGCTCCGGCGTCACGTCCCCGGCCTTCGCAGAGCTCACCAGTTCGGACATCGCTGTGCGGGACGGCCAGGCGTTGATGATGGCCTTGACCAGTGTCGCCAGCGGTATCGCAAAGAAGACTCCTGCCAGGCCCCAGAGACCGCCAAATATCAGTACCGCAGCAATGATCGCTACCGGATGCAGATTCACAGTTTCGGAGAATATGATCGGCACCAGGACATTGGCGTCAAACAACTGGATGACCGCGTAGATCACCAGAATGGTGAAGAATTCACTGCTGATACCAAATTGTGCATAGGCCACCGCCGCCACCGGGAACACCACCGTTGCCACCCCGATGAACGGAATCAGCACCGACAGGCCCATGAGAATCGACAGCAGCAGCGCATAGTTCAGCCCCATGATCATGAAGCTGATATAACTGATGGCGCCTACAATGAAAATCTCCAGCACCTTGCCACGCACGTAGTTTGCCACCTGCAGGTCCATCTCCTGCCAGATCTTGCGCATCAACGGGCGATGTCGCGGCAACAGGCTTCCAACCCAGGTCAGCAGGGCCCCTTTGTCCTTCATCAGGAAAAACACCAGTACCGGCACCAGGATCAGGTAAATCAGACCGGTGAATATATTGGGCAGACTGGCAATGGAGTAGGACACCACGTATTGCCCGAACAACGTCAGCTCACCACGCAGACCACGAATGAATTCCTGCACCTGCTGTTCAGTGACCAGGTTGGGGTAGTTCTCGGGCAAGACCAGCAGCAGTGCCTGACCTTCACTGATCAGCCGCGGCAGCTCATTCAGCAGCCTGATCAGCTGATTCCAGGCCTGCGGCAGAATCAACAGCAACAGCGCCATGAACAACCCGATGAAAAGGGTATACACCAGCACCACTGAAAGCAGGTAGGACACACCGAAGCGCAGCAGCAGATTGACCAGGCCCTGCAACAGGTAGGCAATGATGATGGCCACGATCAGTGGCGCGATGAATGATCCCATGGTCAGAAGTACAACCAGGGCCGCAATCAGGATGAGCGTGAAGATGATCGCTTCTTCGTCATGAAAATAGCGATCCACAAACGTGTCAAAGAACTTGCGCATCGGGTCTAACCCTTTCGGATCCAGTAGCTGTAGCTGCCGTCGGCCTTTTCGAATGAGAGTATCTCGTGACGACTCTGGGAGACAAAGGCATGGAAATCCCGTTCAGAGCCCGGATCGGTAGCAATGACTTTCAGTACCTGTTGCGCGGCCAGGCTGTTCAGCGCCAGTTTTGCTTTAAGCAGGGGCATGGGACATTGAAGCCCGGTTACATCCAGTTCTAGGTCAGCGTGCGTGTTCATGCCCGCATTTTAGCAGGCAATTCAGAGGCCTGCATAGCAATCACTGCGGGGAATTTATTGTGGTAATATCGGTCTAAGTGAATGACTGAAATTCCATCTGGATACCTATGCGATCGCTCGGACGTATTGGCGGCATAGCCGCACTGTCACTGGCTCTGGGGCTGACTCCGGCTTCCATGGCGCAAGTCAATCTGCCATCGCTGGGCGACCGGATGTCAGGTGTGTTCACCCTTGAAGAAGAGTACCGGCTGGGACGTGAATTCCTGCGCTCCATCCGCCGAAGCGCGCCAACCATCAACGACCCCCTGGTCAATGACTATGTGGTAAACCTCACGCACAAACTTGCCGTTCACAGCGAACTGCAGGATCACCGCCTGGCATTTGTTGTCATTGACAGCCCGGCGCTTAATGCCTTTGCAGCGCCCGGCGGGGTGATCGGTGTCAATGGCGGACTGTTTCTGAACGCACACACCGAGGGTGAATTTGCCTCGGTAATGGCGCACGAACTGGCACACGTGAGCCAGCGCCACTTTGCACGCGGCATCGAGGACGCTCAGCGACGACGCATACCGGAACTGGCCACACTGCTGGCCAGCATTGTGATCATGGCCGGCACACCGGGAAGCAGCGCCGGCCCGGCCGCGGTGATGGCCGCCCAGGGTCGCGCCATCGAGAACCAGCTGCGCTTCTCGCGCCAGAATGAACAGGAAGCGGACCGGATCGGCCTGCGCACACTGGTCGCAGCCGGTTATGATCCGATGGACCAGGCGCGCATGTTCGAGCGTCTCATGGACCTGAGCCGCTTCACGACACGTCCCCCGGAGTTCCTGCTCAGCCACCCGGTTACCGAGTCACGGATCTCCGATGCCCGAAACCGGGCCAACCAGCATCCTCGTCGCCTCTCGGATCAGAACCTGGAATATCACCTGATGCGCGCCAGGCTGCAGGTGCATTACGAACCCAACAAGAACAACGCCATTCGTGATTTCGAGCGCCGCCGGGAGTCCGCCGGCGACCATCCGGTTGACAGCAGTTATGCCCGCTACGGCCTGGTCATGGCATACCAGGGCGCCGAACAGTACGACCGGGCGCTGGCACTGATTGACGAGCTGTTGAGCGACGATCCGAACCGCATCACCTACGTGGTCACTCGCGCCGAAATCCTCACTGCCAAGCGTGAGCCGCAGCAGGCGCTGGGCTATCTGGAACGCCACCTGAGCATCAATCCGAACAACCATCCGCTGACCATGGCACAGGCCCATGCGTTGATTGCAGCACGTGACTACTCCTCGGCAGTAAGGGTAATGGAAAGGCACGCTGTGCGACGCCCGGACGATCACCAGTTGTGGTACCTGATTGCCGAAACCCAGGGCATGGCCGGGGACATCAGCAAAGTGCATCAGGCGCGGGCTGAATACTTCATTCTGGTCGGGGATTTCCGCAGCGCCCGGGAACAACTGTCCTTTGCGCTGCGAATAGAAACCGGTCGCGACGACAATCATCCCCTGATTGCCAGACTGCGCCAGCGTGTGATGGAAGTGGAAAACATGCAGCGCCAGAGTCAGCAGAGCTGAACTGCTACCGGCCTGGGATCTGCGGTCAGGCCTTGCCTTTCACCGCCAGCTTGCGCTGAGCCGAAAAATCCAGCATACGCTGCAGTGGTATCATTGCCTTTTTTGCCAGATCAGGCGCAACATGCACCTGATTGCTGCGGTTCTTCAAGGACTCATACAGATTGTCCAGCGCATTCATGCCCATCCACGGACAATTGGCGCAACTGCGGCAACTTGCATCGTTTCCGGCTGTTGGCGCAATGATCAGTGTCTTGTCAGGCGCCTTCTGCTGCATCTTGTAGAAAATACCCTGGTCAGTAGCCACGATGGCCTGCTCATTGGGCATTGTGCGTGCTGCCTCGATCAACTGACTGGTGGAACCTACCACATCAGCCAGGGCCAGCACTGCTGCCGGCGATTCCGGATGTGCCAGCACGGCAGCGTCCGGGTACAGGGCCTTCATGTCCATCAGGCCTTTGGCCTTGAACTCTTCATGCACAATACAGGCAGCGTCCCACAACAGCATGTCCGCACCGGTCTTGTTCTGGATGTAGTGTCCGAGGTGTTTGTCCGGCGCCCAGAGAATCTTCTCGCCCCTGGCCATCAGGTGCTCCACCACATCCAATGCGATGCTGGAGGTCACTACCCAGTCAGAGCGCGCTTTTACAGCAGCAGAGGTGTTGGCGTAAACCACAACGGTGCGGTCCGGGTGCTGATCGCAGAACGCGGAGAATGCATCAATGGGACAGGCAATATCCAGAGAGCATGTTGCCTCGACCGTGGGCATGATCACGGTTTTTTCCGGACTGAGAATGCTGGCTGTCTCACCCATGAAACGCACACCGGCAACCACCAGTGTGCTGGCGTCGGCATCACGCCCGAAGCGCGCCATTTCAAGCGAATCCGAGACAATACCACCGGTTTCCTCGGCCAAGGCCTGGATCACAGGGTCAGTGTAGTAGTGTGCCACCAGTACGGCGTCACGCGCCTTCAGCAGCTCGGTGATTCGCTGCCTGTAGTCAGCAACCTGCTCGTCGCTCAGCGATTGTTGTCCGGGAACGGCAGCCAGATAGTCCTTGACCAGGCGTGTATCGGCAGCCAGTCGATCATCGCGATCGGTAATCAATGTCATAACAATGTCTTCGGCCAGATTCAAGGGGACAGATAGTACCATAACTACAGTCCCCTACAGGAAAAGACAGGCAACAGACTGTCAATATTTCAGCACCTGGCAGCGCTGACCATTTGTTGATGGCCAGGTTTCCCGGAGCCCGGTGGAATTGATGGACAAAAGGCAAAAAAGACCCGGCGTTACCGGATTGTCTGGGTGTTATCGGGTGACACTGCAGTGGCGGAGTAGCTGGAAGGAGAAATGGTGGGTCGTGATGGATTCGAACCATCGACCAATTGGTTAAAAGCCAACTGCTCTACCACTGAGCTAACGACCCGCCGAGAAAGTGCGACATACTACTATCTGCCGCAAAAAACTCAAGCATTTTTTGCAGAAAATTCCTGCGTGTACCGCGTGGGGTCGGCCACACCAGCCTGCTCGAAGCCCTTGCGGCGAAGGCGACAACTGTCGCAGACCCCGCATGCGCGACCATCACTGTCAGCCTGGTAACAGCTGACCGTCAGACTGTAGTCCAGACCCAGCTCCGTACCCAGGCGCACGATATCGGCCTTGCTCATCTGCTGCAGTGGCGCTTCGATGGTCAGCGCGGTGCCGGTGGTGCCGGCTCGCGTGGCCAGATTGGCCATTTTCTCGAAAGCCTCGATGAACGCCGGGCGGCAGTCGGGATAACCCGAGTAGTCCAGCGCGTTGACACCAATAAAGATGGCCCCGGCTTCCACCACTTCCGCCAGGGCCAGGGCGTAGGACAGAAACACAGTATTGCGGGCCGGCACATACGTGATGGGGATTTCCCCGGCCGCGGTTTCTTCCTCCGGCACAGCAAGGCTGCGGTCGGTCAGTGCCGACCCACCAAGGCTTCCCAGCGCCAATGGCACCACCCGATGAACCACATTGCTCTGTTCACACAGCCGGCGAGCAGCGAGCACCTCGCTTTCCGCCCGTTGTCCGTAATCAAAACTGATGGCCACACACTCGTAACCCCGCGACAGGGCAACAGCCAGACAGGTGGCAGAATCCAGTCCGCCGGAGAGCAGGACCACCGCGCGTTTTTCAGTACTCATCGGCCCGGTTCATCCCCCCAGATAATTTTATGCAGTTGCACCTGCATGCGCACCGGCAACTGATCGGCAACAATCCAGTCTGCCAGCTCCCGGTAGGACAACTGGCCATAACTGGGCGAAAACAGCACCTCAGCCACACGAGCTGTCAGGTCAAACTGGTCCGTTTTTGCCCGCGCCCATTCGTAATCACGTCGGTCGCAGATCACAAACTTCACTTCATCGTCGGGTTTCAGCAGGCCGATATTACTTTCCAGATTCCGGTCACATTCACCGGAGCCAGGGGTTTTCAGGTCCAGGATGACCACGACCCGAGGATCCACCCCGGCTATGTCCATTGCACCACTGGTCTCCAGCGACACACGATAGCCGGCATCACAAAGTTGCGACAACAGGGGCAGGCAATTGGGCTGGGCCAGCGGCTCGCCGCCGGTCACGGTCACGTGCCGGGTCCTGTATTGTGAGACCAGCTGATCGATTTGCTCAAGGCTCATCAGCGAACCTTCATGGAAGGCATAGGCGGTATCACAATACTGGCAACGCAGCGGACAACCCGTGAGACGCACAAACACTGTCGGCAAGCCCGACGTGCGGGTTTCGCCCTGAAGGGAAAAGAAAATCTCGTTGATACGCAGTGTTTGGCTGCTTTGGGTGGCAACCGCAGGCGAGTTCATGATTTGGGGGTTCCGGCTCAGAAAGAGCGCAGGTAAAGATCTGCCAGATTCGCCGCTGAAGTATTGGGGAATCGCGCCATTACCTGCTGAAGAAGTTCTCGTGCACGGGCTTCATCACCCAGTCGGTGATAGACCGTGCCAAGGGAATACATGGCGTCGTCTATCTTGCGACCATCGGGGTAGTCATTGACGATCACTGAAAATGACTCACGTGCCCGCTCGAATTCGGACAGGTTCACAAGCGCCTGGCCTTTCCAGTAATGTGCATTGGTCACAAAACGACCATCCGGATACACCGTCAGGTACTGATCAAACTCCGCAATCGACTGCTGGTAAGCCGCGTCCTGCAGCAGAATGTCCAGTGCGTGTTGGTACAACTGCTGCTCAGTCATACTGCCTGGATCCGGCAGCACACCGTCCTGCGCAGACGTCTGCGGCGGTTGGATCACCGCAAGCTGATCGGTCGATGCAGGCTCACCAAAGCCGGTGTCCCCAGGGGCAGGCGCCTGTTGCTGTGCCGACGATTCGGGCACCGGCATGAGGCTGCCACTGGCTGCCGGTGGCTGCAGGCCGCCGGCGTCCATGTCCTGATAAAGACCACTGATACGCGAGTCCAGATCGGTATAACGATCGCGGGAGTCGCGCTGCAGGCGTCGTATTTCATTCGCCTGCTCTTCTACCATGGCGCGCAGGGTTTCAACTTCCGAGCGCATGGAGGATAGCTGATCGTGCAGCAGCATAAGCGCATCGCTGCTGCCCGTCTGGGCATATGGTGTAATACTGCCGACATCCGCGCCACCGGTACTGCCAGCAACAGCGCTGGCGTTGCCAATGAACAACGAGCCCCCTGAAAACATGGGCGACAACTGTGTTTCAGGCTGCACAACGACCGATACCGCAGCCCCGTGGGCTGCGGTAAGGCCTAGTGACAGGGTCAATGCACCTGCCAACGTTGTAAGGGGTACTCTCATCAGCATTGTCCGTTAACCGGCCGGGTGGATTTCCACGCGACGGTTCTGGCGATAGGCTTCTTCCGTCTGACCACGTACGGCCGGACGCTCTTCACCGTAGCTTACGGTTTCAATCTGCGCACGTGAAGCACCATTGACGATCAGGAAATCGCGGATGCTGTTCGCACGACGCTCACCCAGGGCCAGGTTGTATTCACGTGTACCGCGCTCGTCAGCATGGCCTTCCAGTCGTACACGACGATTGGGGTTGGCAGCCAGGTTGCGGGCGTGGATGATCAGTGTTTCACGATCTGACGGCTGGAACTCGGCAACGTCAAAATCGAAGTAGAACACTGTTGTGTTCAGCGCAGCCTGCTCAACACGATCTTGCGCTTCACGCTCGCGACGCAGGCGCTCTTCTTCAGCAAGCTGTGCTGCACGGGCAGCTTCAGCCTGAGCCGCTGCTGCATCCTGCGCAGAAGTATCAGGCATTTCCTCAGTATCACCGGTAGACCGGCAAGCCGCCAGGCCGAGCACGACAAACGCCAGAAACACAAGTTTTAATAATTGTTTATGCGTACCCACTATTCTTGTCCTCCAATAGACAATACATTTTTCAAAACAACTAGTTAAGATACGGAGACCATGACGGTTCCCGCACATCGCCCTGCGTGGATGGTAAACGGAACTTTACACGTCCGTCAATGGATACAGCGTCCAGAACGCCGCGTCCATTGTAGGTTGTACCGAACATGATCATGCTGCCGTTCGGGGCCACGCTGGGAGATTCATCAAGTGCCGTATCAGTCAGGGTCACCACACGCAGGGTGTCCATGTTCTGCACCGCAATACTGTAGTTGCGGTCGTTGCGGGTATCCCGTCGAACGTGAACCAGATTCACGCCATCGTCCAGGAATTGCCCCTTGGCACAATAAAAACAGTCAAATGTGAGGCGCTCGGGAAAGCCGCCATTGAGGTCGGTCTTGTAGATCTGTGGCTGACCGGTGCGATCGGATGTAAAAATCACATGTTGTCCGTCAGGGGTCCAGCTCGGCTCGGTTTCGGCGCGCGGATGATCGGTCAACTGGGTGATTTCCTCGGTCTCGAGGTCGATCACATAGATGTTGGGACTGCCGTCCCTGGACAACACCATGGCCATCCGGCGCCCGTCCGGAGACCAGACCGGTGAGCTGTTGATGCCGCTGAACCCGGGCAATTGCCGGCGCTCGCCGCTGTTCAGATCCTGGATGAAAATACGCGGATACATGGTTTCAAATGACACATAGGCAATCCGGGTACCGTCAGGTGCCCAGCTGGGTGACATGATCGGATGTGCGGATTCAAGCAGTACCTGGGATCGGCGCCCGTCGTAGTCGGCAATATGCAGGCGGTACACCATGTCCGCCATATCGCCGCTGTTGGAATTGGCCGAGACGTAAAGAATCCGGGTGGTGAACGCACCGCGGCGCCCGGTCACTTCCTCGTAGATCACATTGCTGATCTCATGCGCAATGTCACGCAGCTGGCTGACGTTGCCGGTCAACACCTCGCCCACAACTTTCTGTTCACGTATGACGTCAAAGAACTCCCACTGCACCTGCACATTCTGGCTGCCCGGTGACTGGGACACCTTGCCGACCACCAGATACTGCTGCGCCAGGATTCGCCAGTCCCGATAATGCACTTCACTTTCTTCGTTCGGCATGCTCAGCATGTTGGCACGGGACAGGGCACGGAACTCGCCGACCTGTTCGAGATTGCTGGCAATCACCTGTGCAACATCCTCGGCAGGATTTCCCGAACCATCAAAAGCAAACGGCACCACGGCAACGGCGATCGGATTGTCCACGCCCCGGGTGATTTCGATGTTCAACTCGGCCGCCGAAACACCCGCACAGAACATCAGACTGATCAGGAATACCTGCAGATCACGTATCTTCAATTTCTTAGATCCTCCGGTCTGAATGTCAATAACAGGGAGCGGAAACTCCGCTCGAACAGCCTGGGTGGCATGCCCTGCAGCTCACTGAAACGGCCGACCGAACGCACGGCCATCTCCGCTGATCGATCAAACGCCGCATCGCCGCTCGATCGCACTATCTCCACATCCACCACTTCACCTGTTGGCACCAGGCGGATACGCAACACCGCTTCCATGTGGTTGCGCGCGCTGGGCGGGCGCGACCAGCGCTGCTGTACCAGATCATGAATGATTGCGGTGTAGGCTGCAATGATCTCGGCTTCGGTTTCGGCGCGCTCCCGCGCATCTGCCGCTGCGCGATCGGCAGCTTCGGCAGCGGCTCTCGCCGCCTGCTCTTGCTGGCGTTGCTCTTCCTGCTGTCGTCGTTGCTCTTCCGCACGGCGCTGCTCTTCGGCACGGCGCTGCTCTTCTTCCTCTTGCCGTTGCCGGTCTGCTTCCTGCTCGCGTCGCAGTTGTGCCTGGCGCTCTCGTTCGCGCTGCTCGGCCTGTTGGCGCTCCTGTTCTTCCCGGGCGCGCTGCTCTTCCTGCTGGCGCCGTTGCTCTTCCTGACGCTGTTGTTCCTGGCGCTGCTGCTCCTGACGTTGCTGTTCCTGGCGTTGCTGGTCCTGGCGCTGCTGTTGCGCCCGCTCATTTCTGGCTTGCGGGTTTTCCTCTACCAGGATGGCTTTTACGGCGGGTGCCTGGATGGTCAGAACCGACTGATGTGAGCTGGCCCGCTCCATATAAAGCACGGCACCAATAATCAGGCCATGCAGGCACACGGCCAGAATCACTGATAGGGGATAACCGTTAAAGGCAGTCACTGCTATGTCCTGCTCCCGTATCTCACGTCATTCAATGGGTTTGGTGACCAGGTTAGGCGCTGCCACCCCTGCCCGACGCAGTTCCTCCATGAGGTTGATGAAGGGTCCGTAACTGGCCCGTGAATCACCTTCGATGAATATCTGTATGCCCGGATTCACTTCCACAATCTGCCTCACCTGCTGACCAACAGTGGCCAGCTCCACAGGTGTCTGTTCATCCGGCGCCGTCACACCCACACTGATGTAAAGCTGGTTGTCGGCGGTCAATTCTATGACCAGTGACTCAACGTTTTCGTCAATATCCAGTGGCTCGGAGGCCTCCTGTGGCAAATCCACCCGTATGCCCTGGGTCAGCAGCGGCGCGGTCACCATAAAAACAATCAACAGCACCAGCATCACGTCAATGTAGGGAACCACATTGATTTCAGCAATTTGCCGACGCTTTTTCCTGATGATTTCCATTATTTGTTTACCATGACCCGTCACAACGGGTATTACGCTCACGCGCCGCTATCAGTCGTTACGATTGCTGACCAGTTGACGATGCAGGATGCTCGAAAACTCCTCGGCAAACGTCACATAGTTGTTCACAATACTGTCCACCCGGGCCGCATAACGGTTATAGGCCACAACAGCCGGTATCGCCGCAAACAGGCCCATGGCCGTTGCAATCAGCGCCTCGGCAATGCCCGGCGCGACCACCTGCAGCGTGGCCTGGCTCTGTGTGGCCAGGCCGATAAACGAGTTCATGATACCGATGACTGTACCAAACAGACCTATATAAGGTGTGACCGAACCCACAGTCGCCAGGAACGGCAGATGTTTTTCCAGTTTTTCCTCTTCCCGCGAGTACGTCACACGCATGGCGCGCTGGGCGCTGGCCATCACGGTATCCGAATTCACGTTGCCCTGCTGGCGAAGCCGCATGAACTCCTTGAAGCCGGAGCGGAAGATGCTCTCCATGCCAACAATCGGTGCATTGGCTTTCTGCCGGTCACTGCCATCGCGGTAAAGCTGGCTCAGATCCATGCCGGACCAGAAACGCTTCTCGAAACTGAACATGCCTTTTTCGGCGTTGCGAAGCACCAGCGAGCGCTGAATGATCATGACCCATGAAATGATGGATGCCGCGACCAGAATCAGCATCACCAGTTGTACTGCAATCGTTGCGTCCAGGATAAGGGACCAGACGCTCATTTCATTGTTCACCAGGGAATCTCCGTTTGCACTTCCATACGGCAAAACAGCCGGCATTATAAGGCATGTTCAGCACTTCTCATACCGCTGTGCAAGCTCACAATATGATTAATGGATGATCAAAGATGTCAGAAAGATGGCGAGGTGCCCGGCATCATTCACGCGGCACGTCAAACAGATCACTGGCACCCGGTGACGGCAGACCGAAGTGCAGATAGGCATGTCGGGTCACCATGCGCCCGCGTGGGGTCCGCATCATGAATCCCTGCTGGATGAGATAGGGTTCGAGCACGTCTTCAATAGTGTCACGCTCCTCGCTGATGGCAGCCGCCAGGCTGTCCACGCCCACCGGCCCACCGTCGAATTTTTCGATCATTGCCAGCAACAGTCGCCGGTCCATGTGGTCAAAGCCGTTTTTGTCAATGCTCAGCATGTCCAGCGCGCGGGCCGACGCATCTTCGGAAATCCGGCCATCACTTCGCACCTCGGAGTAGTCACGTACCCGGCGCAACAGACGGTTCGCAATACGGGGCGTGCCGCGTGAACGCCGGGCGATTTCGGTGGCGCCTTCGGCGTCTATCTCACAACCCATGATACCGGCGGAACGGGTGACAATAGTGGAGAGTTCGGCAACCGAATAGAATTCCAGGCGCTGAATGATGCCAAACCGGTCTCGCAGCGGCGAGGTCAGCAGCCCGGCACGCGTGGTTGCCCCCACCAGTGTAAACGGTGGCAGGTCCAGTTTGATGGATCGGGCCGCCGGGCCCTCACCGATCATGATGTCCAGCTGATAGTCCTCCATGGCCGGATACAGGATCTCCTCGATCGCCGGACTCAGACGATGGATCTCATCAATGAACAGGACATCATGGCTTTCCAGATTGGTCAGCAGCGCTGCCAGATCACCGGCTTTTTCCAGTACCGGGCCGGAGGTGGTCTTGATGGCCACGCCCAGTTCGTTGGCAATGATATTGGCCAGGGTGGTCTTGCCCAGGCCGGGCGGGCCAAAAATCAGCGTATGATCCAGTGCCTCCTTGCGACTTCGCGTGGCATTGATGAAAATATCCATCTGCTCGCGCACATCGGCCTGCCCCACATAATCCTTGAGGTAAAGAGGACGCACAGCGCGATCCAGCGAAGATTCGTGGGTGCTGAGCGCGGGTGAAACCAGTCGATCTTCTTCATGCATTGGTCAGGAAACCCTTCAGCTGTTGTGATGCCTATTGCGCCATGCTGCGCAGCGCCCGCCTTATCAACACTTCACTGCCCGTCGGTGAATCGTCTTCCTTCAGCGCCCGTGCAATCATGCGCGCCGCATCCTGCGGCTTGTAACCCAGAGCGATCAGGGCCGTTTCAGCTTCTTCGGTGATGCGGTTGGCGCCCTTGACGAGATTGCCGGCAGCCGCCGCGCCCTCAAGCTGCGTCGGGCTGTCCGTGGTCCAGTCAGCCAGACGGTCCCGCATCTCGACAAGCAGTCGCTCGGCGGTCTTCTTGCCAACGCCGGGAATTCGGGTCATGGCCGCAGCATCGTTGCGATGCACGGTCTGAACAAATTCATCCACCGCCATGCCCGACAGAATACCAAGCGCCACTTTGGGCCCGACACCACTGATTCGTATCAGGGCACGGAACAGCAATCGCTCCTGCTCACTGTGAAAACCGAACAGTTGCTGCGCGTCCTCGCGAACAACCAGATGGGTATGCAGTATGACGGGCTCACCAACAGCGGGCAACTGATAGAAGGTGCTCATCGGCGCCTGCACCTCGTAGCCCACGCCCTGCACGTCCAGGAGCAGCTCCGGAGGCTTTTTCTCCAGCAGGGTGCCGCGCAGTCTACCGATCACTTGTGTGTCACTCCGATATCGTTGTGAATCATCCGCGAGCCTTGTAACGACCTGCGCTGAAACCCCGGGCGCTGCTTACCCGCGCGAGGCTCTCGCGGGTGTTGGCATGACAGATGGCCAGCGCCAGGGCGTCAGCGGCATCTTCCTGGATGTCACCCGTAACGCCGAGCAACAGTCTGACCATGTGTTGCACCTGCTGCTTTCTTGCGGCACCGGTACCAGTGAGCGCCTGCTTGACCGTGCGCGCAGAGTACTCATGAACCGGAAGATCGTGGTGCAGGCATGCCACCATCGCAGCCCCCCTGGCCTGACCAAGCTTCAGGGCCGACGCCACACTCTTGCCAAGAAACACTTCCTCGATGGCGGACTCCTGCGGGGCATACTGTTCGATCAAGCGGTCGAGCGAGCGGAACAGGGTTTTCAACCGCTCAGGGTGAGCACTTTCGTTCAGCCGGATACAGCCGCAGGTGACGTACTCAAGCCGATTGCCCACGGCATTGATCACACCGTAACCTGTCACTCTGGACCCGGGATCAATACCAAGGATCAATGCCATACGCTGCCCCGAGCCGGAAACGGCTACAATTGATTCATCACCTCATCAGGAATGCTGGCGTTGGAATAGACGTTCTGCACGTCATCCAGATCCTCCAGATGCTCCACCAGTTTCAACAATTTCTGTGCAATGTCCAGGTCCAGCTCCACCTCAGTGGCGGCAACCATGGTCACTGCCGAGTTGCTGACATCAAAACCGGCACTGGCCAGTGCATCCTTGACAGCTCCAAGGGCTTCGGGTGTTGTCATCACCTCAACACTGCCATCCGACTGGGTCACCACATCATCGGCGCCGGCATCAAGCACCACTTCCAGCACCCGCTCCTCGTCAGCACCTGATGGCAGGGTCACATAACCACGCTTGTCGAACAGATAGGCAACCGATCCGTCAGTGCCCAGATTGCCGCCGTGTTTGCTGAATCCGTGACGCACTTCGGCCACCGTGCGATTGCGATTGTCAGTCATGGTTTCCAGCAGGATGGCAACACCACCAGGACCATAACCCTCGTACACCAGTTCCTCAAGATTATCGCTGTCGTTGCTGCCTGCACCGCGGGCAATGGCACGATCAATGGTGTCACGTGTCATATTTGCGCCAAGGGCCTTGTCCACCGCAGCGCGCAAACGTGGATTGTCAGCGACTGTCTCTCCACCCATTTTTGCTGCTACCGTGATTTCACGAATCAGCTTGGTGAAAATCTTGCCGCGTTTGGCGTCCTGCCCCGCCTTGCGGTGCTTGATATTGGCCCACTTACTGTGCCCGGCCATAAACCCTCTCCAGCACTTGACTGCTATGCATACCGATTATTCCGAAGCCTGATCCGCAGCAACGCGCTCACGCAGCCGGATGTTCAGCTCCCGCAGCTGACGCGCACTGACTTCACCCGGTGCATTGGTCAACGGACAGGCTGCTGACTGCGTCTTCGGGAAAGCAATGACTTCACGAATGGATGTGGCGCCGGTCATCAGCATGATCAACCTGTCCAGACCGAACGCCAGGCCGCCGTGCGGCGGACAGCCATAGGACAGCGCCTGCAACAGAAAACCGAACTTCTCCTGGGCTTCCTCTGGCGAGATGCCCAGCACGTCAAATACCGACTGCTGCATGTCAGCCTTGTTGATACGCACGGATCCGCCACCCAGTTCGGTACCGTTCAGCACCATGTCATAGGCGCGCGACAGGGCCGACTGAGGGCTGTTGCGCAGCTCCTCGGCCGAACAGGACGGTGCCGTGAACGGATGATGCAGCGGTGTCAGTCCGCCTTCGGCATCCTTTTCGAACATCGGGAAATCCACAACCCAGAGCGGCGCCCAGCCTTCACGCACCATGCCCATGTCCGCGCCCACTTTCAGGCGCAAGGCGCCCAGCGCCTCATTGACCACATTGGCCTTGTCAGCGCCAAAGAAAACGATGTCACCAGTGCCAGCCTGCAGGCGCTCAAGCACATCGCGCACCACAGCCTCCGGCATGAACTTGATGATCGGTGACTGCAGACCATCCATGCCCGCGTCAATATCGTTGACCTTGATCCAGGCCAGGCCGCGGGCACCATAAATACCAACAAAACGTGTGTAATCGTCTATTTCCTTGCGTGACAGTTTTGCGCCGCCTGGCACACGCAGCGCCACCACGCGGCTCTCCGGGTCATTGGCCGGGCCGTTGAACACCTTGAACTCGACCTGTTTCATCAGATCCGCAATATCGCAGAATTCCAGGTCAATTCGCAGATCCGGTTTGTCGGACCCGAAACGACGCATGGCCTCTGCATAGCTCATGCGTGGAAACTCCGGCAAGTCCACTTGCAAGTGTTCGGCAAACAATTCCCGGATCATGCGCTCGTTCACTGCCATGATCTGATCCTCGTCCATGAACGAGGTTTCGATATCAATCTGGGTGAATTCCGGCTGCCGGTCGGCTCGCAGATCCTCGTCCCGGAAACACTTGGCGATCTGGTAGTACCGGTCCATGCCGGCAACCATCAGAATCTGCTTGAACAACTGAGGCGACTGCGGCAGGGCAAAAAACTGACCCGGATGGGTCCGGCTGGGCACAAGATAGTCACGCGCGCCTTCCGGTGTTGCGCGGGTAAGAATCGGCGTTTCAATATCCAGGAAGCCTTCACGGTCCAGGAAGTTGCGGATGCTGTTGGTGACCTTGGAGCGGAACCGCAAACGATCCGCCATTTCCGGACGACGCAAATCAATATAGCGATGCCGGAGCCGCACGTCCTCACCCACTTCGGCGTGTTCATCCAGCATGAATGGCGGCGTTCTGGCAGGATTCAGTATTTCCAGCGTTGTGCCCAGCACTTCCACTGCCCCGGTGCGCATATCCGGATTGGCGGTGCCTTCGGGCCTGGACCGCACGGTGCCGGTGATACGGACAACAAACTCGCTGCGCACCTGCTCGGCGGTGGCAAAACTGTCCTTGCTGTCCGGATCGAACACCACCTGGGCAATGCCTTCACGATCCCGCACATCCAGAAAGATGACCCCGCCGTGATCGCGTCGCCGGTGTACCCAGCCGCACAGGGTCACCTGCTGCTGTATGAAAGTCTCGTCAAGTTGTCCGCAATAATGGCTGCGCATACTGATAGTGTCCTGTCGGGGCAGCGGCCGCGCTCAGGCGGCCGGTTGGTTTTCGGTCTTGGCTGGCTTTGCTGCCTCGGTGGCAGCGGGTTCACTTTGGGTGCCGTGACGTCGATTGCCGGTCTTGAAATCGGTCTCATACCAGCCGCCACCTTTAAGACGGAAACTTGGCGCAGAGAGCAACTTTTGCAGTGCCGACTTCCCGCATTTCGGGCAGTCGGTCAACGGTGCATCACTGAATTTCTGGATTGCCTCCATCTGATGGCCACAGTCCCTGCATTCATATTCATAAATGGGCATGTTCGGAATACTCCTCCGGGAAACTGAGCCGGGCAGCAAATGCGGCTCGGCGAAACACGGTCAACGATCAAAATGACGCGGGATTATACCCCAGTTCAATCACCAGTAGCAGCGTCTGACACCGGTTTTTACGCAATAATTGCAGCCAGCACGCCCAGGGGCGGGGCATAACGCACAGATTGGCCGAAATACCGGCCCGCACCCTTGCGAGCGACTCGCCAATCCTTTATAAATCGTAACCCTCGGTAGTCAGAACTACCGACGCAGTATCTTTCCGACACCCAAAGACACATTCCAAAGACACATAGAAGAGAGTACAAAGGCATGGCAGCAAAAAAGGCAACCGCTATCCAGAAGAAATACACCAAAACACAGATCCTGAATGAAATTGCCGAGAACACAGAGCTGAGCAAAAAACAGGTTTCTGCAGTTCTTGACGAACTCGGTGTGCTTATCGAGCGTCACATCAAGAAGCGTTCGGTGGGTGAATTCACCCTGCCCGGCATGCTCAAGATCAAGACCGTGAAACGACCGGCGCGTCCGGCACGCAAGAATGTGCCCAATCCGTTCAAGCCCGGCGAATTGATGGACATTCCCAAGAAACCTGCAACCACGCGCGTCAAGGTGCTGCCCCTGAAGAAACTCAAGGACTTCGCCGAATAATATGCGCACCAGCCAATACCTGATTGCCACCGTCAAGGAAACACCCGCCGATGCCGAGGTCATCAGCCACCAGCTGATGCTTCGGGCGGGTCTGGTACGCAAGCTGGCCAGCGGCCTGTACACCTGGTTGCCGGCCGGCCTGCGCGTACTGCAGAAGGTGACCGCCATCGTGCGGGAGGAGATGAACCGCGCCGGCGCAATGGAAGTCTCCATGCCGGTGGTCCAGCCTTCCGATCTTTGGCTGGAATCCGGACGCTGGGATCAGATGGGCCCGGAGCTGCTGCGATTTGTGGACAGACACGAACGCGACTTCTGCCTGGGCCCCACCCACGAGGAAGTGATCACCGACCTGATTCGCAATGAGCTGTCCAGCTACAAACAGCTGCCCGCGAATTTCTATCAGATCCAGACCAAGTTTCGCGACGAACGCCGCCCTCGCTTCGGCATCATGCGCGCGCGCGAATTCCTGATGAAGGACGCCTATTCATTTCACCTGACCGAGGCCTGCCTGCAGCAGACCTATGAGGTCATGTTCGATACCTACAGCCGCATCTTCACCCGCCTGGGACTGTCGTTTCGCCCGGTGCTCGCCGATACCGGCAATATAGGCGGCAGCACATCCCATGAATTCCATGTGCTGGCCGATTCGGGCGAAGACGAAATTGTTTTCAGTTCAGGCAGTGACTATGCCGCCAATATCGAACTGGCCGAGGGCACACTGCAGTATGTCGGCAATGCCGATGAAGCCATGCGCGATATGCAGCCGGTTGAAACCGGCGAGGCCCACAGCATCGAGGATGTGGTGACGCTGCTGGGCTGCACCGCACAGCAGACCATCAAGACACTGCTGGTCAAGGCTGCGGTGGATGAGAACAACCCACATACCGCCGCTGGCCTGGTGGCCCTGGTCATCCGGGGTGACCAGGAGTTCAACCCTGTCAAGATCGAACGCCTGCCCCAGGTGGCCGAACCGCTGACGCTGGCCGAAGAAGCCGACATTGTCCGGGAAATCGGCTGCAAACCCGGTTGCATTGGCCCGCTGGGGCTGAAAATTCCGGTCATTGCCGACACCAGTGTCACCCAGCTCAGAAACTTTGTCTGCGGTGCCAACCGGGACGGTTTCCATTTGAAGGACGCCAACTGGGAGCGTGATTGCCATTGGGATGTGGTTGCCGATCTTCGCAAAGTGCAGCAGGGCGACACCAGCCCCGACGGAAAGGGTGAGCTGTCCATCAAGCGAGGCATCGAGGTTGGACACATCTTCCAGCTCGGCACCAAGTATGCCAAAGCCATGAACGCCACCGTGCTGGACGAGAATGGCAAATCCAGTGTCATGACCATGGGGTGCTACGGTATCGGCGTGAGCCGGATCGTGGCCGCCGCCATCGAACAGAACCACGACGAACGCGGTATCATCTGGCCTGATGCCATCGCACCATTCCAGATCGCCATCGTTCCCCTGGGTGCTCACAAGTCACCTGAGGTTGCCGCGCAAAGTGAAAATCTCTATCAGCAGCTGGTGGCCGCGGGTTACGAGGTGCTGCTTGATGACCGCGACAAGAAAACCAGCCCCGGCGTCAAGTTTGCTGATATGGACCTGCTTGGCATTCCACATCGACTGGTGGTGTCCGATCGCGGACTGGAGCAGGGGCAGATTGAATACAAGTACCGACGGGATGCAGACAGCCAGCACATCCCCGCCGCCGACATCAATACATTCCTGGCACAGCGTCTGGCGAACTGACAGGACAGCCTGCATCTGATGGCAACCCGGCCGCAGAAAATTGCGCTCAACCTGAAACAGCTGCGCTCCCGGGCAGAGGGCTTTCTGTGGCATGAGCACCCGGAAAACCTGCCACGCTGGCAGCGGCAACTGGCACGCACCCTGCAGATTGTCTATGCGGTAGGCCGGGATCTGGGGAGCGGGCAATTGAGCCTGCGCGCCATGAGCCTGGTCTACTACACCGTCATTGCCATGGTTCCCCTGCTGGCACTGACCTTCTCCGTGGTCAAGGGCCTGGGTGTTCACAATGCCATGGAGCCAGCACTGCTGGGAGTACTGGAGCCGTTTCTGGGCGAGTACAGCACCACCATCACCGACAACGTGGTGGGCTTTGTAGACAACATCCGGGTGGATGTTCTGAGTTTTGTCAGCATTGGTGTGCTGCTTTATACCGTGCTCACCATGATGAAACAGATGGAAAGTGCGTTTAACTACATCTGGAACGTGGCCCAGCCGCGGACCCTGGCCAACCGGATAAGTGAATACCTGTTTGCCGTCATCTGCACCCCGTTGTTGATACTTATCTCGGTGGGCATTGCGTCCTATGTAAGCACCAACATCTTTGTAAGACACCTGGAATCTTTGACCATAGGTGCGCCGATACTGCATTTTATCGGCGTCATCACTCCGCTGTTCCTCATGTCTCTTGCCTTTGCCTTTGCCTACAGCTTTATTCCCAACACAAGAGTACACTTCAAGTCCGCACTGATCGGCGGCTTTGTCACCACGCTGGCCTGGCAGGCCCTGGCCTGGATATTCAGTAATTTCATCACCGAGTACTCGGCCAACGCTGTCATTTACGCTGCGTTTTTTGCCATCATTCTGTTGATGCTGCTGATCTACCTGGGCTGGTTCGTTCTGCTGGTAGGTTCCTCGGTCGCCTATTATCACCAGTACCCGGCAAAAACCCGCACCGGACGCGACCGGCTGCGTCTGAGCATTGTTGAACAGGAAGAGATCACACTGACTGTTGCCAGCCTGATCATCGGCCGATTCCAGCGAGGCGAAGGTCCCTGGTCGCTGGATGAGATCATCAATTACACACAACTCAATGGTCAGGTGCTGGAAACAGCTGTCAGCACCCTGATTGACATCGGATTCATTCATCCAACCGCGGATGACCCAAAGCGCTACCTGCCGGCGATGTCGGTAGACAGGATGAGCATCCTCGATCTGCATATCCGGATTCGCAAGCATGCCATTGACCACATCCTGCGGCGCGATCTGACACGGGAGCAGAAAGCCGTGCGGGATTACCTGGCTGCGGTTGATGAAGCACTTCAGGACCGGGTCGGGCAGCAGGCCTTCCGGCTGTTTGCCGAAACGGCGCTGGATGAACCGGATACGCCCACTCCAACATCGCACACTGACAAAAAGGAAGCCCGCAAGACTCATGGCTGACATCACCATCTACCACAATCCACGTTGCTCCAAGTCGCGTCAGGCGCTGGCGCTGATCGAGCAACATGGCATCACACCCGAACAGATCCGGTATCTGGAAACACCACCGGATCCAACCGAGTTGCAGGAACTGCTGAAAAAACTGGGTATCGGGGCACGTGAACTGCTGCGCACCGGCGAGCCCGAGTACCGCGACCTCGGCCTGGACGACATCACCCTGTCCGAACAGGCGCTGCTTGAAGCGATGCATCAGCATCCACGGCTGATTCAACGGCCTATTGTCGTGCGCGGCCAGCAGGCGGTGATCGGTCGCCCACCGGAAAATGTGGAGGCCCTGCTTTGAGCACCACCGCGGCAGCCGGAAAGACCCCCTATGTACTGGTGCTGTATTACAGCCGCTACGGCGCCACTGCGGACATGGCCAGGCTCATCGCCCGTGGTGTTGAGCGGGTTGCCGGTATCGAGGCCCGACTGCGCACCGTACCGACGGTTTCCCCGGACACTGAACGCACGGCAGACCCGGTTCCCGAAACCGGCGCGGTTTACTGCACGGAAGATGATCTGCGGCACTGCTGCGCGCTGGTATTGGGCAGTCCCACCCGATTCGGCAACATGGCCGCGCCACTGAAACATTTTCTGGATTGTACCGGCGCCCTGTGGGCCACCGGCGCCCTGGTCGGCAGACCTGCCGGCGCCTTCACATCCACGGCCAGCCTGCACGGTGGTCAGGAAAGCACCCTGTTGAGCATGATGTTGCCCCTGCTGCATCACGGCATGCTGATCTGTGGCGTGCCCTACAGCGAGTCGGCGTTGATGCAGACACGCACAGGTGGCACCCCTTATGGCCCCAGCCATCTGGCTGGGGAGCACGGGGAGCACGGGATTTCCGACGAAGAGAAGGTGCTGTGTGAGGCCTTCGGTCAACGTATCGCCAAACTGGCCTCGCGCCTGAACGCCACGGTAGAATAATCTGATGCCCAATGAACCCCGATCCCTGCGCGGCGCCCGCCTGGCTGTTGTGTACAGTTATACTGCCTTGCTCGGGCTGTTTACCGTCGATACCCTGATGAGCCTGTTGGCCGGAGCACCGGTGTTGGTGGCCGCCATCCTGTGGCTGGTCCGGGTGGTTCCCCTGCTGATCTTCCTGCCCGGCATACGCAGGCAGGCGCCGCGCGCGGCAGCGTGGCTGTGTTTTGTGCTGCTGCTCTACTTTACCCATGCAGTCAGCCTGGCCTTTGTGCCCGGCGAGCAGTTGTACGGCGTGGTCTATACCCTGCTGTGTACCGTGCTGTTCAGCGCCCTTGTCATCTGGATACGCCTGATGCGTAAATACCACGGCATCACACTGCAACAGCCGTGAGCTACCACCCCATCAGTGACCTGACCAGCGGCACAGTAATTCGCCGCCTGGTTTCCAGTGAATGTGCATCAAGCGCCTGCAGGCTGCGCAGCAACGTGCCCATGTCACGCCCCAGCCGGCTCAACAGGTACCGTGCCACCTCGTCGTTGAGCACCAGCCCCCTGCCCCTGGCCCGCAACTGCAAGGCCGCAATCTTGGCGTCATCATCAAGCGCGGCAAGTTCGAATACGCTTGCCGACTGCAAGCGTGAATGCAGATCCGGCAGTAATACGTCGAGTTGCCGCGGGCTCACTCGCGAGGACACCACCAGGCGCGTACCGGTAACGGCCATGCGATTGTAAAGATGAAACAGTGCCAGCTCCCACTCTTTGTTGCCTGCCGCGTGGCCAACATCGTCCAGACATAACAGATCCAGGTTCTCCATGCCGTCCAGCAGTCCGGGATCCAGCTCACCCAGCTCGGCCCCCGGCTCCGACCCCATGGCGGCGACAGGCAGGTAAAAAAACGACTCGCCATGCAGGGAGGCCTGGTGGCAAAGTGCCTGCAGCAGATGGGATTTGCCGGCACCGCTCGGGCCAACCAGCCAGACAAAATCGCGCAGCACTGTGCCGGAGCGCGGCGCAGTGCCGGCATCGCGCCGCTGCAGGTAGCGGATAAGTGCCTCGTTCGCCGCTGTGGTCAGGAAATTGTCGAACGTGGCATCATCATCCAGGCGCAGCGGCAATGGCAACTGACGGGGTGTCTCGCTGATCATGCGTCAACGGGTCCAGCGATAATGCAGCAGTGATGAGGAATCGGAGACATCACCCAGACTGAAATTGACCGGTGCCAGGTCCCGATCCAGGCTGATGAATTCACTCAGCCGTGAAGCGCCACCGGACACATTGACCGTCAACTCCACGCGATCACCCGCCAGCAGGCTGACATGGGCCGAGTGCACCAGCGCCAGATCCTGCAGATAACGCAGCAGACTGACGTGAGTCTGGATATCCCGCACGCCATCCACGCGTACCGTCAACTGTTGACGACCCGACAACGCCCCCGGTGGCAGCGCAAAGTGCTCGGCCAGTCGCACAGTCACCCGATCCAGCGGCATGTGCATGAAGGTTTGAAAGTCGTCGTCAAAATGATCAAAGGTCTCGGATTCGTCGCGAAAAATGAAACGCCACAGGCTCACGATGTCACCTGAGCCAGTCTCCATGATGCGTCCGGCCAGTACGCTGTCAGCACCATACCGGGCGCTGGCTTCACGGATCGCGGATTCATCCAGACCCCAGGCCTGATCCGCAGTCAGGGCCCGCCTGTCGGTCAGGTCCAGGATCGGCACCAGAAACGGAACTGCCCGTTGCCGTGAAAAGGAGTCCATGGCCGCCATCACCGGATGATCACTGCCCGAGCCCAACATGGTGCGACGCCCGCTCTCATCCTGCAGGGTCAACCACACCAGCACGCTGGGCCGATTGCGATCCCAGATCGGGATACCCGAGCGCAGCAACATGTCATCCACCTGGTCGCGCGCAAACCGCACCTGCAGGACTCCCTGCTGCTGGGTGGTTGGTGTGAACGGCGAAGCCGGCGAGTCGCCCTGCGGTACCGGCACCGGCACCAGTTCAGTCCGGTAGCTGACCTCTTCCACATAGTCAGCAGCACTGCTCAATGCCGAACGCACATTACTGTTCTCAACAAAGCGCTGTTGCCCGGTCACTTTCAGCACCACCTGCTCCAGCGCCTCCCGGTAGGCACGCTGACGCTCGGCCTGGCTTTGATTGGCAACAACAACGTCCTGGACATACAGGCCGTCTACCGGCATCGCGGTGACAGGCGCCGCCTGCACCATGGCCAGAAACACAGCAGCGGCAGCGGACAGGAACATTCTCAATGGATGACGGCGGGCATACTTCATGCCGCGATAATATAGCCAGCACCCGAATAAGTCCATTATCCACCCTGGTCGCTGACGGTGAGCCAAACGGGTGGTAAAATGCGCGGCGACGCTCACCACCGCCCCGACCACAGGAAGCCCTGCCTCATGAATGATACGTCCCGCAAGTCCACTGACCCGAACCGCCCGACGCTGAGCTACAAGGATGCGGGCGTGGATATTGACGCCGGCAATGCCCTGGTGGAGAACATCAAGGCCGTGACACAGAAAACGCGGCGTCCCGAAGTGCTCTCGGGGCTGGGCGGCTTTGGCGCCCTGTGTGAACTGCCGTCCGGTTACCGGGAGCCGGTGCTGGTGTCTGCCACCGATGGCGTTGGCACCAAGCTGAAGCTGGCCATTGATGCCGGCATTCACGATACCGTGGGTATCGACCTGGTGGCCATGTGTGTCAATGATCTGATTGTCTGCGGCGCCGAACCACTGTTTTTCCTGGATTACTATGCCACCGGCGGCCTGGACGTGGCAGCTGCCGCCGCTGTGGTCACCGGTATCGGCGAAGGCTGCATGCAGGCAGGATGTTCACTGATTGGCGGGGAAACCGCAGAGATGCCCGGCATGTACAAGGCCGGCGACTACGACCTGGCCGGTTTCGCGGTTGGTGTGGTGGAGAAGTCCGCCATCATCGACCAGAGCCGGGTTGGCCCCGGCGACCGGCTGATCGCCCTGCGCTCATCGGGTGCTCACTCCAATGGTTATTCACTGATTCGCAAGGTGCTGGAAATCAGTGGTCAGTCACTGGACAGCGAATTTGACGGCCGCACACTGGGCGAGGTGCTGCTGCAGCCAACCGAAATTTACGTCAAGGCCATCCAGGCGCTGAAAAAGGAAGTGGATATTCATGCCCTGGCCCATATCACCGGCGGTGGCATTCTTGAAAACCTGCCGCGTGTGCTGCCGAAAGACAGCCAGGCCGTGATCGACACCAACAGCTGGCAATGGCCGGCGCTGTTCAGCTGGCTGCAGGATACCGGCAATATCACAAGCACCGAAATGCACCGAACGTTCAACTGTGGCGTGGGCATGATTGTCTGTGTTGCCGAAGCCGATGCTGCCCGGGCCCTGGACATACTGAACGCACACAACCGCGGCGCTTTCGAGATTGGATATGTACAGGCGGCCGAGGGTGAGGCCAGCGTGGTGATGCAAGCCGGAGCGCTGTCGTGAGCCCGGCGCCTTGCCCGGTCGTGGTACTGATTTCCGGCAATGGCAGTAATCTGCAGGCCCTGATAGATGCCAGCAATACAAGCAACTGTCCCTACCGGATTGTTGGCGTGGTCAGCAACAAGGCAGACGCCTATGGTCTGCAACGCGCCAGCCTGGCCGGCATTCCAACGGTCACAGTGGATCATCGCAGCCACGAGAGCCGCGAAGCCTTTGATCGATCCCTGATGCAGGCGATAGACGGTTTTTCCCCCCAGCTGCTGGTATTGGCCGGCTTCATGCGAATACTGACAGCGGAATTCGTGCAGCATTACCACGGCCGGATTCTCAATATCCACCCTTCCCTGCTACCCGCGTATCGCGGCACCAACACCCACCAGCGGGTGCTGGACGCCAGCGAGTCCGAGCATGGCGTCAGCATACACTTTGTCACAGAAGAACTTGATGGCGGCCCGGTCATACTACAGGCAGTGGTACCGGTGGAGAGCGGTGACACCGCCGGATCGCTGGCGCGCAAGGTTGCAGCGCAAGAGCACAGAATATACCCTGAAGTGGTGCACTGGTTTGCCGAAGGCAGGCTGGAGATGCGCACAGACGGGGCCTGGCTGGACGGCAAACGCCTGCCACCGCAGGGGCTGCGACACTGCTGACACCAAACAACTGACACCGATCGGAGGCCTGCCGTATGTTGCGATTTCCCGGTCTTTTCCTGCTGGCTGTTGCAAGCACATGCCTCTTGCCGTCATCCGTCGCGAGCGCTGCAGACAGTGACCGCGAGGCCGGCCAGCCACCGCGCCCTTACAGCGCCGAATATCACGCCCGCTCCCATGGCATGAGCTCCACCGCCACACGTTCCCTGTCCACCACCAGCAACGGACTGTTTGAGCTCGAGCAGGGCCTGAGTGTTTCCGTGCTCGGGGCAACGGTGATCTCGATCCGCGAAACCAGTCAGTTCCACTGGCAGGGCCAGCACGCGGTACCCAGCGATTACTGGTACCGGCAACGTGGCTTTGGTGGCAGACGGGAGCACCTGGGTTTTGACTGGGACAACAGTGTGGTGACCTATACCCGCGACGGCCGTGACCAGCCGATTGAACTCAACGGTCGCGTGCTTGATCCGCTGGGTTTCAGCGTGCAGCTCAGCGCGGATGTCAAACACGTTATGCAGAACAGCAACAACGGCAGTGAAACCAAGGGCGAATTCGAATACCGGATTGCCGACAGCGACCGCATTGTCAGTCATCTGTATCGTATCATTGGCGAGGAAACCCTGGACACCGAAGCCGGCAGTCTGGCCACGGTGAAACTGGAGCGGGTGCGCGAGCCTGACAGTCCGCGCAGCACCACCATCTGGCTGGCACGCGACAAGGATTACATTCTGGCCCGGCTCGAGCAGATCAGCAGCGGGGGGTCGCGCACCGAGTTGCAATTGTTGCGCGTGACCTGGTCGGACAACTGACGGCCCGTCAGGCCTTTTTCTGTAGATTGTACTTGCGCATTTTTTCCACCAGGGTGGTGCGCCGGATCTGCAGCCGCTCGGCCGCGCGCGCCACCACACCATCACAATCGTCCAGCGCCTGCTCGATAAGATCCTGCTCCAGGCTGCCCAGATACTCCTTCAGGTCCAGCCCGTGCATTGGCAACAGGTTGATGGACCTGCCTGTGCGCCGGTCCACACTGTTGCCACTGACAGAGCGGGTCAGCTCCGCCACGTCTTCATCCGCCAAAGTTGTCTCCGCCGTGTTGTCGTGCGCGTCACCGTTATAGACAAAATCATCTTCAAAACGCATGGTGCGCGGCAGATCACTCACACCCACCACGCCATGGGAATGCAGTATCGCCATACGCTCGACCAGATTGGCCAACTCGCGAACATTGCCCGGCCAGTCGTACTGTTTCAGTGACTTTATGGCCGCCGAGTTGAATCTCACCGAGCCACGGCCTTCGTTTTCCAGCCGGCTGATCAGTTCGTTGAGCAGGTAGGGAATGTCCTCGGCGCGCTCTCGCAGCGGCGGCATCTCCACTGGAAAGACGTTGATGCGGTAGAACAGATCCTGCCGGAAGTTACCTTCTTCGATCATGGTTTCGAGGTTCTTGTGGGTGGCCGCCAGGATCCGTACATCGGTGGTCATGGTGCGGGTTCCGCCCACCCGCTCGTAGGTCTGCTCCTGCAGCACACGCAGCAGCTTCACCTGCATGGACAGCGGCATGTCACCAATTTCGTCCAGAAACAGGGTGCCACCTTCGGCCAGCTCGAATCGACCGATACGTGTGGCTATGGCGCCGGTGAATGCGCCCTTTTCGTGCCCGAACAGTTCACTTTCCAGCAGTTCCTGCGGGATGGCGCCACAGTTGATGGGCACAAACGGTTTGCCGGCCCGCGGAGAATTCATGTGCAGATTGCGTGCCACCACTTCCTTGCCGGTACCCGACTCCCCGGTAATGAGCACCGTCACTTCAGTGTCGGCGACCTGGCCCATTACCTGGCGGATATTCTGGATGGCCCGACTCTTGCCCACCAGGCTGCGGAACATGTTGTAGTCACGCACCCCACCGCTGTCGCGCAGTCGTTGATAGTATTCACGGTAGACGCGTGCTTTGTGCAGGGCGTTGAGGACAGGCTGGTGGGTCAATGGCAGCGGCACCATGCAGGTGACCCGCGCAGCAGATCTGGCGGCCAGCTGATCAGAAACCTCCGGGCCACCAATGAGCACAATCGGCAAACCCTGGTGCCAGGCATCCAGCTCTTCGATGAGTTTCTCGACAGCGCGCGGTTTGTAGCTTCCAATCAGTGCAAGCTGGATCGCAGCCGGGCTGTCAAAGGCATCACCGGCGACATCACGCCAGTCCACCCTGTTCGATGCCACAATCTGCTCACCCAGGAACTGAAGTATTATTTCAAGGTCATGACAGACCTTCCTGCTGTCTTCAATCAGCAGGATCCGGTTTGATTCTACACTGCTCAAAACGCGAGGTTCCCTATACCGTTGCGCTACTCACTCAGTGTGAGCATTAGACAACGGCACAGCACGCGAGTCAAACTTCTGACGCTCTGTCAGAGCGACACAGATCAAAAACTGACCAGGTAACACTACACGCCGCTGACGACTGCAAATCAGGCAGCTGCGTCAGGGTCCAGTTCATCCCAGCCCGTCTTGACGGTGGCCAGCAGACCATGCACCTCGTCAATGAGGGCAGGATCATTTTTCATATTGGCTTCAAGCAATCGACGCTGCATGTAATCGTAAAGTCCGTCCAGGGTCTCGCACAGTTCAGGCGCCTGGGCCTTGTCCAGGCTGGCCTGCAGACCACCAATGATGGATGTTGCCTTACCCAGCATTTCACCTTTGACCGCAAAGTCTTTTTCAACCATTGCCTCACGGGCCAGATCCAGTCGTTGCAAGGCACCGTGCATCAGCATCTGGATAAGCTGAAACGGACTTGCGCCGTTGACCGCGCTCTCCCTGTCAATCTTCTGATATTGGGCCATTGCGGATTTGGCTGCGTACATGGTTTCTTGCTCCTTGAGGAAAATTAACGGTTTCGATTGTTCTTTCGTGGTGTTGCCAGTGCTTCAAGCATCTGCAACTGGGATGTCAGGAAGTCGGCCGAACTGTTGATCTGCTGGATGATCAGATCATTGGTTGTGAACGAAGCCTGCAGGCGCTGTTCGGATCGGGCCAGGCGCTCATTGAGTGCAGTGCGTTTGTCGGCGATGCTTTCCAGCTCCCGGTTCAGTGTGTTTGTGCGGTTGTTCAGAATGCCGTTCGGATCCAGAAAACCCTGCAGGGCGTTGCTCAGATCATTGGCAATACCTTTTACATAGGTGACGGTGCCGCGATCACCCAGCGGGCCACCGGTGATCCGCAGGCGCAGACCGGCGGCAGGGTCGGATTCACCCCTGGCGTCCTCACCACTTCGGCCCAATGCACCCTGGCCAAGCGAAAAACCGAGAATCGAGCCGGCGTTGCCTTCAAGTGCGGCCACTGATACCGACGACGCGGCGCCGGTACTGTTTGAAATGATGCCAAAGCCACCTGTGTTGACATCAAACTCCACCGTCACCGAAGCGCCGGCGGCCAGCAGTGCGGGATCATTGTTGATTGCGGTCTGCAGGGCGCTGGCAACAACCACCGGGTCGGTATTGCTGAAGGCACCAAGGCTGATGCTGGAGGACGTTGCCCCGTCCACACTTATCCGGAAACTGTCAGCCATGGTGCCCGCGCTCAGGTCACCATGAGCTGCATTGAGATAGAACCCCGGCTGGGCAGGCGTGGTGCCCGAAGCGGCGCGCAGAAACTGTCCCGTACCGGTTGCCTCCACCCCGTTGATCTTGCCCGCCACATCCAGGCCCGTGGTGGCGTATTGCGCAGCGCCATTGCCGGCGAACAGTCCCAGCTTGAGCTGCGCGCCTGTGCTGACCTGACCCATCTGCAGTGTGTCCGATGCCTTGTCACTGGAGAACACCAGGCGGCCAAACCCGTCCTCGGCATTGAACTGGTAACCCACGGTGACCGAATGACCGGTGCCAGTGAGCGCATCATCGATCTGCGCCTGCACGGCCGCCATCAACTCATCCGGCGTGTTGTAGCTTACCGGGGTGGTGGCATCACCCGGAATGGTGATCAACGGTGATTGCTCGCCATTGACACTCAGACGAAATGTGGTCGCGCTATCCAGAACCAGGGGGTCAATAAAATTCTCACTGGCGTCGCCGGTGGCCGTGGCCAACCCGGCCAGCTGATTGCCCTGATACGGACCCGTGCCACTGCGAAGCAGACCCAGTGTATCGGCCACGCCCGCATCCACCTGGGTGAACCGCACTTCGGAACCTGATCCGTAATCATTGGATGTCAACGAAAAGCGCTGGGCGCTGGCATCATAGGACACCGACACCGCATGCCCGGCATCACGCAAACCGCTGTCAGCGTTGATCTGCAGTTGCAGGTGCTGGGCCAGGTCGGCAGCCGAGCTGTACTGACCATGCTCCAGCGCTATCTCGGCACCTTTGCCGTTGACCACAATCACAAAGCGATCGTTGGTTTCATCAATGGTGATATCACCGGCATCAAGGGAGGGCACTCGCAGCCCGTCATAACGGCCCACGGTGGCATGGCGGGTGATTTCCACATTGTAGGTGCCCGGTCGGGTGTCAGCCGAGGCACTGAAGTACTGAACGCCGGCGTCACTGGTGACACCGGCCTCGGCAAACAGTGCCCTGACGTCACGCGGGTTCTCGGTCAGACGCTGGCTGAAAACTGCCGCATCAAACTGCAACCGGAACTCGTCATCCTTGTTGGTGGTAATACCCACATCGGACAGCGCGCGCACATCACCGGTCAACCCCTGTACCGTGCTGCGCAGCATCCTGTTTATCTGGTTGGCCAGCAGTCGCACCGTTGAATCCCCGGTCAACAGGCTGCCCTGCCCGTTGTCCCCGGCGTCCGGATCAAACGCGGTCAGTGCGTCTGTCAATGTCTTGAGCCCGTTGTAGGCCTGCACGAAGGCTTCCACTTTCCCGATCAGTTCAGACGCATCCTGCCCCAGTGTCATCGAGGCCTGGCCAACACCCTTCAATTGCAGGGTGGCCCCGGGGATGGCCGATGTGACTGTGTTGCTGTCCCGGGTCATGGTCAGTCCGTTGACGGTGAACTCGGCATTGCCGGCCGCCACCGTCTGGCTCATGCTCTGGGAATCACCATTGAAGTTCAGCGCTTCCAGACCGGCGCCGCCATCGACGACCACCTCAAGGGAATTCTTCACGCCGGTATCCTTGCTGGTGAACAGCAGCCTGAAACCCGTGCCATCATCCACAATACTGGCCTGGACACCGATATTGGCCGCGTTCACCGCATCCCGAATGCCGGACAGTGTGTTGTTGCTCTGATCAATGGTGACCGAACCGCCGGCCGCGTTGGCGTTCACATTAAAACCAAGATAACTGCCGTCTTCGGTATCAAGCTGTGTTTCGCCAAAACGGAAGTTCAGGGTGCCGGTGCCCAGCACCGCATCCACATCACTGTAGGTCTGACTGGCCAGTGTCTGGGAACTGGCAAGCCGGGTGACATCCACGTTATAGGTGCCAGCGGTGGCGTTGCTGGCTGCCGTGCCTGTAAGCACACTGTCATTGCTGGACGTTGCTGTATTGGTGGAAAAGCTGGACTGGCGTGTCAGCGCCTGGGCAGCGGTGTTGAAGGAGGACAGGGCACTGCGCACTTCGCCGAAGGCAGAGATCTTCGCCTCGGCCATGGCCTGTTCCGTGTTCAGCCGTCGCTCTGCCGGTGCGCGCTCTGCTTCCAGAATGCTTTCCAGCAATTCCGATGTCAGCAAACCCGAGCCGATGCCAAGAGATTGAATGGTTGCCACTTGCCGCTCCTGATGATGATGCCGCTGCCGGGGCACGTATCTTGTGCCCTGCAAACCTGGTCACGTGAAGACTTTCAAGTATTGTGCCAATACCGATACCTTGCTTATCGGCTGGATTCGCCGCAGCTTGACCCTGAAAAACCCGGACAATGGCCGGCGCAGCGGCCGAATCTTGCCTCCAGTCCTGCCCCGGGGCGGCAAGCACTTGCAGTGCGCTGCCTCCCCTCCACATGCGCTCAATTGAGCAATCCGGGGATTGGCGTTAGAATGATTCCCAGACACGGATGATTTCCTGAATACAAAGGTGATTGCTTCAAGGGGTGACCATGACCGGACTGACTGTGACCAGAAAAACAACAATTCTCGCCACCGCCGTCATGCTGGCCTGTGGAAGCGCCATGGCCCAGAGTGATTACCAGGTGCCACGCACCTGGGACGATGCGCCGGATCTGCAGGGCGTCTGGCGTAATGCCACGGTAACACCCCTGCAGCGCTCTCCGGAGCTGGGAGATCGACGCACCTACACGGAAGAGGAAGCCTTCATGCTGGAGCGCGCCGCCCAGCAGGCCGTGGAAGAGGACAATGAGCCACTGGATCCGAACCGGCCGCCACCACCTGCCGAAGCGCTACCCCCGGTGGGCAACTACGACCTGTTCTGGACTGATCGTGGCATGTTCATGCCCACCATTCACGGCGAATTCAGAACTTCCATTATCATTGATCCGCCCGATGGCAGGATTCCCGGTTACACCGAAGCGTTTGTGCAGCGCCGCGCCGAACAGCGCGCCAATGCACCCGACCCGTTCGCCGGCCCCGAAGGCAGACCCCTTGGCGAGCGTTGCCTGCTGTCCTTCGGCTCCAGTTCCGGCCCGCCGATGTTACCGGTGATGTACAACAGCCACTATGAAATTTTCCAGTCACCGGGTTACGTGGTGATTCTGGTGGAAATGAACAATGATGCACGCATCATCCGTATCACCGACGAGCACCGTCCACACGCCGACACCATGGATCGCTGGATGGGCGACTCCATTGGCCGCTGGGAAGGTGACACGCTGGTGGTGGAAACCCGGCACTTCAATCCGCAGCAGGACTTCCGGGGTGCGTCGGAAAATCTGACCGTGGTGGAACACTTCACTCGTGTGTCTGACGACAAGATCATCTACCGCTTCACCGTTGATGACCCGACAACCTTCACCAGCAGTTTTACCGGTGAACTGGCGCTGACCGCCTATGACGACCCACTGTTCGAGTATGCCTGTCACGAAGGCAATTACTCCCTGCCAGGCACACTGGCTGGCGCACGCATGGCAGAAGCCGAAAGGGAAAATCAGTAAAGGAGTAAAGGAAAAGTCAGTTGACCGACCGGCGATGTACCGGTGAGTTGGCGCACAGCTCAGACCGAGGCATCAAACAGGTTGAGCGGGTCCTGGGCGTCGAGTTTTTTCGCCAGTTCCAGGGCCTCTTTTCTGGCGAAATGCCGCAGCACCTGGCGCGAGGATCTGTCCAGCACCGTCACACTGGGTTCGGTACCTTCTTCGTCCAGATCAAAGACAATATCCCGCTGCACGTTCTGCACATAGTCATTGAGTCTGGCCACGGCCTGCTCAAGCGCCTTGCCGTCAGCGGCGCCGGCGGCGTCGCGATTGTTATCCTCGGGGGGGGATTCTTTCAGAGCCCGCTGGTCCTGCTTTTCACCGTGGTTACCTGAACCACCGGAACCCAGACCACTGCTCTCGTTTTCGGAAGGATCTACAGCGTTGACTTTGTCACGCGTGGCAGGGGCAGGCTGGAATCGCGTAATGCTGATATCGCTCACAGGGCCTCCTCGCTTATACCGTGACAGGTGAATTCATTTGGCTTCTACAGCATCCATCATGTTCAGAAAGCGGAAATCCGCCTGGCATCACCGCAGTGATGGCCAGGCGGATCCAGCCTGTTAGCCCAGCAGTCCGAGGACCTGCTGAGGCAGTGCGTTGGCCTGCGCCAGGATGGACACACCAGCCTGCTGCAGTACCTGGTTCTTGGACAGGTTTGCCGCTTCGCTGGCAAAGTCTGCATCAAGAATCCGTGAGTTGGCAGCGGTCAGGTTTTCGGCTGTCACCGCCAGGTTGGAGATGGTGGTCTCGAACCGGTTCTGGATGGCACCGAGGTCGGCACGGGCTGAGTTCACACTCGCCAGCGCGTTGTCCACGGCCGCCAGCGCCGCATTGGCACCTGCCAGCGTGGAGATGTCCACCTCGTTCAGGAACTGACCCACTTCACCACCACCGAATGTACCGGCTTTGAAGCCCAGGCCTTCCAGCGCAGCGTTGCCATTGGTACCACCGGAGATTTCCATCTTGCCACCGGAGCTCAGAGAGACCGAGGAGTAGGTGGTTGCGGCAGAGCTGTCCGCTGTTGCACCACTGCCATCGGTGGAGTCAAAGGAGCCTACAGAAGCGCCGCCCAGACCGAAGTTTGTTGCAGTGGCAGCACCACCCTGGGTGTCAAAGGCCAGGGAGATGTTACGACCGTCGGCAGCGGTGAGCGTGATGCTGGTCCCGTTATCCTCGGCAATCACCCCGGTCTGACCACTGACCGCATTGATCTGGCTGACCGCAAAGGCGCGGTTGTCATCGGCACTGTTCTGTACCGTGAAGCTCACATCAATACCATTGATTGTCAGCACCGCTGTTTCACCGGCAGTACCGGCCGTTGCAGTGTTACCAACCACCTCGGTGGCATTGACCGTGGCTGTGACACCGGTTGAGTCAGTGGCACGATTGATGGCAGCGGCAATGGAGATACCCGAGGCTTCCTTGCTGCTGGAACCGGCACCGGCATAGGACGCTGTATCATCAGAGGCCTTGGCCGCACCGATGTTCACACCGTTGATGACCAGGTCGCCGTTTTCGAGGTTGTTGAAGTTGGCTGCACCGGCAGCAACAGCATCCTGTCCGTCAAACGAGGAGACCGTGGCGAAAGCCGCGTCACCACCATCATTCAAAGTGAAAGCCCCTGGAGCGGGATCCTTCAACTCCGCGTCCACAGCGGTGAACGTAATCTCGGAACCATCAACACTGATTGTGTAATCAGTGGTGTTGCCATTTGCGTTCCAATCAGCCTCAATGGCAGCAGCGATAGTTGTGGCATCGTCTGCATTACCGAAGATATTTCCAGCTGAGATATAACCAGCAAAACTGAAACCACCATCAGCCGTCGCATCAACGGTAATGTTAACCACATACTCAGCTGCCTCAGCAGTAACTGCAGCCGTTGATGCCGCAGCCACCTGGCCAGTAGAGGCCACACTGGACACACCCGCGGTGAAGCTACCGGCAGTCAGGCCGGCATTGCTGACATTGGAACCGCCAATATTGATTGAGTTGGTACCGGACTGGGCCACCAGGGTGAATCCACCCGTGTAGGTGCCAGTATCGGCAAGACCGGTATTGGCCGCGTCCAGACCGCCACCGAATGACAGGTCAATATTGCGGCCGTCTGCAGCCACCAGGGTCACGCCCAGGTTGTCATCACCGGTGTCTACCGCGGTCACGCCGGTCTGGTCCGACACAGCATTGATGGCAGTGACAACGGCTGAACGCGAGGAAGACGCACTGTTGGTGGTGTCGATGTCAATCTGCACACCATTGATGGTCACAGTACCCGTCTGGGCATCAGCCACCATCTGGCTACCGGCTGCAATATTGTCATCAACAATGGCGCGCACACCGGACTGGTCTGCCACGCGGTTGATGGCTTCAGCCTTGGCAATTGCACTGCTTGCCTGGCCAGCAGTGGAAGCGGTGTCGTCGGAAGCACGTGAAGCACCCACGGTCACACCATTGATGGTCAGATCACCCACACCCAGCGCATTGCCCGTTGACATGGAGCTGACACCGTTTGCTGTGGAGACACCCATGGAGTCAGCCGTCAGCTTGCCGATGTTCACACCAATGGTTTCACCGGCGTTGGCACCAACCTGGAACACCGAGCTGAATGAGCCGTCAAGCAGATTCAGGCCGTTGAAGTTGGTCTGCTCACCGGCGCGTGTGACTTCAGCGATAAGCTGTTGGGCTTCGGCGTTGAGGGCCTGGCGGTCAACCGCACTGTTGGTGCCGTTGGCTGACTGCAGGGCCAGTTCACGGATACGCTGCAGCGAGTCGGTCATGGAACCGAGTGCACCTTCTGCCGTCTGGGCCAGTGACACACCGTCACCGGCGTTTCGGATGGCAACGTTAAGGCCATTGATCTGCGACTGGAAACGCGTTGAAATCGCGAGACCGGCAGCATCGTCTTTGGCGCTGTTAATACGCAGACCTGAAGACAGTCGCTGCAGGGCCTGGTTGGTACCGGCCTGCGAACTGTTCAGGTTACGCTGCGCGTTCAATGAAGCAATGTTGGTATTGATTACTTGAGCCATTATTCTCACTCCTGGGATTTATAACACGTTTTGTCGAGCCGCATATCGAAGAGAAATACAATGCTCATCCCTATGCGTTATCAGGGTTAACGTCAGTGAGATGAAAAGCTTTAGTAATTTTGTAAATTGCTGGACGCAGTGTTAATGTAGGCTCTTCGTAAAGCACCTGATCGGAGCACGATCGATGTCCGACAACACCCCCGCACCCGCCGTTGATGAGACCGGAAACCAGCACACCCAATGGCTGAAAATCGTTGAAATGTCCAGGGAATTGAAACGCCTGGCTCAGCGCAGTGACTGGAGCGAACTGAACACACTGTCCGAGCGCCGCGACATATTGCTGAACAACTTCTTCGAACAGGAACTGGTGCAGGAGATGCGAAATATCGTTCTGGAAGATATAAAGGAAATAAGACAGATGGATGAGGATATCGTATCACTTGTTCAAAAAAACAAGGACCTGCTGGCGGATGAAATCATCCGCCTGCAGGCCAAAAGGAAGCGACTCCACTGTTATATATCGAACAGTGAGTGAAAACCTTTAGCGCCAATGTAAAATATTTCCGCAGGCTGTTAAATATAGTCGAACAGGGACAGTCGATTGATCCGCGCAAAGCTCGACTGCGCGGCCTCCAGCACAAAACTCTGCATGGTCAGGCGGCTGACCGCCTCGGCATAATCAAGATCACCGATCTCGGACAGGGCCTGTTGTGTGACCAGCTTGAAGTCCGCATTGTTGCCTTGGGCATTTTCCACCACATTGAGCCGTGACCCAACGTCACTGCGCGTCTTGAGCAGGCGCTGCTGCGCGTTGTCCAGATTACCCAGGGTAGCAGCCAGCCGGTCCGAAAGCTCGCTGCTGTCTGCGGCGCTGTCACCAACAGACTGCAGGGTCTGGATGTACTCTTCCAGACCCTGCAACAGGCCCTTGCGATTGCTGGACTCGACCATGAAGGTGTCACCGGGCTCGGGTTTGCCGGCAACACGCACCGAAACACCCGCAAATTCAATGGTGCTGCCTGCAGTGAACGGCACGTTCTGTGCCAACACACGACCATCTGACAGGCTGCGAATGGTGTAGTTCATGCCCGGTGGACTGACATCACCCGGCGACTGGAACTCGATGGTCACGCTGTCAGGGTAAAAGGCCTCGAAGGCCGCCCGGTCAAGAATCTGCTCACCGGACACGCTAGCCGGTGGCTGCGCCCGGTTACCGGCCCCGGCGCTTGCCTGGATACCCTTTTCCGCCGACGGTATGTCCATGAACACCTGTTTGCCGCTGTCGCTGGCCGCCACGGTGGTGCCCGGCGCTATGCGAATATGACGCTGGCCTTCATCACCCACATAGCGGTATCGACCATCATCACCCTGCACAAACGGTTGTTCCCGCCCCTGGAAACCGGCAAAGATGTATTCCCCGCCGGCATCCTTTGTATTCATCAACTGCGCCATATTGTCCACAATGGCCTGCAATTCCACCGCAATGTAGCCGCGCTGCTCCTTGTTCATGCCGCCATTGCCACTTTGGGTGATGAGCTCCTGCGCCTTGAGGATCAGCTCACTGATGCCATCCAGCGCAACCTCCTCGCGCTGCAACCGGTTTTCCAGTCCGGACAGGGTTTTGTTGTATTGTTCGATCTGGGCCAGCTCCTGGTTCAGCTGCAGCATACGGGTGGCGGCAATGGGATCATCGGCCGGCGTCAGTACCCGCTTGTTGCTGGCGATCTGCTCCTGGGTCCTGTGCACATCCGCCTGGCGGTTGAGCATGGTGTTGAGGCCATTGCCGTATATCTGTGCTGAGGACAGTCTGATGTTGGACATGATCAGTAACCTTTTCCCATCATCCGCTACATGCTCAGGAGCGTGTCAAACAGCTCCCGCGCCAGTGAAATCAATCGTGCCGAGGCGTTGTAATGTTGCTCGAACTGAATCAACCGGGCCGCCTCTTCTTCCAGATTGACGCCGGAAAGCGACATCATGGCGTCCATGGACTGACGCAGCAGGGACTCGCCCGACTGCTGGCTCAGACGTGTCTGATTGGTCAGTATGCCCAGCTCTTCCACCATCTGGCCGTAGGCGCCCTGGAAGGTCAGATTGCCGTTGGAGAGCCTGTTTGCCGTATTCAGGTCCAGCATGGCGGCACCATTGCGATTATCCGAGCTGCCATTGCTGTTGTAACTGATCATGAACCGGTCACCGGCCGCCGGGCGACCCGACTCACTGGCGCCGCTGTGCAATGTCACCTGGTAACCGGTGTAGTTGGACAGCGCAAGCGGTGATGTGCCAAAAAGGCCAGCCGGCTCATCGGAAACCAGCGTGACATCACTGGCCAGTCGCACATCCACTCGCCCGCCGACCGTGAATTCATTGGGTGGATCCAGTGGATCAGCCGGACCACTGATGACCGTGGCGTCCTCTCCAACACTGACCGATCCGTTGCCGCCGTGCAGACCCACACTCAGATCCACACCCTGGCTGGAGCGGATGGACAGGCTCACTCCATCACTGCTGGCAAAAATCCCCTGCGCTGCCAGCGCCGGATCGGCATTGATACGATCGCGCAGATAGTCCGGAGTCAGCGGCTCGGGTACCGGCCGCGGATCACTTTCCCCGTCAAAGACAAAAGTCGGATCCGTCAGGTCAGTGCCATTAAGTGTCACCTCCATGGCTTCGCCATTGGTGCTGGCCGTGAATGCAGACAGGGAAAGTTGTGACGATGCTGTGGCCGTCACACCCGTGAGTGCGGACAGTCGCGCTGCGATGCTCGCCGCGGACTCATCACTGCTGACGGACAGGTACTGCTGCTGGATGAATCCGGTCCTGGGATCCGTGGTTTCAATGGTCAGTGTTTCGGGCCCGTAGCCGTTGGCAGACGAACCGACCTGCAATTGCTGGGAAGCGGCACCGGCACTGCTGACCGTGGTACCACCGGGATCATCGGGAAACACATTCACCGACGCGCCCGGCACAAAAGGCTGATCCATCAACGGTGGGCTCAGCGGTACGGGATTGGCCGGGTTGCTGACATCCAGCACGTCGTAGGTGAACGGGGACGTGAAGCGGATCATGACCGGTGGGCTGAGCTGGCCGTTCTGTGCAAAGGTGGACGTATCGGTGCCGGTGACCACGCCTGCCGAGATGGTGGCAGCGCCCTGGTTGGCCGCGCTGGCTTCTGTGCGTATGGGTGCGGCAAAGGCAAACTCTTCGGGGCGGGTCACTTCCATGGACATGGCACTGCCGGCCATACGAGTGGGTTGCAGACGGAAGCGATCACCGCCCTGAATACTGCCGGCCTCGATGTGGACGCTGAAACCTTCCAGCTCGATTTCCTGCGGTCTGGACTGACCCAGCATGCCCTGGGCAACCATTTTGCCGTCGGACAGACGCACCACGCTGTAGGCGCCGCCGGGGCCACTGAATGCAAGTTCATAATCGCTGGTGGTCAGCGCCGCCACATCATCAATGACCACGCTCATCTGACGGCCAGCGGATGAGGAGTTGTTGACATTCTCACGCACCCGCTCTGCAGCGATGCTGGCATTGTTGATATCGGTAAACACCCTGCCACCCAGGTTGCCTTCCAGGTCCATGCCCAGCTGATGCTGCGAGTTGACGGTATCAACGATGCCCAACATGACCCGCCCCAGTGCGTTCATCGCCGGTTGCAGGGCTTCCTTGCGAAAACGCTCCAGGCCACCAATCTCACCACCGGTGAGCAGGCGCGTGACCACTTCGGTGCGGCCGGGTGTGACAAACGCCATCTCGCGTTGTCGCGGATCCGATGCACTGGGTACCGACGCCAGTTCCCGGGCCTGCAGGCCGATAACCAGCGGCTGGCCCTGACCGATGCTCACATCCATGGTGCCGTCGCTGCGCTCCAGCGTGTCCACCGCCACATAGCGGGCAAGTTCCCGCACCATCTGGTCACGTTTGTCCAGCAGGTCATTGGGCAACTGTGTGGTAGAGGAACTGGCGGCAGAGCTGATCGCACGATTGATTTCGGCCAGTTCCGAGGCAATGGTATTGATGCTGGATGCAATGGCGTCAAACTGGCCGTTGATTGCCTGGTTCTGATCCGCCAGTCGCGCCTCGACCTGACTGAAGTTACTCAGCAAAAGCTTTGACTCGGTCAGCAGCAGCTGCCTTCCCAGCAGTGACGCGGGATCGTCGGCCGACTCACGCACGGCATCAAAAAACTTGTTGATCGACAGTGACAGATTGGTATTATCGCCGGCAAACAGATTGTCCAGCCTGGAAATATTGGACAGATAGCTGTCCAGGTCGCTGAGCGTGGCAATGTCGCGATGAACCTGGTCCACAAGATACTTTTCGGTATTACGGAAAATGTCCGTGGCCTGCACACCCGTGCCCACATAACCGGCACCGGTCTTGATGGACAGGGTCGTGGCCGTGGACACCGATTGCCGCGTGTAGCCATCGGTATTGGCATTGACAATATTGTTACCGGTGGTGGCCAATTGAAGCTGGCTGACCCGGATGCCACTGATGGCTGTATTGATCAGGCTCATTGTGTGTTACCTGTATCTGCGTTGTGCAACAACGCGCTCTGCATGATCGGACTGTTCAGTACCTGGCCAACCTTTTCAGCATAAAGCGGATCCGTCGCGTACCCGGCCTGCTGCAATTGCTGCATGAAAGTTTCATTGTCGTGCGAGGCATCCAGTGCTTCAGCGTAACGCGGGTTGTCATGCAGAAACTGCACATAGTCATTGAAACTTTCCTCGAAGCTGGCGTAGGCACGGAAGCTGGCGCGCTCCTGACGCGCCACACCATCGCGGTACTCCAGTGTGCTCACAGCCACCCGGTCGCCGGACCAGCGGCTGTCCGCCTTGATGCCAAACAGGTTGTGGCTGCTGCTGCCATCACGGTGACGGATGACCTTTTCACCCCAGCCTGTCTCCAGTGCGCTCTGGGCAATCAGGGCTTCAGGGTCCACACCCAGACGCGCTGCCGCCGGTGCGGCCAGCGGCAACAGACGGTTGACAAAATCATGCGGTGACTCAAAAGTGGGCACCTGGCCCTGCACCGCTTCAATCGCCGACTCGCCTGCCCGCTCATGTATCTGCGGCGCCTGCACCGGTGGCACCAGGCGGCTGGGGCGGCGCGGCCGGGCCTCAGCCGGGTCGCTGACATCGTAGCGCTGCATCATCTGCCGATGAATGGTGTCGGCCAGACCGATACCACCGGCGCCGGCCAGATGCATGCTGATCTGGTTGTCGTAGTTCTGCTGGTGAATGTCCATCTCGTTGCTGCTCAGGTAATTGTCGGCAAACAGTGAGGCATGGCTCTGTCGCATTTCCTTCAACATCATGTTGATGAACAGCGCTTCGAACTGCTCGGCAACCTTGCGCATGCCTTCGGCGGTGTTTTCCCGCCCCAGGCGCGAAATCGAGCGCAGACCCGACAGGTCGGTATAGACCTGCTGGTTGATTTGCGAGCTGTCCACTGAATTGCCAATCATCGCGGCTTCCTTCAGATCACAATCAGATCGGCGTGCAGTGAGCCGGACTGTTTCAGGGCTTCAAGAATGGCGGCCAGATCACCCGGGGCTGCGCCCACAGCATTGATGGCCTGCACAATCTCCGACAGCGAGCTGCCGGTATCAAACAGGAACATACGATTGTTGTCCTGCTCCACGGCGATTTCGGTCTGGGGCACCACCACGGTTTCGCCATCGGAGAACGGCGCTGGCTGGCTCACACCAAAGCCCTCGGAAATGGTCACACTCAGGCTGCCATGGGTAATGGCCGCCGGGGACACACGTACATGGTCTCCAATGACAATGGTGCCGGTACGGGAATTGACAATCACCCGCGCCGGCCCGTCGCCCTGTTTCACGCGGATGTTTTCCAGCTCGGAAACAAAGGCCACGCGCGCGGCCGGATCGAGCGGGGCTCGCACCTGAATGGCCACCGCGTCCAGCGCATTGGCGGTACCCGGCCCGAGAAAGTCATTGATGGCAGCTGACAGATGCCGCGCAGTGGTAAAGTCTGCCCGGTTGAGATTGAAGGTGATGAACTCGCCCAGGTTGAACGCGGTTTCCACTTCGCGCACAGTGCTTGCACCACCGGGCACACGGCCCACACTGGGCACATTGATGGCAACGCGCGAGCCGTCAGCGCCCTGTATACCAAGGCCACCCACCACCAGATTGCCCTGGGCAATGGCGTAGATCTCTCCATCCACGCCACGCAGCATGGTGCGCTCGAGTGTGCCGCCGCGCAGACTGGTGGCATTGGCCAGCGAGGAGACTGTCACATCAATGCTCTGGCCCGGTCGTGCAAAGGCCGGCAACTCAGCCTGCACACTGACCACGGCCACATTGCGCAACTGGAAGTTCTGCCCCGCAGGCATGGGAATGCCAAACTGATCCAGATAGGCGCGAAAGGATTCAGCGGTGAACGGTGCCTGCGTGGTCTGATCACCGGTACCGTCCAGACCCGTGACAAGGCCGACACCCACCAACTGGTTGGACTGCACACCCTGGATGGTGGCAATGTCCTTGATGCGCGATGCCTGCGCCTGCTGTGGCAACAGCGGCATGATCATGAAGACGGCAATCACCCATGCAGTGATCCGACGAACCTTGTGCTCAGAAAGGGAAATCAGCATATCAGACTCCGGATACTCAGAACGGCCACAGACTGTGGACAAAGAAACGACTCAACCAACCCGGTTCATTGGCATCTGCCAGTGTGCCGGTGCCACTGTAGGCGATGCGCACGTCGGCAACCCGGGTCGAGGAAATGGTGTTGTTGGGCGCGATGTCCTCGCGGCGCACAAGCCCGCTGATGCGGATGAACTCCTGGCCCTGATTCAGTTGCAGCCATTTCTCGCCGCGCACTTCCAGCAGGCCGTTGGGCAGGATGCTGGTCACGGTGACCGATATATTGCCCTGCAGCTGGTTGCTCTGGCCGGAATTGGACGCACCGTCAAAATCAACACTGGAGTTCAGACCGGTGCCGGTGCCCAGTGTGTTTCCAAGAAGCGTCACGTCGCCTACATTGGCATTGCTGCCGCGACTGTAGGAGGTGCCGGAGGACTTGCTGGCGCTGGTTGACTCATTCAGATTGATGGTCAGCACGTCACCGAGTCTGTGTGCCCGGCGCTGGTAAAGATCAACGGCCCGGCCATGCTGGTAGATGGAACCGGTCGGCACCGGCGCCTCAGCATGCAGCTGGGTCAGCACCGGCGCGTAACGCGGATCATCCGGCTCCGGCATGGGCGGCATCTGCACGGTGCAGGCCGCCATCAGAGGCACAAGTGCCAACAGGGCTGAATATCTGATCTGGAAGCGGTTCATGTCTTTTCTCCGGGGTTGTGCCTTCGTGCTACGGTTACAGGGTCACTTACAACGTCAATTGCAGCGCCAATTACAACGACTGCGTGATGAACTGCAACATCTGGTCTGCCGTTGAGATCACACGTGAGTTCATTTCATAGGCGCGCTGGGTGGTGATCATGTCCACCAGCTCCTCCACCACATCCACGTTGGAGTTTTCCAGTGAACTCTGCACCAGGGTGCCAATACCGTTCTGCCCGGGTGTGCCCTGCTGCGGATTGCCGCTGGCCACGGTTTCAGAGAACAGATTGCCCCCCAGGGCCTGCAGGCCAGCCGGATTGACAAAATCCACCAGTGGCAGGTTACCCACGTTGATGACACCGGTCTCACCGGCCACGGCAGCGGTAATTACGCCGTCAACACCGATGGTGACCGTGTGGGCGTTGTCCGGAATGGTGATGCCGGGCGCAACCAACAGGCCGTTGCTGGTCACCAGCTCGCCATTGGCATTGCGCTGGAACTGACCATCACGGGTGTAGGCAGCGGTGCCATCAGGCATCTGGATTTCGAAGAATCCGCGGCCATTGATGGCCACATCCAGCGCCTCGCCCGTGTTCTGGAAAGTACCCTGGGTGAAAATTTTCTGGGTACTGACGGTGCGCACACCGGTGCCGATCTGCAGACCAGATGGCAGCTCGGTGTCCTGTGTGGAGGAACCGCCTGGCTGACGCTGGATCTGATACAACAGATCCTCGAACGCAACGCGGTCACGCTTGAAACCATTGGTTGCCACATTCGACAGATTGTTGGAGATGGTGGCCAGCCGCTTGTCCTGGGCACTGAGTCCGGTCTTTGAGACATAGAGTGCTGCGTGCATGATGATTACCTGTCTGAACTGTACGTTGATTGGTTACTGTATTTGCAAGAGCCGTGCCGAACTTTCCGAATTCTGCTGCGCGGTCTGCATGAGCTTGATATTCATTTCATAATTGCGGGTCAGGCTGATCATCTCGACCATGGCATCAACCACATTCACGTTGCTGCCTTCCAGATAACCGGAGACCAGCTGTACCGCCGCATCCGGCGCCTCTATCAGGCCATCGCGGCGACGCATCAGTCCGTCCTCGCCCTTTACCAGATCGGCATTGGCCGGATTCACCAGCTTGATGCGATCCAGCGCGGCCAGCACCTCCGGGCCCTGCCCGAGTTCACGGACCGAGAGCGTGCCATCGCTGCCTATCTCCAGCTTTTCATAGGGCGGCAAGACAATCGGACCATTGTTGCCCATCACCGGCAGACCTCTGCCGCTGACCAGCTCACCAAAGGTGTTGACCTGCAGATCACCGGCACGTGTGAATGCCTCATTGCCGTCTTCGGTCATCACGGCAATCCAGCCTTCACCACGCACAGCAACATCCAGGTCGTGACCGGTCTGCTGGATAGGACCCTGACTGAAATCGGTAGCCGGGTTCTCGGTCATGCTGTACACACGCGTGGGCATGCCCTCGCCGTAGACCTGCATGGACCTGGCCTGGGCCAGATCGGCTCGAAAACCGGTGGTACTGGCATTGGCCAGGTTATGGGCATGGATGGTCTGCGCTCGCATGTTCTGCGTTGCGCCACTCACCCCAATGTAAAGGGCCTTGTCCATTGTTCAGTGCTCCTGTGCGTAGCGCCCTGGCCGGTCAGACGGCCAGGGCAGATCGATTACAGATTGATGACAGTCTGCATGGCCTGGTCGGTTGCCGAGATGATCTGGGCAGCGGCCTGGTAGTTGCGCTGGGACACAATGAGCTGTACCAGCTGCTCGGGCAGATCCACGTTGGATTCCTCCAGCGCCCCGGCCTGGATCACACCAAGGCTGGCGGTACCGGCACCACTGACGGTGGCTGAACCGGACTCACTGGTTTCAGCAAAGCGGGTGCCACCCAGATTGGACAGGCCGCCGGGATTGGAGAAGTTGGCCAGCGCCACTTCACCCACTGCCCGCGACTGACCATTGGAGAAACGTGCCGAGATCAGGCCACGGTTGTTGATATCCAGACCGGTCAACTGGCCCTTGGCAAAACCGTCCTGATTGTTGGACTGCACCGAGAAGTCACCACCGAACTGGGTCATTCGACTCAGATCAAGGGCGAAGTTGGAATTGGTGGTCTGATTGGCCACATTCGGGTTACCCGGCACCGGTCCGGCTGCCAGCGCCCGGCCCAGCGCATCACGCGGCTGCCAGTTGGTGATCACAATGGGCGGATTGTTGCTGTCGTACTGCCCGTTGTTGTCAAAACGAATTTCGTGACGTGCCAGCACCGGCTCCCCGGTCAGGGAGTTCGGGTCATAACCGATATCCTGACCCCCGATCTGCAGGTAGACACTCCAGACATTGTTGGTCTCACCCGACTCCGGCCGCTCGCGCACAAAGTACATGGTCAGCGCATGCTGGTTACCCAGTGAGTCGTAGATTGGCACTGCAGTGGAGCGATAGTAGGTGTCGGGGTTACGTGGATCGAACTGATTGGTCTCGAACGGTTCGCCCGCGAGCGCTTCGGGTGTGGAAATATCCCCGAAGATGCTGCCTGTCTGTACCGTCTGGTCCAGTGGGTCACCGTTCACATCAACATCCGAGGCACTTACAGTGACATTTTCATCCAGGGTGAAATTCACCTTGCCACCAATGACCATCACGTCGTTGCCCGACACATCCACTGTTGTTGCATTGGCTGACGGGGTCAGCGCACCACCGGTGTCAATTTCCGAGCCTTGTACGGTCATTTGACCGGTACCACCGGAACCTGGTGTGATGATCAGATCCGAACCCACGTTATGGGTCACTTCCAGGCGACCGTCCACTACCCTGGCGGACAGATTGCTGACGATGGCGTTGATATCAGCGGCCAGGTCCTCAAGGTGATCGGTATCAGCGGGATCGGCTTCAAATTCCCTGCCATTGATCGAGAAGCGCACAGTGGTATCCGGCGCTGTGACCTGCAGGTTGGAGATGAACATGGTGGTGGACCCACGTGCGGTGACACCGTTAACACCTGAGAACAGTTGTGCAACCTGGTTGGCGCTGGCATTTGCCGGCACGTTGACCTGCCGGTCTACACCGTCACTGCCGCGCACAATCAGGCTGTTGCTGTCAAAGCCATTGTGGCGCGGATCCACTGCCCCCATGATCTGCGGGTCACCGGAGCGACCAAAATTGGTCATCAGCGAGGTGCCCACTATGGAGGACGGCAGCGCTGAGCCATCCAGGTTGATCACACTTTCCACTTCCGTGGTGGCGCGCGGGGCAATCTCACCGGTCTCGATCACCAGGTTGGTCAGGGGACCACCACCGCTGGGCTGTCCCGTGTCGGTAGCGGCAAAACCCTGCAACCGCTCTCCAAGTGTATTGACAATATAACCGTCCTTGTCAGTACCAAAGGCGCCGGCACGTGTGTAGCTGGTACCGGATTCACCACTGAGAACAAAAAAGCCCTCACCATTGATGGCCATGTCCAGGGTATTGTTGGTGAAATTGATGTTGCCCTGGGAAAAGTTCTGCGAGATTGACTGCAGGGACACACCACCGCCCTGCTGCGCAGAGCCACCTCCAAGCACCGACGCGGCGTAGACATCACCAAAGTTTGTGCGCGATGACTTGAAGCCTGTCGTGCTTGCGTTGGCGATATTGTTACCGGTGACGTTGATTTCCTGTTGCGCTGCGTTAAGTGCGCTCAAGCCGATATTGAAACTCATGTAACACCTCGTTTGATGATCAGTTGATCTGGATGACGTCCGACATGGATTTGGGCCCCAGCCCTGCCAGATTGAGCGTCAGGGATCCATTCTTTTCTATCGTTACACTGTTCACATTGGCGCTCAGGAACAGCGGTACTTCGCTTGTCTCACCACCATTGCTGGCGGTGACACGGAAACTGTAGTTGCCCGGGGGGAAGCGTTCATCCTCTGCGTTTTTGCCCGTCCAGATGAATTCATTGCGACCTGAGGGCTGAGTGCCAAGATCATAGAAATCGACCATTTCACCCTGCCCGTTGTAAACACTCAGCCCGACCGAGCCGGAAGCCGCTGGCAGATCCGCGATCACGCTTACCGCATTACTGTCACCCAGATAAGTGGCGTCAGTTGCCACATGAACCGGCCGACCCACAAGTGATGTGGCCTGCAGGTGCTGCGTGGACTGGAATGCGTCAGAGAACTGCTCAAAGGATGCAGTCATTTTCTGGGTCTCTTCCAGTTGCGAGAACTGGGCAAGCTGGGCGATGAATTCGCCGTTTTCCTGCGGATTGGTGGGATCCTGGTTTTCCAGTTGAGCCACCAGCAGACGCAGAAATGCATCCTTGCCAAGCTCGTTACGCCCTTCGTTCTTTTTCGGTGGCAGTGCATAGTCGGACAGGATCTTGTCCAGCGCGCTGCTTGTATTGATTTCACTCATCTCACGCTACTCCTCGGTCAGCGTCTTGCTGCCGTTACTGGCCCATGCTCAGAACACGCTGCATCATGGTCTTTGCCGCGTTCATGACATCCACATTGATCTGGAAGGAGCGCGACGATGAAATCATGTTGCTCATTTCTTCCACCACATTGACGTTCGGGTAGAACACGTAACCCTCGGCATCGGCCAGCGGGTGCTCCGGTTCATGTCTGGCCTCCAGCGGTGCGGCGCTTTCAACAATGCCCATCACCCGCACACCGGCATCAGGGCCCAGGGCATCACCGAAGTTGCCGAAGGCCTGGCCCCGCATGGCATCGGCCTGGATACTTGAAAAAACCGGGTGCCGGGCGCGATAGGTCTCCCCGGCACTGCTGGCGGCACTGTCGGCATTGGCCATATTGCTGGCGGTTGTATTCAGGCGCACGGTCTGCGCGCTCATGGCAGAACCGGATATGTCAAAAATGCTCATCAGGCTCATGGTTTACTCTCCCTTCAGGGCTTTCATCAGCCCCATGAACTTGCCGTTGAGGAACTGGAAACTGGCCTGGTGCTCCAGCGCATTGCGGGCAAATGCAGCGTTTTCCAGCTGCTCATCCACGGTGTTGCCATCCACTGACGCCTGCTGCGGCACGCGGTACAGTGGCTCGACGCCTGTGTGGGTGTTGCCCAGGCTGATGTGCCGGGCGTGTGACGTGCGCAGGGAGATGTCGCGACGCTCGGCGGCATTGCGCAGGGCATCACGAAAATCGATATCACGCGCCTTGTAGCCGGGCGTGTCGGCGTTGGCAATATTGGTCGCCAACACCCGGGATCGCTGATCACGCAGATACAGTGCCCGCTCGTGAACGCCCAGTGCGTTGGTAAAATTGATGGCCATGATGCCTCCGGTTGCCAGATTGATTCATTCAACCGGATAGTTAGCAAGGCGCGTGCCACAAATTTATATCATTTAATATCAATGCGTTACATGACATTCTGGCAAAAGAGGCAAGCCCGGCGGCAAGGCTTTTCCTGCCGGCGGCAAGGTCAGGCTTCAGCGAGGCGGCAATTCCGGTCAGAGAGGATAGTCGGAGGGGGCAGTCAGAGGGGACAGTCAGAGGAGATGGTCAGCGGCGGTATACAGTGGTCTGGTTATTGATACGCTCCACCCGAAACAGCGCGGCCAGCTCCGCCGGCAGGGACTCGGAGGCCCCCAGAATCAGGTAACCACCCGGGTTGAGCGCAGCGTGCATGCGGCGCAATATGTCCACCTTCAGATCCACAGCAAAATAGATCAGGACATTACGACAGAAGATGATGTCAAACCTGCCCAACCCGGCATAGGACTGCTGCAGATTCAGGGATGTGAAAGTGACACGGCGGGTGATTTCCGGCTTGAGTGTGTACAGCCCCTGCTCGTTGCGGTCGAAGTACTGACGGCGACGCTCGTCGCTCAGGCCGCGGTTGACACTGAGCTGGTCATACGTGGCTGCTCGTGCGGTAGCCAGCGCCTGGGAGGAAATATCAGTGGCCACAATCCGAGGGTCAACAATCAGTTTGCCAGGATGACGCCGGCGGAACTCCTCCAGGATCATGCTGACAGAATACGGCTCCTGCCCGAACGAGCAGGCGGCCGACCAGATGCGCAGCGAAGGCCGGCGCTCTTCGATCAGCAGCTGCGGCAACACGGCCTCGCGCAGGGCCTCAAACGGGAAATTGTCACGAAACCAGAACGTTTCATTGGTGGTCATGGCGTCGATGACACGTTCCTTGAGGCCTGCTACCGTGCGCTGCTCAATGGCGCGGATCAGATCCGTCAGGCGCTGCGTACCCAACTCCTCAAGAATACGGCGCAGACGGTTGGCAACCAGATATTGCTTGTTGTCACTGAGCACTATGCCACAGGCCTTGCGGAGAAAATGCTGGAACGCCTGGTAGTCCTCACTGCTGAAGTGAAGCCCCTGATTCATACTCACCATGCTCAATTTACGCGCCTCGATCAGGCTGCCACATCGGCTACCTGTGCCACTACGCGTCGGGCAAGTTCATCCGGGTGGAACTTGGCCAGAAAATCATCGGCCCCCACCTTGTCCACCATTGCACGATTGAAGAGGCCGCTCAGGGACGTGTGCAGCAACACATGCAGATCACGCAGCTTTGCATGATTCTTGATGGAGGCTGTCAGCGTATACCCGTCCATTTCCGGCATTTCAATATCGGAAATCACCAGGGAATAGGCAGACACCGGATCCTGCCCCCGCTCCAGCATACCCAGCAGATGGTCCCACGCCTGTTTGCCATCGTTGAACACATCAGCGCGCAGGCCGACATTCTCACAGCAGCGCCGGATCTGGGTACGCGCCACGCTGGAGTCGTCAACAATCAGCACGCGGCTGTCCCTGGACGCCACCATGCTGGCCTGCTGTGACAGCTCATCACTGACGTCAGGGCGTGTTGGTGACACTTCCGCCAGCACGCGCTCGACATCCAGAATCTCCACCAGCTGCTCGTCCACACGCGTGACCGCTGTCAGGTAGTGCGCTTTGCCCGATCCGCGTGGAGGCGCCAGAATATCCTCCCAGTTCAGGTTGACAATCCGGTCCACGCCGCTCACCAGAAAGCCTTGCACCGAGTTGTTGTATTCGGCAATGATGATGAATCCGGTGCCGATGTCTGCCTGCGCCTTGTGACCAATGGCCACACTCAGGTCCAGAACAGACAGGGTGCGTCCGCGAATATGGGCCACGCCTCTGACCACCGGACTGCTGTGCGGCATGACCGACAGCCTGGGACAAGGCAGCACTTCCTTGACCTTGAACACGTTGATGCCGTAGAGCTGTGGCCCGTTCAGACGGAACATCAGCAGCTCCAGCCGATTCTGCCCCACCAGTTGTGTTCTCTGATTGACACTGTCAAGCACACCCGCCATGGCGGTCCTCCGCAGTTCTGTAGTTTGATTGTCCCGGCAACAGGGTTATCGGCCGATACCGGCAGTTCATAAGTGCCTGTTGACGGTCACTGTAGCTATAGTGTCGGCACAACTTTTGCTTACTTAAGTCAGCTATGGACGCAGACCCGTTGATCCGGTCTGAACTGATGTATTTTTGACAGTGGCTGAAATGACCATGAAGACTTCAATGCCCCGCGTTCTGATTGCCTGTTGGCTCAGTGCCCAGGTTGTGATGGCCCAGGCCAACAACAATGACGGTCACGTGCAGATCAGCGCCGCGGTATACGATCATCTGCTGGCGCTGCATAACGATGACAACAACAGCCGCATAGACATCGAGATCAGCAATCTGGACCCGAGACTTCAGATTCATGCCTGCGCAAGCCCTCTGGACACGCGGCTGAACCAGCAACAACGGCCTGTTGGCAGAGTCACCGTGCGTGTGGAATGCAGCGACGCGGACAATAGCTGGACACGGCATGTGCCAGCCATGATACGGGTCTACACACCTGTGCTGGTCAGCACCAGAACGCTGCAACGCGGGGAAATACCGGGCAGCGGCGACTTTCAGATGCAGGAGATGGAACTGTCAGCCATCCGGCAGACGGCGCTGAGAAGTGCCGAGGAAGCCGCTGGCATGCAGGCACGGCGCACCATCCCGGCAGGCACCGCGATGACCGCCGAAATGTTGACACCTGCCATACTTGTTGAGCGCGGCGACAGCGTCACCATTACCGCTGAACGCGGGGGAATCAGTATCCGCCAGCAGGGTGTGGCCATGCAGAACGGGGAAATGGGCGGCCGTATTTCGGTGCGCAACACCAGCTCTGACCGGGTGGTGCAGGCAGTGGTCACCGGCAATGGCCAGGTCAGTGTGAATTTCTGACACCAGGGCATTATTTACCTAAAGATTTGGCATTCCGTGCCGTTACTGTAGACTGTAAGCACTCGTGATGAGTCGATAGACAGCTTGAATTGATCCGGCAAGTTTGAAATTCGCCTTTTAATTCAACAAGTCAAGCGAACTTAAACGCTAAGGTTGAAGCATGAGCATCAATAGTATCGGCAGCAATGCCACACCGCCTGAGCACCGCAGCAGCGGCAACCGTCAGGTTGACGCGGCAAAGACGGATGTTGCCAGCGCTGACCGGAACCCGGCAGAGCGCACAGGTGATACCGTCCACATCAGCGCCAAGGCGATTGACCTGCAGGCTGTGGAAGCACAGCTCAAGGACCTGCCCGATGTTGACAGCGCGCGCGTTGAAGAACTGCGCAACCAGATCAACAACGGCAGTTATCAGGTTGACAGCCAGCGGCTGGCAGATCGGATCATGGCTTTCGAATCCGGGCTCTGATCCAACCCTGACACAGTACTCACCTCTCCACCGTGGCAGCTCCGGGCTGCCATGGTGGTTTTTGTGTGCAGCGTATTTCCACGCACACCGTTCCGGGAATGACGTGCGCATACACCTCTCTGACGGACACAGTGCCAATTGACCAGTGACAACCTGTTCACGTAATGGCCCGGGTCTTGCATCATTTCACCCGGATCTGCACAGCCCGCGGATTGCCACCACTCAGAGACACGGGAGCCTGACATGCAAACAAACCTGACGCCAGCGTTGTTCCACAAACTGCTGATTGACGACCTGGCTCACGCCCGACAACTTGAACAGTTGCTGAGCCAGGAGCGCAAGTGCCTGGAACAACGTCAGCTGGCCGAACTTGAAAATCTGCTGCCAGTCAAAGCCAGATTGCTTGCCGATATGGAGAAGCATGACATCTCGCGCAAAACCTGGCTGGACGAAACGGGTTTTACCGCCGATCGCAAGGGTCTGCATGCCTGTTGCCAATACCTTGACCAGCAGGCAACTGACCAACAGGCACTGGCGCAGCAGGCTGACCGGCGTCAGCGCAGCACCGGGACACCCGGTTTTGCCGCCCTCAGCGATGAACTGCATGAACAGCTGGACAAGTGCAGGGTTCTGATCGATATTATCGGCAGTATTGTGCATCGCAGCCGCTCGGACACCCGCAAACTGCTGGGTATACTGCGCGGCAACACTGAGCAGGACAACAACACCTACACTCAACGCGGTGACACCAGCCAGCGTCAGAACAGCAGGCAGCTTGGCAGCGCCTGAAAACACAACAGCAACACGTCATGGCCATGGATTCCAGCAACGATCGATATTACACAAACACGGCAGACATTTACGCCGTGTTTCGCACGTTGCAGGCCGACCGATCAACGGTCAACCTGCAATTCGGGCGAGGCAATCAACTGTTCAATACCCTGATCCTTCATGCCGATCTGCGAAGCCGCATGCTGTCACTGGACGAGATCACCCCGCGAGACGGTCATGAGCTCGCCACCAAAGGCAACCCCTTCAGCCTGCGCGCCTCCATCAATGGTGTTCGTGTATTCGTGCCCGAGCTTCAGATCGGCCGCGTACTCAGTGATGCATCGGGCACCTATTACGAAGTACCCTTCCCCGAGCGCCTTTTGTACCTGCAGCGCCGCGATGCGTTTCGGGCCAGGGTTCCGGCGCACCTCAAGGTTCAGGCTCGCTGCCGCTTTACCGACCGCAAGCCGGTCACTGCGGAAACCGAGAATCTGTCGGCAACCGGCATACGCCTGTTGATCAGCGGCAAGATTCTGCCGCCGCTTGCCATGATGGAGGAATTCGACCTGACACTGATGCTGCCACCCCCCGACGGCGCTTTGACATTGAAGCTGGAGGCAATTTACGCAGACTATGACAGGTCAAAAAACCAGACTATAGTCGGCTGTCGGTTCATAGACCTGCCACGCAACATGCAGATCATCATCAACCGTTTTGTCACCCAACTGCAACGCGAAGCACTGGCCTGAGCGCCTACGGGCCGGTGTCATCAGCAAGCCAGGCCGGCGGCACCCGGCGCAGATCCGGGAACTGATCCACATCCCACCGCTCGGGCAATACCTGCCACCTGACACCCGCAGCTGTCAGCCGCTCACCTGTCTGCCTGAAGACATCCGAAGCACCCCACGGCATGGCTTCGAACAGTGGGACATCAGCGCGGCGCAGACCAAGCAGCACGTAACCGCCATCCTCGGCCGGACCGATCACAACATCGTTACCACTGCGCAGTGTATCCAGCGCCTGCGCCAGATAGCTGCTGTCCAGGGACACACAGTCACCACCAATGATCAGTACCTGTTCACAGTGCCGCAATGCCGTGCTGGCTGCATGGTGCATCCTTGCCCCAAGGTCAGCCCCCTGCTGCAGTCTCGGATCCTGTAAGCCGGGCAACGCCGCAAAAAACGGATGCTCAGGCTCGGCAGTCACCCACAGCTGCACCGGGCACAACAGCCCGGCGTTTGTTATCCGCCACATATGCCGCAACATGTGTTGGTACAGCCGGGCGGCGCCCCCCTTGCCCAGTTGCGGGATCATGCGGGTTTTGACCCTGCCCGGCACAGGCGGCTTGGCAAAGAGCAGAATCCGGCTGTCCGGGTAGCGCCAGCGGGCGTTCTCCGGGTCTGTAGCGGCTCGTTGGGTCGCGGAAGGGTCTGTCATGACTCAGTTACCTGTCATTCGTTGTGGTGTCATGTGTACCACCCGTTTCACGCCGATAGTACCGGTCATGCAGCACCTCAGGACTGGTACCGAAAAAATACGCCAGTCGCAGCCGCCACATCAACAGTATGGTGCGCCAGGGGCCATGTTGCTCCCATCTGCGGCTTGATGTCACCACCGCTGGTCTCAGGCACAGTGGGCGGCTCCGTTGCCGGAGCATGGCAGTCAGTGCAATGTCTTCCATCAGCGGCTGATCAGGAAAACCACCGAGCTGCCAGAAGACATCCCGGCGGACAAACAGGGCCTGGTCCCCTGTGCAGATGCCGGTCAGGCGTGACCGCAGATTCATCAGAGCCGCTATCAGAACAAACAGGGGACGTGCGGTACTGAGCCTGACATCAAACCGGCCCCAGCAACGCTGCCCGGCAGCCAGACCGGTCAGGATGCTGTCAATGGCGCCTTCGGGCAGTCGGGTATCGGCGTGCAGAAACAACAGCACATCGCCACTGGCCTCACGGGCGCCTGCGTTCATCTGTCGGGCCCTGCCCGGCGGGGACACCAACATGCGATCCACCAGACTGGCACAGCGGGCCGGGCCATCATCGTCTCGATCACCGTTGACCAGAACCACCTCATGGCCTCGGGCACGCACTGGCTGCAGCTGCAGGAGCTGCTCCTGCAACGAGGCGCCTTCCCGGTAAACCGGCACAATGACACTCAGCTTGTCCATAAGCGGCCATTATATTGTGAAACGCGTGCTTCAGGGGCTAGGAACGGTGCCGATAAAGGCGGATAATATGCGCGCTTGATACACACGCTTGACACGGACAAAACGCAGACAAACCGGTAAACCGCTTCAGCCTGGGTTAAGCTGGTCGCGGCCACAATACCATCAGATGCTGATACAAATGTCGCTGAAAAGCGTATCAGCTGGCAACGGGGCAGCAATAAAACATGCCTGCGATCGTTCTGATAGCTAGGGTGGTAGCCAGATGGCAAACACAATGAGTATGGAAAATTTCTACATCGTCGCAACAGATCCCCATGAGCCTTCACTGAAGGTCAATATCTCGGGGCCCTATCTGACGCGAAAGGCCGCCCAGGCCGACCTGGAAGCTGCGATCGACGAGGCCGCAGACCTGGACCCGTGCGCGCGCACGTACCATTATCAGGTCTGCAAGCTCGAGTGCCAGAAGCCGGGTGTTATCCAGCACATGGCCAGCCACGCCAAACAGGAACTGGGATAGCCGCTCCCGGTCGTCACCTCGCCTGCCATGGAGGTCAACATGAATGCAGACCAGAAGTTGCAGCACCTGGTTGCAGTGGTCCAGAAGCTCTCTCTGACCCGTTCCCTGGATGCCATCATGAAGATCATTCGCCACGAGGCACGAGACCTGACCGGGGCAGATGGTGCCACGTTCATACTGCGTGAGGGTGACCAGTGCTATTATGCAGACGAAGAAGCAATCGAACCCCTATGGAAAGGGCGTCGCTTCCCCATGAGTGCTTGCATCAGTGGCTGGGCCATGGAGCATGGCAAAGCGGCGGTGATCAAAGATATCTATGCCGACGAGCGGATTCCTGCTGACGCCTACCGCCCCACCTTCGTGCGCAGTCTGGCTATGATGCCAGTCCGGACTATCGACCCCATGGCGGCCATCGGTACCTACTGGGCACAGCAACGCGAAGCGACTGCCGAAGAGCTTCATTTGCTACAATCGCTGGCGGATACTACCGCAGTAGCCATGGAAAATGTGCAAGTGTACGAAGAACTTGAGCAACGCGTTCGCCACCGAACGGCGGAATTGCAACGCACGGTTTCGGAACTGCAAGAAGCCAATAGAGAAATCAGAACCTTACGCGGCTTTATACCAATCTGTTCGCATTGCAAAGGCGTGAGGGACGATTCCGGATACTGGCATCGACTGGAATCCTATCTCATGACGCATACCGAGGCGCAGCTCAGTCATAGTATCTGTCCGGACTGCGTTCGAACCCACTTCCCAGGTACCCCGCTCAGCTGACAGCTCCGGTTCCAATCAATCTTGCGGCCGCATCAGGGTTCAGCGGCCGACTGATATGGAATCCCTGCGCGTAATCACAACCCGATTCACGCAACAGGCTGAGTGTGCCTTCATCCTCTACGCCTTCCGCAACCGATTTGAGTCCCAGAGATTTCCCCAGCGATATGATGGTCCGTATCACCTGGCGGGATTCATCGGACTCCATGGCGTTGCTCACAAACGTTCTGTCAATCTTGATCTCCGAGAACGGCAGACGCGTCAATTGGATCAGCGAAGAGTAGCCGGACCCAAAGTCGTCGATGGATATCCGGAAGCCCTGGATGCGCAACTGTGCCAGCAGTTCAGTGGATAGCATCACATCGGTCAGTGCATGTGACTCCGTCAACTCCAGTATGATCCTTTGAGGCGCAACGCCGCAGTCATCACACAGTGCGTGTATTTCCGTGGCAAATTGACGGCATGTCAGATTCTTTGCGGAGATGTTTATTGACAGGGAGAGATCGGCAGAGCCTGTCGGATGACAATCAATGGCCCGACGAAACCATTTTATGGCGGATCTTGCGATCTGGAGGGTAAAAACCTGCATCAAACCAGAGTGTTCAATGGCAGGGATGAATATGTCCGGACTGACGGCTCCGTATCCGGGAAGCTGCCACCGTGACAGCGCTTCAAATCCAACTAAATGTCCGTCGTTGCAGTTGATCTGCGGTTGATAACTCAAGCTGAATTCTTCGCTGTCCAACGCGCGCTGGATCATCTGCGGCGTGAGGCCTGGAAGCTGTCGCGAAGGTGAATTGTTGCACGCTTTTGAGACAGTCTCGGGGCAGGTCGCGGCCAGTTTCAGGTAGTGGCGCAGCGCATCAGCGGTGAACGGTTTCTGCAGTTTACCGATGACGTTCAACCCTCGAGCAACAGCAATGTTGGCGGCGGTATTGATGACACGCTGATCGGCACCGCTGATAATCAGCAGGCTTGCCCTGCAATTCTGATTGGCCAGATGATTGATCATCTGGATGCCGTCATGCCCGGGCATGATCAGATCCAGTATGATGCAATTGGGAGAACTTTCCTCCAGCGTGGCGAAAAAACCGGGTCCGTTTGTGGTCACCTTGGTTTGAAAGGACTCCGAGCTGGCGATATGGGCTATGGTTTGCCCGACCCTGATTTCGTCATCGAGGACAATAAGTTGATACATTGTGTGCTTTTGATAGGTTGTAGCCCCTCGGTCATAGAGCCTGGGGCTCCTTAGACAGGTAGCTTTGCGTCGCTGTTTTTCAATAGCTTTGCCAAAGCGCACATTACACGCGATGCGGGCAGAGGTTTCAAGCAAATTACATCAACTGTAGAAAATTGATAGAATTGGTGCCCCGGGCAGGATTCGAACCTGCGACCTGCCCCTTAGGAGGGGGCCGCGCTATCCAGCTGTGCCACCGGGGCGTGACAGGGTGGCGATTCTACCACGCTCCAACTGACAAGCACACTGCATGGACACCTCTGAAAAACGCCCTCCCGTACTTGTGATCATTCCGGTCAGCATGTTATGTACCCTGGTTGCCATTGTTTTCGGCCGACTGGCGTATGGCCTGCTGTTGCCGGCAATGCGCGACAATCTTGACCTGAGTTATGCCCAGGCTGCCAACCTGGGCACGGTGACCGCTCTGGGGTATCTGGTGCTGCTGCTGTATGCCGGCATTTTTGCCGGCCGTCACGGCGGCCGGCGCGCCGTTCTCATCGGTCTGGCCGTGGCAGCGCTGGGCTTTGCCGGCCTGAGCCTCTTCTCACACTACTGGCTGCTGCTGCTTTGCATGGTACTGCTGGGATTCGGTACCGCCTTCACTTTCACACCACTGGTATCACTGCTTGGCGCCTGGTACCCGGAAAAACGCGGGCTGGTCATCGGCTTCTCCGGCAGCGGCGTCGGCCTGGGTGTGCTGCTCACAGGTGTCTTGATACCACTGTTCCTGGACAATGCCGGGCCGGATGCCTGGCGGCTGGTCTGGGCTTCCTTTTCGGTCGCCGCCACCCTCACCATCGTGATGGTCGCCATCTGGTTGCGCGATCCTCCCCGCAGCCCCGAATTCACAACTGCACGCGCCGGTCTTGCCACCGTCTCCCACAATCCACACGTGCGACGTATGGCGATCCTCTACGGCATTGTTGGTATGACTTACATTGTGCAGACCCTGTTCATGTACAGCTTTGCCCTGGATGCCGGGGTGGCTGCCCGCACAGCCGGGCAACTGGTGGCGCTGATGGGCCTGGTGTCCATTTTTTCCGGTCCCGCCTGGGGCGGCATAGCCGACCGTCTGGGGCACGCCAGGGCGCTGACATTCTGCATGTCTCTTGCCATATTCGCCACCCTGCTGCCAGTGATATGGCCAACCACAAGCATGTTCTTCCTGCACTTCATACTCGCGGGCTTCTCGGTCAGCGGACTGTTCACTGCCATACTGGCAGCGTCCACAGCAACGGTCAGACCACAACATGCGGCCATGGCGGTGAGTTTTGTCACGTTGTTCTTTGCCACCGGTCAACTGCTGGGGCCAGCGCTGGCCGGGCTGCTGATCGACTGGCGGCAGGAGTTTCGTCTGACGTTTTCCCTGAGTGCACTTTTGATGCTGGTCGGTGTATTTCTGGCCAGGGGCAGTGACCACAACACAAAGGTCTGACGCACTGCAAAAACTGTCGCGCCTGTGATCAGGGGTTGGGGAAACAGCGGGCATGATGATATGCTTGGACAACAAAAATCCAGTAAAGAAAATTCGGGAATTGCCGCTACTGTTTTCATGACCCAGGCTTATTACGAACCACTTACCTGCAAACAATGTATCGACGCTGAACCACTGGGCTTCGACTTCAGTTTTGCTTTCCAACCCATAGTACGTGCCAGCACCGGCCAGGTCATCTCCTATGAGGCGCTGGCCCGTGGCACTTCAGGCGAGCCTTTCAGGGACGTCTGGCGCAACGTCAACGAACGCAATCTGTACCGCTTCGACCAGGCATGCCGCGTCAAGGCCATCAAGCTGGCCTCGGAACTGAAGCTTGGCAGCGGCCTGAACATCAACTTTACACCCAATGCGGTCTACAAACCCGAACTGTGTATTCGTACCACCTTGCAGGCGGCCAGGGAGTTCGACTTCCCTATCGAGCGCATCCACTTCGAAGTCACCGAAGGTGAACAGGTGCTGGACCGCAAGCACCTGATCAATATCATCAGCGCCTACCGCAATCTGGGCTTTGGCACCATGATCGACGACTTCGGCGCGGGTTTTGCGGGGCTGAATCTGCTGGCAGAGTTCCAACCCAACTGCATCAAGATAGATCGCGATCTGATCACCAATATATTTGAAAGCAAGGCCAGACAGGCCATTGTGCGTGGCATCATCGTGACCTGCGCGGAGCTGGGTATTGACGTGCTTGCCGAGGGTGTAGAACTGCAGGCCGAATATGAGTGGTTGCGGGATCATGGTATTGATCTGTTCCAGGGGTATTACTTTGCCCGACCTGCATTTGAAGAGCTCGTGGAAGTGGCTGAAAATCTGCTCTGACGCGGATGCGCGCGCGAGCGACCGGTAAAGCATACTCGATTCAGATTTCCCCAGGGGGACAAAAAAATCGCGGCGTGGTTTCCCACGCCGCGATTCTGTTGTGCCTGTTCTGTTCCGAATTACCGCATCAGAACTGAAGCAGCGCGCGCGCATAGAGCCTGCGGCCACGACCGTCAAACTGATACGCGTCGTAATTCAATGCACCGTTGTAGTGGAACGGTAACGTGGCATTGAAGGCATCCAGGGCACCAACGGTGAGAATGGTTGTTCCCAGGTTCGGATTTGCCCATTCGTGAACATAGTTATACTGAAGATCAACACTGTGGTAGCTGCTGATTTTCTCGTTCACTATCGAGCGCACGTAGTCATTACCATTGTCAAAGGTATCCTGGTAACTCAGGTTATCGTAGGAACCAATGAAGCGGTTGATGACACTGACGCTGTGACGCAGATCCGTGCTGGACCAACCGAGGGTCAGGTTGCCCTTTCTGTCCGGCAGCGATCGCACCAGCAGGCCATCACCTGTAGTACCAGCAGCATCGAACAGCCCTGTTTCACGCAGTCCCAGTTCAAGTCCAGGCACGTTGCTCAGCTTGTACTGGTTGACATAGGTGAAATCAGAACTTACGCGCCAACGCCCCAGATCCGTGTTCCAGGCATAACTGGCCCGCAGATCCACACCGTCGGATGTCACCTCACCAGCGTTGATGGCTGCAGACTGAATGGTAGTAAGGCCCGCAGTCGTGCTGCCGGCAGAACGCACTACGCCTTCCACGGTGTAGGTGCGCGGATCCACCACACAATCAAGTCGCGAGAACGGAATCACACCACCTGCTTCCGTGCGTGACGCCTCCGGGTCACTACCCCATTCTGCTTCCAGGGCATCGCGGTCACAGGCGGTAAACGGTTCCATGCCTTCGTAGGCACCTGACGGGCTGCCGGAAACCGTGCCATTGAAGACATAATTGGCGGGGTCCATGGCGGCAACTTCAAAGGCTTCGATCTCATGCGCTATGGAGGAGATCCCCGGTTGTGGCATCACCCGGTTCTTGACCTCGAAGCGCCAGAAATCGGCACTCAGGCTCAGACCTTCCATGGCACCACCGGGGGTCCAGATAAAGCCAGCACTGTAGGTATTGGCAGACTCATTACCGATATCCGGTGCCGGTGCGCCTACTGTGTAGGTGCTGTTTGGCTCCGCATTGTCGTTGGTCGGCGGCAACATACCTGCCCGCACTGCCTGATTCCTGATCGGATCCCGGAAAGTGGTAGAACTGGCTTCCAGGCCCTCAAGTTGTACACCCACGTTGGGGGCACGGAAGGACTGGGAGAAGGAACTTCTCAGCAACAATTCGTCAATCGGACGCCAGCTCAATGCCACCTTGGGTGTCAATTCGCCTCCGATGCTGCCGCCGTAGTCTTCCCATCGCAGCGCAATCTGGGATTCCACATTGTTCCAGAAAGGCAGAGACAGTTCGCCGAATACCGCCCGAACGGATCGATCATGGTCGTAATTGAAAATACACTGGGCACACTCGTAGTTGTTGCTCACGTAATGTGTTTCAGCCACGCTGCCATCCGGATTCCAGGCCAGAATCGCGTTGGGCAGACCGGGCAGGTTCATCTCCGGGGCATTGGATTTGTTGTTCTGCTGGCGATACTGGGCGCCTACGGCAAACTGTGCCGTGCCACCCTGCATGTCGAACATTTCACCGGCCAGCACACCGTCCCAGACTGCCAGTTTGTTGCGCTTGTCGGCGCGTCGCACTGTAGGCAGCATCCAGTCAATCAATTCCTGCGAATTGGCCATGTCCGGGTCTGCCTGACGGGTCAGGAAGGGGTTGTAGAACTCACAGCCGTCCTGACCGTGGTTGTTACTGGTCAGCGCCAGTGACAATGATTCACGCGTGGTGAACACAAAACCTGGGAAGAAGGTTTGTGTGAAGTCCGCGCCTACAAAATCCCAGAATGTGGGAATGGCTGGTGAAATATGACCCCTGGCGCTGATGAAATCAAAGTCACTGACACCATTGGGTGTGCAGTTGGGTCCACCCAGACCGTTGGCAGCCAGTTCGGCCCGGTCACGGATGAATGTCTTGTATTCCAGTTCAAAACTGGTGCCACTCCATGAATAGCTGACATCGTAGTTGAAACGGCGATTTTCCAGCGCATAGAATTCACCGCGCAAACCGGCCTGAACGCCCATGGTCTCGGTTTCATTGAACTGGTTTGCGGCACCGGTACGCGGACTGCTGCCTACGTTCATGGCAGCAAACATCGGTACGTTGGGCCCGCCGTTGGCACCAGAAATTGGCGCATTCGGAATACTGCTCGGGCGGCTGAGCCCTACTGCCGGCGCGAAATAACCCAGCTCAGCAGGCTGACCAACCGAATACCCGGCCCACGCGGGGTTGCCCTGGTGTGCACCGGGCTGAGCAAGAAACACGGTGGGACCACGGCTGGTATACACACCGGAGTCAGCACGCTGGATGTCACTGTGCGAGTACTGGGCAAACGAGTAGAACTCAGCCGCCTCGCCAAACGAATGGTTGAAGGCAGCAGCAAAACTGTTGCGCTCCATACCCACGTTCAGCAGAGACCACTCGTAAGAGTTTTCCCGGCAACTGGAACTGGGCTGGCCGCGCTGAGCTGTTCGGGTGCCCGTGAAATACGGCGTACCGTCAGCCGAAGTCAGCTCACTGCACAGCGGATCGGTAAATCGCAGGTTGTCATTGCCACCTTCGGCCACCGCCTGATCAATCGCATCCTGATTGATGTAGGCTGTGTTCAGGTTGGAGCCAAAGGCCGAATTGTTGACCAGGGAGCCCAGGCCACCGACTGTGCCGGTAAACTCTGACCGTTCGTCAAAGTACCGGGCCGCACTGATTGGCACCGGATCGCGCCGGAACATTTCGGCAGACACCACAAAATGGGTATCACCGGAGTCATTGGCCCAGCCCCAGATCACACTGGCTGTTCTGTCCTGGTTGCTCAGGCTGCTTTCCAGTGCCTGTACATCCCCATAGATTTCCAGGCCTTCAAACTGTGTTCGCATGATCACGTTGACCACGCCAGCTACGGCGTCGGAGCCGTACAGTGCAGAACCGCCATCGGTGAGCACTTCCAGGCGCTCCACCATGACCAGCGGAATGGTATTGATATCAACAAATTCGCCACCTGTGGGCGATGTGGTTGCAGCAGCAACCTGACGCTTGCCATTGATCAGCGTCAACGTGGAATTCTCTCCCAGATTGCGAAGATTGACGTTGGCGGTGCCGGACAGGTTACCCATAGCCGCATTGCCACCGTCACTTCCCTCGTTACTGAAGGAGCCGGAATTGATTTCAAGATTCTTGATCACGTCCCAGATCTGGGCGGCACCCTGTGCCTCGATTGACTGTCTGTCAACGACCTGCACCGGCGAGGGTGCATCCAGCGGACTGCCACGCAGATAGGAGCCGGTAACAACGACTTCCTCAACCTGTGGCTCTTGATCGGATTGTTGGGCGAATGCGGGAACACAAGCCAGCGTGGCTGCTATTCCTGCGATGAGACGGGCACTACCGCGTTTTTTTGTCAACGGCTTAACTGCAAAGCGTGACATGAAACCCCCTTTGATGCTTGAATTTAATTGTTTTTTTCAGCACCGGCTCTACCGCAGCCTTGCGGTGAGCGAGTTGCAAGTCTTTACAACTCACGTGGTTTCAGGATGGGTCCATATCCGGAAACGCACGGAACATCCAGGACCGGTCCGAATCTACCCCAACTCTCGCAGGCATTGCAACGTAAAAATCCAATTTCGCGACAAAAAGAAACGGCGACGTGACAGATCACATCGCCGTTTCCGGATGGCGCCTGATGGCGCGTTACGGGCCTGTTGTCAGGCGTGCATCAGAACTGCAGCAGCGCCCGGGCATATATCCGTCGGCCACGACCATCAAAGGTGTAGGCGTCATAGTTCAACGGACCGTTGTAGTGGAAAGGCAGAGAGGCGTTGAACGCATCCAGCGCACCCACGGTCAGAATGGTTGTGCCCAGATTCTGGTTGGCCCATTCATGGATGTAGGTGTACTGAAGGTCTACGCTGTGGTAACTGGAGATGTTCCTGTTCACGATTGAACGCACATAATCGTTACCGGTTTCAAAGCTCGAGTCATAACCCAGGTTGCGATACGAACCAATAAAACGGTTGATGACAGTGACACTGTGACGCAGCGTATTGCTGCTCCAGTTCAGTGTCAGGTTGCCCTTTTTGTCAGGCAGGGAGCGCACCATGAGCCCGTCACCTGTTGTACCAGCGGCATCAAAAAGTCCCGTCTCCCGCAGCCCCAGCTCCAGCCCGGGCACATCCTTGAGCGTGTACTGGTTCACATAGGTAAAGTCTGACGTGATACGGAAGCGACCAATGTCGGTATTCCACTGATAACCCGCGCGGATGTCCACGCCATCCGACACCACTTCACCGGCATTGATGGCTGCGGAACTCACGGTAATCAGGTTGGCCACCGTACTGCCCGCCGAGCGCACCACCCCTTCCACCTGGTAGGCACGCGGATCCACCACGCAATCAAGCCGCGACAGCGGTATCACGCCACCAGCCTCATTCAGCGAATTATCCGGATCTGAGCCCCACTCCTGCTCAAGCGCAACCGGGTCACAGGCAGCGAACTGCGGCAGATGCTGCCAGGCTGCAGCCGGAGAGCTGGCAATGCTTCCGTTGTAGACGTAGTTGTTCGGATCCAGGGCCGCAACCTGGAAGGCCTCGATTTCATGTGCAATGGCCGAAATCGCCGGCTGTGGCATTACCCGGTTTTTCACCTCGAAGCGCCAGAAATCGGCGTTGAAGCTGAAACCCTCCAGCACGCCACCTGGTGTCCAGATGAAGCCGGCACTGTAGGTATTGGCCGATTCGTTACCAATATCCGGCGCGGGGGAGCCTACCGTGTAGGTATTCTGTGCCGTGGCATTTTCGTTGGTGGGCGCAAGCAACCCTGCGCGCACGGCCTGGGTTCGCAACGGATCCCTGAAGTTGACTTCACTGGCTTCCAGGCCTTCCAGCTGGATACCCATGTTCGGTGCCCTGAACGACTGGGAGAACGAACTTCGCAGCAACAGTTCATCAATGGGTCGCCAGCTCAGTGCCACCTTGGGTGTCACCTCGCCGCCGATATTGCCGCCGTAGTCTTCCCAGCGCAGCGCCAATTGTGACTCTACATTATTCCAGAATGGCAGTGACAATTCGCCAAAAATGGCGCGCGTGCTGCGGTCATGGTCATAATTGAAGATACACATCGAGCACTCGTAGTTGTTACTCACGTAATGCCGTTCCGCCACAGTGCCGTCCGGATTCCAGGACAGAATGGCATCCAGACCGGGATCGTTCATCGGCGGTGCAGCGGACTTCACAGTCTGCTGGCGGTACTGGGCACCCAGCGCGAACTGTGCGGTACCGCCCTGCATATCAAACATCTCACCGGCCACAACAGCATCAATCACACCCAGCTGGTTCTGTTTGTCGGCGCGTTTTATCAGCGGCAGCATCCAGTCGATCAGCTCCGGATCATTGGCCATTGACGGGTCGGCCTGACGCGTCAGGAAGGGGTTGTAGAACATGCAACCGTCCTGGCCGTGATTGTTACTGGTCAGCGCCAGCGACAGGGATTCACGGGTGGTGAACACAAAGCCGGGAAAGAAGGTCTGGGTGAAACTGCCGCCAACAAAGTCCCAGATGGTTGGAATGGCCGGTGACACATGGCCACGGGCGCTGATGAAGTCAAAGTCATCGACCCCGTTGGGTGTACAGTTTGGCCCACCCAGGCCGTTGGCGGCGAGTTCGGCCCGATCGCGCTGGAAGGTGCGGTATTCCAGCTCAAAGCTGGACTCACTCCAGGAGTAACTGACATCGTAATTGAAGCGGCGGTTGTCCATGGCATAGAATTCGCCACGCATACCGGCCTGAACAGCCGTGGTCTGGGTCAGGCTGTTCTGGCTGCTGCCACCGTCGCGCGGCGAGCTGCCGATGTTGAGCCCGGCAAACATCGGCACATTGACCCCACCATTGGCGCCGGCGATCGGTGCGTTGGGAATACTTGTCGGCCGGGCCAGTCCAACGGCCGGGGCGAAGTAACCCAATTCTGCCGACTGACCTATGGAATGCCCGCCCCACGCCGGATTGCCCGCGTGCGCGCCGGGCTGAGCCAGAAACACCGTTGGGCCACGACTGGTATAGACACCGGAGTCGGCACGCTCGATGTCGCTCCTGGAGTGCTGGGCGAAAGAGTAAAATTCAGCCTGTTCACTGAAAGAATGGGTGAACGAGCCAGCCACGCTGTCGCGCTCCATGCCCACATTCAGCAGACTCCACTCATAACTGTTTTCACGGCATGTCGAATTGGGCTCGCCGCGTTGCGCAGTTCGCGTTCCCCAGAAGTACGGCGTACCGTCCCGGGACGTCAGGTCAAAACACAGGGGATCGGTGAATCGTGGATCGGCATTGCCGCCCTCGGAAACTGCCAGATCAATGGCGTCCTGATTGATGTATGCCTGGTTCAGCTGCGAGCCGAAAGCCGGGTTGTTCAAGGGGGAGCCAAGGCCACCAACGGTACCGGTAAATTCGGATCGATCGTCAAAGTATCGTGCCGCGGTTATTGACACAGGGTCACGACGGAATATTTCACCAGAGATGACAAAGTTGGTATCACCGGATTCACTGGCCCAACCCCAGATGGCGCTGAGTGTACGATCCTGGTTACCTGTATCTGCCTCAATGGCCTGAATGTCACCATAAAGTTCCAGGCCCTCAAACTGGGTGCGCATGATGACGTTGACCACGCCTGCCACCGCATCCGACCCGTACAGGGCGGAACCACCGTCGGTCAGCACTTCCAGTCGCTCCACCATGACCAGCGGAATCGAGTTGACATCCACAAATTCGCCGCCGGTCGGCGTTGCCGTGGCCGCTGGCACCTGGCGCTTGCCGTTGATCAGTGTCAGTGTGGAGTTCTCACCCAGGTTACGCAGGTTGACGTTGGCCATACCAGACAGGGTGCCCATGCTGGCGGTACCCGTGTCGCTGCCTTCGTTGGACACCGATCCGGAATTCACCTCCAGATTCTTGATGACGTCCCAGATCTGGGCGGCACCCTGGGCTTCAATGGACTGCCTGTCCACGACCTGGACCGGTGATGGTGCATCCAGCGGGCTGCCACGCAGATAAGAACCGGTGACAACTACTTCTTCGACTTCCGTTTCCTGGGATTGCTGCGCCTGAAGCAGCAAGGGCATACAGGCGAGAGTGGTGGCTACACCAGTGACGAAGCGGGAATGCTTGCGCCACAAAACCTTACGCATGGGATTGCGTGACATGATAAAACCCCCTTGAGATGCATTGATTCTATTTTGTTTTTGGCATCATTCCGCCAGCAACCTGGCAGCGGACGAACGCACTCTCTACAACTCACGTGGGCTATGGACAATCCTGATCCAGTCACCACGGAACTTCAGGGATGGCTTAAATCTAATCAATTACACGCACGGATGCAATCAATATAATTGATATGCACTGATCAAAAAAACGGAGCCCGAATGCGGGCTCCGTTTTTGATGCACGCCTGTTGGAACAGACGCGGGATAGACACTAGAACTGTAACAGTGCCCTGGCATACAGACGACGTCCACGACCATCAAACTGGTACGCATCGTAGTTCAGCGCCCCGTTGTAATGGAATGGCAGCGTGGCATTGAACGCATCGTGAGCACCAACGGTCAGCACTGTGGTCCCCAGGTTCGGATTGGCCCACTCGTGAACATAGTTATACTGCAGGTCCACGCTGTGATAGGTGCCAATGCGCTTGTTCACAATCGAGCGCACATAATCATTTCCACTTTCGAAAGTGTCCTCGTAGGACAGGTTCTGGTACGAACCAACAAAGCGGTTGATCACCGTGACACTGTGGCGCAGGGTATTGCTGCTCCAGTTGAAGGTCAGGCTGCCTTTTTTATCGGGCAGTGACCGCACCAGCAGACCATCACCAGTGGTGCCGGCTGCATCGAACAGGCCTGTTTCCCGCAGCCCCAGCTCCAGGCCGGGTACATCGTCCAGACGATACTGATTCACGTAGGTGAAGTCACTGCCCAGGCGGAAGCGGCCGATGTCCGTGTTCCAGGTATAACCGAGGCGCAGGTCCACGCCATCTGCCGTCACCCGGCCTGCGTTGATGGCGGCGAACTGAATCGTGGTCAGACCGGCGGAGGTGCTGCCGGCAGATCGCACCACACCGTCCACTACATAGGTACGTGGGTCCACCACACAGTCGAGACGGGAAAATGGGATGGTCGATCCGTTTTCATCGCGTGAATTCTCCGGATCAGTACCCCACTCCTGTTCCAGTTCATTGATGTCACAGGGTGTGAACGGATCCAGGTGCTGATACGTGGCAGAAGGGCTGCCCGCTACCGTGCCGTTCCAGACATAGTTGGCCGGATTCGCCGCTGCCACCTCGAATGCCTCGATCTCATGCGCGATCGATGAAATGCCGGGTTGCGGCATCACGCGATCCTTGACCTCGAATCGCCAGAAATCGGCATTCACGCTGACGCCTTCCAGAACCCCGCCAGGCGTCCAGATGAAGCCAGCACTGTAGGTATTGGCTGACTCGTTGCCGATATCCGGTGCCGGGGCACCCACTGTGTAGGTGCTGTTGGGCAATGCGTGCTCATTGGTCGGCGGCACCATGCCTGCACGCACGGCCTGGTTGCGAATGGGGTCGCGGAAGGTGGTGGAGCTGGCCTCCAACCCTTCCAGCTGAACGCCCACATTGGGCGCACGGAAGGATTGGGAGAACGAGGTGCGCAGCAACAGCTCATCGATCGGACGCCAGCTCAGTGCCACCTTGGGTGTGACCTCACCACCGATGCTGCCGCCGTAATCCTCCCAGCGCACGGCCAGTTGCGACTCCACGTTGTTCCAGAATGGCAGCGACAGCTCGCCAAATACAGCCCTCACCGTGCGATCATGGTCATAGTTGAAGATACACATCGAGCACTCATAGTTGTTGCTCACATAATGGGTCTCGGCCACCGAACCATCCGGATTCCAGGACAGGATGGCTTCCGGAAGACCCGGCAGGTTCATCTCCGGCGCATTGGACTTGTTGTTCTGCTGACGATACTGCGCACCAACCGCAAACTGGGCTGTACCGCCCCGCATGTCAAACATCTCACCGGAGAAGACACCGTCCCAGACCGCCAGCTTGTTACGCTTGTCCGCGCGGCGCACGGTCGGCAACATCCAGTCAATCAACTCCTGGGAATTGGCCATGCCGGGATCGGCCTGACGGGTCAGGAAGGGGTTGTAGAACTCACAACCATCCTGGCCGTGATTGTTGCTGGTCAATGCCAGCGACAGGGACTCACGCGTGGTGAACACAAAACCCGGGAAAAAGGTCTGTGTGAAGCTGCCGCCAACAAAGTCCCAGATTGTCGGCAGTGCCGGGGATATATGTCCACGAGCACTGATGAAATCAAAATCCGACACCCCGTTTGGTGTACAGTTCGGACCACCCAGACCATTAGCCGCCAACTCTGCTCTGTCCCGGATGAAGGTTTTGTACTCCAGCTCAAAGCTGGTACCACTCCAGGAGTAGCTGACATCATAATTGAAGCGCCGATTGTCCATGGCATAAAACTCACCACGCACACCCGCCTGCACCCCCATGGTCTCGGTCATGTTCATCTGGTTCCTGGCACCAGTCCGGGGAGTGCTGCCGATGTTCATGTTTGCGTACATGGGCACGTTCGGACCACCGTTTGCTGAAGCAATAGGTGCATTGCTCAGATTCGCTGCCGTTGGACGGGTCAACCCTACAGCCGGCGCAAAATAACCCAACTCGGCCGTTTGTCCGATGGAATAACCGCCCCAGGCCGGGTTCCCCTGATGCGCACCAGGCTGTGCCAGAAACACCGTTGGGCCCCGACTGGTGTAAACACCGGAGTCAGCACGCTGGATATCACTCTGGGAATATTGCGCAAAGGAATAGAACTGCGCAGCCTCGTTGAAGCTGTGATTGAACGCCATCGACACGCTCTGACGCTCCATGCCCACATTCAGGAATGACCAGTCGTAGGAGTTCTCACGACATGTCGAGTTCGGTGAGCCGCGCTGGGATGTGCGTGTCCCGGTGAAATAGGGCGTGCCATCGGCGGAGGTCAACTGATCACACAAGGGGTCGGTGAAGCGCAGGTTGTCATTACCGCCTTCAGCCACCGCCTGATCAATTGCCGCCTGGTTGACGTAGGCCGTATTCAGGGAGGAACCAAAGTTGGGGTTGTTGACCAATACGCCCAGCCCACCTACCGTGCCGGTAAATTCGGACTTGTCATCAAAGTATCGGGCCGCCGAAATTGGCACCGGATCCCGATGGAAGACCTCCCCTGCCAACACAAGGTGTGTGGTGCCGGCGTCGTTCGCCCAGCCCCAGATGATGCTGGCTGTCTTGTCCTGATTGCTGGTGCTGCTGGCCAGCGCCTGCACATCACCGTAGATCTCCAGACCTTCAAACTGTGTGCGCATGATGACGTTGACCACACCGGCCACCGCATCGGAACCGTAAAGTGCCGATCCGCCATCTGTCAAAACCTCCACACGCTCAACCATCACCAGCGGGATGGTATTGATGTCAACAAACTCGCCCCCGGTGGGCGTGGTGGTGGCCGCAGCCACCTGGCGCTTGCCATTGATCAGGGTCAGTGTGGAGTTCTCGCCGAGGTTACGCAGGTTGACGTTGGCCATGCCGGACACATTGCCCATGGCGGCGTTGCCCCCGTCACTGCCCTCATTACTGATGGAACCGGAATTGATCTCAAGATTCTTGATGACGTCCCAGATCTGGGCGGCACCCTGGGCTTCGATGGATTGGCGATCGACCACCTGAACCGGTGACGGCGCATCCAGCGGACTGCCTCGCAGATAGGATCCGGTGACAATGACTTCCTCGACTTCGGGTTCTGCTGATTGCTGGGCCTGGACCAGAAGCGGCATGCAGGCCAGAGTGGTTGCCACGCCCGCCAGGACGCGATTGCGATTTCGTTTCGCAAGCCTATGATTGACTTCAGACATGTGACTCCCCTCGCGATGCGTTAATTGTTGTATTTTCTGGCATCGATCTGTTTGCCATGCCTGGCAACAGACTGAACGATTCGCTACAACTCACGCGGTCTCATGCGCCTGACTCCCTGGCGGGAGACGCACGGAACTTCAGGGAATTAGCCCGAATGTAACCAATTGTTTCCGGCTTTGCAATCACTAAATGAACCGACTCATCGGGGCAAAAAAAACGGCAGCGTGAGTCATCACGCCGCCGTTTCCAGTCACTGTTTTGTAACAGTTTGTCAAAACAGTCAGAACTGCAACAATGCCCTTGCGTACAGGCGACGACCACGGCCGTCATGTACCGCTGCATCGTAGTTCAGGTTGCCCGCATACCGGAACGGCAGCGAGGCATTGAACGCATCCAGCGCGCCCACAGTCAACACTGTGGTGCCCAAGTTGGGATTGGCCCACTCGTGGGTGTAGCTGTATTGCAGATCCACACTGCTGTAACTGTCCACCCGGGGACTGATAATGGAGCGCACATAGTCATTGCCGTTCTCGAACTGGTTCTGGTAGGCCAGATCCTGGTATGAACCAATGTAGCGGGTGATTGCCGTGACGCTGTGTCGCAGGTCCAGGCTGGACCAGTTCAGCGTGATACTGCCCTTGTTGTCAGGCAGGGATCGAACCAGTACGCCATCACCGGTAGTGCCGGCAGCGTCAAACACGCCTGACTCCAGCAGCCCCAGATCCAGGCCCGGCACATCAATCAGCTTGTACTGACGTACATGGGTGAAGTCCAGACCGGCCCGGAATCGGCCCAGATCGGTGCTCCACTGATAACCCATACGGATATCCACCCCGTCGGCTTCCACCCGACCGGCATTGATGGTGGAGGTCTGGATGGTGACCAGTCCGGCCTGGGTGCTGCCAACCGAACGCACAACATTGTCAACGGTGTAGGCACGCGGGTCTACCACGCAGTCCAGTCGCGAGCCCTCGATCACCTGTCCGGCCTCATTGCGGGAGGCAGCAGGGTCGCTGCCCCACTCTTGAGTCAGTGCGTCAATATCACAGGCAACAAACTGCTGATCAGCATCACTGGCCAGTGAGGAGTTGAACACATAATTGGCCGGATCCTGAGCCGCTAGCTCAAAGGCGTCAATTTCGTGCGCAATGGCCGAAATCGCTGGCTGCGGCATGACACGATCCTTGACCTCAAAGCGCCAGACATCGGCATTGAAGCTGAAACCGTCCAGCACACCACCCGGCGTCCAGATGAAGCCGGCGCTGTAGGTATTGGCCGATTCATTGCCCACCTCCGGCGCCGGCGCACCTACCGTGTAGGTGGTGTTGGGTTCGGCGTTGTCGTTGATCGCCGGCGCCAGGCCCGCACGCACCGCCTGGCTGCGGATCGGATCGCGGAAAGTCACAGAGCTGGCTTCCAGTCCCTCCTCCACCACACCCACATTGGGCGCGCGGAAAGACTGCGAGAACGAACCGCGAATCAGCCAGTCATCACTTGCCCGCCAACTCATGGCCACCTTGGGTGTCACCTGACCACCAATATTGCCGCCGTAGTCCTCCCACCGAAGGGCAATCTGGGATTCGATGTTGTTTGCAAACGGCAGCGAGAATTCGGTGAAAATCGCTCGAACACTGCGATCAACATCGTAGTTGAATATGCACTGGGAACACTCGTAGTTGTTGCTCACGTAGTGCGTCTCAGCCACTGAACCATCCGGGTTCCAGGACAGAATGGCATCGGGCAGACCCGGATCGTTCAGCGCAGGAGCGCGAGAGCGGTTGTTCTGCTGGCGGTACTGGGCACCAACAGCAAACTGGGCCATGCCACCAGCCATTTCCATCATCTCGCCTGACACCACCGCATCAAAAACCCCCAGCTGATTGCGTTTGTCAGCGCGGCGCACCGTTGGTGTCATCCAGTCGATCAGTTCCTGCTGATTGGCCAGGTCGCCGTCGGTTGCGGCAGTCAGGAAGGGGTTGTAGAACATGCAGCCGTCCTGGCCATGGTTATTGGACGTCAGCGCCAGCGACAGGCTCTCCCGGGTTGTGTGCACAAAGCCGGGAAAGTAGAACTGGGTGAAGGTGCCACCCAGACTGTCCCAGTAACTTGGCAAGGCAGGACTGATGCCACTGCCGGCACTCAGAAAGTCAAAATCATTGACACCGTTTGGCGTGCAGTTGGGCCCACCAAGCCCGTTGGCAGCCAACTCGGCCCGGTCACGCTGGAAAGTCTGGTAGTCCAGACGGAAACTGGTCTGACTCCAGGCGTAACTCACATCGTAGTTGAAACGCCGGTCATTGGCCGCATAGAACTCACCGCGCAGACCCAGCTGGGCACCGGTGGTCTCAGTATGGTTCTTGTTGGTGTCTCCCCCGGTACGCGGCATGTTGCCGATCTGGACGTTGGCCGACATGGGCACATTGGGGCCACCGTTGGCCAGTGCGATCGGCGCATTCGGAATATCTCCGGGGCCGGGCCGTGTGTTGCCCACGAACGGGGCATAATACCCCAACTCGGCGGTGGCGCCGATGGCATAACCGCCCCACGCCGGATTGCCCTGATGCGAACCAGGAGCAGCAAGGAATTTTGAGGGACCACGGGCAGTTACATAACCGGAATCGGCTCGCTGGATATCAGTCTGCGACCACTGCAGAAAGGAGTAAAACTCGGCTTCTTCACTGAAACTGTGGCTGAATGCGGCTGCCACGCTGTCGCGCTCCATGCCAACATTGAGCAGGTCCCAATGGTAGGTGTTCTCGCGACAGCTGGTGTTGGGTTGTCCGCGTTGCGACGTGCGGGTCCCCCAGAACAGCGGTTCACCATTGGCTGAGCTCAGCTCGGCGCAAAGCGGATCGGTATACCGAAGCTCACTGGTTCCACCTTCGGAGACCGCCTGGTCAATGGCCGCCTGGTTGATGTAATCCGGATTCACCTGGGAGCCGAACTGCCCAACATTGATCAATGTGCCAAGGCCACCGACGGTGCCGGTAAATTCAGAGCGATCGTCAAAGAAACGGGCATTTTCAATCGGCACCGGGTCACGCCTGAACACTTCGCCAGCCAACACAAAACTGGTGGCCGCATCATCACTGGACCAGCCCCAGATCACACTGCCGGTACGATCCTGGTTGCCCATATCAGAGGCCAACGCCTGGACATCACCGTAGATTTCCAGCCCTTCAAACTGGGTCCGCATGATGATGTTGACCACACCAGCCACGGCATCGGAGCCGTACAGCGCCGAACCACCATCGGTCAACACTTCCACACGCTCCACCATCACCATCGGAATGGTGTTGATGTCAACAAACTCACCACCTGATGGTGTGGTGGTGGCAGCGGCCACCTGTCGACGGCCATTGATCAGCGTCAGGGTCGAATTTTCGCCCAGATTACGCAGATTGACGTTGGCTGTGCCGGACAGGTTGCCCAGCAGCGCATTGCCGCCATCGGCACCTTCATTGCTGATGGAGCCGGAATTGATCTCCATGTTCCGAATCACATCCCAGACCTGGGACGCGCCTTGCGCCTCGATGGAAGAGCGATCAATCACCTGCACCGGCGACGGTGCATCCAGCGGACTGCCACGCAGATAGGATCCGGTGACAACAACTTCTTCAACTTCAATGGGTGATTCCTGGGCCATTGCGGGCAGACAGGCAAGGCTGGTGATAACACCGGTGAGCATGCGGGTTTTACTGCGTTTTCCAGGCCATGTGGACATGAAAATTCCCTCACGATTTATTTTTATGAGATCAGTACCCACGCGCACGCCGACTTCGGACTGTTGACAGTCGAAGTGATGCCACGTGCTACCTGGATACAAGTATGCTTTTTGTTATTCACTAATACGCCGTGACTTTTGCCGAGTTGGAAGGCTCTGAGATCACGGAACTACAGGGAACACACGTTCGACTCTATCCAAACAAGGTCAGCATTGCAATAAAAAACCGAAATACATTCATTAATTGATCACGCATGTTTCCGGGGCAACATCTTGATATGATGTCGCGTTGATAACTGCATTCCGGCTGGCACCAAGCAATGAAAAAAATCCTGGCAATCACCTTGTTGCTGTTTGCATCCGTGCTGATGCTCATCCCCTTCATCAGTGGACACTTTATCCGCCAATACACAGTGATGGCATTGAACGCAGCGCCAGCCAACGATGACTTTGCCATACAGATAACAGGCACACGACGTGGGTGGCTGCAAAGCGAGATCGATCTTGTACTGTCCGGCACACCATTCTCCGGCCCGGACAATGAACCCGTGCAGCTGCTGCTGGAACTGTCACATGGCCCGTTGATCTGGCATCTTCCGGACTCAATGTGGGCGATTGCGCACCTGCAACTTCGCACAGCACACGATTATGTCGGTACCGGCGCCGATCGCTACTCTGGATCGGTGATGCTGCGTATCAACCGTGAGCAGCAGGCGCGGTTGAACGGCATTCTCGGGTTTGCCGCTTTTGACGGTGATCACCTGTTGCAGTTCAACGCACGTTGGCCAGCGGATCAGACACGCGAGGACTGGCCTCAGCTGGTCAGGCAGATGCAGTTGACACTGTCCATCGACGCCGATGCCCGTGCCCTGCTCAACAGCCCCTTCGAGGACGCGCTGCGTGTCTATCACCAACAGCGCTGGACACGATTCAATGCCGGGCGGGCACTGACCCATATTTCACTCCACGACGGCTGGCTGGACATCAACGGTGAATTCATCCCGGTCGGCAATCTCCTGCCCGCGCCCTGATTGGGACAAATTCCGGGTAAATCAGGTCTGTTTCGGTTAAAATGCCACCCTCTTGCCTGATCACACCCGACACTGCGAGTTCTTCCCGTCATGATGCGTGAACCCCGTCCCCTGCTTTCCTATCAAAAATACTGGGCTGAGTGTTTCGGCACGGCGCCCTACCTTCCCATGTCGCGCCAGGAGATGGATGCACTGGGCTGGGACAGTTGTGACATCATCATCGTGACCGCAGACGCCTACGTGGACCATCCCAGCTTTGGCATGGCCGTGGTCGGCCGCCTGCTGGAGGCACAAGGCTTCCGTGTGGGCATCATTTCCCAGCCACAATGGGACAGTGCCGAACCCTTCAAGGCCCTGGGGCAGCCCAACCTGTTCTTTGGCGTCACCGGCGGCAATATGGACTCACTGATCAACCGTTACACGGCTGATCTGCGTATCCGCACCGATGACGCCTACACACCCCACGGAGAAGCGGGAAAACGCCCTGATCGCTCGGTGATTGTCTACAGCCAGCGCTGCCGGGAGGCGTATTACGACACACCCATCGTGATCGGTGGCATTGAAGCCAGCCTGCGCCGTATTGCCCAGTACGATTACTGGACAGACAAGGTGCGCAAATCGGTATTGATCGACTCAGGCGCCGACATCCTGCTGTACGGTAACGCCGAGCGCGCCCTGGTGGACCTGGCCCATGATGTGGCTGCCGGCCGCACCATTGAGGACATCACCGATCTTCGCGGTACCACCTTTGTGCGCAAGGCATCATTGTCCGGCTGGACCGAGATCGATTCCACGCGTATCGACTGGCCCAGTCGCATAGACAGTATGCCCAACCCCTATGATTATCCTCACGACGAGGTCAAGACAGGCAGCTGCGCCGAGGGCAGCTCAGACGTGGCAGAAGCGGCTGTTGCCGGCGCTGTTACAGGCACTGCGACCGCGGACAGGCCAGCGGCACAGACCGCAGCGGCCACCACCGCCGTACCGCTGCGTATTGTGCCCATGCCGCTGCAGCGCAAGCACAATGTTGACCCGGCGCGCAGTTACATACGCCTGCCCTCGTTCAACAAGGTGAAGAACGATCCGGCGCTCTACGCTCATGCCTCGCGCGTTCTGCACATGGAGTCCAATCCGCACAATGCCCGCGTGCTGGTGCAGAAACACGGCACACAGGATGTCTGGGTGAATCCGCCGCCGATTCCGCTGGAAACCGAGGAGATGGACGCCATCTTCGACCTGCCCTACCAGCGACGACCACACCCGGCCTATGGCGATGCACGCATCCCGGCCTATGACATGATCAAGACCTCGGTCAACATCATGCGCGGTTGTTTTGGCGGCTGCACGTTCTGCTCGATCACCGAGCATGAAGGTCGCATCATACAGAGCCGCTCCGAGGAATCCATACTGCGGGAAATTGAAAAGATCAGGGATCAGGTGCCCGGCTTTACCGGCACCATATCCGATCTGGGTGGCCCCACGGCCAATATGTACAAACTCAACTGCAAATCGGATGAAATCCAGAAAAGTTGTCGTCGACTGTCGTGTGTCTACCCGACCATCTGCCAGCACCTGAACACAGATCACAAACCAACTACCGAACTGTACCGCAAGGCGCGGAAAGTGCCGGGCGTGAAACGCGTGGCCATCGCCTCCGGCCTGCGTTATGACCTGGCACTGCGCGACCCGGAGTACATTGAGGAACTGGTCACCCATCACGTCGGTGGTTATCTGAAGATTGCGCCGGAGCACAGCGAGGATCGTACGCTGTCCAAAATGATGAAACCGGGCATTGGTGTGTACGATGAATTCAAGCGTCTGTTCGACAAGTTCTCGAAAAAGGCAGGCAAGGAGCAGTACCTGATTCCGTACTTCATTGCCGCCCACCCCGGCTCGGACAATGACGATATGCTCAATCTTGGATTGTGGCTGAAAAAGCACCGCTTCCGCCCGGACCAGGTGCAGACCTTCTACCCGTCACCCATGGCGCTGGCCACGGCCATGTATTACTCCGGCAAGAATCCACTGAAGAAAGTCACCTACAAGAGTGAGGCAGTGGGATCCAGCAAAAGTATTGAGGAACGACGCATTCAGAAAGCCTTTCTACGTTATCACGACGAAAAGAACTGGCCTCTGCTGCGCGAAACACTCAAGGAAATGGGTCGCGAAGACCTCATTGGCAATGGCGAGCAGCATCTGGTGCCACCGGCGTCAACGCCAAGATCGCTGGCACGGCGTAACCAGAGCAAGCGGCAGGGCAACAGACAACGCAACCGCAAACAGCCTCGCAGCCGCCGCGTGCACTGAGCCGGGCATGCCGCCCGGCACATCGCACTGCCCAGGGCTCATTTTCTGTTCTTCATGGCCTGCTCGAACAGGGCGGCCATGGTGCCGGCCTGGCGCTTGTTCTCGGCTGCAGCGGCAAAATCCTTCTTGCGCCGGGGTGCCCGTTCGTCGCGACCCCCATTGCGCTTTTCTGTCACCGGCGCTTCACCGGGCAACGGATCATCCAGTCGCATGGTCATGGCGATACGCTTGCGATCCAGATCAACTTCCAGCACCTTCACCTTGACAATATCGCCGGCACTGACCACGTCGTGCGGCGATTTGACAAAACTGGATGACAACGCGGAAATGTGAACCAGGCCATCCTGATGCACACCAACATCAACAAATGCACCAAAATTGGTGACATTACTGATTGTTCCTTCCAGAACCATGCCAGGCTGCAAGTCCTTCAGCGCTTCAACCCCTTCCTTCAGCTCCGCAGTACGGAATTCCGGGCGCGGATCCCGACCGGGTTTTTCCAGCTCACTGAGAATGTCCTGCAGGGTGGGCAGACCCACTGACTCCGTAACAAAGCTTTTCGGATCAAGCTTGCGCAAAAATGCCTGGTCACCGATCAGAGAGCGAAGATCACGGCCGTTACGCACGGCAATGGCTTCCACAATATCGTAAGACTCCGGATGGACGGCCGAGGCGTCCAGCGGATTGCTCGCATCCGGAATACGCAGAAAACCGGCTGCCTGCTCGAAGGTCTTGTCCCCGAAGCGCGGCACCTTTTTCAGTTCGGCACGTGAGCCGAATGGTCCGTTCTGATCGCGATAGCTCACAATATTGCTCGCCAGTGTCGGGGTCAGTCCGGACACCCGGCGCAGCAGCGGCACCGATGCGGTGTTCACATCCACACCCACGGCATTCACACAGTCCTCGACCACCGCGTCCAGGCTGCGGGCCAGTCTGACCTGACTGACATCGTGCTGATACTGACCGACTCCGATGGACTTGGGTTCTATTTTCACCAGTTCGGACAACGGGTCCTGCAGACGCCGCGCAATGGACACTGCGCCACGGATGGTCACATCCAGGTCCGGAAACTCCTGCGCAGCCAGCTCGGACGCTGAATACACCGATGCACCAGCCTCATTGACAATGACCCGGGTCAGCCCGAGGGATGGATGCTTGCGCATGACCTGACCCACAAACTGGTCGGTTTCCCGCGATGCCGTGCCATTGCCGATGGCAATCAGAGCTACCTGATACTTTTTCCCGAGGGCGACCAGTACGGCTTCGGCCTCCTCTACCCGACGCTGGGGCGCGTTGGGAAATATGGCGCCGTGGTCCAGCACTTTGCCTGTTGCATCCACCACTGCCAGCTTGACGCCAGTACGCAGACCCGGATCCAGACCAATCGCAACTTTGTTTCCTGCCGGAGCCGCCAGCAACAGATCACGAATATTGCGGGCAAACACCTCGATGGCATCAGCTTCGGCGCGCTCACGCACCTGCGTCAGGCAGTCGGTCTGCAGATGGGTGTGCAGGCGCACACGCCAGCACCAGCGCACCACGTCAGACAGCCAGCCATCGGCAGCACGCCCCTGATCGGTGATTTTCCAGTGCGTGGCAATGAGGTTTTCACAGGGGTGACGATCCTGGGCATTGTCCGGCGTGTTGTCCGGCGTTGTGTCCGACGACGCAGGTATATCCACCTTGAGGTTGAGAACACCTTCCTTGCGAGCACGAAACAGTGCCATGGCGCGGTGCGACGGGATTTTTGCCAGAGCTTCGGAAAAGTCGAAGTAATCGCGGTACTTGGCCCCTTCCTGCTGCTTGCCATCGACCACCTCGGCGATCATGTGGGCACGCTGACTGAAATAGTCACGCAGTTGCCCGAGCAGGTCCGCATCCTCGCTGAAGTGCTCGATCAGGATCTGACGGGCGCCATCCAGGGCGGCCTTGACGTCATCCACACCCGATTCAGGGTTGACGAATCCGGCTGCCACCGTCTCCGGGTCCTGCGTGGGGTCTTCAAACAGGCCAGTAGCCAGAGGCTCCAGGCCTGCCTCGCGGGCAATCTGGGCCTTGGTCCGGCGCTTGGGTTTGTAGGGCAGGTACAGATCTTCCAGTTCGGTTTTTGTGCCGGCGGCGCGAAGCTTTCTTTCCAGTTCCGGCGTCAGTTTGTCCTGCTCTCCGATACTGCCCAGTATCACCTCACGTCGATCTTCAAGCTCGCGCAGGTAGATCAGGCGCTCTTCGAGCTTGCGCAGTTGTGTGTCGTCCAGCCCACCGGTGACCTCCTTGCGGTAACGCGAGATGAACGGCACGGTGGCGCCTTCATCCAGCAGGGTTACCGCGGCAGCAACCTGCCGGCCGGTAGCGGAAATTTCCTCGGCAATTCTTTCAAACAACAATGACATCTATGGGGTATCCTGTTTTTTGCCTGTGGCCTGCTCGACATGGGTAAGTATGCCGCGCAGGATATTGTTCTCCATCTGGTCCACACGAATGCGCCCGAAAAGCCGTCGCAGTCTCGGCATCAGCAAGCGCGGGTTTTCCGGGTCGTGGAAGTCCAGGTCAATCAGCACCTTCTCCAGATGCCGGTAAAAATGCTCCATCTGCTCGCCCGTCGCTCTGGGTACGTCCCAGTAATCGTTCTCTTCACGGGACGTTTCCTGTGCCAGCGCCAGAAAGGCCATACGCACTTCGTACATGAGTACCGTGGCGGCTGCGGCAAGATTCAATGAACTGTACTCTTCATCGGCCGGTATCTGCACATGGTAGTGAGCCAGTTGCAGCTCTTCGTTCTTCAGGCCCTTGTCTTCACGCCCCAGCACCAGAGCCACCTGGTTCTGAGCTGCCTCGCGCGCCATCTGCTGGCCACAGTCACGCGGACTCATCATTGGCCACGGCATGCGGCGGGACCGCGCACTGGCCGCAACAACCAGCCCACAATCGGCAACGGCGCTGGCCAGATCCGGTACCACGGTGGCACGCTCCAGGATGTCAGCACCGGAGACCGCTCGCCAGGTTGCCACATCGCTGGGGAAATCCATCGGGTCCACCAGTGTCAGGTGGCGAAGCCCCATGTTTTTCATGGCCCGTGCTGTGGCGCCAATATTGCCGGGATGCGAGGTGTTGACCAATACAATTCGGACATTGTCCATATGAGGTAAAGACGACAACGCGGGTCTCCTGCCAGAGTCATGAGCGGTCGGGGATTATAGCAGCATGCCTGCCGCCGAATAAGTAGCGACTCACCGCAAGCGTTTTGGTATCATGCGCTGCGAATTTCCCGACATCCGACACTGAAAGTCCAGCCTATGCATCCCGTTGTCACCATTGCCCTGAGAGCCGCCCGCAGTGCGGCCGAAACCATGACCCACGCCATTGACCGGCCAGACCGTGTCAGGGTGCTGGACAGCACACCGGGTGCCATGGTCACCAGTCTTGATCATGAGACCGAGAAGAATCTGGTGTTCCATCTGCAGAAGGCCTATCCGGACCACAGCATTGTGTCAACGCTGGGTACCCAGATCACCGGCAAGGACAAACACAACACCTGGCTGATCAACCCACTGCAGGGTACCGACAATTTTGTTCACGGTTATTATCACTGCTGTGTGAGTGTGGCACTGAAAACCGACGACAGGGTCATGCACGCTGTCATGATCAACCCGGCCCAGAACGAGGAATTCACTGCCAGCAGAGGCAGTGGTGCACAGCTTAACAAGAGCCGCTTGCGCGTCAGCCGCAAGGACAGCCTGCAGAACGCCTTTGTGGCGCTGGCCGCGGCCGATGGCTCCGACACCGAGAATCGTGTCTTGCTGGGCCTGCAGGAGCGCCTGCATGGTGTTGCCGGACAGGCACGCATCAGCGGCTGTCCGGCGCTGGACATTGCCTATGTGGCCAGTGGCAAGGTTGATGCCGGATGGATAAGCGGACTGGACAGGGACGCCATGGCAGCAGCGCTGCTGATTCTGCAGGAATCCGGAGCCTTGTTCAGTGACGAGAATGCCAATCCGGGGCTACAGGGCAATGAGCTGCTTTGCGGCTCGGCGCGTACTTTCAAGCAGCTGCTGCAGATGCGACAGTCACTGGCCAGTACCGCGCGGTAACGGCCAGATCCGCGCAGAGGCTCAGGGGCTGCGGAACATGCTGCGAATACTTTTCAGCAAACCGGTTCGGGCAGCCGGATGATCGGCAGGCATCCCGTCGCTGATCTCGCTTGCGCTTCCGGACGTTGACGATGTGTCCACCGATTCCGCATTATCGTCCAGCGCCAGAAAACGCGGCGTGGTTTCCTCATCGGCAAAACTCAGTCGGTTATTGCTTTCCTGGAAGGCCAGCATTTCCTGGCAGATGGACTCGTACTCCTCTTCGGTCAACAACTCCGGCTGCTCTTTCAGATTGAGACCGAACTTCTTGTCATTGGCCGCCGAGAGATAATGCAGTGTGGTCTGATCCACTTTCAGCAGCCCAGCCTCTTTGGCTGTGTTGTACAGCGGCGTGCCACGCAGCGGGATGTACTGGAAGAAAAAGAAAAATTCAGGCGCAATACGCCGGTTCAGCTCCAGTGTCTGACGCATGTTTTCCGCGGTTTCGTAGGGCATACCAACAATGTTGAAGGTGAGCCGGTTGATACCGTACTTCTTGCAGTTTTCAGCCGCATCAATGACCTGCTGGTTGGTCATCTTGCGACCCAGCATGGTGGAGCGATACTTTTCGTCACCACTTTCTATGCCAAACCAGATAGTATGACACCCGGCCTCAGCTGCCTCCTGACAGAACTTCTCGCCCATTACCTCAACCCGTGAGTTGATTGAAAAAGGCAATCCCACCTGATCCTTGTACAAAGCAAAGAATGCACGCACAAATTTCAGGTTGGACAGAAACAGTTCGTCCCAGAACTCAAAGTAGCCCACATTGTATTTCGCCCGTAGCCGGTTCAGTTCGTCGACCATGGCCTGGGGTTCATACTTGCGCAGAAACTCCTTCTTGTTCTTCCAGCCTTCAAGCAACGGGGTATTACAACAATAAGTGCAACGATACGGACACCCGCGTCCGGTCATTACCGGCAGGACCAGCTTCTCCTTGGGGCCAAAGATGGATGTGTTGACGCTGGCAAAACCATCCTCGCGGGCAAAAATGTCATAGTCGGGAAACGGCAGGGCCTGCAGGTCGCCGGTCTGATGCGCCTCGGTCTTGAACACATCACCGTCATTGAGTTTTTCCCACAAGCCATCAACCGGACCATCCTTGCTGCCGCGCAGAAACTGCACCAGATTGCCCATGGCATATTCACCGTCACCCGGACAGATGAAATCCACGTCCGGATTGTTGATGGTCTGCTCCTGGGTCAGCATGGCCTGGTAACCCCCGATACAGATCGCAGCGTCGGGACACAGGGCCTTGATGCGGGAAAAATACGGTTCCATCGAATACCAGTGAGGGCTCATCACGGAAAAGGCTATCAGATCCGGCTCCAGTTCCCTGACACTGCGGGCAAAGTTCTCCGGCGAATAGGTTTCAGCATCGCGCAGGATAAGAATGGGCTTCAGGGTGATCTCGACCCAGGGGAAATCCCGGCGCAGGTAGGCGGCAATGCTGGCCAGCGGCATGGACACTTCATTGCCGTCGGGTGAATAGAAACTGAGTACCACGCGCAGCTTTCGGCCCGGCGCCCTGCCGAACCAACGGGACTTGTGCTGGGGGTAAACCGGTCTTTCCGAACTTATCGCGATAACATCAGCTATCGAACTCATGCATGCTTCCTGTGCCACTTGCCTGGTTGACCCCGGGAATGGTGCACAACCAATAATGTGGGAAATTATACCACAATGCGGGCCTGAATACGCCGCAACCTTAACATGTCAGACCGTAACCGCAAACCGTTCACCCGCAGGCCGGCCTCGGTTATCATGCCGGGACAATTGTTTTATGCTTCAGCGTACGGATCCGCCAGGGCCAGTCACAGGAGAATCGCTCATGAGCCGTCAACACGCGCAGGCAGACAACCCCGAACGACGTCGATTCATCGGCGGGCTCGCCGGCACCGCGTTGGCCGCATCTGCCCTGCCGCTGAGCCTGGGCGCTGGTGTGGCGCAGGGTCAGGGCCATACCAGCGCCAACCCAGCCACCACCAACACAACCGAAAGTGTCACCACCAGCAGTGGCCCGGTCTCGGGCCTTGTTGAGGAAGGCGTGAATGTCTTCAAGGGTATACCCTACGGTGCTCCAACCAGTGGCGGCAACCGCTTCATGCCCGCACATGACCCCGAACCATGGACATCAGTCCGCGCCTGTACCGACTACGGCGACAGCGCAGCGCAACTTCAGGGCGGTAACCCCACCGGCTCTGAAGACTGTCTGGTGCTGAATGTATTCACACCGGCAATCAATGACAGCCACCGACGCCCGGTGATGGTCTGGCTGCACGGGGGTGGTTTTTCGACCCTGTCAGGCTCTAGCCCACTGTATGACGGTATCAATCTCTGCAATCGCGGTGACGTGGTGGTAGTGTCCCTGAACCACCGACTGAACATCTTTGGCTTCCTGCATCTGGGTGATCACTTTGGTGAAGCCTTCAGCCAGTCCGGCAATGTCGGCATGCTGGACATCGTCCATGCACTGACATGGATCCGCAACAATATTGCCGCCTTTGGTGGCGACAGTGGCAATGTCACGATATTCGGCGAGTCCGGCGGTGGCCGCAAGGTCTCTACCCTGATGGCCATGCCCGATGCCCGGGGCCTTTTCCACCGCGCCATCATCCAGAGTGGTCCCGGCATGGCCCTGCAACCCAGGGATCGCGCACATGAGATGTCGGCAGCTGTCATGCGGGAACTGGGCATCAGCAATCGCAGTGCCGCGGCATTACAAGCAGTCTCGCAGCAAGCCCTGCTGCGTGCCTATGGCTCGGTGACCGGAGACCTGGACGGTGACGCGCGTTTCAAGGGCATTCAGGAGCAACGCGGGTTTGTGCCGACCGTGGGTATCGAATCACTGCCGCATCATGCATTCAATCCCAATGCCACACCCATTTCCGCCAGTGTGCCGATGCTCATCGGTTCCAACAAACACGAGTATGCCTACTTCGGAGGCCGGGATCCGGTGGTTCAACGCGACGAGCTGACCCCGGAGGCGCTCAGGGAGCGGGTGGAAATGATCGCCGGCAGTGCCGCGGACCGTGTGCTGGATGTATACCGCCGCACGTACCCGGAGTACACCCCGAGCTGGCTCTGGATCATGATCACCAGCGACCGCACCTACCGTTTCGACTCCATCACCATGGCCCAGCGCCGCGCGGTGGCCACCGATCAGGCCCCGGTCTGGATGTACTTCTTTGAATGGGAGACACCTGCCACCAATATGCGGGCACATCACGCACTTGAGATCAGTTTTGTGTTCGACAACACAACACGGGTGCCGCAGATGTCCGGCGGCGGCGAGGAAGCAGCAGCGCTTGCAGCCAGGATGAGTGAGTCCTGGATTGCCTTCGCCCGCACAGGCAACCCCAATGTTGACGTGTTGCCCGAGTGGCCGGCCTATGATATCAGCAACAGACACACCATGATGTTCAACAACGAACCCCGCATCGAGCGCGATCCACACGCTGAAGTGCGTCAACTTTGGTCAACACTTTGATGGATGCCATTCAGACACTGCACACCCGTGTATCAACCACGCGTATGCGGGACGAAGTGCCCTCAACTAAAGTCCTGGACAATGTCTACCGCGCCGCCCTCCGCGCAGCAGATCATGCCATGCTTCGCCCCTGGCGATTCCTGGTGCTGCAGGGCGAGTCCCGCGACCGGCTCGGTGAACTTTTTGCCCAGGCACTGGGCCAAAAAGAGCCCTCGACGCCGCAGGCCGCACTCGACAAGGCCCGGAGCAAGCCCTTGCGGGCGCCGGTGATCATCATTGCCATCAGCAGCCCGAAGCCCCACCCGAAGGTACCGCTGCTGGAACAGGACCTGTCCACAGGTGCAGCGGTGCAGAACATGCTCAACGCGGCGTTCGCCCAGGGGCTAGGGGCGATCTGGCGCACCGGGCCAATGGCCGAAGATACCACCGTGCTGGAAGGCCTTGGTGTAGACTCCCACGAAAAGATCATCGGATTTCTCTATCTCGGTTACGTCGACGGACCCGCCCGCCCGACGCCCGCACTGAACCCGGCGGACTATTTCAGCCACTGGTAATTCCGGGACACTTACCCGGAACATCACTGGAAAGACAATAAAAAGACAGGAACATGACTGAAACCAACAAGCCGCGCATCATGCGCACCACCATATTCTCGACACCGGTGTTGACACCGCTGCTGCGCGCAATTGCCACGGCACTGCTGAAACTCACCGGTTGGCGACATGTCGGGATAACACCGGAAAAACAGCATTTTGTGCTGATCGGTGCGCCACACACCAGCAACTGGGATTTTCCACTGATGCTGCTGGCCGTTCTCATGCTGCGACTGCGCCTGAACTGGATGGGTAAGAACTCCCTGTTCCGCTTCCCCTTTGGCGGGCTGATGCGATGGCTCGGCGGCATTCCGATTGACCGCAGCCGCAGTCACAATATGGTGGAGCAGATAGCACAGATGTACCGCGATACCGATGAGCTGGTGATCCTGATCCCGCCGGAAGGTACACGCAAAAAGGTGGAGCACTGGAAAACCGGTTTCTACCACATCGCCAACCTGGCGGATGTGCCGATTCTGATGGGTTATCTGGATGTGCCAAGCAAGAGCATTGGCCTGGCAGACTTTTTCCACCCCACCGGTGACATTGAACGTGACATGATCGAAATCAGGCGGTTCTATGCCGACAAGACGGGCATCAGGCCAGAGAACGCCTGACGCCTGGGTTTTCCGGACCGGTTTCGGTGCTTTCCGCACTGGCGTCCATGCCTGATTCATCGCTGTCCGGCTTCGCCAGACTCTGCAGGACACGGGAATAGACAAAGTCCGCGTAGGTCTCTATTCGTGTACCCTTGAGCTGGAACTTCCAGCGTTTCAGGTACCATTGTTGAAGCATGGCGGTGGTGATACTGGCCAACAGGTCAATATCACCGGAATAGCAAAAAACGCCCGATTCAATGCCATCGCGGAAGGTTTCCTTCAGACCGGCATCAAACTTGAGCTCCAGCTGCATGGCCGCTTCCCGCTGCTCCCTGTCCAGTCCCTTGGCCTCCAGATAACAGAAGTAGTACCAGGAATGCATGATGTCATTCATGTAGATGTCGCTATAGATGATGGCTTTGAGGCGCGACAGGGGATCCAGGTTATGCCGTGACAGATCGGCCATGACATCATCGATGGTGTGGCGCAATACCGACTCAATGGCCGAGGCCAGGTCACTCTTGCTGCCGATGTAGGCGTACAACCCGCCCATACTGATACCGGTTTCGCGGCTCAGATCACGCAGGCTCATGGCCTGGAAGCCTTTGGTGTTGGCAAGCCGGAAGGTGCAGTTGAAGATTTTCTCGAGATTTTTCAGCGCCGCATTGGCATTCTTGATCTGCATGCGATCGCGATGCAGCTCATACACACGCTGCCACAGCGGTTCGCCCTCCAGCGTCCAGGCACGCCGGAAGGCGGCCAGGCTGATGTCATGAGGCCACTGGCCTGCTGTCAGCGTCTCTACACTGTTGTCCATCTGTCAGTCCGGAATCCTTGGTGACCCGCAGCCCGCAGGGCTGCGGTCTCCTTTTACAACAAAACCGCCAGCTGCCAGGCAGCCAGCGGTCGACTTCATTGTATCGCGGCCAGACGCTCCTTGTCGGCATCACTGGCCATGTGGTTGAAACCTGCCACAATCTGAGCCAGGTCCCGCTCGTGCTGGGACGCAGCGCTGTCAGCGGCAATGGCCTGCAAGGCCGCACGATGTTCGTCAGATACGCTGTGCTGCATGTCGTGAACGGCCATGGCAATGGTTCGCACAGCCTCACTGTTGGCGCTGTCGTTGCTGATCGCCATCAGTTGCTCTTTCTGCGCATCACTGGGGAAGTGATTGATATCTGCCACAATGGCTGCAACCGTTGATGTGGCGTTGGCCAACGCCAGCTGCGAAAACAGCGCCAGCAGGCCCACGGCAAGCATGCGTTTCACGACCACAAGAGAGTTCACTTTTGTCAGAGTCAGCTTCATTACAAGCCTCCAGAATGGACCGGGTGAGTGCTTGAGTGTACCCCATCACCCTGATTTAGAACAGCACCGAAAATACCGCCGCCGAGCCGGACATGGCGCACAATATCAGGGAACCCGCCCGGATGCCGGCGTGGGGCAGTCTGTGCATTGTGCGCCGGGCGACCCAGAATCCGAGCAGTGTGGCGGGCAGCAGCGGCAGCGACAATTGAAGGTGACGAAGCCCAAAATGTCCCACTGGCGCCAGAATGACCAGCGAGATCAGGCAACTGACAACAAAGAACGCCGCCAGATTGGCCCGGATCAGATGGACCGCCTGATGTTGCCATAACAAGGCCATGGGTGGTCCACCAATGGATGTACTGGTGCCCATGAAGCCGGACAGAAAGCCGGCGGCCATCATTCTTCCCGGCGTCGGATGCCACCGCAATGAACTGAGGCTCACGGCCACCGCAAAAAGCACCGAAAGACCAATCCAGAGTGCCAGCAAATTGCTGTCTATCCAGAGCAGCAGGCCGGCCCCGGCCAGGGACCCAGGCACACGACCGATGACGGCCGCCTTCAGTCCGGCCAGGGAAACACCATCCCGATAGACCCAGGCATTGGCCAGGGACAGGGTCAGCGCCGCTACCGTCACGGGCGCCGGTACAAAATCCGGATCGATGAAATACAGTACCGGGGCAGCGATCACTGCCAGGCCAAAACCAACAGCGGTCTGTACAAAGGCACCAACAAACACCACCACACTGGCAATCAACAGTTCCATCGGCAAAAAACCTGAACAGATCGGAGGCCCTTTCTGGGGCTGGCGGAAAGTGCGGCATTCTACTCCCCGGCCAGCGTCTGCACCAGTGCCAGCCACTGTCTGTGGCACTGCGTTGCCAGCAGCACACTACTGACACGCCAGAACCTGTATAATCCCGGGCATGTATCCACTGAACTATATAGAACCGGTATTTCGACCCCCCAGCGAGTGGAAATCCCTGATCCTGCAGGTCACCAACGGCTGCTCCTGGAATCATTGCAGTTTCTGCACCATGTACACGGACCCACAGAAGCGCTTCCGCCCCCAGAGTCTGGAGGTCATCGAGCAGGAGGTACGCTCGGTGATCGAACGTGGACTGCCGGTCTACCGGGTGTTTCTGGCCGACGGAGATGCCATGACACTTTCGGTGCGCCGCCTGCACGAGATCCTGGACATGCTCAACCGATGGCTGCCACACAAACCACGTATCAGCGCCTACTGCCTGCCGCGCAATCTGAAGAACAAGTCGGTCGAGGATCTGAAGGCGCTGCGAGAGAAAGGCCTGACGCTGCTCTACGTGGGCTGTGAGACCGGTGACAATGAATTGTTGGCGCTGATCGGGAAAGGTGAAACCTACGACAGCTCACTGGACGCCCTGCAGAAAATGAAAGCGGCAGGCATCAGGGCCTCAGTCATGGTGCTCAACGGCCTTGGTGGACCTGAACTCAGCGAACGACACGCTCGCAACAGCGCCCGGTTGATGAACGCCGCACAGCCCGAATACCTGTCCACCCTTGTTGTTGAATTTCCGCACGGATCAGCGCGCTTTGAGCGCAACTTCAATGGCCGATGGCGCAAACTCGGCCAGCAGGAACTGTTCCACGAAATGGAAACGCTGCTGGATGCGCTGGAGCTGAACAACACCATTTTCCGCAGTGACCATGCGTCCAATTACCTGGTGCTCAAAGGCACGCTGGGCAAGGACAAACAACGCCTGCTGGAAACCGTGCGTACCGCCATCCATCGACCCGGCATCATTCCGTTGCGCCAGGAGTGGCAACGCGGACTCTGAACCGGAACGCAGCACAACCGCGGAGGGGACACACCATGACCCGTGCAGTACCCACACCAGCCCACCGACGTCTGGCGACAACCAGCAGAACAATGCTGTGCTGTCTTCCCTGGCTGATCGCCCTGCTGTTCGGATCAGGCCCGCCAGCACTCGCAGTGGCAGCGGAACGCGATTTTGATCGCAGCGGGTTCGGCGCGCGCAATCTGCCCATCTGGTCCGAGCTGACCGACTTCGAGTACCGCACAATCAATGATTACGCCGCCGCGCAGGACGGCGATGCGGAGGCCCTGCTGGCACTGTTTGTCATGGCTTCCGGCAATGTCCGGACAGAGGACGGCTTTGAACAGATCCGCCAGCAGTTCCAGTCCGGGCTGGACCAACTGCAAAGCGACCTGGCCTCTGCAGACAGTGACCGGGCCCGCGGTGAGCAGATACACCATGGTCTGCACCGAATCTTCTATCAGCCCACCACCAACGATGTGCTCAGTGCCTACGATGCCGACCAGAGTCAGCTCACGAGAATTTTCAGCGACGGTGTGTTCAACTGCATCAGCTCATCTTTGCTGTACATCGCTACTGCCCATCAGTTCGGGCTACAGACTCGCGGCGTGCTGCTACCCTCTCACGCCTATGTAAAACTCGAACTGGGCACGGGCGAACAGATTGCCATTGAAACCACGTCGGTCGACGGCTTTGACCAGAATCATGACAGGGCGTTCTACGAGCGCAATGCAGGCTGGTTCATCGAGCGCGATCTGGAACCACCAACTTATGAGAATCACCTGCAGCGACGGGTGGTATCGGCCGCTGAACTGGGGCTGGAGAACATGTGGAACCAACATGTGGAGCCCGATCGCATGTCTTACCAGGACCGGATGCGTCTGGCCGAGATCAAGGGCCATCTGCAGGCGGATGATCACGAGGCGCAGAAAAACCGAATGATCTACTACACGCGGGAATTTGAACACCTGGAGCGCAGCGGCGCGGGGCAAACCCTGCAACAACTGTTCAGCCACATCGATGACTATATGGCAGCCATGGAGGTCATGGCACAACAGATGCCAGCCAGCGAAGATGCCGTCTTCCAGAGTCTGTTTGCCTGGCTGCAGGCCGCACGTGCCAATACATGGGTTCTCGGCGAAGAACCGGGCCGTGCGGCTCAACTGATCCGCAGTGAACTGACACGTCTCAACGAGTACAGTGGTGAAATCGAGGAGCTGGACAGCATCATCAACAACCTGCATGTGGCGCTGGCACGGTATGCACAGCGGCGCACCAGCTCACAGGCCTTCACCCAGGCCCGGGAAGCCTTTGCCGGCATGGAGGCTGAATGCGCTGACAACGTCACCTGCCGCGATGCACTGACGCGCGTGTACGCCGAGTGGGCAGCGTTCTACTGGTCCTTCCAGGCGTATTCCGATGCCATTGAGCTGTATGAGGAATACCTGGCGCTGGACCTGGGTAGTGACAATGAACCTGTGATCCGCAGCAATATGGCATCGGCCTATATGAACCTGGCCGAACAACAATGGTTTGATGAAGACCGGGAGACGGCCATTGAAACCCTGCAGGCCTGCGTGAACCGGCTTGAAGCGTCTCGCTGTGAGCAGCAATTACAGACCATGCGCAGCGCTTTCGGCGCTTGACACCTGCCAGTATTCGTCCTGCGATTCCAGCACATACTGTCCGGTCTGCGGAAAGCCCGGCGCCCTGTGTGACTCCAGCCGCGGGTCGTACACAATGCGGGTGGCATAACGTGGCTCGGTGGCAGAAACCGAGCCCGCCACCAGACTGCCGATGATGACCAGCTCAGCGTCTGCGTTGCGCGTCCGGAAACCCCGGACACTGAAGCGGTTGGCGGCGAACAGGGCACCGTGGATGTGCAGATCGCCGGGGCCTGTTTCACGGGCTTCGGCAACCTGTATGGTGTGATCACTGACCAGGCTCATCCAGTTGTCCGCATAGGGGGCAGTAATCGGATCCTCAGCATAGACCAGACTGCCGGTTATTCTGATCATGCGCGGCGAGTACACCAGCACCTGCCCCCGGACCTCACCCTCAACCGACAGGGTCACACGATCTTCCGCCAGCAGCATGACAAGTCCCGGAGCCGCTGACGTGTGGACAGCCTGCGCGGGCTGGCCGGCTGGCCACCAGCTCAGTTCGCCATTGGCGTGAAAGCGGATCCGGGTGTCCTCGTCAAAGCGGTATACCCGGGTGTCCGGTGCCAGCTCGGCCAGTGCGTCGGGGTCGGCATCGCGCACCAGTGGTATTCGCTGCGCCATGGTCTGCAAACCGGCCTCGAACATACCCGAGCGCTGGAATCGCCGGCTCTGGGCCTGAGGTGATGCAATGGTCACCGGTCCTGCGAAACGCGGCCGTTCGGCGGTATCGATATTGATCGCGGTATTGGAATGAAAGCGCCCGTCAATCACATCCCGGGACAGGTAGACATGCGGATCCCAGGAGTTTATGAACTGGGCATAATGTGAAAACGCCAGTTTGCGCAGCTGCATCTGCACTGACACCAGGCGCCCGCCACGCCGGGTACTGATCTCAACCACCGCCCGATCCACATCAATGGCCGATCGGGCCGGACTTGTTGTGGCCGTGGCGGTGTAGACAACACCATCCAGCTCCCACTGCACGGGTTCGTCCGCATGGATCAGGTCCACCGGCTGCGCCAGCCACGACGCCAGTTGCTGGTCCAGCATCTGCCGCTCCCCGGGAGCCATCTCCAGTGCCAGCTCGGGTTGCCATACCGGAATCTCCAGGGCCGGCATGGTATCGCCGGGATCCGCCACGGAAAGTGGTATGCGCGTATCACTGGCGGCAATTGTACTTGCCTGATGCATCTCGGAGACAAGATCCCGGTCCGGCATGGCGGGCATTGGCATTGCCTCAGCCAGGGCATCGAGTGTGTACTCCGGGGGCGCATCCGCCAGGGATTCAGCCGGAGCATCCTGCGCAGGGGTATCTGCGGTGCTGTCCGGGGGCACATCGACCACGGCCGGTCTGGCAGGACCCGTTTCACTGCCGGCAAGATGCACATCTAGTGTACCTGTCGCAGCACCGCCGTGTTCACGTGCCAACCATGGCAGATCAAACTGCATGATTGCCACTGCGACCGAGGCGTGAACGATAACGGAGAGCACGAGTGTAAGGTACAACGCCTTGTGACCTGGCGCTGACGTAAGGAGTCTGTCCATGTCACGATCGGCTGGCATCAGAACACACCCGTGGAAACGCTACAGGAACGATTGAAACAATACACCAGATGCAGTGCCAGCGTAAATCAGGGGCTGACCCGATCACATGGGTCATTCTGCGCAGTTGCTGCCGGCCTGCAGGCGGCTGTCCTGAATTCCTTGGTTACGCTGAACAGTGATGTCATCTATCACTCACGCTAATGAACTTGTCAGATTATTTTACAGAAAACCAGTTTACCCGCCGCACAGCTCCCTAACTATCTGTTTTAAAAATGTATTTATTCTGGCTCAATTGTTGCTTATTCTGAGGCCAACGCGTCATGGGGTAACAAACCACATCCGTGGTATGGACAAGATGATCCGCGACCGCACTGAAACCAAGGAGACAGACCGCATGTTGAACAGAAAAGCCATCACCCTGAAGGGGTTCCTCGCAGGCCTGGCACTCTCGGTGGCAAGTGCAACTCAGTCTGCTCCGATCGTCGTGAGCGCGAACTTCGACACCACGCTCGTCAACCAGCAGACGCTCACCGCCGAGTCATCGATTGACAACAGCGGGGTCACGGGTAGCGGAACACTGACCCTGCCCGGCTTCGACGCTTCGCTCGGGCAGCTCACCGACGCAACAATCGAGTTCGTGTACGAGACCGTGCGTGCGGCGAGCATCATTTCATCTGGCAGCTCAACCGGCAGTCCCCAGGCGACCTTGCTGGGGTACGAAGGCTTTTTCTCCCTCAGCTTACCTGGGAACCCGGGCATAGGCTTTGGCAGCCGGGTTCTCGGTGACCCATTGGCCTGTGTCGCCGGTGCAGATTCGGGGCTCGCCTGCCCCGCACTCTCCTTACCCGGCCCGAGCAGCCCGGTAACAGAGGGTCCGATCAGTCTGGCAGCTATTCTTGATGAACTGCAGTCAGACATCCTGCTCGATTTCAGCGCTTCCCTCGGTGCCAACTCACTGGTCCTGAACGCGGGCCCCGACACCGAGTTCCAGGTCAGCTCGGCCATCACCTGGAGAGGCTCGGCAACCATCCGGTACACCTTCGCGCCACACGAGGTTGAGCCTTCTCCCGTGCCCACCCCCCCGCCTTTTGCGCTGCTCACCGTGGCCCTGATCGGACTCGCCATCGGTCGCCTGCGACGCCGGACCTGAGTCTCACAAGCCCTGTCATACGGAGGTTGTCTCTGTGTTGCGCCGCTTCTGACCCGCATGTGCCCTGCCGCCCTTTTGGCAGCAGGGAAAAGCCGCTATGCTGGCGCATTTGAGCCACAGTGCGGAACCCCATGCCTGACAACACGCGCAAGCCCCCTGTCAATGTCATCAGCGTGCGCGGCGCGCGCCAGAACAACCTGAAGAACCTGGATCTTGACCTGCCGCTGAATCGACTGACAGTCATCACAGGTGTCAGCGGCTCCGGCAAGTCCACTCTGGCTTTTGACACTATCTATGCCGAAGGCCAGCGGCGCTACGTGGAAACCTTCTCTGCCTACGCCCGTCAGTTTCTGGATCGTATGGACAAACCGGCTGTGGACAGCATTCTGGGCATCCCTCCCGCCATTGCCATCGATCAGACCAATCCGGTGCGCACATCACGGTCCACGGTCGGCACCATGACCGAACTGAACGATTACCTGAAGCTGGTCTACGCCCGGCTGGCAACGCTGTTCTGTCCGGGTTGCGGGCGCGAGGTGCGTCGCGATTCGGTGGCCGGCATCTGCGACGATCTGAAGCGGCGCCTGCCAGAAGGCAGCCGATTGCATATCTGCGCGCCATTCTCTGTGCCGCACAATTTCAGCGACGACGAGATCATGAAACTGCTGAGTCAGCAGGGTTATACCCGCATCCAGTACAAGGGGCGCAGCCAGGACGGCGAACGCCCGGTGCATGCGGTCCAGGACCGGTTGCGCCTGCGCAATAACAATCGCGAGCGGCTCGGGGAGGCGGTCGAGGTGGCCCTGCATCACGGGCAGGGACACATGCTGGTCTACCCGATGTCCGACGACGGCAGCGAAGCCGGCGAGCCGCTGCGCTATTCACAGCACCTGCACTGCCCGGACTGCGACCGCGAATTCAGTGATGTGACACCCAGCCACTTTTCCTTCAATTCTCCGGTTGGTGCCTGCGAGAGCTGCAAGGGTTTTGGTCGCATCATCGGTGTCGACTATTCGCTGGTGATACCTGATGAGAGCAAGAGCCTGAAGGACGGCGCCATCAAGCCGTTCCAGACGCCCAGTTTCAGCGAGTGCCAGGTCGACCTCGAACGGTACGCCAAAGCGAAAAAGTTCCCGTTGACCCGCGCCTGGAACGAACTGAGCGAAGAGCAGCAACAGTGGGTTCTGGAAGGCGAAGGCGGCATCAACAGCCGCAAGTGGTATGGGGTTAAGCGATTCTTTGACTGGCTGGAGAGCAAGGCCTACAAGATGCACATCCGGGTGCTGCTGTCGCGTTACCGCTCCTACAGTGAATGTCAGACCTGTCACGGGGCGCGCCTGAAACCGGAGTCGTTGTGGTGGAAACTGCCTCAGAAGCCGGGTGCCGATGGCAGAATCACCAACAGCGCCGACAAGGCGCTTCGCATTGATGAGCTGATGCAGTTGCCGCTGGATGAAGCCGCCGCGTTCTTCCAGTCCGTGGACCTGCCCAAACCCTTCGACGAGGCCACCGATCTGCTTCTGGGCGAGATCCGCACCCGCCTCGGCTACCTGCTGGACGTAGGACTGGGGTATCTCAGCCTGGACCGGCAGTCGCGCACTTTGAGCGGCGGCGAGGTGCAGCGCATCAACCTGACCACCGCGCTGGGCACGTCCCTGGTCAACACCCTGTTCGTGCTGGACGAACCCTCCATCGGCCTGCATTCACGCGACATCGACCGCATGATCGGCATCCTGCACCGCCTGCGTGATGCCGGCAATTCCCTGATCGTGGTCGAGCACGATCCGCAGATCATGCTGGCCGCCGACCTGATCATTGACATCGGACCCGGGCCGGGCAAGGACGGCGGCGAGATCCGCTTCATGGGCACGCCAGCCCAACTGATCCGCAGTCGTGAGTCACTGACCGCACAATATCTGCGCGGCGACCGACAGGTGCTGCAGGAAGCACGGATCGCCGAAGAGTCCGTTGTGGATAAGGATTCACCCGGTACCCTCACGATCCAGGGCGCCAGGGCGCACAACCTGAAGAACGTTCACGTCAACATACCGCTGGGCCGGCTGGTCTGCCTGAGTGGCGTCAGCGGCAGCGGCAAGTCCACACTGATGCGTGACGTGCTCTACCTGGGACTGTGCAAGCATTTCGGCAAGCCAGTGGAAGCCCCCGGCGACCATGATGGCATCAACGGCCTGGAGGGTATCGATGATGTTGTGCTGGTCGACCAGAGCCCCATCGGCCGGACCACGCGCTCGGTGCCGGCAACCTATGTCGGCGCCTTCGATGCCATCCGCAAGCGCTTCATCACCCAGCCACTGGCCAAAGAGCGCGGCTACACCATCGGCAGCTTCAGCTTCAACGCCGGCAAGGGCCGCTGCCCGGTCTGTTCCGGCAATGGCTTCGAACATGTAGAGATGCAGTTCCTCAGCGACGTCTACCTGCGCTGCAGCGAATGTAATGGCCAGCGCTACCGGCCCGAGATGCTGGAGGTCAGGCTGGCCGATCCCCGCGACAGCCGCCGCTTCCACTCCATCGCCGACGTACTGGCCATGACGGTCAGCGAGGCGCTGGATCTGTTCCGGGGCGAGGCGGATATCGAACAATGCCTGCAACCGCTGCTGGATGTGGGCCTGCATTACCTGCAACTGGGACAGGCGGTACCCACGCTCAGCGGTGGCGAAGCCCAGCGGCTGAAACTGGCGGGCCATCTGGCCGAAGTGAGCCGCCAGAAACCGGAGAAGAACCCGAAGAAGCGCGCCGGGAAAAAGGCACGATCACGTCACCTGCTGTTCCTGTTCGACGAACCAACCACCGGACTGCACTTCCATGACATCGGCGTGCTGATGCAGGCCTTTGCCAAGCTGCGCGATGCCGGTCATTCCCTGCTGGTCATCGAACACAATCTGGATGTGCTGAGCGCGGCCGACTGGCTGATCGATATGGGCCCGGAAGGCGGCCATGGTGGCGGACAGGTGGTCGCCGAAGGCACGCCCGAGGACGTGGTCCGGGCCGGTAACGGTGCGACCGCTGTGGCACTGAAGCAGTATCGCGAGGCCCTGGAGGAAACCCGCACCCGCTCCTCCGGTCGCCCTTCCCTGGCCAATGTACCCATGGCGCCCGCGCCGGAGAAAGGCGCAAAGCGCAAGGCCATGAAAGCCCTGAAGGGCATCGAGATCCACCATGCCCGCGAGCACAACCTGAAGAACATCGATGTCTCGGTGCCCTGGAACAAATTCACGGTCATTACTGGCGTGAGCGGCAGTGGCAAGTCCACGCTGGCCTTCGACCTGATTTTTGCCGAAGGCCAGCGCCGCTACCTGGAGTCGCTGAATGCCTACGCGCGGCAGTTCGTGCAACCGGCCTCACGGCCCGACGTGGACGCCATTCACGGCATTCCGCCCACCGTGGCCATCGAGCAGCGTACCAGCCGGGGTGGTCACAAGAGCACCGTGGGCACGCTGACCGAGATCCATCACTACCTGCGCCTGATCTACGTGAAACTGGGCACGCAATACTGCCCGTCCTGCGACGTGCCGATCGAGCCGCAGAGCCGCGAGATGATCCTGTCGCGCCTGCTGCGTGATCACAAGGGCCGCTCCCTGACCGTGCTGGCACCAATGGTCGTGGCCCGCAAGGGCATCTACAAGGACCTGGCCGCCTGGGCGGCGGGTAAGGGTTACGAACAGATGCGTGCAGACGGCAAAATCGTCTCCAGCGCCGACTGGCCCGTGCTGGACCGCTACCGCGAACACAACATCGAGATCGTGGTCGGCGAGTGCAAGGTCAGCAGCAATAACGAGAACGAACTGACCGCCCTGCTCGACCAGGCGCTGGGCCTGAGCGACGGGCTGCTGCTGGTCAGCGATGGCAAAAGAGATGGCGAAAGAGATGGTGAAAGAGACACCCTGTTTTCGACACGCCGCGCCTGCCCGTCCTGCGGCGACAGTTTCGACGAACCGGACCCGCGCCTGTTCTCCTACAACTCCCGGCACGGCTGGTGCATGCGCTGCCACGGCACCGGACAGATCATCAAGGGCTTTGATGAAGAGCAGACCGGCGAGGAGGCCGTCTGGCTGGACGAGGAGGATGACGGCAGCCGCAAACCCTGCCCGGACTGCAACGGCCAGCGCCTCAACCCGGTGGCCCGGGCCGTGCGCTTTCGTGAGCAGTCCATCGCCGACATCAGCGCCCTGCCGGTCAAGGCGGCGGAGAAAGCCATCAGCCGCTGGAAGCTTAACAACAAAGAAACGCAGATCGCCCGCGACATCCTCAGCGAACTGCACAACCGCCTGCAGTTCCTGCAGACCGTGGGCCTGGACTACCTCAGTCTGGACCGCGCCGCGCCCACGCTGAGCGGTGGCGAGGCCCAGCGCATCCGCCTGGCCGCCCAGCTCGGCTCCAACCTGCAGGGCGTCTGCTACATCCTGGATGAACCCACGATCGGCCTGCACGCGCGCGACAACCAGCGCCTGATCCAGACGCTGCGGCAACTGCAGCAACAGGGCAACACCGTGATTGTCGTGGAACACGACGACGCCACGATGGCTGAGGCCGACCACCTGATTGATGTGGGACCCGGCGCTGGCGTTAATGGAGGCCATATCGTCGCCACCGGTAGCCTGGCCGCCCTGAAGCGCAACAAGCAGTCCCTGACGGGGCGTTTCCTGGCCAACCCGATGCGTCATCCCCTGCCGGAGCTGCGCGACGGGGAGCTGCGCCGGCTGATACCGGACGAATCCCTCAAGATCGTCAACGCCAGCATGAACAATCTGCGCGACCTGACCCTGGATATTCCGCTACGGCAACTGGTCGTGGTCAGCGGCGTCAGCGGCAGCGGCAAGAGCACCCTGATCCGTAGCGTGCTCTATGACAATCTGCGCCCGGTGGTCATCGACAATGCCCGCAAGCGTGGCAAGGCGCCGGCCGTGAAAGCCTCCCACTGGCAGGGCTGCGAACGCATCGAGGGCTGGGACTCAATCCGAAGCATCCTGCAGGTGGACCAGACCCCGATCGGCAAGACGCCGCGCTCCTGCCCAGCCAGCTACATCGGCATTTTTGACACCATCCGCAAGCTGTTTGCCGACACCCCGGATGCCCGGCTGCGCGCCTGGAAACCGGGCCGCTTCTCCTTCAACGTCGCCGGCGGGCGCTGCGAGGCCTGCGGCGGCAACGGCATGCAGAAGATCGAGATGAACTTCCTGCCCGACGTGCGCGTGCCCTGCGACCAGTGCGAGGGCTGGCGCTTCAACCGCGACACCCTGGCCGTGGAGTACAAGGGCAAGCACATCGGCGAAGTGCTGGCCATGGATGTCAATGAGGCGGTGGCGTTCTTCGAGCCCATTCCGTCCGTCCACCACCCGCTGCGCCTGATGCAGGACATCGGCCTGGGCTACCTGACCCTGGGCCAGCAGAGCCCCACGCTGAGCGGCGGCGAGGCCCAGCGCATCAAGCTGGTCACCGAGTTGGCCAAAGCGAAGCCCGAACATCTGCAGCGCGGCACGCCGTCCCACAAACTCTATATTCTGGATGAGCCGACGGTCGGGCTGCATATGGCGGATGTGGAGAAGCTGTTGCGGGTGCTGCACCGGCTGGTGGATGCGGGCAACAGTGTGATTGTGATCGAGCACAATCTGGATGTGATTGCCGAAGCCGACTGGGTGATTGATATGGGGCCGGAAGGTGGTGATGCGGGTGGGCGGGTGATTGCGCGGGGGGCGCCCGACGCCGTCAGTCGGCGGAAGACTTCTCATACGGCGGCGTATTTGCGGCGGGGTCTTCGATGACTTCCAGAGATGCAGGCGCGAAAGGTGCGTATGCCTGGATCTGGCTCGCCGATCAGGGCGCCGGATAACGCGGAATAGGCAACAGAACCGGAAAAATAATACAATGGCGTCGAATCACAACCTCTATACAGGCTATCTTCAGCTACCAGCATTAAGGAATTGATACATGTTCAAATTTCTCCCCAAGCCACCGATCCCGGGTCTGTATCACGTGATCCTGATCTTCATTGTCATCTGGACCGGTGTGGGTTTGCTGCTCACCTGGCTGAACAACGCGCATCACGCGCAGACGAGCGAAGTGGAACAGGTCTGGGACCGCCAGCAGGTAGTGGTCATGGCCGGGCACGTGTCACTCAGTGCTCCGCAGGATCCAACAGATACAGCAGTTTAGCAGGCTGTGAGTGTCAGCGCGGGTTGTTGGTCCCGGAAAGGGATCTGCCGAGCAGGGAAAACAGACCATGCATGCCCCGTATCACAGCGCTGACGCCCATCAACAGGCCCAGTTTCAGACGGTCAACGACCGACATCGTGCCAGCACGTTGCCATAGCCGGTTCTGTTTCCTGAACCAATGGTGGTTTTCAGCCCAGGCCGCTGCGCGCCCGGAAACCCGGGTCAGTAACAGCAGTGCCAGGAACAGGAACAGTATGCCGGGAATGACGGGCAGAATCAGACCGATCAGGCCCAGCAGTAGCAGACCGGCGATGATCAGGTAGCAGACCGTTTTCCAGAACAGTGATGTTACGGGCTTTTTCATTGGCAGTCTCCGTGTGTTCGGTTGCGTGACAACAGACTTGTGGAAACTGTGATGCATCTTGCGTGCCATGATGCAAGATACTGATTTTGCTCAGAATCAGCCCTGAGACCATCATCATGTGCGGCCATCATTCGGCGAAAATCCTCACTTTTTCCTGTCGTTGCCCTGCCGGATGCGGGTCGCCCGTGAAAATCTTTTTGCTGATTGCCCGGTCCTGTGAGCAAGAGAGTGCTGATCCCGAAGAACGGGCCCCGGAGAATGAGTATGAGTACCGTAAAGCTGCAGTTTCCTTTGACCAAAGCGGTCACCAAACTGGTCACGAGTCTGGCTGTTGTTGTGCTTGCTGGTTGCGCTTCTGGCCCGGCAACACAGACCGCAGTCACGGAAGAACCCGCTATCAGTGAATATCGCCACGTCACTGGCTCGCACATCAGGAGAGAAGTTCCTGCCGGTGCCCGTTATCTGAACACCACACACCGGGTACGTATCATTGACGAGACAGAGATGCGGGAAACAGGAAGCAACGATCTTGCGGAGATTCTCTACCGCTCTGGCGTATTCTGAGGGGCCTCAGAACCTGTGCGGGTGGTATCGCGGGAGCGCGTGGCACTCCTCCCTGTCGCGCCCCCGCAATATGAATCTGGGTCCCGTCCCTGGGAGTCGTGCTCCAATCCATCTGAAACACGTATCGCCCAAAGTACGTGCGCGGTCCTGCCTTCGTCAATTCAGGTACGGCATATTTGAACCAAACTGTGACCACGATCACACAAAAATCATAAACAGGCCTGATTTCAGCCATAACGGCCAGTGATATAGTCCTCGGTCTGTTTCTTGCCCGGATTGGTGAACAGTGTGTCAGTATCCCCGAATTCCACCAGATCTCCCATGTACATGAAAGCCGTGTAGTCGGATACACGCGCCGCCTGCTGCATATTATGGGTCACAATGATGATGGTGTACTGCTCCTTGAGCTCATTGATCAATTCCTCGATTTTCAGGGTCGAGATCGGATCCAGCGCCGACGCCGGTTCATCCAGCAGAATCACTTCCGGCTCAATGGCTATGGCCCTGGCAATCACCAGACGCTGTTGCTGACCACCCGAGAGGCCGAAGGCATTATCCTGCAGGCGATCCTTGACCTCATCCCACAGGGCAGCAGCCCGAAGCGACTTCTCCACGGCTTCATCCAGTATCCGACGGGAGTTCACGCCCTGAAGCCGCAGTCCATACGCAACGTTTTCGTAGATGCTTTTGGGAAATGGATTCGGCTTCTGGAAAACCATACCCACGGATCGCCGCAGTTCCGCCACATCAACATCTCGACCATAGATGCTGCGGCCGTCCATGATTACGTCACCTTCGATACGGCAGATGTCCACCAGATCATTCATGCGATTGAAGCAGCGCAGCAATGTCGACTTGCCGCAACCGGACGGGCCGATGAACGCTGTTACCCGTTTCTCCGGAATGCTCAGATTGATCTGCTTCAGTGCACGGTCGTTACCGTAGTACAGATTCAGATCCTTGACTGAAACCTTTATGTTTTCGCGTGACAGAGACAACGTCTCCCGCTCTGATATCTTGTGTGCCAACACACTACCTCCGGAGAGTCTACTCCACTCTGCTGTCATTGGATCGATGCCGGGCCTGATTCAGACCCGCACCGTTGATCAATCCGATTCACCACGATATCGCTCGCGCAGGCGGTTGCGGATACTGATGGCAGTCAGGTTAAGTACTACAATCAGCATCACCAGCACCAGTGCAGTGGCATACACCAATGGCCGGGCTGCTTCAACGTTCGGGCTCTGGAAACCGACATCGTAGATGTGGAAACCAAGGTGCATGATCTTGCGTTCAAGGTGCACATACGGAAATGTGCCATCAATGGGCAAGGAAGGCGCCAGTTTCACCACGCCCACCAGCATCAGGGGTGCCACCTCCCCCGCCGCCCGGGCAATGGCCAGGATCAGGCCGGTCATCATGGCTGGTGTTGCCAGCGGCACAATCACTTTCCACAGCGTTTCCGACTTGGTTGCACCGAGTGCCAGACTGCCGTGCCGTATTGTGCTGGGAATCCGGGCCAGGCCTTCTTCGGTAGACACAATGACAATGGGTAGCGTCAACAATGCCAATGTCAGTGACGCCCAGAACAGGCCGGGTGTGCCGAAGGTCGGCGCTGGCAGAGCAGCCTCGTAGAACAGTCTGTCGATATTGCCGCCGAGGAAATAGACAAAAAAGCCCAGGCCGAACACACCGTAAACAATGGAGGGAACACCGGCCAGGTTGTAAACCGAAATACGGATGATACGGGTCATCGTTCCCTGTTTTGCGTATTCACGCAGGTAGATGGCCGCAAGAATGCCAAACGGAGTCACCATGATCGACATCACAAACACCATGGTGACGGTACCGAATATCGCCGGGAAAATACCACCTTCTGTATTGGCCTCGCGTGGATCATGAGTCAGGAACTCCCACAGGCGATCAAAGTACTGCAGGAACTTGGCAAAGAAGGACATATCGTTGGCGGCTGTCACCCGCACCACCTGCTGCATGACAATGCCCACTTCATTGCCATCAGTGGTGCGCATGCGAAGGCTGTCGCGCTGGGCACTGCTGTAGAGCGCATCCAGCTCATCACGCAGCACTGCATATTCTCCATCGTAGAACTGCCGCTCACTGGCGATTCTTGCTTCTTCTTCGGCGCGCGCGTCACCGCTGATATCCTGCAGGTCCAGGGAACGCTCATCCAGGCGCAGCCGTTCTATGGCTGTATTGATACGCCCGATATCGCGCCGTTCTATACGCTGGATTTCGTTGTTGAGCGCCAGGCTGCGTGACACACCAGCTTGCAGTTCGGTCCAGAAGTCCGGGTGATCCGCAGTGATCACCACCTCGCCGTCGCGTAACAGGGCGACTGGATAGCCGTAGAAATTACCCCATTCGCGACGCTCAACTGTCAGGACGTTTTCCGGATATTCCCAGTCTCCCATGTAGAGCCCGATATGCCAGACAAAATCCTGTCCCGTCAGGTCGCGATTGCCCTGCTTGATGAGATAACGCGTCACCAGCTCCACATCGGCTGGAATGACTGAGCCGGAATCCCGGGCAACAGAGGCCGGTACAATCTCCTGGCGAACAATCTCCCCCAACACCTGTTCAGCGCTGCCGTCAGGAAAGTTGACCGGAATGCTGACAACATTACCGGCCCAGAAATGCCCGAAGCCACGCACAGCGATAAGACCGATAAGCCCGACCACCATTATCATGCAGATCGCCACCGCGCCGCCGTTCAGCCAGATCCAGGGACTGCCACTTTTGAACCATTGTTTCATACAAGCTCCCCTGACCGCTTACAGATTGCTGTATCGCATACGTAGTCGTTGCCGGATGATCTCGGCGATGGTGTTGACCACGAAGGTCAGCGCCAGCAGGACCAGCGCTGCCAGGAACAGTACCCTGAAATGTGACGAGCCCACGGCTGTTTCCGGCAATTCCACGGCAATATTGGCTGACAGTGTCCGCATGCCTTCAAAGATGTTGAAGTTGACCACCGGGCTGTTACCCGTGGCCATGAGTACAATCATTGTTTCCCCGACAGCGCGCCCGAAACCCATCATCACCGCGGAAAAAATACCGGGGCTGGCGGTGGGCAATACAACACCAATCACTGTCTGCCAACGCGTGGCGCCCAAGGCCAATGACCCCTGGGTCAGATGCCTGGGCACCGTGAACACGGCATCTTCGGCAATGGAAAAAATTGTCGGAATGACAGCAAAACCCATGGCAATACCCACAATCAGTGCATTGCGCTGATCATAGGTAATGCCAATATCGGTGAACCACTGACGCATGCTGCCACCAAACATCCAGACTTCCACGTAGGGGCTGAGGCTTACCGACACGTATCCGAAAAACAGTATGGCTGGTACAAGTATCGCCGCTTCCCAGCCATCGGGCACCCGGTTACGAATGCTGCCAGGCAGGCGCGACCAGGCAAAAGCCACCAGCAGCAGAAACACCGGCATCAGCAGCAGGATACTGAAAATGGCAGGCAGGTTGTTTTCCGCAAAAGGGGCCAGCCACAATCCGGCAAGAAAGCCCAGAATGACCGTCGGCAACGCTTCCATGATTTCAATGCTGGGTTTGACCAGTCCGCGCAACTTCGGTGTCATGAAGTATGCCGTATAGACTGCGCCGGCAATGGCGAGCGGCATGGCAAACAACATGGCGTAGAATGCTGCCTTGAGCGTGCCGACTGACAGGGGTATCAGGCTGAATTTTGACTCAAACTCATCAGAGGCTGAAGAAGACTGCCAGATGTATTCCGGGTCCGCGCGGCCTTCGTACCATACTCTGTTCCACAGTGCCGAGAACGACAGCTGAGGATGCTCGTTCCACAACCCCGCTACGGTAACCTGACCCTGGGCGTCCTTCACCAGCAGGCGACTGTTGATCTGCGAGATCGCCACCGCTGCCAGCGCATCCGGTGCAAAGTTGCGCAGATAGAGCGTCCGGGCAGAGGTTCCGTAATGCACACCCAACTGCCCGGCTGCATCCACGGCCACAAAACCCTTGCGTGTGTATTCCGGTGCAATGGCCGTGATGGCCGCGCCGTGGGATGTAAAATCACGGATCCGCTCCAGTGAGTAACGGTTCTCCTCATCACGCACCAGAAACCACTGACTCAGATCACCACGTTCATTGCCAACAATCAACGATACCGTGCCTACCAGAAATTCCACCGCCGTCACGGCCGCCCCGTCGCCCGCATCCACGGTCTGCACCAGACGCGCGTTGTTTGGCTGCGCGATGTCGTAGTAGTGAATCCTTCCGTCATCGACCACCACAAAAAGGCTGCGCAAGGTCTTGTCCACCAGCATTCGGGAGACCTGGCCGGGAGGCGCAGGCAACTCCCGCGAAGTGGTCTCTACAGTGGTCTCGCCAGTGAGCATGTTGCGACGCGAAGCCAGGCTCGCCAGCATCAGGCGGTTGTCCTCTGTCATCGCTGCCACAACCGTGGTTTCAGGGCCACGTGCCGAGGACTCCATGGCCACTGAGATCAGTGGCTGACCCCGATCATCAATGGGAATCGGATCGGTACCAAAGGGATAGTCGATTCGTGGCTCGATATGACGTTGGTCATCAGGAAAGCTGAAGGAGTAGGCATGGCGGGCAATGATGACCGAGCCATTATCCAGGCCATGCACGGTACGATTGTTGATCACCTCGGCAGCGCCAAAGGCAGTAATTGCCGCGCCGTCGGGCACCGGTAGCGTGAACTGCTGCCGCAGGGCACCGTCATCCGCTTCGAAGAAGATCACCCGGCCGTCGTCGGTATACTGAAGGCCAAGCTGTTCATAACGTTCCAGCAGCAGGTGCCGGGTACCAACATCACTGACTGGCAGTGTATACGTGTTCTGCTGCGTGACCGACGCGCCCCGGAAGATCGGCGCAACTTCATAGAACAGATAGACAAAGATCATTGCCAGGGCAAAAACCACACCAAACCCGGCTGCCGAGATGCCCCATCGCGAGCACTGCTCGGCAATATTGCGACGACGCCGCAACTTCCTGCGACTTTCCGCATCTGGCAAAAGGGATTTTCGGGATGGTCGTTCGACAGGTACTTCGGAGGTGATATCAATCATTGAGTCGAGGCTCTTCTGTCCTTGGGCTGAACGATGGCGCTCATCTTACGGGCCCCATGTGACACTTATGTGACAGTCAGTTCACAAAATGGTGCCGGGGCAGACTTCGGTGAAGCCGCCCCACGCACCCGCACAGTCAGTTATCAGTCTATGCCGAGCTCGGCCAGCACGTTGGCGGCAAAAGACGCCGGCACCGGCACAAAACCGTCACGATGGACCACTTCCTGCCCCTGTCGGGAGAACAGCATTTTTACAAACTCCCGAGTCAAGGGATCAAGATCCCGGTTCGGATGCTTGTTGATGTAGATGTAGAGATAACGCGCCAGCGGATAGTCCCCGGCCAGGGCATTCTCGGCGCTTGCATCAAAAGCCTGGCCACCATCGGTAGTGGACAGGGCAATGGCACGCACGCCTGATGTGCGATATCCGATGCCAGAATAACCGATGCCATTGATGGACTCGGTCACACCCTGGACCACAGACGAAGAACCGGGCTGCTCATTGATGCTGGAACGGAAATCGCCGCCACACAAGGCATTGTCCTTGAAAAACCCGTAGGTACCGGACACGGCGTTGCGGCTGTACAGGGCAAAATCGCGATTGGCCCAGGCCCCGGTCAGGCCCAGTTGTCCCCAGCGGGTGATATCTGACCCGTACCCGCAGCGGCGGGTGGCCGAAAAAATGGCATCAACCTGGGGCAGGCTGAGTGACTCAATCGGATTGTCGCGGTTTACATACACCGCCAGCATGTCAATGGCAACCGGCAGCACTGTTGGCTCGTAACCGTGTCGACGCTCAAAGGCCTGGATCTCGGACTGGCGCATGGCACGGCTCATCGGAGCCAGTGTGGCAGTGCCTTCTGTGATTGCCGGCGGCGCAGTTGATGAACCGGCACCCTGGATCTGCACATTCACGTTGGGATAGAAGCGATTGAACTCTTCGGCCCATAACGTCATCAGATTGTTCAGGGTATCCGAACCAATACTGGACAGGTTGCCGGAGACACCTGAGGCACGCTGATACTCTGGCAAGGCCGGGTCAACATCGGCCAGAGCACTGAACGACATGGCGCCGGCAAGGGCAGCGGCGGTGAACATCTGCTTGATTGATCTCATCTGTTTACAGCTCCATCGGTGTCCACGGACACAGGGGTGACATGTAGGAAATACAGAGCGGATGCTACGTCAGGAAGATGACACTAATATGACAATGCTGCCATGCCGTTGGTTCAGCGATCGATCTGGCTGTCAGCTTTTTCCGGGGCTGTCTCAGTCTCAGACCCAGGATCGGGCTCTGAATCCGTAACGGAGATCACCACAGGCTCAGCGGCACTGGGCATTGCGGCCTTCAACTCGGTCAGCCTGATGGCAATACGCGTGAACCGTTCGGCCACCCGCAGCATGGTGCGCAGGCTGTCAATGGCAGGATTGAGTCTTATCATGGGAATCTCGCGACGCACACCGGCATCGAGCAGCTCGGTCTTCAATCGTTTCCAGTCCAGCTGCAGCTGCTCAAAGGCTTTGTTCATACTGTCAGCATTGAAGTCTTCCGCATCCACGTCACTGAGATCAATCAGCGCCTGCACCCGCGCCTGAAAGTCCGCAATGCCCGCGCCTACCGACGACTGTAACAGGTACTCGACATCGGCATCGTTCTCGGCATTGTCCTGGGCAAGTGCGACTGTCTCATCGATATAATTGGAAATCCGAAGCACCAGGGGCAATTGGGAAGCAACCGAGGCACCCAGGCGCTCAGCTTCCAGTGTCCCCACAAAATGTTCGACCTGCTGCACAAGCTGCCGGATGCCATCATGCTGACGCTGCAGGCTTTTGCCCGGTGGCCCTTCATAACTCAGCGCTGCCAGGGCATGCCCGCGGGCCAGACCGGCCATACGCTGCAGCTCGAGCAGAAAGGCGTCTATAGCCAGTGCCGGGGAAACCATGATGTTACGGTCGAGGAATTGTGGTCTGCCCAGTGTTTCTGCCTCAGTGCGGAATTTCTGCCCAAGCCATACGGCCACCTGCCCGATGAACGGCCGCAGCAGCAGCACCCCGGCAATATTGAAACTGGTATGGAATATGGCCAGCGTGAATGCCGGTATCTGCTGCAGCTCAGCATTGTCCGCAACCAGCCAGATCACCAGTGGCAGCAGGGCAATGCCGACCATGGCGTTAAAGCCATTGATGATGACATGACCGGCAGCCACGCGCCGGGCATTGGAGGTGGCACCGATCACGGCCAGCGCCGAGGTGGAGGTTGTACCGATTGTGGCACCGATCACTGCTGACGCGGCTGCAGCAAAACTGACCAGGCCACCACTGGCAGCCGTCAGGATTATCGCTATGGCTGCGCTGGAGGACTGGGTCAGCACCGTCATCAACAGACCCAGTCCCAGGAAAATCAGCACCCCCACCAGCCCACCGGGATAGAGGCTGGCAATGTCCATGTTCTGGGCCATGCCTTCAAAGGCTTCGCGCAGAAAGTCCACGCCGATAAAAAACAGGCCAAAGCCGGCCAGCGCCTCACCAATCGCGCCGGAGCGGCGCGACGGTCCGACCAGACGCAGGAACATGCCAATGCCCAGCAGTGGCAGGGCGAAGGCGGTGATCTTGAACTGGAAACCCACAGCCGAGACCAGCCAGCCGGTCATGGTAGTGCCAATGGTAGCGCCAAGTACAATGCTCAGCGCGGCAGCAATGCCCAGAAGGCCAGCGTTCACGAAACCGATGGTGGCCACAGTCACGGCACTGGACGACTGCACCAGCGCTGTGAAAACGGCGCCCGATGCCATGCCATGCCAGGGGGTGCGGGTGGACCTGGCAAGAATGTCACGCAAGGCGCTGCCAGCGGCAATCTTCAGGCCATCGGTGATCATCGACACGCCCAGCATGAACAGGCCCAGGCCACCGAGGAATACGCCTGCTGCCGTCAGAACACCGAATTCACCGTTCAACTACCACCCTCCACAGGCGATCAGATTGCTCGCTTGAAAACTGTTTACTTGAAAACTACTGTCTTGTTGCCATTGATGATAATGCGATGTTCACAATGCCACTTCAAGGCCCGCGCGAAGGCTGCACACTCGGCATCACGACCAATCTGTATCAGTGCCTGGATGTCAAAGTTGTGGTCGATCTTCTCGACCGCCTGCTCAATGATGGGGCCTTCGTCCAGATCCGCCGTGACATAGTGTGCAGTGGCGCCAATGATCTTCACGCCGCGCATGTAAGCCTGGCGATAGGGATCGGCACCCTTGAAACCGGGCAGAAACGAATGATGGATATTGATGATGCGCCCGACCAGGGCCTGACACAGTGACGGTGACAGAATCTGCATGTACCGGGCCAGGGCCAGCAGGTCCACTTTCTTGTCCCGGACAATGTCCAGAATCTGCTGTTCCTGTTCCGCCCTGGTCTGTGGCGTGACCGGCAGATGGTAATAGTCCAGACCGTACCACTCGGTGATGTCCCGCATGTCGTCATGATTGGAAACCACACCCACAATGTCGGCAGGCAGCACGCCGGCGCTCCAGCGGTGCAGGATATCGTTCAGACAGTGACCGTGACGGGATACCGCCAGCAATACCCGCGTCTTCTCACTGAGATCAAACAGCTGCCATTCCATGTCGAACTGCTCGGCGACGGCCAGAAACTCACTTTCCAGATGCGCCTGATCAGGCAAGGCGCCAGCTGCCTCCTCAAACTCGACACGCATGAAAAACCGGTCGATCACCGGGTCCCGATGCTGGGCGGCATCACTGATGGTGGCGCCGCGCTGAAACAGAAAATCACTGACTGCACGCACAATACCGTTGGCTTCGGGGCACGAGACGGTAAGCACGTACTGTTTCACACTATTGGTACTTTTCATGTCCATATCCGGAAAATTGTCCATACGGCATTGTTCCACTGAGCTGGCGCCCGGGCGCACGCGACTGACTGCAGTGTTGCCCCGCCGCAGCTGTCCCCGGGCCTGGAGGCGCACTTTCGCAGGCAGCCGACCGGCTGTCAAGAATCGGCTGTTCCAGCGCAATGGCCACGGACAGCGGCAAGGATGCTTTTTTTGTCAGCGCCAAGCCGTTATGCTAGACGGATGAAATCCTGCACGAGTATCCAGCTGGTCCGTCTGTGTCTGCTGCTGTCCCTGACGGCACTGCCGGGCGCTGCATTTGCCCAGACCGCGGAGCAATACCCCGATATCGCTGGCAGCTGGGCGGGCGGCTTCCAGGTGGCACAGTACGATCCGATAGAGCTGGTTTTCCACATCAGGCATGAAGCGGACGGGCTCTCGGCCACACTGGACATCCCGTCCCAACAACAGCGCGGTATCCAGGTGGATCGGGTGAGGCTGCATAATGGTCAACTGTTCCTGCAGGTGGCCACTCTGCAGGCAGAGTTCTTCGGTGGTCTGCGACTTGGCCGCGACGGCAGTACGGTGCGCCGGATTGACGGGGACTGGGCACAATCCGGTGAGTTTGTCCCACTGACCCTCAGACCTCAAGCCCACAGGGAGCAACCATGAAATATCTGCATACAATGCTACGCGTCAGCGATCTGAACGCATCGCTGGATTTCTATTGCAACAAGCTGGGCCTGAAAGAGATCAGGCGCAAGGAAAACGAGCGTGGACGTTTCACTCTGGTGTTTCTGGCCGCCGAAGGTGATGAAAGTGCCCAGATCGAATTGACCTGGAACTGGGACCTGGAAGAATACACCGGGGGCCGGAACTTCGGTCATATTGCCTATCGTGTTGATGACATATACGCACTTTGTCAGCACCTGATGGACAATGGGGTTATCATCAATCGGCCACCACGTGACGGTCGCATGGCCTTTGTCCGCTCCCCTGACAACATCTCCATAGAACTGCTGCAGGCCGGTGAGCCTCTGCCGCCCCGGGAACCCTGGACAAGCATGGAAAACACCGGAAGCTGGTAAGTCCGATCCCGGTGATCTTGCGCCCGATGAGGCTGAACAGAACCACTCCTTGAGCCTGCAGAATCGCTCGTTTACTATAGCCGCCTTTCCCTATGGCGGCCCAGCGGAGACTCATCGCATGCAATTACTTGACGGCAAACAGACCTCGGAACAGATCAAGGAAGAAATCGCACAACAGGTCGTGGAAATGCGCCGCCGGGGAGAAAAAGTGCCTCATCTGGCCGCAGTGCTGGTGGGCACCGATGGCGCCAGCGAAACGTATGTCAACAACAAGGTGGCCGCCTGTAAGCGTGTCGGTTTTGAGTCCACCCTGATCCGCCTGGACAGCACAGTCTCCCAGAGTGACCTGCTCGCCCACATCCAGCAGCTCAATGCTGATGACAATATCGACGGTTATATCGTTCAGCTGCCGCTACCGGACCACATTGATGAAAACACCGTCACGCTGGCCATTGATCCTGCAAAGGACGTTGATGGATTCCACCCCACCAATCTCGGTCGCATGTGCCTTGGCCTGCCAACCTTCATTCCGGCGACACCCAACGGCATCATGGAACTGCTGGCGCGCTATGGTGTGGAAACCGAGGGCAAACACTGCGTGGTTGCAGGTCGCAGTCACATTGTCGGAACCCCGATGTCACTGTTGATGTCACGCAACTCAAACCCGGGCAACTGCACGGTTACCCTGGTCCACAGCCGCACGCGTGACATGGCAGCCATCTGTCGTACAGCCGACATCCTTGTGGTGGCCATCGGAAAGGCAGAGTTTGTTGGTCCTGACATGGTCAAGGATGGCGCAGTGGTGGTGGATGTGGGCATCACCCGATTGCCTGATGATTCCAGGGCATCCGGCTTTCGCCTGGCCGGCGATGTTGATTTCGAGGCAGTGAAAGACAAGTGTTCTTTCATCACCCCGGTGCCCGGTGGCGTGGGTCCAATGACCATTGCTTCGCTGTTGCAGAACACACTCAGAGCACGCGCCATGAAGGCATCCCGATAACACTGAACATCAGAAACCAGGAAAGTGACCATGTTTGATACATTGAAGGCCCTGCCACCCGACCCCATACTTGGGCTTATGGCTGCCTACCGCGAAGACAACAACCCTGCCCGAATTGATCTGGGTGTTGGTGTCTACAAGGATGAGCATGGCAACACGCCGGTGATGCGCGCGGTAAAGGCCGCCGAAAAACAGCTGCTGGCTGACCAGGACAGCAAGAGTTATGTTGGCCCGGCAGGTGCTGCGGCGTTCAATGACCAGATCGCCAGACTGGTGTTGGGTGAACCCCTGATCGAATCACTCGGCGATCGTCGAACCACCCTGCAGACGCCCGGTGGCTGCGGTGGTTTACGCCTGGCCGCCGAGTTCATCAAGCGCGCTTCGGCTGAAACCCGGGTTCTGGTCAGCGATCCAACCTGGGCCAATCACGTACCACTTCTGGGTGACGCGGGCCTGAGCATCGAGACTTACCCCTACTACGACTACAGCAGCCACAGCATCCGCTTCGATGAGATGATGGAGGCGCTGAGTCAGGCAGGCCCGAACGACATGGTTCTGCTGCATGGCAGCTGTCACAACCCCTGTGGCGCCGATCTGACACCAGCGCAATGGCAATCTGTGTGCGACCTGGCGCTGAAGAACGGTTTTGTGCCATTTATCGATCTTGCCTATCAGGGCCTGGGCGACGGTCTGGACGAAGACAGTTTTGGCGTCAGGCTTCTGGCCGGGAATCTGCCTGAGCTAGTCATTGTCAATTCCTGCTCCAAGAATTTCGGGCTCTACCGTGAACGCACCGGCGCGCTGACCGTGATCTGCAAGAACAGCGAGTCGCGCCGCATTGCCGCCAGCCAGATTACATCCATTGCACGTGGTATCTATTCCATGCCGCCGGACCACGGCGCAGCGGTGGTGGAAACCATTCTGTCATCGGCGCCCCTGAACCAACAGTGGCTCGAGGAGTTAGCTGAGGTGCGACACCGTATCAATGAAACAAGGGCACTGCTGGCTGAGGAACTGAGTCAGGCCACAGACAGGGACTTCAGTTTCATCACACGGGAAAAGGGGATGTTCTCGTTTCTTGGTATCAACAAGGAGCAGGTGGCACGCATGGTCAATGAACACAGCGTCTACCTGGTCGATTCCAGCCGCATCAACGTGGCTGGCATCAATGCCAATAACATGTCCTACTTTGTGCGGGCGCTGTCATCAGTGCTTTGACACCGTTGATATTGGCCTGATACACAGGGGGACGGAGAAACCGATCCGGGCAGCAGGGCGTGCAGATCATGCACTACCCTGCCCCCGCGCTGATCCGGGTGACCGGGCTTATACGCGAACGGTCAACACATCACAGCCGATGCCATGCAGCACACCATTGGCCACTGAACCGAGCACGGCACGCACCGGATTGTGCCCGTGGCTGCCTATCACCAGAAGATCAGTGTTCAGCTCACCAGCCAGTTTCCTGATCTCATTGGCCGGTTTCCCGCGACGAAAATACACCCGGTCTTCCGGCACGGATGAAGCCAGTTTTGCCTGCAGCTCGCTGGCCACCTGCTCATGATGCTCCTTTTGTACTTTCTCGAAATCCGCCATGTTCAACTCAAAGGAATAATTGCCCAGCAGCGGCTCAAACACCAGCACAACACTGACCACGGCGCCCTGGTCACCTGCCATGGCCAGCGCGCGTTCCAGAATCCTGTCCGACTCATCCGAACCGTCTACCGCCACCAGAATATTCTTGTATATTGCCATATTATTTCTCCATGGATATCAAAGCAGTATGAGTCGTCACGCGAATCGTGCCGTCATCATGACCCTGCAGCATCATAACAAAATCTTGCGCCCGATCAATGTTCGGCACAATACACCCTTGCCACCGGAAAGCACGTTGACCCAGATCAATACCAACACACATCCGACATGAAACCATTGCCATCGCTGGACCCGTCAATCAATCCGTGAGGAGGAAACATCGTGGAAGACCGGATCATACTTCGCAACATGGCCACCACCATCGGCGTCATCATCATTGTGGCATTCGGCCTGATTGCCGTGTCCATCACACTCGGCAGTCTGTAGGACTCCTGGCATCAGTGCCAGACTCAACGGCTCTGCTTCTGGTGGCGGTCGGCTCGTCGACCCGGCAACACCGGCCCCACCCTGGCGGCAAAGTTCCTCAAGGCTGACTCTGTGGTCTCCCAGTTGATACACGCGTCGGTAATCGACACGCCGTAGGCCAGCTCGGAGAGATCATCCGGAATCGGCTGATTGCCTTCGTTGATGTTGCTTTCAAGCATCAGCCCGACAATTGACCTGTTACCTGCCACAATCTGGCCGGCAACATCGTCCAACACCTCCAGTTGGCGCATGTACTGCTTGCGGGAATTTCCGTGACTGCAGTCAATCATGACATTTTCCGGGATCATGGCCTTGCGCAGCTCGGCTTCACAGGCGGCTACGTGCTCAGCGCCATAATTGGGCTCGGAGCCACCGCGCAGGATGACATGACAGTGCGGATTGCCCGATGTGCGAAAGGCAGCCACCTTGCCCGTCTCGGTCACACTGATGAAAGTGTTGACGGCCGACGCAGACCGTATGGCGTTGACCGCAACTGACAGGCTGCCATCAACATTGTTCTTGAAACCCACGGCCGATGAAATACCACTGGCCAGCTTGCGATGTGTGGGTGACTCTGTGGTTCTTGCTCCCACGGCGGTCCAGCTCACCAGATCCTGCAGGTACTGGGGCGAAATCAGATCCAGCGCCTCAACAGCAATTGGCAGGCCCAGTGCGTTGATATCCAGCATCAGTTGCCGCCCGATGCGCAGCCCCTGTTCGATGCGGTGACTGCCATCCAGGTTGGGGTCGTAGATCAGCCCTTCCCAACCCACTGTGGTGCGCGGCTTTTCAAAGTAGACCCGCATCAGTATCAACAACTGATCACTCAATTCCACGGCCAGTTTCTTCAACTTCCCGGCGTAGTCCAGCGCCTGCTCCGGATCATGGATGGAACACGGCCCCACCACCACAATCAGTCGATCATCGTTTGCATCCAGCACACCCTTGACGCCCTGATGTCCGGCAAGCACTGTATCGAGCGCACGACCCGCCACTGGCATGCTGTTCTTCAGTTCGGCCGGCTCAGGCAGCTCCTCACAACCAATGATGTGCAGGTTGTCGATCTGCTTCAGGCGCTCATCCATCCTGTTGATCCTCTTTCACTCAGACGTATTTGTTCACAGGCATCTGTTCAATCGCCTTGTGTCAGGCCGCCCGACGAAACTGTGACGGGCGCATGCCGGCTACCAGCAAACTGATGACATAGACCAGCAGACCACCAAGACACAGCTGTGTCAATTGCCAGACCCGGGTGGTGGTTGACCAGTCCAGCCATTGCTCCCAAGGCCCGGACAACATCACCAGGAATATGGCCATGGCAACATTGGCACACAACAGTCGCAGGCTGAAGGTCAACCACCCCGACTGGAACCGGAACACACCTTCACGCATCAGACCGGCCAGCAACAGACCCGTGTTCAGGAAAGCTGCCAAGGATGTTGCCAGAGCCAGGCCCGTGTGCGCCATATCAAAACCGAACACCAGAATCACATTCAGTACCATGTTCACCACCATGGCAATCACACCGATAAGCACCGGTGTGCGGGTGTTCTGGCGAGAGTAGTAACCCGGAGCAAAGATCTTGATGGTCATGAAGGCCAGCAGACCAAAGCTGTAGGCCTGAAGACTACTGGTTACCTGCACCACATCAAAAGCAGTAAAATTGTTACCCTGGAACAGGGTGACCACCATGGGTTCGGCAATCAGTACCAGAGCCAGGGTTGCTGGCAGGGCAATCAGCAGTACCAGACGCAGGGCCCAATCCAGCAGGGCAGCAAATGCCTCGGCGCTGCGTTCAGCGTGCTTTCGGGACAGACTGGGCAACACAACAGTGGCAATGGCCACTGCAAAAATGCCCAGGGGAAGGTCCATCAGGCGTTCGGAAAAATACAACCACGACACACTGCCAGCGACCAGCAGCGACGCAATGAAGGTGTCAAACAGCAGGTTGATCTGGCTGACGGAAACTCCGAACAGCGCCGGTATCATCAATTTGATGATACGTCCGACCCCTTCGTGGCCGCGTACAAACGCCGGCCGTGGCATCAGCTGCAGGCGCGCAAGAAACGGCAACTGGAACAACAGCTGACTGATGCCTGCAATCATCACGCCCCACGCCAGTGCTATCTCCGGTTGCCTGAAATAGGGCGACAGCACCAGGGCCGAAGCGATCAGGGAAACATTGAGCAGCGCTGGTGTCAGCGCCGGTATTGCAAAACGGTCGTAACTGTTCAGTATCGCACCGGCAAAAGCGGTCATGGATATCAGAAACAGGTAGGGGAAAGTGATGCGCAGCATCTGAACAAACAGGTCAAACTTTTCGGGATCGGAAGTGAAACCGTAGGCAATCGGATACGCGATCAGCGGCGCAGCAACCACAACAGCAGCGGTTACCAGCAACAGGACACCACCAAGCCAGGCGGCAACACTGTTGATCAGAACCCGGACCTCAGCCAGACTGCGCTGACTGCGGTACTCCGACAACACCGGCACAAACGCCTGGTTGAACGCCCCTTCAGCAAACAGGCGCCGCAGAAAATTCGGTATCTTGAAAGCAAGAAAAAAGGCATCGGCGCCATCACCCGGACCAAATACCCGCGCCAGCACGACATCGCGCACCAGCCCCAACACACGTGATGTTGCTGTCATGCTGCCGGTAATGGCACCCGAGCGCAGCAGGCCGCGCCGCTGCGCTGGCGCAGCTGCCGATTGCGAACTTGGCTTTTTGTCTTTATTCACCGGTCCATGTCCCGTCGGGCGCTGCCCATGGATTATCCCCAGGGATTCCATTATTCTGCTGCGTCAGCGGTGCAAGCAACAGCGGGAGCCCGGCTCCCGAAGTGGCTGCCATTATCGCACCCTGATAAAAATAAGAAACCTCAACCGGCAGGGAATACCGCATGAAAACTGCAGCATCAGGCATACGTATCGGTAAACTGGGTCCTGGGCTGATCATGGCAGCCGCCGCTGTTGGTGCGTCTCATCTGGTGGCTTCAACCCAGTCCGGCGCGCTGTTCGGCTGGCAGTTGCTGTGGCTGATACTGCTGGTCAATGTGCTCAAGTATCCTTTCTTTCGCTTTGGTGTGCAGTACACCCTGAATCACAACGAAAGCCTGATCGAAGGCTATCAACGCAAAGGCCAGGGCTGGCTGATTGCTTTCACGGTATTGAATCTGCTGGCGGCAGTGGTCAACACAGCTGGCGTGCTTCTGCTTACGGCCAGCCTGCTGCAGTTCTTCATTCCCGGCTCACAGTCCCTGACCATGCTGTGCGTGATCCTGCTCGGCACCTGCCTGGCGATATTGCTGGGTGGTCACTACCGGCTGCTGGACAGCGTGTCCAAGGTCATCATGCTGCTGCTGACAGTGGCCACAATAGTCGCTGTGCTGATTGCCGTGCAAAGTGGCTCCAACGCACCAGCAGATTACCAGGGCCCTTCGCCGTGGCAGCTCTCGGCACTGGCCTTTATAGTTGCCATGATCGGCTGGATGCCGGTCCCGATAGAATTGTCGGCAATCAATTCGCTGTGGCTGCGCTCCAAACAGCAGCTGATGAATCTTGATCTGCGCGATGCACTGTTTGATTTTAATCTGGGCTACTGGACAGCCGTGTTGCTGGCCGTGCTGTTTGTCTCGCTGGGCGCCCTGATCCAGTTTGGCACCGAGCAGGAAATTGCCATGGCCGGCGCACTGTTTGCGCAACAACTGGTCGCCATGTACGCCGGCACCATCGGGCAGTGGTCCGAAATGCTGGTGGCTTTCATTGCGTTCATGTGCATGTTCGGAACCACGCTGGCGGTGCTGGACGGTTATGCCAGGACACTCAACGAGTCAGCACGCCTGCTGGCGGGCAAACGCTACCCTCACCGCCGGCGCAGCATGCTGAACATCTGGATAATCGGCCAGGCAGCCGCAGGCATGGCGGTCATCCTGTTTTTCCAATCCGCACTGGGCCCCATGTTGACCTTTGCCATGACGCTGGCATTCATCACCACGCCGTTTTTTGCCTGGCTCAATTTCAGCCTGGTTCGTGGCAAGGGACTGTCGCGCGGCATGAATCTGCTGGCCTGGACCGGGCTGCTCTACCTTGGCCTGTTCAGCATCGTTTTTGTTGTGTTGTGGCTGACCGGCGTGGTCTGAAGCACCCGGGTCGATCAGCCAGTGTCACTGATTCAGTGCGCGCAGCATCCACGCGGTCTTTTCATGCACCCGCATACGATCGGAAGCCAGTGCTGCCGTGGACTCATCATCACCCGCCTGGGCCAGTTTCAGCACTTTGCGACAGCTCTTGACCACTGATTCGTGACTCGCGGTCAGGATATCCACCATGGCACTGCCCTCAGGCACGCCCTCAACTTCCTTGATGGAGCTCAGCCGGACAAACTCCTTGTAGGTGCCGGGAGCGGGCACATCCAGTGTACGAATACGCTCGGCAATATCGTCCACGGCAACGGCCAGTTCGGTATAGTGCTCCTCGAACATGAGATGCAACTCTCTGAACTGGGGCCCGGTGACATTCCAGTGAAAGTTGTGCGTCTGCAGGTACAGGGTATAGGTGTCGGCCAGCAGATGGCTCAGCCCCTTGGCTATCTTGCTTCGATCGGCACTCTTGATCCCGATATCAATCTTCTTGCTCATGAACAACTACTCCGTACTGTTGACTTGAACCCTGAGAATAACACAGCGCTGCAAAGGCTTGCCCTCATCCGGAGCTGGCAAATGGTCCGACGGTTTTTTCTTGACAAAGGCGGCTTGACACGGCATAGTTTCGCGTCTTGATTTTTGCCACTCATACAGTATTCGTAAGGAGCAACAGTTGGCCAACTCAGCACAAGCGCGCAAGCGCGCCCGGCAGAACGAAACAAGCCGTCGCCACAATGCCAGTTTTCGGTCCATGGTACGCACCTACATCAAGAAGGTGATTGCCGCTATCCGGGAAAAAGACTACGACAAGGCAAGCGAAGCCTATAACAAGGCTGTGCCGGTCATCGATCGTATGGCAAACAAAGGTATCATCCACAAGAACAAGGCTGCCCGCCACAAGAGCCGCCTGAACGCGGCCATCCTGGAACTGAAAGCCAGCTGATACCGGCTCGAACACGTATTCTGCTCCGAATACCGCAGGCGAATGAATCAGCACACAAAAAACCGGCCAGGCACCACGCCTGGCCGGTTTTTTTGCGTTATCCCCGTCAATGTCGGTCTGACGCGACCCGGATCAACTCACTACCATATTGTCCCGATGTATGATCTCCGGGTCACCGCCATATCCGAGCAACTCCTCAATTCGACTGCTGGGCTGGCGCACCAGTTGCTGCGCTTCACGACTGTCGTAATTGACAAGCCCCCGGGCCACCTCTGCGCCCTTTGAATCCAGGCATTGCACAAGTTCGCCGCGATCAAAGCGTCCGTGAACGGCCGTTACTCCGACCGGCAGCAGACTGCGGCCGGATTCGCGTAACACCCTGACCGCACCATCATCCAGCACCAATTGCCCGCGGGCACGCAACTGACCGGCCAACCACTGCTTGCGTGCGGCCACCGGCTGGGTCTCGGGTAACAGCAGGGTGCCCAGCACCTCGCCCGCTGACAATCGTGTCAGCACATCGGGTTCGCGGCCACTGGCAATGACTGTGCAGGCCCCGGATCGCGCGGCCGTGCGCGCCGCGGTCACCTTGGTTCGCATGCCGCCACGACCCAGCGCGCTGCCGTCCCCGGCCATTTCCAGCAGACCGGGTGCATTGGCCATGGCCTCCGGGATCACCGGGGCATTGGGGTTGCTGCGCGGATCCGATTCGTGCAAACCCTGTTGATCGGTAAGAATCACCAATGCGTCGGCATTGAGCAGATTGGCCACCAGCGCCGCCAGGGTGTCATTGTCACCAAAACACAGTTCAGCCGTAGCCACTGTGTCGTTTTCATTGACCACTGGCACCACACCCATGGAAACCAGTCCACTGAGCGTGCTGCGAGCGTTCAGATAGCGTCGCCGATGCGAAAGATCGTCATGGGTGAGCAGCACCTGCGCTGTATGAATGCCATAGGCCTGGAACGCCGACTCGTAGGCCTGTACCAGACCCATCTGGCCAACTGCCGCCGCTGCCTGTTGCAGGTGCACCTCCCTGGGCCGAACACCCAGGCCAAGGCGCGATACGCCTTCAGCCACAGCGCCGGAGGAAACCAGCACAACCTGTTTGCCCGATTGCTGCAGTGCAGCCAGCTGGGCAACCCAGCCGGCGATGGCCGGGCGATCCAGGCCCATGCCATTATTGGTTATCAGCGAACTGCCAATCTTGACGATCCAGCAATCCGCGCCAGTCAGTCGCGTTCTCATTCTCTGTAGATCACCGCCGCTGCATCATCGTCGTCATCGTCAAGCCAGTCATCGTCATCGAAGTCCGTATCCACTTTACCGGCAGGTCTTGCTTTTTCCGTGCTGCGGCGTATTTCGTAGGCCATTTCGCTCTCCAGCCGTGCCTGCTCTTCCCGAAACACCTCATCGGCGCTCATACGCTCGCGATGACGCTCAAGGGCTGTCATCACGTCCTGACACAGTCGCTCGCAACCCTCAGCAATGATGGCTGATACCGTAAACATTGGCATATCCCAGCCCAGTTCAGCCTTGAAGCGGGCCTTGAGCGCTTCCAGGGCCTTTTTGTCCAGCAGGTCTGCCTTGTTCAGCACCAGCCAGCGCGGTTTCTGCGCTAGCACCGGGCTGAAGCGCTCCAGCTCACCAACGATACCCGCGGCCTGTTGTACCGGGTCAGATTCATCAACGGGCGCCACATCAATCACATGCAGAAGCAGCCCGGTACGGGCCAGGTGCTTCAGAAACCGGTATCCGAGTCCCGCGCCATCGGCGGCACCCTCTATCAGCCCGGGTATATCAGCCATGACAAAGCTGCGCTCGCTGCCGACACGCACCACGCCAAGATTGGGCACCAATGTGGTAAACGGATAGTCGGCAATCTTTGGCTGGGCAGAGGACACGGCGCTGATCAGCGTTGACTTTCCCGCATTCGGTAATCCAAGCAATCCGACGTCAGCCAGCACTTTCAACTGCAGCTGCAGACGCCGCATTTCACCTTCAGTGCCTTTGGTGATGCGCCGCGGGGCGCGATTGGTGCTGGATTTGAAGCGGGTATTGCCCAAGCCCTTGACACCACCACGAGCCACCATCACACGTTGACCCGGCGTGGCAATGTCGGCAATCATCTCATCGGTGTCCACATCAATGACTGTTGTGCCTGCCGGCACCCGGATCACCAGGTCTTCACCTGCCTTGCCCGTGCAGTTGCGTCCCATGCCCTTCTGACCAGCCTGGGCCCGGTACTGACGCTGGAAACGGAAATCCACCAGGGTATTCAGATTACTGTCCCCTTCCAGATAGACACTGCCCCCGCTTCCGCCATCACCCCCATCGGGACCGCCTTTGGGAATGAATTTTTCACGGCGAAAGCTCAGGCAACCATCCCCACCCTTGCCGGCGGCAACAATTATCTCGGCTTCGTCTACAAACTTCATACCCTGCCCCTGCTCTGATGATACTGATACTGCTGCCCCGGCCCCCATTCGCTGCGCATGGCAACAAATGCCCCAGACAAAAAAGCCCCGTCGTCTGACGGGGCTTTGCTGTTCCAGACCGGGCTCCGGCGAAGCCGGAAACCGCTATGTCAGGCCGTCACGATACTGACGAACTTGCGGTTGTTCGGGCCTTTGACCTCAAACTTCACCTGACCTTCGGCCTTGGCGAACAATGTGTGGTCCTTGCCGATGCCAACGTTGGTACCAGGGTGGAACCGCGTGCCGCGCTGACGCACGATGATATTGCCAGCCAATACCTGCTCGCCACCGAACTTTTTCACGCCAAGGCGCTTGGAAATCGAATCGCGACCGTTATTGGTACTGCCGCCTGCTTTCTTGTGAGCCATAATCTACTCCGCTGTCTGTGCTGTGCTGAGGTCTGAATCAGCCGGAAATGCCTGTGATCTTCACTTCAGTGAACCACTGACGGTGGCCCTGCTGCTTGCGTGAATGCTTGCGGCGACGAAACTTGATGATGCTGATCTTCTTGCCACGACCCTGGCTGAGCACCTCTGCGGTCACTTTGCTGCCCTTGACATAGGGCTCGCCAATCTTGACAGATTCGCCCTCACCGACCATCAGTACCTTGTCGAAACTGATGGTGTCGCCCGTAGCAGCTTCCAGTTTCTCCAGTTTGAGGGTCTCGCCTTCAACAACCCGGTGCTGTTTGCCACCACTTTCAATTACCGCGTACATATCAAACTCCAGAATTCGGGGGTCTTGGACCAACTCGGACCAGGATGCTGGCCGTCTGTCCAATAAGGCCGGGCATTTTACGGGATGCGGGGCGCAGAGGCAAGTAGCACGCAAGCGAAAATTTTCGGCCAACCTTGACACCTGAAGGCTTCCCTCATAGCATGCTGCATCAAATTTTACCGCACCTTCGCCTGCGGGTGAACCGTCGGGTCGCTGCCAGGGGCCGTTGCAGAAACGGTGACTTAATGTATAAAACAATACGTGCCGCGGTCGCAGAAGACTTCGAAGCGGTCAACCGCTTCATCCTGGATCAGCTGCGATCCAATGTCTCGCTGGTAGAAAACATCGGCCAGTATCTGGTGGATGCTGGCGGCAAACGCCTGCGTCCGGTCACCGTGCTGCTGAGCGCACGGGCCTGCAATGAAAAAAACAACCCGGATGTGATCGCGCTGGCGGCGGTCATCGAGTTCATTCATACCGCCACCCTGCTGCACGACGACGTGGTGGACATGTCCACCATGCGGCGAGGCAGGCCAACAGCCAACGAACAGTGGAACAGCCCCTCCAGTGTGCTGGTTGGCGACTTCATCTACTCGCGTGCATTCCAGATCCTGGTGAGCCTGGGCAACATGGAAATAATGAAAGTCATCGCCGATACCACCAATACCATTGCAGAAGGTGAGGTGCGGCAGTTGCTTAACAAGCACCGAGTGGACATCACCGAAAACGAATACCTGCAGGTGATCCACGAAAAAACCGCCATCCTGTTTGAAGCAGCAGCGCAATGCGGCGCCATATTGTCCGGCGCCAGTGACGCCCGGATTGATGCGCTGAAGTCTGCCGGCCACCATATCGGCATGGCCTTTCAGCTCATCGATGACACGCTGGACTACTCCGGCGACAGCGAGGCGATGGGCAAGAACATCGGTGACGATCTGGCCGAAGGCAAACCCACGCTACCGCTTATCCACGCCATGAGCCACAGCAACAGCCAGGATGCCACGATGATTCAACGCTGCATCGAGCACGGCGGGGCACAGGAGCTGGAGAACGTGATTCGCATCATCCAGGCTTCCGGTGCCCTTGAATACACACGCGATCTGGCCCGGCAACAGGTCAACAGCGCCCTGACACACCTGGAATTCCTGCCCGATTCGCCTTATCGCAATGCCCTGCAGCAGATGGCTGAACTGGCAGTTTCACGTAACCACTGACCAACGACACCCGACTGCGTATAATCGTTCCCGAACCATTCAGACAGGATAGCGGGAATGACAAAGGACAACACAATACTGAGCACCACCGAGCCCTTGCTGGACACCATGGCTGACGTTGAAGCCTTTGAGCAGACACCGCTCGAAGAACGCTTCCCCGAAAACAACAGCCATGCCCTGATCCAGCAATGTGCCGAACGCTTTGGCGACGACACAGCGCTCACCTTTCTGCCTACAGGCAAGCGTGACGACAGAACCAGCACGGTAAGCTTTCGACAACTGGCAGGAGACGTGAACCGCACAGCCAACCTGTTGCACTCCCTGGGCATGGCAACCGGCGACTGCGCCTCGGTCATGTTGCCGATATTACCCCAGAGTCACGCCATCATCCTGGGCACACAGGCTGCAGGTATTGGGTGGATTCAACCGGTCGTCGCAACACACTAATCTTGGAGGTGTTTATGGGGCGACCCACTGGATGGATGCAGAAATTGACTGGGCGTGAGACGATGCGCTCTCCAGGTGCGCCGTCACTTCGTCGTGAGACGGAGAGGCTTTTTTGGCAACAAATCGCAACCGGGATCACAGGTGAAAAGGCAGCAGAGGCCGTTGGCGTATCATCTGCGGTAGGTACTCGCTGGTTCCGTCATCGAGGTGGGATGCCATTATTCATGTCTAAACCTATATCTGGAAGGTACTTGTCGTTCGCTGAACGAGAAGAGATCGGAATGCTTCGGGTGCAAAATGTTGCCGTACGTGAGATTGCTCGTCGTCTTGGACGAAGTCCGTCGACGATTTCACGGGAGTTAGTTCGTAATGCCGCCACTCGTGGCGGCCGACTGGAGTATCGCGCGTCAGTCGCACACTGGAAGGCGGAGTTGGTTGCCAAGAGACCGAAGCCGGCAAAGCTGGAGACTAATCCGCGACTGCGCCGATATGTACAAAAGCATTTGGAGGGCAAAGTTCATGACGCTGAGGGCCGTGAGATAACAGGGCCTCGGCAGGCGCCGTTCAAGGGTCGTAATAAGCCTCATCGCGGTGACCGTAAATGGGTTAATGGCTGGTCGCCAGAACAGATTTCCAATCGGCTACAGATAGACTTTCCGGATGATGAGTCCATGCGCATCTCTCACGAAGCCATATATCAGGCTCTCTATATCCAAGGACGCGGCGCCCTCAAGCGCGAACTGGTGAGCTGTCTGCGCACTGGGCGGGCTTTACGTGTACCAAGAGCCAGGGCGCAAGCCAAAGCTTGGGCGCACGTTAGCGAAGAGATCATGATCGCCAATCGTCCTGTCGAGGTGGAAGATCGTGCCCTACCAGGGCACTGGGAGGGCGACCTGATCATCGGTCTGAATCGGTCTGCGATTGGCACGCTGGTCGAGCGGACAAGTCGATTCACCGTACTCGTCCATCTGCCTCGTGAGAAGGGCTATGGGCTGACTCCCCGAGTGAAGAACGGCCCTGCACTTGCTGGTTACGGAGCTGTTACTATGACTAATGCCCTCAAGAAGACCATAACAGGCCTACCCACCCAACTGTGGCGGTCATTGACATGGGATCGCGGGAAAGAGTTATCAGATCACGCCCGGTTTACAATTGACTCTGGAGTAAAAGTGTTTTTTGCTGACCCTCATAGCCCGTGGCAGCGTGGCACCAACGAGAATACTAACGGCCTATTAAGGCAGTACTTCCCTAAAGGAACTGATTTATCTCGATGGGACGCGCAAGAGATTGACGCTGTGGCCCGATTGCTAAATACTAGACCCAGAAAAACACTCGGTTGGAAAACACCTGCCGAAGCATTAAACGAATATCTAAATAATTATTCAACAACCTAGTGTTGCGACGACCGGTTGAATCCACCCTGACAACCCTGATCAGAATGTACAATTACCTTCTGTTTAGGTCGTCTTCGCCAACAGGCCATGACAAGCGCATCAAGTACCAGTTCGGTGTTGATCCGATCACTCATTGCCCAGCCAATGACCTGACGGGAGAACAAGTCCAGAACGATTGCCAGGAACAGCCACCTTTCTGCTGTTTTTACGTACGTGATATCGGTCACCCACGCCTGGTTGGGCTCCTCGACATTGAAGCCACGGTTCAGCAAATTTGGCGCTATCGTTGCCGGCTCACCCATTGGATAGTGGTTGCGGCGCTTGTAGCCGCGCTGTGAAGCGATTTCCTCGATCTGCATCAGGCGTAGCACCCGGTTTTTTCCGCACTGCTCACCAATGGCCAGCAGGTCTTCATGGATCTTGCGGTAACCGTAAACTCCACCGCTTTCCAGCCAGAACTGTTTGATGAAAGCGCTCAAATAGTCATCGTCTTTTTCGCGCTGACTTTTGGGTTCATGCACCCACGCATAATAGCCGGCTGGATGAATCTGCAGTACCTCGCACATCAACCGGATGGGAAAGCGCTTGGTTCGAGATTTCACCAACGCGTATTTTTCTTTGACTCGACTGCAAAGAACGCGGCGGCTTCCTTTAGGATGTCGCGCTCCATGGTCAAGCGCTTTACCTCAGCCTTGAGTACCCGAATTTCGTCGTCACTGGCCTTGTTCTTTTGCCACTGACCCGACTGGGATCCGTATCGGGCCTTCCAGTCATGCAGGCTCTTGGCAGTGACTCCCAGCCGCTTGGCGACATCGCCCACCCGGTGGCCGTGCTCAGTGATTTGTTTGACTGCTTCTACCTTGAATTGCTCTGTATATCGTTTGCCCGACATGGACACCTCCGTTTAGCTTCATTGTAACGCTAAAAGGTGTCTAGTAAATTGGTGGCGATTCAGTCCTGGACTTCTTCTGTGCTCTCGAACAGATACTGCGCCAAGCGCGGCAAAGTGGACTGATCAAAGGAGGGAATGTCTAGCATCATGCTCCAATGGTGGGTGGGTCGAAAATATTGGCCGCCGGGTGGGTCAAATAATTTTGTCCGTTGACATTATATAGAACTTGATCGATTTAATTGGGGATCGATCATACTTACAGCGCGCCACCATTAGTGGCGCGCAATTGCTGGTTGTGCATTGAAGATATCAAGGTTAATGGCTCCGCACATCTGACACTCTTTCACAAAGTGCACGGTCACTAGCAGCGGAGCCTGGCAATGGAAACACTTGCCCTCGGTAGTCATTACATGCGTCGCGAGCTGTTTCGTGTCCATCATACCCAACCCCAATATTTCTTTTAGCTGGCGTATCGCACTAGCTCTAAGTTCGGGATAACATTTCTTGAATGCCGCAACAGCCGGCTCCGAATCGATGCTAGGCGCGTACCAACCGTGATCACAGTGTCGACATTCAATATTCATATTAGTCACATGTAGTTACAGACTGCAAGTCACCAATACATTACTGCCCTCGTGCTTGCAGACTGAATACTGTCACTGTACAGCTTGTCAGCTCCCGAAACACAGTGCCCTATGGCAATGTATACGTCTCACCACAAGTTCCCGGCTCAGGATTGAAGATAACCTGCACAGGATCCGTATCAATGTATGTATACTGAGTTGACTGTCCAATTATATTCCATATACCCGGCTCCCAGTTAACCAGCACATGTTGAACCGGCTGAGTGGTCGTCCCTGAAGGGTATTGGTTAATGTAGTCTACACCCCCGGGCGCACCTGGCCCCCATGCCTCCGACTCCACAACCGTCCATTCGTAGATGACTGCCTCCCACCCCATCCAAAAAACTTCGTGCGCGACAGTTACAACCGGATTCGTCCACTTCAAACAATAGCTGTTCAAAGCATGCGAGTTTGCAGGGAGGAAGCCAATAAGAAGTAGAGGGAACATTAGTTTTTTATGATTAATCAATCGCCGTGTTGTCATTAGTCGTTACCTATTTTTAAGAATCGCTACAAAGTCGAAATACCTATCAAAAAGTCTCGAAACGATCGCAGGTGTGGTTAGCAAGAAAGAGTGCGATCTCAGGCTCATTCTGCGCCAATGACACGAAATCGAGCCTTGAATAAGAAATGTCAATTCTAGGCTCGCTGCTATCACTAGCCAATTCCAGGATGTCCAGTTTCTGATGCTCAGGAAGTTCGTCTATGAGGTCTTCATAATATACCTTCAAGTCCTCATATTCACGATCGCCAGATAGCATTATCATTCCGGCAAAGTGCTCAATATCGATTTCGCCACCAGGCGCACTACCTCTGAGTGATACGCACGCTTCATTTATCGTGTCCCATGCCCTCTGACTAAAAAAGTCTTCCTTACCGACTTCGCTTGCAACTATGGCGGGGACATCTCCTTCTGGAGCCTCAAGCCCTAGTTTCGATATATCTCCATACGTGACCGCTGCTCTATATGCACCACGCAGGAGGACACCAAATGGGATTTGCTCCACGTTGTTACGCAAGGATGCTCTTATAGTGTGCTCCTGAAGTGCCAACTGAACGGCGCGAGCATCAATATTGCTTCCCACATCCGCAGCATGACTCCAAGAGTGTCCGATTGAAATTACTAGCACAATAAAAATAGACAGCCTCATACTCGTCCTCCATTTGTAAACTGTTAGTCGCCAACTCCAGATCCTGATACACCAACTAATTCTTTTCCTTAGAATCATCCCCATCTGTGGCCGATTTAAGAAGGATGTAACGACTGGCGAGAAGGCTTATGCTGGAACTAGCCTGTTGGTGATACGTTCGTTCAAGTTACAATGCCACATGACTTTGGCATCAGTCATCATCTCCAGCACAACGATTCGACGAAATGTACATTTTTATGGATGAATTGTTTCACCACTTGTATTGGTGTACGATTATTGCACAAACTTCCCCCATTTCCGATCGCTGACTCTCGTATGGTCCGAGTCGAGACCACTCCGGTCCACAAGCCCAGATGAGCTTTGGCGAATACCGCTTGGGCGGCCGGACCGCGTGATCGCTCTGTGAGCTAGCCCGGCGGGTGCTGGTGGAAATCTAGCGTACCAATCGTGGATGTCGTGTTGCAAAACAGAATTCAACGATATCTAACAGCAAGGCAGTTCAGAAGTAAGCGTTCATTCCAAGACGTTCTGCCACCCTGATGAATTTCTCCCTACAGTAGCCTCACATTTATCGATACGAGGTTACCCACATGAGAAAGCACCGCACCCCGGAACAGTGGCAAGTCCTGGTTGACCAACAGCGTCGTAGTGGTCTGTCAGCAGCGCAGTTTTGTAAAAGGGAGAATATCGGCTATGCCAGTTTCTGCAACTGGCGCAAGCGCCTGTCCGATCAGTCGACCGATGATTCGGCAAGTTCCGGTGAAGCGAGCTTTGTGGATCTGTCGTCACTGATGGGCACGTCGCAATCCTCCGGTTCAGGCTGGAACATTGTGCTGAGCCTGGGCAACGGCGTCGAGCTACGGCTGAGTCAGAACGAATGATTTGGCTCGATAGTGGGGCCCGGATCTGGTTGTGCACCGAGCCCACCGACATGCGCAAATCATTCCGGGGCCTGAGTGCCCTAGCGTATCCAGCAGGGCGGCATCACTCTCAGTCGCAGCACGCTGACCAATCTGGTCAAACGCAGCATCGACCTGCTGCGCCCGATTGTGGATACCCAGACCAATAACGTGCTGCGCAGCCGGGTGCTGGCCATGGACGAAACGCCGATCAAAGCCGGCCACCAGGGCCGGGCAGGCCCGCAAAAAGGCAAAATGAAATCCGGCTGGTTCTGGCCACTGTATGGCGATGCTGACGAAGTGGGGTTCACCTACTCGAACAGTCGAGGCCGACTGCACATCGAGCGGGTCCTCAACGATCAGTTCAGCGGCACGCTGATCAGTGATGGCTACGCCGCTTATGCCCGCTATGCCGAGGCCCAAAAAGGCATTACCCACACCCAATGCTGGGTGGATGGTCGTCGTTACTTTATCGATGCGCAGAATGAACATCCGAAGCAGGCTACCGAGGCCCTGCAGCAGATCGCGAAGTTGGACAACATCGAAGAGATCATCAAGGCCCAAAGGCTGACCGGGGAGAAGAAACGCGAGCACCGGATGAACTTCTCGAAGCCGGTGGTCAACGAGTTCTTCCAGTGGTGTCGGGATCAACTGGAAAGCGGTGCTCTGCTGCCCAGTGATCAGCTGACCAGGGCTCTGAACTATGTACTCAGCCGGGAAGCGAGCCTGACAGTCTTCCTGGAAGACCCGGACGTGCAGCCGGACACCAACCACCTGGAACGAACACTGAGGCCGATCCCGCTTGGCCGCAAGAACTGGTTGTTCTGCTGGACCGAACTGGGTGCCGAGCACCTGGGGATTATCCAGAGTCTGATCAGTACCTGCAAACTGCATGGCCTGAGCCCGTACACTTACCTGGTGGACGTGTTGCAACGCATCAGCCAGCATCCGGCCAGTGACGTGGCGGATCTCACGCCAAGACTCTGGAAAACACGGTTCGCCGGGAACCTGTTACGTGCGCTGATCGACCCACGCCATACTGACCGACAGAATAAACTACCGGAGACCACTGTCCATGCGCATTGAAGATATGAGCATCGACCAGTTGCTGAAGCTGAACCAGTATATCTGCCAGCGCATTGATCAACTGCGGGATCAGGAAAACCTGCAAGCGCTGAGTCAGTTGCGGATAGGCCTGAAAGTGATCTTCGAAAGCCGAGAAGGACTAGTGTTAGGGATCGTCACCAAAATCAACCGCAAGAGCGTCATCGTGGTGGCTGAGGACAGTATCAAAAAGTACAAGGTCTCGCCGGAGTTATTAGGGCCTCTCCATGACGTCAAGTAGGTCAACTACGTCGTCGAATGAACACTTACGAGCAAGTTGCACTTTCCACCGAGAAATTACTTGAACTACCAACCCGGTTGAAGGGTACATACATACTCTGGAGAAGTGGCGAAAACCCACGAGAAAACATGTGCCGACAGACCTTTTACCGCCACCGGAGAGAGCTTCTGGAGTACGGCATTGACATCAATTTGGCCGTTGAGAAGCTGGACAGGTCCAATGTCGCACCCCTGATCCGGGTCCTGGAGGCCAAACCGGTCGAGATCCCTGACTGGGCCTTTGAGCAGGGTTTGGTGCACTCCAGCACCCGCAAATCGACCGGCGTTGCATGATGGCTGCATCGATCATACTCAACATCATCAGGCGGATCGCAAAGCTGAACGCGCCGCCCAGGCGCGCAGCTTTGCGGCCGATCATGAGATATGGAATCTGAGTCAACTGATCAGCTCTGGTGGTCGCTGATTGAGATTGCCGAGCGCATGGCTGGCCGGATCGGGAAATTCCATAGCGTTCGATACGATCGCCACTGTGTCTATATCTGCCATAACGTCCGCGAACTGGCGTGCTTGTTGGTCGAATCCGGCATCATCGTGCGCTGGCAGGGTGGAATCCACAAATTATCGTCGATCGAAGCCCAAGCAAAACATAATTTTCATGCCAAGCATGATAAATTCCACACAGACTCATAGGCTTATTTTATTTCCGGTAATCTTTATTACCGGAAACTACAGAACAAGCGTGGAACTATGGCTACACTGCATTAGAATATTGCTTTAATCTGTTGTATAAAAAGACTTTTAACGAGTTATCGAGCCTACTTTGATGAA